>JBEKPJ010000017.1:0-119031 GCA_049520935.1 Terriglobales bacterium | reverse complement strand
GTCATCCTTATCCTCTCGTGCGCCTGGGCGTCTTCACCCAAGGTGGGAGCCGGATGCGGTAACTCCGCTCGTCCGGATCTGTGGAGGGGGTCATGAGCGATCATGGTCCCTACTCCGACTTGAATGGTGTTGCTGAAGTTTTGTTTCTGACTCGTGCTTACCTCGGAACGATTCCTTCCGGAAAAACAAAAACGCGAATGAGTGGTCACCCACGGAAAGCCGGCGTTATTGGATCGTGTGCAAGAGCGTACCCGCAGTGCTGTAGACCAATATCGAGTTCCCGCCGCTGTTGGAGATGTAGAGCCGCCCGCGCACCTTGTCCACCGCCATGCCGGAGGGAACGAAGGATAGCTTGAGAAAGGGGTCAGCGGCTGGAGTGGTTGTGATGATATCTATGCTGCCGTCCCCGTTAGCGACGTAGAGGTTGCCTCCGGCGGCACTGGCCAGGGCAAAGCCAGTTAGGGTTGGGAAAGCAGCGGGGTTCTCGATGGCGCCCGAAGGGAGAGCCTCCGGTCCCAGGAAGAGGCCGCTGTTGCTACCCCAGGCAACAACATCGCTTGCGGCAATCGCGACTCCATAGACAGGAGGAGTCGGTGTAATGAGTTGTAGCAGGGCGGCTGGCGGGGCGTAGGCAGACGTCGAAGAAAAGACCAAAATGTTGGTGAGGTTATTCACAACCCAAATGTTGTCGATCGCGTCAATGGTCATCGCTAAGGGGTTCTCGATAAAAGCGGTGATGGTCGCGTTCGTATTTTGCTTGCCGCCGATGTACTCGGCGATGCTGCCGGAGGCGCCGCCATTGCTGGGTTCGGCATTGGCGACCCACAGATTGCCCAAGGGGTCAAAGGCAACAGCGGTGGGAAAGCTGATGTTTTGCGTAATGGTTTCAGACTTTTGCAGAACGTAGGCCGGGCTAAAAACCAGAATATTGTTGGCGGCGGAATTAGCCACGTAAAGGTTGCCTTTAGCGTCGACCGCAAGGCCTTGTGGGTAGCTCAATGGGTTGGTGGCGGCGAAACTGGCCGATGCGAAAACGGCTAGGTACATCAGAGTGGAGGCGATCCGGGCGATGGTGTTCGTGGATTTCATGGTGGTTCTCCTGGAATGGTGCTGCTGAATTTTTGTTTCCGCATCTGGCGCTCACTTCGGGAACGATTCCCTCCTAAGGAGTCCGGTTGCCTCGGCGGTCCGAGTTGAAAAAACCGGCGGAGAGGAAGGCCTCTCCACCGACCGCAAGAACTTGGCCTATTCAATCGTGTGCAAGAGCGTACCCGCCGTGCTGTAGACGGAAATCGAGTTCCCTGGGGCATTGGAGATGTAAACGCGTCCGCGCACGTTGTCGACGGCGATGCCGCTGGGAACGAAGGGCAAGGTAAGAAATTCGGAGACGCTTCCATTGACCGCCACGAGATCCACGGTGCCATCGGAGTTGCCGACGTAGAAGTTGCCTCCGGGAGCGCTAGCTAACGCAACGCCAGTGAGAGTGGAAAATCCCTCGCCTTTTTGGTCATTGCTGGCCAAGACTGGCTCTAACGCCACGAGAAGGGTGCCGTTGTTGTTGCCGTAGGCAAAAACGTCCTCGGCAACCGCAAGCCCAAACACTGGCGGATTCACAAAAAGAGTTTGCGCCAGGGCGTTTGGCGGAAAGGCTGGAGACGGTGAAGCATAGACGGTAATGCTGTTGAAGTCGTTCTCGACCCAAACGTCGCCGATTCCGTCAATTGCCATCGCCAAAGGGCTGACGATACCGTTGGTGATCGTCGCGGGGAGATATTGCTGTCGGCCGATGTACTCGGCGATGCTGCCGTAAGTGCCGCCGTTGCTCGGTCCAGCATTGGCGACCCACAGATTGCCCAAGGGGTCGATGGCAACGGCGGTGGGGAAGTTGATGTTTTGCGTAATCGTATCGGACTTCTGCAGGGCGTAGCCGGGGCTAAAAATCAGAATATTGTTGGCGTCGTTATTGGCGACGTAGAGGTTGCCTTTAGCGTCGACCGCGAGGCCTTGTGGATAACTCAGTGGATTGGTGGCGGCGAAGCTGGCCGATGCGAAAACGACAAGGCACAGCAGAGTGGCGGCGATACGGCCGATGGTGTTCGTGGATTTCATGGTGGTTCTCCTTGAATGGTGTTGCTGAATTTGTTTTTCTGAATCTGCTGCTTAATTTGGGACGATTCCTTCATGAAAGCCTTGACTCCCTCGACTGTCCCCGAAATGAAAACTTGGTGGACTGGCGGTGTTGAAACCCACTCACTCGCAAAGAAAGCGCGAATGAGTGGGTACCCGCAGTGTGATGGTCACGTACAGACGTGAACAGAGCGCAAGCGGACCGTTTACTCAATGGTCTTCAGAAGTACTCCGCCAGTGTTGTAGACCTGGATCTGGTTGCCATCAAAATTGGAGATGTAGATGCGACCGCGTACGGCATCCACAACCATTCCTCGGGCTGCGTAACCCAGGTCCTTGAACTGCACCAGCGCTTGCGTGGGAGGGCTGTAAAAGTCGAGTGTGCCGTCAAGATTGGCAGAGTAGATGTTCCCCGACCCATCAAAGGCTACGGCGGATCCGGTTGTGCCTGCCACGGGCGGATTCGTACCGCCATCTATGAAAAATATGTCTAGCGGAGTCTGCTTAAAACCCTGGTCGGTTCCGAGAGCCCAAACCCCTCCGCGGGTTGCGATTCCGTAGACGGTGGTGACGCCAAGAGCGCCAGCACTCTGGCTCTGTTCGAGTTGGTTACCCAACAGCGGTGCGTAGAGACTTACGTTCAAGAAGCCATTGTTGACAAACAAATCGCCGACACCGTCGATTGCGACGGCGACTGGGTCGCTGATGCCGTTGGCGCTGGTAAGTTGCTGTTCCAGCTTTCCGGCAGGTGAATACTGGTTTACGGCGCTGCTGCTGAAGTCGGAAACATACACGTTTCCGTTAATGTCGAGCGCCACACCGGTCGGCGAAGTGAGCGAATTGGAAATCGTTTTCGAGGCGATTTGGTTATACGCAGGGTTATAGACAAGTACCTCTCCCCCGCCGAAGTTAGCGACGTACAGGTCGCCCTTGGAATCGAGGGCAAGTCCGAAGGGCTCAGAAAGAGGTTTGGTGGCGGCGAAGCTGGCCGATGCAAAAGCAGCAAGGCACAGCAGCGTTAGGGCGATACGGGCGATGGTGTTCGTGGATTTCATGGTGGTTCTCCTTTGAATGGTGTTGCTGAATGTTTGTTTCTAAATCTGGTGTTGCATCAAGAACGTCACTCCGCCGGGGTCGCGACGAAGCCGCTGCACTGGCTGCTATTGCAATTTCCCGGGCCGTAGAAACCAACGAGATCGCCGTTGTCGTTAACTCCATTCACGATCGTCTCGCCGACTCCGTTCGGATCGTCGACCGACGTGAATGTGCTGCTGGCGGTGTCGTACACGAAACCGTGAGTGTTGACCGACGCGTCGACCCAGAAGCCAACTACGAGGCCTTTGTTATTCAAGCCGGAGGCCGACGTCTGAAGGGCGCCGGGATAGTTGAGGATCGTGAAATGTCCCTGAATCTGCACCCAGCCGTGACTGTTGCTAGAGGCGTCCAGGTAGAATCCGCAGACGTTGTCGGAGTTGTTGATGCCGGTGGCCTGCGCACTGGTAGAGTCGGGAATTTCGAAAGTCTCGAACACACCGCCGTCCTCGTCGTAGACATAGGCGGTATCGGGACCGCTGCCGCTTCCCGTCGTGCTGTAGTACCCCGCCGCCTGGCCGTAATCGTTCTGGCTGAGGAGCTGGTTGAACGGCTTCTTCGGATAGGCCACGCTGGTGAAGGTGCCGTTGTAGTCGGTAAATCCGAACGTTTTTCCATGCAAGATGTAGAACCCGGAGGTCTTGAAAGGCTCGTTGTTGATGCCAATGACCTGGGTCTGCTGTGAGCCACCGTAGTTTTCATCTGTGAAGGCGGCGTTCTTGGTCGAGTAAGTGAATCCCTTGTTGGGGGCCGCTCCGTGGTAGCCAGCAATGTCCCCGGAGTTGTTGATGCCGAGCAACTGGGTAAACGTGTCGCCCGGATAGTTCAGGGTTTGAAAGTTGTAGGTTTGAGCGAAGGCAGCAGACATGCAAAACATCACGGCCACGCCAAGGGAGAGGGCTAAGCTTTTTAAGTTCACGATAGTTTCCTTCTGTTTGAAGTTTCCAGATTTAAGCCGGAATTTCCTTTAGACATCTTTGCTAAAGCAGGAGCAGGACCATTCAAGGGAAATAGAACGATCAAGTGCTGCTAGTGATTTCTAAGGACTTAGAGAGGGATAGTGGAAATTGCTTTGGGAACAAACAACGAAGTTTCGTGGTTCAGTTCGCTGCGGCCTCGTGGTTACGAGATTTCGTGGCACGCAGAGCGGGCTTCAGGGGCGCACTCTTGATCCTGTTTCTTCCTGGGGCTTTGTAGAGCGTTGGGATGCAGCTCAAGAATCCTCGCACTCACGACACTCGGCGACGACATCAACAAGATGGAGATCGGGGTCGATACTCCAGAATTGACCGCGCGTGTTGGCGAGAAGATCTATCGCATCTCAGGGAATGAAGCCACTCGTTACTTCGGGAGAAGATCATCGCCGCTTCCATTCAGTTTATTGCACAAGCCGCAGGCAAGACGCGGCTCGCGCTTTCAGCCTTTGTGCCAGCCGGGTCATGGTTATGTGTGCCAGTCCTTCCGCCTCAAGTTCGTTTCGGATTGAGGTTGCATGATCTGGAAGAGAGGCGCCCATTGTTCTGATACGCTCCAGGAGCCAAGCCTCGTCCAATCGCAGATCGGTTGCGAATCTTTTCCAATGCCGCAGTCCGATATTCCTCAGCCGGTATTCTCCGCCGATCTTCATGGCAAGCTTCGCTTTCTGCAGGTTGATGGTCTGGTACGGCAGAATGCTTGCTAAATCGTAGAGCGGAGCGAGTCGTACCGCTCCGCTTCCGCCTAACAGCAGTGCATAGTTTTTTGCATGGGCATCTGTTCCTGCAATAAGCCAATTGAAAGCGAGAGCATCCACAAACGACTGCACATCTTCTTCGGGATTGCTCGATTGTTCACGCAATAATTCCGCAATCGTGCGTACTCCTGGTCCGCCATCACTTTCATACTTGCTTGTCGGATGAAGACCGAGCGCCTGACACATGTCCTCTTGATGGATGCGTGACCAGTGTCCTCCACTTCGCACGCGGTCGTAACGCTCCAGCACAATTGCGATCTCGTCACCGAAGTGCTGGACGGTGGAGTTGGGAACGATCAGTCCGGCAGCTCTGGCCAAACGCAGCGAAAAATGCTCATTCTCCGCGTGGCCATCCCATTCGCCCGTCGGTGGTTTGAGAATGTGAGTGGTTGGAACTCGACCAGACGGCACACCCCATCGCTGGCGCTCGAACAGAAGAGCCGTCTTTGGTTGTGCCCCGGCCAAGCTGAACTGCCCCGTGTCTTGAGCACTACGCCATTGAGAATGGTCTGCGCGCAGTGCTTTCAACCGCTCGGCAACCTCGTCCTCGGCAAGCCATTTGACTTCTCTGGAAGCCGGTTCCTTTTGCAGTGCTTCAAGACGTTCCGAACGGACAAACTGAACAGCACCTGCGCAGTCTTCACCCACATGTGTAATCAGCCGAAAGACATTCCTAGGAGAAACTTGAAAGCGTCTTCCCCAGTTCTCAAGAACACGGTCATTATCGGGTAGTAGTCCCCACAGAAACGCTTCGATCCGCGCATGACCGTGCTCTGCCGACGCCAACGGCATCGATAGCGAGAGCGGGTAAGCATTGGGATCGGCTCTCCATGTATCGGTATAGACGAACGAAAGTCGAGCGTTCTTGTAGTGGACCGTTCCGACCTCGCGGCCATCCAAAAGGGCGATGAGTTGATTCGTCATGGCCGTTTCTTCAAGGCATCAAGAACGCTGTTGATATCGGGGGTTCTTGCGTTGCTGGTCGATGGGGTTTCATGGGAGGAATCCGCTTTCAGGTCGACGGATACTCCGAGGCTCTTCAGCGTGCGCAAGATGAGACCGATTTCAGCGCGCGGTTTCCCTTGTTCCACTTCGACAAGCCATTTTCGGCTCGTCCCTGCTTTCTTGGCTAGGGCAATTTGATCCATCCCGAGTTTGGTGCGACGCTCGCGGATAAAAGCCCCCAAATCGGCAGCGGTTCGAATACGCATGATGCGCACCTCAATTAGACACACAGAGTAACCGGACGGTGACAATATGTAAAGAGAGCGTACGGTAACATGTTAACGTGAGAGCGTACGGTGACACAGGCAATCTGGAAAGCATGGCCTGCGAATAGTCCTTTCCTTCTGACATTCCCCGGATAGATGAAGCCTAAGCCGAGGCCGCTGAGGTCTGCGTCAAGACCGGGCGAAGCCCGCCGCGTGCCGCGGTCGCAGAGTCTTGACACAGACCGGGCCTCGGCTACGCTCTGCTATCCGGGGAATGTCATTCGGGAATGCTGCATCACAGACCTAGACCGAAACCCTGACTGATCTGATTCGTATGCGTGGTTTGTGGTTCTATCTTGTGCGCTCCTGGCTCTTGCTGAATCGCAGGAGAATGGGACACGTCGCGGCTGAGTTCTTGCCCAAGCGTTTGTGCATTATTCGTATAAATCTGGGCGTCATAGCGTCCACGTGAGACGGAAACGTAGGCCATGCGGCTGTTGAGTAGTTCCTTCGCGCCCAACTCGGCGTCCACGTGAATCAGGACACGGTCGGCAGTCTGTCCCTGGCTGGAGTGGCTGGTCATGGCATAGCCGTGGTCGAGATGCGGGTGCTTGCGCGGATCGAGTTCGATCGCGCGGCCGCTGTCCATTTTCAAGCGCAGCCTACCGTCTCCGTCGATGCTCTCGATGGTCCCCAACTCTTGGTTGGCAACTTTTGGCTCGTTGGCGGGCGCGGTGAATTGGATGCGGTCGCCCTCTGAAAAACTGCGCATCTCCTCGCGGAAGACCGAAACCCCCTGCTGTCTGCGTGGATCGTAAGTTCGCTCCGTGCCGTTCTGCAGTTCGACTGTCAGCCAGTTTTTCGGAGCATCGATGCTCTTCACCTGCGCGTACACGCCTTTCCCGATGCCGGTCTCCTTCGATGCGCGCGAGTAGCGCAGAACATTGCCCACCTCATACCGTTGGGCCCATGTGCGATCGGCCCCGGTGAGGTCTTGGCGCGGCACTAGCGTCCTGATGCGTTGCTCCTCGTTGCTGACGATGGCACTCCGCTGCAGTTCCGCATGGATGCGCTCGTTGATCTCCATGCGAGAGCGATTGTCGGGAGAAATCACCAGCGTGTTCTCTGGTGATTTTGCGTACTCCTTCGCGATAGCGGCGATACGCTCGTCGCGGCCTTGAATCTCATGAACTCGGCCCTGCCGGTCAAGATTCTGTATCGCCTCGCGCACCTCGCCCCGTGCAAGCTGCTCGACTACCTGTTTCAGTTCCGGGTCTTTCTGGCGCACGATCTCTTCGAGCTTCACCGTTTTCATACCGGCGTCCTGGAGCTGCGCGAAGGGACGCCCGGCTTCAACCGCCTCGTGTTGCCGCCGGTCGCCGACGAGCAACACACGGTCATTCGGATGGAGTCGATTCACAAACTCATGCACTTGCCGGGTCGATGCCAGCGAGGATTCGTCGAGTACATAGAGCCGCTTCTCGCCGCTATCTGGCTCCTGTCCATGTACCAGATGCTTCTGCAACGTGGATGTCTCCATACTGGCTTCGCCGAGCGTCTGCGCCGCGCGGGACGTTGGCGCGAAACCCTCCACCCTGTAACCCTCGGCCTCCGCGCCTTCGCGGATGACGGTGAGCGCGGTCGTCTTGCCCGCGCCTGCGATGCCATCTAAGCCGACAACCTTCTCGCGCGAAAGAAAGATTTCGTCTACCGCCTGGCGCTGCGAAGCATTCAGTTCTGGGTGGCGGTCTTCGGTGGCGATGCGCACTTGCGGTGAGACTAGCATCGGATCGCTGTAGTCGCGCCGATTGCCTTCCTGCATTCGGCCAACGATCTCACGCTCCATGCGTACCATCACGGCGGTTGTGTACTGTCTGCCAGCACCAACGTGCGAGACTTCGCGGAACTCCCCGGCCTCGATCCGGCGCTCGAACTCCTGCCGGACTTGGGCATAGGTGGTTTCTCCCATACCGCGCACCAGTGCCGTTTCCAGGATGGCACGGCGGTCCTGTACGGCCGATCTCTCAAAGACACGGTCGCGCGCCCATGTCACGGCCCGCTGAGCCTGCATCTCCGGCTCCAGCGGCTGATAGTGACCGTGCTCGCGCGCCCTTGCGACGACGCGGTCCGCCTGATGCCCATACTGTGCGGCCAACTCGCGGTGCCGCTGTAAGACTTCTCCAGGCGACAGCAGTTCCTTGCGGTCGCGCGTACGGTGGGCCGCGATCTGTGCCGCTGCTGCTCCGTCGATTCCTTGTTCCCGGAGATGGTCTTTGATCTGCTCACGCTACTCCTTTCTGAAACACCCTATCTGTGCCCGTTCATCATTCGGAGTGGTGGAACTCTTTATGCCTTCACGGACCTCCGCAAGGCCGACGGCCCGTTTCGCAATGTTGTGGATCATCGCACCGCAGGCGTTATGACGTTGGCGAGTTGGCTGAATCATCCTGACAGGTCGAAATGGCTCGTCACCACGCCGCGCGTCCGCTGGAATTTGTCCAGGCTCGACCAATCGTTGTAGAACCGGTCGAACAACTCAGGATGGATCGGGTATCCGAACATTAAGTAGCCGCTTCCTACTGACGCCACCCGGTTTTTGCCGTGCGACTAGGAACCCCAGCTTCTCCCAGAATCCATTCGCGACCAGGTCGTCCGCTACAGTCGCAGCGGCGCTCAAATAACCGTATCCCTCTAGCAGCTTCACCAAGTATTCGATCAGCTCACGCGCGACTCCGCGGTTCCTAAACTGCTGGCAGACAAAAACCTGGAATATGCGCGCGTGAGGGAATGTGCCGCCAAACAATAAGTGGCCTGCGTATTCCTGGGAGGTAGCTCTCGGAATAAGCGCGATGAGTAGGTTTCCTCGTGCGGCGGCGTCGTCATACACCCCTCCTGGAAGAAATCCTAGGGCATCTCGCTCACGATCAGCATGACGGCGGGCCGTTTCCACAAACGGTGCCACATCTGGCGGGTTAGCTTTAATGACCACTAAATCGTTACCGAGTCGAGGTCCACATGACACTGCCTCGAAGGCTAAGGGGGGAAGGCAAATTGTACACTTGGGTCAACGGTCCGCCGCTGTTTCTTCGAGAAAGCCTAGGCGCTCGCGGGCCAATATTGTCAGAAAAATGTGTCATATATCTGACAAATGTAGATAAACTGGCACATTTGTCAGATGCATGATACACTGTTCTGACAAATGAGGTTCCAATGCGTGGCCTAGGACTCGATCTCCGAACCGCAATATTTGACCGAATGTCCGCCCAATCCTCCACTGGAGTTTGGACCCCCATCGACTTTCTGGATCTGGGATCCCGGGAAGCGGTTGATCAAGCCTTGCACCGTCTCGCGGCCTCGAAGGCTCTCCGCCGAATCGCCCGCGGACTGTACGACAGGCCTGGGATAAATCGGCTCACCGGCAAACCCACCTATCCCGATTATCACCACGTCGTCGATGCCCTCGCACGGCGCGACCAAGTGCGGATGGTCGTCGACGGCATTACCGCGGCCAACGATCTGGGACTCACCGACGCGGTGCCGGCTCGCGCGGTCGTACTTACGGATGCGCGGCTGAAACCCATCAAGCTCGGCAATCTGACCATTAAGTTTCAGCATGCGGCACCCAGCCGCCTCCATTGGGCGGGGCGTCCCGCCATGCGCGTTGTTCAGGCGCTCTATTGGTTGCGCGACCTGCTGCCCCGCGACATGGATCGAATCCGCGCGCGCCTCGTCTCTGTGCTGCAAGATCCAACTCATGGTTCCGCCATCCGCGATGACCTGCGCCAAGGCCTTTCCGCGCTTCCGGAGTGGATGCAGACCATCGTGCGTGATCTCCTTCGCCGGACGGATGGCGCGGGGCAACCTCAAGGCAAACCCAAAGCAGCCAAGCCCGGAAAGAATAGCGCGGGCGAGAATGCTCGGCAGCCAGATCATCAGCAGGATGACCATGACGACCAACACAACGATCATCATGATGAACAGCAGAATCAATCCCACGATGATCAGAACGCTCACCCTAGAGGATTGCGATGATCCCCGGATTCACGACCGTGCTGGCGGCTTCCGCGAATGATCGCCGCGATTTATTCATCGGTGCCGGCAACCGACTTGGCACGGTACAGCAGAACATCGAAAAGGACTTTTGGGTTTGCTGGACGCTGGATGCTCTTTTCAACGGCCTCGCAGCCGGGGGGCCGAGGCTTCTCTTTAAAGGCGGAACATCGCTTTCCAAGAGTTACGGATTAATCTCGCGTTTTTCCGAGGACATTGACATCACTGTCTTTCGCGAAGACATCGGTCAGGCGGCGACCGTCGAGGAGTTGGAAGGATTGAGTGGCAAAAAGCGCGCCGCACGCCTCGATGCTATCCGCGAGGCCTGTCAAAACTACATCAACGGCCCGCTGCGGGAGCAGCTCTCACGATTGCTCCGCGAGTTGTTGGAAAGTGCCAATCTGGCGCCTGAGGCTGGGCGCATCGAACCCGACCCTGAGGATCCGGATCAGCAAAGTTTGTCGCTGTGGTATCCGACTGTAACCGCCGACGGAGCCGCCTACGTACGCCGGGCAGTCAAGATCGAGGCTGGCGCAAAATCTGCTCTCGACCCTCATGCCACACGTGCCGTCACTCCCTACGTTGCTCCGGACCTGGCCGAAACCGTTCTTGAGGTGCCTAATATTACGACTGTCGATCCCGATCGGACCTTCTGGGACAAGGTAACGATCCTGCACGGCTTGCGGCGGTGGTGGGATCGGCGCGTCGAGGTGCGCGGCGGAGGCCAGCGGGTGTCACGCCACTACTACGACCTGCATTCGCTCCTCCGGTCTGAGGACGGCGAGCGGTACGCTACTGATGCAGCCATGGGCGCCGACTGCGTGCGACACGCCCGGATGTTCTTCAACCGCCCCGATTTCGATCTCGCCACGGCGACTCCCGGGACCTTTGCCCTGGTACCGCATAACGGTATGCGCGCAAATCTCGAACAGGATTACCGGGCGATGTCCCAGATGATTTTCGGGGAGATTCCTGCATTTGACGGAATTCTGGAATCGATCGTGCAATTGGAACAGCGTCTCAACGGATGAGGATGACGCCCTTGAGTGGGCATTCCACCTTATTATCATTATGTTCGATCTGCCGTACATCGCAACCCATCCACTGCTGGCTCAGATTATGAAGCATTGTGCGACCCTGTCGGAAGAAGCCGACGGGCTCCCAACCGGCTCTCCGGCCAGAAAGAAACTCGATCGCCGCATCACCGAACTCGAGCAGTATAGGTTGCCGAAACCGGATGCTCGGGACCTCAAGGAAAGTGAACCGATCCTCGATAGTTCCGGACAGCAGATTGGAGAACGACACAGCCTGCGGAAGCGCTTCGTCCCGAAACGTCGGGGCCGGCCCGAAGAATTCAGGATCCGGACTCGGGCCGCACTCGAAGAAAAGCTCGCCCACCCTCGAACGACTTGGCGGGAGTTGGCGGTAAAGCACCATTTTCAGGACCGAAAGGACCTGGAGCGTTTTGTCCGACGTCTCAAAGATGTCCTTAAACGCGAAGGAATCGCCCTCCCGACCGAGGAGGATTACACGCGGGCTGCCGCCGAATGGGCCCAACTGTTCGCCCCCCAGAAGAAATAGTTCCGTTCGAATTATTCCGGCTTACGCTCGCGAACGCCGGTCTGCCAGAATCGGATCGAAATCAACGCTTGCTTCGATCCGGACTCTGAAATGACCGAATTTGCAAAGATCGCTTCCGCCATAAAGATGTGGGGTTGGGGACGTGCCGGGATGATCCTCGCCGCCGCCCTTCTGTTCAGGCATGTTGTCACGTTTGACCAGGCAGTCATTTTGATTCTCCTGAATGTCGTTCTGGACAGACTCGTTTACGGGAAACAACCGTCACCACGATCCACAAAGGGCGGTTCCTGGGGCATGGCAAGGAATCGGCGGCGGCCGAAACTGCTCCAGCCAATCAAAGGCCGGCCGGTTGGCTCCACGAGTCGGTCTAAGGCTGCTCTGAAAGAACAGCCGACTTATGGGCCGTAAGGCGTCAGGCGAGATTTCCCTGGCGTGAGAACTTTACCGTTAGGCATTTCAGGAGGTCGACGTGCCACTGCAATATGATCGCGATGAGTTGAACCGGAAAGCCTGGGAGAGACCGCTGATCAAGGTCGCTCAGGAATATGGCGTTTCCGCAGTCGCTTTGGGGAAGGCGTGTAGCAAGCTCTTGGTACCTGTTCCAGGTCGTGGCCACTGGGCGAAGCTGGCCCATGGCCATGCCGGCATTCGCAAGATGCCGTTGCCAAAACTGGACAAGGTTCCGGTCGTGTTTAGGTCATCACGCGTCCGGCAGAAGGAAGCGACTGCGCCCGCTCAGACCGATCCTGAGTTCGCCGCTATCGACCAGCTATTGTCGTTTGGTGCGCTCAAGCCTCCACCAGTTGACTCATCAGCTGGCTGGCACTTCTTGGTTCGACGCACCGCGAGTCGGCTTCGGAGTCGAAGACGCAAGAGCGAAAGAGGCATTCTGCTGCCCAATAAACCTGGCGGCCTCGACGTCAGGGTAACGGCGGAAAGGCTGGAGCGGGCATTGGGGATAATGTCTCAGCTCCTAGCCGTATTAGAGAGGCAAGGCTTCACAGTTGAGGTCACGGAGAAGGGCGGCACGGTTGCGAGCATGAACGGCCAGCGTGTCTTCTTCGGAATTGAGGAGGTAGTTCGGCAAATCGTGACTCGGAAACCACGAGTGCCGGAGCCTAAGAATCGTTGGGACTATGACCGCTTCGTAAGCTACGAGCCTCGGGCATCATTGGCGCTCGTAATTCACTCGGAGACTTGGCGCTCGCCATCGCTGCGGAAGAGATGGGCCGACGCCAAGGTCCAGCGGCTTGAAGATCTCATTCCCGATTTCACCGCGGGAGTGATGCGCACTGTGGTTGCGCTCCGTCGCCACGAGCAGGAGGTCAAAGAGCGCGAGTTGGAGCGACAGAAGCGGGCACAGGAGATGATCAAACTGCGTGAGCAGATTGAGGCGGAAGAGAAAAAGGTGGAGCAGTTCAATCAGTGGATCGAAAGCTGGGAAAAAGCCGAACGGTTGCGCCGATTCATCGCGGTATACGCAGAGAAGACTGCCAAATGGAATGCGGACAAACAGCCGCACTACAAAGAATGGATCGCGTGGGCAAACCAACAAGCTGATCGGGTTGATCCGTTCGTCTCCGAGAAACCGATATCGGTGCTGGACCGAAAACACGAGCTGCGCGGCTGGTAGGTGTGCCGTAAGTGTGCCGTGCGCTTCGGAACTATGCGCGCTAAAGTGCGCCTTTTCAATACCGCGTCAAAAGTGCTTCCGTGCGGGCTTGGTTGAGGTAAGTCATTGAAAAGAGTGGTGAGCGCGGAAGGAATCGAACCTTCAACCTACTGATTAAGAGTCAGTTGCTCTGCCAATTGAGCTACGCGCCCGTGAACGGTTTACAAGCAAAACAAATGACTTGAAAACGAAATTGTTGGCGACTTCTGCCAGTGTGTTCGCAGGACCGGGGATAGTATATCAGGCCGTTTACGGTACACTCCTGCCTGCTGGGGGCAATCAGAGAAAGACAGCGCAATTAGCGCCCACCGGCGTGATGATTCAGTAGGTCAAGGGAAGGTCCTTCCTGGAACTGGCACGGGTCGATCTCGGTATGCGAATGTTTCACCGCCAGCCCGAGCTATTGAGCTGTTGGATCAAGCACGTTCCCGAGACTTTGCAGGAAGTCCGGAATAGCGTCCGATGATGTGAGTCAGTCCGACGTTGCAGGGTTGTGTTCGCATTCATCACGATATGGCAACGGATCGCGGAGGACTGCCGTCATTGTCCTGGACAGGCCCGTCTAGGGGCTGCGGTAGTCCCCCCAGGCCATAAACGTCTTCTACGAGAATTCGCAATATTTCTCCGACGCTCCAAGCTTGGGCTATGCATCCGCGAGGCTGTTGCGGCGCGTCCCCGTCGAAAATCTCAGAAATTTGAGCGAGCCCACCATCGGCAAGATGATCTCGCAGCGGCGTCAGCCATTCGGTCACGTGGCGGCGAGCCTCGTCGCTGCCTGCATATACCTTTAGATATGCGGTAATGAACGGCCCCATCAGCCATGGCCAAACGGTGCCCTGGTGATATGCCCCGTCACGTTCCGTCGGACCGCCGACATATCGACCGCGATAGTGCGGATCGCTTGGCGCGAGACTACGCAACCCGTATGGAGTCAGAAGATGCTGCTGAACTGTCTCCACGACAGCCCGCGCCCGCTCGCCGGATAACAAGGTGTGTCGGAGGCTGACAGCAAAGATCTGGTTGGGACGGATCGACGGATCGACCATCTCACCGTTGACGACGTCGTATAAGCAGTTGCTTGCATCGTTCCAGAAAAGGCGATTGAAACTCCAACTTGCAGCGGCCGCCATGCCGCGATAGCGTTTCTGATTGACTTCGTCGCCGAAGCGTTGGGCTAGTTCTTCCATAATGCAAAGCGCGTTATACCAAAGCGCCTGAATTTCGACCGGCGTGCCACGGCGAGGCGTGACCACGCAGTCGTCGACTTTGGCGTCCATCCACGTGAGTTGAACACCTGGCTCTCCCGAGAAAAGCAACCCGCCCGCATCCACCTTGATTCCGTAGCGTGTACCGCGAACGTGCCAGGAGATGACATCGACAAATACGGCGTAGAGCTCATCACGTACGAACTCCCAATCGCCGGTGTGGGAGAGGTAAGCGCGGGTTGCTTCAAGAAACCAGAGCGTGGCGTCGACCGTGTTGTACTCGGGTATTTCACCGGCGTCAGGAAAACGGTTCGGCAACATGCCGCGATCAACATGGCTCGCGAATTCGCGCAGGATGCTTCTGGCGACTTCATGTTTGCCTGTCACGAGCGCCAGACCGGGCAGAGAAATCATGGTGTCACGTCCCCAATCGCCAAACCAATGGTACCCGGCAATGATGGTCTTCTGGTCTGCACGGGAAACGATGTATTGGTCAGCGGCAACGACGAGCCTTCGAACAAAACTATCATCAACGGGAGAAGCCGCTTCGACTTCGCGGCGACGGTTGATCTCCGCCTGTCTGCACTCGGAAACCCGGGCGACGTTGTGCCGTTCAGTGGAGGCGATGACCAGCGCAGGGCCGGGCGGGGACAAATCGAAGCGCAAAACGAATGGATTGAAGAGGTCCTCAGAAAAATCGAGCCCGCGCTCGCGTTCGATGTCGTATTCGAAATTGCGGTACCATTCGGCGGTTTTTTGTACCTCAACTGCATTGTGTGCCAGATGGAGCGATGGTAGACCACGGTAGGGAGCTACACTCACCGAGCCCGAATGCTCCTCGAACAGAGGATTAATCGTTCCATTCTCGTGAATGGTCGCGTGATAGTCGCGGAACCCGAGTAGTGGTCGGAGTTCAAGCCGCAAGTGTCTCCTGCCCTCTCGATGATTGTCCCTTCTCAGCGCATATTGCACGACCGTGCTGTTCTCACCATGGATCATGAAGACCGTCTTCTCGATTTCGATTCCTCCGACTTCGTAGGTAAAAACGGGGAATGGATCGAGGCGAAACTGCTTCAGAGATCGAAACCCCTGGGGGTGAATGACGCCGGGATAGCGGTTCGTGGACAAGTCAAACGCCTGGCCATCGACGAACAGCGTTTCCTCGAGTTTGGAAAGGAGAACAAACCGGCCAAGCGGCGGCTTAGTGGCCGCCACCAGCAAGCCGTGATAGCGCCGTGTGTTCAAACCGATGATCGTGGAGGAAGCGAAACCGCCGATACCGTTGGTTTCGAGCCATTCCCGACGTAACGCGTGGTCCAACCTACCGCATGCTTCGGGTCCGAACTGAATCATAGCTATCGTAAAGCCGCGGAAAACAGTCAAACAGCACTCGAATTGGGTCCTCCACTGCCTGCTCAGAAGTCTGCTAGATGACAGAAAATTTTAGTCGCTCGACGGGCAGTAGTCGTTTTCTGGAGAAGCTCCTCATCGTTTTCCAGCCCATTGACCGGATGCGTGGGGAGCTTGCTAAGCCGGTCCGGAAATACCGCCTAGGCCTGGGTCATGTCCATGTCACGTACACCAACTTACGAGTACTCGCGTTTGGCATGGCTGGAAATACCTTAATGGGTTTCTTTGGCGGACTTCCGTTATCAATCTGCCGCTTGCCGAGTTACCGCTGATTCCGTTTTATCGTGTTCGTGCGACTCCCCGCTTTGTTGCATCAATTTGGTGACCACCCCGGTCCATCCGGTCTGATGGCTCGCTCCCACTCCAGCCCCCGAATCACCGTGGAAGTACTCGTAAAATAGGATGAGGTTTCGCCAGTGCGGGTCGATACGGAATTTCTCGCTGCCACCGAACACGGGTCGGCGACCGTCTTCATCGCGTAAGAATATGCTCGTCATGCGCCGCGATAGTTCTCCTGCGACATCCCACAGGTTCATCAGGGTTCCCGATCCCGTGGGAAACTCAACCTTGAATTCGTCGCCAAGGTAGTGATGGAACTTCTGCAAGGACTCCACCAGGAGATAATTCACGGGGAGCCAGACGGGTCCGCGCCAGTTCGAGTTGCCGCCGAATAGTCCAGTCGAGGATTCGCCCGGCTCGTAGTCCACGCGGTGTTCTACGCCGTAAACGTTCAGTCTGTAGGGATTATCCCGATGAAACTGCGACAGTGCACGAATGCCGTATGGCGAAAGAAATTCGCGCTCATCCAACATGAACCTCAGAATGCTGCGGAGCATGTCTTGGTTCGCGATGGACAACAGTCTCCGTTCGCCCACACCCTCGCTACGCATGCAAGCTACGTTTTGCCGGAGATCGGGCCGGTTGTCGATAAACCACTCCAGCCGTCTCTTGAAATCAGGGAGCTTGTCGAGTACATCCGGTTCCAGTGTTTCCACGGCGAACAGCGGGATCAATCCCACGATGGAGCGGACCTTCATAGGGAAATGGGTGCCGTCGGGCAGTTTGAGCACATCGTAGAAAAAGCCGTCTTCCTCATTCCACAGCCCCGTGCCGTCATGACCACGACGGCTCATCGCGTCGGCAATGTAGATAAAATGCTCCCAGAACTTGCTGGCTACGTCTTCGTAGCAACGCTCCTCGGCCGCGAGTTCCAGGGCGATTGCTAACAGGTTCAACGTGTACATCGCCATCCAGCTGGTTCCGTCGGACTGTTCGATGTATCCGCCCGTGGGCAGCGGCGCGCTGCGGTCGAACACGCCGATGTTGTCGAGACCGAGAAATCCGCCTTGGAAAATATTCATGCCCTCGGCGTCCTTGCGATTTACCCACCAGGTAAAATTCAGCAGGAGCTTGTGGAAGACACGCTGCAGGAATGCTCGGTCACCACTGCCTTTGCGTTTCTTGTCAATCTTGTAAACCCGCCACGCAGCCCACGCGTGAACTGGTGGGTTCACGGCGTCGAGCGCCCACTCGTAGGCCGGAATCTGACCGTTCGGATGCATGTACCATTCCCGTAGCATCAATATGAGCTGTTCTTTTGCGAAGTCGGGATCCACCAGCGCCAGGGGTATGCAGTGGAAGGCCAAATCCCAGGCCGCGTACCACGGGTATTCCCACTTGTCGGGCATGGAGATCACGTCCGAGTTGTACAGGTGAGTCCACTCGTGGTTGCGACCGTGGAGACGCTCGGCGGGAGGGGAAGGATTGTCGGGGTCGCCTCGCAGCCATTCTCTGACGACGTAGTGATAAAACTGCTTTGACCACAACATCCCGGCAAAACCTTGACGCATGACGTTCTGTGCATCCGGAGACAGATCTTCGGGCATGACCGTGGCGTAGAATTCATCCGCTTCGCCCACGCGCTTCGCAAGCACCCCATCGAAGCCGGCAAAGGCGTGGGGTCCCGGGAACTCGGAATCCGAGAGGCGCAAGCGTACGACCGAAGTCTCGCCCGCGCCGAGCGTGAGCCGGTAGTGAGCCGCTGCCTTGGTGCCGGCAGAACTCGGATTTACCGCTTCATGAGCGCCGTGCACGATGTAGTCATTGATGCTGTCTTTGACGTAAGGAGTGCGGTTGTCGATTCCCCAAAGGCGATGCGCATTGGTGTCATTCTCGGTGAAAAGCAGCTCTGGCGAGCCTTCGCAATGCAGCCAGCGGTTGCCGGGCTGGTCATGATTGAGTTCGATTACGGGGTAGGGCGCAGATCGTGCCTGATGCAACTGCGGACGACGGCGCGAACTTTCCCAGGACCATGTGTTGCGGAACCACACGGTCGGCAGGAGACGCAGATTGGCGGCTTCCGGGCCACGGTTCGCCACCGTGATTTTGATCAAAATGTCTTCGGGGTCAGACTTGCCGTATTCCACAAACACATCAAAGTAGCGGTCGTCGTCGAATACGCCGGTATCGAGCAGTTCGAACTCCGGCTGTTTCCTGTCACGCCGCCGGTTTTCTTCCACAAGACGCGTGTATGGGAATTCCGCCTGCGGATACTTGTACAGATATTTCATGTAGGAGTGCGTAGGTGTCGAGTCGAGGTAGAAGTAGGATTCCTTCACGTCCTCGCCATGATTCCCCTGGTTTCCGGTCAGTCCAAAAAGCCGCTCTTTCAGGATGGGATCGCGCTCATTCCACAGGGCGATGGCAAAGCACATCATCTGCCGCCGGTCGCTAATGCCTGCTAGCCCGTCTTCGTTCCAGCGGTAGGCACGTGAACGCGCGTGGTCGTGCGGAAAGTACTCCCAAGCCTGGCCATACCGGCTGTAGTCTTCCCGCACCGTTCCCCACGCCCGCTCGCTGAGATAAGGTCCCCAGCGTTTCCAGTGCTTCTTGCGCGCTCCGAATTCGGATAGTCGAATTTGTTCTTCCGTCATAGAACCCTTTCGCCTTTCGAAGGCGTGGCCATCGGGTCGCCCACAAGAAAGGCCTTCTCTAACCCGATCTGCGCCACGAGATTGGTAGCCACCGCGGAAGAAACCACGATCACGTTGTGAGCGTTCAATGCGCGAGCCCTACCTTCCGCGGTGCGGGTAATCGGAATTGTACGATGGTGTACGAAAATCGCCGCCAAATACGTTATTCAAGTGCACCTGCGGAGGCTGAAGGTTTTATCCACAAGTTGCGGCTGGGTCGCCATCGATCCTCTTGGCCACTGTGGCCGTGCTTCATCGGCCTCTGCTGGTTAAGTCGATCAATGCCCCGCGACTTCTTCCACCACCCCGGATTGCTCGTCTCCGCCATTGCCACCGTACCAAATGTGGCGAGCGTCCTCGCGCCTCCGGCACCAGCCGCCGGGCTTTGCGGCGAGGAGGATCAGTATCAGGCCCCGTCGCATCTCGGGCGGGGACCGCGGACAAACAACCTCAATCGATCTGACAAAGCCGTCAACGAGCGAGCGAGTTCAATGGGAGCAGCGTCCGCGTCCTGTATCAGGTCTTCTTCGTCCTCGCGGGAGGCACCAGAGCCACGGCGGCTTCGCCGGTTAGCAGGAGGAAAGTGAACGTCTCCTGCAGATACAAGCGGACAGCGGCATCGGTGTGGCTAAGATAACCGATGGAGACATCCTGTCCGATGTGAAGGGCAAAGTCGCCACCACGAGTCGTCAGTACGAAAGCACCAGCAATGGCGGGCGCCCAGATGATTTGATCGTTGACCAGCCGCTTGACGTGCTCTAACACTGGGTATCCGTGGTCGCTAGTCTCGGCGAGTGCGGTGTAGGCGTCGGCCCCGAGCAGCACAGAGTAGGGGCCGTTCACACCAACGAGACGCAATCGGCTCAAGCCTTGGGCGATGGCTTCAGGGTACTGGCGCACGTCGGCGGGGAGAGTCATGATCGGGTTGCTGGTTCCTTGGCGGATGCCCCCGATGTTGGCGGCGGCATAGCCCTCGAATATGGCGGTGTCCTCGGCAAAGGCGATCTGTCGCGCGGCGTTCTTCCCCGGTTGCCAGTCCGAATCGTTCGCGCCACGATCGACGTTGTCGATCGATTCGCGATCCAGTTCGAACGGAACACGCAGCTCGACCAGCGCCTTCACCTCGCGCTGCCTCGCGACGATGCCTTTTGCCGGGGCGGTGATCGTCGTCAGATGCCCGGTGCCGACCGCGGAGAGGCCGGTGCCAGTCGGCCCATGCACGTCGACGACGCGCCGTCCGGCGAGGTAGCGCTTGAGCGTGCGGGAGGTTTCCTCTTCCATCTGAGCCCATGCCGAATCGGAAATGGGGGCGAGCTCGCGATGCAGGTTATTCATGGCGTTTGTCTCCTTTGAGAGAACCGATGCCGAGTGAACCGCTGCGCACGGCTGGGATGGATGGAGAAGGTGCGCTCGCCTGGGGCGCGGCAGAAAGCCCGGTCGTTACAGGCTGGTCTTCGCTGACGGTTTCCAGAAATGTTGCGGACGGCACGAAGAACAGGTTTCCGGTGACCGCGCGGCTGAAATCGAGCAGTCGATCGTAGTTGCCGGGTGGCCGGCCGACGAACATGTTGTCGAGCATCCGCTCGATCGTGCGAGGGGAACGGCTGTAGCCGATGAAGTAGGTGCCAAACTCCCCGTGCGCCGGTCGGCCAAAGGGCATGTTGTTCCGCAGGATCTTGACCTCTTTTCCGTCCTCGACGATGGTAGTGAGCGCGCTGTGGGCTGAGGTTGGCTTGGCGGAGTCGTCCAATTCGATGTCAGAAAGCTTGGTGCGGCCGATGATGCGTTCCTGCGCTTCAGTGGAAAGCGCATTCCATGCGCTAAGGTCGTGCAGATATTTCTGGACAATGACGTAGCTGCCACTGGCGAAGTTGGCATCCTCGTCGCCGACGAGCACGGCGTCGGTCGCGGCCGCGCCCCTGGGATTCTCCGTCCCGTCGACGAAACCCAGGAGGTCGCGGTCGTCGAAGTACCGGAAGCCCTGCACTTCGTCGACCGGCGAGACGGCATCTCCGATACGGGCCATAAGCTGCGTGGCAAGCTCGAAGCATAGATCCAGGCGCTTGGCGCGAATGTGGAACAGCAAGTCGCCGGGTGTGGAAACAGCATGACGCGCTCCGGCGCGAATCTCGGGAAACGGATGCAGTTGTGCCGGCCGCGGCGGCCCGAACAGACGATCCCACACGTCGGAGCCAAAACCCACTACGCAGGAAAGTCCTCCTTCGAGGTCGCGAAATTCCACCGCGCGCACCAGCGCTGCGAGATCTCCGCAGAACGTGCGCAGGGTGGCACGATTTTGAGAACCGGGGTTGAGCGTTGCGACCAAGAACATCGCGGCGCGGGTAAGCGGCGCAGCTACCGACTGCGGCAAGGCAGGTAATCTCGCTGCCGCGCCAGGCGCGCTCATAGGACCGGGATCCATGGGTGTCGTTCCTGCGGGGGTGCGCGGAATTTCGCGGTTCGAAATGCCACGCGCGCCTCGCTTGTGAAGTTCGGACTAAGCTTACCATCGCCGGCCACGTGCGACTGCCTCCGCGCACGATGTAGTTCGGAATGGACTGTCCGCCCGAGAAGTCTCACCAACTTCGCGCTGCCGGTCAGGCAGAAATCACTGCCCCCTGCCATCAACTCTCAGGAACTCCTCCATAGATGTTTCCGGGTAATGCTTCGTTTCATGGTTGCAGCAATTAATCTGCGGCGCCCTGGAGTTGACCCAGATTCCGGGTTGCACGGGAAAGATCAAGTACTACTTGAACACTGTGCTCTATGCATGCGGTCGGCACTGGATCGGAAGATCAGCACACTGCACTCGCGTGTCGATCGAAGGAGGTAGCGCCGTTAAGCCGTCGGGCCAGCAAAGTCTTCTGCAAATCGATACTGCGACGAACCGGTGCAATCCGGGTTGAACCTGTTCGTGGCGCGGTTGCGGAAGGGCTCCCCGGAGGTGCAGTAGACGTGGCGAACGAACCTGTCCTTGTCTTGGTTACGACCTATCGCGCACGCTCGCACGCAAAGGCTGCCGCGTGGCATCGGCTCGCTTCGCTCGACCGGAATGGACGCGGCGATCTCGATCGCGACACTCACGACATCGTCTACCGAGCGGCAGCGGGAAAAGTCGGAGTCCAATGGACAGGAGGGGGCGACACAGCAATGGAACAGGATCGTGACCGGGCATTGCCCGGTCGTGATGATTTTCGCGCGACGGGATCCGTCGCAAGCGATACGTACGGTCATCGAGAAAGCTCGTTATCCCGTGTCGGCCCAAGAAAAGCGAGGTACGAGAAGACCCAGGCAAGGAGGCGCGATATTATCGTGAGTGGTAGATCCCACAGAGGCCAATTGTCTGGCCAGTTCATTCGCCCGGGGAAAAGTGACCCTGGTGGGATTGTGTGAACCGACTGGATTCCGAATCTCGGTTACCGCGTTCCTCTGGAACGCGCCGACCATTCGTTGAGCTTTAATTTGCACCTTTTCTTGATTGGTTTCTTGGAGGTTTCGTTGCCTGGCCTTGTGAAAATCTCTCCTGCCCTTAAGAAGCGCGCTGCCCAAATCAAACTCCTTCTTATGGACGTGGACGGTACGATGACAGACGGTAGCGTCACTCTGCTCTCGCAACCCGACGGTACCGCTCTCGAAATCAAGACCTTCGACGCACACGACGGCCAAGGCCTAACTCTGGCCCGAACGGCAGGCCTGCGAACGGGCTGTATCACAGGTCGCGAAAGTGCTGCCCTTCTCCGTCGCGCCAACGAAATGAAGATGGAATTTATCTACATGAAACAGCCGGTCAAGATGCCGGCATATGAAGAAATCCTCAAAAAAGCGGGCGTCTCCGACTCTGCCGTCGCCTATGTCGGCGATGACCTTCCGGATATTCCTCTGATGCACCGCGCGGGCCTCGCTGTTGCGGTGGGTAACGCTGTCCCAGAGGTCAAGAACGCCGCACATTACACGACGAGAGCCCAGGCAGGCCACGGTGCGATCCGCGAAGCCGTTGAACTGGTCCTCAAATCCCAAGGCATCTGGGAGGCGATGATCGATAAGGCGCGTGCATGAAGCCCTTTGCAGTCGTGTCCGTTTCCTAACGTTGCCCCGGATGGCCGGTTTGGAAGCGGACATCTTTTGGCGGGCCTGCACGAGCGGGAAGAGCGGGACGCAAGCTGTTGGATGAGCCTGGACGATGCAAGGGACAACCTAGCTGATGACTGAGGTGGTTTGCGGCCCACCTCTGCGCGGCCCGCCTATCTGCGCCCAATCACGTCAACGATTTCGGAGTCCGGTTCCGTCCATGCCTCGGCACCTTGGTGGGTCAGTTGGTGCGCCGCGTCGTTCCAGTGCAGGCGAGTGATACTTGTGTCTCCCTTTTCGTAGAGATACGTCCTACCATCATCCTGATAGAGGCTGAACTCGGCGTCCGCTCCGGGATAGACCCGTAACTCGGTGATTCTTTGTCGCTGACTGGTGCTCTCAATTGCGTCTCCCAAAGGTAGGACCGAACCGGCGCGAACAAACAGAGGTAGTGTGTCAATGGGAGCATCGACCTGAATCGCTTCGCCACCGTGCAGGCGTTCGTTCGTCCAATAGTTGTACCAGTCTGTGCCGGCGGGAAGGTAAACGGTACGGCTGGTCAGGCCCTGTTCGGTTACCGGAGCCACCAGAAACGCTGGGCCAAACATGTATTCGTCTCGCAAGTCGGCCACTTTCGGGTCATTGGGAAAATCCATGAACAGGGCGCGCATGAAGGGTGCACCTGTCTGGTACGTTTGGTAGCCGAGTGAATAGATGTAAGGGATGAGTCGGTAGCGAAGCCGCAGATACTTCTCTAGAATTGGCTCTGCCTGTTTTCCGTACGACCAGACTTCGTTATAAGTGCGGCTTCCATGTGCCCGGAAGATCGGAAGAAACGCCGCATATTCGAACCAGCGTGTATAAAGCTCGGGATAGTCGTCGTATCCGCCGACATTGTCTCTCGCGTCGGAAGGGTCGAGGAGTGCCGGATGGGCGGGATGATGCTCGTCAGGCAAATATTGCCAGCCGCCGATATCCTGGGTCCAATAGGCAATGCCAGAGGCCGTAAAATCCAGCCCCGTCGGGACCTGGCGCTTGAGCGTGTCCCACGTCGGGTAAATGTCCGACGACCAGAACATGCTTCCGTTGCGCTGTGCTCCCAGGTAAGCATCGCGAGAAAGAATCAGTGCGCGATAACGCATATCGCGGCGGAAACCATCATAGATAGCAGCGGTGTGAACCAAAGGATAGATGTTGAAGTAGCGTGTGCCCGGCCCCACCGAGAAGTAACTGCCGTTCGGCGGCAAGTCGGGCTCGGTTTCATCCGCCCAGATAAAATCGAAGCCTTTACTGAGTATGTTGTCGCGGATTGTTTCCCAGAACCAGCGCGCCGCCTCTGGATTGGTCGTATCGATGTCGGACCCCGCGCGGTCATAGGGAAGACCGTCCGTAGGTGTCCCGTCGGCGAGGTGCTCAAACCAGCCTTTCTTCGTCAGGAAATCATAGTAACGGGAGCCATTGGCAAACCGAGGCCACACGCTGATCATCGTCTCAAAACCCATTTCGTGGAGCTGTCGATTCATCGCCGCTGGGTCCGGCCATTTGTCTGGGACAAAATCCATCTCTCCCATCTTGGAGTAATAGAACCAGTCCACTACCAGGATGTCGGCCGGAAGATGTCGCTCGCGGTACCCCTTGGCAACGGCCAGCACTTCGTCCTGCGACGCGTAACGTTGCTTGCATTGAATGTAGCCGTAAGCCGCCTTCGGCAGCATGGGCGTGGCACCAGTGAGAAGCCGGTATCCCGCGTAGATCTCGTTTAACGTGCCGCCGGCGATCACGAAGAACGACACCCGGTCGCCGACCTCCGATGTCCAACTTGTTCGCTCGTTGAATCCTGGCTCAATCACAGTCTTGGAGGGATTGTCCCAGATGATTCCATAACCATAATTCGTCACCATGAACGGGACACACACGCTCGGAGCCGCCGTCGCGGTGTAGTTATGCCAGCATTCGATGCGATGCCCGCGATGGTCGAGAAAGCCTTCTTGATTCTGGCCAAGGCCGTAATAATGCTCGTCATCGGGCGAAACAAACGTGGCTCCCACCTGATAGAAGGACGAGTCGGACGACCGCTTGTCATACGAGATCGCGGCGTTGCCATCTTTGTGGTTGGGCACCGACATCCACCAGTTCGTCATTTGCAGCAGTGTTTTGCCTTCCGGCGTTCGGAGCGAAATGGCAATCCGTGGGGTGGAACCGCTGAAGAACTTGCTGATATCGACTTGGGTGGCCTTGGGGTGCCACGGAGGGTTCGCGGCGACGGTGACGACCAGGCGGGCAGAACGGTAAATATAGCCTCCTGCGCTCTGCTGTGGTGACCATCCTTTTGTCGTCGGAGTCGCGATGAAGCCATATCCGGGCGAGGCCACGGCCTGATCCTTGTTCCTGCTGAGCGTCACGCGAATGATGTTCGCTGCATAGGGCTCCAAAACAATGGTGCTGCCTTCGCGGTCCAATACAACAGGCGAATTCTCAGCCCATGCTGCGCTGAGATAGACGACCAGGAGCGTAAGCAGGAATTTTGCCATCTTTTGATTTCAGCTCCCCTCGTTGGGCCGCCCTTCATGAAGGTGCAGAATTCCCATCGGCGTTCCCTGCGTCCTCGAGACTGTCTACAGCCGTGGGAATCAGCTCGCTATTTTAGCTCTTGATCGATGAAATTAGGGCCTAGGTCGCAGGTTTTTACCGAGCCGTATGGTGGGGCTCGGTTCAGAATCACTACGCTTCGCGCAAAGACCATCGGTCGGCGCCGGACAATTCATGGACCTCATCACTCGTCACTGCCATGCGCTGGCATGGCCACGATCTACTGTGTGCCGGGATGCAATCACCAATCACTCACCCGCCAGAGTGGCTGAGTTCGACCGGAGCCAAGATCTTTAGCCAGGCAGGCTGGTGCTTGAACGCAGGGCTGGTGTTTTGACCGGCGACCGGAGGAGCCAGTCGGACCTGGTTGCGCAACATGAAGGCAGGAAGTCTCAGCGGTTCAGGCGTACAGCAACAACTTACATCTAGCGCTTTTCGCCACTGTTCTTGGGCAGGTTAAAGGATCTCTCCACCAAGTTTTTCGGATCGCTTGAGAACTCGTGATCGCGCCAGAGCCAGCGCATCATTTCCGGCAAAATTGCTCCGCCCATCTTCTGGCCGTGCTGGTTCATCCCCCAGGAGTAGTTCACGTCGTAGCCTTTGGCTGAGAGGGCCTGCATCATCTGTACATTCTGATAAAACCAGTCGCGGGTCTGGTTGTAGTCTTCCCCGGGGCGTTGGCCGCGGTTATCGTTCCGTCCATCGCAGAGAAAGACACGAAGTGGCTTGTGGTCGCTGTTGCGGATGAGATCGGGGTAGGCATTGCCCCCGCGCAGATCCACAAAGCTGCCGACGTTACTGAGGACCTTGCGGAATTGGTTCGGACGTTGCCACGCGACGGTGAAACCGGCGATGGCGCCCGAGCTTGACCCGCCGATGCCGTGTTGTTCCGGGTCTTTCGAAATGTTGTAGTTCTTGTAAAGGACCGGCATGAGTTCGTCCACAATGACGCGGGCGTACTTGTCGTCGAGCGAATTGTATTCGGTGGGCCGATTCGTGGTGCGGTCGCCCCAGTCGCTCGGGGTGGGCTCGGGTTGATCCGGGCGCCGGCCGGGGTTAATGAAGACGCCGATCATCACCGGCAGCTCACGCCGGAAGATGAGATTATCCATCACGTTTTGCGCTCGCATATCGCCGTCAGGATTCATGAAGGCTTGTCCGTCGTTGTAGATCATCAGGCTCGCCGGGAAGGCTGAATCATACTGCGCCGGAACATAAATCCAGTAGGTATGCTGCGTGCCCGGATAAGCATTGCTCGGCAGCGTGAATGGGCCGCGGATTTCACCTTTGGGGACCGCTTCCTGCGGCAGCGAGTCAGGACCCAGATGGTAAAACGCGCCGGGGTCCGAAGTTGGGGACGGAGCGGACTGGGTTGCGGGAGGACCACTGCTCGCGACAGGCCTAGACTGGGCAAAAGTGGCAAGGGGAGCGGCCAACAAAGCCGAGCAAAGTATCATGCGCAACGATTTCATTGCGGACCACAAGATAGCACAATTACAGCGCACCCAGGTACCTGCGTGGTGGTTCCGGCTCGGGGGCTGACTGACGGAGTCGATCCCCTCTTGCTGGATCTCCGGTTATGGACTCCCCTGACCGTCAAGTGCCGGCTGCCGCAGCACTACTTGGACATGGCATAGGGACTGGACAGGGCAATGACAACAGTGCGTCGTTCACAGTGGTAGAACATTTCCGGCGAGATATCGAGAAGCGAAGTCGCAATCAGGGGTCCTGCCGTCGCCTGGTCTCTCGGCGGAGTCCGGTCATCCACCATGCCCGCTGAAAATGGGGGCAGAGACAATTCGAGATTCGCCTGGAAACCTATCGCGGGAGAACTACCGAAGCCGTAAGGATAGCAAAAGAGAAAGGCTGTGACATTGGTTATGCTCTAGCCGTCAACTCCTGCGAGGAAGCCAGCAGCGTGGAGACATGCACCGTCACAGCCCTTGATGCGATCACCGCTTTCGCGGTCCCAAACCCCAACTGCTCCTCGCAGAGCCGTCGGTTTTTTCAGGTCTGGCTGCCCGTCGGGTTACCCTTCCGAGCCGATCACTCAGCCTACTTCGGACTGGCAAAAGTTTAATTAAGCCAACCCTTTCAGCCGTCGACGGAAGCAACCTTAGAGACTTGCTCGAAGATTGTCAACGCCCGTTTTCAGTGCAATCGGCGGCCTACGACCGGTTCAAAACCGGAAACGCAACCCATTGAATCGTTGCCGGTTAATGAACGAGGGATTAAATTCTTTCCGTTTTTGCACAGCAACATACACAGGTACTCGAAGGTCGGGGGCAAGAACGATCCGGTGTGTTCGCAGCAATCAGGTGACGACCTCGCCTCCGGACATGTCAGGCATGGTTGGTCCCAGATCAGAATGCAACGTCAGATCTCGCGACCGGGCCAGACGATCGGCTCTTTCGGAAATCCCGGCCACTCTGGTATTGGATTCCCAGCCGCGTTTTCCGCGATGTTTCTGTTGTTCATCATCGCATCTCCGCAGGTTCGCCGTTTTTCCCGCCTCCTTCACTTCGATGCTTTCTTTGAGTCAGGTCCAGCCTTGCCCGGTTCGCGATTCTGACCATGGGGTCCCGCATAGGAAATGCGCCAGATGGAGTTCGAACCGTCGTCGCTGACCAAAAGCGACCCGTCGTGAGCGACGGTAATGCCGACCGGTCTTCCCCAGACGTGGCCATTGTCGACAACAAATCCAGTCAGGAAATCTTGGTACTCGCCACTGGCTCTACCTGTCTGGTGCAATGGAACGCGAATGACTTCATATCCGGCGCGCACCGACCGGTTCCATGACCCATGCTCGGAAGCAAAAATGTCTCCCTGAGAATCAGCGGGAAATAGCATACCTTCATAAAACGTCATCTCCAGCGAAGCGTTGTGAGGCTGCAACAGTACGTCGGGCACGACGACCTTGTCCCTCAACTCCGGATGTTTGCCCACATGGCGCGGGTCCTGATGGCCCCCTATGTACCACCACGGCCAGCCATAGAAACCACCTTGCTCAACATGGGTGATGTAGTCGGGCACAAGATTATCCCCCAATCCGTCCCGTTCGTTGACCGAGCACCACAGCTCACCGGTCTTGGGATTGATCGCCAGCCCACCTCCGGCATTTCGGATTCCGTAGGCGTAAACTTGCATTCCGGAGCCGTCAGGGTCGAACTCCAGGATGTCGGCTCGATGGTTTTCCGACTTCGTGGTGTCAGGATCGTCGACATTCGACGCCGATCCAACGGCTACGAACATTTTCTTACCGTCATTTGTGAACTGGATGTCGCGGGTCCAGTGTCCTCCGCCATGAGGTAGGTCCGCGATGTGCTGCGCCGGTGTGCTGGCCTTCCAGTCCCCGTTCTGATACGGGAACCGGACGACTGCATCGGTATCGCCGACGTACACCCATTGCGGGTTGTCTCCGGGAGGATAGAAGGCGATGCCATAAGGCTGGTTGAGGTCGGTGGCGAAGGTGCCAGCCTGCTCCGGTTTGCCCTCTCGGGTAATTCCGCGAAACACTCTGATTTTTCCGCTGCTGCTTTCTGCCAGGAAAATGTCGCCATTGGGGGCCGTCCGCAGCAGTCTCGGATTATCCAGTCCGGTGGCGTATTGCTGTACGCTGAATCCGGCCGGAGCTTTCGGCCATGCATCCGGCGGACGCGCCACCACCCTCGGTCCGTTGTTCGCCGCAGCGGTTGCGTATGGCGCGGGAAGGTCTTGCGCGGTTATTTTGCGGGCTTTTCCCGGCTCCTCATAGCGAAAATCCTCGAAGGGTGTCGGCGGTGGCGGAGCATTCGTCTTGACGGGTGTCACGCTCGTGGGTAGGGACTCGGTCCTCACCGCGTTGGTCGAATTCTGCAATGATTTCAGGTACGCGACGAGCTGCCATCGTTCTTGCTCAGACATGCCGGTCCAAGATGGCATCCCGTTGGCGACGGATCCGGTTGTGATGAACCAGAAGACCTCTCCGTCCGGCGCGGATTGCGAGGCCCCTTGGGATAGTGCCGGGATATTCCCGGTTCCGCGTCCGCCCATTCCATGACAGGAAGCACAGTTCACGTCGTAAAGCCTGGAACCAGCCGCAATCGCTGCCGGCTTGCCAGCATACCGGTTCTTCAGCTGAGAGCTCGACGGAGGCGCATTATGAAAGTGCGAGTCTTGGGCCCGCAGAATCGAAGCCGGCAAGATGGCCAGAAAGATCAACGAAAAGAAACAAACTGGGGTGATTAGAGAATGCGTGTGGCTGCTGAGTTTCAAGATTCTCCTCCAACGATGTCGGCGATTGGTCAACGGTTTCCCGCTTACGCCATCACTCATCTGACGCTCGTCCGCCTTGACAGGATGCGCCGGAACTCGAAAGTATCTGCGAAAAAGTTGCGGAGGTCCTGCCGGGGCGTCGAGGGCCATGAGCGCACCACGCGGGCTCCGGTTCGATTACGGCTCCCGGCAATTCATCCCCATCCAAACCGAAAACAGGCCGCGTCTAGCCGGGGAGGCAGAGCGATTTGGAATCGCGGCAAAGGTATGTCCGTCTTGGACTCGAACTCTCTCCGCTGGAGGTGCCGTTTCGAGGAAGCTCGAAACCAGCGGGATGGCGAGCCTGGACGAGAACTCCGGCCGAGGCGCGATTTGACGCAAAAAGCGCGACCGAGGCCTGGAAAAGGTTGATCGTGGTTTTTGGTGCGCTCTCCTTTGCAGCCATGTCGAAATCCTTGGAGCTCCCGAATCATCCAATCTAAGGTAGACCCGAAAGCGGCCTGATTCGCCGGGGCCGCAAAGGTCAACGATTGACTCTCTGCTGCAGATGCGCCGGGTATTACCTTCTCGGATAAGAAGACTGGAACTCCTTTGTTCGTGCATTCCGCAGTTGGGAAGGGATTCCACCCGCTCGCGGGCGCGAGGCGCAGCGTGCCAGCGCGGTACCATAACGAGTCGAACCTGCAATTATCAGGTAATCAAGAGGAGAAGTTGGCGGCTTCATCCAATTGGAGAACGGAATTGTTGAGGAAGTGGCGAGCGAGTCGGTGACGAGCTTCTTCCAACACGCGCTGGAGGCCGGCGCTTTCGTCTTGTGGCCGCCGTTGCCATCGTTGATTCCTTCGCTCCCCGGCGATCCGTCGCTCGGGGAAAACTAGTTGCCTTACAAACACACCGGCGCGGCACTAAAATGCTTCCAGCAGGGCCGCAGGTGGTGTCATGCGTTCCGGGACCCACTAATTGTTTGCCAACGCATCGGTCGTGATGCGGTTGAGTAGGGCCAGTGGATTTCTACAGCGCCGTTCAGTACGTGATGTTCGCGTTCATCGTCACCACACTGGTGAAACCCCTGGGCGGCTACTTGGAGCGCGTCTTCTCCAGGCAACGGACCCCACTTGACCGTTTGTGTCTTCCCGTTGAGAGACTTCTCTATCGCATTACTAGGGTGGATCCTGATCTGGAGATGACCGGCAAGGAATACGCGACCAGTTTTGTGCTCTTTGGCATTGCCGGCACGCTCCTGTTGTACGCCATTCTCAGAATGCAGCGATTCCTTCCCTGGTTCTTCCCGCAGTACCACACCACGCCGTTAACCGCTGACCTTGCGCTGAACACGGCCATCAGTTTCTCGACGACCACCACCTGGCAGGCCTACTCGGGCGAGAACACGATGAGTTATTTCAGCCAGATGGCGGGACTCTGCGCGCAGAATTTCCTGGCGGGCGCCGCTGGATTGGCCGTCGGTGTTGCCTTCATCCGTGGTCTCGCCCGACAGCTCTCCCAGACGCTCGGCAACTTTTGGGTTGATCTGACGCGCGCCCTGCTCTGGATCCTCTTACCGGGAGCATTGCTCGGTGCCTTGTTGCTCGTGTGGCAGGGGGTTCCCATGAACTTCCACCGCTATGCGGTCGTCACCACCGTCGAGGGCGGCCATCAGGTCATACCACAGGGTCCGGTAGCCGCGCTGGAGGTCATCAAGAATCTCGGCACGAACGGCGGGGGATTTTTCAACGCGAATGGCGCCCATCCCTACGAGAACCCCACGCCCCTGGCGAACTTTCTCGAAATGTTGGCGATCGTACTGCTGCCTGCGGCGTTTACCAACACGTTCGGCAGGATGGTTGGCCAACCTCGACAGGGATGGCTCTTGTATGCTGTGATGGTTTTTTTCTTCATCGCTGGACTGGTCTTCGTACAGCACTTTGAACAACAGGGCATTCCCCGCGTCGGGAATGTAGATTTTCGAAATAGCCCTCTCCAGTCTGGTGGGAATATGGAAGGCAAGGAAGTCCGCTTCGGCACAGGGGGTTCGACTCTTGCGGCTATCGTTACCTCGAACACGGCCACCGGATCAAATAACTCAATGCATGACAGCTACACCTCGCTCGGCGGCATGGTTTTGCTGGTCAACATGCTGCTGGGAGAGCTCGTATTCGGAGGACTGGGCTCAGGTTTCTACAGCATGGCCATGGCGGCGGCGGTCGCTGTCTTCCTGGCTGGACTGATGGTTGGACGCACTCCGGAATACCTGGGGAAGAAAATAGGTCCGGCGGAGAACAAGATGATCATGCTCTACGCTCTGGCCGCTCCGCTGGTCGTCCTTCCACTCACGGCGATAGCCGTCAGCACCCGGTCGGGGCTCTCCGCTTTGACGATCAACGGCGGCCCCCATGGCTTCACCGAGATCCTGTTCGCCTACACCTCCTGCTTCGCCAACAATGGCCAAAGCTTTGCCGCTCTGAATGCGAACACCCCCTTTTACAACCTCACCACAGCCTTAGCCATGAGCGCGGGCAGGTTTGCCTTGGCAATTCCCGCGTTGGCATTCGCCGCTCTATTTGCTCGTCAGCGAAATACTCCTTCTTCGTCGGGCACGCTTCCGACCCATTCGCTTTCGTTCGGGATCCTACTCGCAACCTGCTTGATAACCATGGTGGCTCTGAGCTATCTTCCAGCCTTGGCTCTCGGTCCCGTCCTGGAACGATTGTTATTCGGAAGATAGAGCGATCGAAGTTCGTGTCGCAGGTTTACACCGGCCTTACAGTTCGGCCTCGCCATGCGACATTCGCCTGTGGCGGACGCCGCTACAGCTCTTGTTCGCCGCCCTCGCCGCCGTTCGGTATCACCCCGACTCCGGGACCTCCTCGACAACTGCGGTGTCGGTTGCATTCCGTCCTGGTGACGCGGCATTCGAGTCGATGACGGCTCGCCACATCCTTGTATCTTGCAGACCACATCCCGCCGGCGCCCATCATCAGTCCAATCCTCCCGCATGACCCCATGGACGGGAAGCTGAGTGGTGCGGCATGGGCGCCGCCGTCTACGAGGCCGAGGATATGCCTTCCAGTCTGGGTCAAATTGGCCAAGGGCAAGCACTGCCGACAGCAATTCGATCGCATCTCCCACGAGTCCGAGCCACACGTCTGATTCCGGCGCGCGGCGCGGCCGCCAATCGGGCCCTTCCGACAGGCGCCACTCAGTCTGTCGTTTCGGGTTGAAGCTATTGCCCTTTACTTTTACGCAGCCCTTTCTTACCTTATCCCGATGCCCGTCTACTTCACCGCCGAACTGTTCGGGTTTCTCTCCCGTCTCAAGCGCAATAACAACCGCGACTGGTTCCTCGCCCACAAGGACCAATTCGAGACCTGCGTGCGCCAGCCAGCTTTGCGGTTTCTCACCGATTTCGCCGCGCCCCTATACGAAATTTCACCTCATCTCATCGCCGATCCCAGCCCGTCGCGCGGCTCTCTGTTTCGTATCTACCGCGACACGCGCTTCTCGTTCGACAAGCGGCCCTACAAGACTCACGTGGCCATGCGCTTCTCGCACCGAGGCAAGGACGTGCGCTCTCCGGGTTTTTATCTCCATCTTGAGCGAGGCGGCTGTTTCGGCGCGTGCGGCCTGTGGCACCCCGATTCGCCGACCCTGCTCAAAGTCCGCACCGCCATCGTATCTCGTCCGGCGGACTGGAATGCCGTTAGCAAGCTTCTCAACTGGGATGATGCAGGCAAGCTCATCCGCCCCCCCCGCGGCTTCCCCGCGCACCACCCATTCGCCGAAGACCTCAAGCTTCGCGACATCGGCGGCGCCGTGGACTTCACCGACAATCAAGTCTGCAGCCCCAAGTTCATGTCGCTTTTTGTCGCCGCCTGCCGCAAGCTGTCCCCCATCGCCCGATTCCTCAGCAGCGCCGTCGGACTGAGGTTTTAGGTTTGCGCACGGCTTTTGGGCAAAATAGCAAGGATAAAGTCCTTTCTCTTCCATCTCACCAACCAGAAACCGGCCTTCGCGATCGCTGTCGGTCGCACCCGGCCCTATACCGACTCCCGTCCGGTCCGAGGCTTCCGGCCGGCGAAGCGCCTCTTGGGGCGACAGGAGCAGAAATCTGCCTCCCGCATTTCATTCACACGTAATCGAACATCGCCATGAAGCCGTAGTCCATATGCAATTGCTGGTGACAGTGAAAAAGTGTCGGGCCGGGATTGTCGGCCGTGAAATCCGCCTCGACCTGCTGCCGGGCGGGCACGACGACCACGTCTTTCAAGACGCCGGCGGTTGCTTTTCCGTCGAATTTGGTCAATTCGAAGGTGTGCCGGTGCAAGTGGACCGGGTGTGCTTCGTCGCTTTGGTTATCGAACCGAAGGCGGTACCGAGAATTGGCACGTACGCGAATAGGATCGGTCTTGGGAAAGGACTTGCCGTTGATGGTCCAGTGATCCACCCAGCGGTTGCCCGCGAATTTCTTGCGGAACACGAGCGGCACAATGCCGCCTGCTGGTTCTGGACTCTTCGCTTCTTGCCCAAACATCGTGTAGTTCCACGGTGTGGTTGCCGGCCGGGTCCACCGCGGCGCTCCGCTGCGATTCGCATATTCCAGCACGACACCCAAGCCCGCGTTCCGCACTTGATCATCCGCTTCTCCAAGAATCCAGACGCCAGGCTGATGCATTGTAACGACGGCATCCACGCGCTCGGCCGGACCCATTTCGATCACGTCCACCTCGCGCGGCACGGGCACGGTGTTCCCGTCCAGACTGACGACTTTGAACTGGTGACCGGGCAAACTGATGCGGTGCTGTTCGGTGGCGCTGGCGTTTAACATGCGGAACAGCACCTTTTGCCCTTCCTTCACTCGCACCGGTTCGCCGGAACCGAGGGCGCGACTGTTGATGGAATAAACAGGGTACGTGACTTCAAGGTTGCCTTCATCGCCTTGGCTCCCCAGATAGGGTTCCCAGCCGTGCAGCGCCAGAAAGACCTCCGCATCGTACTGGCCCGGCTCTTGTCTCGGTTCAATGTAGAGGAATCCGTATTGACCGGTGTAAGTAGCTCGTTTCATATCCCGGCCGGCATGAATGTGACTGTGATACCAGCGGGTCCCGGAGGGACTCGCGACGAATGAATAGCGCCGCGTCCCCCCTGGGGCCACCATCGGTGTCCCCTCTTCCTCAGAACCATCTACATCGGAGGGAACAAACAAGCCGTGCCAATGAACCAGCTCCGGTACTTTGGTTTCGTTGAATACGTCCACCGTGACGCGCTGGCCCTCGCGGAGACGCAAGACCGGACCTGGAGCTGAACCGTTGTATCCGGTCGTCCTGATGATTTTTCGGGAAGCGACTTCGATCTCGACGGGCGAGATGTGGATGCTGATGTCGGCTTTTGGAGTGCCGGGCGCAGTTTGTGAACCCACACTCCGGGCCCAGCCGGCGAAGGCGGTGGTTCCCAGCAGAGCCAGGAATTTCCTGCGTTCCATGCTGTTCCCGGCGGGAAGCCGCGACGTTGAACACGTACGGATGGGCATGATCAAAACTCCGGGAGGATTTTAACTCTTCGGTGTTCGCGGCCGAGCGGGGAGTTACAAACCAGAGCCAGGTATGGACATTTCATGCACTCCCAAGTCATCGAAAAGGTTTGGCCGGGAGCGACGTGTCGTGCTTAGGCACCTAACCGCGGGATTGATCATGCTGCCCGTGTTTCCTCTTCGCTTACGGCTGAGCAGCACCGCCGAACTGGGCCTGATGCGGGTCACTTCGGCTACCGCCAGGCCAGGCGGAAGGCAAAGAAGAACATAATCTGCTTCCATTGCGATGAGATGAAAATCGACCACGATAGGCACGATTCGCAGTGCGCTCCTGTGCGTGATCAGAAGTTAAATCGATAACCCAGAATCATCTTGGCGATCAGGTGGTCCGTCGCACCGGTAAGACCGACGCCGAGTCCGAAATTGATTTCCCATTGGGGCGCGACGTTCAAGTCAATTGCCGGAAAGATCTGGTGCTGCTGTTGCCGGATGGCGTCGAATCCTGTCAGTGGGCCGACTGAACCGTAATATTCCAGACCTCCAGCCACCTTCGGCGTGAAATCGTAACTGAATTTGAAGTTTGGCGAAAACACGACCCCTTGGTTCACACTCTCGCCGTGAAAAGACCGGTCGAGTGTCGGGTTTAGCGACCAGTACCAGCGGCCAACTTTTTGGTCCACGATGGGACGGATTTCCCACGTCCAAGTGTCCACGGAATATTGCCGCCTCTGGTAGCCGATTTCATTCGATAGGCTAACACCCACCGGCCAATGCCACTTCTTCGGCACAGCAACGCGCGGCCGGATATGGTCGCCAACCCATTGCCAGCTCTGGCCTTCGGTGATGGAGGTGAAAATGTAAAAGCCGCACTCGAACCAGTCATTGAAACCGTGGGTGATTTCAACGGTCTCGTGTTCGGCATGATGGGTGGGGTAAACCCCCTGCACGACGGTTTTCGAGCCGTCGATCGTGAAGTTGCTATGCAGCTCAACCATGGTGTGTGCTGGATCGACGAGATCGGATCCGTACACCTGGATTTCGTAGTTGTCCTGCGCCCGGGCGAGGGCGGCAGCGAAGCTCACCGTCAGCAAAACCAGCGTCAGCAGGCAAGCATGCGCCACATCACCCCATAAAGCTGCCATGCGAGGCTCAGAGCCCAATGACCGCTGTGCCCCCCAACGTCCCATGAGGAAGATTATCAGGCACCCCAATGAATTCCGCATGGCCAACCCATGACAAATTGTTCATGTTCCCTTACGTGGCCCGTGCATTTCCGGGCAGGCGGCCGGGGCGATTGGAGGGGAACCGTCAAGGCTTGTGGATGAGCCGATCGATTCAGAGTCAATCGCGTCGGTCCTGTCCGTACCAGGAAGCAAGCAAGGTTCCCATTTTCTGGATGATCCGAACGATTGCCCGCACCAAGACTCGGCAAAAACCAGACTGCGGCCGGCAGTCGGGGAAGATGAAAGTTGCAGGGGACGATCCCCTCGGTCCTTCCCCCATCCAGTGGGCGGCGTTTTTGCCGGGGCAGGCAGAATCGGTACCGTTCGTTCGCCCCTGAGGCATCAGGGCTTTGGCAAGGTTGGCTGGCCTCCACTCGTGCGACGTCACACTGATATGTTTTCGGGCACGCGGACGGGCAGCGACGAGGTTATTCCTGCGCCGCCTGCGAGATCTGGGATCCTGGCCGCGCCGCCATGCGCCCGGGCGACTGCATCCACAAAGGCAAGTCCCAGACCGTGTCCGGGAGAATTGCTCCGCCTTACGAATCGCTTGAAAATCCGCTTGCCGATGTCAGGCGGAAATCCCGGTCCATTATCCTCAAACACCCGTTCCGCTGCCCCGGGTGCGAAAGGAGTCGAATATTGACTCGACATCCAGGCGGCAAATGAGTCAGTTCGTTTTCCAGCAGATTGCTCACGGCCCGATTCAGCAGGGCCAGATCAGCATCCACGACCACGTGCTCCTCGAGTTTGGCGGTCACTTCGTGGTGTCGCGCGGCCATAGCCGGCTGGTAAATGTCGACGAGCTGTCGCACGACATCGGAGAAGTCGAGCGGCCCGCGATCTGTGTGCGGCGCACCTGCCTCCGCCTCGGCGAGATCAAGCGTGGTGTTCAGCAACCGCAAGACCTGTCCAGGTCTTCGATTGCTGCGCCAACCGAGTCACGCCATGGGCATACCATGCCCACGCGCGCGTCAATACCGTTTGACGGGTATTGTCCAAAGAGATGCGGATCAATCTTAAAATCAACCAGTGTGGCTCGAATGGTCCCCATGATGGGAAGTCCCGCCGCCCTGTGTTCCCAGCTTGAACGGAACCTGTTTGTATCGGGCAGTCTGGCCGGCGAACGCAATCTCGAGATCGGCATGGTCGGTCGCCGGCGCGGCAGCCGATTCAGGCAGACCCGAGACGCCGATGTTATCTAGCAGCAGCCCATTTTCACTTCGCCGGCATCGGTAAGGGGAGGGCCAAAGGCCTCCTGGGGAGCGGGCGCACCATTCAAAGTCTTGATCCAGCGACGCGCTGCATCGCATACCACCAGCACGACGCCGGCAATAAAGATGCTCATAAGGGCGGAATCCAAGTAGCCGGTAAATGCCCGACCGGGCTGCAAGGTCAATGGCCAAAAGATGTTCTTGATCGACAGCACCCCCGCCGTAACCGTAGTACCACCGACAAAGCACATAGGAACCGCGGTAATCCAGATGTATTTCCGCCTACCCATGTTAATGAGGAAGGTGGTCGTGACCGCCAAAGCGATGGTCGCCAGCAGTTGGTTGCCGGTGCCGAACAGCGGCCAGAGGGTGGAAATATTTCCGGTGTAGATCAGATACCCCCAGCCGAGAACCACAAAGAAGCTGGTGATGACATTTCCCGGCAGCCAGGCGTTGTTGCCAAACGGTGGGTACAGTTTGCCCATCAGTTCCTGCAGAATGTAGCGAGCCACTCGGGTTCCCGTGTCCACCGTAGTCAGGATGAAGAGGGCCTCGAACATGATGGCGTAGTGATACCAGTAGCCCATCCAGCGGTCCATGCCAGGAAGGCCGCGGAAGATCTGTGCCATGCCCACAGCCAGAGAGACCGCCCCGCCGGTGCGCCCCGCCAGTTTCTCTCCGACCTCCCTGGAAAACATGTCCAGATTGACGGTGGCCAATCCCAGGTGGCTGAATACCTGCGGTGTCGTGTTGATGGCGAAGTAGTCGCCGGGATACAGCGAGCAGGCCGCAATCAGAGCCAGCACCCCGACCAGCGATTCGGCGATCATGGCGCCATAACCGATGAAGCGAGCGTCACTCTCCTTATCCAGCATCTTCGGTGTTGTGCCGGAGGCAATCAGCGAGTGAAAGCCGGAGATCGCACCGCAAGCAATGGTCACGAAAAGAAATGGGAACAGCTTTCCTTGGATGATCGGTCCCCCGCCGTGGACGAAAGGCGTGAAGTTGGGAAATCTTATATTGGGATGAACCAGGAACACGCCCACAACCAGCACGGTGATTGTCCCCAGCTTGACGTAGGTCGACAGATAGTCGCGCGGTTCGAGCACCAGCCAGACGGGAAGGACCGAAGCAACCAGGCCGTAGATCGCCATGAGAATGGTGATCTCGTGGGGCGTGAAAGAGAGCGCTGCGGCGGCGCCGGTCTGGGCCACCCAATGCCCGGCAATCACCCCCCCGATCAATAGCACCACACCAAAAATGCTGGGTCCGGTAACCGTAATCGTTCCCGCGTGGCTCCTGAACATCCACCATCCCATGATCACGGCGATCGGGATGGTTAGGCCGATGGTGAACACACCCCACGGGCTATTCGAAAGCGCGTTGACCACCACAATGCCAAGGCCAGCGAGCGTGACCAGGAGAATGAAGAGTACGGCGATCATCGCCACCAGGCCGGCAAAAGGACTGATCTCGGTGCGAGCCACATCTCCCAGTGATCGGCCGCGGTGACGTACCGAAGCGACCAGGACGGTGCAATCCTGCACACAACCGGCCAGCACGGCGCCAATCAGCAGCCAAAGAAAGCCGGGCGCAAAACCGAACTGTGCGGCCAGAGTCGGCCCCACCAGCGGACCGGCTCCCGCGATCGCCGCGAAATGATGTCCGAAAAGCACCCACCGTGGCGATGCAACATAGTTGTGCCCGTCTGCGTAGGTGTGTCCCGGAGTCGTGCGGCGATCGTCGAGCGCCAGCGCCTTCGCGCAAAGGAAGGCACTGTAGTAACGATACGCAAGCGCGTACACGCACAACGCACCCAATAAAACCGGAAGAGTATTCATGACTCGCTCTCGCCTGAGGCGGCAGTAGCCGATTCTGCAGCCAATCGAACGCATCCTACACCCGTTGCCGAAGGGGCACAATGAACCACGTTGTTTCTGCGCGACGCCTGGCGCCAAAGCACCACGAACTTGAGTTGGAAGCGATGGCTGGCGATATTGCGCCTGGGCCCTTCGAGGTTCGGGCGCCGCTGCTTACTCCCCAATGGCAGATGGTTTCTACGCAGGGGCTCGAGTGGCCCCGGCGATTGATGCTCGTAGGATAAAATATGCCCCAAGTCACCGGCCATACCCCGAGATGCACATCACTCACCTTGCCCAGCGTAAGTTGCACCCCCTGTTTTACTATGCGTTGGCGATTGCCGTTGTCTTCGTGGCGCTCGCGCTCTCGCTTGCCCTGCAAGTTCCGTTCGGCAATCCTTTCTGGCTCTTTTTCCCTATCGCCGTGATCGTCAGCACCTGGTTTGGCGGGAGGGGCCCGGGCTGGGTTGCCGTTATCTTCAGCACCCTGGCAGTTCTGTACTATTTCATTCCGCCGGTTCGTTCCTTTGCCGTGAAGCCGCGCGATGTCCCATTTTTTCTTACCTTCATGATCTGCGAGGTGACCGCCAATTGGCTGATTGCATGGCGCAAGGAGACGGAAAATTCGCTTCGGCGAGCCCGCGACGAGCTGGAAGTGCGGGTCGAGGAACGAACCGCGGAACTGAAGAATGCAAACGAGGCCTTACGCAAGCAGATGGCGGAACAGAGGCGCACCGAAGAGGCGCTCCAGTTGACGAGGACGGAATTGGCTCGGGTCGTTCGCATCACCACCATCGGCGAGCTGACAGCCTCCATCGCCCACGAGGTTAACCAGCCGCTCGCCGCCGTCGTTGCCAACGCTGACGCCTGTGTGGCCTGGCTCGCCCTGGAGAGTCCAAATCTTCTGGAGGCGCGGGCCGCCGCGGAACGCACGACCCAGGGCGCGACCCGTGCCTCGGAAGTGATTGTCCGAATTCGTTCGCTGATCAACAAGGCGACTCCGGAAAAAGTGCCAGTGCAAATCAATGAGGTCATCAAGGAAATTGCCGCGCTGGCCCTAGGCCAAGCCTCAAAAAATAACGTCTCCCTGGTGCTCGAACTCACGCCCGACCTGGAGCCGGTCCTGGGCGATAAAATTCAGCTTCAGCAAGTGATACTGAATCTGGCGATGAATGCTATCGAAGCAATGAACAGCGTGGATGACAGGCCGCGGCAGTTGCTCATCCGTTCTCGCAGACAGGATTGCGATGTGCAAGTTTCCGTCCACGACAGCGGTGTCGGAGTGGCTCCGGAGCTGATGGCCCGGCTTTTTGAGCCGTTCTTTACGACCCGGTCTCAAGGGATCGGAATGGGGCTACCCATCAGTCGTTCCATCATTGAAGCGCATGGCGGTCGTTTGTGGGCCGAATCCACCTTGAACCAAGGTTCAGACTTCCGGTTCGTTCTACCGAGCGCAGCGGGGAAGGCCGCATGAAGGAACCGGACCCGATTGTATTCGTGATCGACGATGACGCGTTGATTCGCGATGGAATCCACAGTCTGATCAAGACTATCGGGCTGCGGGTACAGTGCTTTGCTTCCGCAAACGACTTCATGACGGCCACGCGTCCGGATGCGCCGGCCTGTCTTGTCCTCGACGTGCGGATGCCGGGGCTGAACGGCCTCGATCTTCAGCGCCAATTGAGTGACGCGAAGATTCATATTCCAATCATTTTCATTACCGGCCACGGCGACATTCCGATGTCGGTACGCGCCATGAAAGAAGGGGCAATGGAATTCCTGACCAAGCCGGTGCGCGGTCAGGACCTGCTGGATGCTGTTCAGAAAGCCATCGCCCGCGATCGCACGCTCCGGCAAGAGGGTGCGGAGCTGGCGGAAATTCGGCGGCGCTTCGATTCCCTCACCCCCCGCGAAGTGGAGGTGCTGAACCTGGTTGTCGCGGGCCTTCTGAACAAGCAAATCGCCTACGAACTGGGAACCAGCGAACTGACGATTAAGACCCATCGCGCGCACGTCATGGAGAAGACACAGGCCGACTCTCTGGCTCATCTTGTGCGCATGACGGAGAAGCTGAAGGCCTCCGCTCGAAAGTGAGCATCACTCTCCTCCTAAAGCAGGATAGCTTTTCGAGTCTCTGACTTGTTAACTTCCTATCTGTAAGTTCATGGAGTTTCAGATCGGACGTTTCCATTGCATGAGACCCTTTCCAGGACCGGTATCATCGCCATCGTCGACGATGATGAACCTCTACGGGAGGCGCTGGGCAGCGTATTGAAGGCCGCTGGCTTTCCGATCGCTACCTTCGCTTCTGCGGAAGCATTCCTCGATTCCGATCAGCGGAAAACGAGCTGCGTGATCCTGGATGTGCGCTTGCCGGGGATGAGTGGCATAGAACTGCAGAGACGGTTGCACGACGCCAACAGCAAGGTCCCCATCATCTTTGTTACCGCGCACGGCGATGCGTCGCTTCGCGATTTGGTGATGAATGCCGGAGCCGCCGGCTTCTTGAACAAGCCCGTACGAAGCGACACCTTGCTCAAGCAGATCCAGGAAGCGCACGAAAACACTCGGACCGATCAACACTCGTAACCGAAGGAGGCGAGACATGCTCTCGACACAGACGGCCAGCACGATCGAAGACAGTCGCCCGCTCTTCCCGAGCGGCGAGGTGCCGTTTCCGCGCTCCACCGCGTTCGATGCAATCGTGGGAGAGAGTCGGGCAATGCAAGCGGTGCTGCAGGAAGTGCGCCTTGTCGCGCCGACCGATGCCACCGTTCTCATTCTCGGGGAAACCGGAACGGGGAAAGAACTGATTGCCCGCGCCATTCATGCCATGTCGAACCGGTCGACGCGCCCTTTTGTCCGGGTGAACTGCGCGGCCATCCCGTCTTCGCTGATCGCCTCCGAACTGTTTGGACACGAGAAAGGCGCCTTCACCGGAGCACTGCAGCGGCGCCTTGGCCGCTTTGAAGCGGCCCACGGCGGCACCATCTTGCTGGACGAGATCGGCGAGTTGCCCATGGAGACGCAGATTGCTCTGCTCCGGGTGCTGCAAGAACGGGAATTTGAACGAGTGGGCAGCAGCCAGCCGATTTCCGTGGACGTCCGCATCATCGCCGCCACGAATCGTGATCTGACGGCCGCGGTGAGCGCCGGGACCTTTCGTCAAGACATGTTTTACCGGCTCAATGTTTTTCCCGTTCACGTGCCGCCCCTGCGCGAACGCGCGGACGACATACCGCTGCTCGTCGAAACCTTGATCGGGCGCTATTCGAGAAAAGCTGGCAAGAGAGTCAGGGGCATAAAAAAAGGCACCGTTGAACTGCTGCAGGCGTACGACTGGCCGGGAAACATCCGCGAGTTGCAGAACGTTATGGAACGGGCGGTGATCCTGTGCGAAGACGGGATGGTCTCGGTCAGCGAGACTTGGCTGAAACGCGTTTTCCCGCTGCGTTCCGGGCCAACCGTCCCTCTGGTGTCGACACTGGCCGAGCGGGAAAGAGAAGTGATCGAAGCCGCGCTGGCAGATTCTCGCGGGCGAATCTCCGGTCCGTTGGGAGCGGCGGCGAAGCTCGGAATTCCGCGGCAAACGCTGGACTCGAAAATCGCAAATCTGCAAATCAGCAAGAGCCGGTTCAAGGGGCAGCCGGTTAGCTGAGGAATCGCCAGCAACGGGCCGCAACCGAACGCCGTACGACGAATTGCGGTACGTCAATTTCGCCTGTTCTTCCTGCCGGGCTGGGGCTCTTCTGCTCTCCAATTGCGCGCCATCGGTGGCTCGCATTGTCCCGCCGACCGCAGCAGAGATCGGTTCTTCAACTCGTGTTCTCTCGCCGGTCCCTTACTTCGAACATCGCGAACGCCTACTTCGCCGTTGCGAAAGCACTCTGTGCTTTGCTCTTGTCGTTCTCACTCTGACCATCATCGTTTCGCTGCGACGGAACTTATCATCGAGCGCAATTTTTCTGATCCGTCGTCATTTCCGAAATGTCGGCGCCTTCTTTCATTCTAAGTTGGCGAAAACACGACCTGATGAATTGGCTGCGAGATTGCACTCTTCGGTGGTGTCAGGGCAGCGAATCGGGATGGCAGCGAGTGATCGATCTGCAGCTCTCTCGGCTGACACAGGAATAAGACATGGTTGCAAATCGTATCAACAGGACGGACGAAGCAGAACGATCCGTTGAATTTCGCGAGATCCTCCGGGTCTTGATGCAGGAAAGAGAGCACCACGCCGGCGGTCGGATCCCACGGACGGCAAATCGTCGGCGGAAGATCGGGTTGTGGGTCGAACGGATCTTGCTGGTGTCCGGGTTCGCGCTGCTGGGAGTTTATGGGGCAGCGCGAGTGGAGGGCATTCTCGGAGCGCGCACTGCCTTGAGTCAGTTCGCATGCATCGCGGCATCCCCGGCTCCGGCGAGTCAGGAAGTCGCCGGAGAGCGCGACCCGTCCGAAGTGGATTCCGGTCTCTGGGAAGAGCATCGAGTTCAGGCCTACCAGACGAGCCGAGAGCAGTCGTCCGCCGTTCCCTTGGCGGTGCTTCACATATCGAAGATCGGTCTTGAAGTGCCGGTATTGGAGGGCACCGATGGTCTGACCCTCAATCACGCGGTTGGAAGGATTGCGGGAACGGCACGACCGAAGGAACCAGGAAACATCGGCATCGCCGGTCATCGCGACGGCTTCTTTCGTGGCCTCAAGGACGTTGGCGTCGGGGACACGATCGAGCTCAGAACGCGGGAAGGATCGGAGCATTACTCGGTCGATGAAATCAAGATCGTCAACCCGAACGATGTCGATGTCCTGCGGCCCCGCTCGGTAGCGTCTCTTACGCTCGTCACCTGCTACCCGTTCCACTTTATCGGCCGCGCGCCGCAGCGCTACATCGTGCATGCGTCGCACACAGGTTTTGAAAGGCAGAACTACAACCGAACTGAGCAAGGCAGTTTACTCCTTGCAAACGAAAAACAGGAGAAAACAAAATGAAATCACCTCAACTCACTTGGACATTCACGCAACTGGTAACGGTCGGAATTGCTTGCATGTCCTTGGCCGTGGCCCTGGACGCACAGGTCAAGACCGAGAGCACCACCACGCACGGGCGAGCGACGAAAACCATCAGTGTCGATCGTGGCCAGGTTGTCTATGCCTCGGGTCGCGACCTGGTGCTCCAGAAAGAGGACGGTACGGTCGTGCATTTTGCCAACGTGTCCGATGGCGCCATCGTGGATGGCAAGCATCTGGCCATTGACGACCTGAAGCCAGGCATGAAGCTGGAACGCACCATCACCACCGTCACCACCCCCCACACGATCAGGACCGTGCAGAGCGTCACCGGGAAGGTGTGGCATGTCAACCCACCCAGTTTTGTCATCCTGACTCTGGAAGACGGAACCAACCACCAATTCAACCTTCCCGCCGATCACAAAGTGACCGTCGATGGCCGGGTGGTGGATGCGTGGCACTTGAAAAAGGGTATGAAGATTTCGGCAACCAAAGTTGTCGAAGTCCCGGGCGCGGTGGTGACGCAGGAAACCAATCTGACGGGGAACGCGCCGACCGCCGTTCCGGCCAATGAGCCGGTCTTCTTTGCGCTGCTGATGCCTGCCCCGGCAAGTCCGGCGGTGGCGGAGGCAACTCCAGCAGAACTGCCGGAGACGGGAAGCCCGTTCCCTGTGATCGGGCTGGCGGGCGTGCTGGCCCTCGGAACGTTTGTCGGATTGAGGGGGATTCGCGTGACCGGATAGCGGAGGCGGGGAGCCGGGTTCCGCGGGTATCGATCAAGGCCCGCGTCGCCCGCTCTCCCCGGAACGCGATCCAAGCGCGCCCGGCGATCCGTCGGACCGCGGGGGCGCGGAGAAATGGAAGTCTGCAGGCAGGAAATCGAAATGCAAACCATTTAGGAGATCAAAAATGAAAACACCAATGATGTTCATGCGGTTGCAGGTGGCGGTGGTGGCGATGTTGGTAGCCGCCGCTTCGTCGGCACAGGAAGGGGCGGGAACCGTGCCCGTTAGGATTGCGGTTACCGCCAATGTTGCCCACGACAAGCGAATGCCCGAAATCAACTTACAGGATGTCGTCGTCAAGCAGGGCAAAGAACGACTGCAGGTGACGGAATGGATTCCGGCGCAGGGCGAGCATGCCGGACTTGATCTGTTCATCCTGATCGACGACGCCTCCAGCACGCGCTTGGGATCCAACCTCGATACCTTGCGTGCGTTCGTTCGTGCGCAGCCTCCGACAACGTCGGTCGGAGTGGGCTATATGAGAAACGCCACCGTTCAGATCGCGCAGAACCTGACCACCGACCATGCGGCGGCTGCCAAAGCGCTTCGACTGCCGGTCGGCAGCGCGGGTGCGTATGGAAGCCCGTATCTTTCCGTGATCGATCTCATGAACGGTTGGCCGGAGAGGCAGAACCGTCGTGAGGTGTTGATGGTCACCGACGGAATTGACCGCGCCCACCGCGGGGTCGGCTGGCGCGGATTGAGTAACAACCCGGACGTGGATTCAGCGAGCGCAGTTGCCATGAGGACGGGCACCACCATCCATACGATCTATGCCCCCGGTTCGGGCCGCCAGCGCCGTAACCACTGGGCAGCGACGAATGGACAGATGGCGATTGCCCGGCTTTCAGCCATCACCGGGGGCGAGTCCTTCTTCCTCGGACTGCAACACCCGGTGAATTTCAAACCGTACCTGGAGAGTTTGCAAAAAACACTCGACAACCGGTACCTGTTGAGCTTTTCTGCACGGCCGGGCGCGAAAGCGGGATTGCAACCTGTAACTCTCAGCACCGAGATTGCGGGTGTTGAGCTCTCTGCGCCGGACGCGGTCTGGGTTCCGGCTGCGAAATAGGGGAAAGGGTTCGCGCCTGCCGCGGGCCCTCTACTGCAGCCTAGATGCCGGCTGCTGTTCGGTCTGCATGGAGGATAAAAATGGAAGCGAATCCGGTTTTGTTTCGTGACTTGACTTACATATTCCTGGCCGCGGTCGCGGGGGGCCTGGTGGCGTGGCGTCTTCGTCTGCCTCTGATCCTGGGGTTCATCCTCGGCGGAATCGCAATTAGCCCGTTCACCCCCGGTCCACAGTTGTCGGACTTGCATACATTCGAGGTGTTTGCGGAAGTCGGCGTTGTCCTGTTGATGTTCTCGATCGGAGTCGAGTTCTCAATTCCGGACCTGATGCCGGTGAAATGGGTTGCTCTGGTCGGCGCGCCCATGGGGATCCTGTTGCTGGTCGGTATCGCGGCCGCGACCGCCAAACTGCTGGGGTGGAGTTTCGCAGAAGGAGTCGTCGTCGGCGCAACGGTCTCGGTAGCCAGCACCATGGTGCTGGCGCGTCTGCTGAGCGACACGGGAAGGCTGGCGACCACCTACGGCCGCGTGATGATCGGCATTACGCTGGTAGAGGATCTCGCCGTTATCTGCATCACCGTGGTCCTTCCCGTGCTGAGGGTCGCCGGAGACGGCCGCTTCGTGACTGCCGCCTGGACGCTCGGTAAAGCATTGATCCTTCTGATTCCGCTAGTCTTCCTTGCGATCAAGGTGATCCCGCGCCTCCTCCGGAAAGTCAAGTTGACGTGTAACTCGGAACTCCTGCTGCTGGTGGCGATCGCGATTTGCCTGGGGACGGCTGCGCTGGCGCAGGCGGTTGGATTTTCCGTCGCGCTGGGAGCGTTCCTGGCCGGACTATCCATCAGTGGTTTGCCGGACCTACACGATACCCATACCCAGCTTGTGCCCTTGCGGGATGCCTTCGTGGCGTTGTTCTTCGTCTCGCTGGGGACCCTGATCGATCCCAAAGCGCTCTTCAGTAGCTTGCCTCTTCTTGGCTTGATGCTGGTTCTCATTGTGGTTGTCAAATTTCTGGTTTGGATGACGGTGGTGTGGCTCTTCCGCTATCCGATCCGAACCGCAATGGCAGTCGCTGCGGGGCTGACACAGATCGGCGAACTCTCCTTCGTGGTTGCACAAGTCGCACGATCGTCGGGGATCATGGGTGAGAACGTCTTTAGCACGGTGATCGCCGCGTCCTTGATTTCGATATTGCTGAATGGGTTCATCGTTCGGGGCACGTTTGCCTGGGCAGGCCGAGGCTCGGCGGGCCAAGAAGCAATCGTAGCGGGCAATGGCGGCTGTGTGCCGGTGGCGCAATGAGCGCGAACCGGAGATTCGACACAGCCGAGCAGGAGTTGTGAGAGTCAAGCGGGCACGCTCGGGAGGAATTCGAATGCAAGCAACGTTAATCCAACATGAGGCCGCTGGTTTTATCGCCTTCCTGTCGCTGCTCGCTCTGAGCTACATCATCGACCGGCTAGGCCTGATGGCCTGGTTCGCCTGGCTTAATCGCCGGCAAAGCAAGCCCAGGGAAGATGCCGGCGAGCCGTATCGGAGGGTACACCCGTGACGAAAGCATGCGTAGCGAGAGTCGCCTTGTACTGGAGCCTGGCGTTCGGAATGGCAATTTCGTTCTGCGCGGCGCAGGAGAAATCGCAGGCGAGCGCGGCGGCATCGGGTGCGGGGCCAACGTCTCAAAATCCGGAACTGCTTTCTTTCGCGGATCTGGTCGCGCTCGCTTCCTCATCCACACCGGAAGGAGCGCTCGCAATGCGCTTCCAGGCGTTGCTGAACACCCCTTTTGTACAAAGCGCCGCCGGCATCCGGCCCCACCGCCCGAGCGTAAGGGGTCTGGGTGTTGTTCTGCGGGTGGGGCAATGGAATATTGAGAGAGGTCTGAATTTCGAGCTGATTCGTTCGGCGCTCGCCGATCCCAGCGAGTTTCTCGCCCTGACAAAGGCCGAGGACCGCTCCAACTCTCGCCAGAAGGAAATCATCGAGTCGCAACTGGCCACCCTGCAAGGTGTGGACGTTCTGGTCTTGAACGAAGCGGATTGGGGCATGAAGCGGACCGAGTATCGAGACGTGGCACGGGAACTGGCGGCGGCTCTGCACATGAACTATGCCTATGGAGTGGAGTTTGTGGAGGTGGACCCGCTGTTCGACCTGGACACGGAACCGGTTCAATTGACCGACGCGCTCGAAGACCAACGTCTGCAGCAAGATTTAGCAGTAGACCATCAGCGTTATCACGGTTTGCATGGCACCGCCATCCTGAGCCGCTACCCGATCGAGCGCGCTCGCATCCATCGCCTGCCGGTCTGCTACGACTGGTACGGTAAGGAATACAGCGCCATCTCCAAACTCGAGGACGGCAAGCGATGGTCGGCGCGCAAATTGTTCCGGGAACGAGTTGAGCGCGAACTGCGCCAGGGCGGGCGCATGGTGCTGATTGCGGACATCTCCGTGCCTGATCTGCCGACTGGACGGGTGACGGTCGTCGCGACTCACCTGGAGAACAAATGCCCGCCCGCATGCCGCCGGCGACAAATGCAGGCCCTGCTGGCGGATGTCCAATCGAATGCCAATCCCCTGGTCCTCGCGGGAGATCTGAATACGACGGGCCGTGACAACACGCCCACTTCGCTGCGCAACGAAGTGATGACGCGCGTGACCGACTACCAATTCTGGCTCGGCCAGGCCGTTTCCCACTTCCACCCGCTTGGCGTTTTCCAATACACACTTTTTCCCGTCCACTATTTCCATGGGCACAACGATCCGACGGCGTTTCATCTCCCGATTCTGTGGGACAACCGGGAGCAGCCACTGTTCAAAACCATGGAAAGGTTCCGGTTTGCTGACGGCCAAGCGTTCGATTTTCGTGGCCGGCCAGCGCGCACGTTTCCAGCCAGGGGGCGCACTCTGGCAGACAGTAACCAGCGGAGCGGGAAAGGGTTCACTCCCACGTACGCGTTCGCGCGCAACTTCGGAGGTCTGGTAGGCCAGTTCAAACTCGATTGGATCTTTGTCAAGCCGTTCATCGACGATCCGCGGCGCGCTGAGCAGAGCTACCGGTTCGCCCCACATTTTCCGCTGACCATGCGCGAACTGAACGATTCGGTTGCCGACCGCATCTCCGACCATCCGCCCGTGACCGTGGACCTGCCGCTGACGGAACCGCCGACCGAACCGACGCAGGCCGCACATTGAATCAGCCGGCGATGGGTAACCCGTGTCCGCCCGAATAGGGCGCCCGGTCGAGCCTGGCGTGAGGCGAGTCCTTGCCGGCATGCGCCGTTAGTTATGACAGGAAAGCAGCAGTTGCCGGGGGGCATTGATTTACGAATCTGCAGTTACCGGGCAAGAAGGCTGGGGCCGGTTGGCGTCTCCAGGCGGCCAATTGAGAGACGCGGGTCCCAAATTGGTACGGACACCAATCTTTGAGTGGCCGGTTGGGAGCTACAATGACTTGTGCGAAGATTCTTGATTGTCATCATCGCTATCGCAGTCTTGTCGCCGATTTCGCTCTACTTATCGGGACGATCGGCCGCCCCCCTGGTCGATCTTCCTTTTTCGGTCACGACCCTGGGACAAGCCACCGCCATTACCGTCCACGTACGCAGTCCGCAGGGTGTTCGCAAGCTTGCGGTGTCGGTCGAGCAGAACGGCGTGCGCTATCTCGCCGGGGAAACGACGCAAGCTTCGCCGGTGACCGATGGCAGCTGGAATTTTACGGTAGGCGTCAGGACGACACCCCAACTGAAAGACGGCAAAGCGAGATTGATTGCCGAGGCTACCTCGAACGGGTGGCTGCGGAAGACTGCTCGCTCGGATCGCGAGGTGACCGTAGTGACACAGCCGCCCGCGGTCAGTGTTGACTCGGATCAGCACTACCTGTATTTGGGTATGGCGGATCTGGCGACTTTTCGGGTCTCAGGGAGCTGGACCGAAGCGGGCGTGCGGGTTGGCGATCAGACCTTCCGGGCCTGGCCGATGCCCGGCGGCAAGCCTGGCTTCTTTTCACTTTTCGCTTTTGCGTGGAATATGCCTCCCAGCACCGTCCCGCTGGTGTACGCCTCGAATGGCGCGGGGAACGACGTATCGGCACCCATCACCTTCCAGTTTCCCAAGAAAGAGCAGCCGAAATACACCACCCACAACTTAGAGGTGAGCGACCAGTTCATGCAGAAAGTAGTGGGCGAGCTCGACCCGAATGGCTCGGGAGATCTCGTGGCGCGTTTTGTAAAGATCAACAGCGAAATGCGGCGTGCGAACAATAAGGTTCTTTCGGATCTCCGCGCCAAGACCGCCAACCGGTTCTTGTGGTCGCAGCCTTTTGCCAGACAATCTCATTCCCAGGCGGAAGCCACTTTTGCCGATACCCGCCACTATATATATAAAGGTAAGGCGATCGATCAGCAGGTCCACCTGGGATATGATCTTGCGGCCACGCAACGCGTTGGGGTCGAGGCGTCCAACGACGGACAGGTTGTCTTCGCGGCTCCGCTCGGCATCTACGGCAATTGCATCGTGGTCGATCACGGCTATGGGCTACAGACGATCTACGGCCATCTGAGCCAGATTAGCGTCCACGAAGGCGACCTGGTAAAACGAGGCCAAGTCATGGGCACCAGTGGCCAGACAGGAATGGCAGGAGGCGACCACATTCACTTCGGCATGCAGCTCGATGGTGTCCAGATTGACCCCAAGGAATGGTGGGATAGCCACTGGATCAAGGATCACATTGCCAGGCGTGTAGACCTGCCCGGCTTCGGCAACTGAGGTCACGCGCGCCGCTCACGGACACAGTGAGGACGTAACAGGACATCCACGATGACCTCGGAAGAGCCTCGTCCTCGGGTGTTCACCCCCGTTTTGTGGTTCGCAAGCGATGGTCGTTCGCCGAAGATGGTTTGGTGGCAGGTGGCGGTTTCTTTCCTTTCCCAAGCTCTCCCACCACGGGTTGTGCGACGCAGCCGTTTTCGATGACCACGTCCGAAAAGCGCGAGACCATTCCTCTATCAATGAGAAAATCTGCATATGGAACTGCCGGATCGAGAGATTTGCTATCGTGCTTTGCAGAGCCGGGATGCCCGTTTCGACGGCCTACTGTTCGTAGGCGTCGCCTCTACGGGGATCTATTGCCGCCCCGTCTGTCCGGCTCGTACCCCGAGGTTCGAGAACTGCCGCTTCTTTGGCTCGGCGGCAGAAGCGCAGGAAGCGGGCTTTCGTCCGTGCCTGCGTTGCCGGCCGGAGACCGCTCCCGACTTGGCTTCGTGGCGCGGCACTTCGAATACGATTTCCCGCGCCCTGGCACTGATCGCCGACGGCGCCCTGGATGGCGCGAGCGCGAGCGTTGCAGGATTGGCAGAACGTCTAGGCCTCGGCGAACGCCAGCTGCGTCGATTGTTCCTTCAGCATCTCGGAGCCTCACCCGTCGCAGTAGCACAGACGCGGCGAGTACTCTTTGCCAAGCAGCTCATCCACGAGACGCGACTGCCCATGACCGAAGTGGCGATGGCGGCCGGTTTCGGCAGCTTGCGGCGATTCAATGAAACCTTCCAGGAGCTCTTTCATCGTCCTCCCAGCGCACTGCGGCGAAAATCCTCCCTCAACCCTTCGGATCCAGACACTGATGTCATGCTTCGACTGCGTTATCGTCCTCCCTATGATTGGAAATCGATGCTCGGCTATCTGCAGGCGCGTGCCATCCCCGGCGTTGAAGTCATTGAGAACGGAATCTATCGTCGCACGATTGAGATCAGCGGTTCCACCGGAAGGGTCGAAGTTGAGCATCTGCCCCAACTGCAGTGCCTGGGCGTTGCCATCCGGTTTCCCAGGGTCCGCGCATTACCGGCGATTGTTCACCGGGTGCGCCGTCTGTTTGATCTCGGAGCAGATATCGAGACGATCGACGCACACCTTTCCCGCGATCCGGCACTTGCGCCTCTGCTAGCTCGACGCCCTGGATTGCGCGCGCCCGGCGGGTGGGATGGCTTTGAGCTGGCGGTGCGCGCGATTCTCGGCCAGCAGATCAGCGTGGTTGCTGCACGCCGGCTGGCGGGACAACTCGTGGCCCTTCATGGCCAGCCGGTAGCGAATCGTTCTGGCGATCATCCCAATCCGTGCTATGTATTTCCCACCGCCGAGCGTCTGGCCTCGGCGAAATCCATCGGCCTGGGTATGCCGGCCGCCCGGCAAAGAGCCTTGAAGGCATTGGCGGAAGCTGCGGCTGCCGATCCAAATCTGTTTCGACCCCTGGGCGCTAGGAAGGAGGCGATCGCGCGCTTGCGCGCTATTCGTGGAATCGGCGAGTGGACGGCGCAATACATTGCGCTGCGCGCACTGCGCGAGATGGACGCATTTCCGGCGTCGGACCTTGGCCTGCTTCGCAGTGCTGCGTTAGTGGATGGAACGCCGTCCACTTCGGCCAGTCTGCTGGCCCGGGCTGAGTCTTGGCGACCGTGGCGAGCCTATGCCGCGCAGCATCTTTGGGCGGTCGCTGCCGATCGGACCCCGGCGTGGCGGAGTGCGTATGCGTGAGAAACTGTTGCTGCTGCTCGATCGATTGGACACGCCCATCGGCGAGATGTTGATCGGCGTGGACGGAGAGGGAAACCTGCGCACGGTGGACTGGGCAGATCACGCGACGCGCATGCTCCGCTTGCTGCGGCTTCACTATAGCGCAGATGGATACAGGCTCGAGCCAGCGCCTAATCCGAACGGCTTAACGGATGCCATGCGCAGCTATTTTGCAGGAGAACTCACGGCCATCGACGATTTGCCGGTAGAGACCGGAGGCACGGCTTTTCAGCGCGAAGTGTGGCGCGCGTTGCGAGCCATCCCCTGCGGCTCCACCGTTTCCTATGCGAAACTGGCGCAGAAAATTGGCCGGCCGGCAGCGGCACCGGCGGTTGGCTTGGCCAACGGGTCGAACCCGATCGGAGTTGTCGTGCCGTGTCATCGCGTTATCGGAGCCAATGGCTTGCTCACCGGCTATGGCGGCGGCATGGAGCGCAAGTCATGGCTTCTGGACCATGAAAGCGGGCAGGAGCGTGGCTCGCGATGCCTAAGCCTCTCGCTGCGCTCATAGCCTAACCTGACGCCAGGGCGGGGCCGAACTCTGGGCCAAGCGCGAGCGGCAGTGGAGCGCCGGGCTGAGGGCGCAACCCGGGCCTTTGCCGCCTTGCTCGAAGTCAGGGTTCGAAATCTATGCGCCGATCAGCGCGCGAGCGGCGAAGCAACGCGGGTTCCAGGGTATCGAGAGCGGGCAAGCCACCCCGGGGCACGAACGGAGGCTGGAGAAGCAGAGAGCCGCAGCCGAGGCCAGTTGCCGCAGGTAGGTGGCTGCGGATAACAAGAACGCGCGGACAGCGGAGGTCATTGCGAGATGCATGAGGGCATGTCGAGCCTGTCCTTCCGAGCTGAATCCCCACCGCGGAAAACTGGCGCTACCGGCATCGCCGCGGTGGGGACATTCGAGTGCCTTCTAGTCGCCCGAGGGCGTCAGCATTTCCTCAGACCCCAGGATCTCCGAGACCAGGCTGGAAGGGCAATCGCCCAAGATCGGTTGGCAGGCAGCATCCGGCCCATGTTTTGGACGTTGCTGGGGCTTGATTTCGGCGAATTGCTCGGCTTCGGTTGAGCCCTCCAGTGCGATCACCGAGGACGCCCCGCTGGTGATCGCTTGCGTGAGCGCGTCGAAGTAGCCGGTTCCCACGAAACGCTGATGTTTGACCGCTTCGTATCCGTGTGTCGATTCGCGACTGAATTCTTTCTCTTGCAGTCGGGAATAGGCCGTCATGCCGCTCAGTTTGTATCCCCGCGCCAGTTCGAACATGCTCAAGTTCAGGGCGTGGAATCCCGCCAGGGTCACGAACTGGAACTTGTACCCCATGTTGGCCAACTCGGACTGGAAGCGCGCGATGGTGGCATCGTCCAGATTCTTTTTCCAATTGAATGAGGGGGAGCAGTTGTAGGCCAGCATCTTGCCCGGAAATTTGGCGTGGACGGCGTCGGCGAAAAGACGAGCCTCGTCCAGATCAGGATGGGAGGTTTCACACCAGATCAGGTCGACGTAAGGTGCATAGGAAAGGGCGCGGGCGATGGCCGACTTCATCCCGGCCTTGATGCGGTAGAAGCCCTCGGAGGTTCTCTTGCCGGTCAGAAATTCTCGATCGCGGGGATCGACATCGCTGGTCAGCAGATATGCGCTATCGGCGTCGGTGCGCGCCATGATTAGCGTGGGAACGCCGAGGACGTCCGCCGCGAGACGGGCTGCCACCAACTTCTGGATGGCTTCCGAAGTCGGCACCAGGACTTTTCCGCCGAGGTGACCGCACTTCTTTGCCGAGGAGAGCTGGTCTTCGAAGTGTACACAGGCCGCTCCCGCTTCGATCATCGCCTTCATCAATTCAAACGCGTTGAGATTGCCGCCGAATCCGGCTTCCGCGTCGGCCACGATGGGAGCGAGCCAATAGGTGCTGTCTTTGCCGTCCATGTGATGGATCTGGTCGGCGCGCATCAGGGCGTTGTTGATCTTGCGGGCAACATTGGGCACGCTGTCGGCCGGATACAGGCTCTGGTCGGGATACATGTGACCGGCATCGTTGCCATCGGCCGCTACCTGCCATCCACTGAGGTAGATCGCCTTCAATCCCGCCTGCACCTGCTGTACGGCCTGGTTGCCGGTAAGGGCGCCGAGCGCGGCAACGTACGTTTCGTGCTGCAGAAGCCACCAGAGACGCTCTGCGCCGAGTCGGGCGAGGGTGTGCTCGATCTGGACCGATCCGCGTAACTTGGCGACGTCCTCGCTGCTGTAGGGCCGCTGAATACCCTGCCAGCGGGGATCCGATTTCCATTGCTTTGTCATTTCTGAAGTGGACAAGTTGCTCATAGGGGTTTCGTCCTCCGTTTCGAGACCCAGTAGAACCGGAAAGCGGAAGGCGGGCAAGCCGCATAATCCGTATCGGGCGACTCGTCCGTTTCGTCCCAGCGGATGGCGTCGGGCGAAGAAAACTCCTATCATGTACCCATGACCCCAACCGCTGTTCTGCCCATCCGTGAAATTGAGATCCAGGTTCTGACACCGGAGTCGATTGCATTTCTGACAAAAATGGCGCGCGAGTTCGAGCCCCGCCGGCAAGATCTGTTACGGCGCAGGCAGATTCGTCAGCAGGAAATAGACGCTGGCAAGTTGCCCGATTTTCTCCCGGAGACGGCTCACCTCCGAGAAAAAGAATGGAAAGTGGCGCCCATACCCCACGACCTGCTGGATCGGCGCGTGGAGATCACCGGTCCAGTCGATCGCAAGATGATTATCAACGCGCTGAACTCTGGGGCCAACGTGTTCATGGCGGACTTTGAGGACTCGAATTCGCCCACCTGGCTGAACAATCTCGAAGGGCAGGCGAATCTCCGGGATGCGATCGACGGTTCCATCCGCTTCGAGAGTCCGGAAGGCAAACGCTACCAACTCAACCCCAAGCGGGCGACGTTGCTGGTTCGGCCGCGCGGCTGGCATCTTGAGGAGAGACATTTCCTGGTGGACGGCAAGCCCATCTCCGGATCGCTATTTGATTTTGGCCTGTATTTCTTTCACAACGCCCACAGTCTGATTCGCCGGGGAACGGGGCCCTATTTCTATCTGCCCAAGTTGGAGGGGTACCTGGAAGCGCGCTTGTGGAACGATGTGTTCTGCTTTGCCCAGGATGAACTCGGGGTTGCGCGGGGCACCATCCGTGCGACCGTGCTGATCGAGACCATTCTCGCCGCCTTCGAGATGGACGAAATCCTTTACGAACTGCGGGAACACTGCGCGGGGTTGAACTGCGGCCGCTGGGACTACATTTTCAGTTACATCAAGAAATTCCGCAACCGTGCGGACTTCGTCCTTCCCGACCGGTCGACGTTGACGATGGACAAGCATTTTCTGAAGGCATATGTGGAGTTGCTGATTCAGACCTGCCACCGGCGGGGCATTCATGCCATGGGCGGAATGGCGGCGCAAATCCCGATCAAGGGCGATCCGGCGGCCAACGAACGGGCATTGGAGAAAGTGCGACAGGACAAGCTTCGCGAAGTCCGCGCTGGACATGACGGAACCTGGGTGGCTCACCCCGGTCTGGTGGGGCTGGCGAAGGAGATCTTTGACGCGCACATGAAAGGACCGAATCAGATCCATCGCCCGCCGGAGCAGGTCCGTGTCAGCGCCCAAGATCTGCTCGAGGTCACCCACGGCAGGATTACCGCGGAAGGTCTGCGCTGGAACATCGACGTCGGGTTGCAGTATTTGGAGTCCTGGCTGCGAGGCTCGGGGTGCGTTCCCATCTACAACCTGATGGAGGATGCCGCCACTGCCGAAATTTGCCGGTCGCAGGTGTGGCAGTGGGTACGGCACTCCGCCACGCTCGCAGACGGCCTGCGCATCACCCGGGCGATGGTGCGCGAGGTGATCCATGAACAGAAAAACAAGTTGCCGGGCTCACGCATGGCCGAAGCTGCCGAAATCTTTGAACGCATGATGACCAGTTCCGAGTTCGCGGAATTTCTGACTCTGGTGGCTTATGATTACATCGACTAGCGCTTCGTCTGCCGACCGATAACGCGACCGATCATGCGCCCCAACCCAGCCGAGATTTCGGAGGAACTTCTCGCCCAACTCAAACAGGACCTGGTGTGCCGCCGCGTCCGACACGGGATGGCGCAGCTGGAACAGGTGCGCCATCTGCTCGCATCGTTCGATCCGGCGCGAAAGAACTCCGGACTCTTTGTCGGCTATCTCGCACAGTGGATTGACATCGGCTACCAGCGCGCCGGACTGATCAAGGAACTGGTAGCCTGCTTCTCCAGTTCTTTGCGCAGTTGCATGCCCCTGCACGACTATCTGCACTTGCGCATGGCCGAGGGCATGGTGGCCATGACCGAAGAGGCGAAAGATGAAGCCATTCGTCATTTCGATTTCGTTCTCGGTTTTGAGAAGGAGACCGACGACCAAGAGCTCCTGGCGGTGGCAAATTTCTGGAAGGGCCGCTGCCTGCGGATGAAGGGCGAATACGATCAGGCCCTGGCCTTCGCGGTTAAGGGCGAGAACCTGGCCACCGGGCTTGGTCATGTGCCGATGGCGGCCGTGATGCGCGTTTTGGAGAGCTGGCTCTGGTTTCAGAAAGGCGACGCCAAACAGGCATTGGACACGCTCAAAGCATCGGAAGCGGTCTTGAGCAAGACCGACGACTATCTGACCTTGGGGAACATTCATTCTTCCTACGGTCGCATCGCCGGCCGCCAGGGACGCTTTTATCACGCCATCGAGAGCTTTACCACCGCCATCGCGTTCTACAAGAAACTCGATGCCCGCCATCGAAACGTGGCGCGTTCTCTCAATAATATGGCGCACGTGAAGCGGCTGATCGCGCTGCAACTGCTCCGCAAGATCGATCTCGACGCGGCGCGCCGGCGGAAGGCTGCCAGCCGGGGCCGGGTCAGGGACCCTGACCGCAAGGTTCCGTATCGCAAACGTTTTGAGCAGTTCCACGGCGAAGCTCTGGCCGATCTCGAGGAGGCGGCCGCCATCTACGAGCAGTACGGGAATCACCACGGATTGGGCGGTGTGCACCAGAACTATGGCTATCTCCACCTGGACAATGGCGATCTGGAGAAGGCCGATGCCGAGGCACAGATCGCCTTTCGCCTGGCGGAAGAAAGACAGGACCACATCCTGATGGCGCGGGCACGACTTCTGCAGTGCATGATTGAAAACACGCGCGTCGAGGAAGGGATCAGCGAAAGTGCTGACCCGGGCACGCGTGCGCGGCTGGCGCAGGATTTGGCCCAGGAAGCCATCGAGTTGGCAAAACAAACCGAGAACCGGCGTCTGCTTGCGAATGCCTACGTCTGGCAGGGCCTTACCTACTGCAATCGCTTTTTCGATGACCCGGAATCAGCCCGGCGTTGCTACGACCAGGCGATCACCCTTTCAAAGGGCGATCCCGCCCAGAACGATTGGGACGACCTGCAGACGCTGAAGGCGAAGGTTTTTCGCGGCGGCAGCGTGAACGCCATGCTGCGCGCGTGGTCGCAGGGTTCGGTCGGCGACAAGACGTTCCAGCAGATCACGGAGGAATTCGCCGAACTGATTATTCCCAAAGTCTGGGAACGCGAGGACCGGAAGATTTCGCGCGTGGCCGCTCGACTTTCCATTTCCCCGAAGAAGGTTCGTCGCATACTCGCCCGCGTCGGAAGGAGCAAACCACGGCCGAAGTAGGTGCGCTCGAGCGGTGGAGTCGGGGCCGAGGATAGCAGTTCGCCTTCTTCCTCAGTCTGTGAACAGGCGAAGGAGCGACTTCCCCCGGCGCTCGACTTGCGGACAGGGTTGCCGTGCACGCGGGTCGCGACGGGGCGGAGAACGGGTGCGAACCTGATGGCTAGCGATTGGGCGCGGACGGAGGGTTGTTGCCCTTGCAATTCCCGCGACACGGTGTCCTGCTCCAGGCCACACCGAGGGAGTGGAGGATGAGGGCGTCGCCCACCGTCAGCGTGCTCGGGTCGGCAACGATTTGGTAGGCATAGTAGACCACGGGATGGAGCGTGATGCACCAGGACTCATGTCGGACAATTCCCTGGCAGTGTTCGCAGGCGGCGTCCGCACTGTAGCGGTTGCTGTGATATCGGGTGGTGGGGCTGTGGTTGGGCACTTTGTCAGACACATCAATTCTCTTCGTTTTCGCGGATTCGGCGGACGCACCAGGGAAAACTCAAAAAGCCGATCTCTGAGCGCATCCTATTGCACCCCCGGACGGTCGACAGTAGTGGTTATCACACTCCTTGGTGATACGTATCACGACCGAATTTTGTAGAATACGCAGTTGGGCAGGGCGGCCGCTGGGCCAGTCCCCCCAATTCCGGCCTTTGGGAGCAGAAATCAGGTGGCGGACACGACGATGATTCGTGCTGGCGGCTCGCGAACTCCGCAATCGATTTCAGAGATGGACATTCTCTGGATCACGGCTGGGCTGGGGTGCGACGGAGATACCATCGCGATGACGGCGGCGTCGCAGCCGAGCATCGAAGATATTGTGCTCGGAGCCATGCCCTGGATTCCCAAGGTGCATTTCTATAATCCCTTTCTCGCCCACGAGAACGGGGAGGACTTTCTCCGCCATTTTCACTTGGCCGCCGAAGGCGGACCAACTCCGTTCATTCTGGTGGTGGAGGGCTCGATTCCCAATGAGAACAAAAAGGAAGAGGGTTACTGGGCATCGCTCGGTACGGATCGAAAAACCGGCCAGCCGATCACTACCTGTACCTGGATCGATCGCCTGGCGCCGCGCGCCTGGGCAATCGTGGCTGCGGGTACGTGCGCGACCTACGGGGGAATCCACGCGATGGAAGGCAATCCCACCGGCTGCATGGGGCTGCCCGACTATCTTGGATGGGAGTGGAAATCGACCACCGGTGTGCCGATTGTGTGCGTGCCGGGATGTCCGGTGCAGCCGGACAACTTCATGGAGACGCTTCTCTACCTCCTTTATATGGCCGCCGGGCGAGCGCCGCTGATTCCGCTCGACGAGGCACTGCGACCGACTTGGCTTTTTGGCAACACGGTGCACGAGGGTTGTGACCGCGGCGGTTTTTATGAGCAGGCGCAATTTGCCGAGGAGTACGGATCCCCGCTGTGCATTGTGAAACTGGGATGTTGGGGACCGGTGGTGCAGTGCAACGTTGGCAAACGCGGCTGGATGGGCGGGATCGGAGGCTGTCCCAATGTCGGTGGCGTTTGTATCGGATGTACCATGCCCGGCTTTCCCGACAAGTTTATGCCTTTCATGGATCAGCCTCCGGGCTCGTTGTTGTCTTCCGCGGCGGTTCAAACCTACGGGCGGGCGATACACGCGCTGCGCCGCTTCACACAGTCGTCCATGAACAAAGAGCCGAGTTGGCGTAATCCGACGTCACGCCTGGCCGGAGCGAGCGCGAAGGCGAGCAAGGTGGCGAAGTAAGCCGGCACCGGGACGTGGCCGCGGTTGGCGCGGAGGAGTGAGAATGGTTTCGTTTTCCTGGCCGAAAGATGGCGAGAGCCCGCTAGCCGATCCTCAGGCCACGATTGCCCGGCCAGCCATGGACCCTTCTCTGGCGGAGGCAATTCTGCATGACCTGGCAGGAATTTCCCGTCAGCACGACTCTTCCGTGGCCAGGCACGTCGTGTATCCGGCAGAACGGCGGGATCAACCGGGGCGCGAGGATGGACAATTTCCCAGTCTCGAAGCCAGGTATCGCGCCCTGGTCGAGCAGATTCCCGCCGTGGTCTTCATGGCCTATCTCGATCGCGGCATCGGCGAAGCCTACGTCAGCCCGCAGATTGAGGCGGCGCTCGGGTTCTCGCAGGAGGAATGGCTGGAGGATCCGGTCCGCTGGTACAGTCGCATCCATCCCGATGACAAGCAGCGCTGGAGCAGGGAAGCGGCCGAGATGTTTCTTACCGGGGACCCGCTGCGCTCGGCCTATCGCGTGGTTGCCCGCGATGGGCGGGTCATTTGGTTCCACTGTGAAGCCAAAATGATCCGCAAGGAGAATGGAGAGCCCTGGTTTATTCATGGTGTGGGCTTTGATATCACCGATCTCAAGCGGACCGAAGAAGCGTTACAGGAAGAGCGCAACGTTGTTTCCGCGATTCTCGATACCGTCAGTGCGCTGGTTTTGGTGCTTGACCCGGAAGGTCGAATCATCCGCTTCAATCGCGCTTGCGAACAGATCACGGGATATTCATTCGCGGCGGTTCAGGGAAAGCGTATTTGGGACCTGTTTCTGGTCCCGGAAGAAGCGGCCCGCTTCAAGGCGTCGTTCGAGCAAACCAGAGCCGACCGGCGGACCCATGAGTTCGAAAGTTGCTGGCAGAGCCGGGACGGCAAGCAGCGAATTATCGCCTGGTCGACCACCGTGCTCGATGGCGGCAGCGAGGGGGCTTGCGTCATCACTTCCGGCGTCGACATTACCGAACGACAACGCGCGGAAGCCAAGTTTCGCGGGCTGTTGGAAGCCGCCCCCGACGCGATGGTGGTCGTCGACCGCGAGGGCAGGATTGTCATTGTCAATGCCCAGGTGGAAAAACTGTTCGGCTACCGCCGGGAACAGCTGCTGGGGCAGGCTCTCGAGTTGCTGGTACCGCCGCGGCTGCGCCAACGACACCCGGACGATCGCGAGCGTTTCTTCGGGGAGCCACGCGTCCGTCCCATGGGACCCGCCGGCCAGGAGCTCTACGGATTGCACAAGGACGGCCACGAATTTCCGGTGGAAATCAGCCTGAGCCCGCTCGAAACCGAAGAGGGGGTCCTGGTTTCAAGCGCGATTCGCGATATCACCGAACGCAAGCACCTGGAGAAGACGATTCTGGAGATCAGCGCCCGCGAACAACAGCGCATCGGGCAAGACTTGCACGACGGTCTCGGTCAACACCTAACCGGAATTGCGTTCATGAGCAAGGTGCAGGAACAGAGACTCGCCGAGAAAGGTCTCGCCGAGGCGGTCGAGGCGGAGCGAATTGTCGGCCTGGTCAACGAGGCGATCAACAAGACCAGGGAATTGGCGCGCGGCCTGCTCCCGGTCGCTTCTGATGCGCACGGTCTGATGTTGGCACTGAGGCGGTGGGCAGTGGAAGTGGAAGACCGGTTCCAGGTTTCGTGCTGCCTGCAAGCGGGCGAGCCGGTCCTGATCCACGACGCAAACCTGTCGACCCACCTCTACCGCATCGCGCAAGAAGCCGTAAACAACGCCCTCAAACATGGACATGCAAAGAAGATCACGATCAGTCTTACGGCCGCTAACAAATATGGTACTTTGCGCATCCTAAACGACGGGGCCAGCCTCCCGCAGCCCCCCGTCAATGGCGCGGGCATGGGAATGCAGATTATGAACTATCGTGCCCGAATCATCGGCGGATCGCTGAAGGTGGACAGTGGCAAACCGCGCGGCGTCACGATCACCTGTATCTTTCCACTGGCAGAAGGCAAGAAACGTTGAAACACGGGGTGGCTCCATGATGAGCAAACCGGCAAGCGAGAGTCTTACCGCAAGAAAGAAAACCGTGTTCGTGGTCGACGATCACCCCATCGTCCGCCAGGGATTGACACTGCTCATCAATCAAGAAGCGGATCTCTCGGTATGTGGCGAAGCCGAGGAGATGCACTCTGCCTTGCGAGCGATTCCGGTCTTCCGGCCCGACATTTTGATTGTCGACATTTCACTCAACGGGCCGGATGGATTGGAACTGCTCAAGAACGTCCGGATTATGGCACCTCGCCTGCCGGTTTTGATTCTTTCCATGCACGATGAGTCGATCTATGCCGAACGGGCACTGCGGGCAGGCGCCAACGGTTACATCATGAAGCAAGAGGCCACCGAGAAGGTGCTGATCGCCCTGCGCCGCATTCTGAGCGGCGAGATCTATGTCAGCGGTCGAATCGCCAACAGTATGTTGCAACATTACGTTCGCGGTGCCAATCCCGGTGACCATTCTTCGGTCTCCGAGCTCACCGACCGCGAACTGGAAGTCTTTCGCTTGATCGGCGAGGGCCATGGAACGCGCCAGATCGCCGAAGCTCTCCATCTCAGCGTAAAGACCGTGGAATCATACCAGGCACATATCAAAGAGAAGCTCTGTTTGCGAAGCGCGCGCGAACTGGTGCAGCATGCCGTGCAATGGACGGTACGGGAAAAGACCGCCTGAGAATCGAGAGCCCTCCCTCCACTCCCGTCCTTCACCAAGACAACCTCTGGGCAGGGGCAGCATCGAAGCAAAACGGCCGATGGGGCCGGGAATGAGGTCATGATGAAGGCGTTCAGGGTCATTCGAAACGTGCTGGGAACCGCCACCATGCTGCTGGCGGGATATGTACTTCTGGAGTCTCTCGCCGACGCTCGGCGCTACGTCAGGATCAGCATGATGTAGCTGGTTTTCCCGGAGTTGGTTTGCCAATTGCCCTGGGGCCGGGATGCCGTGGTCCTGCCCGCAGTTGATTCTGCAACCGCTTGCTCTGACCGAGTCGAGGGGGGCGCCGTCACGGCGCTTGGCGATAGCGCCTCTTGCCAGCAATCCGGAAGATAGGGGAATCCCCTATCTGCGCTCGCGGACTTCCTTGGAGAAATAAAACGGGGTGCCTGCCATTGTGTCGAGCGCGCAAGAAGTCGATTCTAGGTCTCGATCCCGAGGGCAGAAGGTTGATCCATTGGTTCGCGATCTAGTTTGACTGGAAAAGGAGCCAGCTATGGGAACAACTGCGGTTCCATATGGTCGGTCTACGCAAAAAGCACCGGCGGTAAAGGAAGTGCACATACTGTGGATTACGGCCGGTCTCGGCTGTGATGGCGATTCGGTTTCCATTACCGCTGCGACGCAACCGAGCATCGAAGATGTTCTCCTCGGTGCCATCCCCGGCTTACCCAAAGTGCATCTCCACAATCCCGTCCTGGCGTACGAATGTGGCGACGATTTCATGAAACATTTTTATCTCGCCGAGGAGGGCAATCTGGATCCGTTCGTGCTGGTGGTGGAGGGGTCGATCCCAAACGAGAAGATCAAGAAAGAAGGTTATTGGGCGGCGCTCGGCACCGATACGACGACGAAACAGCCGATCACCACGAACGAGTGGATCGACCGTTTGACGCCCAATGCCCTGGCCGTGGTGGCGATTGGCACCTGTGCGACCTACGGTGGCATTCACGCCATGGAAGGCAATCCCACCGGATGCATGGGCCTCGCCGATTACCTGGGATGGGATTGGCGATCGAAGGCGGGCTTGCCGATCGTGAACGTTCCGGGATGCCCGGTCCAGCCCGACAATTTCATGGAAACGGTGCTCTACCTGCTCTATCAGGTTGCCGGCCTGGCACCCATGATTCCCTTGGACGACCAGCTTCGGCCGAAGTGGCTTTTCGGCAACACCGTACATGACGGATGCGACCGGGCCGGCTATTACGAGCAGGGTGATTTCGCTACCACGTACGGTTCTCCCAAATGCATCGTGAAACTCGGATGCTGGGGACCGGTCGTGAACTGCAACGTTCCCAAGCGGGGATGGATGGCCGGGATTGGCGGATGTCCGAATGTTGGCGGCATCTGCATCGGGTGCACCATGCCGGGCTTTCCCGACAAGTTCATGCCCTTCATGGATGAGCCGCCGGGTGCGAGGGTTTCGAGCAGTAGCATCGCTCCCTATGGCAGGGCGATCCGGGCGCTGCGTTCGATCACGCAAACCACCGTCAATAAAGAACCGAAATGGCGGCATCCGCGCGCGGAACTGACCACCGGTTATCACCCGCGAACCTATTAGGAGCTCAGTTATCCAGCACGCCCGAAGCGGGCAAGGAGCGATCACTATGAGTACGATTACCGCGCCGACCAAGGATGTTCCCAGCAAACCGAAGAATTTGGTGGAAATGAACTGGGATCCGATTACCCGCATCGTGGGCAGCCTCGGCATCTTTACCAAGATTGACTTCGACGCCAGGAAAGTGGCTGAGTGCCACAGTACTTCCTCCATCTTCCGCGGCTACAGCATTTTCATGAAAGGAAAGGACCCGCGGGACGCGCACTTCATCACCAGTCGAATCTGCGGAATCTGCGGTGACAATCACGCTACCTGCGCGACCTACGCGCAGAATATGGCGTTTGGTGTGAGGCCGCCGCACATCGCGGAGTGGATCGTCAATCTTGGCGAGGCGGCCGAGTACATGTTCGATCACAATATTTTCCAGGACAACTTGGTGGGCGTCGATTTTTGCGAGCAGATGGTCAAGGAGACCAACCCCAAGGTTCTGGCAAAGGCCGAATCGACGCCCGCGCCGCACGCAAACGAGCATGGCTTCCGCACCATCGCGGACATCATGCGGGCCCTCAATCCCTTCACCGGCTCCTTTTATCTAGAAGCATTGCAGATGAGCAGGATGACCAGAGAGATGTTTTGCCTGATGGAGGGGCGGCACGTGCACCCCTCCACGCTCTACCCGGGAGGAGTTGGGACCGTGCCCACGGTGCAACTTTTCACCGACTACATCGTCAGGCTGATGAAGTATGTCGAATTCATGAAGAGGGTGCTTCCCTTGCACGATGATTTGTTTGACTTCTTTTACGACGCCTTGCCCGGCTATGAAGAAGTCGGACGCCGGCGCGTCCTACTCGGATGTTGGGGGTCGTTTAACGATCCCGAACACTGTGACTACACCTACAAGAACATGACGGAATGGGGCCGGAAGATGTTCGTTACACCCGGGGTGGTGGTGGACGGCAAGCTGGTCACCACCGATTTGGTGGACATCAACCTCAATATTCGCATTCTGCTCGGCAGTTCTTATTACGACGACTGGAAAAATGCTGAGACATTCGTGAAAACCGACCCCTTGGGGAATCCGGTCGACAAGAACCACCCCTGGAACCAGACCACGATTCCGCGGCCGCAGAAACGCGACTTCAACGGCAAATACACGTGGGTGATGTCGCCGCGGTGGTTCGATAAGCGAACCGGAGATCATCTCGCGCTCGATACCGGTGGCGGACCCATTGCCCGTCTGTGGGCGACTGCGCTTGCCGGGCTGGTCGACATCGGCTATATCAAAGCCACGGGAAAAAGCGTAAAGATCTACCTTCCGAAGACCGCGACCAAGCCGGAGGTCGAGTTCGAATGGAAGATTCCGGCCTGGAGCAATGCCATTGAGCGGGACCGGGCTCGCACCTACTTCCAGGCCTATGCGGCGGCGTGCGCCTTGCATTTTGCCGAGAAGGCGCTCGGGGAACTACATGCCGGCAAGACCAAAACCTGGTCCGATTTCAAAGTGCCCGAGGAATCGATCGGATGCGGCTTCCACGAGGCGGTGCGGGGCGTGCTTTCCCATCACGTCGTCATCCGCCAGGGAAAAATCGCTAACTATCATCCCTATCCTCCCACGCCCTGGAATGCCAATCCGCGCGACATTTACGGCACTCCCGGGCCGTATGAGGATGCGGTTCAGAATACGCCGATCTTCGAAGAGAACGGACCGGCAAAATTCAAGGGCATTGATATCATGCGCGCCGTGCGCAGCTTTGATCCGTGTCTGCCCTGCGGCGTTCACATGTATCTGGGCGGGGGAAAAGTCTTGAAGACGCACCACTCCCCCATGTTCGGCGTTCATTCTTGAGGAGAGGGAAACATCTCCAGGTGTGAGGGCGGCGCAATTGCCTTCGCTCCTTCGTTTTCTGAGCAGGGGATTCGCCCGAGAACACTATGCGCTATGACGATGACAAGGATTTCCAGGCTCGATTCCAGCGGGTCGGCGATCTGGTAGCTGGGTTGGAGAACATCGAAGGTCCCGAGGCTCGAGCCAGCGCCAAGGCCCTGGTGCAACTGCTACTGGACTTGCATGCCATCGGCATGGAGCGAGCTTTGGAAATTGTCGCGAAAAAGGGGGAGTGGGGGCAGCAGGCGATCGACGACATGGGACGCGATCCGGTGGTGAGCAGTCTGCTGGTTCTGTACAACCTCCACCCGCTCGATCTCGCAACTCGCGTCGCCCAGGCGGTGGAGAAAGTTCGACCGCACGTGGGCAAGGCGGGCGGAGAATTGGAACTGCTTGGCGTTGACAACGGCGTGGTTCGGCTCCGGCTCCGCCTGGTTGGCCACGCGTGCGCTTCCACCAAGAGCACTCTGAAGGGCATGGTGGAAGGCGCAATTTATGAGGCCGCACCGGATATGAGCCGCTTGTTGATGGAAGGGCTTGAGGAGCAATCGGGCGCGGACGGGTTCGTGCCGCTTGGCAAACTGGGTGGCGTGCATGCACCACCCGCCCCGGTGGGATCAGTGGCACCTAGTTGGGTCGCCGAACCGGCGGCGGGAACAATGGCGTCGTAAGCGGAACGTCGTAGCCAGTGATTGTGAGCCGACGATGAGCGCAGTCGAGTCGGGATTCGAGAATGCATTTGGAGCGCTCCGCCAGTTGGTCCGGCGCAAGCGTAATGCGGAGCGCTGTGAACTGTGCAGCGCTGAGGTGGGCGCCGAACACCCGCACCTGATCGAGCCCGCAAGCCGAAAACTGCTCTGTACCTGTAACCCCTGCGCCATCCTGTTTGGCGGCATGGGAATGAAATACAAACGGGTGCCACGACGGATCCTGGCGCTCGGTGATTTTCGTCTCAGCGACGGACAGTGGGAAGGTCTGATGGTTCCGATCGGCATGGCGTTCTTTTTCCGCAGCACGCCGGATGCGCGGGTGGTTGCTTTTTATCCGAGTCCCGCGGGGGCGACCGAATCGTTGCTCCCGCTCGAGACCTGGAACGACATCGAGGCGGCCAATCCGATCCTCAAAGCAATGGAAGCGGACGTGGAAGCTCTGCTCGTCAATCGAGTGGGACATGACCGCGGAGGCAACACTGCCGAATACTATGTGCTGCCGATCGACGAGTGTTACAAGCTGGTCGGCCTGATGCGCGCCAACTGGCGCGGGCTTTCCGGGGGCACCGAGGTCTGGCGGGAGATCGGTCACTTCTTCGGCGATCTCAAGCGTCGCGCCGGCATGGTGAATGAGGGTGCGAATGCCTGATCTGAGCTTCCAGATTGAAGGGGCGGAACCTCTGCGCTTTACCGCGGCCCCGACGCTTCTGTTCAAGCTGCGCATGACGAACGCCGGGGAGAGGGAAACCATTCACTCGGTCGCCTTGCGCTGCCAGATCCAGCTTGAGGTGGCGCGACGGCAATATAGCCCCAAGGATCAAGAACACTTGCGCGACCTTTTTGGTGAGACCGAGCGCTGGGGACAAACTCTCAAGACCATGCTGTGGACGCACGCCAGCGTCGTGGCCCCCGCCTTTCGGGGCTCGTCTGTGGTCGATCTCCCCGTTCCCTGCACCTTCGATTTCAACGTGGCGGCGACCAAGTACTTCCACGGGCTAGCCGACGGCGACGTGCCCCTCTCGTTCTTGTTCAGCGGAACGGTTTTTTATGCGGACGCCGACGATGACCTGCAAGTGGCCCCGATCCCCTGGGACAAGGAAGCCCGTTTCCGCCTGCCCGTGAAAGCATGGCACGAAATGATGGACATTTACTATCCGAACACCGCCTGGCTCTGCCTGCGACGCGATGTTTTCGAAAGCCTTTACCAGTACAAGGTGGCGCGCGGGATTCCCACCTGGGAGCAGATGCTCGAAAGCATCCTGCCTACGCTCGAAGAGTCGGGAAATCGATGAATACCGGGCCCATCGACGCCATCGCCAGGGCGGTCCTCTATGAGGGGTACTTGCTCTACCCTTACCGACCCTCTTCGGTAAAGAATCGGCAGCGGTTCAACTTCGGTGTGCTCTATCCGAAGTCCTACAGCGAAGTGCACGAGGGATCGGACCCCTGGAGCCTCGAGACCGAGTGTCTGGTCGAGGGAGATTCGCGCACCGCGATCGAGGTGAGGATTCGTTTTCTCAAGATTGTGGATCGTTCGGTGTGGAGACTTGCGAATGCTGCGCCGGGTCCGGGGTCCAGTCAGGAGTCGTTATTCGAACGGGTCGCAGAACTTGAGGTCGGACATGCGGTGCATGCGTCCTGGGAAGAGGCAGTCGAGTGTGAAGTGCGCGTGCCGAGAAACCGGTTGGCAAGACTCACGGAAGTGCCGTTTCATTGGGCGTTTGCCTTTCCCGGGAAAAGCGAGTCCCAGCTGCTGCATGATTCTGAAGGCAGGCTGGTTGGGCGAATCCTCCGGCGGCAAGAGGCGGTTCTCGGTCGGGTGGAGATTGAGGCTGCGCGCGCCGGCGGAATCTGGAAGCTGCACGTAAGACTCGAAAACCCCACGCCCGTCGAGCCGCGGGAGGCGCAGCAACTTCCGCGGAGTGCAGCTTTGATGCTGTCGATGGTGTCGGCACATGTCCTGCTGGGTGTGAACGATGGCCAGTTCGTATCCCTGTTGGAGCCACCCGAAAAACTGAGCGCTCTGGCGGCGAGTTGCCGGAATCTCGGAGCCTGGCCGGTTCTGGTCGGATCCGAAGGGGACCGCGGCGCCATGCTTGCCTCGCCCATCATTCTCTACGACTATCCGCAGGTCGCGCCGGAAAGTCCCGGGGATCTGTTCGACGGAACCGAGATCGATGAGATTCTCGCGCTGCGCATTCTGACCATGACGGAGGACGAAAAGAACGAAATGCGCCGTTCCGACGACTGTGCACGCAAGATTCTTGAGCGCACCGAGTCGCTCCCCATGGAGAGCCTGATCAAACTGCACGGCAGGTTGCGGGAGTTGCGTCCCGGCAAGGAGGAGTTGCCGTGAACGAATGGGAATGGCAGCTCCTAGAAGACAAGAGTCCGGTCGCGAAGCTGCGCCTTGACGGAACTGAGCTCCAGCCTGGAAGCCGGGTTCGGCTGCGGCCCAAGGCAGGCGGCGACATCATGGACATCGCGCTCGCGGGCAAGACGGCGATTGTCGAAGCCATGGAGCAGGACTACGAGGGTAAGGTTCATGTTTGCGTGGTCGTCGACGACGATCCGGGACGCGATATCGGTCTCATGCGCCAGCCGGGCCACCGCTTCTTCTTCGCCCTGGAAGAAGTGGAGCCGCTGCCGGCAAGCACCCAGGATCGGGTCAGCCCCGAGCGAATACCTCGAATTCTGATCGCCGGAATCGGCAACATTTTTCTTGGCGATGACGCTTTCGGAGTCGAAGTTACCCGGCGCCTGCAGGCTCGCGAGTGGCCGGCACAGGTTCGGGTGACCGACTTCGGTATCCGGGGCTACGACCTGGCCTACGCTTTGCTCGAAGGATACGAAACCACCATTCTGATCGACGCCTGTCCGCGTGGCGAGCCCGCCGGCACGTTGTACGTCATCGAGCCCGAGTTGCAGGACCTGGCGACGGCGGACGAACCACAGGGTATGGTGGAGGCTCATAGCCTGAACCCGCTGAATGTGCTGCGCCTTGTCACCTCGATGGGCGGTTCGCTGCGAAAAGTGCTGCTCGTCGGCTGTGAGCCGGAGACCCTCGGTCCGGAAGAAGGCCAGATGGGGCTGAGCGCCACGGTCGAATCCGTGATCGAGGAAGCGGTGAAGCTGGTCGAGTCGATCGTGAACAGGCTGGGGAACCGGGATGAAGGCGATGGCAACTGCCGGTTTTGAACTTTGAACGAGGAGCAGGTTGAAGTGAAAGGAGACTATGGTGGCCATGGGATTTTCAGAGAGCGCGAACCATGAAGGTATGAATCACAATGGAAATGGAAGCGACAAGGACACGCTGTACATGCTCAGCGGAGCAGCCCTTATGTTGTTTGGGGCAGGATTGATTCTTTCGAACCCGGTGGTCCGGAAATATCTCGGACAAGCGGGGGTGGGCAATCTTTTAACGGCGGCCTTGCCCGACGTTGATCGGTATCTGAAGCTGCGGAATATGTGATGGGATTCAGCGATCAGGGCCCAGCCACGGAAGCCGGCGTTCGTTATTGCACGGACGCCAGAGCCAGCCAGTTTACGGTGCAAGTGTTCTCCGGAGGAATACTATCGGCGTTCGGTCATAGCCCCACCATTGCCATCCGTGATTTTTCGGGCGAGGCGGAAGTGAACCCCGACGACTTGGAACGGTCGCGACTGAAAGTTACGGTCCAAGTGCACTCGCTGACGGTAACCGACGACATTTCCGACAAGGACCGGCACGAGATGGAGCGCACCATGCAGGAGGAGGTTTTGCAGACGTCGTCGTATCCCGAGATCGTTTATGAGTGCTCGACGATGGCCGCAAACAAGACCGCGGAGGGACGCTACGCGGTCACGCTCAACGGCGAACTGACCATGCACGGCGTCACTCGCCCGCATTCGGTCCCGGCTCGCCTGGTGCTGGACGGAGACTCGCTGCGCGCCTTTGGAAATTTCTCCCTGCGGCAGACCCATTATGACCTGAAACTGGCCTCCGTTGCCGGGGGCGCATTAAAGGTGAAAGACGAAGTGAAATTTTCGTTCAACATTCTGGCGCGAAAGAGAGAGTAACCGCTATGTGCCTGGCGATACCGGGTCAGATTGTCGAGCTTTTTCCCGATCAACCGACGACGGCATTGATTGACGTGGTCGGGGTTCGTCGCAAAGTTGACCTGGGGCTGTTGCAGGACGATTTGCCCTTAAAGGGAGACTGGGTTCTCATTCACGTTGGCTTCGCGATGAGCAGGATCAGCGAACAGGATGCGGGGGAGCAGATGCGGACGCTGCGCATGCTGGGAGAGGCCGAGGCCGCCAGGCAGGAAGTGGAAGGCTATGGCCTGGCGAATGTCGAGCGCGAGACCGAGTCATAGATCTTCTGCATCGGACGCGGGTGAGCAGAAGAAATGAGGATGGGCAGTGAAGTTTGTCGATGAATTTCGCGAACCTGAAGTCATCACCAGAACTGCGGAACAGATCCGCCGGCTCGCCGACCCTAAGCGCCACTACCGCATTATGGAAGTCTGTGGCGGGCACACGCATGCGATTTATCGCTTTGGCCTGAAAGATCTGCTTCCTTCGAACCTTGAACTCATCCACGGGCCCGGCTGTCCGGTCTGCGTTCTGCCGATGGGTAGGATCGACGACGGTCTCTCTATCGCGCGACAGCCTAACGTGATCTTTGCTGCTTTTGGCGATATGATGCGTGTCCCCGGCGCTCAGGGAAGCCCGCTGGAACATAAGGCGCGGGGCATGGACGTCCGCATCGTCTACTCGCCTTCCGATGCGCTGAACCTTGCGCAGGCGAACCCCGACCGGCACGTTATGTTTTTTGCCATTGGGTTTGAGACCACCGCGCCCTCAACGGCTTTGACGCTGGCGCGTGCGAAGGCCCGCCGGGTCCACAATTTTTCCGTATTCTGCAACCATGTCACCATCATTCCCGCGATTCGCGCCATTCTCGATTCTCCCGACATGCGGCTGGACGCCTTCATTGGACCAGGACACGTATCGACGGTGATTGGTTGCCGGCCGTACGAGTGGATCGCGAAAAAGGAGACCAAGCCGGTCGCCGTGTCGGGCTTCGAGCCGCTGGATATCTTGCAGTCCATCGTCATGATTCTGCGCCAGCTGCGCGCGCGGGAAGCCAAGATCGAAAATCAGTACAAGCGGGTTGTGCCCTGGGAAGGCAATCGGGCTGCGCTCCGTGCCATGGCCGAGGTTTTCGAACTGCGGCCCTATTTCGAATGGAGGGGGCTCGGATTTATCTCGCAGTCCGCGCTGCGCATCCGTGACCGCTACGCCGAGTGGGACGCGGAGCAGCGCTTCCAGGTTCCCGGAGTGCGTGTGACCGACCCCAAGGCGGCGCAATGCGGAGAGGTGCTGAAAGGCGTTCTCAAGCCGCATCAATGCAAGCTTTTTGGCAAGGAGTGCACTCCCGAACATCCGATTGGTGCACTGATGGTTTCATCCGAGGGATCATGCGCAGCGTACTTCAATTACGAACACCGGAAGTCGGAAATGGTGACCAGCACGCACTCGGCGGCCTGAGCCTCGATTCCGGCAAGAGTCCGGTCCTTGTCGCCGTGCCTCAGGTCCGTTTCCGCGAGGCGCAAATCGAGATGGCGCACGGAGCCGGAGGCAAGGCCAGCCGCAGACTCGTCGAAGGCCTGTTCGCCCCTTTGCTGTTCGCGTCTTCTTCAGAACCCCTGGGAGACGCCGCGTTTCTGGATTTCAACGGCACACGCCTGGCCATGACCACCGACAGTTTTGTTGTCCGGCCTCTGCGCTTTCCCGGAGGCTCCATCGGGGAGCTGGCGGTGAACGGCACCGTGAACGACCTCGCGGTATCGGGAGCGCGGGCGGAGGCAATGGTGGTCACCTATGTACTCGAATCCGGTTTGCCAACGCCCGTGCTGGAGTGCGAAGTGCGGGCCATGGGAAACGCAGCGCGCAAAGCAGGCGTGAGGATCGCGGGCGGCGACACGAAGGTGGTGGAGCACGGCAAGGCCGATCTCATGTACATCACGACCACCGGTGTTGGGCGGACTCTTCCCGGGTTGACCATCGACGCGCGGTCGGTCCGTGCGGGAGACAAAGTCCTACTCTCGGGCGCCATCGGCGATCACGGCGTGACCATCCTGCTGGCACGCGGTGATCTCGAGTTGGAGGCCGATCTTCGTTCCGATACGCGCTCCGTGCTTCCGCTGGTCGAAGCCCTGGCGCAAGCGGCGGCACCGGGCCTGCGCTGGATGCGCGACCCGACGCGCGGCGGAGTGGCCACTTCGCTCAACGAACTTGCCCGCGACTGCGGACAGGGGATCATACTCAGCGAAGAATCGATTCCGGTGCACGATCCGGTGCGCGGCGCCTGCGAATTGCTGGGCTTGGATCCATTGCACATTGCCAATGAGGGCCAGTTTCTCGCGGTGGTGGCGCCGGAATTCGCGGATGCCGCGCTCAACGCCCTGCACCTGGTGGCGGGCGGCGAAGAGGCTCGGATCGTCGGGGAAGTGCGCTCCCAGTCGCAGGGAACGGTTGTGGTCACGACGGGTTACGGCGGAAGCCGGATCGTGGATATGCTGGTGGGCGATCCTCTTCCGCGGATCTGTTAGGCGAAGACTGGCGAGGAGCGGGGCGATGGCAGCGGTGCCTGAACTGGCGGCGGAAGTGGCTTCCGAAGTGGAGCGGCGACTGCTCGAACGCAACCAGGTTGTGGAAGCGTTCTTTTCTCGGGAGGCTTTCCGGCTCGCCGCAGCCTGTCGCTCGATGTCCGAGCGTTTTCTTGCCGGAGGCCGTTTGCTCGCCTTCGGTCGCGGTCCCTATGCCACCGATGCCCAGCATGTGTCGGTTGAATTTGTGCATCCCGTAATCGTGGGAAAGCGTGCTCTTCCCGCCCTGGATCTATCCCTGCTGTTCCGGCCCTGGCTCGAGGCGATTGTTCATCCGGAGGATATCGTGATGGGCTTCGGGCCTCCTGAGGGAGACGACGAGATTCGATCCGCCCTGGAATTTGCGCAGGCGCGAAATGCACTGACCTTCGCTCTGCCCGGCGGCCAAGCGTCCTATGCAGTCGAAGGGTTCACCGACCATCCGTTCCTGCATCAGGAAATAATCGAAATCCTTTACCACACGCTTTGGGAGAGCGTGCACGTCTTTTTGGAACATCACGAACTGGGTCAGGAAGTGGGTGACGCTGGATTCCTCTATCCCTTCCTCGGTCAGCAACCACAGGACACCGGCGATTTGGCTGCCGAGGTCGCCCGGTCGATTCAGATCAAGGTGCAGGAGGACTCGCACCTGCGTGCACAAGTGGCGGAGGAGCAGGCGGAAGCCGTCGCCGCCGCCGCGATCGCCATCGACGAGCGCTTGCGGTCAGGCGGCAAGCTGATTGTTTTCGGCAACGGCGGTTCGGCGACCGACGCCAACGATTGGGCCATCGACTGTGTTTCGCCGCCGTCGGGCTATCGGCAGATCCCGGCTGTTTCGCTCGCGCTAGAACCCGCGAACATCACCGCCGTGGCCAACGACGTAGGGACCGAAGTCATTTTCTTGCGGCAGCTCATCGCGCAGGCGCGCCCAGAAGACGTTGCCATCGGCATCTCCACCAGCGGCGGATCCCGTAACATCATCCTGGCGCTCGCCGAAGCTCAGAAACGAAACTTGCTGACGGTCGCCCTGCTCGGCTACGACGGCGGCGAGATTCTGCGCCAGCGCCTGGTCGACTATCCGTTGGTGGTTCATTGCGACTACATCCCACGGATTCAGGAAGTGCAAGCCTCGATCTACCACATCATTCGCGAAACGCTGGAGGGCCTCGCTCGTGGCCAGGTTTGAACTCTATGGAGCAGCGCGCTGTCCCTACACCCACGAGATGCGGGAGTGGTTGGAGTGGCAGGGTTGCGAGTTCGTCGAATATGACGTCGAAGCCGACGGCGCGGCCCGCCGGCGTATGAGTGAACTGGTCGCGGGCCAGCGCAGTGTTCCGCTGTTGGTCGAAGACGGCAAGGTCGTGCAAGTGGGGTGGCAGGGGCGCAGTTGTATGATCGAAGCCTCCTGAGGTCCGCCGCTGGTTCGAAGAAGGAGAATCATGCATGAACTTTCGATCGCCATGAGCATCGTAGAAATGGCGCAAGACGAAGCCGCGCAAAGGGGTAGAGTTCAGGTCACAGCTGTGCACCTCAGGCTCGGGGCCTTGTCCGGAATCGTGAAAGAGGCGCTCGCATCCGCTTATGAGTTGGCTTCGGACGATACTCCGCTCCAGGGCTCGCGTCTGGTGGTCGAGCAGGTTCCGGTTGTGGTCTTCTGCCCGAGCTGCCAGGCGCAGCGTGCGCTCAGTTCCATTCAGCTATTCTGCTGTGCCGAATGTGGCGCGCCGACCTCGGAGGTCGTGCAGGGCAGGGAACTTGAAGTCGTGGCACTGGAGATAGAACCATGGATTCCCAACCCCGCTTGATCGAGGTCAGGAAGAACGTCTTGAAGCAGAATGACCGCACCGCGCGAGCGTTGCGCGAGCAATTCCGCGCTGCCGGCGTGTTTGTCGTGAGCCTGGTGTCGAGTCCTGGATCGGGCAAGACGTTGTTCCTGGAAAAGACGCTTACGCAGCTTCATCAAGACTACCGCGTGGCGGCGCTGGTCGGGGATCTGGCCACGGAAAACGATGCGCTCCGGCTGGCGCGAAGTCATGCTCCGGTGAGGCAGATCACGACCGGCACCCTTTGTCATCTGGAAGCGGCGATGGTCGAGAGTGCGCTTGCGGGATGGAATCTCGAGGATCTGGATTTCCTTTTCCTCGAAAACGTGGGCAACCTGGTCTGTCCTTCCGCCTACGATCTGGGAGAAAGTCTTCGGCTGGTGCTGATCTCGGTCACCGAGGGCGAGGACAAGCCGCTCAAGTACCCTACCATTTTCAACAGCGCCGATGTGGCCATCGTAACCAAGATCGACTTGGCGTCGGCGGTGGAATTTGACTGGAACACCGCCTACTGCAATATCCAGGCGGTGAGGCCGGGGATGCCCGTCTTCCGCCTTTCCGCTAAGTCGGGAGAGGGCATGGACGAGTACCTGGAATTTCTCAAGACTCGTCTGGCCGATCTGCGCACCACCGCCGCCATCTGAGAGCCCAGGCCGCCCGGCATCGGGAAAACGGCCGCGGCGCACCGCAACCGACCTGACGATCTCGTCATTTCGCGGCGAAGGCTTCGGTCAAGGAGGTGAGCTTGAGCGATGCTTTCAGCTGGTCGATGGTGGCGGCGGACTTTATCGTGATGGTGGCAGACTCTCCGGGAAGCAGATCAAGGTAGTTATCCGAGCTCGTAACCTCGAGCTCTCCGAACGAAACATAGACGCTGCGAGCAAGCTGCGCTGACTGCAAGGTAATGGTGTAGTCTTTCCCGGCGGGGTTCCAGCTCGCTTCGATCTTGGGCGCAACCGGCAGCTGGAGGTTGTGCGTTACATCGAAAAAGACCAGGTTCCGGGACACTCTGTTTCCCGCCGCTTCGAGGTCGACCACGAGGAAGCTTTCCCGCAGGTCAGCTTTCGCGGCGAGATCCGCTTTGTCCAGGCTGAGGTAGACGGCGCTTGATTGCGCGGGAGCCTGAATGTCTTTGCGCTGGTCGAACAGAGACTTTCCGGAGAAGTCGAGAAGGCGCGTGTGAATCGTTCCCGTGAAGGGCTGCAGATGATCGGAGACGACGTAAATATCGACCTTATCGTCGTGCAGGTAGGGCGAGACCAGCAGGTCGTCATAGAATCGCCGGGCATAGTAATGCAGGGCTTTCCAGCGTCCGTAGTAATCGATACTCGCCCATGAAGCCACCGGCCAGCAGTCATTCAATTGCCAGTACAACGAACCCATGGTGCGCGGGCGCTGCCGGCGCAGATGTTCGGCGCCGATCTTGATAATCTCCGCCTGCTGCACCTGGCTCAGATACACGAAGGCAGAAAAATCCTTGGGCTCGCGATACTCCCGCAACATATAGGTCAGGATGCGTTCATTGCCGCCCTTGTTCTTCTGGTGCGCCTGCATGACGGTTGAGTGAATGTCGAAGTCCTCGGGCTTGCTGGCAAACGTCCGGAGGGTTCGCATTTCGGGAAACGATTGAAAACCGTATTCCGTCATGAAGCGCGGAAACTGCTTGGTATAGTCCTCGGCCGGCGCCTGTTGATGCCATACCGCCCAGTAATGCATGTCACCATTGTGCTGATTATCGGGAATCTCCTCGAAGTTAGCACTAGGAGAACTCGGCCAATAAGGTGTGGGATCAGCGTACTTACCCACTGAACTCTTGAGAATGTCGGCAAACATGACCATGTAGTCCTGCCAGACCCGATCGCGAACCTCCGGAGAGATCGCTTGCTGGAATTCCTGCCGGTCACCCCAGTGGTGCCAGCCGGTTTCGACCTCATTGTTGCCGCACCAGATTACGATGCTGGGGTGGTCGCGCAACCGCTTGATCTGGTCGATGGCTTCGGCGCGAACGTTTTCCTGGAACGCGACATCTCCGGGAATCATATCTCCACCAAACATGAATTCCTGCCAGACCATGATGCCCAGTTCGTCGCAGATATCGTAAAAGTCGTCGGACTCATAGTAACCTCCTCCCCATTCCCGAAGCATGTTCATGTGTGCGTCCCGCGCGGCCTGAAGAATGGTGCGATGGATTTCGGGAGTAACTCGGTTGGGGAAGCTGTCGAAAGGAATGACGTCGGCACCTTTGGAGAACACGGTAATGCCGTTGACCACGAACTCGAAGCTCTTCCCCCAGGGATCGGCGACGCGGTGCAGTTCGATCGAGCGCAGTCCGGTCTTCACGTCGGCATGCGCGGCCGGGACTTTCTTGCCCAGGCGAATCGAGGCCGAGAAGTGGTAACGGTTCTGCGGGCCGTATCCGACCGGGTACCAGAGCTTCGGGGTGGCCATACGGATGGGAAAGGAGATGTGGTTCATGCCGACGTCGAGTTGCAGCGTCTGGGTGGTATCGGTGGTTTGCGTTGCCGGCGCCTGCGACCCGGACAGTTCGTCGTGCGCCAACGTGAGAGTCGCTGCCGTGGGCTGGCCGGCCTCGATTTCCAGTTCCGCAGTAACCAGCGCCTCGTCGGCGGTGATCTTCTGCTGGTGGATGTGGAAGTTGTCGATGCGGAGCGCATCCCAGGTTTCCAGTCGCACCGGCTGCCAGATGCCCTCGGTCATGAAACGGGGTCCCCAATCCCACCCGTAGTTATAAGGTGCCTTGCGCGTGTAAGGAGCGGTGGCAATATCTTCCTCGTTTCCGAAGTTATGGGTAGATATCGAGGGCAGAATATAGGGCAGCGACTTCACGTAAGGAATCATCGATTCCACCGCAGAATGGAAGACGATGCGCAGCGTATTGGGGCCCGGCCTGAGCAGTGTTTTTGCGGGGATGCGCCAGCGCCGGAACATATTGTCGGCGTGGAGGATGGCGTGATCGTTGAGATAGACGTCCGCCAACGTGTCCAGACCTTCCAATACCAAATCGAGGTGGTCGTGTGCGAGCGAGGCAGCGTCGGCTTGAAAGACGGTCTGATATTCCCAGTCGGTCAGACCAATCCATTGCAAGCGGAATTCGTTGTCCCGATCAAACGGATCGGCTATGAGCTTGTTACGCAACAAATCGGTTTGCACCACGCCTGGAACCTGCGCCGGATGCCACTGCCGGATCTCGGCTTTGTCCGTGTTTCCGACGGCACGAAACTGCCAATCCGTGTTGAGATCGCGCGAGGCAGGCTCCGCGGCCTTGAGCAAGGGTGCGGCCAGCCCAGAAAACAGCAGCAAAGGAAGGACCGAAGTAACGAGAACGCGAAACAATCGCGGCCGAGTGAGTTTCATATCCGAGCTCCTAATTTGAATTGTGCAGTCGACGGATCCGGGAATGGCAGCTGAACTCGCCGAGTGCGTCCGCGTCCAGCCCTCATGGATTAATTCGAGTATTCCGCACACAGCGCGGCCCCGCCGGCAATTCCGGAGTCCGCACCATAGCGTGCTTTGAGCAAGGGAATTTCCTGGCAGCGTGAATTGATACAGTATCGCCCCAGTCCCTTGGAGATGTCGTCGAAAAATGGATGCAACATCGCCGCCACTCCGCCGCCGATAATGATGGCGTCCGGTTCTAGCAGATCGACAATGTTGCTCAGCCACAGCGAAAGCAGATCCACAGTTTCCTGCAAAGTCTGTTGCGCCAGGATGTCACCGGCAAGGTAGGCTTGGCCCACCATCTCGCTGGTTACGGCATCGATGTTTCCCTTGACCGAGAGCAGCAGGCTGGAGCCGGGACGGTGCTCCGAGGCCGGTTTCGAGGCCTGCTCCGACGCCAGTTTCGCGCGCGCTCTGCGGGCGATGGCCGGGCCGGCGGCCAGGATCTCGATGCAGCCCGGTTTGCCGCAGCCGCATCGCGGGCCGCGGTAATCGATACTCATGTGTCCGCCTTCGGCGGCGGCCCCGGTGCGGCCGTTGTAGATGCGGTTTTCAAATACGATGCCGGTGCCGATCCCGGTACCGATGCCGGCGTAAAAAATGCGGCCATAGCCGCGACCCGCACCCCAATAAGCCTCGGCCAGGGCCGCTGCGTTGGCATCATTTTCGACCTTCACCGGCACCTGATAGATTTTCTCGATTTCGGCCGTCAGAGCGAAATTGCGCCAGCATGGCAGGTTCGGAGGATTGATCACGACCCCGGTTGAGGGATCGAGTGGCCCGGGCGCGCAGATACCGATGCCGCGGATTCGAGGACGTGCGTTCTCCTCCTTGCCGCCAAGAAGAAGATCAATGGCGGAGACCACCGCCCGGAGTCCATCACGGTCACTGCCGCTCGCCACCATCGGGGTGCGGGTCTGATTCTTGATTTCGCCATCGCGGTCGACCAATCCGGTCGCGACCTTTGTGCCGCCAATATCCACACCGACCACGAGACCAACGTCAATTTCTGTCATGCAGGCTTCACGGCCCTAGTCTGTCCCGCAATGCCATGGCAAGCGCGCACGGAGGAACGGCACAGTATACGCCGCCGACGGGGACGGTGCGGAAACCTTCTGCTCGCAACCCGGGTGGAGGTGGTCGAACGGAAGATGCCGCTACAGGAGTTTCCGGCTCATCCGGTTTACTATGGCGAGAGAGTACTCAAGCATGGCGCAGGGTAGGAGGATTCCAGTGTCCACAGGTCGGCGTGCAGGCGCGATCAATATCGAGGCGGTAATTCTGGATTATGGCAAGGTTTTGGCGCGCTCTCCCTCGGTGCCAGAGTTTCGGCGGATGGCGGAGATGTTCAACGGGAGTTTCGAGTCCTTTTATCAGCGGTGGGAACAGAGCCGGGGCGCCTACGACCGCGGCGATCTGACTGCAGAACAGTACTGGCTCAAGCTGGCGAACGAGACCCACACCACGCTGGCTCCGGAACAGATCGAGACTCTCCGGCAAGTGGAGGTCGAAATCTGGGCGCATACCGATCCCGACATGCTGGATTGGCTGAACCAACTTCACGCGGCGGGATTCAAGACCGCGTTGCTTTCCAATATGCCTTTGGACCTTATGACCTATGTGCAGGCGAATTGCCAATGGATGGAGAAGTTTTCCTTCAAGACCTTCTCCGCCGAAGTGAGGCTGATCAAACCGGATCCAGCCATCTACGTGCACACCTTGCGCGGCCTGGGCGTGCCCGCAGCCCAAACCCTGTTTGTCGATGATCGTGAGACCAACATTCAGGCGGCCCGAATGCTGAACATTCGTGCCCTTCAATTCCGAAGCGTCGCCCAGCTTAAGGATGAGCTGGAAAGGATGGACTTCCCGGTTTTGCCGGCGGTTGCGGAATCATCCTCGGCGGTTTCCGACCCTGCCAGCGCCGAAACCAAATTTCAGCTTTGACCGCCAAGTCCCGCTGCGCTCGACGGCTATGGCCGCCGGCTAATGCTGCGAATCTGTTGCAGCCGGTGCCGGCGGGGGATTCGAGGCGGACTGCAGTCGCTGGAATTCCTGCAGTTCATGCTGGGCGGCGGAGGTCTTCCCCTGTTTCCGGTAGATCCCGGCCAGCCCAAAATGCGCCTGTGCCGCCAGTGCGCTCTCCTTTTCGATCGTCAGCAGTCGGGTCCATTCCTTCTCGGCTGCGGCGGCATCGCCTTCGAGCGAAGCAGCTTTCCCCAGCGAATAGAGCGTCTCCGGCATGTCCGGCAATAGCTTGTCGGCGCGCGCCAGTTCCGTTCGCGCCTCGTGTGCCTTGCCCTGTTCAAGCAGTGCCGCTCCCAGTCGGTAGACCGCCTCGGCGTTTCCCGGTTGCAGTTTGACTTGCGAGCGAAACTCCTCTTCTGCTTTCGGCCAATTGAAAGCGCCGGCGTAGACCTCACCCAGTTCCAGGTGAACTTCGGGGATATCCGGTCGCAAGCGCAAGGCTTCGCGATACTCCTTTTCCGCATCGGGCATGTTGCGAAGCACAAAGTAGTTTTCTCCCATCGCCTGGTGCGCGCGGGGAGAGTCGGGATAAGCGGCCACCAGTGTGTCGATCGATTGTTTGGCCAGCAAACCGCTGGCGCGGCCGAGGTAGTACAAAATGTCGGGGTCGTTCGGGCGCGCGGCCAGGGCCGCCTGCAGATTCACGACCGCCTCCGGCAGTCGCCCGGTCTCGATCTGCGCGATGCCGAGCGCCGTTTTTTCTTGCGCTCGCTTGAGATGCGGGATGGCTTCGGCCGCATAGCCTTGTACGAGCAGCGCATAGCCCAGCAACTGGTGAGCGGGGGCCGAATCCGCGTCCACCTCAAGCGCATGCTTCAGTGGAACCATGGCGGAGGCAAACTCGCGCTTTTCCATGTAGACCTGGCCGAGGCTGATAAAGCCGTCGGCAAAGGCCGGTTCGAGTTCGGTGACCTTGCGAAACTCAGCAATCGCCACGTCGAATTGGTGCTGTTGGTCGGCGGCAATTCCTGCTTGCATGTGCTGTGCCGCGTCGGGCGAGAGAGCCCGCAAGGCGAGCGACAAGCCTAGCAATAATGGTAGGAGCAAGCGGGCGCGGATCATGGCTGCTGTTTCTCCGGCTCTCGCACTTCCAGAAACTGATCGGCCTGGACCTCATTCAGGGTCTGGTGAATCCCCGACGGCCACACGATTTCCACTTTCGCTTTGTCCGCGGTTCCGAGTCCGAAATGCAGTCGCTTGTCGCTGGCCGAAAGATAGCCAACGGCTGAGGTCGCGAATCGCGTCTGTCCATTCACCTCGACGCGCGCGCCGTATCCATCGCGATTGCTGCGCGTGCCGCGCAGTGAAAGGACCAGCCAGTGCGCCTTGCCCCCACGATTCATCAGCACCTGGGGGTGTCCGCCGAGACAGGTGACCACCACATCCTCCCAGCCGTCGTTATTCAAATCGCCGAACGCGGCTCCGCGCGCGGCCGTGGCCGTCAGGACTCCGGAGTCGACGCGTTCGAACCGGTTATTGCGATTCATCGCCAGCAGCGGTGTGTCGAGATAGTGCAGGGACGGGTCGATGATGGCCACGTTGTCCAGCACGTGGCTTTGGGCGACAAATAAATCCTTCCACCCGTCGTTGTCGAAGTCTTCCAAACCCAGGCTCCAGCCGGAGCTTCCACTGGAGAGCACCCCCAGGCCGGTTTCGAGACTGCGATAGGTGAACGAACCGCCGCCGTCGTTATGATAGACGCCATAAATTTCGCGGGGCAGGAGGGTCACCATAATGTCCGGCCGACCATCATTGTCGTAATCTTGAAAAACCACGCCCATGCCCGACATGCGCCGTCCGTCCTCGGAAAGCGCGGCGCCCGCTTCCAGGCCAACCTCGGAGAAGGTTCCGTTCCGGTTGTTGTGATAAAGATACTGCTGCATGCCGTCGTTGGAGACAAATATGTCCGTGAAGCCGTCTCCATCATAGTCGGCAAAACCCACGCCCAAAGCGCGCCCTTTCTTGGCCGCGATGCCCGAGCGCTGGCTCACGTCCGTAAAGGTGCCGTCGCCATTATTGTGATAAAGGATGTTGGTGGTCGCGGGAAATTCCTCGGGCGGACAATAGGTGTGGAAATTGCCACCGCAGTTCTTGTTGTGTTTCGTGTCCCAATCCATATACCGGGTGACAAAGAGATCCAGTTTTCCGTCGTTGTCGTAGTCAAAAAATCCGGCGGAAACCGACCAGCCGCCGCCCGCGACTCCGGCCTTCGCGGTTACATCCGTGAAGGTGCCGTCGCCGTTGTTGTGATAGAGGATGTTCTTGCCGTAATTGGTGACAAACAGATCCGGGTAACCGTCGTTATCATAGTCTCCCACCGCCACTCCCATGCCGTAGTTTCCGTCGCCGGCATTGGCCAGCCCCGCCTGCTCGGTGACATCGGTAAAGCTGCCGTCTTTATTCTGGCGAAAAAGCCGGTTCCAATAGCGCGGATCATGACGATCGAAATTCTCCGGGGCAGACATCGGGTCACTAACCAGTCCGCCATTGACCAAGAAAATGTCGAGCAAGCCGTCGTTGTTGTAGTCGAGCAGGGCGACTCCGCCGGGCATGGTCTCGATCAGATACTTTGCCGGTGTCGGCGAATTTTGCAGGGTGAAATCCAGTCCGCGAGGGGCAACGACGTCGAACACCGGCCCCGCCAGAGACGCACCCGACAACAGCACTGCCACCACAAGCGATGCGCGGAACAGAGAGTTTAGCAAGTAGCGATTCCCTCAGTCCCTAGCATAGCGCGCCCGCGGCATTGCCGGCAGAACCCATCCCGGAACGAGCGCTTTTCGGCGGCGGAGTTTCAGGGGATCTGCCGGGTCGATTTCCGTATCACCAGCTTGGGTGGAATCAGGATTTTCCGGGGCCGCGCCGGGTGCTTCTGTCCGATTCGCTCAAGCAGCAGTTCGGCGGCTTGTGTCCCGATTTGGCTGGTGCCCTGATCGACGGTGGTGAGCGGAACTGCCAGCACATCGGAGTAGTGAACGTTGCCCGCTCCGACCACGGAGATGTCGTGCGGCACTGTCAGTCCGGCATCCTGAATCGCCTTCATGGCTCCGATGGCAACCGGGTCGTTGAAACAGAAGACGCCGTCGACGAGCGGACGAATCGACAAAAGCTGGTGCATGGCCTGGTGGCCTTCCTCATCCCCGTGGCCTCCGTCCACCACGTAGCCCGGGTAGGCGCGCAAGCCGTGGCTGGCGAGCGCGCGCCGGTAACCCACGAGTCGCTCGGCGGCGATTCCGATTGCGGGACCGCGCAAGTGCCCGATGCAGGAGCATCCGCAGGCGATCAGATGCTCGGTCGCCAACCTGCCGATCGCGCGGTTATCCACGCCGACAAAAGATGCCCGCACTCCGACCATGGGACGGTCAATCAAGATGTAGGGCACGTCCCGCCGCTGAATGCGATGGAATAAATCCAAGCAGCGCGCGGGCTGGGCGGAGGCGATAATCAACCCATCGACTTGCCGGGCCAGGAACGAATCCGCTTCGCTCGCTTCCAGTTCCGCATCTTCCTCGAAATAAGAAATGATCACGTGATACCCGTGCGGTCGCATGGTTTGTGCCACGGCGCGGGCAATTTCGGCAAAAAAGGAGTGGGTGAATTCCGGCAGAAGCAGGCCGATGGTGTAGGTGCGCCGCGTGACCAAGCTGCGCGCCACCCAATTCATCTGATAGTTCAATTGCTTCGCCCGCCGCAGCACGCGCTGGCGAGTGGCGGTGCTGATCCCGCCCTGATTGCGAAGAACCTTCGACACCGTCACCACCGAGACGTTCAGATCTCGAGCGATGTCCATCATCGTTACTGCCATGTCGAGCACAGCATAACACCAGATATCTACAATTCCCCATAGTTAACGTTTATCCCGCCCCAAATATCTACAATTCCGCATATTTTAACGTTAACCCTAGTGGAAACAGATCATTTTCTTCTTGACAACGTATGTTCCCCTGTTCGAGACTTCGACGTACTGAAAACAAAGAGGTGGAGTCAAGTATGACGTCTTCCAGGTTGCAGACGCTGCTGTTCTCGGTAGTCCTAATCCTCACAACTTCTCTTACCCTTCACGGCCAAAGCACTTATGGAACCGTTGACGGCACAGTCCTAGATCCGACCGGAGCGGCCGTTTCCGGTGCTCAAGTAACGCTCACCAACACCGGAACGCAGGAAAAGCACTCTCAGACCACGGGCAATGAGGGCTTGTACCAGTTTGTGAACGTGGTGCCCGGCGACTATCGCCTCGACATCGAGAAAGCGGGCTTCAAGCATTTTGCCCGCACGAACGTCGTGGTCCAGGTTCAGCAGGATAGTCACATCGACGCCACCCTCCCCATTGGTCAGCAGAGCGAGACGGTGGAAGTGACGGCCGAGACCCCGCTGCTCCAGGCCGAGACCTCGTCTCTGGGCCAAGTCATTGAAGAGCGCAAGGCCAACGAACTTCCCCTGAATGGCCGCAATATTTTCAATCTGATCACCGTGTCTCCCTCGGTGGTTGCCCAGGGCGGATCCGGCGGCACTCCCGTCGGCCAGAATCCTTTCAGCTGGGGCAATTACCAGGTGGGCGGTTCATTTGCCAACCAGGGCGCGGAATATCTCGACGGTCAGCCCCTCAATATCGGCTACATCAACTTGCCGATTATCATTCCTACGCAGGATTCGATTGGCGAGTTCAAGGTTCAATACAACAATGTGGGCGCCGAATGGGGCAAGTACTCCGGTGCCGTCTCCAACTTCAGCACGAAATCGGGCAGCAATGCCTTCCATGGCGCGGCCTACGAATTCCTCCGCAACAAGGTGTTGAACTCCAACGAGTATTTCTACAAAAATTCTGAAGAAGCGGGCGGCCTGTCCAACACCCCTCCACCGTGGGTCCAGAATAACTACGGATTCAACGTTGGTGGTCCGGTCATCAAGAACAAGACCTTCTTCTTCGTAAGTTGGGAGCAGTTCCGGTTGCGCACCGGCAGTGTCGTCTCGACCGCCGTGCCTACCACTGCCTTCCGCCAAGGCGATTTCTCCTCACTATTGGCGCAGGGTGTTCAGCTTTATGACCCCTATACCGTGAATACAACGACCGGAGCCCGCACGCCGTATCCGAATAACCAGATTCCGCAGGCCGAGTGGAGCACAGCGGCGACGGCCTTGTGGGATCTCTACTACACCCCGGTGGCGGCATCGGCGTTCAACGTCAGTTCGCCTGACAACTTCACGTCGGCGGCCAGCAGCGGCGGCAACACCAACCAGTTCGTGACGCGTATCGACCAGAACATTACCGACAAGACCCGTCTGTTCGGCCGCTTCACCTATAATGGACTGCTCGATCTTCCGACCAATCCTTTGGGAACCGGCCTCTGCCAGGACCGCTGCGCTGAGGACTATCACACCAAAGCCCTCGCGATTGATCTCAATCACACCTTCAATCCGAACCTGATCGGGGACTTGAACGTTTCAGGAAGCCGTTTCATCTATCTGCGTGCGCCAATCCTAGCCGGGTACGACCTCACCAAGCTGGGATGGCCCTCGAGCTATAACACTGAAGTCCCGACGGTGTTGCGTACGCCCCCCACGCCCGCGTTTCCGTTCCCCGGCGATATTGGCAAGAGCCAGGGCAACAGCGGAATTGGCGACCACAATACCCAGTACAACATTTCGCCGTCGTTAACCTGGATACACGGCAAACACACGGTCCAGATGGGCGCCCAGTACGAACTGGGTCTGGACAACTACTACCAGACCAACATCGCTAGCGGCGCTTTCGGTTTCCTTGGCAGCTGGACCAGCAGCAACGGTCTGCCCACTCAAACCAACCCCGCTACGGGTGGCTTCGCCTTCGCCGATTTCCTGCTCGGGTTGGCCCAAGGCGGCCCGGCCTCTTTCGTGAACCAGACAGAAGGTGCAGCCGAGGTTCCGGCACAAACCGCAGGCCGTCAAACCTACCGTGCGCTCTATGTGGACGATTCCTTCAAGGTTATGCCGAAATTGACCTTGAACCTGGGTCTTCGCTATGAACTGGCAGGAACCTGGTCCGAGCGCTTCAGCCGCTTGAGCTATTGGGATCCGAGCGTAGTTAACGCTACCGTCACCGGTTGCGCCGGCACCGCCGGAAGTGCGTGCAGCGGTGATGCGGCCCTGGTAAAAACCGGTTCAAACTCGAGCGGAAACAACATTCCTTTGGACAAGAAGGAATTCTCTCCGCGCGTTGGATTCGCCTACAGTCTTGACCCAAAGACCGTGATCCGCGGCGGCTATGGCGTGTTCTGGATTCCCAACTACGTCTCGTTCGGCCTCAACCCCGACAACGACGTCATCAATCTTGCTACCACACCCTTCTTTGCCACCAACAATCATGGTTTGTCACCAACCGCTACCCTCGACAATAGTAATTGCACGCTAGGCGGTCAGACGTTTGGCAGCTTTACCTGCGCCACGGCCGGACCATTCCCCAACGGCATTTTGCCGCCGCCAGGACGCAATAGCTACCCGGCACTGACGCCTAACATCTCGAGTTTTGTGGCGGCCAACGGCTCTCCCACTCTGGCACCGTATGCGGACCCGAAACCGGGATACGTAGAACAGTGGAACTTCGATATCCAGCGTCAATTGCCGGCCGGATTCTTTGCCGACGTTGCCTATGCTGGTTCTCACGGCGTGCATCTGGAGCAGTATTCCACCAACATCAACCAAATTCCGGATTCATTCGTTGCCCAGGCAGCTGCGCAAGCCGCTGCCGGCCAGCCAATTGCGATTGACCAGCCGGTGACGAATCCCCTCGTCGGTGCCAATAGCAACCTTGAGACACCCACCATCCTTGCCGGACAGCTCGATCGTCCGTACCCGCAATACAGCGGGTTAAGTTTGGCCGGGTTTGGATGCTGCAGCAGCGACTACAATTCACTGCAGGCCAGCGTGACTCGCCGGTTCGCCGGTGGTGGTACGCTGCTGGTCGCCTATACCAATTCCAAGCTGATGAGTAATACCGATACCCTCACCAGCTGGCTGGAAGGCAATACCGGCGGAGTTGGCAGCGTGCAGGACTACAACAATCTGAAGGGTGAGCGATCGCTGTCTTCGCAAGACGTTTCCCAGCGATTGATCATCAGTTACGTGCTCGACCTTCCTTTCGGTCACGGCAAAATGTTTGCCTCCAATTTGTCAGGAGCGGCAGACAAGCTCGTGGGCGGATGGGGAATTGACGGGATCACCACCTTCCAGCGCGGGTTTCCGCTCAAGATCTCTTGGGGCGGAGCGGCCACGGCTCTGGAAAATGCTGGCTTCGGCATCAGTAACATACGCCCCGGTGTTATCGCCGGATGCAACAAGTCCTCTGGTGGCCGCCACGTTACAGACTGGTTCAACACCGCCTGCTTTGCCACACCGCCGGAATGGGGTTATGGCAACGAGACGCGCGTCGATGCCACACTCCGGCAAGACGGAGCCGACAACTTTGACTTCGCCATCTTCAAGCATGTCGTCCTAGCCGAGAAGTTCGGAATCGAGTTCCGGACCGAGTTCTTCAACCTGTTCAATCACCCGCAATTCGGACCTCCCGGAACCTCCTTTAATCCCACGCTGGACACCAACGGCAACATCCTCAACCCCAGCGCGAACGGATTCGGAACGGTCACCTCAACGATTAACAATCCGCGTCTGATTCAGTTTGCTCTGAAGTTCAGATTCTGAGTTAGGCTCAACAACCGGACTGGGTTTCGACCCCCAGTCCGGTTTTTCTGTTTATCGAAGTCCTTTTCATCAACCGTCGCGCGTCCAGGCATTCGGTGCCGATTCTCTCGATGGCTCCTTGGCTGCCTTGCCGGCTGGGTTGGGACGCGATTTCGAGCCCTGCCGTTAAGTCTCTGAAGATGCGCCCGGGCTTCTGCTCCTGAAGTATTCTGTGGGGCGCGCTTTCGGCCCTTTCCAGAGGATGTCTCCGACGCCATGCGAACCGTTCCCGCCCTCGACTACGCCGACGCCAAGAAGATGGTTGACCTCATCGTCGAAAAAGCAGCTCAGATGAAGAAGTCGGTGGTGATCGCCATTGCCGACCCGCATGGTGAGCTCATCGCCTTTGCCCGCATGGATGGCGCTCCTCTCTCCTCGATTCGGATCGCCGCCAACAAAGCCTGGACGGCCGCCCGCGAGCGCAAGCCAACCAAGGAAATAGGAGAGAAAGTCCGTCACCCCGAGAAAGGGCACGACATCGCCTACTACGGTGACCCGAAATTCGTCGGTTGGGGTGGCGGTATTCCGGTTTGGAGGAATGGCGCGGTTGCCGGAGCAGTCGCGGTCAGCGGCTTGTCGTCGGGCGAAGATATCGAGTTGGCCACCCTCGCCGTGGAACTGGTCGGCGGGCAGACCAACCCGAGCGTCCCCGAATAGATCATCACGGTTCGGTTGAGAAAGCAACTCCATCGGGGTGCGGTTTAACTAGCCGGGATTTCTGGTTCCCGACCCCGCAGGTGAGGCGGCCGCTTGCGGTGGCGGAAACTGTTCGCCCACCTCGCAATAGCGCTGATTTTCGAGCATCACAGAAATCGAGATGCTTCGTACAAGCGCAGCGCGAACGCTAGCTGTGATTCCGATGGAACTGCGTCCTCTCGGGTCGGCCTCCGGGGCATTCAGCCAACGGTGGAACTTATAGCGCACGGTTGGCCTGATTCGGTTCGACTCCTCGATCGGGGCCATGATATCTGCCCGATTTTGTGCCGGCGAGAACCTTTCAACGTATTACTGGATAAAGGTCAGAGTCTCCTCTCTTGAAATCTCGGCGGAACCTTGCGGCCGGAAAGGGCCGGTTCGCGCTCACCTAAGGGCTCCTGGCCTGCCTCGAATGAATAGGAATCATTGCACCCGGAAGGCCAAATACTCGAGCCGGGCGGTCGGCGCGTCCGCCCCGCATAACCTCTTTACCTGGCGCTGGGCCTTTGCAGTTGGGCAATCTTGGCGTGCGGAGCGGACTGTTCGTAGCTGGCGATGCCCTTGTAGAGCGCTTCCGCGATTTGCTGGCGGTAGGCCGGGTTCTGCAGTTTGTGCTCGTCTTCGGGACTACTGACAAAAGAGATCTCGGTGAGAATGGCGGGCATGGTCGTGCCAGTCAGCACGGCGAAGGCGGAGTCTTTGATTCCGCGATTGCGAATGTCGGGGCTCGAGGCTGCAATCGTGGCGTAGAGAGAACGCTGGACACAGGCCGCAAGACGGCGCGATTCCTCGATTTTTTCATGCAATCCGCCGGCTGAGAGGGAAACCGGCGTGAGCTTGGCGAAAGTGCCGTCGTCGTGTTTTTCGACTTCCTTGGAACCGGGGGCGGAAAACAGATTCGTGTAATAAGTCTCGACCCCGCGGGCGGCAGCTGAACTGCTGTAATTGGCGTGTACGGAGACGAATAGATCGGCTTGCGCGTGGTTGGCAAAATCGGCGCGCTGATCGAGCGGAAGATAGTTGTCGTCGGAGCGAGTTAGCATGACTTCCGAACCCAGGCGTGACTGCAGTAACCTGCCGAGACGTTGAGTTACATCGAGTACAAGGTCCTTTTCGAGCAGGCCTTGACGACCTACGGTTCCGAGGTCCCATCCGCCATGACCGGCGTCGAGCACGATGCGAAACTTTCCGCTTTTCGCCACCAGCGGTTGGTCACTCGGATTGTTATTGGCATAGGTCTTGGCTGGCAATACCGCCGTGGGAGCCGGTTTTGGCGAGGTCGGAAAGGATGGGGAAGCCTGATTCGGTGCGCGGGCGGGGGCAAGCTGGTTTGCGGCCATGGTCTTCTGACTGCCGCGCAGTTCTACCACCAGGCGATAGGGACTTGATTCCATGCTGACCGAGAAGTTGGATCCGTCCTTAGTGTCGAGTACGATTCGAGTTACTCCAGCTACGGGCTGCGCGATCCGCACGCGAGTGAGCGATGCGTCGCCCACATCCATGGTCTTGCCGTCGAGGTCGGGCGACAGGACCGTATCGTGGAGATCGAAATAGATGCGCTCGGGCGACACCAGACGGTGGACTTCGTAGGGAACCTGATCTTCCATGTCGATGACCACGGTGCTGCCCAGAGAGGAAGACCAGTGACGCAGTCCGGTGACTTTTGGAAGCGCGGCTAGTTTGCTTGATTCGACGGCGGTCAGCGGGGCGTCTTCGGAACCGGAGTCGAGCCGCTGCGGGTTCATCAGATTGTCGGAGACCGAGGGAGGCAGCCCATCGACCGGAGCCGAGGGGAGCGCAGGGATCGTTGGCGGCGATGGTCGGGCATTGCCGGCGGGTCTGACCCTGGCGGCGATCTTTTGTGCGTCGACTCTGGCGGATGCCGTCTGGCTGTGAGCTTGCATGCCCCACCATGCACCGGCGGAAAACAGCGCCGCCACCGCGACCAGGCCGAGCACTACGCTCAATCCCGGACGCGAACTGCCAGGAAGAGGAAGGTGCGCTGGATGCGGTAGGACAAGAGGCAGTTTGGGAACCGTCGCCGCGGTCGGTTCGTTCTCAAAGCGATTCTCCAATCGGCGGTCCGAAGGGCGCTTGAAGGACTGCTCCGCCAAGCCATCTTCCGGCAACTCGACCGCGGGTTGAGGCAAGTGGAAGACGGGCTGCGGAACAGCGATCGAATCGGCGGGCATAGTCGACAACTGCGCCGGCGGCAAGGGATCGGAAACGGCGTCGGCTGTCACTTCTGGACTGGCGGGCGCTGCCTGCGGAAGAGGCGGGGTTGCGGGCGAGGGAATCGCGGCCAGGAGCGGCCCCGCCGCTAAGTCGCGAGTCGGAATGGCCTCGGCATCGACAATGACGGTGGAGCTGGCTCGCGGTTTGCTCGCGAGAACCTGGTCGGCCACGTCGGAGAGCCAATGGGTGCGGCGATCTTGATCGTCGGGCCTGAGGGCGGAAAGAAGCAATTCGGCAAAAAGATCGAAAATGCGAATGTCCTGATCAGAGAAAGCGCGGGCGCGGCTGGAATATGCCTGCAACACGCCGTGTGGCTCCCGCTGTCCCCCGAGCGGCAGCAGCACGGTCGAGCACGCTCCGATGGCGCGGGCGAAGTCCATCTCGAGCCGGGCATCGGTTTCGCAGTCGTCAGAGCGCAGAATGCGGCCGGAAGTGAGGCACTCCCGAAGAAATTCGGATTCGCTGATGAGCGGTATGCCGCGATCGACGGCGAGCGGTCCGGCGGCGGCGCGGCAGAGCAAGGCCGACTCCGCTTCTGGCTCCGTTCCTGCAGGGCGTGCTTCGGCGAGCGCGACCAGGACTCCGTCGGCTTGTGTGAGGGCCTGGGCGCGGGCGCAGATGAGTTGCAGTACTTCGTCGAGGATGAAGCGCTCGGTCTCGGCCAAATCGCGGTCCGACGCGGAATCGATCGACGAATGCTGCTTTTGTAGCTGCTCGTGGAGGCCAGAAAAGGCGAGCAGCGCGCCCATGGCTTCGTGTCGCGCAATCGATTCCAAGGCGCGGTTGCCCTGCTCGAGCGGCGAGCCGGCTTCGGCGGTCGTGATGTCCCATTCAACTCGGGTTGGAGTGGCACTCATACTGGCGCGCTCAAAACGGCGAGAATCCTGTATTTTATCGTATGCGGGCTGATCGGGCGGCCGTGGCCGCTGCTGTTTTCCACCGGGCGCTCACCTCCAAGCCCTCGCAGGAACCGGGCGCCACAGATCCGATCTCGAACGCAGTCTTCAGCGTAATAGTCTTTGGGTGGGTACCGCAATGTCCGGTGGTACACGTCCCATCGCGACATTGGCAAAACGCCGCCGCCGTTCACGACTTCGCAGTCGAACTACGACCCTTCAGATTTTGCTCTCTGCCTCGATTCGGCCTATGGTTAAGACGGGACTCAAATCGCAGCCGGAAACGGCGAAGACGGGCGGAGATGGAATGAGCGACGCAGTTGAGCATGAAAAATCCGGAAGGCCCAAAAGGTCCAGCTGGTGGTGGCCCGCCGGCGCGCTGGCAGCCGGCGCGGCGGGGGCAGCAGCAGTGGTGGCATTCCGTGGCTGCTGGCATCGTAAAATGAGCTGGCCGATCGGTGTGCAGGGACATTCCTACCAGGTTTGTCTGAGTTGCGGTGCCAAGCGACTGTTTGACGAGAACACCTTCAGCGCCTATGGCCCCTTCCGCCGTGATTTGAACGAGCTTAGAGCCTGGGAGGCGTCGAGAAAGAGGGAATCAAGTCTCACCTCGCTTCCCCCGCGATCTGCGTCGTAGTTTCGAGCGGGCGGCGGTTCACTGTCCGATGCAGAGGGAGCGATCCCTCAGCCTGCCCTGGAATTTTTCCTTTTCGAGCTCTGGGCCAGCCTGGCCTGCTCGGGGAACGGAAATCGACTGCAAGCCGCGCCAGTCTAGCTATAGCTAGACCGGGGTCCGGGTCCGATTGCCGGTAACAGCCCGAATGGCGATTGCGTCGCTGGCAACGCCTGGCCGAAGGGGGAGGTGCGAAAACGCCTACCCTGGATTCTATTCCCGGTACCGGCATCTCGAACTGCCGGCGCGGGTCGCTTGAGCGGGACTACCCGGCTCCAAGACATCGACATTGACCGCACAAACACCCGCACGGGTTCCCTGGCCGCGATTGGCCTGCCGGGTGCCGAATCAACCTGAAATTGCCCTGGCAAGGCCTGAAAGGCCCGAAAGGCCTGTTTGTGTGCTTGCGGGGGCTCTTTACCCGCACCGTGTTGCAGCCGAGACCCTGGATAGCGCGTGGCGCCGGTCGAGCGCCCGTCTGGCCCTCGGTCGTCTGCCGCGGTTCCCTTCAGGCTCCTACGGTTTGCTCCTGGCTCTTGTACCACTCCACCGTGCGGCGCAACCCGTCTTCAAAGTTCACCAGGACCCGGTATCCCAGATGCTTTTGCGCTTGCGAGATATCCGCCAGGGAATGCTTGATATCGCCACCGCGCTCCGGGCCGTATTTCACAGTGCCGTTGTAACCAGTCAGTTTCTTCAAAGCCTGAAAAGTCTGATTGAGTGTGGACCGCTGGCCGGTGGCGCAGTTGAAAACCCGGCCCGCACACTCGGACGCGGGGGCCAGGCAGGCCAGCAGATTGGCCGAGACTGCGTTGTCGATGAAGGTGAAATCGCGGCTGGTCTCGCCGTCACCGAAAATCGTAGGCTGTTCTCCGCGCAACATTTGCAGGCTGAATTTGGCAAGCACTCCGGAATACGGCGAAGAAGGGTCCTGCCGCGGCCCGAAAATGTTGAAGTAGCGGAGACACACGGTTTCCAGTCCGTAGCATCGGAAGAACGCCACCATATAGAGCTCGCTTGCCAACTTCGCCACCGCGTAGGGCGAGATGGGGTTGGGCGTCATGGCTTCATGCTTGGGCAACGTCGGCGTATCTCCATAGGCCGAGGACGACGCGGCGTAGACGACCCTCTTGACCTTCTTGTCGCGCGCCGCAACGAGGACATTGACCGTGCCGTCTACATTGGCGCGATTGTTGCCCAGCGGGTCGAGCACCGATTTCGGTACCGACGGGATCGCGGCCTGATGGAGCACGTAATCGACGCCCTCGCACGCCTTCTGCATGGCGTCCGGGTCGACGATGTCCGCTTCCCGGAAATCCATCCGATTGAGCATTTCGGCGATGTTGGCGCGCTTGCCGGTGGAAAAGTTGTCGATCCCGCGGACATCGTCGCCGCGTTCGACGAGAGCGCGCACCAGCGACGATCCTATAAAGCCGGCAGCCCCGGTTACGAGATATTTGGCCATAGGCTTCTAATGATAACGGATGAACTGGCTGCACGGCGCGCCCGGCGCGAGGGCCGGGAGGCCGCCAAGCGACTTGCCGTCATTGAAAACCCGGAGCAGAGCACTCAGGCCCGGCGAAGCTTGTTGACGATCTGGCGAAGCTCTTCCCGAGAGAGCAGTTGTCGTGTCTGAAAAAAATCTGCAACCTCATCGAGAATCGCTCGTGGGTCAGCTCCCGCGAGCGCATCGCGCAAGCCCGTTTTCTCGGCCGCCTGGTCGTCGTTTGTCGCGCTCTGCCCGGCCAGGACCTCGAGGAGCTGCCGCAAGTGCTGCCTTTGTTCTGGCTCCAAATCGGCGAAGGCGATGCCCATCCCCAGAAACGGGTAGGAAGCGCGCACCGTGCCCGGCGCGTGGATCTGGATGTCGAACGACTTCAGTTCCAGCTCGACTTTGCAGTTGACCGGAAACGTGGTGCTCATTTCCACGTAGCATCCGTGCAGGCTGATATCGGTGAGCGTTCCCCACATCCGTCCCTCGCGACCCGCCGCCCGGAATTCCACACTGCCGGTACAGCGATGACGCGGACTTTGCCGGCGCTCTTTGAATCCGACCGCGGGAGCGGGGTCTCCGCCTTTCACCGCCGGATCGACCGGCGCCGCTTCGGTCGAGTTTGCTTTCAGCCGGCGGAGATAGTTCGCGCCGTCTCCGGTCTCTGGGGAGTCGGGTTCGAGGCCAGGAAATCCCCGATAGATTTGCGTATCCACGAGCGTCTCCCGAAACAACTTCTACAGATGGGATCGGACGATCGAAGGAAAAACTTTAGACAGCGAAAGAGGAATCGAGCTTCGGGTTAAACCGCCGGAAATTCCGCCAAGGAGGTGCGAATCTGTTGCCACAATTCCTCCTTGCCGGCGCCGGTCTTAGTCGAAAAGGGCACGATCGGAACGCCGCCATAGGCGCTTCCGAGTGCGCGCAGAGCCTGCGACAACTGGTTCCCGGAGAGGCGATCGCACTTGGTGGCCACGATCACATGCGGTCTTTTTCTGGAGGCCAGAAATTCCAGCAGCTGGCCATCGCTTACCTGCGGAGGAATGTTCGAATCGATCAGCGCCAGGCACAATGCCAGGCTCGGACGCTGATGGAGATAGGGGTCCACAAAACGCGCCCAGTCAGCCGCGATTTCCTGGGATACCTTGGCGTAGCCGTATCCGGGCAGATCGGCGAAACGCAACTCGGGTTTGGGTTGCCCTGCCCGGCGAACTTCGTAAAAATTGATGCTGCGCGTGCGTCCCGGAGTGTTGCTGGTGCGCGCCAGTTTGCTGCCCACGAGCGAGTTGATCAGACTCGATTTGCCAACGTTGGATCGTCCGAGAAAGGCGATCTCTGGCACACCGGAAGGAGGGAAGTGCGTCAGGTCGCTCGCCGACAGCAAGAATCGCGCCAGAATCCGCATAGAGACAGTTTCCAGTGTCTGGGGCGCTCATGGCAAGCGCCGGAGCCAGAATAAAATTGCTTGCCAGCTTCGGAAAAAGGGGGCTGGGCATCTGCCCCAGGACGTCCGCTTGAACGGTTCGGACCGAAGCGAGCTCGCCGGGCGCGGCTAACCCGGGGCGAGAGACTTCCACCATGCCGGGCTGGGCACCCAAAATCCGTTCGCTTTCGCGTCCTCTACAGCCCGAGCGGGCGTTTGGTGGTTACATCATCCTCTTCGATCGGATGCCGCCGATGCCACAACGCCAGGCCGCATGCGATTATCAATCCGATCAGCACACTGATGAGAAAAAATATGCGATAGGCGGGAAGCGCGATGAGCAGAATGGCTACGACGGCAACCGCGACGATCAGTCCCGCCGATCCCTTCAGGGTGAATCCAGCCCGGAATCCAGATCCCGGTTCCATGATTTCATTTTATCCCCGCCGGGCGGAGTCGGTCGCAGCCTGGCAACCCCGATGGACCCGCGCCGGGGAAGCGTCCGGAATCTCGCGTGGCCCGGTGTTACTGCCGAGCGGCAGGAATCTCCGGAGAGGGCGGAGTGGTAATCGGCGACAGGGTTTCCGATTCCGAGGTCATCTGCGGCAGTGGACCCTCGAGCGCCACCGAGAGCACCTGATCCATATTGTCTACAAAGTGAAGCTTCATCGCGGTACGAAGGTTTTCCGGAACCTCGGCAACATCCTTCTCGTTCTCCTGGGGCAGGATGACTTCGAACAATCCGGCGCGATGGGCGGCCAGAAGCTTTTCTTTCAGTCCGCCGATTGGCAGCACCTTACCGCGCAACGTGATCTCACCCGTCATGGCGATATCCCGGCGAACCGGAATTTTGCTGAGCGCGCTGGCGAGCGCAGTAGCGATCGTGATGCCGGCCGAGGGGCCGTCTTTCGGGATTGCGCCTTCGGGCACATGCACATGAATATCGATGTTGCGGTAGAAATCCCGGGACAGTCCGAGACGAAGCGCACGGGAGCGAATGTAGGACATGGCCGCCTGCGCCGACTCCTGCATCACGTCGCCGAGCTTGCCGGTGAGGGTGAGTTTGCCCTTGCCGTCGACCACCGTGGCTTCGGTACTCAGGATGGAGCCGCCAACCTCGGTCCAGGCCAGACCCGTTACCAGTCCGACCTCGCTTTTCTCGTGGGCCAGCGTGTCGCGGAACTTCAGCACGCCCAGATAGTCGCCAATCTTTTCGGGCTGGATCGCCGCCGTGAAATCCGCACCCTCTTTGACCACTTTGCGCGCGACCTTGCGGCACACGTTCCCAATCTCGCGCTCCAGGTTGCGCACGCCCGCCTCGCGGGTGTAACCGCGAATCATCTGCCGCAGCGCGTCGTCGGGAAACTGAACGTTCTTTTCCGTCAGCCCCGCCTGCGCCATTTGTTTCTTCACCAAGAACTGCTTGGCAATCTCGACTTTCTCGGGTTCCGTATAGCCATGCAGGCGCAATACTTCCATGCGGTCCTGCAGCGCCGGAGGAATGGTATGCATCACGTTCGCCGTGGCCACGAAGAAGACCTGCGACAGGTCGTACTCGACGTCGAGATAGTGATCGACGAACATGAAGTTTTGTTCCGGATCAAGCACTTCCAGTAGCGCCGCCGAGGGGTCGCCGCGGAAGTCCATCGACATCTTGTCGACTTCGTCGAGCATGAAAACCGGGTTCTTGGTTCCCGCTTTCTTCATCATCTGGATGATCTGCCCGGGCAGGGCGCCGATGTAGGTGCGGCGATGGCCACGGATTTCCGCTTCATCGCGCACTCCGCCGAGCGACATGCGCACGAACTTGCGCCCGGTAGCTTTCGCGATCGACATGCCGAGCGAGGTCTTGCCCACCCCGGGAGGTCCGACGAAGCAGAGAATCGAACCCTTGGGATTTTTCACCAATTGACGCACGGCAAGAAATTCGAGGATGCGTTCCTTGATTTTCTCCAGCCCGTAATGATCCTCGTTCAGGACCTTTTCCGCGCGCGAGATGTTGCGAATCTCCTTGGAGCGTTTCTTCCACGGGACGGCGAGAAGCCAATCGAGATAGTTGCGAGAAACGGTAGATTCGGCCGACATGGGCGGCATCGCTTCTAGTTTTTTCAGCTCCTGGATCGCCTTGTCGCGCACATCCTTCGGCATGCCCGCGGCCTCGACCTTTTTCTTGAGTTCGTCGAATTCGCTCTTTTCGCCGCGGCCCAGTTCCTTCTGGATGGCCTTGATCTTCTCGTTGAGGTAGTACTCTTTCTGCGCCTTTTCCATCTGCCGCTTCACGCGGGACTGGATGGTTCGGTCCATGTTGAGCTTTTCGATCTCCACGTCGAGTACGTCGCCGATGCGGTTCAATCGCTCGGCGGGGTCGAAAATTTCCAGCAGCCCCTGCTTCTCTTCGATCGACAGTTGCAGGTTGGCGGCGATGGTGTCGGTAAGCTTCGCGGGATCTTCCATGCGCACGGCCGCGATCATGGTTTCGTAGTTGAGCGACTGGCAAAGCTTTACATATTGTTCGAACATGCCCGTGACGCGCTGCATGCCGGCTTCGACCTGGGCCGTGGTCTCGGTGGCATAACGTGCGACCCGCACCGTGGCCTGCAGATAGCCATCCACTTCGACCACCTGCAGAATCTTGCCGCGCTCGATGCCCTCGACCAGTACCTTGATGTTGCCGTCGGGAAGCTTCAGGCTCTGCACGATGTTGACGATGGTGCCGACCTGGAAAATATCCCCGGCTTTGGGTTCGTCAATCGAGGCATCGTGCTGCGTCGCCAGAAAGATCTTCTTGTCGCTGGCCAGAGCCTCTTCAAGCGCCCGCACGCTCGATTCCCGGCCCACGACGAACGGTGTCATCATATAGGGAAAGATGACCACGTCACGAATGGGCATCATCGGCAGCTTCTTGCTCTCGAACTTTTCCTTGGGGTTCGACAAAACGTAGTCTCCCGTCTCTGGTCGCTTTTTCAACTCGCCTAGCTAGCCGCCTTTTCGATCATGGCCAGCGAGACGTTCCGCTTCTCCACCATCTCGCGCGTTACTTCAAATTCCTTGACCTTCTTCTGGCTGGGCAAGCTGTACATAAGCTCCAGCATGAGCTCTTCCAGGATCATACGCAAGCCGCGAGCGCCGACTTTGCGCGCCATCGCCTGGCGCGCGATCGCCCGATTTGCGTCGTCGCTGAATTTCAGCCGCACGTTCTCAAACTCGAACAGACGCTGGTATTGTTTCACGATTGCGTTCTTCGGGCGCGTCAGAATTTCGACCAAGGCGTTTTCGTCCAGTTGCTGCAAAACGCCCATCACCGGCAACCGGCCGACAAACTCGGGAATCAAGCCAAACTTGATCAGATCCTCCGGTTGCGCTTCTGACACCAGTTCGAAGTTGCGCTTCGAGGACGCAACCGTCTGCTCGGTTTCTTCCTCGGCTCCAGTGCGGAAGCCTAAAGCCTTTTTACCCATGCGCCGCCCGATGATTTTCTCCAGGCCGACGAAGGCGCCGCCGCAAATAAAGAGGATATTGGTGGTATCGACCGGCGTGAATTCCTGGTGCGGATGCTTGCGTCCACCCTGCGGCGGAACGTTGGCGATCGTACCCTCCAGAATCTTGAGCAGCGCCTGCTGCACGCCCTCGCCCGAAACATCGCGCGTAATGGACGGATTCTCGTCTTTGCGCCCGATTTTGTCGATTTCATCAATATAGATGATGCCGGTCTGGGTGCGGCTCACATCGCCTTCGGCCGCCTGCAACAGCTTCAGAATGATGTTCTCGACGTCTTCGCCCACATATCCGGCTTCGGTCAGCGTGGTTGCATCCACGATCGCGAAAGGCACATCGAGCATGCGGGCCAGGGTTTGCGCCAGCAGCGTTTTGCCGGTCCCGGTCGGCCCGATCAGCAGGATGTTCGACTTGGTCAGTTCGACCCCGTCGCCCGTGCGCTGCCGGTTCATGTAGATGCGCTTGTAATGATTGTAAACGGCAACCGCCAGCTTCTTTTTGGTTTGTTCCTGTCCGATCACGTACTCGTCCAGGAAGGTCTTCACTTCCAGCGGTTTCGGCAACTGATTCGGTACGGCCGTCGCGGGGGTCGCGGTGCGGTCATCTTCGAGGATGGAGTTGCAGACCGCTACACACTCGTCGCAGATGTATGCGCGGGGATAGTCGCTCGGGGACGAGATCAGCTTGGCGACCGCGTCCTGCGACTTGTGGCAGAACGAACAGCGCAACATTTCTTCTGAACCGGATCTGGTTTTCACTCGGCCTTACTCCTTTTCTGGTGGCCTAACCGCGTCTGGCTAATCGCCTTGAATCCTTGCTGACAGCCGTCTTTTCAACGTGGTCGGCTCCGCCTAACGCCGAGACCTGCTGGCACTGATCGTTGGTCTGTCGGATGGCCGCTGCGGCCGTCGCGGACTGATGATCATACCCTCTATCTCGTTTTATAAATGATATCGTCGATGATTCCGTATTCCTTTGCCTGTTGCGAATTCATGATGAAGTCACGTTCCACATCTTTTTCCACTTTGTCCAGCTTCTGACCGGTGTGCTTGGCCAGCAACTGATTCGTAATCTCGCGCATGCGCAGAATCTCGCGGGCATGAATGTCAATGTCGGTGGCCTGTCCGGAAAGGCCGCCCATCGAGGGCTGGTGGATGAGGATCCGCGAATTGGGCAATGCCAGCCGCTTTTTGGCCTGCCCCGCTGAAAGCAACAGCGCCGCCATCGAGGCGGCCTGCCCGATGCAGATGGTCGTCACATCGTTCTTTACATACTGCATCGTGTCGTAAATCGCCATGCCCGCCGTGATCGACCCGCCCGGCGAGTTGATGTAAAGCTGGATGTCCTTCTCCGGGTCCTCCTGGGCCAGGAACAGCATTTGCGCGATGACCAGGTTGGCGATGTTGTCGTCAATCGGCGTGCCAATAAAGATGATGTTGTCGCGCAACAGCCGGGAGTAGATGTCGTAGGCCCGTTCGCCCCGGCCAGTCTGTTCGATCACCATCGGTACCAGCATCATTTGCGGGTCTTTGGAATTGGAATTCACGTTCACCCTTTCCACACTCCTGCCCGGAGGCCGTCGTCGTCGCTCAGGGGAGGATCGAAATGGTCCGCGTTCTCGATCATTGCGCGGACTGGTGATACAAAAAATCGAGGGTCTTCTCGTTGCGGATTCGTGTTCGTATCCTATCGAGCCCCCCATCCCGTGTCAAACGAGCGCGCACTGCTTCGGACGTTTGTTTTGCTTGTCTTGCCAAAGACTCCAGTTCCTGATTCAACTCGTCGTCACTGACCTCCACGTTCTCTTCCTCGGCCACTCTTTCGAGCAGCAATGCTGCTTTTACATCGTGAATCGCCTGCTCGCGCTGCCCCACGCGCAGACGGTTCAAATCCATTTTCTTCATTTGCTCGGCGGTCAGACCCTGCGCCGCCAGCGCGCGCAGGCCCCGCTCCAGCCGTATGTCGATCTGTTGTTCGATCAGCGAGTCGGGAACTTCAAAATCGTTCTGCTGGATCAGTTCGCCGACCAGCTTGTCCTTGGCGGCGTGCTCGGCTTCGTGCTTGCGTTCGGCTTCCATCTGTTCGCGAATCGCTTTGCGCACGCCGTCGACGGTCTGGAACTCGCCCAAGGTCTTGGCGAACTCATCGTTCAACTCGGGCAGGCTCTTCTGCTTGATCGCCTGCACCTTCACGGCATAGGCGAAGGTCTTGCCCGCCAGGCGCTTGTCTTCGGTATCTTCAGGATAATTCACATCGAAGCTGCGTTCGTCTCCCGAACTTGTTCCGCGCAGGTGTTCGGTGAATTCGGGCATGGTGTTCTGGCCCCCGATCTCGACCAGCACTTCGTCCATGTGGACTGGCTGGCCTTCGCCGGTTTTGGGATGGCCATCGAGCGAGACTTGGGCAAAATCGCCTTCGGCGAGGGCGCGGCCTTCGATGGGATTGAAACTGGCGTGACGCTCGCGCAGATCGGTGAGCGCTTTCTCCACGTCCGCCTCGGAGACAGCAATTTCAGGCTTCTCGGCTCGCAGCTGTTTATATCCGGATAACTTGATCTCCGGCAGAACCTCAAAGGCAGCCTTGAAGCGCAGGGGTTCACCATCGTGCAGGTGCAGGTCGGTCACTCGCGGCTGCGACACCGGATGCAGGCTGAGGCGCTCCGCCTCTTGCTTGAAAAAGCGGGGAACGAGCGCTTCGACCATATCGGTCTTGATCTCTTCGGAAAAGCGCTGGCGAATAATCGACGCCGGAACATGACCCCGTCGGAAGCCGGGAATGCGCGCCACCTTCTGATACTTCTGGATCAGCGAGTCGGTCTGCCGGTTCACGTCCTCGACCGGAATCTCAACCTCGATCTCGCGCTTGGTCTTGCTCTCGTTCGCTTCCGTGGGGCTCACAGTTACCTTTCCACAGCGGTTGCGGCAGCAGAGTCGGGAGGGAATGGCTCGGCCGCGACAGCTTGATCCGCACCCATGAGTGTAAAGATATACGAAGAGCAACGTCAAACGGCGGAGGGTGATGTCCTACCCACCAAAGTAACCGGCAAGCAATGGCTAGAGCGAACACCTTAGAGAATATGCCGTTTGCCATGGGCAGCCGCAAACTCGAATTTCCACCGCGCTTGAAAATTACCCACTACAATTGCGGCTTACGAAGCGCTTGATGTCCGCCCCTCACTGGCTCGAGGTTCTGAATTCCGAAGTTGTTGCTTGCGCTCGCTGCCCGCGTCTGGTCGAATATCGCGAACGCATCGCTCGCGAGAAGCGCCGCGCTTATCGCGACCATGACTACTGGGGCAAGCCCGTTCCCGGCTTTGGCGATCCGCGGGCCCGGGTCCTGGTGCTCGGACTCGCTCCTGGCGCCCACGGCTCCAATCGCACCGGCCGTCCCTTCACGGGAGACGCCTCGGGGAAGTTCCTGTACCCGGTTCTGCACGAAACCGGATTCGCTCTCCTGCCCACGGCGACCGCCCGCGATGATGGCCAGGTGCTGAACGGTTTGTATATAACCGCGGCCGTGCGATGCGCGCCGCCCGACAACAAGCCACTGCCGGAGGAATTGTCCAACTGCGCTTCCTATCTGGAACGCGAGATCGAGGGACTGAAGGACCTGCGGGTCATCGTTGCTTTGGGGAGGATCGGATTCGAGGCCTACCTCAACTACCTCAAGCGAAGAAAACGGATCGCCGGTAAACGGGATTTTGCATTCCGCCATGGAGCCCAATACGTGCTGCCGGATGGCCGCATCCTAATTGCGTCCTACCACCCCTCCAATCAGAATACGCAGACCGGGAAGCTGACGCGCCAGATGTTTCTCGAGATTTTTCAGGAAGCAGGACGGCTGGCCCATCCCGGGTAATGGCGCCCCTGTTGAGACGCGCATTGGCGATTCTCGGGTTGGCCGATGGCTCCGGGGGCAGGAAAATGGGGACGGCTTGTCCCCACCGCGGTGAATCTCTCGCCGGCTACTTTCAGCTGGGCGCGTCACTCATGACTCATTTCAGTTTCGTTACCGTCACGGTAAGCTCGAACTGGCGTTTGGAATTGGGATCGTCCACGATGCCTACCACCGTCGGCTTGCCGAGCGCGGCCACGGTGCTGGCGCTGATGCGAAGTTGGCGCAGGAAAGGCGTCGTGGAACGGTTTTCCTGTTCAGGGTTGGCGAAGTTGGTGATGTCGGCCCGCACTTCCAGTTGAAGCGAGTCGCCGTGTTCGACCATGCGGCACCAGATGCTCGTGCCGACATCGATGTACTGCATATTGCCATCTTTACCGTCGACCGGAACGCGCGACCCAACCTTGATCTCATTCGAAGTCGCGAAGCCGGGCACTAGGTTCATGGCGTAATGCCGCGTGTTGATCGTCCTGCCATTTTCCAACTCATCCAGCGTGAAATCGATGCGAAATGCGGCCAGCGCCCGGTTTGCTTCGTCCGCCATCGGTTTGGTGGTCGTGATTTCCTGAGCCCGGGACGTCGCCGCACCGCAGCCAAACGCCATCCCCAGGATTGCCAGCCATAGCACGTGCATTGTCTTCATGGGTGTTCTCCTTGTCGGTTTCATTGCTGCTGTTCTAAAGCCTCTTGGTCTGCGTCCTTCGGCCAGGGTGCGGCCATCTCGCGCTGTTCGCGTGCCTGGAGATCAGTCTGGGCTCTCGCGATCAGGGCTGCCTGCTGCGGAAACTGCTGCACGTAGCGGAGCAGCAATTTTTCCTGGTCTGAGAGCGGCCAGGGAGCAGGGAATCGCTCCAACCGGGCCACATCGCCAGCTTCCGGAGTGCGGGTCGTAGGCCGCGTCGGCCGACGCCGCCTGGCATTTCTCGCCAGGGCTTCGCCGGGCGTGCCTGGCGCCCGTCGCAGCTCGAGCGGCGCGACTGGGCGCTCCCTGCTGCCGATGTCATCTCCGGCCACGGTGACCACGGCTTCCCGGGTCCGTGTGCGGTCGATGGGTCCCGGCCACACGGCTAGAGCAATGGCTCCGGTCGCCGCCGCCATGGCTGCCACCCACCACCACCTGCGTCTCCGGGAGGCAATCCGATAGCGCTCGGCCTGAAGGCCTGCCAATACACGACGTTCCAGGCCGGCCCGTGGCTGGCTCTTTCCGGACTGGCGGAGCGCCGACTCGAGCCACTCATCCATGGCGCGCTCGGTTTCGGCCGGATCGCTGTCGATCGGATCGCGATTCATGTCCTTGTCCATTTCTTTGGTCCCGTCTGGGCCAAAAGCCTTTCCCGCAAGATCCGCCGTGCGCGAAACGACCGGGAACGAACGGCCGCTTCGCTGATTCCGAGTATCGCTGCCACTTCGCGCGGTGCGATTTCTTCGAGCGTCGAGAGCACCAGCGCCTCCCGCAGGGCTTGCGGCAATGCGGAAATCAGCTGCTCGAGAACGGCGTTGCGTTCCTGCTCAAGCAGAACCCGTTCCGCTCCCTGGCCAGGCGATACCAGACTCTGTCCCGCTGGTTCGGTGCCGGCGGCTGACTGCGCCATGCGCTGGCGCCGTTCGACGGCCGCGCGCCATGCGATCCTCGCCAGCCACGCTTTCTGGTCGTGGATCGTGGCCATTTTGTTCTCGCAGCGCAGCGCGCGCAGGAACACTTCCTGAGTGGTGTCTTCGGCATCGGCGGGATTGCGCAAGACCGAGTAAGCGATGCGGTACACCAGTCGGGAATGTTCGCGTACGGCGGCTTCCAGCAAATCCTCGTCTTGCTGCGCCAATGCTATGGCTCCGCCCGGCAATGCCGATCGTGCAATCACCCTGCTCTCCTGTTCATAAAGAACGAGGGCCGGCTGAATTCGTTCGCAATTTATTCTGGCTAAAGGAGCCTGGCATCCTGGCCGATAGGAAAATAGGGCGGATCCCGCGGTAGGCGGACACCTCTGGGCATGCAAGAGGACCCGTCTGCTCCGGGATGCGCCGCCCTTGAACCCCTGCACGGGGAAGCTAGAATCCGACAAACACCGGTTCGGGTTCGAGCCAGATCCCCCAGGCTTGTTGCACGCCCCGCTGTATTTGATCCTGCAACCTTAGAATGTCGCTCGCCCGAGCGGCCCCGCGGTTGACCAGCGCCAGCGCATGTTTGTGCGAGATGGCCGCCGCTCCCAGCGCGTACCCCTTCGCGAAGCCGGCGTGTTCGACCAGCCAGGCTGCCGAGACCTTGTGCTGGGCATCGAGCGCAGGATAGCTCGGGATCTCGAGTCCTCCCGCGGCGGCGCGCCGGGCGAGCTCCATAAACTGCTCCTCGCCGAGGACAGGATTCTTGAAAAACGATCCCGCGCTTCGGCAATCCTCATCGCCCGGGACGATCAACATACCTTTCGCCCGCCGTATCGCGCAGACCGCCGCGCGGGTTTCGGCGAGCGATGGGGGTGTCTTTTGGGCACCGCGGCTGCTGGCAAAATAGGTCTGCAAGTCAGCGTACTTCAAACAGGGCGCGCCCCCACGCTTCAGTCGGTAGTTCACCCGCATGATGAGGTAGCGCCCGCGTTCCGTGCGGTTGAAAATACTGGTGCGATAGCCAAATCCGCAGGCTGGATTGGGCAGAATCACCATGCGGTCCTGCTGCGAATCGAAAACGCGCACCGATTCGATCGTGGCCGAGACCTCTTGCCCGTAGGCACCGACATTTTGCACCGGTGTACCGCCCACGCTGCCGGGGATTCCGCTGAGGCATTCGATCCCGGCGCAATTCTGCACCACCGCCTGCGCGACGAAGTCATCCCAACGGACGCCCGCGCCTACGCTGAACAGGACCGCGTTCCCGGTGGTCTCCGAGGCCGATGGGGTCGTGATTCCGCCGATCGCCATCTTTACGACCAGTCCGGGCCAGCCGGAATCGGCCACCACCAGGTTGCTTCCGCCGCCGAGCGCGAGCAGCGGCAGGGAGCGGATCCTGGCAAACTGCGCGGCCTCACGCACCTCGTCTTCCCGCTTCAATTCCGCGAAATAGCGGGCCTCGCCACCCACCTGCAAAGTGGTCAGCGGCGCGAGCGGGACATTTTCCTGAATCGTCATGGGGCCAATTTCGTTCTATATTGAGTTGAGCATCTCATGTTCGCCCTTTGCCGGCATATTGAGAAGCGAGCTACAGCGCCAGGGGTGTGAAACAACCCGGACCAATCGCATCGCGCACCGCGTGCGGGAGTGCTAAATTGCAATTCCGCGTTCGGTTCGGGAGGGTCCAATCCGGCGAGGGTAGTAACCGACAGCATTAGGAGAGTTCATGTATCCAGAAATAATGGTGGTCCCGATGCGCGAGGAGCTGACGCGTTTGGGAATTGAAGAGCTGCGCAGCGCCGCCGACGTTGACCGCTTTGTGCAGAACGAACCTGGCACGACCATGTTGGTGGTGAATTCCATCTGCGGGTGCGCGGCGGGACGCATGCGTCCTGCGGTTCGCCTGGCCCTGCAAAACCAGTCCAAGCCCGCGAAAGTGGCAACCGTATTTGCCGGACAGGACACGGAAGCAACTGCCCGTGCCCGTTCTTATTTCACGGGATATCCGCCATCGTCACCCTCCATTGCGATTCTGCGCGAGGGCAAGGTGATCTATATGATGCATCGCCACCAGATCGAAACCCGTGACGCCTCCGCCATCGCCGCCGATCTGAAAGCTGCCTTCGACGAGCACTGCGCCTCGGCCGCAGTTCGTTAGTCGCCAGGGTGCTCGTCGCGCGCGCCCGCACCTTGGGGCCGGGCTTCGTCCGCGCGGGTGCGCGGCGGGGCTGGCGCGGTTTATGATCTAATGCCGTTCACGGACACACTATGACACGTTGGCTGTTTCTCCTGCTCGCGCTCTCGGTTGCGTCGTCGGCCGCCGAACCTTGGCGCGTTGCCGCGACCGAGATCGACACCGTGTATCCTCAGGTCGAAACGCTCTATCTTGATCTGCATCGCAATCCGGAGCTTTCCTATCACGAGGAAAAGACCGCCGCCAAGATTGCCGACCATCTGCGGAAACTCGGATACGAAGTCACCACCGGAATCGGCGGCAACGGTGTGGTTGGCATCTTCAAAAACGGCCCCGGCCCGGTGGTCATGTTGCGCGCCGAGCTTGATGCCTTGCCGGTGCCGGAGAAAACGGGTCTTCCTTACGCCAGCCATATCACCACGCATGACGACGGAGGTGTCGAAGTGCCGGTGATGCACGCCTGCGGTCATGACCTGCACATGTCGATCGGCATCGGGACCGCTGCGCTGCTGGCAGAGCACAAGGACCGGTGGCACGGAACGTTCATTTATGTTGGTCAGCCCGCCGAGGAACGCATCGGCGGAGCTACGGCCATGTTGAAGGATGGCCTGTTTACTCGCTTCCCGAAGCCCGATTTTGCCTTCGCCGTGCACGATAGCAGCGGGCTTCCTGCGGGCAAAGTCGGCTATACGCCGGGCTTCAGCGCCTCGAACGCCGATTCCGTGAGAGTCACGGTATATGGCGTCGGCGGGCACGGTTCGGCGCCGCAGGTGGCGATTGACCCCATCGTCATCGCGGCGCGCACCATCATGAGCTGGCAGACCATCGTTTCGCGAGAGATCGATCCGCAGGAGCCGGCCGTCGTTACAGTCGGTGCGATTCACGGGGGCACCAAGAACAATATCATTCCCGATGAAGTGGTGATGCAGTTGACGGTGCGGTCCTATAAAGATGATGTGCGCAAACATCTGCTGGCGGCTATCGAGCGGATCGCTGTAGCCGAGGCTGCGGCTGCGGGCGCGCCTAAGAAGCCGCTGGTGGAAGTCGTTGAAGGCGTGGGTGCGGTTTATAACGATCCTTCCACTACGAACCGGCTGGCGGATCGGCTGAAGGCGGTGATGGGAGAGGGAAACGTGGTGCTCGGGCGTCCAATCATGGCGAGCGATGATTTTGCCGAGTATCGATACGCGGGTGTTCCGAGCGTCATGCTGGAATTGGGTGCGGTCAACCCGGAGAAATATGCGGAGGCGATGAAAAGCGGAGAAAAACTCCCCGGTCCGCATTCGCCCTACTTCGCACCCGATCGTGAGCCCAGTCTCAAGACGGGAATCGAGGTCGAGATGGTTTCGGTTCTCGAATTGATGGGCAAGCCCTAAGCGGAACAACGAACCCGGTTTGGCGCCGTCGGAGGTTCGGCCTCGACGGTCGTCCCTATCCGGGAATGTAGACTGCGGTTCCATCACAAATGCGGGTAAGCGTCATCACAGCGTTCGACCGTGAAATTGTCGGATCATAAGCCACAACTCGGGAGCCGCGTAGGGGTAATGCCGTCCGGATTTCGGGTTCCAGCAACAGATGTAGCTTTACCCGGAATTCAAGTGAGCGCTGGCAAGGACGCGGAGTATTCGGATGACGATAAACCTGCACCTTTCGGCAGGCGGGAGCCTGGACCTTCATGAGTCGCTGAGTGCGGAGCAGCAAAGGGCGCTGCTCGAAGCGGTTGCCAAAATTGTTGCCTGGGGAGCGCACGTGGGAGTCGGAACCGACGAGTTGATTGCGCTCTTGAGGTCGGGCCTGACCGTCGTCGAACTGCTCGACTACCTGAACGCTCGCACCCGGAACGTCGCCTGACAGAGCCCGCCCGGCCGGCGGAACGTTTCCAAGCCTCGCCCCGGACGAGGTCTGCTTCACATCCTGAACTTCCGACGGTCCTAAGCCCTGAACCCACCAGGCTGTTTCCCCAAACTTCGACATTTGTTGCTTGCGGGTTTGCGGCCGGGCCTGCGATTGGGTAGTCTCTAGCGATGTCCGATTGCGGGGGATTCCGCATCTTAGAAATTGTGTTGTTCACGCCAACCAGTAAGTTTGTTTCCGCCCAAGCGCGACTCTGCATTCTGATTGCGTGCGCCGTTGTTTGTCACTCGACCCCTTGCGCCTTCGCCCAACAGACGCCACCCCAGACGCAGCCGAGTCCTTCACCGGCCGCGCGACCGCCGGAGGGCGAGGCTTCGAATCCGCCGGTGCCACCGAGACCGGTGGCCCTGTACAATCTCCTGCAGAATAAGTCCATCGTTTTCCCGGACATCGCCTACAGCACCGAGCGGCTCTCGGGGGGACAGAAATTCCAGCTGTTCGTGGATAACAGTGTTTCCGTGGACGCGGTCGCCTGGGCCCTGCTGGGTTCGGCAGTCGGCCAGGCAGATGGTTCCCCCACCGGCTTCGGACAGGAGTGGGGCGGATACGGCAAGCGATTCGGGTCCGATATGGCACGTGAAGCATCGAGTGAGTTCTTCGGCACGTTTGTGCTGGCCTCGGCGCTGCACGAGGATCCCCGTTTCTATGCGGAGGTCCATCCGACTTTTTTTCACGCCATAAAATATTCGATGCAACGGGTCTTTGTCGCGCGCGGCGACGACGGTCGTGACGTGGTCGCCTGGTCGAGGGTGGGCGGGCCATTACTGGCAGAAGGACTGGCGAACGTCTACTGGCCGGATCGCAACCGCACCGTCGGCGATACCTTGTTTCGTTATGGTTTGGATTTGGCAAGCCGCGCGGGCGGAAACATGCTCCGCGAGTATTGGCCGGTTTTGTTAAGGAAAATCAGCCACGCGTCCCCGCAAGACACGATGGATCATCCTTGAGATTTTCTGTTCTGTCGAAAAAGGTGACGGTCAGATTCCAGCTGCGCATCTAACAGCGGTAGAACTACCCTGGACACCGCTCGCGGGACCAGAATGACTGTACAATCGCCGGTTACCCAACAGGAGAATTGAGATTGAGGATTCGGATACTCTGTTTACTTGCCTCGTGCTGGCTCAGCGCGTCGGCCTCGGCACAATCGAATTTCGAGCGCTATACCTACAATGTCGGCGGCGGACTCGGCCTTGGCCGCGACGATGTTGCCGCTTACGTGGGAAACTCGTTTCAGGGTGTGGCGGGGGCGGGCATGAACCTCAGTCGAAGGTTCGGCGTCGACGCCGAGTACATGTACTATGGCCTGGGCTTTAAGCCCAGCGTGACGCATGGTCAGTTCCTCGAGAACCAGAGCGGGAATATGCAGTCGATCAGCCTGGATGGAATTGCGAACGTGCCCCGCCACATCGGTAAATTGAACGCCTACGGAATTTTTGGCGTCGGTTTTTATCGGCGTAGTGTTTCGATCCCCAGCCGGATCATCGGTCCCGACACCGTGTATCAGCCGGCGTGGAGATGGTGGGACCTTGACCGCGATATTTTCGGCAACATCATCCCCGGACAGACCATGTCATCGAATTCGAAAGTTGCGGGCGGGTTCAATTACGGCGGAGGGGTTACCTATCGCTGGAACCATTTCCACAATTCCAGACTCTATGTGGAATGGCGATATCACCGCGCCTATCACAGCGATGGCCAGACAATCGTGATGCCGGTCACGATTGGGCTGCGCTGGTGAATAAGACCGGCTGCGGGATCAGGGTCACACCCTCGCCCGCGGCGACAGAAGTTGCCTGGCGCCGCTCCTGTTCCTGAAAGGGAATCTCCAACGACGAAAAGCCCGACCGTCGGCCGGGCCTGTTCGGGTCCGTTTTACCGCTGTGCCGCGCCGGCGATGGTCAGTTCATGTTCATGCCAGTCATGTCGCTCATGACGTAGGACGAGAAGTAGAGAAAGAAGTTTGACGGTGCCTGGAGGGCGAGGCCCGCTTTCTCCGCTGCCTGGAGTTTTGCATACGAGGTAATCCCGCTGCTGGCGTCTTGCGGCGGCCATTCCCTCTGGCTCAGGACGAGCACCGGGATCACTTGCCACCAGATGGATTTGATATTGATGTCCTGGTTGAGCAGGACGTGACTATGGTTCGGGCTGGGCAGGAACACGTTCGAGGCAGGAGGAGGTAAGTACTTGAGCGCCACCAGAAGCTTGCCCAAGTCCAATCTCGATGCGTGCATGGTGCAGGTACCGGCAGGCAGCCCGGGATCGGGGCATTGGGTGAATACCGCCGGTTGGTTCTTGAACGCTTCCGGAATCGAGCCAAACAGCTGGATCAAGGTCTTGCCCAGCGCCGAGCCGCAGAGAGTTCCCGCCACGACATTGCTGCACGAAATTGCGTCGTTCGGATTCTGATCATGGTCGGAGGAGAACAGGGGCACCAAAACATAGACCGGTTCGGTCGTAACCTCTGCGCTGCCGATTTGTCCCGGCGGATTAATCGTGGGATTGGTACCGATTTGGCATAGCGGAATCTGAAACTCTCCCGGATCCGACTGGGCCTTGCTGCCGTTGTAGTTAAGGTCGTCGGTGGGTTGATCGATGCAATCAAAATTCTGCGTGTAGTTGAACTTGAGCACCTTGTCATCGCCGAAGCCCTGCGTCTGATTCGGTTTCAGCGCTTGCGCCAAGGCGCTGGCGGTAACGAAATGCCACGGCCAACGCCATCGCCGGTCGAAAAAGGGTCGTCTTCCCGTTCATTGTTTCCTCCATGGCCTGGTGAAGGCCTTTTCATGGAGTACGGACGAAGGGGACACTTTGGATTGGCCTTCAAAATGAAAGGTTTGCCGGCGCCCGGGTGCAGGCCGGCGCCTCGCCTAAAGTCCTCCACCTAAGGAGCCGATAGACCCAGAAGTGGACGGGATGAAGAAGCCGACGGGCCTCTTTGCGTACAATGCAGCACTTGCGCAGATCCGGTACAGACATGCTGTTTCCGTTCTCGGAGGGAAATCGTGAAATCTGCAAATGAGACCCTTGGCGACCACACCAGCCATCAAAACTGGCTTCCCCTGCTCGAAGTGGCCACGCGGGAAGTCTTCGAACTTATGCTCGGCTCCCACCTGGCGGTATCGACAACGGCGGAGGAACCTTCGTCGGAAGTAACTTCCATGGTGGGATTGGCGGGACAGCTCTGTGGCGTGCTCAGCCTCCGCTGCGACGGCAAGGCGGCGTCGTTGATGACTTCGAAAATGCTGGGTGTGCCGGCGGAAAACGCGGGCCCGGAGATGTCGGACGCGCTTGGCGAAATCTGCAACATGGTGGCGGGAAACTTCAAGAACAAGATTACGGGCTTGGGGGACGGTTGCATGCTGTCCCCGCCCACGGTCATCTGCGGCAATGACTACAGCCTTTACTCCCAGACCGACGAGCCCAACCTTCAAGTCCGGCTGCTGTTTGAAAATATGCCGATTCTCATTTCTCTGCAGATCCAGAACTAGACCGGCGGGCGAGGCGAGACGACACTTCACCTGGAAGAGCACAACGCCGCAAACGACAAGACTCGCCTGCGTTTCTCGAACTTTTCCCCAAATCCCTTCTTGCAGATACCGGTTCGCCAGGGGGTTTCGCTTGGCCAGTCTCAGGCGTGAGCGGGCGCGGACGCCGATCCGAATACGGTCGCGACCAGGACGTGGATTTCCTCGACTGCCTCATCGAGTTCAAAAGTAAACCGCGCCAGGTCCACGGCTTCGAGTTCGTGGTGTTCCTGGCAGAGGATCGACCACGCCGGATCGGAGATCAAGTCCGCTTTGTGTCGCTCATAGTAGCCGTAACCGAGATCACGCATGCGGCAGAGGGTATCGCTCAGGTGCACCAGCGCCACCAGGGGTTGCGCTGTCTGGCATTGTTCCAAGCTGTGATGATGGGCAATGACCTCGACAACGTGGTCGGCGAGTTTCCATTTTTCCGCCAGCGCCCGGCCGGTGTCGCAGTGGGTGAATCCCATGGCGGTATGTTCGGCTTCGTGCAGCGGGATGCCGTCCCGGCAAGCGAGTTCCATCGCCTGGGCGAATTCCGTGGGGAAAACCATACAGTTGACCATGAAACCGAGGTCGTGCAGCAGGCCTGCCATGTAGGCCTTCTCCCGATCGGCGCCAGCGAGTTTCTCGCTGAACTTGCGGCACACCAGAGCGCAGCCGAGCGAGTGCTTCCAAAAAACGGCCGGGTCGAGCGCCCACTTCTTCGCCGGAAACGACTGCACCAGGCAGCAGGTAAGAATAATGGTCTCGACGCGGCGCAGGCCCAGGCTGATGACGGCCGCTTTGATCGATTTGGGGGGCTGCGAAAGACCGAACAAGGGAGAAGACGCCAGCCGCAGACATTGCGCGGCGATGGTGCCGTCGTAGGACACCAGGCGTACCACCTCATCCAGTTTCACGTCCTCGTCGGGACTGCTCAGCAGCTTGAGCAGGGGCAGGAACACCGCCGGGATGGCGGGCATGGTCTCTATAAACTGCACGCGTTCGCGAATCTTTGCATCGATCGATGTGGTCATAGTTTGCCGCTGCTCAGGGATGGTTTCCAATAGGCGATGCTTCCGGGAAAATGGACGAGGTGAAATTTGTCATTCAGGTTCATGAGCGATTCCGACGTGCCCAGGAAGAAATAGCCGCCAAAATTAAGATTAGTGAAAAAGTGATTGACGACTTTTGACTTGGAGGTGGCATCGAAATAAATGAGTACGTTGCAGCAAAAAATCAGATCCATCCCCTTCATGAAAAGCATTTTCGAATCGTCCTGCAGGTTCAGACGACTGAACGAGATCAGCTTCTTCACCTCGGGGCGTACCTGGAGTTTCTTGGCGTCGAGGGGCGTAAAATACTTGCGCTTGAAGTACTCGGTTGTGGAGCGGAGTGCATAGTCGCCGTAAATGCCGGCCTTGGCCGTTTCGACCGAGCGGTCGTTCAAATCGGTGGCGAGAATCTCCACCGTCCAGCCTTTCAGCAGACGTTCGCTCTCTTCGAGCATATTCATCGCCAGGGTGTAGGACTCTTCTCCGGTGGAGCAGCCGGCGCTCCAGATGCGCAACCGCTTGGTGATCTGTTTGGTCTTTTCCGCCACGATCTCGGGCAGGATCACCTTGCGGAGGGCATCGAGTTGAGGCTGGCTGCGGAACAGACAGGTCTCGCCAATGGTGATCTCGTTGAGCAGTTCCCGGAGCTCGGCATCGCGAAACGGCGCTACCGTGAGACGATCCCAATAATCGCGCGGCGTGCGTACGTCCACATGTTTCATGCGGCGTCCGCAGCCGTCCGCCAGAAGATAGAGTTTGTCATCGGCTTTGTAGATGCCCGACACCTTGTAAACAAGGTCGCGGATTTGCCGGTAGACCGGGTCGACAGGCTCGGTGCCTTTACTGGGAACAGGGCGGACCAGAGCGGGTTGAGGGGCAATTGTCATTTCGCGTGTGACTCCATGGTGGAATTGCTTTTCAGGTCGATGGGAACTCGAGGGATGCGGCTCTGCAGCACGCGGCGCGTGATCTCTGCCGCCAGACGGTCGAGCGGGTAGGCGGCATCGTCCAGTCCCGAGGCATGGACCAGACCCGGCATCCCCCAAACCACCGAGGAAGCCTCGTCCTGGATGATGATTTCTCCACCGGCGTTGCGAATCTCTTGCGCTCCCAGAACTCCGTCCGCACCCATGCCGGTCATGACGACCCCAAGGACATTGGCGCGGTAAACTTCAGCGACCGAGCGGAACATGACATCCACGGCGGGACGGCAGGAGTTCTCCGGCGGCCCCTGGTTCAGGTTGAGGCGCGACTCGACGCCGGCGCGGACAATCTTCATGTGAAAATCGCCCGGCGCAATCCAGGCATGTTGCGGCGAAAGCATGGCTCCGGCGCGGCCCTCTTCGATGGCAATGGCCGACTGTTTGCCCAGTCGTTCCGCCAGGAGCCGGGTGAAGATCGGGGGCATATGCTGCACCACCACGATGGGGACGGGAAAGTCTCCCGGGATCTTGGGCAGCACCTCCGCCAGGGCATTCGGTCCGCCGGTCGAGGTGCCGATCGCCACAATTTCGATACACCGGTTGGCGCGGACCGCTGACGCGGCGGGCGCGGGCCGAGGCTTGGCTGCCGGCAGTTTCAAGGGAAGGACCACGCCGCACAACGCCTTGATTTTGGGGATAAGTTCCAGGCGAACACACTCCAGCGCGTGAGCGGATCCGCCAACGCTGTTGGGCTTGGTGGCGTAATCCGAGGCTCCGAGCGCGAGCGCTTCGAGCGTTGCCCCCGCTCCGCGCTCGGTGAGCGTGCTGAACATGATGACCGGCAGCCGGGGATACAGCTTGCGCAACTCCGCCAGCGTCTCCAGTCCGTCCATCACCGGCATCTCGACGTCGAGCGTGATCAGGTCGGGCTTGAGCGAGGGAATTTTTGCCAAGGCAATCCGTCCGTCGCCGGCCGTCCCCACCACTTGCAGCGCGGGGTCTCCGGACAAGGTCTCGGAGAGGAGCTTGCGAATGACCACGGAATCGTCGACCACCAAAATGCGAATGGGAGTCATCATTAGTCTTGCCTGTCTGAGGCGCGATCGTGGCAACCGGCCGCGATCCGCCGTCGCCCATGTTTAGGTCCCCGATATTCAATCGTGCCGGAACCGAGCACGCGACTCTTACTTGCCTGCATGTGCCACTCTGCCTCGTTCTTGAGTTGGGGCGCCGAGGGTCCCGACATGGTTGTCATGCGAATCGATCTTGAACTCGCGGACCAGTCGCTGGAGGTGCCCGGACATCTCTACCAGTTGTTGCGACATCTTCTCCATTTCAGTGGCCTGCTGCGACGTGCTTTCGGCGGCCTGCGATACGCCGGCGATGCTGCTCGTGATTTCGCCGCTACCCGATGCCGCTTCCGCCACATTGCGCGACATCTCGTTGGTGGTCGCGTTCTGCTCTTCGACCGCCGAGGCGATGGTGTTCGAAATATCGTGGATCTGGTTGATGACCTCACTGATCGACGCGATGGCCCCAACCGCTGCTTGCGTGTCGCTTTGGATGGCTTCGATTTTGCGGCTGATGTCTTCGGTCGCTTTGGCCGTTTCCTTGGCTAACTCTTTGACTTCGTTGGCGACGACCGCGAAGCCTTTGCCCGCCTCGCCGGCGCGGGCGGCCTCGATGGTCGCGTTCAGAGCCAGCAGGTTGGTCTGCTCGGCAATCGATGTGATTACTTTGATGACTTGTCCGATTTCGGCGGAGGATTCCCCGAGCTTGGCCACCGTGGCGTTGGTGCTGGCGGCGGCTTTGACGGCGGAACTGGCAACTTGTGCCGCCTCGGTGGCGTTCTTGGCGATCTCCTTGATGCTCGCACCCATCTCCTCAGCGCCGGTCGCCACCGTTTGCAAGTGCTGACCGACCTGCCCGGTCGTACTGGAAACGATGTTGGCCTGGGCGAAGGTTTGCTGCGAATTGGCGGAGATCTGTTGCGTGGTGCGGGAAATGTCCTGGCTGGCGCGGCCCAGCTGTTCGGTCGACTGGGCGACCGATTTGATCATGTCTTGCAGTTTGTCGAGAAAAAGGTTGAACCACTTTGCCAACTCTCCTATTTCATCGTGGTTGGTATTGGGAATTCGTTTCGTGAGGTCGCCCTCACCCTCGGCCACGTCTTTGATCCGGTGAACCATATCGTGCAAGCGAAGGAAGATGGAACGCGAAGTGGAGACGGACAAGATGAGCAACGGCAACAGGCAGACGAAGGCGACCCCCGCCGCGGTCATGGCGTTGTTCCACCAGGCGGCGTTGAGTTCATCGATGTAGATTCCCGTCCCGATCACCCAGCCCCAAGGGGCGAAGCGCTTGACGTAGGATAATTTGGGGACCGGCTGTGTCCGGCCGGGCTTGGGCCAAAGGTACTGCACGTAGCCGCCTTCGAGGGGCTGGGCCGCCCTGACAAATTCGACAAACACCGCCATCCCGGAAGGGTCACGCATCGAGCTCAGATCGGTGCCCTCCAATTCCGACTTGATGGGATGCATGATCATCGTCGGATGCCCGTCGTTGATCCAGAAGTAATTCGTTCCCTCGTAGCGCATCGCGCGAATGGTTTCGATGGCGTTTTGTTGCGCCTGGGCCCGGGTGATCTTTCCCTGGGTCTCCAGTTCGTATTGCCGCTCGGCGATCGAAAAGGGAATCTCGACCAGATTCCTGGTCTTTTGCATCCTGTCGGACATCAGGTTGGTGCGTTCGCTTTGAATCCAGAAGCTGGCCACGACCAGCAACCCGGCAGCAGAAACCGCGCTCATGATCCAGAATTTCGTCTTGAGAGTCATAACTGCTCCTGTTGCGAGCGGGCCCTTGTAGATACATCGACAAAAGCCGGCCCGACTTGAAATTTTCACCGCCCTCCGGCCTTCACGATCGAAGGCGGGAGTTCGCCCCGCTGCGGCGGATCTGTTCCTTACCGCTCACCGGCTTCTAACCCGGTTCCCTGGGCTGGCCGGCGCAGGTCTGGCTCGCGTCTGCCATCAACCGGATGTGGGCCATGCCTATGAGCCCGCATAGGTCGCTTTGCTCCGGACTTCCCCGTCGGCCCGGTAGTCGCCATTTCTGCCGGCCTCGAGTTGGAACTGTTCGACCAGTTGACGCAGTTGCGTCGACAGTTCGACTAGCATCTGGGCTTCTTTTTGCGTATCGCTCGCGCCTTGCGACGTGTTCTCGGCCGCCTGGGCCACGCCGGCGATGTTGCTGGTGATTTCGCCGCTGCCATGGGCTGCTTCGCTGACGTTGCGCGACATCTCGTTGGTGGTGGCGTTCTGTTCTTCGACGGCGCTGGCAATGGTGCCCGAAATGTCGTTGATCTGGTGAATGACGCCGGAGATCGAGGCAATGGCGTCGACGGCGGCCTTGGTGTCGACCTGGATGGCTTCGATCTTGCGGCTGATGTCTTCGGTGGCCTTGGCGGTTTCCTTGGCCAGTTCCTTGACTTCGTTGGCGACCACGGCAAAGCCTTTGCCGGCCTCGCCGGCACGGGCGGCTTCGATGGTGGCGTTGAGCGCCAGCAGATTGGTCTGCTGGGCGATCGAGGTGATGACCTTGATGACCTGTCCGATTTCGGTCGAAGAGTCGCCCAGTTTGGACACGGTGGCAGTGGTCGTTTCGGCGACCCTGACGGCGCCGGTAGCGACGCGGGCGGCCTCGGTGGCGTTCTTGGCGATTTCCTTGATGCTGGCACCCATTTCCTCGGCGCCGGTGGCGACGGTCTGCAGGTTCTGGCTGACCTGCTGGGCGGCAGTTGAGACCACGTTCGCCTGGGCGGAGGTTTCCTCCGAATTGGCGG
>JBEKPJ010000016.1:0-136649 GCA_049520935.1 Terriglobales bacterium | reverse complement strand
TTCTCTGTCATCCCGGCGTCGCTGACTCTTCGCGAAAGCTGCATGCAGCAAACCTGCACGTGCAGTTTGAGCGGCGGACGGAGGCCAGCGCGTAAGCGCGCCTCCTCCGACCCGACTGCAATTACCTGTGTATTCCGGGGCTGTGTCGCGCAAACTCAGTTCAGTTTTGCTTTCTCTCTGGCGGAGGGCTCGTTGTGTCCGAGCATGGACGGCCGCTAGGGGTCACGCATGAACAGCCCGAATCACTGTTATACCGGCACTGATCTTCCGGATGGTCAGGTTGGTCACAAATCGGATTGCCACATCCGGGAAAGTTGGGAATCTTCATGCAGGCAGAGTTTTGAGAAAATTTGTGTGATTGTTCCCACACGGCGATTTCTGGAGCTTCGAATCGCAATTCTTCATGAGTCAGCACATGAAGCTCCACGCCATCGGGGCCTTTCACCTCCTTCACGCCTCCGTTCACATCTAGGGAGTACGGGCCTGAAATCGTAATTCGAGTGTGGCCTGATTTCGCCTTGCCCTGAACAAAAGTGATTGACACTATGGTCTTGCCGTCCGTCGCTCTGGTGACCGAAAGATCACCGGCTGTGACGATATTTACACTTGTGGTGCCGTCCTTTTTTAGCGTTTCCTGAGCTAGAGCGATGTTGACCGTAAGCAATGCGCATACCGCGATCGCGAGACTCGATCCCAGCCTTGTTTTCATTCAACCTCCTTGTAGCGTCTTGAAGCGAAGCGTATCAGAATTCTCTGTCGTTGGATGGCACTGCCCTATCTCGGCTGGATGACCATGCGCACAACGACAGAAGATGCATTGCCAGTCTACTTCCCAGCCGCCCTGTCAAAGCTGGGTTCGAATTTCAATTCCCTGAGTGGGCTGCCGCCGTATAAAATCTGGTTGATCGCTAGCATGCGACAACCTGAAGTCCGAATAACGACGACTCTTTCCTCGATCCGGTGGTTTCCCAATTTCTCCGGAGGCGCTTCCGCGCTCGCTCCTGAACAATCTCGCAGCAAAGCGGCGCTATCCAATCGATCAATCGTCAGGTAGACGTTGGACTCGTGCGGAAGAGCGCAGCAGTTCGGTTGCCAGATCGCCTTCCGCAAGCCGAAAGAGTTTTGCCCAATCTCCGTCGGGGCCATATGCGGAGATGAATTCCTTGAATGGGTTCTTCTTTTACCGTGAGTTCCGAGATGATTTTCGTGTTCGTAAGTTCCTGACGCTTTGACAACGTGAACATGAGCACCATTCGTTGTCGAGTCGAAGCAGGCGGTTTTGACAATAGAGAGGAATTCGAAACCAGGGACTCAATACCATAGTCCAATTGTTTCTTGCTCCAGTTTCTGATCTCATTAATTAGGTCACTGTGCGGGGGCCGATTTTTCAGTCCGGGGACTTCTCAGGAAGATGTTCTTCATTGATTGCATTTAGTGCATTCCGCTTTCGCGGTGCTCGCTCGAAGGCCATGTCGGCGAACACCGTGCCGTAATGGATTATCAACTCGAAACCTCTCGGTATTGGGAACGCGAACTCGGCGGAAATGACTTCGTGGACGGACAGTTCGCTTAGAGTTTCACCGTCGGGCTCTTCCCGACGATGAGGTTTGCATTGGGGACAGGTACAGGATTGGCACTGCGGTGTTTGAAGTGACCAACGCCGCGCCACCTGCTACGAAAGGCTGCCTTGATGAGTGATCGCACAGGATTTGAGGTGACCGCTAAGGTACGTGCCCATCGCAGGCGGATGGGAAGGGCTTTTTTTGACCGTACTCCGGAGGTGGTCGCTCGTCAGCTATTAGGAAAAGTACTGAGGCGCAATTACAAGGGCATATGGCTAAGCGGCCGAATCGTTGAGGTTGAGGCTTACCTGGGTCTGAACGATCCCGCTTCCCACACCTTCATCGGCCAGACCGAGCGGAATAGGGTCTTGTTCGGACCTCCCGGGGTCGCCTATGTGTACCTGGTGTACGGCATGTACTACTGCTTAAATGTCTCCTGTTTGCCGGCGGGCGAGCCCGGTGGCGTGCTCTTTCGCGCGATCGAGCCACTAGAAGGGGTGAAGACGATGGCCAGGCTGAGAGGTCTGCCCGAGCCGTCGGGCGCATCCCGAATCAGCGGTGGTCCAGGTCGACTGTGCCAGGCGTTGGGGATCACCCGTGAGCGTCACAACGGAGTGGACATCACCCGGCAGGGCTCGATATTACAAGTGGTGGACGACGGCTACCATGTATCGCGCGTCGTCGTGACGCCAAGGATTGGAATTCAGAAGGCAGCGGATCTTCCATTGCGATTTCTGATCACCAGCGATCATCGAGATGCAGATGTCAAGGCCGAGACACAACGAACCCGAGCCACCTGAAATGTAGCGAGTGGCTCTGCTGCGATAGCGGACCATCCCGAATGCAGATCCGAGGAGACGTCAACGAAGCCCAGGCGAGCATTCCCTGGGCCGATCGAGCAGCAACTCGATGTGTTCATACCGCTGAGTTTGGTCGTGAAAGGGATATGAAAACGATCGATACTTACAGGGAAATCAGAGGAGATGGGAGGGTTGGTTCAAGGGCTGCATTCGCCAAAGCGACCATTCGATACAAACCCACAACTATTCGGGTACTCTTCATCGCGGAGGCTCCACCTGCGTTTCGATTCAACCGCCTTTTCTACTTCGAGGATTTAAGGGAAGGTGACACTCTATTCCTTGAGATGATGAAGACTCTCTACGGTTCCGCGCTGGGGTTCACAGAGAATGGCTTCTCGTCTGGGAGTTCTGCTGCAGGAATACGAAGCCGCAAGTCCGAGCTTCTTGCGCGTTTCATGCGCGAAGGATACTTTCTCATTGACGCCAGCGAGGAGCCGATGCCGGACGGGGCATCCTCTTCCCAAAAGCTTGCCCTATTGCCGGCGTCTGTGCCCCGTCTGATTGTTCGATTGAAAGAGTTCGCCGTCGACAAAAACACTCCCATCATTCTAATCGGCGAGGTGACCTATTCCGCCTGCGCACCGTCTCTAATGAATCTCGGATTCAATGTTATTAACGAAGGGATGATCGACCATCCGGCGCGCGGTGGCCAATTGCGCTTTCGCCAAAAGCTTCGCCGCACGTTTCAAGGAAAGTTTGCTTGTCTAGATGTTGGCTGTGACAGAAAGGTTCGAACCAGCTGAACTACGCCCCGGCATCGAATACAACGACTTAAACGTTCTACTCCGTACTTCCAAGGCTTGTACGACCTCTTCGGTGACAGGGTGGACGTCATTCTGCATTAGGTGTTGAAATGTCGTCAGTCTTTAGGGATGGATCGCCTAGAGTACTTCAGTTGTCGCCAACGAGTTAACACACGTTGGGAGAACCGGTCAACTGGAATCACGCATTGGTGAGTTTTCACGGCAACACGATCCTCGACTGAGCACAAGGTGGCTGGGCGGTGGTAAAGGGATTTCACATTTTCAGCGGCGTTCATGGCAGGTCTGGTCATTGCGTCCGTTGCGCTCCTGACTCCAGTCGGTTATCGCATTTACGTAAAAGTCATGGCCGCGCTCAAGGATATGCTTGATCACTCGCGGCTGAAACAAAAAACGCGGGTGATTTCAGGGTCGGACTTGGCCGTTGGCCTTCCGAAGGCGCGATCCTTTAACAACCGGCTCGAGGTGACCATACCCGACACGATTGCATTCCTCGGGCAGAATGGCATCGACGCATTTCTCGACGGTTATGGCGTCCACTCTATCCCAACGGCAACACACATCAACCCATAGCGGAGAGCATCGCCGATCTCGATGACGACATATTCGCCGGATGCAGACTGCGGGAAAAGCCATGCCGGCTCACGGAACGGGGGTTTGACAACAACGCTAAGTCCTGCCCCATCTACGAGTCGGCTCACATCCGCCAGTTCGACGCGCAACCGTCGATCACACGCGCTGCGTTTGGCAGCCCCCGCGTTCTTGTAACTTATCGTAAAACCTTTTCGCGCAGCGCCGTCACGGCAGAGTCCGCGCGTTCGAGTCCCGTCGCTCCCGCGAAGTGTCCTGAGCCGAAACAGGAGAGCCTCTACCATCGAGGCTCTCCCGTGTTCCGAACAATCAGCTTGCCTTAGCCAACATTTCATCCGACTTCGCCGACCGCAGCGATCTGAAGCCCACGCGAATCTCTTCTGAAAAAAGTTGGGGCTGCTCAAATGCCGCGAAGTGACCGCCTTTGTCGAGCTTGTTGTAATGGATCAGTTTGGGATACGCCTTCTCAGTCCAGCTCCGTGGAGCAGGATAGAGTTCGTCGGGGAAGACGCTCACGGCCGTCGGGACAACGACGTTCTTGACGGAGAAGAACGACGCCCCCTTGTTCTCCCAATAGAGACGGGCCCCTGAAATCGCCGTATTCGTCAACCAGGTGAGCGTGATGTTGTCGAGGACGTCGTCTCGTGTGAGCCCTTCGGTCCCTCCGGCAAAGACACGTGCGATGAGTTCGTAGCTGAGTGCGTCGTGATCAAGGAAATAAGCCGCCAGGCCGACGGGTGAATCCGCGATTCCGTATAATGTCTGCGGTCTCAACCCCATCTGGAAGCCGTAGCCGATGCCCTTCGCATAGACGAAGCTCAGCCGCTCGTAAGCGAACTTCTCGTCGGCCGAGAGATTTGCCGGTGCTGGCGCGCCGGAAAAGGCCAGCTTGTCGATGTCGAGTGGAATCACGTTAGGCATGTTGGTGTGAATGGCCATCAATTCCGGTGGCGCCTGCGCGCCCATTAGCTCGGTGATGATTGCACCCCAATCGCCGCCTTGCGCGACGAATTTCGTGTACCCGAGGCGCTTCATCAGCACCACCCAGGCGCGTGCAATATGGGCGGGATCCCACCCGGTGGTGGTCGGTTTTCCGGAGTATCCGTAGCCAGGCATTGACGGGATCACCAGGTGGAACGCATCGGATGCATTTCCGCCGTGTGCGGTGGGATTGGTCAGCGGATCGATGATCTTCATCTGTTCGATGATCGAGCCGGGCCATCCGTGGGTGACGATCAGCGGCAATGCATTTTCGTGCTTTGAACGGACGTGAAGAAAGTGAATGTCCAGTCCATCGATCTCGGTGATGAACTGCGGCAGGACGTTCATTCTTGCCTCGATCTTGCGCCAGTCATAATCTGTCGCCCAATAGCGCGCGAGCGCCTCGACCGTTGCGAGCTGTACGCCTTGGGATGCGTCGGTTACCGTTTCTCGTTCAGGAAACTTTGTCGCGTTGATGCGCCTGCGCAATTCGGTCAGTTCGGTCTCCGGAACATTCACATGAAACGGACGAATCGAACTCCTGTCAGCCGTCTGCTTGCTGCCCTGTTGTGTTGAGCGTGTTTGGGTCATGATGTCCTCTTTTGAGTAGTGTTTGTTGCGTACATGGGGTCCCGTCGGATGCGATGAACGCAGCACGCTATCCGCGAGCTGGCAGTTTGACGAAATCGCTGACTGCGGCGGCGGGCATAGGTGAATTGATGATCCGAATAGCTTGACTTGACTAGGGTGTTGTCTTCCATCTACTTTCTCGCTCTGAGTGTCCACGCCGCAAATGCAACCGGCGCAATCTTTGTGATGATCGCCAGCTTGATGTCGCGTGCCGGGCTGAGTTCTCGCTCGATTGCGGCACCCGCTTCGTTTCAGGGATCATCCGATTAAGCCAGAGATTGAGGGGCGGGTCCATTGAACCAAAGTATCGACCGATACCAAGGTATAGGTTGGATATTGCGGTCGGAGCGGTGCATCCTCACTCAGACGGCGCTGATTGTTATCCATTAGGGGGAGACGCCATGCGGAGGTTCACAGCTACTGCCGATTCCCCCAAGCGGATGGCATCGGAGGGCGGTGACTGAATCCGGATGCGTACGGGGTAGCGGCTAGCCGGATGTACCCAGCCCAGAGTGCGTTGTACGTCCGGCAGGCCCGAGGTGGTTCGGCACAGGATTGAAGGATCGGGCGTAACACCGTGTCCGATGCTCTCGACAACGCCCGCCAATCGCAGTCCCGGGTCGGACATAACGTAGACGTCCGCAGTCATACCCGGCTGGAGGTGCTTCAACTGCGTCTCGCGGAAATTCGCAAGCACCCCCTAGACGCGAGTGTCGATTAGGGTGAAAATCTCCTGTCTTATGTGAGCATCACAAAACCAGGTCCGCCCCCAATAAAGTGCAGGGCCAGGTCCCTAGAGGCGCGTTATTCGACTGTTACTTTCGTGCCCTTCCGAGGATGAGTCGACAAATGCTCAATGCGCGCGTCTAGCATCTCCCGGAGTGCCTTAAGAAACTCGACGCGTGAGTTGGCTAAGTGCTGTCGGGCAGCCGGCGAAACTCCTAGATATTCGCGAACGGTGTCCACGATCTCCCGGCATGGACATGGCTCGTGAGCGGCATGCTCCCTGACTGTTGACTGAGCTTCCTGGGGCTCGTTCATTGCGCCTCCTTCATTTCGACGGTCAACACACGATTTTCCAACCGCGCTCGGGCCGGCATCAATCCCACCATTGATCGTGGCAGGCCAACGTGGCGGCGAAGCGTACCGATCTCAACCACAAGCTCGTCGCCTTTCTTGAATAGTCCGACTTCACCCTTGGTGGCAAACGGCAGCAGCACCCGAACCTGGTACACTCCGTCCACTTTCTCGAAAGTGAAAGGCTTTTCTGTCCGCGTTACCGCCGACGGATCTTCCCCTGCAGGATACAGCACTCCGGCGAGCTCCTCCAGTCGTTGTTTCCCCAGCACCTCGTGAGCGAACAAGGGCACACGCTTCACCGGAACCGGCGCAAAGTATTCTTCGATTTCGTGCAGAATCTTGTCCTGTGACCTGTGCCACTCGTTGAACCAAGCGTCACTGACTTCATGCGGGAGCAGGCGGTTGACGATAACCGAATCCACCGTCAGCCCGTGCAGGGAGAAGTATACAAACGCCCGTTCCGTTTCTCGCAGGACCATTTTCTCCGGGTTGGTGACCAGCCGGACGCTGGTGGTATGCGGGTCTTCCATGATGTCATCCACGCCTTCCAGCTTGCCAAACAGGTCGCGGATATTTAAAAAGTATCGGTCTGTAGGGAGTTCGAATGGCGCCACGCGATTCGCGATCGGTCGCACGGCCTTTAGGAAATTCCGCTGAAACGGGAAAATGTGCTTCATGTACCAGTCGAGCGTGGTGGGCATACTAATGAAGCGCATGGACTCGGCGGTCGGTGCGGCGTCGAGCACGATCACGTCATAACGCTGCTCGCGCTGGTACTGGTTGACGTACATCATCGCGCTGAGTTCTTCCATGCCGGGCAAGATGGCAAGCTCCTCGGCCTCGACGCCGCTGATCCCGGTAGTGCGCAGTACCGAGGTCACGTAAGAGGAGATTTCCTGCCAATGCCGTTTGATCTCTTTTTGAATGTTGAGCTCCTGGATCCACAGAAGATCGCCGACCGGCAACGGGTCGGAAGTTTGCTGGTGAAAAAGGTCCGTCTGCAAATCGAAGGAATCTCCCAGGCTGTGCGCTGGGTCGATGCTCATGACTAACGTGCGGTAGTTGAGCGCGGCAAGTTTGACGCCGGTGGCCGCGGCCAGGCTGGTCTTTCCCACACCGCCCTTGCCCGTGAACATGAGAATCCTCATACCCACATTGTAAGGGGCAGGAGTTACGGCGGGCATTGTGGGCAAAAAACAGCAAGGACGGCGGCGGTGCACGTCGCAAGCGGAGCCGAGAGACCAGATTTGCCAGCCATAGAACCCAACGTTGAGAGCGCAGATGATTACCCCCAGCGTTTGTCGGGACTGTGGCCTTGCGAAGCTGGCGTTTTCGAGCGTGCGATGCTCGTGGAGTTCTTGGTCGGCCGGGACATCGGTCGGCAGTCTGGTTGCTTTCCAAGAGCAATAACTACGGTGCTCTTGGTAAGGAGAAGCGCGCCGATTCGGCACAATTGTGCGCGTGGAGCGGGGAAGTGCGATGGCTCTTTCTACGCCGATTCGCGTCTTAAGCATTGAAGACCATCCGGTCGTTCGCGAAGATTGGAGCACAATCATCGGGTCTCAGCCCGACATGGCTCTGGGATCTCAAACGGCAGATGTCGTCCAGGCAATCGCCGAGTGTCGTCGTCACCGGCCGGATGGAACAGCGATGGACTTGCGGCTTCCCGGCACTAATGGCATCCACGCGCGCCTGGCGGCCGACTCCCATTATCAAAGGGCAGGCAAGCATGCCGGCAGCTAGCCGCCGCATGTTGAGACACTGGCTTTCTTGATCGAAATGCGTATCCGATGATCGTGATCGCGGAGGCAGGATATGAAGGAAATCGCCGGCAACATCCCGGGGTATTCCTACGGCAACAAAGACGTCGCGGCATCCTTGATAACGATCAAGGATCTGGAGCAACTGAAAATCAGCGCGGGATTTACCGAAGAGGACGAACGCTACCTGCGACTCGCCGGTGAGGTTCTGGCGGACCAGACAGAACAAATTGTATATCGGGTTACGGTTACGGGAAAACAGGGAGTGCGCGCTCACCGCTGTCCCTCGAAGAATTGCGACAACTGGAACAGAGTGTCGGATGGAGCGAGGAAGATGCTCAAGTCTTGCAACGTCATGGCGAGATATTCAAGACCCATGCGGAAAAGATGGTGGATTCGTGGCGATCGGTCATTGGTGCCCAGCCCCATTTGGCGAAGTGGTTTTTTGATCCCGACGGACAGCCGGACGACGCATACAAGGCCAAGGTTAAGAAGCGTTTTGTCCAATGGGTAGTCGATGCCTGCTTTCGTCCTCATGACCAAAAATGGCTCAATTATCAAGAGGAAATCGGACTGCGCTATACTCCGGAAAAGAAAAACCAGACCGACGGGAGGCAGACGCCACCTCTCGTCCCATCGCGCTACCTAATCGCTTTCATTCCAGTTGTAACCATTGGCGGGCGCAAGTTCTTCGCTGACGCAGGAATCACAGGGACCGAACTGAGAAGACTCGAAGACGCATGGACCAGAGCGGTGCAGCTTCACATCACGCTGTGGTCGAGACCCTACGCGAAGGATGGCCTTTGGTAGTCAAAAAGCAAGGCGAACGAATGGGAGAGCTCTCGTGCAGACGGAAACAGAGCAAGAGGGCGATTCCGCATCGAAATTTGCAAGAGCAAACTCTAGGAGTGTATCCATGCTCAATGCGACCAAAGCATTCAGCAGTTTTTCGGTGAACGATATTCAGAAGGCCAGGGAATTCTATGGCAAAACGCTTGGCCTCGAACTTCTCAGCGGTCCGGAAGGCACTCTGGTTGTGCCCCTGTACGGCGGCACCAAAGTTCTGATGTACCCCAAGCCCAACCACCAGCCTGCCACTTTCACGGTTCTGAATTTTCCCGTTGACAGCGTAGAAAAAACTGTCGATGAACTGAGCCAACGCGGTGTGCGATTTGAAATCTACAACGAACCCAACGTGAAGACCGACGGGCGCGGGATTTCTCGCGGGAATGGTCCGACGATCGCGTGGTTCAAGGATCCGGCGGGAAACATCCTGTCAGTGCTGGAAGTGACTTAGCGGATGCTCGTGCGTGTCGGCTGGCACCGATTAAACGCTCCAGAAGTCGGACTCGTTCATGCGGCTTGCGTGTCCGGTCCATGCCGTGGAAAAATAAAAATCCGCTGGTCAGCTTGACCAGCTGCCGAACGCGGCAGCCCGGAGTCGAGAGTTATGTTCACCAAAGCCGCAATTGCGGATTTGCACGGTGCAATGCACGAGCGACTCGATCTTTTACTGGGCCACGTCGCCGCCGTGCCGGATGACCTGAATCACAAGCCGATTCCCGGATTCGGCCACTCCTCGATATGGAAGCAACTTGTGCACATCCTGACCTGTGAGGAAGGGTGGGTGCACGATTTGCAGGACAAGACGTTTACGGGGTGGCACGAAAAAGACTGCCCGACGATCACAGCAATGCTCGCTGCCAAGCGTCGAATCAGCGAAGCAACGCGCGCTTACTTGAACGGTCTCAGTGAAGAGCAACTTAACTCTACGCTCGCAAAGCGTCCGGCGGATTGGGGTGGTGAACTCCGAAGCCCTGCTTTTATCCTGTTGCATGTCATAACCCATGCCTTTCACCACAAAGGCCAGATTGTCGCGATGTTGCGAATTGTCGGATATCCAGCTCCAGATACGGACCTGCAGCAAGTTTAGGGTCGCCTCTTCGTCAAGAGGCTATGGACCAAAATGGACCTGGCGTCGAGAATGCCCATTCGCCAACCCAAAAGAACCAGGCGATTCCGGCACCGGAGTCGAACAGACCGAAAGCCGTGCTGCACTTGTCGGCAGGCACGACGGGGACGGGAATTGCCTTAAACAGCGAGTCCTGTGCCCCCGATCCGACGGCCCAAAGCAGCATGCCCAGTAGCGCTAGCCGGCCTTGTCCAAAGGGAGCCAGGGGGCGGATTATGCCGGCAGCGCAACAGCAATGACGGTCATTCGAACTCCAAGCGGGTCGAACCTTTCTCCGGATGAACACGCGCAGGGTGCGCATAGCCATCGCTACAGCGTAAGCAACGGGATCAGCGATGTCGCGACACTGCAGACTTCTGAAGCTGATAGGCGGTCAAAGAGAACTCGGCAAGGCCCGCCTGGCGGACTCTTGGGTCTGCACCGAAGTGACAGTCTCGAGTTGGTCCCGACAGGGAAAAAAGAAGATAAGCAACAATCACAATCGCAATTGGGAACAGAGCCGGAGGGAGCAGAAGCTTCGCGCTCCCTCATACGTCATGTCCGCAAAGAAGATTCGCGATCCCCCGGATGACGACGAATTTGAGAGCTTTAGACGAGGTCAAGGACTCTTGCTTCATCGATCACACGTAATCGAAAAGGGTCATGAAACCGAAGTCCATGTGTAACTGCTGGTGACAGTGAAATAGCGTCAGCCCTGGATTGTTTGCGACGAAGTCGATTTCGGCTTCCTGGTAGCCACCGAGCATCACCACATCCTTTAAGATTCCGCCCGTTGCCTTGTTGGCCACGCGCGTGAGTTCAAAGCTATGGCGGTGCAGATGAATGGGGTGGATATCGTCACTGGCATTTCGCATGTGGATGCGATACCGCTTGCCTTCTTTCAAGTGAAACGAGGCAGGAGCCATATCGGTACTCATCGGATATGCCAAGCCATTGATCGTCCACCGGTTGAAGCCGTCGTCGTCGGCATTGTCTTTGGCAAAGATCATTTGGAAGGTTTCGTCGGGTGGATCAGCGCTAGCGCCGGGCTTTGCAAAGAGCGCGTAGTTCCAGCGATACGACGGGGGAGCAATCCATTCCGCCCTGCCCTTGGCTCCTGCGTATTCGACGACAATTCCCATGCCGTGCTGACGATCGTCATCCGCAAGATCGCCCAGGATCCAGACTCCAGGGTGCTTCATTTCAACAACGGCAGAGACACGCTCTGCGGTGCCTAGCCATAGCACCGGAACCGTCGCCGGGTTGGGTACCGGATTTCCGTCGAGCGCCACCAGGTGAAATGAATGACCGGGCAGGGCAAGACTGCGAATCTCGGTCGCGCTCCCATTCAATATATGGAATAGAACTCGTTCGCCCCGCTTCACACGGATAGGCTCCCCATGGTGCAGCATCCGGCCGTTGATCGTGAAAGAGCCATAGCCCACCTCGTATCCGTGCGGCATCCCTTTCGCGAGGGAAGCCCTCATGGCCGACTCGCCTTGCTCTTCGAGCACTTTGACCTGGGTTGGAGGCAGGAAGTTCTGGGCCATGTCTCCACCCCGGCTGAAAGTCGGCTCGAACTCCTTCAGCACGAGGAAGACCTCCCGGTCATAGTCGCCGGGCTCATGCTTCGGCTCGATATACACCGGGCCGACCTCCCCCCCGTACTGTCCGGCGTAAAGATCCGCTCGCGCTCGATTGTGCGTGTGATAGAAACGAAATCCGGCCGGACGCGGAGTGAATACGATCCTGCGCTTGCCATGTGCAGGGATAAATGGCGTGCCCTCCTCCGCGGCTCCATCCACATCAACCGGGACCATCTGGCCGTGCCAATGCAGTTGTTCGGGTACATTGGTGTCGTTGAATATGTCGATCGTGACCTGCTGACCTTCCTTGAAGCGAAGCAGTGGGCCAGGAAATTGACCGTTGTACGTGGTCACCGAGATGATCTTTTTGGGCGCGATCTCAACGGCAGACGTTTTGATGCGCAGCGTGTAGTCAGGAGAAGCGGATTCCGACGAAACAGTAGGAGAGTGGTTGGTTTGAGAAATCCTAGATTCCGCAACGACGGTTCGCGAGTGCAAAAGAGCCGCCCCGACTGACAGGCCCGCTGCTGTTAGGAACCGACGCCTGGATGCCGACAATTCGTTCATGAGTCTCCTTGATAATTCTGACCAAAGTCAGGGGCACCTCATTCTCGATTTCGGTCGGGTCCTGCTAGCCTTGCATCGATAGACCAGAGGCCGCCACCAACTGAGATGAGAAAAATCAAGCAGCAGAACATGGCAAAATCAGTGCGCGCGTCGCTGACCATATACCAGAAACCCTGGCTGGCACGAAACAGCTCTGGAATCTTGGTTGTCGCAATCGCCGTCGTGATGATAACGAACAGAGGAATGGACACAAGTCTCGTCCACAGCCCTATTAAGAGCAGGAATCCGCACAGAATCTCGAAGGTACCTACAAAATGAGCGGTGAAGTACGGATGCGGGAATCCGATCCTCGTGAAGCGGACCACGCCCATATTCGGGTCGAGGTACTTCAGAATGCCCTGTGTTAGGAAGATCAGCCCCACAGCAATGCGAACTAGCAATACACTGCGTGGGCCGGCTTTGGGTCCGCGTAGCAACTGAAGGTTTGTGCTCATCTAAGGTCAGCCTCAATAAGCGGTTGTGAAAAGATACTTCTGGAACCGGTTCAATATCAAGGATGTCCCATTATCGAACTTCGCTGTCGCATACCGATAATAGTTTAGAGGGCGTCGGGCGGTACGCGACCGAATCCGACGATCGAAAATGTCGGGGGCGTAGGTCAGCTGGTTAGAACGCGTGCCCGTCATGCAGGAAGTCGCGGCTTCGAGTCCGGTCGCTCCCGCCGATCGCTCCGAACAACGCCACAACGGCGACCCCCGTTGGCGCAATACAGCTTTTCTGAGAAACTGTCGGAGTTCTCTAAGGCGAGTACCTTGTCGAATCGGCTTCACTTTAGCGGACTGGCAGAGGTCCTAAAGGTTCGTGATGCCGGCGGGGTTCCCTGTGAACGTGTGTACCAGTTTGCCCAGGGTAAGCTCAAAGCTATCGAAGCCGACATTGAGCCGGGAGCGATGACGCGCAAAGTGCGCGTTTATGAGCAGCGATGCGCATGCAAGGTTTAATCGGTGCCGAGAACCTATGCGCGCCCACGTTCTGCTTTTGTTTGAAGTCAAGAAAGCATCCAGGGAAGCGGTAAATTCAGGATCACGCGTTAACGCAGGTCCGGCGCTTTTGGCTTCGCCAAAGAGATCTCCCTTTTGGCTTCGCATTCGGTTGACGGATCGAATGCCGCGATACCCATGAACTCATCCTTCGATGCATGAAACTCAAGTGGAGGTCGCTGCACTCTCGCGGGAAGTCCGGCGAACCTCACCTTCCCTTCGGAGTTCGTTCCGGCTTCGAGATCGAGCCTCCGTATTCCACCAAAGCCATACTTGATATGAACCTTCACCGTAGCAGCGTAAACGGGTTTTCCGTCCCCGCCCAAGACTGTGAGTTCGAGCGAACAGGGACCAACATCGCCTTGTATGACGGGAACCTTCTCGTTGGGCGCTTGCGCTTGGCAGAGCAGAGGAATTGCAATAAAGATACAGCTGCACAACAGCGGCAAAGTCCTGCTCATAGATCCACATTATACGAGGGTAGCCATGCATCGTGGATTAAGGGAATGCGGTACGTGATCTGAGACCCAGCCTTCGATAAAACAGAGACACCGTCTCTATCTTTCTACAACGCACAGCTTCGTTCCCAACCACCGGGATCAGTGGTCACAAGACCGAGATCATCGACCGCAATCTCAGCCGAGACTCTGCTGTCCCTTTCATATTGGAAAAGGGAGAAGCTATGACTCGCGAGCCAGATTAATGTCCGGGATCACCCTCATCACCGTGCCTACGATTCCTTACCTCTTTAATGAACGGGGGGGGCGGGTACATGGATAACCCGCGGCCAGAATTTCTTTCGTGGCGGGGCGCACCCAGGCGGGCGTGATCGGGATTCGATCCCTGATATGCCAGATGTTCGCGGACACAGCAATCCTGCCGAGTCCCTTGCTTTGGGCGGACCGAATAGGAGTTCCACTCGCCGCGATTATTATATTTTCCGGGTTCTTCCTCTCCGTGTTGCAACCGACCACTACTCAACCCACTGGTGCCCTCGCCCTGAACTACGTGGGGGCTGTGATTCTCGCGTTTTCGGTGATTGCGCTTAGGGGGCTGCTGCGATCTCAACCGAGCTAGACTGGTGATATATAACCTGCATTCGCAGGCGATAAAATTGGCCGTTCCAATGGGAGGTGACGACACCACAAGGACCTTTGCATGGGCAGACGAAGCCTGGGCACGCTGACGCCTATAAATCCATGCAGCAACCCGAACCGCAGCCCGGCATCGGCAAAGCACAAGGGTTAGAGGGTAGCTACTTGCTCTGCCGAGAAAAATCGCACTTCGATCCGAGGAAAGGCAGCGCATGATCCAACGCCGTCTCCGAGTTATCCAATGGCTGAGTACCACTCCCGCGCTCGCGGTGTGCACACTCTGCAACCGGGAATTCAAAGTTCCACTGGGTGCCCTCAGGAACACTGCCGATGCGCAGGCGAACCTTCAAGAGCAGTTCGACAGGCACGAATGCGAGCCCCCGGATTGCAGCCGAGCCGCCGATGCCTTCGCCAAGAGCCCGACGGGGACGAAGAAGAAGACGACCGCAAAAAGGGTAAGGAGATGACGATGGATGACGACGAGTCCGACCATGGCTACTCGGAGTGAGCGCGCCCCTGTTTTCTGACGAGCGTTCGGTCGGGCGCCAAGTTCAACCTGAGCGGGACACAAAAGAGTGTAAGCTTAAGGCAGGTTCATTGAGCTGACCTGAGGGTAACGACAATGGCAGAAGTTCGATTGCAAGAAGGCGAATCATTGGAGAATGCGCTCCGACGGTTCAAACGCAAGGTGATGACGGAAGACATTATCAAGGATGTGAAGCGTCACTCCTACTATTTGAAACCGGGCGAAAGACGCCGAGTGAAACAGGCTTTGGCGCAAAAGCGTGCCCGGAAAAAGATTCGCAAAGAGTCGGATCAAGCTGCTCCAAGGAGGGCTGCTGCTGCCAAGTAGCGGCCGCCCGTTTCCCCGGAGACATAATTGCTCCAGGTGCGGGCGCTACAGATTGTCGCGGCGAAAGGCTCGTTAAGCGTACAGCGATACGACCGTCTCCGACGCGCCAAATTGTAGTCCGCGACACAACATTGCGCTGACGGAGTCGATCCCAGTCATCCGCCAGAAACCCAAGAACGCGTCCGGGAATTGCCGTTGATGCGATCGGGCTCGACCAACGGGAGTTTAGTGGACCGGTCTCAGCTCGGCCAGACTTGCAAATCGGATCACGGTCGCGGGGCTGCATCGCATTGCGCCCGTCGGGGCGACTGATACGAAGGTATCGCCAATACCATCGTCTAATTGTTTCAGCTCAACTCTTCTGGCGTAATGCGTTCATTGCCGCCACAACGATCCCATCGGGAAAGACAAATGTCTACGAATTCGAAACCGCAGTTGGTAACCGAGACTCGGCCAGCCGGGGCCGAGCAGCGATTGAACGACCTGGGTATGAGGCTCCCGGCGCCGCCTCGGCCGTTTGGTATTTATGCAGAAGCAGTGCAGACAGGCAATCTGCTGTTTCTGAGCGGGATGCTTCCGACCGAAGACCGTGGGGCGAGATTTGTTGGACGCGTCGGCGCTGAGTTCGATGCAGACGCAGGGCGAGAGGCCGCGAAATTGTCGGCGCTCAATGCTCTCGCAGTCGCACGCGAGCATCTGGGATCTCTCGACAGAGTGACGCGGGTCGTCCGGCTTGGCGTATTGGTGGCCACTTCCGGAGACGTCCGCGATCAGCCGAAAGTGGCTGATGGCGCTTCGGAGTTGCTGCAGGATGTGTTCGGAAAAGACAAGAACCCTTGCCGCTTGGTGTACGGCGTCGCCAGCCTTCCGCTCGGCACCCCGGTCGAACTGGAGGTCATCTTCGAGATCGCGGCGTCGATGGGCAAGTAGGATCTTTGGACTCGCACTGGTGGCAGAGGGAGTTTCGCCATGAACGCGAATGAATCGTAGGAGGATATATGGCAACGCTCAGAGTTGCGGCCAAACCGTAGTTATCGCCCATGAAGGTGGCCCAGATTGCTAAGCCGGGAGGAGATTTCGAAATCGTCGAGCGCGAGATCCCCGAACCGGATGCTGGTCATGTGCGCATTCGGGTGCAGGCCTGTGGCGTCTGCCACAGTGACGTGCTAACCAAAGAAGGTTTGTGGCCTGGAATCCAGTATCCGCGTATTCCCGGACACGAAGTGGCGGGCATCATTGATCAAGTCGGAGACGGCGTTTCCGACTGGAAGAAGGGGCAGCGTGTGGGTGTTGGCTGGCACGGTGGCCACGACGGCACCTGTCGCGAATGCCGGCGGGGAGATTTTAATAACTGCCGAAACCTGCAAGTTCCGGGCATCAGCTATGACGGCGGCTACCAGGAGTACATGCTCGCGCCAGTCGAGGCGCTGGCGGCGATCCCGGATGCTTTAAGTGACGTCGACGCAGCTCCGCTGCTCTGCGCTGGAATTACCACCTACAACTCGCTACGCCACAGCGGCGCGATGCCCGGCGACCTGGTTGCGGTGCAGGGGATCGGCGGTTTGGGACACCTCAGGATTCAATTCGCGCATAAGTTTGGCTTCGATGTCGTGGCGATCGGGCGCGGATCCGAAAACGCCGCGGTCGCCCAGAAACTGGGGGCGAGCATATACATCGACAGCCAAGAGACGACCGCGTCCGAAGCGCTGCAAAAACTGGGCGGGGCGCGAGCAATTCTCGCGACCGCACCAAGCTCGAAAGCGATGTCTGAGCTGGTCAACGGTCTGGGGCCGAACGGTAAGCTCATTGTGGTGGGAGCGACATTCGATCCGATTGAGGTCACCCCGATTCAACTCATCAGCGGAAGTAAAAGCCTTCAGGGGTGGATCACGGGGACACCGGCAGATTCCGAGGACACACTGCACTTCGCCGAACTAACCGGTGTACGTCCCATGATTGAGCTCTATCCGCTCGAAAAAGCGGGCGAGGCTTATGCACGAATGATGAGCGGCAAGGCCCAGTTTCGCGTCGTGCTGACGATGTGACGTTTGCCGGGGAATGAGAGTCCGGCCGGGCACCGGTTTCGACGACTTGCGGACTGGAGTCTAAGATGGCTCGTTCCAGATCAGTCTGCCGGAATCGGTGCCTGCAGGGACCCCGTGGCCCACAAGACGGGCCGCGGCGCGAATTGGAAGCCATATCGCGCTTTGCAATCGCGCTGCTAATGAAAACACTCTTGCGCAGGGTCTCCTATCGCTTGCGACCACACGCACACAACAGCCGGAAACAGCCCCAACGCGAAAACAACCACGCCTGTCGCTCCCGGATACCGCAACTGGAGGTTTATCTCCCTGGCCCGCGGAAAAGGCACTGCTCAACGATCTGCGTCAGCGCTCAACTGGGCAACGATGTGGTAATGAAGGTCCATCGCGAAGAAAAGCTTCTGTTCCCGGACTCGGAAGTACTCAAACCGTTGGACTTCAATGCGCCGAGACTTCCTTCCGCAAGAATATCGCTGAAGGTTGTTCGATCTTAAGGAGGTCAGAAGATGGATATTAACCGAGTTGGCTCGCAACCTTCTGCCAAGGGATCGCCAGACTGGTTTACCGGCACCGTCCGGGTCGATCCCCTGTTTCAGTCAGCGATCCGGCACGGGTGAGCGGTGCCAGTGTGACTTTTGAGCCGGGTGCACGCACGGCATGGCATACGCATCCCCTCGGGCAGACGATAATTGTAACGGCTGGGTGCGTCTGCGTTCAGCGAGAAAGCGGACCCGTCGAGTACGTCCGGCCCGGTGATGTCGTCTGCTTCTCGCCCGGCGAGAAGCACTGGCATGGGGCCACGCTTACGACGGCGATGACGCATATCGCCATCCAGGAAAAGAAGGATGGCAAGGTGGTGGACTGGATGGAGCACGTCAGTGACGAACAATACCGCGGAGAGAAATGACGGCCGTGAAGCGCACATTCCCAACCGGAAGACTTGGGTAGATTAGGGGAGAATAGAGGGGACCATTGTTCGCGTGTACCTAGCGAAAAACAATTGGGCCGCGTCCCGGTGGCTCCGGGCTTGCGCGTTTTGTGCGAAGGTCGGGAAGTTTCGCTACCAGGCTGGAACGCTCCCGATTCACGGTCGGATCGACCCGTCATCCACCGCCCACAATTGTGTGGGCCAAGCCGAATGAGGATCGTGCGGGATTGTGAAAGGATCAGCCAGGAGTTCGAAACCAATCCCTGGGAATAATCCCCGTGCATTGAAGTCAACCCCGTCACCGCCCTGGAGAAGTCTTCCGCGGGGCCCCGCAGCTGGGTTAGCAAGAACCCGATCGGCGCAGGGCAGGCAGTTTGAACTAGCGGGTCAGGGAAGCTGTAGCCTGGTGTTCGTCAATGCGTTTCCGTCGTTGGTTCAGATCTGAGGGCTGGGCAAGGTCCGGCCCTGCTCACGACCCCGGCTTCGGGAACTCCTCAGAGGTGTTGTTCGCCTTTCCGGCCGAAGTCGATCACCTTCTTGCCGGTCAGAAACGCCCAATAGCCAATCACGCCTGCCGCGGTCGACCGCTTGACAAATTCCGGGTACCGCACCGTGTCTGCCTGAGCGGCGCGAATTGCCGCCACCAGGTCGGTGCTGCTGATCTCCGCTGCGATCGGACCAGGATCCAGGATCATAGGCACCGTGTGCGTGGTTTCATCCGTTAGGTAGTGGGTCTTCTGCTTTGCCGCGAAGTCCACAACTACGATTCCACTCCGACCTCGATCAGCCCTTTGACGACCTGAGGGAATGTCATCTTGCCTCGCTGGGTTGCGATCGCTAGTTGGTGAATTACCTGCCGGCTCATCTGTTCTCCTTTACTCAGTGGGTAGTGTCTGCAGGCCATGTGCCTGTACCAGTTTCTTCATGGTTGCAATCAGCGCAGCACGCTCTCCGACTAGCAGCGGATGAAAGAACTCCTCGTCGTTCCGATCAGCCAGGGCTGCCAATTGCGGGATCAGCCGCCGCCCCAGTGGCGTCAGAGCAATCGACTGGAAGCGACGGTCATCGCTGCGTCCCCGGCGGGTGAGCAGCTGCTTGCGCACGAGCCGATCCACCAGCTTGGAGACGCCGCCGCGCGTCATCCCAATGCGCGCCGCCAAAACCCCTGGAGAGGTCTCCTCGTCGTCGAACATCTCCCGCATCACCACCCACTCGGCCACGGTTACTCCGCTGACCAGGAGCTTGCGGGCAAAGGCGTGCGAGACGTGATTGGAGACGAAGCGGAGCCAGAACCCAACGTGCTTTTTCAGCTCGCTGACGGTCGGGTTGAGTGCCTGGGAGTTTGTCACGAAGGGTAATAGTTGCCAAGTAAACTATAGCAAAACGACGGTAGAATCTCGCCCCCACGCTCCACGACAACTGACCGGTTTGCCGGGGGAAATCGGGCATGTGTGATTCACGTCCGGCAATTCCGCAGACTTTTCCGATCCGCGCTATCCTCTGCTACCCGCGGTGCCTCGCCGGGAGCCGCCGCACTGCCCGGACCTTCCCGGTCTTTCCTCCGCCGCAGAAGAACTGATCTCGGCCATCGGACTCGAGGCCGGAAACGTTGACTCCCGGAGGCATTTCGAGGCTCTCAAGAACCTCTCCGGTTCGAGGATCCAGTCGTCTCAAATCACTCTCGTTGCCTTCCGCGGTGGCGTGCCATAACTCGCCATCGACCCAGGTAACGCCGGTGACGAAGCGGTTGGACTCGATGGTGCGCAGAATGGCGCCTGTGTCAGGATCGATTTGATGGATCTTCCGGTTCCGATACTCTCCGACCCATAGCGTACCTTCGGCCCAGGCGAGTCCCGAATCCCCGCCGCCGCCGGGCGCCGGGATCGTGGCGAGCACCCGGCCGGTCTTGGGGTCGATTTTGTGGATGCGATCCTCGGCAATCTGAAACAGGTGCTGGCCATCGAAGGCCGTTCCCGCATGCGCGGCCACCTCAATCGTGCGCTGCATCTTGCCGCTCGAGGGGTCGATGGCGTTCAGCTTGTCTCCGGAGGCAAACCAGATGTGCTGACCGTCGTACGTGACACCATTCACTCTGTCCACACCCGGAAAGGGACCATATTCGTGGACGATTTCAGCCTTTGATCGATTCATGCCCTCATCCTAGTCCCCCGGCATTGGAGCGGGGAGTAACAAGATGGTCGTAAATCCCGGCACGGGGGGAGTGATCCAACGACGGGCTCGCCCCTGACCAAAGGACTGCACCTTACCCGCTGCTGCCAGCGAGTCCAGTGCCCGCTGCACGCTGCGCTGGCTGGTCCCGAGCGCAAGTGCTAGGGCTGAACTCGACCACGACTCACCATCGGCAAGGAAGGCGAGCACGGACCCATGCTCCTCTTCGACGGGCCGCGCCAACACAACGACCTCTCGTCGCCAGTGCGGTGCGAGTCGAAAGCCTCGCGGTGTCGCGTTGATGGCGGCCAAGGTGCGGAGCATTCTTCGTAGGCGCCCAATTTCGACGCGCAACCGTGCGCGATGCGATTCGTCCACGAATCTCGCGCCGAACGCTCGCCTCAGGAGTACGTCCCGAGGCATATCTCCGGGCCAGCCTTCGGCCAGCGTGCGTGCGAGAGCAAACAGTACCGTACGTGTTGTGAGCGAAACAACCGTATCTCCGCCACGCACAACGTGGCGGCATGCGTCGACGACAAGGGCTCTCGATGTGTGCAGCGCTTCGACGTCTTCGAGCAGGAGAACTCGTTCTTCACCACGTGCAATCAGGCGCGCCGCCGGCGTATTCAGAGTGCGGCACGCGCTTTCGACCTCGGCCATCAGCGCGGGAATACGGGCTTCGCGCGCGGCGCGCTCGGCCCGGGCCAGGGCGGCGCGCGCCTGTTTCGTCCGCAGGCGCCGTATCGCGATAGCGGCCACCACGAGTTCGTGGGCTGTTCTCCAGGCTGGCGGGAAGAGCCTGGGGTCGAGATCCGCGAGCAGACGCTCCGCGTCGTTGAGACGTCCGATGAGCAGCAGTCGCCGGACCTCGAGATAGCGCGCATGAGCGGCGTTCAAGTGGTCGCCGTGTGCTTCGAGCGTTGCGCGCGCGGCGTCGAGCATCCTCGGCGGCCAACCAAGGTCGCGCGAGGCAAGGGCGATCTCGGCCTCGGCGACGATACACCTGGCGCGCGCCACGCCTTCTTTGGAACTAAATGTACGGTGAGCACGTTTCAGGAGGTCTTTGGCGCGCAGAAAATCGCCGAGCTGCGCCATTGCGATGCCGCGCAGCGCGAGAGCTGGGGCATCGTCGCGCAGCGCGATTCGCTTTAAGGCGCCGAGGGGATCACCGGCCGCAAGTGCGCGTGCTGCCGCCGTGATCAAAGAGTCCATCGGAATCCCGCCACACTTGTCACTCCCACCTCTTCGATGTCCCGCGCTAAATATAGCGCATGGCCACGAGGTCAAGTCGACAACGACACGAACCACAACGACACCCAGGAAAAGGAGACAAGACAATGAGGACACACAGGACTGGAACACGAGAGCAATGGCTGAAAGCAAGGATCGAGTTGCTCAAGGCCGAGAAGGAATTCACGCAGCGCGGTGACGAACTGGCGCGCCAGCGGCAGGACCTGCCGTGGGTGCCAGTCAACAAAGGGTATCGGTTCGAGACCGACGATGGTAGCGTCTCTCTGGCGGACCTGTTCGGTGGGCGTTCGCAGCTTCTGGTCTATCACTTCATGTTTGGTCCTGACTACAAGGCGGGATGTCCCTCCTGCTCGTCGATCGCGGACGGCTTCAACGGCATCGCCATACACCTGTCCAACCACGACGTCATGCTTTGGGCCGTATCGCGCGCGCCGCTCCCCAAGCTACAGACCTATCGGCAGCGTATGGGATGGACATTTCCATGGGCATCGTCTGTGGGCGGGGACTTCAACTTCGATTTCAATGTGTCGTTCACCGAGGAAGAGCAGCGCGAGAAGGGAGTCGAGTACAACTACCGGCGCGAGAAAGTACTCCAGTGGCGTCCGGGTCAGGAAGGTGGCGGGCAGACGCCGGGGAACCAATTCGCGGCCATGTGCGGAACCGACGCGCCCACATACCATCGCGAGAGACCGGGCGTGAGCGCATTCGCGCTCGAAGACGGCGTCATCTACCACACCTATTCCGCCTATGCGCGCGGAGTGGACGGGCTGTGGGGTATGTATCAGTGGCTCGATCGCGCTCCTAAGGGGCGCAACGAGACGGGTGTCTGGTGGAAGCGCCACGACGAGTACGGCAAGTGATGTGGTTCTGGTCACGCAATTCTGGCACCGGAGGTTACACCACTATGGTTCCCGAGCGAGCTTCACAGCACGCCTTCTTTGCCACCTCGGCGCTGCTCTTCGTCGCGAGCGCAGCGCTAACGACCGCCTGGTGCGGGTCCATGTCGGCGATGGGAGAGATGCCGATGCCGGGCGGTTGGGCAATGTCGATGGCCTGGATGCGGATGGCCGGAGAAACATGGCCGAGCGCCGCAGCCTCGTTTCTCGGCATGTGGATCGTGATGATGGCGGCGATGATGCTGCCATCGCTGGTTCCGATGTTGTGGCGATACCGTCAAGCCATTTGCAGAACCGGCGGTGCACGAACGGGGCGGCTGACCGCATTAGTTTGCGCGGGGTACTTCATCGTGTGGACAGCGTGCGGAATGGTCGTTTTTCTGCTGGGCATCGCGCTGGCGCAGATCGAGATGCGGCAGGCAACGTTGGCCCGTGCCGTACCGTTCTTGGCCGGGGTGGTCGTCGTGGTCGCTGGCACGCTCCAGTTCGCGGCGTGGAAGGCGCATCACCTGGCGTGTTGCCGAGAGGCACCAGGGCACGGTCGATCACTACCGGCCGATGCCGGCACGGCCTGGCGACAGGGCGTGCGTTTCGGACTGCACTGCGGGAACAGTTGCGCCAATCTGACCGCGATCCTCCTTGTGATTGGGGTCATGGACCTGCGCGCAATGGCAGTGGTGACGGCAGCGATTACCCTCGAACGGCTCGCACCGGCCGGTGTGCGCGTCGCGCGAGCCATAGGAGTACTCGTCACCGGCACCGGCTTGGTCCTGATCGCGCGCGCAGCGGGCCTCGGATGACGAATGCGGGATGATCTCCTGAACTTCTCTCACGGCTGGGTTTGGCCGCCATCCCGACTTGATTTTCCGCAGCCGAGTGGAAATTCGGTAATGACTAGCGCCGGTCTCGAGGACATTTGCTCGAACCCTTGTCAGGCGCCAAGAAACCGGGGGAGTGATCTGCAGGGCCAACCAACCGAGCTTGGCGCACACACCAAAGGAAGGCACGCGAAACCGTTGGTTGGCCGACAGCGTTGTCGTCTCCCCTCAATCGCCGTTGCTCTCGATGCTGCGCCTTCCCCGGAGACCTCGGGCATCGGTGTCCAATTTGGCCGCGTGAATGCGCACATCCACTTTCGCGACTCCTCGCGACAGTAGTAGATTCTCTTGACCTGGGTCAGCACACGGGTGAAAACTTGAGCGCCACTTGCTATAACATACGAATGCGCATCCAGGATTACGCGCCCCGGCCCGCGCACCTGAAATGGCTCCTCGATTCTGACCCGGCCATCCGTTGGCAGGTCATGAAGGACCTCACCGATGCGGATCCCGACGCGATTGCAGCCGAACGTTCTCGCGTTGCAACCGAAGGCTGGGGAGCGCAACTTCTCGCCTTGCAATCTCCCGCTGGCAACTGGGGCGGGAGTCCCCGCGGTTGGAGAGACGATTTGCCGAAGGAGGACCGAGGCTTGCTTATCACCCTCTACACTCTCGTCGTCTTGAAGGACCTCGGTCTCGACCCCACTAGCAAGAAGGCTCGGAAAATGATCGACCGCGTCGACAATCGGCTCGTGTTTAAGCGGCTGAACGACCGGCCTTATCTTCACGGCGAAACGGAACCGTGCATCAACGGTAGAATCCTCGCCATCGGCTCGTATTTCAAAGAACCGAACGACGCCCTGGCCAATCAACTCCTGGGCCAGCAGCTCGAGGATGGCGGCTGGAACTGCGAAGCACCCGAAAGCCGACGCTCCTCGTTCCACACCACCATCTGCGTGCTCGAAGGACTGCTCGAATACGAACGAGCAGGGCGCAAATCAGCCTCCGTCACCAAATGCCGCAAGAAGGCCGAAAACTATCTGCTCGAGCGCCGCATGTTCCGCTCGCTTCGAACCGGCGAAGTCATCAACAAACGGTGGCTCCGCTTCTCGTTCCCGACGTTTTGGTATTACGACGTCTTGCGCGGACTTGAATATTTGCGGTGTGCAGGAATCAAACCTGACAGCCGCGTCCGAGACGCCATAGAAACTGTCATCGGGCGCCGCCACCAGAACGGGCGCTGGCCGCTCAACCTCCGTCATCCCGAGCATATTCCCTTGCAGATGGAGACTGGTGTCGGCAGGGCAAGCCGCTGGAACACGCTGCGCGCTCTGCGGGTGCTCAACTGGTACGACAACTCGGCGTCGTCGTTGCCTTTGGCCATGACTTAGCGCGGAGAGTTGCCGCCAATGGGCCATTCGGAGCCGATCACAAGCAAACTGGAGGTCAGCCGGCCACAGTCGCCACATTCGACGGGCGAAAACGGCAATTCAGGGCGACACCGGCCGTGTTTGGATTACACTTCCTACGGTAGACGCGCCAGTGCTGCGTCCGGAGCATGTCATGATACCCGCACTCGCCAACCTGGAACCGGAAGCGTTATGGAAGCATTTTGATAAGTTGGCGGCCATTCCTCGCGCCTCTACAAAGGAGGCCGCGGCGCGAGACTACGTCCGTACGCTGGCCACAAAACTGGCCTTGGAGTGCGCGCAGGACACTGCCGGCAACCTCGTGGTCCGGAAACCTGCACGGCCGGGACGCGAGCGAGCGCCTATGGCCCTGTTACAGGGCCACCTTGACATGGTGTGTGAAAAGAACGAGGGAACCGTTCACAACTTTGATACCGATCCTATCCGGGTGGTCAAAGATGGGGATTGGCTGAGGGCGGATGGTACAACCCTGGGTGCCGACAACGGAATTGGAGTGGCCGCGTCACTGGCTGTGATGGAAAGCAGTGACATCGCCCATGGTCCACTGGAGTTCGCCTTCACCATTGACGAGGAGACGGGACTCACGGGGGCTTCGGAGTTCAAAGGGGGGTTGCTGAGGTCCATCTATTTCCTCAATCTCGATAATGAAGAGAAGGGAACCCTCTGCATCGGTTGTTCCGGCGGCGTCAAGACGACGGCGCGGCGCAAAGTCAAACTCGTTGCGGCCGGCGCGGGATCAGCCTGGCGGATCAAGGTGTCGGGGCTGAAAGGAGGCCACTCCGGGGTCGATATCCATCAAGGTCGCGGCAATTCACTGCGCGTTTTGGGCCGGGTGCTTCAGGTCTTACTGGATCGCTTGCCGATCGAAATCGCCGCGGTCAATGGTGGAAGCGCGCAGAATGCGATTCCGCGCGAAGCGGCGGCCTTGCTGCTGGCCGATTCTTCTCACGAGAGTGAACTGAAATTGCTTGTCGCCACGGCTGAAGCCGGATACAAAGCCGACTTGGGAGCATTCGATTCCGGACTACAGATCACGGTCGAGAAAGGCGATCGCCCGGGAAAGGTGCTGGACGCGGCGGACGCGAAACAGGCAGTGGCGCTGCTCGCAAGCTTGCATCATGGGGTGATCGCGATGAGCCCCGATGTTGCCGGCTTGGTCCAGACCTCCACGAACCTGGCGACCGTCACCACCAAGGGCGACGTGGTGGAAATCGTTACCAGTCAGCGCAGCGCGATCGAGAGCAGCATGATGGCCGCCGCCCGTATGGTTGCGACGGTGTGCCGCCTGGCGGGCTTCGAAGTGGAGCACGCCGGCAAATATCCGGGCTGGAAGCCGGAACCCAACAGTGAAATCGTGCGCAAGTTGCAGGAGGTGCACAGCAAACTCTTCGGCGAACCTGCAAAGCTGATCGCCATGCACGCCGGTCTGGAGTGCGGCGTCATTGGCGAGAAATATCCCGGCATGCAGATGGTTTCTTTCGGGCCGACGATTGTGGATCCGCACAGTCCGAACGAGCGAGTGCAGATTTCGTCTGTGGAGAGTTTCTGGGACTACCTTAAGCTGGTCCTCGAGAATCTGTGAGCAGAAACCGAGGTCAGGCGGAAGAAGTGGCGTGGCAGAAATCAGATCTGTTTCAAAATATCCCTCCGAGGTGAACGTGGCGTTGACCTTCCTGCGCCCGGTTAGTTAGCTCCTGCAATCCGCTGAGTGTCGGCAGAGGATCCGACGATCGCTTAGAGGTTCAACCATCTGGCGACGGGCTCGGAGCGGCAGCATTTATTTGCACTCTTACCGCAAATCATTATCTTTTGCGTCAATAACGGTTGACACTCGGCACGCTGAGAGGGTTAGTATGATCCCCTCTGCACCGGCGGTGATTTCTTGGCGATGAATTCCGGGGCTGGCGTGGACCTTGCGATCCAGGCGCCGCGGATCCGGCGGTTCGTAACCCGGGAACACCTTTGAACTTGTTTCGCTCAGTCCGGCTGACGTCGCGCTGCGACGGCCCACAGTGGCTGCTAACTTTGCTGTTTTTCAGGAGAGTCGCTTATGTCTCAAGACGCCCGTAGGATCTCCCCCGCCGCTGTGGTGCTTGCCTGCCTGGCGGTTTTGCTGATCGCTGTTCCGGGATTCGCGCAGTCGGCGCGGAGCAACCGGACTTTGTCGAACGCCCAAATTCTTGGCACCGAGGATCCGTCGCAGCAAATTACGGTTACGTTCTGGCTGAACCAGCACGACAAGGCAAGCTTCGACGAACTGGTGCGCCAGATGTACGACAGAAGTTCGCCCAACTACCATCACTGGCTGACGCTGAAGGAATACCAGGTGCGGTTTGCACCGCGTGACGGAGATATGGCCGTTGTGCGCCAGCATCTCGCCACAAATAATCTCCACGTCATTGCCGCCGATAAATTGAATCATGCCATCACTGCGCGCGGTACCGTTGCGGATGTGGAACGCGCGACCGGCGTGCAACTGAACCGGGTGTTAATCGATGGTGTGGTGCATCGTCTACCGAGCACGAAGCCCGTCCTTTCCGGTGCTGCGGGCAAGCTGGTATACGCTGTCCAAGGACTCTCCGACACCCGCTACAAGAGCCATGTGAAGCGCCCGATCAACCCGGACACGGGCAAGCCGGAGACTGCGTTTCCGCTGTCTCACGTCGGGCCGGCCCAGCAGTATTTTAACGCCAACTGCCTCCGCGACACCGAGGCGAAGGATTTCAGGACCGCCGGGGGCGGCCCTTACGCCATCTATTCCGGCGTTCGCTACGGCGGGCCCATCGTAGCCGGCCCACCCAATCTTCCCCCCTGTGGCTACGACGCCCCGCAGGTAGATAAGGCGTACGGCCTCACTTCGCTGTACAAAGCGGGGCTCGATGGTACTGGCCAAACCGTGGTTATCGTGGATGCCTTCGGTTCCGATACGATCACGGGCGACGCCAATGCCTTCGCGGAAATCAACGGTCTACCAGCGTTGACCTCGAAGAACCTTACGATCTACTACCCCACGGGCCCCACCAATTGCGGAGGTAATACCTGTGGCTGGGATGTGGAAACCAGCCTCGATGTGGAGTGGTCACACGCGGCAGCTCCGGGAGCCAGCATCGCCCTTGTGCTCGCGCTCGACAATCAGAGCAGCAATCTTGACCTGGCTAGGCTGTATGCCATCGATGAGGGGCTCGGTCCGGTGATCTCCAATAGCTACGGGATCGAAGAGGCTTATCTCGCCACTTACGATCCGGACGAACTCGTGGTTGAGAACAACATCAACGAGACGGGTGCGGCGCTCGGCATCTCGGTCAATTTCTCCACTGGGGACGACGGAGACTTCCTGCTCGCCTATGGTTCGACTACCGTTTCCATGCCTGCATCTTCTCCCTACGCGACCAGCGTGGGCGGTACCAGCTTATTTCTCAATCCCGACCGCTCGATGAAGTTGCAGACGGGCTGGGGCACCAACCTATCCCGAATCGCCTCGTATGCCCCCAATCCGCCCATTATTCCGCCGGATTTCGAAGGCTTTTACTTTGGAGCTGGCGGTGGCACGAGTGCTGTCTGGTCGAAGCCATCCTACCAAGGGAGCTTGTCCGGCGCATGGCGGCTCCTTCCCGACATCGCATTCCTCGCGGATCCTTACACCGGGGTCGAGGTTATCGATACCGAAAACGGCCAGCAGTTCATCACCGTCGTCGGTGGAACCAGCCTGGCCAGCCCCACGTTTTCCGGTGTGTGGGCCATTGCCACCCAGGCTGCGGGTAAATGGCTGGGCCAGGCGGCTCCGATTCTTTACGGTTTGCCCGCCGATGCGATCACGGACGTGATTGCTCAGAACGGGCCCAACAACGTCAGTGGCACGACGAACAGCCCGCCGGCTCCTCCCGTTTTCTATTCTCCAGCGGACCTGGTGGCTCCGGTCCAAAACTCCACTGATTTCGTGAGTGCCCTGTACAACGGAACTTCGACCCGGTGGTACGCAATCAGCTTCGGCACCGACAGCTCGCTAACCACCGGTCCGGGGTGGGACAACGTCACCGGACTCGGAACGCCGAACGGCCCGAGCTTCGTCACGGCGGTGGCCGCCGCGAAGTAAGAGGGAGAGAAGTAGCCGAGCAGGGTAGCAAACCCGAAGACCATGGCAGGCTGGAGCGACTCCGGCCTGCCTCTTGGCGTTTCGTTTTGTTCCTGCTGGCCAACGCTCCGGGCGTCACGGAAGCGAGTTACCCCGATGCTGCACCTCGTAGCTTGGGACCCGCGAATCGATAAAGTCGCTACGAGGTGTTGTCCTCACCGGCGGCTTGGGTACGGAATCAAACGCATCTTGGTTCCGACGATCGCGGATCCGACAGGATCGACCAGCACGATCGCATTCCGGGCCTCAATCGTGCAATTTTCCCCCATGCTGATGATGCTCACAACAGCGGTGGTGGGCCCACATTTACCGCAATCTGAGCGGCCGCGCGCGGAACTAAACAGCAGGAACCCCGCCGCGTGAGGGACAGGGTGTTGAGCAGTCGGCATGACTGTCGCAATCGGGCAAGGGCGTTGAGCACGCGATCGATAGAATTCGAAGCGAATGCGTCCGCAGTCGGAAAGGGAAGTGGGCTGTTTCCGGTCGAGCGAAGGATTCTCGCAGGCCACTCCGACTTCCGGAGCTTCTCCCCGCCTGATTTTGCTCCCATTCGGCGGCATCCCTAACAGCCCAGGTTCTAAATAGAATGCTAACGGCGTGCCATGCAGGTTCGAAAGTGACCGAGGTAATAGCACAGTAAGCGGGTTGAACCATCCGCTACCTGGATCACTGCCAACGCATGCGAGTCAACACGAGTTCGGGTTCGGACTCGGTGTCTTCGTTCCCAGCGAGGGGGGTGCTGCTGGCGGTTTTGTCTTTCCCCGCGTCGTGGCCCGGAATGCGGTTCTTCGGTGGCGATTCACTCTGACGTAACATGGTGGCCGAAGGGTATTTCAGTCACAAAAAACCATAGCGGTCTTCTTGCACTATTCCACCTGCAGCGATTCCGGCAACGCAACCAGAGAGGGCGCCAGCCCCGCTCCGCTGTTTCCCGTTGAACATATCCTGCCTTGTGTCCTGGTGATCGCGCTGTTCTTGCTTTGGGGGATGTCCAACAACCTAACCGACATGCTGGTGCAGAAGTTCAAGTAGTCATTCGAGCTTTCGCCGTTACAGGCGCAATTGGTGCAGACTGCCGTATTCTTTGGCTACTTCACAATGGCCATCCCGTCGGCGCTGATGATGCGGCGCTTTGGTTAGAAATCCGGCATCCTGGCCGGATTGTGCATGTTCGGGACCGGAACCCTGCTCTTTTGGCCGGCCGCCGTGATCGGCCGCTATGCGCTGTTCCTGATCGCGCTTTTCATCGTCGGATGCGGTTCCGCAATTCTCGAAACCGCGGCCAATCCGTTCATCGCCCACTTTGGCGCCCCCGATACCTCGGAGCGGCGCCTGAATTTCGCGCAGGCTTTCAACCCGCCCGGCACCATTGCCGGTGTGCTGGTCGGGACATTCTTCATCTTCTCCAGAGTGGAACATTCCGCCGCGCGCGTCGCGGAGATGAAGACAGTGGGCACCTATGCGGTGTATCTCCACAGTGAACTGGTGCGTGTGGTGCCGACTTAGGTCGTGCTCGGCCGCCTGGTGTTACTGCTGGCGGTGGCCATCGGACGAACCATCTTTCCGCCGATCCACAGCGAGCACGAAGATAGTGAAGACCGTGGACATTTCACCGACTTGTTCCACTATCCGCAGCTCTGGCTGGCCGTGACGGCGCAGTTCTTCTATGTCGGTGCGCAGGTAAGTACCTGGAGTGCCTGCATCTTCTACATGAAGCAATATACCGGGGTCGGTGAGCGCAGGGCGGCGCTGTTCCTCACCGGACATCTGGTCGCGCTGAGCCTGGGGCGCATCATCTCCACTTGGTTGATGCGCTGGTTTCGTCCGATCCTGATGATGGGCGTGTATGCGCTCCTCAATGTCGTGCTGATGCTGGTTGGAATCCTCCACCCTGGCATGGTCGGCGGATACGCCCTCGTGGCCACCAGTTTCTTCATGTCGATCATGTATCCCACAATCTTCGCGACAGGAGTGATGGACTTGGGCCCGAATACCAAGCTTGGAGGCTCACTGATCGTGATGGCGCTGGCGGGTGCGGCAGTCATGCCTCCCGCGCTGGGCTATGTCGCGCGACAAACAGGTAGCTATGCGGCGGGCTACCTGGTTCCTCTGAGCGGATTCGTGGTGGTCGCGATCTATGCTTTCTATGACTCGGCGACCAATGAAGGCGAAAAGGTCGGATAATCCGGCTTCCGGTCGAACGCGCCGAGCCCTCGCCTCGTGCAGCCCCGAAAAATTCGGGGCGGTGACGAAGCCGCAGGACATGACGGTATTGCGTCCGTCCAGTCACAAACAGCAACCGTCCCTTCTTCCACCGCTGCTCATCAAGGCGCGCTGGCCCGCGGATGCGAACAGCATGAAAACCTGCGGCAGCGGACTCGACAAACGCGCCTTTCGTTGCAAGACAATCGGTTCCTGCGATGCCTTCAGGTCTCGCGAAGCGCGCCGAGTGAGTCCGGTTGGTGCGGCGATTCCGTTGATGGAAACATGCTCTAGTCAGTATCGGGCGGAGCTACCTCGGTGTTGGCGGTCTTGGTGAAGAAGGTTCCCTGCAGCGGAGCCGGTATCGTTTTATACGCCGATGGAACCTGATGGAAGTTGAAAAAGTCGTGGAGATCGTTGGTCGCTCGCGCGTCGGCAAAACCGAGATTGCCGAGGCCAAAAATACCCTCGACCGCCCTCAGGATGCTGCCAAAATCGTATTCAAGGTTGCTGATATACCCGGGTTTGGTGGAGTAGGCTGAAATTACCACCAGCGGAACTCGGAAGCCGAGTTGATAGTCGTTCTGGTTTGCGCCGCTCTGGAAAACGGGTCGCACGTGGTCGTACCAACCTCCCCAGTCGTCCCAGGTGACGAAGATGGCGGTGTCCTTCCAGTAGCCGGTGCCGTCGTCGCAAGTGGTATTGGTTCCAATGGCATTAACAATGGCGGCCACCCACGAGGGTCCCTGGCCGCTGTTGATGGGGTGGTCCGAATACTGTCCGGCTGGCGTTATCCAGCTTACCTGTGAGAGAGCGCAGTTGGAGATGTCGTTCAAGACATCGGGAGGTGTGGTATCGACGTAGCCGTTCGACTCTCCTTTTGTCCAATCGGGCCCCGTGCACAGGCCCGACGAGGGTATGCAGATGTTCGAGAGCGAATTCGGCGCTACCCAGAGACTACTCTGCCCTTCGGCATAGTAGGTCCAGGTGATTTTGGGACTAGGCTGACTCAGCAGGAAATCCATGGCATTACGGGTGAAGCATTGCGCGATTTCATCGCCTGGGGTTTCCGTGCCAAATGGCGGCGTCCCATTTCCGTTTGGTCTGATCAGTTGCACCGAGTTTCCCGAACCGCAGCCGTAGTTGGCATTCGGGCCGTTCTCTGCGACAAAGATACCGAGCGGGTCATCTTCCGCAGTGGGGGCCGAGGTGGCGCCGAAAATGAATTGATGCGCCGGATAACTCGGCCCCTGGTTGGTCTGAAACATCCGGTTGCCCCAACCGTAGGTCGTGGCTAACGTGATGTAGGGGTCGAGAACGCCCCCCTTGCTCCCGTTGCTGTTCGTTACCGGCGTGTTGTAAACGTACATGAACTGAGAATAGTTATTGGCTGGAACGACGCAGCCAAAGACGTTCGCCCCACAGTCGGTCGGAACGTTGGCCGCCGGCTTCCCGCTGGTTCCCTGGTTCTTGAACTCGAATTCCCACCCGCTGATGGTTCCATTGAGCTTCGGTCCGCCGTGGCTGTGATCCAGATCAAAGTTGGTGGCTAGTCCGACAGGAGTCAGGGGCACGGTCTGGCCCTCCGCGTTCACATAGGTCGATACGATCTCGTATGTTCCCCGGGCACCGGAGGCGCTACATCCCGGTACGCCAGCATTTGCGGTGCATAATCCCTGAAACAGATTGTCGGGAGAGCGGTTTTCCTGAAAGATTACAACCACGTGTTTGATCGGAGTGCTCCCGTACTGGGCGTGGGCTGCGGTAGAAACGAGCGCGGCGGCGAGGGCTAACCAAACCTTGGGCCTGGATTTCATGACGATCTCCTTGCACTGGAATTGGCGGGACGAGAGGTGAGCGGCTTCAAACAGGGCGCGATGCACCTGCGATCTCCAATGTATCAGAACCCTGCGGCTGAACGAATGACTCGCTGATCACGAAAAAATCATCGACCTCGGATATTGCTTGCTCGATCGGATGACCGCAAGCAGATTGCGCCGGTCTTCTACGGCGAGGACCCGACGCATTGCCCAGTTTTTTTCACTCCACCGGCGGCTGAAAGGCACGAATGGAGGCCCAACACCCCGCGAGCGATTACAACGATCTCGTCGCCGGCGATCCCGCTGCCCGCTCCACGCACCCGGCAGGTCGGCGCCAATTCTGTGGTTATTGAGGCCGCTGTTCAACCTGCACAAGATGAGCATTTCTTTGTTCGAGACATCGACTTCGACGAGCTTCGACTACTGGGAGAACGCCGCCAGTTGTCCGGGCAGGTGGTGGGAGCCGGTTTTTCGTGATCCATGGCAGGAATGACGGCATCGGGCGCCGCCGGGCGCAAATGTAGCCGACCCGCTCACCCGCCTGTCCTGCCGGTTGAGCAGGCGATTGCACGTCCGGCAGCGTTGTTGCGACCTGTTCGGCCAACAACATGCTGAACCGGTGGGTCGCGGCTGCGCCTCCGACAGGCTTCCCATGCGCCGGGACGCCGTGTTGAGGGCAGAGGCCACACTAACCATGCCGATTGCTCTGCAAGGAATCCATCGCAGAATCTGGAATACGCTAAATTGAATGAAGGACAGGCACAAGAAGACTGGAACGCCGGACCTCGAAGGCAGCAAAAATGGCGGCTCCCCCGAGGAGGGGGAGCCGCGCCATATCTACAAGGGTCGATCGACCGTGCCCTGCTGCCAGACTGCGTCGTACTGCACTTGGTCGCCCGGCAGCACATAGGCATTGAGAATGTAGAGCCGCCAACCCTCCGTCCAGAGCGTGTTGTACTCGCTCTGGAAGTCGGGAAACGTCCAGTCGTAGACCTGGATCTCTCCGTGAGTGGCCGGTCGCCAAACCGCGTTGTAGCGCACCGTCCCATCGGCGATGACATACGAATCGAGAATGTATAGGCGCCAACCCTCGGTCCATAACTGGTTGTATTCGGTCTGGAAATCGGCGAGTGTCCACCCGTAGACCTGGGTTTCGCCGCTATCCCCCGGCCGAAACACCGCGTTGTAAAGAACGTCGCCATTGGGCAACACGTACGATTGCAGAATCGACAGCCGCCAGCCCTTCGGGTAGATCGTGTCATAGGTGCTTCGGAATTGCGCGTAGGTTACCCCATAGAGCTGCTGCTCCCCCAGATTCCCCGGCCGAAACACTGCGTTATAAAGCACATCGCCGTTGGGTAAGACGTACGCTTGAAGAATGTACAGGCGCCAACCTTGTGGAAACAGCGTATCGTAGGTGCTCAGGAATTGCGCGTAGGTTACTCCATAGAGCTGCTCTTCGCCAGTATTTCCGGTTGGCCTCCACACCGCGTTGTAAAGCACATTGCCGTTTGACAAAACGTACGACTGAAGGCTGTACAGACGCCAACCTTGCGGGAACAACTCGTTGTACTCGGTCCTGTAGTCTGCATACGTCCACCCGTAGACTTGGATCTCATCGAGGCTGGTATATCCCGAGGTCGAGCAGGTACCCCCGTTGGTATTGTCGATGGCGGGGGGAATCGGGCCGAACCAGAGACTGATTGGGCTAGCGGTGTCACATTGGTCGACCGCCTCGTCCCACCCCTGGAAATTGTTGACTGCCGGATCGGCGGAAGACTCAAACACCTCGTGAGCGATCACTACCTGTTCCTGATCCTCGGGAATGACCGCCCAGAACGCCGAGGTCGATTGCGAAGCGTGGTACCCCCCGCATCCATTGCACCCGGTGACGGTGAAACCGTGTGCGGGGAAAACGACGATCAGCGTGTGAGATCCGAAAGCCGGGAGGATTCCGCTCTTTTGGTTGCTATGAATAATCCCGAGAAGGGCGCTACGAGACAGGGCTGCGGGCTTCGCGTCCGGGCTCGCCGTGGCCGCCGCTGCCACTGTGACCTGGTTCACACCGTACTGTTTCATCATCGGCTGTTCGGAGGCAGGTGCGTCGTTCCCTGAAAGGTATGCCGCGAGATTAACGACATATGCCTGCTGAGTGGCGATGTCTGATTCAGCCCAATTGCCGTAGTACAGCGGGTAAATTTGAAACGTTTGCAGGAACGGCCCGCCATGGTACTGAAGGGCCGTTGTAGCCCAACCGAGCCGGGGGGCAAAGACACTCAGAATGACCGCGAGAAACACCGGCAAACTTGTGAGTCTTCGTATCTTACCTCGACCTCGACCCGGATTTCGGACAGGATTTCGGTTGCTGTTGACCGATCGCCAATCAGCGCCCAGAAACGCTGAAGATTCGATCGAACGTTTGTCGTTTTGCGGGTTGGTAATCGTCGTTTTCATTTTGACTCCTTAAGGATTTGTCTTTTGGTGAATCTTTAAGCTCGATACCCTGGTCGTGACTACCATCTCTCCGGCAACAACTTGTTTGCCTTGCTGAGCAACAGCAGCAAGGAATCAAGACATATGCGCCGCGCGCCGTCGGAGGACGCCGGCATATGCAAGTCCGATCCTGCCGCTCCATTGGTCAAGTCCATTCGCAGCGAGTTGGCGAGCAGAGACGCAGTTTGCAGGCTGACGACCTCCACCTCTGCATCGCACTCGCGGCACCACGTCCGGCCAATCCCGGTAGCATGGATCTCCACTCGCCGGCTGGTCAGAATGGTCATCTGGATTTTTCGCGACTTTGACATCGCCTGTCCTTTGTCTGGTCTATGGTCTCGTGGTAAATTCGGGGCCACTTGGCCGGCGCGTCTGGCCTAGCCGCCTCGACATGCGGCACGATGCCCTGGAGAACGGATCAAAGTCCTCAAGAATGGTTCAAAAAGTTCTCAAAAGCACCTCAACGCGGCTATGAGTAAGAAAAATAAGACCCTTTACGAGTTCGGCCCCTTCCGGATTGACCCCGAGGAGAGGCAGTTGTGGCGTGGGCAGAGCCCTATTCCGCTCACTCCCAAGGCTTTTGAGACGCTTTTGATCCTGATTCGAAGCGGTGAGCAGGTTGTCCTGAAAGACGACTTGATGAAAGCTCTGTGGCCCGATAGCTTTGTCGAGGAGTCAAACCTTACCCAAAACATCTTTGTCCTGAGGAAGGCCCTGGGAGAAAGTGCGCAGGGCGCACGCTACATCGCGACCGTCCCGGGAAGGGGCTACCGCTTCACGGAAAAGGTCCGGAACGTAAGTGATGAACCGGCCGGGCTGGTCATCGAAAGTCAGTCCATCCAGACGGTGACCTTTGAGGAGAGCAAGCCGCGCCGCAATCTCCTGGCGCTCAGTCTGATGGCGATCGGGCTTGCGGGTCTGGTCGGCCTTCTCCTCTACTACTACGGCGGCCGCAATCTCCCCTTGCGTGCCCGTCGAGAGGTCGTTTCCTTTTCCGCGGTTCAGAGTATGAAATCTCGTCCTTCCGTTGCCGTTCTCGGCTTCCGCAATCTTTCCGGAAACCCCGACAATGCATGGCTGTCCACGGCGCTTGCGGAAATGGTCAGTACCGAGCTTGCCGCCGGAGAAAAGCTTCGCCTGATCTCCGGCGAGGACATCGCCCACACCCGGGCCGATCTCGCGCTCGCCGACACGGGAACCTTTTCCAAAGCCACGCTGGCAAGTATGCGTAAACATATGGGGAGCGACCTGGTGGTGCTCGGCTCCTACACGCTTCTCAGCGGGAAGTCCCGGCCAAGCATTCGCCTTGACCTCCGGGTGCAAAATGCGTCTGCCGGAGAGACGATCGCCGAGGTTGCGGCCACCGGTACCACAGATGACCTGTTCGATCTGGTTTCGCAAGCTGGAACGCGCCTGCGGGAGAAACTGGGTGTGGAAGGGGTGTCCCCGTCCGATGCCGTGAGCGTGCGAGCGTCGTTGCCCGAGAATCCGGAAGCCGCGCGCCTGTATGCCGAAGGTCTTGGGAAGTTCCGGGCGTTCGACTTTCTGGCGGCGTGCGATCTGCTGCAGCAAGCGGTCGATGTAGATCCGAAATATCCCTTGTCGCACGCCGCCCTGGCGAGTGCATGGACTGCTCTGGGCTATAACGCCAAGGCGAAGGCGGAGGCCGCCAAGGCATTCCAGTTGTCGGGCAAGCTGAGATACGAGGAGCGGCTGGTGGTCGAGGGGCGTTATCGCAGCACAACTCTCGACTATGCAAAAGCGATCGAGGTTTATCGCACTCTGTCCAGTCTGTTTCCCGACAGTCTCGATTATGGCTTGAGCCTGGCCGAAGCGCAGGATCAAGCGGGCAAGCCGGCCGATTCGATCCGGACACTGGAAAGCTTGCAAAAACTCCCTGCGCCGATAGGTGCCGACCCTGGAATCGACTTGCGACTGGCCTCAGCCTTGTCAGATTCCGACCACGCCAAAGCGCTCGCTGCCGATGAGCAGGCCATCAACAAAGGCCTGGCTTCCGGTGCAAAATTGCTGGTTGCCCGGGCCAATGGGAACAAGTGTGTCAACCTCGTCGCCATCGGCAGAATCAATGAGGGTATCGCGGCCTGCCAGGAGGCTCAGCGTCTCTATGCTGCGGCCGGTGATCGCAACGGAGAGGGGAAAGCGCTGAACGACATCGGCTATGCTCAGGTTCAGCAGGGAAACATTGCCGAAACCGAGCATTTGTGGCAGGAGGCGGCACAGACGTTTCGCGAGGTTGGCAACGACGAGAATGTCGCCGCCAGCCTGGCCAATTTTGCCGCTGTCGTCTATGTCCAGGGCAATCTCGCCAAAGCCAAAGAGCTTTTTCGCGAGGCGCTTTCCCGCTATCGCCAGGTTGAGGATAGCGAGGGCGAAGCTCTAACCCTGATCAATCTCGGCGAACTGCAGACCGACCAGGCAGATTTGCGCGTCGCTGTTGCCAGTTATAGGCAGGCCCTCGAACTCGCGCAACGCATCGATGATCGACACGCCATAGCATATGCGCTCGCCGGACTCGGTCAGCCCCTTCTGCAGCAGGGAGACCTGGCGGGGGCGCGGAAAGCTTTCGAGCAGTCGCTCGCCATCCGCAACGAGTTGGGCGAAAGACAAACGGCGGCTGAGTCTCGAACCTATCTCGCTGAAGAATCGATCGAAGAGGGCCATGCCGCCGACGCGGAAAAGTCGGCCCGTGAGGCCTTGCTGGAATTTCGCGGCCAGCTCCAAACCGATGATGAGCTGACGGCAGCCGCGGTCCTGATCGAGGCATTGCTGGCGCAAGGCAAAGCGGCGGACGCCAAAACGGCGGCTGATGCCGAAGCCGAGATCGCAGCGAAGAGCCAGAATCGGCCCGTGAGCATCAAGTTTAACGACGATTCCGCTTTGGCCCTGGCCGCATCCGGGAATCTTGCAGAGGCCAGGTCGAAACTCAGAGATATCTTGCAGGACGAGATCAAGCAAGGCTTTCTTGCGGATCAATTCGAGACTCGTCTCGCGCTCGCCGAAATCGAGATGAAATCAGGACACACCGCAGCCGGACGGGCTCAGGTCACAGCCCTCAAGCACGATGCCGAGGCGAGGGGATTGGGCCTGATCGTCCGAAAAGCCGGAGAGTTGCCAAAGGCCGCCGCAGCCAAGACCTGAGGTGTGTTCCGCCCGCCCAGCCCGCATCGTCGGTAGGTACGTCGTCCGATCGTTGCCCGGAGCGTGTCCAACCAGGGGGTTACTAACGGAATTCCTATTTACCAACCGTTAATTGTCTCTTCACAAACGCGCAAACAAGGCAAGGCAACAATCAGCCATGCCTAAGTTTCCGATCGCATGGGACGAGCGAGAAGTGCTGAGCGAACCGCCTCGGCTCCCGGGGCTCTCGGGGTTTGCCGAGAAATTTGTCCCAGTCGAACAGGCGCGCGAATTGTACCAGCGCCTGCGCGCCGCGTCCCAGGGTTTCCGGTTGGAAGCTCTGCTGGCGGAGATGAATATAAAACTTTCCGTCCGGACCGCCGATCTCGAGCGCATTCCCGTCAAGGGCGGCCTGGTGGCGGTGGCCAACCACCCGTTCGGTGTACTCGATGGCGCGGTTCTGGCTGTCCTTCTGTCTCGCGTTCGGCCCGACGTCAAGATCCTGACCAATTCGCTGCTGGAGGGCATCCCCGAACTTCACGAGCAGTGCATTTTTGTGGATCCCTTTCACACTTCATCTTCGTCGTATAAATCGGTGGACAGGAACGTGAGACCTTTGAAGCAAGCGATGGAATGGTTGCGGCAGGGTGGGGCGTTGGCTGTGTTTCCCGCCGGCGAAGTCTCGCAGTGGAATGTGCGCGAGGCACAGGTCGCCGATCCCGCGTGGAACTCCGTAGCCGCTCGGCTCATGCGCCGGACTGCGGCTCGCGCCCTCCCGGTATACTTCTGCGGCGGCAACAGCGTGACCTTCCACCTGCTCGGGTTAATCCATCCCCGGCTCCGCACGCTTTTTCTCCTGCAGGAGTTTCTGCACCAGCGCGGAAAAGAAGTCGAGGTTCGTATCGGCAGCGCGATTCCATCGGAATCGATCACCAGCCTCCCCAATGACGAGGAGGCGACTGAGTATCTCCGGCTGCGAACGTACCTGCTGTCCTATCGCGGCAGGAAGCCGCTCTCGCTCCCTACCAGGATGCGTGCCGCGCTGCCGCGCAAGCCGCGGGAGGAGATCGCCCGGCAGGTACTCTCGCGATTCGTGATCGACGATATTGCGGCGCTGCCCGCCGAGCGACGGCTGGTCGAAAACGCGGAATTGGCTGTCTACGCGGCGCGGGCTTCGGAGTTACCCCACGCGCTCGATGAACTCGGACGTCTCCGTGAAATCACCTTTCGCGCCGCCGGTGAAGGTACCGGACGAAGCGCCGATCTTGATCACTTCGACGCCTATTATTGGCACCTTCTGTTGTGGAACAAAGAGAAACAGGAATTGGCCGGCGCGTATCGAGCGGGTGAGACCGATGCGATCATTCGCGCCCATGGCATCAAAGGCCTCTACACGAACACGGTATTCAGCTATAACGAGCAGCTCTTCCTAAAGATTGGTTCGGCCCTCGAACTCGGCCGCTCGTTTGTACGCCCCGAATATCAACGTCAGTACGCGCCACTGCTTCTGCTGTGGAAGGGCATCGCGCGTTTCGTGGCGGCGCATCCCGAGGCTCCGGTGCTGTTCGGAGCGGTCAGCATCAGCAACGAGTACAACAGCTTGTCACGAGAGATGATTGTCCGCTATTTTGAGCAGCGCGAAGACGGTCGCGAATTTGCCGATCTGGTGCAGGCACGCACGCCGTTCCGTTTCCCCAAGCTGCGCCGCTGGGATTGCGACGCTCTCTGCAGTCTATTGCGCGATCTCGACGAACTGGCTGAACCGATCTCAGACGTCGAAGAAGATGGCAAAGGTTTGCCCATCTTGCTCAAGCAGTACGCGAAGGTGGGAGGCAGGATGGTCGGCTTCAATCTCGACCGCAAATTTTCCGACGTGGTCGATGGCCTGGTGATCGTCGATTTGCGTCACACCGACGCCTCGGTGCTCGAGCGTTATATGGGTAGGAATGGCCATGCAAGCTTCCGTCGTTTCCACCAGCTCGACAACCTCGCCTCGGTTGGCGGCCTCCGGGAACCGGAAAACGGCGGGAGTTGGTAGCTTGCTCCCGCCGTGGCTCTGGCTGCGAGTCGAAATTAGCTTCCCGGCGCGAAAGAAACTCCACGCAAGACCTCACCGAAACCAGCTTGCCGAAGGCTGAAGAAGCTTTCCTGTGCGCCGACTGCGGGGTTTGTGTTCTCCAAAGAGTCGAACACCAGCACGAGTTGATTGGGGTCAGCGCCCTGGTCACCATTTCCGCTAACGGTGGAAGTGATGCCCCAAATCGCAGCGTAGTGGCCAACCACCGCCCCTGTAATGTTGCGGAGGCCGTCGCTTGCAGGCGCCCACGGAAGGCCGGTGGCTGCATTGTTTCCGGTGGGATAGCCCCAGACGGTGTAGGGCACGCCCAGGCCCAGCCCGGTTTGCAAGGTATATGCGAGCTTCCAGGTATTGGTTGACGAACTGAAGACCCACTTCTGCAATCCCGCGGTGGTCTGAGCCGCTGCATGGGTGTACAGATCCGTTCCGCCCGCGTATCCGTCGCCTTCGTCCGCTATGTAGAGGGTAGTGGTGTTGGCGAACCAGATGCCGAATGGGTAAGCCGTGACCGTCGCTTCCTTGTTGGGAACGGATGGGAAGCCTGCCAGAATGCAGATGTTGCTGGGCAAACCATCAGCCTGCAGGTTTTGGATGTTGTAGGCGAGCGGAGTTGTCGGCAGTGTGGCCGATGTCGAAGGCAGGCCCACGCCATTCGGACACGCGGTGCCGGTTGTGTCGAGGAAGTAAACGGTGTTGACGCCGTTGCCGCCACTTCCCTTGGAGTAATACAGCACGTTGTTGAATATGGAGAGGCCACGGAAGTTGTCGTCCTTGCCGATTTTGTCCGCACTGTACCCGAGTTGAGTAATGTTGAAACTGCCGACCGGAGTCGGCGTCCCCGGATTCTGCTCGCTCTCGGGCTCATTCGCAGGACTGATGATCTGCGTGCCCGCACCGAGGATGACGCCATTCGGCTGCGGATTGCTGCCGTTGCCCGCGTTGCCCGAGGTGTAGAAGAAGTCCGCGCCGTTGCTGTTATTCCACAGGACGGCGCGTCCGTTGTTCCCGCTGTAGGAATTGGTTTCCGTGAACTGGAATCGACCGAAGCGATCGACCTGGGCCTCGGCACGATAGACGTTTTCTCCAACCGGATTGGTCGGATCGACCGCGCCTGGAGTGTTGGAATTCGATACGTCGATCTGATCGATGGGCGCGACATAGCCGGAAAAGGTTAAATACTGATGGTCGGTCGAGAGGTTCAGCGCTAGCTCAGACTTTGAACTGAAACTCGTGACCATCTGATCGCTGCCGCCATGGATTCCGCGCTGCGAGCTGTTGGGAACCTCCAAGCTGTTAATCACAAAGCCGAAGGGAAACATCTGATCGAGGTAGATTTTCGAAGTGATCCCGAAGCTGCCATCGTACAGGTTGTCGTTCCAGACGTAGGGATAGGTGCCGTTGTTAGGAGCGCCGCTTGGCCCGGCGCATCCACCTTGGGTGGCTGCGCAGTTTGGAGGCAGGATTTCGCCAACCTGAACGTTGTTGGGATTGTCGTCGTACACACTGCGGCTTACCACGAGGTTGCCGGGAAAGAAGACGGGAAATCTGCCGTGATCATCCTTCGAATTTTGCGCAGTGGCTGGCATGGCAGCGACGAGTGTGCCGATTGCGATTGCAATAAAGGCTTTTGTCAGCGGACTGTAAAGTTCGCCTCTTCTCGAAACTTCGACGAGCATGCGATTCTCCTCAAATAAGGGTTGAAAGATTTGTACGACTCCCCGAGTGTTCGAAGAATCTAGCATTGTGTCGTTACGGCTTGGTTAAATCCGTCCCTGAAGTTTAATCATTCCGTTACATTCGCCTGCTAGCATCCGCAGCGGCTCTGGAAGCCCAGAAGGAGATTCCCATGTCAAAGAACGCAGTCGACCATCATCACAAGGCAGCGGAGCACCACGAACAGGCAGCCCGTCATCACAGGGAAGCCGCCAAGCACCACGAAGCTGGAAAGTACGAGGCGGCAGGGCATCATGCGCACCTGGCCCGCGGCCACCACGAGCATGCAATTCACCATGCTGCAGAAGCAGCCAAGGCACACCTTGAAGAGCATGGAACGCAAATCAAGGCTGCTTGATTGGTGAGCGGGACAGCGGCTGACACTATGACGGGAGGAGTTCGTCATTGTCAGTACTGCGAGTGCGTCAGGAAGGCGACCCCCGATTTCTTGACGCACTCCAACCAACAAAACACACCGGCACTTCGTCTACTTACAGTTACCGGCGGGCGCTATCGTGGCAAAAGGGGGGGAAGGCGCGCTCGCGACCAAGGCTCCGTCCACGATGACCATCAAGCTGACGAAGGCGGCGGACATTTTGACTCCTGTCTTCGCCGGGTCCGAAGGCTCTGATGGTTACCCATACGACGTTTCTCAAACCGTGAACCCTATTTCCCTATTTCTTAGATAGGGGCAACCTTTCGGGTGAAAGCTTATTCGTTCGGGCAATTTCCTAAAAACGGCGTCTCAGCGACGGACCCCCTGCGCCAGCCAAATTTGGCTGTCCGACACTCGTTCCGGAAAACGAAAGCAGAATCTGCCTTCTTCTGTGCAAAGTGTGACGAGAGAAGGCAATTCGCGAAGGCACAAAGCTCAACGGTCGTGGACGAGGCAAGCTGTGAACGTGCATGTGCCGTAAGCCCAAGGGCTTCACCCGCTGATTGCTGGCACAGACAATTCGTGACGTGATGGCTTTCAAGGTGTGTCGGAACCAGGACCAACTGCAAACCGCTCTCAGGACTCCAGTCGGAACCCAAGAGGAAAATCGAACACGGCCCTTCACCGAACGAGAAAGGTAGGTACTCTCCTGTGTGTTCGAGATTGGCTTGCGAGTAAAGAGATTGCGGCGCAAATCGGAGTATCGGAGAGCTCGCTCCAAGCTACACTTCAGCAACTCTTCTCGAAGACGGGCGTCCGGACGCGCAGTCAATTGGTGCGCATTTGTCTTCAACAACATCGCGATCAGCCCTAGCCGGCAAGAGGGCGAGAGGTCTAGCAACCAAAATGTAATAATCGTGACATAGAATGGAACTCCGCTTCGCGAAAGGATCCGCTTTTGAATTGGATTTTCAAGTTCGGGTCGAGGCTGTGTGCTCTGTCATTGCTGGTGCCGGCGGCCGTTATAGGCAGTTATGGTCAAACTGCCGAACGGCTCTCCCAAGTAAACAGGTTATACATAAATTCGCTCGGGACAGACACGGGTGCGGCCCAAATACGTGAGCAGTTGGTCAGGCGCTTGCGAAGAAGTCGCGACGTTCAGGTCGTCTCGGACCTAAAGGATGCGGACGCGCTGGTCCGAGCAACGGGTCGGATCTGGGTAACAGGTCATGTTTCCCTTAGTCCCCGTTCCCATAGTCTCGGTCAGGCCGTGTTCGAGGGATACTTGTCAGTGGAGGTGATTGGCAAGAGGAACGAAACACTGTGGTCGTATCTCGTTACACCCGGCAAGTTCCCATGGAACGGGGTTGCAGATGATCTTGCCCATCAGCTTGTGAATCGGTTGCTCAGGGCCATAAAGGAGGAGGGTCAGCTAGCGCCACCTGGCTCAAGCATGGAAGTGAAAAGCAAGGGAACCTTGCGGGGTGCCGGTGCCACTTTTCCCTCGCCTCTGTATCAGCAGTGGCTCGAGCTATTCCAGGACGATCACCCCGATGTGCACATCAGCTACGATGCGGTCGGCTCTGAGGAGGGAATCCAGCAGTTGCGGGAACGCAAGGTAGACTTTGCCGCTTCGGAGATGCCATTGTCAGACGAGGCCATGTCGGAAGCACATCAGCGCTACATCCATGTTCCATCGGTCCTCGGTGCGGTTGTTCCGATCTACAACGTAAAGGGTCTCCGCCAGAACCTCAACTTTACGCCCGAAACCCTGTCCGGGATTTTCCTCGGAAAGATCAGGAAATGGAATGATCCGCAGCTCACCATGTCAAACCGGGGAGCGGCCTTGCCAGATGCCGAGATCATAGTGGTTCACCGGTCTGACGGAAGCGGCACCAGCTTTGTTTGGACCGAGTATTTGTCGAAAATCAGTCCCCAGTGGAAAGTCGCAGTCGGCGCCGGCGCGACCGTTCAATGGCCCGTAGGCGTTGAAGCAGAACGTAACGAGGGCGTTGCTTCTACCGTGCAACGAACGCCAAACTCCATCGGGTACGTTGAATTCATCTATGCGATCCAACACGAACTCAGGTTTGGCGCGGTCAGAAACTCTGCCGGACGGTTTATCAGGGCGAGCATTTCGAGCGTGACCGCCGCCGCATCCAGCGGCGCCAGTTCCCAGGATTTTCGTGTATCGATTACCGACCCGACCTCCAAGGATGCCTATCCAATCGCAACCTATACATGGCTGCTGCTGCCTGAACAGGTGAAAACCAACAGTACGAGCGAGGTCCTACTGGACCTCATACGCTGGATGCTGACCTCTGGCCAAAAGAAGTGCTCCGCTTTAGGGTATGCGCCCTTGCCCTTGGATGTTGCGAAGCGCGCCTTAGACGCTCTCGATGTCAAGTGATCCCTGCGATGTCAGAAACTCATGAATGATTCTCTGCAAATTGCAGCGAGTATTGTGCGAGGGCAACCCACCTTCGAAATCGGGAGTGCAATGAGCCGTTGCGCTTCACTCGGAAACATGTTCTTAGGTGATATATGACCTCTGGGCTCTCTCCAATCCCAAAATCCATTCGCAAATAGTGTGCCAACATTCGCACTCAATTTGCGGGAAGCCGCCCATATTCGCAGACAATTAGGAAGCGGACGGTTCTGGCCTAATGGCCTACTTCTACAGCACCACCCACAGTGGCGGATCACCATGGGGCTTATGTAGCGCAGAACTGTTCGGAGTACCAGCCGGTTGCAGGGTTATCCGAGGACGTTGTGGATCGTGTTGAGCAGCGCGCTGCGGGTGAAAGGCTTTTCCAGCAGAGTAAAGCCCGGTTTCATCATTTCCTGCTGGGTGATTAGTTCAGCGGTGTAGCCCGACATGTAAATGACCCTTAGGCCGGGATGGGATTGGTTCAATTGTGTAGCCAGTTCCGGTCCACTCAGGCCGCGCATCACCACATCGGTCAGCAGCAGATCAATGCGGTCTGGATAAGCCTCCACCCGCTGCAGCGCCGACTTGCCGTCCGGAGCCTCAATGACCGTATGTCCATGTGCTTCGAGCAACTGGCGCGTGAGTTGACGCATGGTCTCTTCGTCTTCCACCAGGAGAATGGTCGTCCCCTGGCGTTTGGGGGCGACGATCTCTACCTCCGGTGTGGGGATGAAACCAGTTTTGTATTCGGCGCTGGGGAAATAGATCTTAAATGTTGTTCCGCGATCGGGCTCGCTATAGGCCCAGATATGCCCTTCACTCTGCTTGACTATGCCATAAACGGTGGCCAGCCCAAGACCGGTGCCTCTGCCGAATTCCTTGGTCGTGAAATAGGGCTCGTAGATGCGGGAAAGCGTTGCGCCATCCATGCCGATACCGGTGTCGCTAACCGCAAGAACGAAATATCTCCCGGCCTTGATCGGTTTCTGAAGGCCGGCGAAGTTTTCGTCCAGTTCTGCTGCGCTGGTTTCCAGAATGAATTTGCCACCGCGGGGCATGGCGTCGCGTGCGTTCAACGCCAGGTTCACAATCACCTGGTCGATCTGGCCCGGGTCGGCTTCGATGGGCGCGGAACCGGAGACGGGAATGAAAACGATCTCCACCTCGTCGCCCATCAGGGGGCGGAGAAGTTTGCCGATATCCCGCAACCGTTCGTTCCAATCGAAGACGTATGGCTGAGTGGTCTGCTGCCGAGTAAAGGCCAGCAGTTGGCGGGTCAACTGGGCGCCGCGATCGACGGCCTTGCGGATATTCGACAGGCAATCCGCAGATCCGGGTCTTGCATCCACGTGGCTCGCCAACAGCTCCGTGCAAGCGCTCACGATGGCCAGAAGGTTATTAAAGTCGTGAGCCACTCCACCCGCAAGCCTGCCAACTGCCTCCAACCTCTGGCGATTCGCTTCTTCCAGTTGATGGCGACGACAAAAGACCTCGGCTTCCATTGTGTCGGCACGGGCGCGGAGCTGTTCCGCTTGTTTCTTCTCCTCGCTTCCCGACTGCTTGAGGCGGATAAACTCGGTAACGTCCTCGACCCGATGAATGATGTAAACGATCTGCCCATCCTGCCCAAGCACTGGCGAATTGACCGGGCTCCAGTATCTTTCCTCGAATCCGCCTCCTTTTGTCTGCGGCCGTTGAATATCATACTTCTGGATCGGCATCGAATCCTGTGCACGATTTCGCAGCACTCGATTCAGCGAATCCCTAAGATTGCGAACACCGCTGGCGCCGGGATCGTCCGGATTATCGGGGAACACTTCGAAGAGTTGGCGGCCCAGAATCTTTTCCCGGCTCGTCATGGTGGCGGTTAAATAGGCTTCGCTGACGGCCACGATGGTCAAGTCGGGAGTAAGGACCAGATACAACCCGGGAGCAGACTCGAACAAGAGGCGGAAATCGGGCGCGGAAAAGGGCTGCGAGCAGGCTGCCATGGTCTCTGCGAACTCCTGAGCCGTTGCCGAGTCTGGCTCAGCTTCTGGCTGATCTTGACCGGGCGCTAAGATTGAAGACGGCCCAGGAACCTCTCTCCGGAACTTCGATGGGTTGTGAACTGTGCTGACCGACACAGGCAGCAGCAAATGGACGCACAATTCGTATGCCGGGACCCCGCGGTCAAACTTGCTTGACCGGTATCGATCTCCACGTCAGCCCCCGGGACGCGTTTCCAACGTCACAGTCTAGGAAAAGGTCGCGAGTACTGTCAAATCGTCGCAATATATCTAGGAAGACATGGGCAAGCTATTCGAGATCACAAGCGAGTGAAAGTACAACTTTGCGGGAACGAGACGCCGGGCCTCCCCTCGAGGCTTCGCTCAAGAAAGACTTGGGGCGGCAGTGTCCGCTGTAAGTGTCGGCATCTTCGTCCAAGTCCTCTTCGAGGAACTCCCCTTCCTGCCCCTGGCCCGGACCTCGGTCCGGCCTTGGCGACCAAGTTCCCAGCCAACTCCACGGCACCTGAGTTTTCGATGGCGATGAGCACAAAGCGCTCGAGACAGCACCTCATGCCATCGTTCGGGTGCGTCGGGCGAAATTGGGTGGAGAAAAACGAGACAGCAACATGCCTTCGTTGTGCCAAGAAACGCCGCGGGTAAAGTCGATCTGTCAGCGATTGCCAGTGAGTCGCATAACGAGAAGCAGTACTGACAAGCCAATCGCAGCAATTCCGTTGGCCCGAATGCCGCGACAGGTTGCTGTCCAAGGAAACATCAGGATCTCAAAGATGGGCATGAATTTAATGGGCCAAAATAGGGCTGCGAGTCCGAAGGCCAGCCCCAGTTCGACAACCAAACACAAGCCCAGAGTATTCACCGGTAGAGTCCAATGTGGAGAGTCCATTCCATTGGAACGTCTAAGGGGCAGGGAAGGAAAGTTACGAAGGTTTCACCATCGCATCGCACACTCCTTCGACAGGCGGAAAGGGGGCGAGGGCTGTAATTCCCTCGGGGTGGCTCTAGTTCCGCGGCGCCGGGTTTTTTACAAGATTGCCTTGGTGATAAATTGCCACCATCTTGCGCGTATTGCGGATGTCTGCGAGCGGATCCGCCGCAAGAACAATGAGATCGGCAGAGTAGCCGGGGGCAACAAGGCCGACGTTGAGGCTGGGTTCAAGGGTATGGATAAACTGCCCCGTGCTTCCGGTCGCATCCGTGATTGCTTGCAGCGGCGTGAGGCCGGCGGCGACCAGATCCTCAAGTTCGCGATGCTCCGAAAAGCCGGGGATGCGACCAGGCGAGGCGCCAGAATCTGTGCCCGAGACGATATGTACGCCGGCGTCGTAGAGAGTCTTAAGATTCTGGCGAGCAATCGACTCGTCCTGTTCATGCTGCTTCGTGTCGGCGCTGGCACGAGCTTTCGCAGCATAATCAGAGGACTGAAGATTGGCGAGCAGCTGCGAACCGGCTGCTTGCCGAAAGAAATCGCTGTTCATAATCGCGGGATCGGTGGCATAGATGTAGAAAGCCTCATCCAGCGCGAGTGTAGGAATGTACCAGGTGTGATGCTCAAGCACAGACTGCACAAAACCTTCGTCAACCGGCCTGTCGCGAACCGAATGTGCGAGAACATCGATACCGTCGTTTACTAGCTGGCGCGCATCGTCCAGCGTATAGATATGTGCGGCAACCGGCAGTCGATCCTTGTGCGCCTGGTCGATGATCGCGGTGTAGATCGCGTTGTCCATCTCCGGTGCCTTGCCATGCAGAGGGTCAACCCAGATTTTGACGATGTCGGCATGATGGGCTGCGAATGCATCAACCTCACGGCGAGCTTCGGCCGCTGTTGCCGGGCGATCCACCTGGTCCGGCGCCGCAGGCAGCGCCGGCGCCCCATTTTGAACCCCAATTCCCCGGCCGGCGGTAAGAATGGTCGCTCCGCCCAGCGTTCCGGCCCGCTGCTGGTCACGGAGCGAATACACCAGATCCCGATTCAAGCCGAGCGAAACAATCGTCGTCACGCCGTAACGCTCGAACTGGTTTAAGGCCGCGGTGATATTCGGCAGATTATAGGCGTCGCTAGCATTCCGGGCGTTATTCTCGAGCACACCCAGATGTGAGTGCGCGCTGATGAGACCGGGGATGATGGTCTCGCCAGTGCAGTCGATCACCCGCTCGCCGACGTGTTTTTCCGTGGAGGCAGGTGCAACGCTCTCAATCAAGCGGCCGCGCACTACGATGTCGACGTGCTCTCGAGCGGCGCCCCCTGTACCGTCGATGAGGGTGGCGTTATGCAAAACAAACGCGGGTTGCGCGTTGAGCGCGGTCAGGCTGAGCGCGGCACAACCGACAAGCATCACGATAGGGCGCATGGAAAACTCCTTCAGGCAGGATCAGATTGGTTGCGCAAGATCCGGCAGCACATCATTGGCCATCGCCAGGTCATCGGAGTGTCGGGATCCGCGCTTTACATTCATTCGCGAACCACGTGATTTTATATCGGAACACGAAACAGAGATGCGCCAGCAGTGGGCCGCCGCATGTGCAGAACGCCTGACGGGCCAATTGCGAGGCGGTATGGCGCACCGAACACGGCTCCTATTGGGCGCGGAATGGCCGGCGGCTCGCGGGTCTTTCCCGAGGATGCCGAGGGCGGGCGTTCAGCTTTCCGGGCCCGCTGGCCATTCTTGCAACAACTCTGCCTCTCCCCTGGCATGGGGCGCCTGGTCCTTCTCTCGAGCAGTCACATAAACAACGCAGCCCAACATCAGAAGAACGCATCCGAGGCCGCAGACTCCGGCCCAGGCAAAGCGCTGCCAGAGCACGGATGCGGCATATGAACCCATGGCTCCGCCGATGAAAAAGCAGATCATGTAGACCATGTTCAGCCGGCTTCGGGCTGCCGGCAGAAGGCCATAAATTCGCGTCTGGTTCGAGACGTGTCCGGACTGCACGCCAATGTCGAGCAGGACAACTCCAGCAATCAACCCGCTGATGTTTCTTCCGAACAGGTATAGGACCACGAAAGAAATCAGAGTTACCAACAGCGAGACAAGGAGGTTCCGCCGAGCGCCATAGCGGTCTGCGAAGCGACCGACAAACGGGGCACAAATGGCGCCGGCAACCCCCACCAGACCGAACAGACCAGCAACGCCGCTACCATAATGATACGGTGGCGTTTGCAAGAAGAAAACCAGAGTCGTCCAGAAGGCGCTGAAAGCGCAGAAGAGGATGGCGCTGAGAAGGGCCGCGTCTCGGAGCACCGGTTGCGTGCGAATAAGAGCCGCAGTCGAGGCGATCAGACTGGGCCAGGAAAGCTTCAGGTCTGGCTTGCTCGCAGGCAGGCCGGCGCGGATCAGGCCGGCGAGCGCCAGCATCAGCACCGACGCCAGCCAGTAGATTGCTCGCCACCCCATCCACGCGCCAAGCAGGCCACTGAAGATGCGTGCCAACAGAATCCCAAATAGCAATCCGGATAGAACGGCTCCCACAGCCGCTCCACGACGGATGGGGGAGGCAAGGTGAGCGGCAAAGGGAACGATGATGTGAACCGTCGATGCCGTAAGCCCTATGCCAAAGCTCGCGAGCGCGAGCCACGCGAAATTCTGCGCGCCCGCCATCAGGGCCAAGCACACAGACTCACCGAGGATCAGGCTCACAATCAGGTTTCGCCGCTCTTTGGTATCCCCCAAGGGAACGAAAAACAGCATTCCGAACGCCGCGCCAAGCTGCGTTAACATGGCGACGATTCCCACCCGGGGCACGGACATGTGGAAGGTTGCTGCGATGGCGGAGAGCAGCGGCTGGATGTAGTAGATGTTGGCCACGATGGCCCCAACGCCAAAAGCCATCAGCCAGACGTGCGCGGGCTTTATATCTTCAGCCTCGAAGCGTGCTTTTGAATCGCCTTCCTGCCACGGACTCTTGGGAAGCTGATGCATAGACGTGTGGCGCAAGAAACCAGAGTACACCACGGGCTGAACAGGAAAGCACGGCCTCAAGGAACTTCCCGCGTTGCACATCCGGCGACCACAGAACAGAAGTTGGTGGCCGGTGCGCCCAGTGGCTTCCGTTCCGGGCTGGGTTCCGATGCCTGCCCCAATACAGGTTCTCGCCTTCGGCACAGGGGGGCGGCTACGATCGAGGCGGCTGTGGGGGAGGTAACCATTTCATCAGGCATCCTCCCAACCAAGATTCTCCAGTCGCCTGGGCCGGCTTTGATTCGAGTTGCACGGCCCGCACGTGACGGTCGAAGAGGAACAGAATACTCACCATCACCACATACGCCACCAGGTCGTGGAAGAATTCCATCGGGTAGCGTGCGGCCATTACGCCGTAGTCGTGCCGCCCCATCCCGAACAGCGAGTACAACGCGTTTACGCAGTCCCCACGATGGCGACCTAGGGATCACAGAGTTAGCGATCAAGGAGGCAGCCAACAAGCGGCAGGCCGGAGGCCTGACTCGACTTTCACTGGCCGCATCGTGCCCGAGCGAGTGCAAGGTCAGCGGGACGAATGTGGTTGATTCTGCCGACCGGTCACTGGCGCCGAAGAACAATCATTTCGACGGCGTCGGGAGCGAGAGGATTCGATAGGGTAAACCGGTTTCCCTTGCCGGTCTTTTCCTCGACCAGGTCCAGATTTTCGGTCTCGCTGATCCGGTAGCGCTTCACGCTGAATCCCTGCTTGCTCCACGGCAGGTTGTCGATCGTAAGATCGTAGCCCGCGATCTTGCGGTTAGGAATGTCAGTGCGGGGCGGCAGGAGCTTGAATTTCGAAAAGTCAGGTTGCGGGGGCGACTCTTTCACCAATTCCGGAGGCATTTGCATAATGTGGGGCTTGAAGTTGGCAGGAATCGCGTAATTGCTGATGAGGACCTGGACAGTGTTGCCATCGGAGGAACGGCCGGCAATCGCTGCGAAACCAAAAGTGTCGGTACCGATGACGGAAAGCCGCTGCGGCGTGTCCAACATCTTTCCCATGGCCTCGAACGCATGCGCCGTCTTGAAATACTGCCCTTGCCGGTCGAATAGCCCCATCCACGCTGCGTCGCCGCGATAGAACTGAGCGTGATTAATGGGAGCATCCTGAAAATAGCTGAGCACTGCGCCGATGTAGGCGGCGTTGTCCACACCTTGAAGGGTGGCCTTCGCGTAGTCCGTAAAGTCCGGGCTCAAGTTCCACTCGGAAAGAATGCTCTCCGCCCCGGGAAAACCGTGGGCATCGAGGATGTCGCGAATCTGCTTGGCGAGGCGAACCGCATCATAAGGATCGGCGGAAAAATCGGCATAGGTGTGCCAGGAGTAAAAATCGAGTGGCAGCTTGTGCTTGGCACAGTAGTCGATGAATCCTTCACGATACGGTCCGTCGTCATACGGGAACGCCTTGCCATCGCCGCCCACCTTAAGTGCGGGGTCCACCGATTTCAAGGCCCGGGCTGTCTTCTCATACAACGAGTAAAATTGTTCCGGTGTACCAGACCAGAACAGGCCGTCGGGCTCGTTCCAGAACTCCCAATAGCGGATGCCGTAGTCAAAGCCGTTTGCCCATCCCTGGTTGTAATGCATGGCGATGTGTTTCACCACGCTCGAAAACTTGGCAAAATCCTCCGGCGGATTGATATTGGCTCCCCAGCTGCGGCCGATGCGGTAATAGATTTCCGCGCCGCTGGCGCGAATGGCAGCGAGAACTCTGTCGGTGGGGCCAAAAGAGTAGCTCTCCGGTAGTTCAGGGTCGGCACCCCGGTTGGGAAAGAGGATGCTGGCGTTGCCCGCCTTCACCACCCCGGCTCGCTCGACGGAATCTGGAATGAGCCAGGTGAGCGACCCGTTGCCGGCGTCGAATTGTGAGTCGATTTCGGTCGGACCCATGAAATCATGGGTCCGCACCTGGTTGACGCGCAGGCTTTTGTATTGCGGGACAAGGCTAGGCAACCCCGCCATCAGAGGACTGGGCGGCCCGTTCAGCCCCTGGAACGAACGGATCGTACCCGTCACCTTTCCGGCGTCCACATGCAGGAGGCGGAATTGCGGATTCGTCGCCTCCTGGGCGAATGAGATAGCGCAAAACAGCACCGGGAAGAGGCAATAGCAAGACCGCAGCTTCATCGGACGGACTCCCTTCGTAACACCAGCACGGGCCGGATGGGTTGGAGGCAATCGACTATGCCTTCATTTTCCTCTGCAAGAGTGTGAGCAGGGGGCGATCGAGCTGGTGTCCTTGCCAGTTCTCGAACTTCGTCCCCGGGCGTTCCGTGTCGAGCACGCCAAACGGTCCGCGAAAGTTCCACAACGCCCAGCCGGAATGCAATTCGCCGAGAACGTCGCAGGTATCGTTGAACCATGCCAGCACAACCTCCGGCGGAGTGTGCTTGTAGCAGCCCATCTCGCCGAAATGAATGGGAGTCCCGCGGGCGGAAAGCTCGGCCCAGGGATGAAAGAGCTTGGCGAGCGTCTGGCGGTCGCAAATGACATTGCCTTTGCCGTCCTGTAGCGGCCAGCCCGGCACCGGCTCCGCGCCGGTCAGTATGCCCCGTGCCCATTCGCATCGGTGATGGGTGAGTTGAATCGGGCTGTAGGTGTGACCGCTTTGCATCAGGCCGGTGCCGACCAGATCCGGAATCGGTGAGCCGGCTCCCGGATAGCCATCGGCGATCACCATACGTTCCGGGTCCTGTTTTCGAATTGCATCCGCTGCCGCTTTGGCCACACGGGTGTAGTCCGTCGCGTGGCGTTGCAGTCGCTCGGTTTCGAACAAGTCCGCGGTTTGAACGGCACCGCGATGCTGGAGTTCTGCCCGTTCGGCCGAATTGGGCAGAACGATGGGCTCGTTGACGAGGTTGAAACTGAGCCGACGGTTCGCGATGCCTCGGTAGCGGTCGGCGAAAAAGGTCCACTGCTTGACGAAGGCCGCGAGCGTTTGCGGATCGGTAAATACGTCCGTCTTTTCCTTGGTGATCGCAATGCCCGTCAGTTTTTCGTCCATCGTGTCAAGAATGCATAGGCCCGGCGCGCGGTGGAGACAAAGGTTGACGTGAATTCCGTATTTCTCTCCCATGTGGATGGCTCGATCGATCGGCTCGATCTGCTTTTCGTGGATGGTCAACAGGTCAGCAGCTGTCCAGAATCGATAATCCATGGGCAAGCGTACCCAGTTGAAACCCCAGTCCCGTATCCAGCGAAAGTCGTCCTCGAGGAACATCCCGTCGTTGTTGTAAGGAAAATACTTCATCCAGTCCGAATCGGTTGAGAAATACTCGAGCAGATTGAACCCGTACCAGGGTGGATTGTTTGCGGCGGCTTGCGATTCCGAGGAATCGGTCTTGGCCCCAGGGAGATGGGACACCGCGAATTCCAAGCCGGCGAATCCCGGAGGCAAGACAGAGGCACACGCCACCGCAGCGGCGGATTGAAGCAGACTGCGACGGGTGATTGGCGTCGAGCCCGGCGTGAAAGGCTGGGTGTCCTCTCGATCAACTCTTTCTGTCTTCATCGCTCCTCCTGCGTCCCTGGTAGATTTATCCTACGCGCGCTTCTATCGAAGCGGCGCGGCGGAGTTCACGATACTTCTTTCGCGCAGGGCGCCCCAGCCATCCTGGACGGTCTCAGACAGGCCCTGATATTTTTGCCTGGCTGAATTCTTCTGTTCGCAACATCCGTCCAAGCGCTCATTTTCTTCATTTATTGCGTCGCCGGATGAGCAAAGAAATTGCCGTGGCGGGAACTGAACCAACCCGCCCGCCCAGAGGCGAAGGACACGGTCCGTTTTGCCATCCGGAATGCCGGTAATCGGACTGGGATGGAGTCTGCGGGAGTCGATGCGACGCTACTGGCCGCGGCCGAAGAACCGGGCAAGCGCTGTGCAACATGGGCTAAAGTATTATTAGATACCCACAGGGCGGTGACTCCGCTGTGAATGTTGGCGGCGGATGCAGGTTGCGCCTTCGTCGCCGTCTCTGACCCATGGAGGTGCGGCGGATGGATCGGCGCAGGTTTCTTGCCAACTCACTCATGTTGGGCAGTAGGTCGCTGCTCGCGCAGCGAGGTTTCACGTTGCCCTCACCGTCGGTGTCATCGCTGCCCGGATCGCGCGAACGCGATATATCGGGTGCGCGCTTTCCTGACGGATTCCTCTGGGGTATGGCGACGGCCTCGTACCAGGTGGAGGGCGCATGGAGCGAGGACGGAAAAGGAGAATCCATATGGGACCGCTTTTCGCACACTGTCGGCAAAGTGAAAGGCGGCGCGACTGGCGACGTTGCCTGCGATCAGTACCATCTCTACTCACAAGACATCGCCATTTTGAAGACCCTAAACCAGAAAAGTTACCGCTTCTCGATCGCATGGCCGCGCATACAGCCTAGCGGGACAGGCGCGGCCAACCAGAAAGGTCTTGATCATTACAGTCGGCTCGTCGATACCCTTCTTGAAGCCGGCATTCGTCCCTTCTGCACGCTGTACCACTGGGACCTGCCGCAAGCACTCGAGGACCGCGGCGGCTGGCCCAATCGCGACCTCGCCGGTTACTTCGCCGATTACGCTGGAATCCTGGGCCGCAGCCTCGGGGACCGTATCACCGTCTGGGCACCTTTCAATATGCCCTGGTCTTTTACGAATCTCGGTTATGGAGTCGGTGTTTTCCCTCCTGGCCGGGCTAACTACAGCGATTTTCTGAAGGCGGCGCACACGGTCAACCTCGCCCAGGGTGAAGCCTTCCGCGCCCTCAAGGGCGCATCCTCAAAGGCCAGCGTCGGCAGTGCCTATGGCATGGCTCCTGCCTACCCGAAAACCGACAGTGAACGAGATCGCGCCGCCGCCGCACGTTATCACGCGATGCACAATGTTTATTTTCTGGAGACCGCGATGCACGGCAGTTATCCGAAAGCATTTGCTGGCGAAACCCCGTACGGGGAGATGGGGTTCCGTCCCGGCGATGAGCAGATTATGAAGGTGCCGCTAGACTGGATCGGCTTCCACTACTACACGCGCCGGATCGTGTCCGACGCCAGTAGCGCGTTTCCTCCAGGCAACAATGGCAGTTTCGGCACTGAGATCGAGGATACGGCGGGCGGTCCCGATCGCCACACTCAAACCAGTGCCGTGATGCCTGCCGAAGGGCAGCTTACCGATGGGGGCCTTGAGATATGGCCCCGCGGCATCTACGACCTCGTGATGCAGATCACGCGTGAGTATAACCGGCCAATCATTGAAATCACCGAGAGCGGGTGCGGCTATCTGGACGCTCCCTACGAGAAGGATGGTGGACGCGTTCCCGACATACGCCGGATCGACTTCTTCCGACAGGAACTGGCGGAGCTGGCGCGCGCCATCGCGGACGGAGCGAATGTCCGTGCCTTTCACGCCTGGAGCCTGCTCGACAATTTCGAGTGGGCCGACGGCTACAGCCAACGCTACGGTCTTACTTATGTCGACTTCCGCGACCAAAAGCGCACGGTGAAGGATTCCGGTCTTTGGTACGGACGCGTCGCGGCCACGAACCAGCTCAATGTGTCGCCATGATTGTGGGCAGTCGCTTCTAGGCATTCGGCAAACCAGTCGCCGAATCCCGGTTGGCCGTCGTCGCTGTCCGCCGAACATTTGCAGCATTCAGGGAGTTGACGAACTTCAGTCCGTATGAACCTCTCGGCCATCATTTTCGACATGGATGGTGTACTGATCGATTCGGAGCCGGCGCACAAGCTTGCCAAGCAGCGCGCATTTGCCCGATATGGAGTTACGCTGCCCGAAGCGATCTATGAGAAGTACAAAGGAAGGCCAGACGAGACCATGATGAACGAAGTGGTCCCTTCCATTTCTGAGGCGAATATCGAGGTTGGCGAACTGCTACGCTGCAAGCATTTGGAGTTTGAAGCCGTGGAACATCTTGCGGTGCCCATACCAGGGGCCGGGGAGTTCGTGAAATGGGCCAAGAGCAAGTTTCCGATTGCACTCGCCACCTCTGCGACGCCCAGAAACCGGCAGGCGGCTATGGCCTTGCTTGGTCTCAGCGACAGCTTCGATTTCATCGTGGATGCGTCAGGATTCTCGTGTCCCAAGCCGGACCCTGAGATTTTCCGGAACGCGGTGCGCGGGCTAGGGGCCGATTCGAAGGAGTGTCTCGTCATTGAAGATTCCCTCCATGGAGTGGTTGCCGGCAAAGCCGCTGGGTGCCATGTCGTTGCTATCACCACTTCGTTTGACGAGGCCCGCCTCATCAGCAGCGGTGCAGACTATGTCATCCACAGCTTCCAGGAGCTCCGGAGACTGTTGGATGAGGTTCTGCACCTGGGCAGCAAGGCCGGCGATTGACGCGAGGGCAGTAACCCTCGAGGCAGGATCGCTGTCGGGTTCGACGAACGCGAGATCCCCGGAACAAGCGCGTTCGGGCGGAGACGCAAGCTCCGCGTACTTGCATCCGAAGTTCAATTCAGTCCGCAGCGCCAGTGCCCAGGGCGGATTCGCAACGAAAACCATGACTCCACCCGACGGTTCTGCGTGAGCTTCCGTGTTCCCTTGGCTCACTCCGAAAGCCTTGCCATCGCCAATCAGGCCAGCTGCCAGCTTTGTCTGTTGGCCTTTAGGGTTACTCTGCCCGCCGTTTTCCGTGGATCGTCGAACCAGGGGCGGAGGCGCTTCGCAGGGGACGCCCAGGCCTCGAGATTGCGAACGCAGCGAGCCGGATTTTCAACCCAGCCAACCTCTTTTTTGACCATCGGGACCGGCCGCAATCCAATCCGGAGCTTCGAGCCTTTCACTGCCTGGTCCATGTCTGCGGATTTAACTGGTTGGTTTGCTACGCCGGCAGCGCTCGCGCTTTTTATCCTGGCTTGGAGTAGCGCAGCTTCCGTGCGCTTTCTCGAGTGGCCCTGGGTCCGTAATCCGCCCGCGGGTCGTCGCGGAGGCACCATCGGCTTCGGGGATGACCTGTGTCACTGCTCCATCCACAGGGTAGCCGCTGTCCTCAAGATCGCGAATGGTCTCGTCAACCGAGTCCCGTTTCTCAAACCGATCTGCTGTCAGTCTCGCCATCCTGTGCCCCCGGATCGCCTTGGTTTTCGCCTGGAACAGGTGCTTGATCGAACACCCTATCTTAGACAGCAGGAAACGGAGGTTCTGTGCAAGATGGAACACATTTCAGTCGGAGCGAGAACGGCAAGCAGTGAACCGACCGCGCCGTAGGGAGCAGATCGCCACTATCTCCCGGAGGCCTGAGGAGCTACCAGGCCTGCGGCAAGGATCTCCCCGGTGGCAAGCAAGAATGACTCGGTCGCTGTGCGCGACGCTTTCCACTCTGTGAGCACTAATGATCAGACACAGGCCTGTGCGCCCGGTAGCGTTAGGCATGCTGAGCACTTGCGATCGTACGCAATCGAGAGAACACCTAGGCCGGTCACGAGAGTAAACCAACCAGTCATCAGGCGAGGCATGCTTCATCAATCAAGGGAGGCCAAGGAAAATGGCGAAGATTATAGGGATCGATCTCGGCACCACCAACTCGGTGGTTGCTGTCATTGAAGCGGGTGAGGCTAAAGTGATACCGAATGAAGAAGGCGGTCGCACGACGCCATCGGTGGTCGCTTACACGAACTCGGGCGAGCGACTGGTCGGCCAGGTTGCCAAGCGCCAGGCGATCACCAATCCCGGAAACACCATATTTTCCATCAAGCGGTTCATGGGCCGCCGTTACGATGAAGTCAAAGAAGAACTGAAGATGGTGCCCTTCAAAGTGGACCCGGAAGCTGACCATGTCGTGATCCTGGCGGAGGGCAAACGATACACCCCACCGGAAGTCTCAGCCCTGATTCTGCAAAAGCTGAAAAAGGCGGCGGAAGATTACTTGGGCGAAAAGGTCACGGACGCGGTCATCACCGTCCCAGCGTATTTCAACGACGCGCAACGACAGGCAACAAAGGATGCAGGCAAGATCGCCGGACTCGAGGTCAAGCGCATCATCAACGAACCCACGGCGGCGGCCATGGCGTATGGGCTCGACAAGAAGAAAAACGAGACCATCGCCGTCTACGACTTCGGTGGTGGCACCTTCGACATCTCGATTCTCGAGGTGGGGGACGGCCTGGTTGAGGTGAAGTCGACCAACGGCGACACCCATCTCGGAGGCGACAACCTCGACCAGCGGGTGGTCGACTGGCTGATTGACGAATTCAAGAAAGACGAAGGTCTCGATTTGCGCGCCAAGGGCAACGAGATGGCCTTGCAGCGTCTGCGCGATGCTGCCGAGCGCGCCAAAATTGAGCTCTCCACCACCATGGAGACGGAGATCAATCTTCCATTCATTACCGCCGATGCCAACGGGCCGAAGCACCTGGTGAAGAAGCTGACGCGGGCCAAACTGGAGGCGATGGTGGAGGATCTCATTCAGAGGTCGGTGCCTCCCTCCAAGCAATGCATGAAGGACGCGGAAGTTGATCTCAGCAAGATCAACGAGGTCGTGTTGGTGGGCGGACAGACGCGCATGCCTCGCATTCAGCGATTGGTAAAGGAACTGTTCGGCAAAGAGGGCAACAAGGGAGTAAACCCGGACGAAGTCGTGGCCGTGGGCGCAGCGATCCAGGGCGGTGTCCTCAAGGGTGAAGTGAAGGACATGATTCTGCTCGATGTCACTCCACTAACGCTCTCCATCGAAACTCTCGGGGGGGTGGCTACCGCGATGATCCAGCGCAACACCACCATTCCTACGCGAAAGACCGAAATCTTCTCGACGGCTGCCGAGAACCAGAGTTCTGTCGAGGTCCATGTCTTGCAGGGTGAGCGTCCGCTGGCAAATCAGAATCGCACGTTGGGAAAATTTCAATTGACCGGCATTCCGGCGGCGTCGCGGGGAGTGCCCCAGATCGAGGTTACCTTCGACATCGACGCAAACGGGATCCTCAATGTGAATGCCAAGGATCTGGCCACGAGCAGAGACCAAACAATCACGATCACTTCATCGTCGGGCCTCAGCAAAGAGGAAGTTGAGCGTATGGCGATGGAGGCCGAAGCGCATGCCGGTGAGGACAAGGTACAGCGCGAGGCCATTGAGTCCAAGAATCAGCTCGACACCTTGATCTACAGTGTCGAGAAGGTGCTGGGCGAGCACGGCGACCAGATTAGCGACGTCGAACGAGGTGAGGTGGAGAACGCGCTTGCCGACGCTAAGAGCGCCTTGCAGTCGAACGACAAGGGAACGATGGAGCATAGCCGCGAGCGACTGACTCACATGTCGCATAAGCTAGCCGAACAGATGTACAGGTCGGCCGAGGCAAAGAAAGCAACGGTCGGCAGCGCCAGTTCAGGGGCGCAAAAGACTCCGCCTCCCGGCAGTCGAAGCCAGTCCAAGCGGGATGAAGGTATCGTGGATGCGGAGTACGTAGACGTGGACGAGCAAAAGACGGCCTGAAGCCGCGTCTCGGCTGGATCGGAAGCCACGGTCGCTTCAGGACACGCCGTGAGCTTCCGCCGCGCGCATTCAGAACGATTTGGCTTTTCCAGGGAAATGCGGACCTTGCAAGGAGGATTATGAGTATTATTCGGCAGCACAACCTAAAGGCAGATCCAGCCCGGCAGCTTGTGGAGCGCGCCATCGTCAGGCTGTTGCAGATCGCCGAGCACCAGAACATCAGTGCCGCCGATTTTGTTCAGATGCTGAATTCCGGAATGCGAATATCAGATTTCCTGAACGCCATGGACGTGTTTACGAGCGCCGAGCATGTCGTCGGGTCGACTACCGTCAATTAGGATTCCCCTCTTAACGGACTCGGGAGTCGCGATTCGGCGACTCAACTGCCGGCTCTCTGATGGTTGACAACGCATCCCAGCCAGAGTTCGCATGCTTATGGCCGGCCGGCAGAAACTGGCGAGCCCGTTTTTTGCCTTGATCGGACCGGTAGGCTCGGGCCGTGAAAGCTGCAGGGAGCCACGGCCGGAAATCGAGGGACCTGCCCATGCCTAAGTGCCAACCTGCATTCGTGACGCAATGTGTGCGTTATTGATCAGAAACGGCAGCCGTGGTCTGGTAGTGTTCAGCCAGACACACGCGGTTTCGGAAGCTGGAACGCTGAAGTTCCTCGGCACAATCGTCCGCTTTTGGCGCACGTGTCTCCGCTGCCGGATGTCCTACTGCGCCTTGCAGAGTTGCCCAAGGTGGGTTCCCCGCATGATAAGGGTTCTTCACGCATGACGGTCGACAATTGTCCCAACCAGAGTCCTGGCGGGGATGACGCAACTGGCTACTCCCAACGGGAGGAGGAAGACGCTCTCTCAAAAGGAAGCGGAATCGGATCCCATCGCCAGTTTTACCGAGGAAGGCGCCGACAACAAATGCGCAACCGGCGGGCGCAAACCTGCGGTAGGCGTTTCGAACATGGCTCCAGGGTCGAGCTCTGAAATTGGATCATCCTGGCGCGGCGAGAAAATCAGTTTCCAGGGTTCACACTAACCACTTGCAAACCATACACAAGGAGTTCACAGACATGGCTACCAAATTTACTCCACTCCACGACCGCATTCTGGTGCGGCGTACAGAAGAATCGGGTACCACTCGGGGCGGCCTCATCATCCCGGATTCTGCCAAGGACAAGCCACAAGAGGGGGAAGTGATCTCCGTCGGCAAGGGCAGGATCAACGACGAAGGCAAGGTGTTTCCCGTGGCCGTGAAAGAAGGGGATGGCATCTTGTTTGGCAAATATTCAGGTACGGAGATCAAGCTGGACGGGGAGGACTTCCTCATTATGAAAGAGGAGGATGTTCTTGGAGTCGTTACCGGAGTCGCGAAGAAAGAAACGGCAGTAGCAAGAAAATAAGGTTGGTTCTTCGTTTGCGCGTCGCGGCGACAGCCGATCTTGCGTCGGTGATGAATATCCGCCACCGGGCGGTGACAATCGATCCCACAGTCTCAGGAGGAAAATATAATGGCAAAGCAAATCGTGCACGGAGAAGAGTCAAGGCAGGCAATTTTGCGCGGCGTCAACCTGCTGGCAGACGCCGTCAAGGTCACCCTCGGTCCCAAAGGCCGCAACGTTGTGATTGAGAAGAAGTTTGGAGCGCCGACGATTACCAAAGACGGCGTCACAGTCGCCAAAGAAATTGAACTGCAGGACGGTCTCGAGAATCTGGGAGCACAGATGGTGCGTGAGGTCGCTTCGAAGACGAGCGACGTTGCTGGCGACGGCACCACCACGGCGACGGTTCTGGCGCAGGCCATCTATCGCGAAGGAGTAAAGACCGTTGCTGCTGGCGCAAATCCGATGGCGATGAAGCGGGGCATCGAGAAAGCCATCGGCGCGATTTGCGGTGCAATCGACCCCAAAACCGGCGAGCGCGCCAACGGCGAACTCGACAAATTCTCCAAGCCCGTTACCGGCGACATGATCGCCCAGGTGGGCAGCATCTCGGCCAACAATGACGACACGATCGGTCAAATCATCGCCGACGCGATGAAGAAGGTAGGCAAAGACGGCGTGATCACCGTCGAGGAATCCAAGACCCTGGAGACCCAGCTCGAAGTCGTGGAGGGCATGCAGTTCGACCGCGGATATCTATCTCCCTATTTCGTCACCGACCCTGAACGCATGGAAGTTGCCTTCGAGAATGCCTACATTCTGATCCACGAAAAGAAGATCAGTTCCATGAAAGATATCGTTCCCCTGCTGGAGCAGATATCCAAGAGCAGCAGGCCGCTGCTGATCATTGCCGAGGATATCGAGGGAGAAGCACTAGCCACCCTGGTCGTAAATAAGCTGCGCGGGACGTTGCAAATTGCTGCCGTCAAGGCGCCGGGGTTCGGCGATCGGCGCAAGGCCATGTTGCAGGACATCGCCACCCTCACGGGGGGGAAGGCAATCACGGAGGATCTGGGCATCAAGCTCGAGAACGTGAAGAACGAGGATCTGGGGCAGGCCAAGAAGGTCACCATCGACAAGGACAACACCACCATCATCGAAGGCAAGGGCAAGCGTGGTGATGTTGAAAGCCGAGTGAAGGAGATTCGGGGCCAGATTGATAAGGCGACCAGCGACTACGACCGCGAGAAGCTGCAGGAGCGGTTAGCGAAACTGGTCGGTGGCGTGGCCATCATTAAAGTTGGCGCGGCGACCGAAACGGAAATGAAAGAGAAGAAGGCGCGGGTGGAAGACGCCATGCACGCGACCCGTGCAGCGGTCGAACAAGGTATCGTGCCCGGTGGTGGCGTGGCTCTGGCGCGCTGCATTCCCGCGCTTGACCGGCTGAAAGTCGAAGGCGATGAACAGATTGGTGTCAACATCGTGAAGCGTGCTTTGCAAGAACCGCTCCGCCAGATCGCGGAGAATGCCGGAGAGGAGGGAGCGATTGTTCTTGGCAGGGTGACCGAGTCCAAGGAGCCGCACTTCGGCTTCAATGCTCTGACCGGCGAATACGGAGACCTGGTAAAGGCCGGAGTGTTGGACCCGACAAAAGTCGTACGCACGGCCCTGACCAACGCGGGCTCGATCGCTTCCCTGATGCTTACCACCGAAGCCTTGGTTGCGGACCTTCCTGAAGAGGACAAACAAGCTCCGGCACGGGGTGGGCGGGGCGATGGCTACTAGCGGCTGACCAAGCTTCGCCATCCTGGGCAAAGGTGAAAAGAGTTGTCCAGGTTGAAAAACGAAAAGAGCAGGGAGGTTCGGCGAGCCCTGTCTGGGGTCGAGGGCAGGTTTCCAGTTTGGGGACAAAGGCTGGGCGTCGGCCATCGAGCCGTCCTGAAAACATGAAGGTAGAAGGCCGCCAGCGCGATATGCTGGCGGTCTCTTTCACTTGATGGCGAGGTGTTGGCGAACGGAGAAAACGAATCGTCAGGTCTATTTCTGTTGCCGATGCTGCCGCGGCTCTTTTCGCAATGTTCACCCCACCTTTTGGTATTTGATCGAGGGCAAAGGCGGGCAGGTTGCGATCCAGTCGATTTCGTCGGTCCGCCAAGCCGGCCATTTGTGCCGCGAGCGCATCAATTGTTCCGCGCAGGCCGTGCACCAGATTCAAGGAATAAGCACTGCCGATCCCTGTTCAGTCTCTTCTTTCACTGCCACAAGCGCCTGATTTGCGTCTTCGAGCGAGAATACCTTCACTCGCGGACGGATCTGGAGCTCATGAGCGATCTGGAGAAAGTCGCGCGCATCCTGCCGAGTCATATTGGCCACACTGCGAATTTGACGCTCTCCCCAGAGCAGTGTGTCGTAGTCAAAAGCCGGTATATGGTCGAGATGGATGGCGTTGATCGCTACCACTCCGCCCTTCCGCAGACTTGCGAGGGCACTCACCACTACGTTTCCGCTGGGCGCGAATGTAATCGCGCGGTCGAGCGCCACGGGCGGCCTTTCCTCCTCTTTGCCGACCCAGGTCGCACCCAGGGAGGCCGCCATTTTTCGGTGGGATTCACCTCTGGTTACGACATAAACGTCGCATTTCCAGGACTGCAAGATGGCGATCGCCAAACTTGCGGAGCTGCCAAAACCGAAAAGTCCAACTCGTTCACCGCGCTCGACTCCCGCAACCCTTAAGCTGCGAAAGCCAATGATGCCGGCGCACAGCAAGGGCGCGACATGTGCGTCGTCCAGTCCAGCGGGCAACGGGAAGGTGAAATCCGAGCGCACCAGGACACACTCGGCATAGCCGCCATCGACCGTGTATCCGGTGAAAGCGGGCCTGTCGCAAAGATTTTCCAATCCGTGATGGCAGAACCAGCAAGCGCCGTCGACGCCGCCCATCCAGGAAACACCGACACGCGTTCCCAGCGGCAACTCCGGGGTCGCCCCCTCGATCACTTCTCCCACAATCTGATGGCCGGGAATGAGACGGGGTCGAACCGGCGGAAGATCTCCTTCCACGATGTGCAGATCCGTCCGACACACGCCGCAAGCGACGACCCGAAGCAACACATGTCCGGCTTCGAGTCGGGGCTGCGGAACCTGTTCGACATGAAGGAAGGAGGAGGACGAAGTACGAGTTGAGGAGAAAATAGCGGCTTTCATTGTCTTCGGATGGCCGGGACAAAGGCTTCAAGCCCTAGCGAATCAACACTACCATGACGCGGCGGCGTTCGCTGCCGGAGTTCTCGCGGGAGAATTTGTGCGGTGGGCATGGCTTCGACAGACGATCAGGTTCAAAAGCCGTCGAGAGGATAACGGTTGGAACATACATGTGAGCTACGAGCAAAACAGGACAGTTTGCCGGGTTCCATTGAGTTTTAATGCGAGCCAGAGGGAAACAAGAATGACAACCGCTGAACTTGAACTGGCGAAGACTAGTGGTTTCGCGCCAGGCGATGGCGCTACCATGAAGGCTCTGGTCTATCACGGTCCGGGCAAGTATGCATGGGAGGATAAACTGCGCCCTGCCATTCAAGATCCGGGCGATGCCATTGTGCGCGTCACCACCGCAACGATTTGCGGAACCGATTTGCATATTCTCAAGGGCGATCTGCCCGCGGTGACCGATGGACGGATTCTCGGCCACGAAGGCATTGGCATAATCGAGGACATCGGGTCCGAGGTCTCGGACTTTCACGTGGGCGACAAAGTCATCATCTCCTGCGTCACGGCCTGCCTGAAGTGCGACTTCTGCAAACGAGGCATGTATTCCCATTGTCGACACGGCGGCTGGATTCTGGGCAACACCGTCGACGGAACTCAGGCCGAGTACGTGCGCATCCCGCAGGCGCAGGGGAGTCTTTACAACCTCCCGGCCGGCAGCGATGAAGAATCGATGGTGATGCTGAGCGACATCTTGCCGACCGGCTTTGAGTGCGGTGTTCTGAACGGTCAAGTGAAGCCCGGGGACACAATTGCCATCGTGGGTGCGGGACCGGTCGGTATCGCCGTTCTGCTCACGGCGCAATTCTATTCACCAGCGGAAATTATCATGATCGACTTGGACGACAAGCGCCTGGCAGTCGCCCAAGAGCTGGGCGCGACCAATCTGGTCAACAGCGCCGACGGACACGCGGCCCATCACGTGATGGAGTTAACCGAGGGGGCCGGGGTTGACGTGGCGATCGAGGCCGTCGGACTTCCCATAACGTTCGGGATTTGTCAGGCCATTGTTGCTGTCGGCGGACGCATTGCGAACGTTGGCGTCCATGGCAAGCCCGTGGAACTGCACATGGAGAAACTCTGGGACCGTAACATATCGATCACGACACGTCTGGTGGACACGGTCACGACACCCATGCTCCTGAGAGTTGTGCGCTCGGGCAAACTGCAGCCGCATAAGCTTGTGACGCATCGCTTCCCGATGAGCGATATCAGGAAGGCGTATGACACGTTTGGCAATGCGGCGCGGGACAGCGCGCTCAAAGTGATCCTGACGAACGCCGTGTCGAGTTGAATGGGTCTTTTGGTCTGGGCCGTCGACATTGACGACGGCAAATTGGCGCATGCGAAGAAATTGGCTGCCGATCTCACCGTCAACGCGAAGCGCGAGGATCCGGGACCGACGGTGAAGAAGGGCACCGGTGGCGGAACTCACGGTGTCCTGATTACTGCTCCGTCTCTCATCGCGTTCAAGCAGGGAATCGGCATGACCCGGAAGCGCGGCACTTGCGTCCTCGTCGGACTACCACGGGGTGAGTTTCCTTTCCCCCTGTTCGACGTGGTGGCCAACTGCATCACCATTCGAGGTTCATTCGTCGGAACCCGGGAAGACATGGCCGAAGCGCTCGACTTCGCGGTCCAGGGCAACGTCAAGGCCGACATTAAGCTTCAGCCGCTGTCGGCGATCAACGACATTTTCAAGCGGCTTGCGCACGGCGATGTTGCCGCGCGCGTTGTCTTCGACTGCGGCACGGCCGAGCCATCGAAAGCCCGCGCCCACGAAGCCAAAGAGCTCGTTCACGCCTAGTACCGGCTGAACGGTGGCGGGATTGTTTTCCGCAATCTGGAGACCATGTCGACTGCTTTGTTCGCTCTCGGCCTTTTGCCAGGGAGGACGAAGTCGGTCGGCTGGAGGCGCGACACAGCCGAGGCCACCGCGGACGCTGCGCAACCAAGCGGCAGGAACCGGCGATGCCGGTTCGTGAATTTTAGAGAGGAAATCGGGCCCCGCCATTGCCGCTACGGGACGGGCTGCGCCTCGAGCGTCAGCACTTCGAAGGGCGCAAGGGTGAACGTGTGGGGTTGGCCCGCCTCGAGCGACAGCGCCGACACGTCGCGGTCGTGTTTCCAGGGTCGGCGCGCCAGAAAGTGGCGCGCCGCTGGCGGCGGCAGCTCAAACGCCTGGCCCACGTCGATCAGGAAGCTTTGATTCTGGTTGCTCGGGTTGCGGAGAGTGAGGATGGCTTTTGCGCTTGACCAGGCAACCCAACCGTAGATTTCGAGTTTGCCTGGATCGCCACCGACCCAGTGCGTATCCCGTAGGATTTGTGCGTTGCTCCGTGACCAGTTGGCGGCCTCGGCGAGGGTGTCCCAGTTGTTTTCCGAAAGTAGCCGGTGTGAAATGTACATCTCCTGGAGTTGCGTTCCGCTGCCAAAGTAGGAGTGCACCTCGTTGCTGAAATCATTTTCCGGGTCGCTGTCCAGATGCTCAGCCTCCCGGGCATAGATCAGCCCGTGCAGCATCAGAGAATTCAGCGGAAACAACGGACCCGCCTGGACGACATTCCGATAGGTCTGTGCGTCGCGATAGGTGATCCATTGCTCGCGCCAGCTTCCCACTCCGGCAAAGCTGTGGTCCTCTCCCCCTCGCCAGATCGAGTCCGCATACCGCAGCCAAAACGGCGAAGGATAAGTTCCGGTCGTGAGATTGACGAAAAGGTCAGGTTTCTGTTCGCGCCAGTCCTCGATTAGCCGAATGGCGGCGGCAAAGTCGCTGTCGAAACTGCTGCCGGGAAAAACGCTGTCGACGTTGCCGGTGCCGTCGATTTTGAATTGGTTGACGTCGTCTTTTTCCAGGAAATCGAGCGACACCTGCCGGAATCTCGCGTAGTACTTCGGTCCGGAGAGCGCAAACCCTCCTGCATTGGTTTCAAAACCGTACTTTTGGCCCACCTCCAGCCTCTCCCGCTTGGCCTCGTCATAGCCACCCCATGGGGACAGCCAAATTCCCATGGCCGACCCATACTGTTTCGCAGCGCGGTTCAGGGGAGCAAGGCCGTCGGAGAAACCCTGGTTCAGATGCCAAATGGAACGGGGATTGTCCCACCCGTCATCGAGCAGAAACGAGTCCAACTTCACCCTCCGCTTGCCGACGAGTTCGCTTCCGAAGGCGCCGATGACGTCGAGTACCGCCGGGGCGTCGTAGGGCTTGCCGTAGCCGATGTCATACCAAGAGTTGTAGTGGAGAAACGTGCGGTAGGGATGAGCCCGCTCTCGCTCGAGATAGTTTAGAAATCCACGTCGCATTTGTCCCGCAGGCGAAACACCGATGACCAGCGAATAAGTGACCGCCTGCCCTTTTTGGAGCGGCAATTCTCTTTTCATGCTGCAGGTTACGATCTCCGTCGCCTGGCATTGGGCCAGCGGATCCTCAAAACCAACAAAGAAATCTCCCACCGTGACCGGAGAACCTCGGACACTCCCAGTTACTTTCGCGCCGGGCAGACTGCCATCGAACAGGAAGACCTCGCCGAGCGATTGATCGCCATCGGGCGCCGAGAGCCGAATCTCCTCGCGAACATAGTTGGACTCATTGCGAAGCAGCGCGCTCCAGGCGACACGCAGTTTCTTTCGCGGATCTTGCCGGCTGGTGTATTCCAGGCGCAGGCGAATGGCTTTGCCCGCGAAATGATCGGCGGCGCGCGCGGCCCCGGAATTGGCAGGCAGTATATCCAGGTGCGGCCCGTCGCTGATCGTCATGTCCGAAGCGCCGACTGAGGTTCCGTCCTGAAAGGTAAAACGGAAGGGATCGCGCGGAAGAACCAGTTGCGTCCCGTTGCTGCGAACGACCAGCTTCAATCCAGTCAGTTTGCCCTTGGCAACTGACCACTGCGTTTCGATCATATGGTTCGATAAGGAGAGGACGGGGTTCCGGATCTCGGCCTGGGCGGGTCCGGGCGACACTCGGTAAAGAATTGCACTCTCGCCGGCGGCCATGGCGCTGCTCGCCAACCAACCCACAAGACATACCGCCCTGAAACCAGACACGATTTCGGGGAAGGGAATTCGCATAGGTCGTCAGGAATAGATATTCACATGGGAGACCACGCGCGTGATGGCGCCGTTCGGACTCGGACAATCCGGCATCAGCCCCAGCCGCAGCGAACAGAACAAGCCCAATAGCTGGGCCAGGATCACGTCCACCGGTGCCCGGTATTGATCATCGAGGCCGGGCGCGTTCAAGCCAAGGACGTGATCGGTCAGCGGCTCCAGCCGGTCCGCGGTGTCGGGAGTTACCACCACCCGAATCTTGCCCAGTTGTTTGCGGTGGACTTCTTCAATCAGATCCGCCTCATACTTGCGTCGCCGCAGGTCGCGGGAGAGGAAGCCCACAAACAGGGTGTTTCCGTCCAAGGCTGACATCGGGCCGTGGCGGAGCCCCAGGGTGGACTCCGACAAGGTCTGGATCTTGCCGGCGGTCAACTCCAGCAACTTCAGAGCGGATTCCTGGGCTACGGCTCGAAGCACCCCAGAACCGACAAAACATGCTCTGGAGACATCTTCCTGGGCAATCGCAGCCGCAACTTCCTGGGCATGCCCCAGGAAACTCTCTCCCGCCGCGTGCAACACCGAGAACGTATCCTTGTACTCATCGGGAGAAAATGCGTGAGCCAGGCAATGACCGGCGACCACCATGTTGGTATAAGAACTGGTCATCGCCAGTCCGCGGTCGTTCGCCGTATCGTCGAGGGCAAGCACGAAGGCGCGCTCAGGCGCTTTTTCGAAAACGGCAGCCATCCGCCCTTTCGAATTGCAGGTTATCAACAGGTGACGCACCTTGGGGTAGCGCGCAATCGCGGCCTCGAGTACAGCCCATCCTTCGGAACTGTCGCCCGAGCGGGAGAACGAAACCCATAGGTAGGGCCGGTCCGGGAACACCAAATCCTCAACATTGGTCAGCAGGTCAGTGCTCGGAACCGCCCAAACTTCACAACCCCATAGGCGGCGCAGCAAGTAGGTGAGGGCCTGTCCGACGTAGTCGGATGTGCCTGCGCCCACAAGAAATACCGTAGGACGGGAACTGTGGGCGCCACCGATGCCTGCCGTGCTCAGGAACCGGACCAGGTCCGGCCGTCGCTCCCCGCAAATCTTGTAGGTCGTTTGCCAAGTCGCGGGCTGACGCAGGATTTCACTCGGAGTGTAGAGTGTGCCGCGCGCGCGCCGCTCATTTTCGCTTGGACCGACCAGCGCCTGCAGTCCTTCGATCGCATGTCCTTCGATCAAGGCTCGGTCCCTCCTTCCCATCTCTATCCGATTGCAATATACTGCCAACCAGCTACGAAATATATAGAAATGTTTAGAAACCACTATAGCAATCAAACGAAACTTCAGCAAACCGCCCACAGCCGACGGGTGGCCATTATCGGCGAACTCAACCTGGACCTCATCGCCAGCGGATTGAACTCGGCGCCCGCGCTGGGGCGCGAAGTTATCGCGGAGAATCTCGAGACCGTTCTCGGCAGCGCCTCCGCGATTTTCGCCAGCGGGGTGGCGCGGCTGGGGCATCGTGTGAGTTTGTTCAGCAAGGTGGGCGATGACGAATACGGGCGCGCTTGCCTGAACTTCGTTTGCCAAGCCGGAATCTCCACGAAGAACGTCCGCATCGATAAGGCCTCCAGGACAGGCTTGACCATTTCGCTGAGCACGCGTTCCGATCGCGCTCTGGTGACGATGCTCGGAGCCATCGCCGAGTTGTGTTACGCCGATCTGGAAATGAAAGCCTTGCGCGGGCACAGCCATCTGCATATGACTTCTTTCTTCCTCCAGACCGCTTTGCGGCCGTCATTTCCGCGCATTTTCCGGCAAGCCAGGAAATTGGGCCTCACGACTTCGTTTGATCCGAACTCGGACCCCCAGTCGCGGTGGGGCGAGGACGTTTGGCGGGTGGCGGATCAGACCACCATCCTCTTTATCAATCAACAGGAGGCGCTGCAGTTGACGAGGAAGAACAATGTTCGGGCAGCGCTCGAGGAGTTGGCCAAAAGGACGCCCTGCGTGGTGATCAAGCTCGGACACCGTGGGGCGATCGCCGCCGCTTGCGATCAGGTCGTGTCGGTGCCAGCGTTTAAGGTCTCTGCCGTGGACACGACGGGCGCGGGGGATTCGTTCGCTGCGGGATTTGTCCATGCCTTCCTCTCCGGACGAGACCTGCGCGGCTGCCTGGTCGAAGGCAATGCTTGCGGCGCTCTGTCGACGCTCGAACTTGGCGGTACACGCGGTCAGCCGGACCGGGCACGCTTGTCGCGCTTCCTCGCGCGGAAGCTATAGTGGCCGACCGGTGGGGCACGCTCGAAACAGAACGGGGGTGGAGATAACCATGAGTGCAAACGGGTCGCGCAAAGATCCTTTCCTCGAGATGGTGAGTGCCAGGGCATCGGTGGACCTGCGGCTGAGCGATTACCATCCGCGCTCGATGCTCGTCGTTCCGGAGCACGAAGTCCTGCGTCCCAAGTACCCGGTCATTGACTACCACAATCATCTCGATGCCCAGGATCCCCAGGCCGTATTGCGAATCATGGACGAATGCGGCATCGAACAGATCGTCAATATCACCATGCGGGTTGGTCAGGAAGCGCTCGAAATGGTGAGCAAGTTCCGTGCTGCCGCCCCGGACCGTTTTGCAACGTATGGATGGATGGACTGGTCCGATCTCGAAGCGCCCGGGTTCTTCGCACGGGCGGTCGACCGCCTGGAGGAACTGGTGGAGCACGGCGCCTGCGGTCTGAAATTATGGAAGGATCTGGGCACCAGCCTTTCCGATGCGGACGGCAGGCTGCTGCGGGTCGACGATGAAAGGTTAGGTCCGCTGTTCGACAAAGCGGCCGAGCTGGGCGTGCCCATCATGTTTCATACGGCGGACCCGGACGCTTTCTTTCTGCCCGTAGACCCACAGAACGAGCGTTACGAGGAACTGGCGGCACATCCCGAATGGAGCTTTCACCGGGCGCCCGGCAGCAAACAGAAGCTGCTTGCCCAGCGGGACCGTATCTTCCTGCGGCATCCGAACACCACGTTCGTGGCCGCGCACGTCGCCGAGCGGGCGGAGAATCTGGATTACGTCTGCCGTTTGCTGGAGATGTGCCCGAATGTGTTCGTGGACATCGGCGCCCGTTGCGCCGAATTGGGCCGTCAACCCTACACCGCCCGGAATTTCTTCCTCAAATATTCCGAGCGCATTCTGTTTGGTACGGATCTGGTTCCCGACACCGAGATGTACCGCCTGCACTTTCGCTTTCTCGAAACTGACGACCAGTATTTTGCCTATCCCTCCCACGCGTCGCGACAGGGACGGTGGAATATTTACGGACTGTTTCTCCCCGAGGAAGTCTTGCGCCGTGTTTATCGGGACAACGCAAAGCGGCTGCTCGAGCGCCCGCGCTGAGAGCGGCACGCTCACCCGGGCGCGCGTCACACCACGGTCACGTCGATGCCCGCTTTCTTGAGCGCGTTCAGTTCGGCCCGTGGAATACCGGAGTCGGTGATGACGTGTTGCAGGGAAGAGGGCGGAGCAATCAGCGAGAGACTGCGCTTGCCGAATTTGCTGGAGTCAGCCACCGCCACCGACGTCTTGGAAATCTCGATCATGGCCCGATTCACTTTTGCTTCCAACAGATTGGGGGTGCTCAGCCCGTACTCAACGTCGAATCCGTCAACCCCGAGAAAGAGGATATCGGCGTGCAATCGGTGGAGCGTCTCCTCGGCAATCGGCCCCACCAGCGAGAACGAATTTTTTCGCAGGCTGCCGCCGGTCAAAATCACTTCCAGGGCCGATCCGGAGAGTTCGGCGGCGATGTTCACGGCGTTGGTGATGATGGTTAGGTTCTGAAAATTCCTCAGGGCGCGGGCGATGGCAGTCGTGGTCGTTCCGGAATCCAGAATCACCACCTGTCCTTCGGTCACCATGCGTGCGGCGGCAGCGGCAATTCGCAACTTCTCCTTGCGATGCAGCTTTTCTTTTTCCCGTAACGTGGGGTCTTCGAGGGCGCTGTCGCGCGCGGGCAGAGCTCCTCCATGCGTGCGATGAACGCGGCCTTTGGTATGGAGGATCTCCAGATCCTTGCGGATGGTGACCTGGGAGGTATGGAATTGCTTGGCCAAGTCGATGACCAAGACTCGACCGTCCCGATTCACGATCTCGAGGATCGCTCTTTGCCGCTCTTCGCTTAGCATGCAGGGATTTTAGGCCGCTTCCGGCACCCGTCCGTGGAATTTACTTTTGGGCTCTTCTCTTTTATCGCGCAGGAGCTTCTGTGTCTAGCGAAAACTTCCGATCGAGCGGGTTCGGCGCGACCGGCGGAAACGCTATTCCGGCCGAGCCTCGAGCAGAAGATGTCTGGCGAACGTAGCAGAAAATGTAGCTTGCGGTCCGCGTACGGTTCCGAGATCTTTGTGATTCACATAATCAAGGAGGTGATACGAGCGCTCCCCGAGACCGCGGAGCGCTATCGGCCCGCTCCATTTGCGGGCGAAAAAAGCATAGTACATTTCCTCGCCTTTGCGGATCACGTGCGCTTCCGGGCGGTCAAACCCGATATCGTAAAGGCCTCCGAGATATTCGCCGCGGGAAAGCATCTTGTCTTTGTAGATCTGCAGCCACTGAGCGAAGATTCTCTCGCGCTCGGGCGTCAGGTCCGATGAGCTGCGCTTCTTGACAAGATTCGGAAGTACAAATTGGGTACCGACAACTCCGCCGACACCCACGGTGGATGCGAAATCGATCGCCCCGTCGCTCAACTCGACGTGGTCCCCAAAATAGGGCACGCTATCGCCCATGAGAGCTTTCAAGGTTTTCCCCTTGGAGCGGACCTGAAAGGAACTCTCCGGATCGGAGGCCACCGACATATTGAAATGCGGCATGGTGAAAAACGAGTAGGTTGTGCCGCACGGACAGAACTCGACGAGCGCGTCGGGTTTTACGCTGCGAGCCGTCTCGTAGATCTGGCGAAAGAAATCGGGCAACGCCTCAACCGAGTCTTCCGGACGCGCGTGGTGGTGGGCGGGATTGTAGCAGGCAGGGACGGCGTTCATATGCTGGCCATCGAGCTTGAGGCCGTCAAATCCCCAGTCCCCCAAAAACTTGCGAACCAGCGCTTTCTGGTGCTCCACCACCCCCTGATCGGCGGGGCACAGATACCACGAATTCCACCAGGAAATCTTTCGCTTCGATCCATCCTGATTCAGCAAAACGAGGTCGGGATGTTCTTCGAGCAGTTTGGAGTCTGAGACGGCGCTTAACGGGGACCACCACAGCTGGGCCTTGAAACCCTCGGCATGAATGCGATCCACCAGGGTTTTCATGTCGGCGTCGCCGTGGGGAAACTTCTTGGGGTCGAGTTCCCAATCGCCGTAGTTGTTCTGCCAGCCGTCGTCCAAAGTGACCCAGGAGAAACCCAGTTTCTTGACGGTGGGGAGCGTGTCGTAGACCTGCTGGAGTCGCACCGACCGACCGTAGCCCCAGGCGCACCAAATCGGTCCAAAAGCGCTTTCCGGCGCGGAGGCCATTTGAAATCCCTGCCGCATCATGAGGCGGCGGTATTCGGTGAGGGTGCGAAAATAGTCTCCCTCATGCACCGATACAAAGGTGCGGAGCGTGTGCAAGGTCTCGCCCGGCTCGAGGCTTCGCTCCCGCGTGGAGCGAACCGCCACCTGGGCATGACCGGTGTCGGACATGGAGACGGGAAGCGAGATGAGGCGAGGGCCAGGTTCCAGGTGACCGACCGCCAGCCCAACGTCCTTGCGCCACACGTCGACAACGGGTGTGCCACCGCCATAGTCACTGGCATTCATGCCAAGATAGTTCTCCTGTTTGAATCCGACCCGTAATGGAAGCACCCAATTCGGGCGCTTCTCGTAGGAGCCACTTTGGTAGGACCAGAAAGCGGGGTCGCGGGTCGGGGAAAGCGGGGCGATGGAATAGTGCTGGTTGGCCCAGCCGCGCGTGACGAGTCGATCCGATCCTTCATTGGTATAGGCGACGTCAAAGATCGCAAGCGCTGGGAAATCGGCATAGATGGTGACCGAAATGTCCTTGCGCAGCACGCCTGACTTGCCGGTCAGCGATATGCGTTCGCCGTCGCCGAATGCATCCGCGACCTGTTCCCGATGGCTCGAGCTCAGGGCAAAGTCACCTAAGGTGCGAAGCGTGGTGACCGTCTCGGACGCGGAAAACGGAGTCAGACGTTCCGCCTTTGAGCCGAACAAGGCAACCACCCGGCTATGGAGATTGTGATCGAACTCGATGCGGATCACGCTGCTCTGGATCTGAAGATCGCTCGCGAGGTTGGCCGAAGGGGCGGGGTGAGCAAGGGCGTCCAATCGATTCCGCCCCGAGTTCCAGGCAGGCAGGGCAACACAAAGAAGGACACAGCACGCGATAGCTCGCCTGCGCTTGGTCATTGAGGTTCGGACGCTCATGCTCATAACGACGGCGCCTCGGGCCGCGGGTTCCCGCCATTCTTCCGATATCTTGCGAATGGTCTCGTTTTACTTTCTTAAGTCGGCGCTGTCAAGCAGCCGGTGAAGAGCGCGGCCCGCGGCATAAGTGTACGCTGTCTTCCCTGGCGGGCGGAAAGCGGCGTTCCTGTTCGCCGCTTTTTGCCCTTGACAATCCGAGACAATCGCAAGTAAACGTTATTAATCGTAAGAATATGAATTTTATGGCGCGCGTGCCCAAGGTAGCCGTGAGATGCAAGTTGCAGGAGCCGACTGCTCGCCGGTTCGTCTTCTTCCGCTGGTTTTTGTCATGGGCGCGAAGTTGGGGCTCGCTTGTTCCCCGTCGGCCGAGGGAGCGTAGCGAGCGCAGTTGCGTAGGGTTGCGTCCGCGACCACGGGCGCGGTCGACGTCGATGCGACCGTGAGTATCGGGGCGAGGGAGCCCCTTGCAGGAGGCGGTTTGAAACCGGTAATTCCGTGGCGCGGCCGCCAGGCCAGCGAAAGTCTGCTGGATGTGTTGATCCGCAATCGTCTCTCCCGAACCGGGGGCGTCTACGCGGTCTGTTCCGCCCATCCCTCGGTCATCGACGCGGCTATCGAGCAGGCCATCGAAGACGATTCTGTCCTCCACGTCGAGTCCACCGCCAGTCAGGTCAATCAAATGGGCGGTTACACCGGACTTACGCCGGCCCAGTTCGCCCATTCTGTCCACCTGGCGGCGCGCCGCATGGGGCTTCCGGCAGAGCGCATTCGACTGGGTGGGGACCATCTGGGGCCGTTTCCCTGGAGGAGCGCAGGCGGGAGCAGGGCTTTAGCAAACGCTGGCCAACTGGTTCGCGCTTGTGTGCTCGCCGGATATCGGAAAATCCATCTGGATGCGAGCGCACCATGTGCCGACGACGGAGGGGTCGTCGCTGAACCGGTGGTCGCAGAGCGAGCTGCGATGCTCTGCCAGGCCGCGGAAGAGGCGGCAAGAGAAATGCCGGCCGACGCAGCCCCTCCCCTCTATGTCATCGGGACCGAAGTGCCGGCCCCGGGCGGGGAGTCCGCCCCGGGAGCACCTCCGGCCCTGACCACGGTCGAAAGCCTCCAGCAGACTCTGCGCATCTTTCATCAGGCCTTTGAGCAGAGAAGCTTGTCGGCGGCCTGGCAAAGAGTGATCGGTGTGGTGGTGCAGCCCGGGGTGGAGTTCGGCGACGAGGTCGTGTTTGAATACGACGGCGGCCGGGCGCGGTCGCTCTCGCAGGCGTTGCCCGAGAGCCCGTTGCTGGTCTATGAGGCGCACTCGACCGACTATCAGTCTGCGGGCGCGCTTGCGCGGATGGTGGAGGACCACTTTGCCATTCTGAAAGTGGGCCCCTGGTTGACCTTCGCCTTCCGGGAAGCCATCTTTGCGTTGAGCGCGATCGAGACCGATCTGCTTGCCGGGAGAAAGAGCCAGAAGCGCTCGCAGGTGCGGGAGACGCTCGATCAGGTCATGCTGTCGGAACCCGCGCACTGGCGTCCCTACTACAGTGGGGATGAGTACCAATTGTGCCTCGCGCGAGCTTACAGTTATAGCGACCGCTGCCGCTACTACTGGCACGAGCCTGCCGTCCAAGCCGAGATCGAACGGCTGCTCGAGAACCTCAAAGCACAGCCGTTCCCCTTGACCCTCATCAGCCAGTACCTTCCGCGGGAATATGAGGCCATCCGAGCCGGACAAGTCGAGCGCCAGCCCGAGTCCTTGATTCGTGATCACATCCAGTTCGTGCTGCGGACCTATGCCCGGGCGTGCGGAATGCGGGGAAGCTGAGTTCGATGACTTGATGAACCATGGTTGCCGCGCTTCGGGGAGCCGGAAACGATGGGATGGCCATTTGAGCGCCCCGCATTCCGGTGCCAAGTCGGGGCGGGGTGATCACAACCCGGAGTCAGAGGCAAAATATTCAGTTGACAAAGTGATCAAACGAAAGTAACAGTAATAGTTCGTAATACTCCACAAGAGGGCGCACTCCCCAAATGGGAGTTCGCGTTCTGGGACGCAGCTCAGGAGGTTTGCCATGCCCGTCCATATCCACGCTCGACCGAGGCTCGGAATACTGTTCGTTCTCGTAGCCCTTAGTTTTGTGACGCCGCTCTGGGCGCAAAAGGATGCCGGAGCCATTGTCGGCCTGGTGCGCGACCCGACCGGAGCGTTGGTGGCGGGTGCCAAGGTGACTGTAACCGACCTGGATCGCGATGTGCCGCTGAGGGTCTCTACCAGTGAGCAAGGGGAGTACGTCGCTAGTCCCCTGCGGATCGGCCGTTACAGCGTGACCGTCGAGAAGGTCGGCTTCAAGAAGGCGGTGGCGGGTCCGGTTCAGGTGAACATCCAGGATCGGGTGGGCGTGGACGTGAAGCTTGAGCCCGGCATGGCCACCGAAGTCGTGACGGTCACCGGCCAGGGGGCGCAGCTCGAAACCGAAACCTCCGACCTCGGCCAGGTGGTCGACAGCCGTCGCATCAACGCCCTTCCGCTGAATGGGCGCAACTACGCACAGCTTGCGTTGCTCGGAACCGGCATCGCTGCCGCCGAGCCCGGTTCCCGGGTCGAAACCACCTACGGTTTCAGCTCCAACGGCGCGCGGTCTCTGCAAAATAATTTTCTGCTCGACGGCATCGACAACAATGCCAATCTGGGGGACGTGCTGAACGGCGCGGCTTATGTGGTGCAGCCGTCGGTCGACGCCATCGCCGAATTCAAGGTCGAGACCAATGCCTACACCGCGGAGTTCGGCCGCGGCAACGGGGCCATCATGAACGCCGTCATCAAGTCGGGCACCAACAAGATCCACGGCGACGTGTTCGAGTTTCTGCGCAATGAAAAGGTGGACGCGACCAACGCCTTCGATCAATTCGGTCAGCAACCGTACAAGCAGAATCAGTTTGGGTTCACGCTGGGCGGACCCATCGTCAAGAACCGATTGTTTTTCTTTGGAGACTACGAAGGGCTGCGCATCCGTCAGGGGCTCCCGCAGCTGTCCACGGTTCCTACGCAGGCCGAGGTGGGCGGGGATTTCTCCGCTTTTCTCACGTCGACCGTCGCTCCCCAGGTGGATCCCAACACAGGGCTCCCGATTCCGAACACCACGGCTCTCGATTGCAACGGCAACCCGACCTACCAGGGAGAGATCTTTAACGCGCGGCTGGCGGGAAACAGCGCCGCCAACGCCAACGGATATTGCGGCGTCCCGATCGGTGGCTACACCGCCGGGGGCCTGCCGACCAACGTGTTTCCCTCGGGATCGATCGATCCACTGGCCAGCAAACTGGCCGCCTTGTTTCCCGCATCCAACACCACCGAGGGAGGTGGCAACGACTTCCTGAGCGATCCCAGACGCAGCGAAACCGAGAACAAGTTCGACATTCGCATCGACCACACCATCAGCGAAAAGGATAATTTTTTCGCCCGCTTCAGTTACGGCAACGACAGTAATTTCTTGCCTTCACCGTTCAACAACGTACTCGACGGCGGCAGCTTTCAGGATGGCTACAGCAACAACACCGCCGAGGGCCTCGCGGCCAGCGAGCTGCACACTTTTCGCAACGACTTGATCAACGAATTTCGCTTCGGCTTCAACCATCTCAACTCCCATCGCTTCAATCTGAACTACAACGTCAACGTCGCGCAACAACTCGGCTTTCCCGGAGTTCCGTACGGCCCGGACCTTGGCGGCCTGCCTTCGATCACCTTCAGTGACGGCACCACGAGCATTGGCAGTTCCGAATACCAACCCGCGCTCGAAAAGCAGCACAGTTTCGTTTTTACCGACAACTTGAGCTGGACCCGCGGACGCCACGCCACGAAATTCGGCACCGAACTCCGCTTTGAACAGTTCACCATCTTAGAGCCGGCCGCCGCTCGAGGCTACATGAGCTTCGGCAGCGACTTCACCGACAACCCCGCATCGCCCGGCTCCGGCGGCGAGTCCATCGCGACTTTCCTCCTCGGCATCCCTGACGGCGGAGAAATCACCGGCCTGAACAACATCATCTACAACCGTCAGATTTACGCGATCTATGCGCTCGACGACTTCAAAGTAACTCCGCGCCTCACCCTGAATCTGGGCCTGCGCTACGAGCTGTTCACCACCATCAAAGAGCCCGACAACAACCAGGCGACGTTCGATTTCAATTCGCTCTCCCTGGTCGTTCCCAGCGGACAAAACCTGCAACTGACACCGACGCTCGGCTCCGAGCTCACGGTTCAGCGCAACGGCTCTCGCGGTCTTGTTTCTCCGGACCTCAACAATTTTGCGCCCCGCTTTGGGCTGGCTTACCAGCTGGCCGACAAACTAGTCCTGCGCGGCGGCTATGGTATTTTCTACGGCGGTCAGGAAAACGGCCCATTCTCCAACCCGAGCCCCGGCTTCAATCCTCCGTTCTTCGCCTCGCAGGTATTTAGCCCCAACTGTAGCGTGCCCTCGGCCAATCCTTCGACGCTCGATTGCTCGATTTCGGGATCCCTGCCGCTCAACGTCCTGCAAAATGGTTTTCCCAGCAACGCGCTCAGTGACCCCAACACGCCGAGCCTGTACTCGCTCGACCCGCACCTGGTCACGCCCTATACCCAGCAGTGGCACCTCGGTCTCGAGTGGCAATTGCCCGCCGATACGATTTTCGAGGTCTCCTATGGGGGCTCTCGCGGATTGAAGCTCTTCGCTTTCTACAACGCCAATCAGGCGACGCCCGATCCGAACCCGTCGGATCCCCTGGCCCCCCGGCGTCCCGCCAATAACAATGACTGGCCGGGAGGAACCGGGGGACCTTGCAGTCTGACGCTGCCTGTATCCTCGCCCGGCAGCTACTGCAACCCGGCGCTCAATGTCGCCATCGACACCCTGCGCTCGAACGCGCAATCGAACTACGACTCGTTGCAGGTTCGCCTGGAAAAGCGCTACTCTCACGGGCTCCAGTACGAAGCGGCCTACACCTTCGCACACGCCCTCGACAACGCTTCGAGCGCCAGCCTCGGATCGGTCAACAACGGAGATTTCCAGGACCAGCGCTACCCCAACTCGAACTACGGCAATGCCGACTTCGACGTGCGTCACCGCTTCGTCTTCAGCTACGTCTACGATTTGCCCTTTGGTCACGGACGCCTGATCGCCAAGGATGCTTCCGGCGTCGTAAACCAGATGCTCGGCAACTGGCAGATGTCGGGCGTCTTTTCCGCGGCCAGCGGCAACTACTACACCGCTACCGACACGGTTTCGGTCTCCAATTCCGACTGTGGCGGTACGGTCGGCTACTATTGCTCACGCCCCAATCTGGTAGGCGATCCGAACGCCAAGCCCTGCGTCCCGGGAACGCTGTTCAACACCTGCGCCTTCGCGCATAACACTGCCCTCGGAACATTCGGCGATGCCGGACGCAACATCATCGAGGGCCCTGGATACACAACCTGGGATACCTCTCTGGTAAAGCAGTTTCCCATCTCGGACCAAAAGCACTTCGAATTTCGCGCCGAGTTCTTCAATATCCTGAACCACACTAACTATTTGTTCGGCCAGTTTGGCGCCATCAGCGCCGAGCCCACGCCGCTCGAACTCAATCCTACGAACCCGCAGAGCGGCTTCGGATACCCTCTGGCCACGCGGGCGCCGCGGCAGATACAATTCGCCCTGAAGTTCTATTTCTGAGAAACGGCGGCGACACAAGTCTGCTGAACTAGTCTGATCGATCGTGCCGGCAAGCGATGATGACGCCGTCCGAGCAAGGGCGAACGGGAGTCGTCCTGACCGCACCTACCGCAGCATGTCGCGTTCTACACTTGCTTCCCAACCGCATGCAGGCCGAGACCCCGGCCCACCGCCCGTCGATAACCCTTTGAATCCATTGGACTGGAATCAGGGAGGGCTGGAACTCCCGACAATCGCTCTTCCCGCTGATGGCATCGGCTCCGTTTTGTCGCTTATGGTAGTGAGCGCAACAGGGCCCAGAGAGCCTGGCGCAAATCACAATCAGGAGCCTTCCCATGAAAATCCGTGCAATTGTGTATGTGCTGGTCATGTTCTCACTGCTAGCTAACTTAGCCTTCGCCGCGATGAACGGGCCCACCGGATTAGCCGTCGATTCCAAGGGCAACCTCTACGTTGCCCACTTCAACTCCAACCAGATCCTGGTGTACGGACCAACCCACAAGCTGATCAAATCCAAGACGATCACCGACAGCATCAACGGCCCATCGGCCATCGCGTTGGATCCGCAGGGCAATCTGTGGGTTGCCAACTTCTCAAGCAGCCAGGTGCTGGAATTTAGCGCCGGTATTCCCACAATGATGATGACCAGCGGAATCTCGAACCCCACATCAATCGCGGTTGATTCCCTTGGAGACGTCTGGCTGGTCAACGGCGGTTCAAGTCTGGTGGTGATCGATAGGAATACAAACCCGATATTATCCCTGTCTGCCAACCAGGTTGAGCCTGGCGCCAGTTTTCTCTACAGCGTTGGCATTTCTTCCCAGGGCTTCTGCGCCTTTGGCAGCAATGCGGTGTACTCGGAGTCCTACGTGGCTGATGTTCTGACTGGTAACGGGACCAACAAGGTCGCCGGCGTGCTCGGCGATGGCGGTGAGGCGGTCGCTCTTGACGACTACACCCTATACTCGGCGAACTCCTATGGGGTCGTGACAAAGGATCTCAATATTCCTGTTCTGAATCTTAACTACATCCCCGGTGGCATGGCGGTCGACTCGGCGCAGGGTCTTTTGTATTTTTCCAACAACGCTTCGAATGTCATTGATGTCTACAGTACCTCCGGAACCTATGTGACCACGATCCACTAAGGCCACATACCCCACTTCATCGCACGCGCTGCGATGAGTGGGGTTCCACGGTTCACGCGAACCTGCCGCTATTCGAATCCGCTGATCGCCAGCTTCAATCCGGTGATCAAAAAACTGAAACAGGAAACGCAACGCTCTGGCCCTGCAATTCTTAGGTGAGGCAAGTAGGCAGGGCCCGCTCGAACCATGCAAACGCGTCGAGCGGCCATTGCCTTCGTGTTCGGCAGACTCGCTAGTGTTCCCCCTAGGCCTTCGACCCGCGCCGCTTACTACCCAGCAGATCCGGCGCGATCTGGGGAGAACCGCTTTATTTGCTCTCCATCAGAAAACGGCTTACGCATGAATCGCCGGATCTATTATGATCGGTTCGGTGCCCGCCAACCGGAAAGTCTTTCCCTTTGCTGCTGACGGCCGGAGGCGGCTACGTCGCTCGAGGAGGGCGAGCGCAATTCCTCACGGTTGAATGGCTCCGGATGCTGAATTGATCGGGTGTAAGGCGGCCGCGAGCTCGACGCAGGCGGCATTTCTGCGGGTAGAGTCAAATCCCGCTCAATGGTGAGCGGTCTACGGGGCAAGGTAACGTACTCCCTTCGATCGTCGTCATGCACTTCAAGATCATCGGCCGGTGTCCGACGAATATGGCCTCGACCGCGCTCGACTTGGCGAAGTTGCCGCGCGCATGGAAATAACCTCATCGCCCAGCTTCCGCGGTTCTTTTCGTACCCGAGTTCGACCGCTTATTTTCGCTTTCACAGCATGGTGTGGAAGCCAGACAAAGGGGAGCTGCCGCTTGAGTGGATGCTCCTCAGCTTAAGGTCATCCGGTCCTGGGCACGAAGACAATCCCGGAATTATGGACGGGCGTCGTTGACGATAATCCCAGGTCTTTGAATCGATGGAGAAAGCACGTGCAAGCCATCTTGGGCAACGAACGGGGCCGGTAGGATGAGAAGATGAAATACAAGGTGAAAAGTCTCTCGGTCCTGCTGGCTCCGGCACTGCTTGTCTGGACGGCGGCAGTATGGGCGCAGACAGCGCCACAGTTCGTCTGGCAGGGAGTTCTGCGCAACCCAGCCGGTGCGCCCATTTCTGATGCCAAGGTAGGGCTCACGTCCACCGCGGCCAGGGCCGAGGCGATTACCGGCGCCGACGGGCAGTTCCGGCTACCGGCCGTGCCCGCCGGACAGTACCGGCTCTCGGTTGAGTCGACAGGCCGCAAGTTCGACTATGCCCAGGCCATTGACCTGGATGGGGTCTCGGCTGCGGTCGCGGTCACGCTTTCCAATCGAGGGGAACTGACCGTAACGGCCCTTAGGGGCCAGGGCGTCACGGGCGGAGAGCAGCTCTCGAGCCAGACCGTGAGCGAGCTGCCGCTGAACAAGCGTGACTTCAGCTCTCTGCTGTTACTGGCCGCGGGCACCATGACCGATGCCAATGGCGCCACCAACTTTACCGCACAGTTTGCCATCAACGGTCAGCGCGGTGTGGAAGCGACTTTCGCTATGGACGGCGCCGACATCAGCGATCCGGAAATGGGCGGATCCACCTTTTCCAACTTCAACGTGGATGCGGTGGAGAGTATCGACTCGAGCACCGGTTGGCTGCCGGCCGAAATTGGCCGCGGAGCTGCAGGTTTCACAAACATTCACACCCGCTCGGGTGTCAGCGGCTTTCATGGGTCCGTCTTTGAGTTCGTCCGCAACTCCGCTTTCGATGCGCGTAATTACTTCGACCACCGTACACCCGCCTATCCCGGCCGCATCCCGCCGTTCCGGCGTAACGAGTTCGGCTTTACCAATGGCGGCCCGGTTTATCTGCCCGGGCTGCTCGACGGCCGGAACAACACCTTCTACTTCGTTGAGTACCAAGGCTTCCGGCAGGTGCTCGGTACGACGCAGGTGATGCCCGTGCCCACGCCGGCCGAGCGCAGCGGCGTGGACCAGGTCAGCTACGCGGGCGGCGGCACCGATACGCTGAATGTTCCTGTCGTTCCGGCCATTGCAGCGATTCTGGCGCGCTATCCGCTACCGAACGATCTCGCGGGGCCCTACGGAGCGCGCACCTACGCCACCGCCTCCAAGGTGGCGACGGACGCGGATCAGTTCGAGGTCCGGCTGGATCACAAGATCTCAGCGAAGGATCAGTTTTTCGCGCGCTTCAACTTCGACAATCTGACCGGCCCCACCACAAATCCGGATCAGACGGCCGTCGACCCTGCTTTCGGAATCCAGTACATCGACCGCCAGCGCAATGTGGTCGGGACCTGGACGCGGACGGCCACGCCGCGGCTGACATTCGAGTCGTCGATCAGCATTACACGTTCGACGCCGGGGTTCCCGACGGCCGACTCCACCGACCCCGCGGTCAAATTCAACGACGGCCTCTATGAGGCGTTCAATTCGGCCGGCGGCTCGGTGATGCAGGCCTACGGCAATCTCTTCCAGGGCCGCGAAAACGTTGCATTCCTCACCGCGCGCCACGCCTTCAAGTTTGGCGCGGAGTTCCGCGGCAATCGCGACACCACGTACTTCGGCATCAGCCCCAACGGCGAATACGATTTTGGCGGCGGAACGGCGTTTGCGACGGAGGCGATTCCCTCGGCGAGCGGGACCCACAACATCCAGCCCGGCGATCCCTTGCCCGATACGCTCTCCGGCTTCCTTTCGGGCAGCTCGTTTGTGTATACGGTTGCGCTGGCGCCGAAATTCATCTCCGGCGGCCAGCACATAGGTCCTGCGGCCATCAGCCGCAACGACGTCAACGCCTACTTCCAGGACACCTGGAAGTTGAGGCCGACCTTCACCTTGGACTACGGCATCCGCTGGGAGCTTTACACACCGATTGCTGAGCGCGCCAAGCGTACGTCCACGTTCCAGATGATTGACGGCGTTCAGCAGTACGTGGTCAATCCGCAGCCGGGCTACCGCACAGACTGGAAGGCGTGGGCGCCGCGGATACAGGGTTCGTGGCAAGTGACGAGCAATTTCTCTGTCCATGCGGGCGGCGCCGTGACCACCATTCAGCCCAACATCTGGCAGGATAACTTTCTCACCGGCGCGACCCCGTTTGTCATCTATCCGCGCCTGGTTTCCGCCGCGGTCTTTCCTATTGATTACGGTTTCCAGCTGACGCCTTCGCAACTGCCCAATATCTATACGCCGCAGGGAATCAACATCTTTGCCTCGGGGAATTCGAAGGATGTTCCCGCCAATACCATCATGGACGTCAACCGTTTTGAAAAAGACATGGCGGCGCTGACGCCGGGCGGCGTGGTAAGCGCGCTCAATCTCAGCGGAATCAATCCCTCCTTCGGCAATGGCACGCTCTACACCTGGACCCTCGGCCTGGAGCGCAAACTCGGCAATCTCACCGCCGCTGCAGCCTATGTGGGCACGGCGGCGGAAAAGCTGCCTCGTTACAGTTTCCCCAACGCATTTGCGGGAGCGAGCCCGGCCTTCGCACCGCACACGCAGTTTGACAGCGCGGGAAACGTCATTGGCGGATTTGGCGTGGAAAACGTAATCACCAACGACGCGCATTCCAGCTACCACGCACTGCAGACCTCTCTGGCCGGCTCGGTGGGTCATGGCGGCCCGGGTATCCAGGCCAGCTACACCTGGAGCAAGTCGATCGATACAACCAGCGAAGTGATCGGGGGTACGGGCTCGACCGGCGCCGTCGCTTCTGGGTTCTCGCAGAATCCCTATGACACACATCCGGAAAAAGGGCCCTCCGCCTTCGATGTCTCGAACAGCTTTGGTCTGAGCCTGGCGCAGGATCTGCATCTCGACAGTGCCGAGTTCCTCAGGCCCGTGAGCCGCAAGGTGACCTACGGCTGGGAACTGCTGAGCATCTCCAGCATCAGTTCGGGCGCGCCGTTTACCGTGTTCAGCGGCATTCAGCAGACGGGCGCCGGCGATGGAGGCGTGGATCGGCCTGACCAGATTGCCACGCCGCATCTGTCGACCGCGCGGCGGGATCGCGAGGACTACTTTGGCGCAGGTGCCAACAATGCCGCCGATTTCTTCTCCATCCCCATCCACATGGCCGGTGGCAGCGGACCCAACCAGGGCTTCTTCGGCACGCTTGGGAGAAACAGCTTTCGCGGGCCTGCCTACTACGACTTCGATTTTGCGCTCATCAAGGACACGCCCTTTGGCCGCCGCGAAAGCGGAGCCGAGCGCGTGGACCTGCAATTCCGTGCCGAGTTTTTCAACCTGTTCAACGTCGTGAACATGGGGCTGCCGGCCAACGTGCTCAACGGTTCGGGATTCGGCGAGATTTCGAAGACGGCAGGCAATTCGCGGCAGATTCAGTTCTCGCTCAAGCTGATTTATTAGCTGCGCTTCGTTGAGCTACGCCCGACCGTAAGTCTCCGCCGGTTATTCCACGGTTGGAATTTCTCCCAGGTTTCGTGTCAATGGCCAGGCCAAGGCCACGGCTGCCCGTACCTTTTGACCGGCGTCGGCCGAGAGTCACCGGACCGACGGGAAGGCCTCGCCGCCAATCTCGCTAGAACCGGCGTGCTGCACCAGTGGGAGAGGCAGACACCGAGAATTGGGACGGGTCCGGCGCGAAAGATGAGCAAGGCGCAGGACTTGATTTCCTGGTGTTTCTCCTGCTCCTCGCCGGACGGTCATGCGTGGCCGAGCGATAGGGATCGGCGACCATCATGGGCTGCGGATGGAGGCGGTGTTGCAGATTCCTTTCCTCGGAACCCGGATCCGCAGTGCGAATTAAAAAGTCAGCCGAAGCGCAAACTGGCCGATGCGAGGCGTCGCACCGCGGAAGGTGCCGGTGTTTGTGATCTGGCCGAACGTTGGACTGTCAATGTTCGAGGCACCGTCGGCAATGGTCGGTTGCGCGAACTCGGTGTGATTCAGGGCATTGAAAAACTCGGCACGAAACTCCAGCTTGCACCGCTCCGTGATCGATGTATTTTTGGCCAGCGCAATGTCGAGATTGGTCACGCTCGGCCCCCGGAGCAGATTGCGCGGCACGCCGTAGGTTCGGTCGGCCGGGTTATTGACCGGATCCAGTTGCGGGAAACAGGGGTCGGGAGTGCCTCCGTCAAAGTAGTTATTGTTCTCGAGCGGCACGTCGGAGAAACTGTTGGGATCAAACAGAAAGTTGCCCCTCACGGGAGTGGTTGTGATCTGGCAGCCGCCGGTGACGGGGTTTGTGCCGTAGGTGATTTCATTAATGGTGCGGAGCTGTGCGGGATTGAACGTCCGGATGGGCGCCACCTGGGCGGCGTGCGAAAGTAGAGGATCGCCCGCGCCCGAAGAGCCCGGGTTGAGCGGGTCACTGAAATCGGGCAACTGGGCTGGAATGTCGAAGGGGAATCCGGTTCGATAGGTGACGATGGGATAGATACTCCAGCCCTGCGTCAGACGCTTCGGACCTGCGCCCCAGAGGCGATCGATCGGCAAATCCCATCCTCCACTGAGAGTGATGCGATGGCGGACGTCGCTGTCGCCGGAAGCTCGGAAAAGATTGGCGCCATAGGCGGACACTTGGGAATTGCGCTGCTGGAAACCTGACGCGTTATCGATGTTATGGCCGTAGGTATAGGCGAGGGTGTAATAAAGCGTCCCCACGCGTGAGTCTTTGGGTTGCCGTGACAGGCTCACTTCGAGAGCGTTGTAGTTGGCGTTCGATACGTTTTGGAATTCCGGGAGTTCGCCGTAACAGACCACTTGCAGGTACGTTCCGCAATTGCCATCGCTTTGATTGAGCCGTCGATTGGTACTGCCGAGCACCATGGGGTTGATATCCCGGAGCGAGGTCAATCCGCGTCCGGTGCTTCCCACATAATTGGTTTCGAGAACTGTGTCGGCGACCAGATTGCGCTGCAGGCTCAGGTTGTATTGGTAGACATAGGGAGTGCGCAGATGCGGGTCGTCCAGGTAGATGGCGCCGGTGGTGTTCACCGGGAGGAACGGCGTGAAATCGATGTTCGAGGCAGGCGGTTTCGAGGGGAACGTGTTGGCCACGCCCAAACTAATGCAGTTGCCGGCCGCGTCATAGTTGCAGGCATTCTGGAAGGGATGGCTCATGTAGGTCAGGGGCGCGGTGACCGGACAACCATCATTGCTGTATTCACAGGTAGGGGGCAGGTAGTTCGGCGAGTTGTAGTAGAGTCCGGCAGAGCCCACGAATGGGGGTTGCCCGTTGAACTGGAGATTATCCTCTCCTTTCAGGATATCGTAGAAAATGCCGGCACCGCCGCGGAGACTGGTCTTGCCGGTTCCGGTTGGGTCCCAAGCAAAGCCAAAGCGTGGCGCGAAGTTCTTCTTGTCGGGAAAATTGGTTCCGGTGGGGGCGCCGGGATCGCCGGGAAACACCAGTCCCGGCGGGGCGTTGACGAATCGTCTTGACTGCAGTCCCGGAATCACCGAAAAGGAGCGCCCCTCGGTATCGAACTTGGGCGTGTTGTATTCGTAGCGCAGCCCCAGAGTCAAAACCAGGTTCTTGCGGAAGTGCCACTCGTCCTGGCCGAATGCATAGGTGCTTTTGCTGCGAATGTTGGAAGGTGCCAAAGCATTTTGGAAGTACGCGTCGGGAACGCCGAGCAGAAAATCCGCAAAGTCATTCCCCGTGGCGGTGCTGGTGCCGGTGTAAAAATCAAGCTCTCCATTCAGGTAATAACCATAAACCAGATTCTCCTGATACGGCGAAAATCCGGCACCGAATTTCCAGTTGTGTTTCCCCCTCGTCCAGGTGAGCGCGTCGGTCCAGGAGAAGGTGTTTTCGACGTAGCGTGTCGGACCGTTTTCGCTGGAGCCGATCAGAAAACCATTGTCGAAATAAATGTTGGTGGGGCCGGTCGCCAGGTCGGGGGTGATATCGATGCCCAGTTGAGGGCCGGTGGGCAGATGGTTTCCAGGTTCGTCCTGCAGGAAATTTGTGCGGTGGGTGACGAAATGAAATTCATTCAGCACGGTCGGGGTAAAGATTCGGGTATAGGACAGGTTTACAAAGTAAAAGGTTTTCTTGTCGATGCCAGGGAAGCCTGGGACGCTGGCAAACGGGGCGGGATTGAGCGTCCCGTAAAGTGGGTCGCCGGCATGGTTCAGACCGATGGTGGCAGCAAATTTGTCTTTGGCGTTGAGGTTATAGTCGAACTTGCTGGTCAATTCGTTCCGATTGTCCTCCGCGGTCTCGGACGTGGACAGAAGACCGCCCGCGACGCTCGGTATCAAGCCGGCTTTGATGTATGCCTGGGCGACGGGATCGAACTTTGTGGGATCAATTTGGGCATTGGCTGCACCGCCGTTTCCCGATGCGGCAAAGAAAGGATTTTCGGTCAGAAACGCTACCACGCCCGAGTCGGGTGTACCTCCGCTGGCAGCGTTCGAAAAATCTCCGTTCAATTCCTGGGGTGTGTAGACCGGCGAGTCGATGATCGGATTCGCCTTAACCTGCCGCTGCCCCTGATAGGCGAGAAAGAAAAAGAACTTGTCGCGTATGATCGGGCCGCCCAGGGTTGCACCAAACTGGTTGCGCTTGAGGTCGAGCCGGGGAAGTTCGGGAGCCTGTTCCTTGTTGAAGTAGTCGTTCGCGTCGAACGCCCCGTTGCGTATGAATTCGAACAGGCTGCCATGGATCTGATTGGTGCCGGACTTGGTCACCACACTGATGACGCCGCCGCCGTTGCGTCCGTACTCTGCTGTGTAGTCGCTCGTCAGAATCCGGAATTCGGCGACGGCATCGGGATTGGGATCGAGCACGTTGCTGTTATCGAGCAGGTCGTTATTCAGTCCGCCATCGAGGAGAAACGTCACCGAATCGGTTCTGCCGCCGGCAATGCTGTAATTGCCTGCGCCTGCATTGTCGTCGTTGCTTTCCGTGACCCCGGGTTGAAGCAAAGCCAGGTCCAGCATGTCTCGCCCGTTGAGGGGCATGTTGGTGAGAGTTCGCCCGGTGATCGATTGGCCGAGAGTCGGGTTGACGGTTTCGACCGGCGCCGCTTCGGCCCCCACTTCGACCGTCTGGCTGGCCGCACCGACTTCCATCTTGAAATCGATGCGCAGCGCCTGATTGATCAGCAGTTTCTGTTCCGAGCTGGCGACGGTGCGAAAGCCGGCGTGCTCGGCCGTTACCTTGTAATTGCCGATGGGCAGGGCCAGCAACTGGAATGTGCCCTCCTTGTTCGAAGTGGCAGTGCGTGCGTCGTGCGTGGCGATGTTGGTCACGGTAATCTGTACTTCCGGGATCACCGCTCCCTGCTGGTCGTACACGGTTCCGAAAATCCTTCCGGTCGCGTCCTGAGCCGAACAGACGACGGGCGCTAGCATCACCACCAACGACAACAACAGTATCCCCGGGAGTTTCATTGCCATCTCCGTAAATCTGCAAGCTCTGCGAGTTAGAATCTGCCAACGCGAACTTCCCATACAACCGCCTTGTCCGAATGAGAGGTTGGGGGGCATGGCCGTGTCGGCCATGCCCCGTTCCCCTGCCTATGGTTTCTGTCGTGCCTTTGTTGTTGCCCGTGCTCTTCGTGCTGCCGGCAAACCGCTTAGCGCTCCTTGTTGCTCGATCAGTCCAAGGAATACGCTCTCGCCGTTTTCATCTTCGTCCAGCCAGAACAATTGCCCGCCACTGGCCTGATAGATGGCAGAGGGAAAATTGACCGCGCCCGTAGAGATGGTGATGCCGAGTCGAAGGGTGTAGCGCCCGGGATTCGCCAGGTCGGTGGATGCGGTTCCGGAGAATCGAACGCCGGTATCGGTGCCGCTCGGAGGGGTGGAGTTGAAGGCGAAGAAGGGATCGCTGAGCAGTCCGCTGGCGGCGCTCAAAGCGTCGCCGCTGACCAATCCCTGTCCAATAAAGTCGAATTCCCAGCCGAAGTGCGCCCCATGGAAATCATTGTCGACCTGCGCGCCAAAGGCATAGTTGCCGGCAAAGCTCGAAGCTGAGGTATCAGTCTGCGGAACCAGGATTCCTGTGCCGTTGACGCCGCTCGAGTTGAGACTCGATACATCGAGATCTGCCAGCAGAGCGCCGCCCAATCCGCTGCTGTTGTTGTTCGGGTCGTTCAGGTTGAGCAGTGGGTCCGTCATGTAGACTCGCAGGGTGCTGACGTCTCCGAGGTCGCCGGGCGCGATCGTCAAGTTGCCGTATCCGTTGCTCGAAACCGTATAGGTGCCCGAGATGGGCGCCTTGCTAACGATGGTTCCATTGTCGTATTCGTTGTCATCCGCGACCCCGCTGAAGGTGCCGCTGGCCGGTGCGGGAGTGAACATTCCGGCCGCAGCATAGAGATTTCCATACGAGTTGCTGGCGATTCCGAACACGGAACTCCCCAGCGATGCGTCGCTGAAGGTGCCGCTACCCTGGCCGAACACCGAACCTACACCCGAATCGCCAAGATCCACGTCCACGTCGATGATCCGGATTGCCTCGGGTCCAACCACGTAGTAGTTGAGCGCGATGGCCAGGGCGGTGCTCGTAATCGTGCCCCGCCCATAGGCGTCAGGAGCGGTGATGGTGCCACTGAAAGCCGTGCCTAGCGTCGGGGTGGTTGCCGCCCCCGCATCATCGATATCGAAAGTACCCGAGAGCGTGGTGCCACTGCCGGCGATCGAGAACACGCCCCCGAGAACAACCGGCTGATAAGAGGGATCGACTCCGGAGAAAGTGAAGGCGTAGTTGCCGTCATTGAGTGTGCCCGACAGCGTCTGCGTGTCCATGCTTCCGCTCGAGGTTGCCGACCCATCAAACTGAACGATGAGTGCGTGCTGGGCGTTCACAAACTGAATACCAAGGGTTTCGACGCCGCTCACGCCCAAACTGGTGTTGTTGGTGGTGAGGGTGAGAGTTCCTTGGCCCGATGTGGGATCGACAGTCAGCGCGGCGGTTCCCGGCAAAATCGTGTCGCCCGAAGGTTGAGGCGAGGTGAGTCCGATGCCGTCGTTATAATCCTGCTCGCCGCCGAGGACGTTACCATTGCCATCGACAGATACCGAACCCGCGAGGGCATAGAAATTCTGACCCCCGTCGATCGCCTCGAGCCCGCTCAGATAAAAGGCAAAACTGATGGCTGTGTTGGTAAGAACGAAGTTGGCCGGTTGCGCCCCGGAGGCAACCGTAGCCGTTACCGTATAGGTTCCGACCGATGCATTCGCGGTAAACGGCGCCGAAGTCGCTACACCCTGGGTGTTGGTCGTGGCCGTATTGACTCCATTCGCAAAGGTCCCGCTCGCGCCTGTTGATGGAACCTCGAACGTTACCAGGGCGCCGCTGACGGGATTCTGGTTGAGGTCCAGCACGGTCGCAACCAGCGGCGCTTGAAAGCCGGCGTTCACCGCCGCGCTTTGCGGCGTTCCGCTCGTCGCCGCAATCGTTGTGACCGCGCCGGTTATGTTGGTCATACTGAAGTTGGCCGACGTTTGGACTCCGGCAATCGTAGCCGTTACCGTATAGGCGCCGGGCGTTGCATCCGAGGTGAACGTCGACGAGGTGGCTACGCCGCTCGCGTTGGTCGTGTCAGTTTCCATCGGGGTCGCGTTCGCGAATGTGCCGCTTGCTCCCGTAGACGGAGCCGAGAATGTCACCGAGGCGCCGCTTACCGGCCTCCGGTCGCTGTCCACAACGGTCGCTACCAGGGGCCCTGCAAATGCCGTGCCGATGGTTGCGTCCTGCAGGGACCCGTTGGTGGCCGTGATCGAAGCCGCGGGCCCGGCCGTGTTCGTCAGGCTGAATGAGGTCGTGGCCGTCACTCCTGCAACCGAAGCCGACACCGCAACGGCGCCCAGGGTTCCATTGGCGGTAAACGTCGACGACGTAGCCACGCCGCTTGCGTTCGTCGTCTCCGTATCCGCGTTGGTTCCATTCCCAAACAGGCCGCTTGCTCCCGTCGAGGGAGCCGTGAAGACGACAAAGGCGCCGCTTACCGGCGAGCCGCCCATTGTTACCGTCGCCACCAGCGGCGACGTAAACGGCGTATTGACGGCTGTGCTCTGCGGCGTTCCGCCCGTCGCTGCGATCAGTTCCGCCGGAGGATTGAAATTCGAGCTGTTGCAACTGGTCAGAAGAATCGTTGCCAGCAACACCGACGTGAGGACGCCAGCATGAGTTCGGCGGTTCATCGCGACTCCCCTTTCGGACCCGTTTGCCGGCCGGTTCGCTTGCGTGCTTGAGGCGAGAGAGGGACGCCGTACGTGTTCCGGAGGGTATAGACCTCGCCCCCCACTCGGAGGACGCGGACCAGCAAAATGGGCAGGCCCTTGACGGTCTTGATTACGCCAGACGCCTCAACCTGCTCTCCGTTGGCGACCGGAATGGCGCCGTTGGCGAGCAAACCGAACCGACCTAAACTCGCATCCACCGGGCCTTCCGGAGTTGTCAGCAGCAAGTGTGAGCCAACAACCATTCCTGGGCCGGCCTTCGCGAGCGAACCGGACACCGTGCCCGTGAGAGTGACTTCGGCGGCGACGCCGTGGCGGAGTGGCCCTTCGGAACCGGTTGCTTCGGTTGTGGTTTGTGCCTGAACGAGCCGGGAGAGTGAGACTAGAAAAAGACAGGCCAATGCGCCGAGCCCAGCCGACAACCGCTTCATCCTTTGCCTCCGAGTTGAGTTATGATTCGAAACTTCCATCTGGACCTCCGGTTTGCAGATCGTATGCTACAGCCCTTCTCCACTCAGACCAGTTGGCGGCTCCGATCCGCCTCCGGCGCATGTCGGTGGCTCGACCGGTTGTTCGTGGGCCGGCCCGCGAGCGCTCCCGCACTTGTACCGGTCAGCTGCAGGTATGCGGATCCAAATCCCGAAACTTCGCGTTCGTACGAACCGGTGACGCATAGAGTGTCCACGAAGTTTAACCGTGCGGTCGAAAATCGACAACGTAGCTCTAACCAAGCGAGTTGCTTGCTGGTCCTTCGGTTCGGTGACCCCGGGTTGCATGTTTTTGCGGCGGCTAGCCAATTGTCGGGATCCAAGTGGCTGACGACCGTTTCGCCGCCAGGCAGCGGCCAAACTGGTTCGAGGAATAAAACTTCATATCGCGCCCAGGACAATTCCCGGGCGGGCAGCGCCTGAAGCGAAGGTTTCGCGGCGGATCAGACTCGACCCTCCCGCCAGTCTGAAAGAGGTTTTGCCGCGTAGGAACACCACCGGCCAGTTTTTCCCGTTCAACGACTCAAAGCGGATCTTCGTCGTCCAACGGCCGCATAGCGGGCCGGGAAGCGCGGCCCACGTTTTCCGCTTTGCATTGCGCCAAGTCAGACTTGATTGCGAAGCCGGTCGAACCCGATAGCCGTCGGGACAGGATCAGTGTCCATCGGCAACCTTGCGGTTCCGATCCGGAAACAGACGCTCGGCTCCCCGTTTGACGCGCACTCATGATGCGCGAATGGCAGTCAGAAGCTCCGCTGCGGATCCCACGCGGAGCGGCTTTCCGAGCGATGCCGACATCTCTTGCAGAAATTCTTCCGTTCCCATTTGACTTGCGGCCACCGGCCCGCCACCCGGCCAGTACAGCATCACCGGCCCCATCCTGAGTACGGCGAGCACGGACTCCCAGAACCGCGTGTCGCCGCAAGGCCTGTAGACGCAGAGCGAGGTGATCAGTTCATGGTCAGCATGGGACGCAGTAACACTGATCTGGCACGAATCAGCAGAACCATAATGCACACTCCAGTAATCGGGTTGCGAGTCCTCCTCGATGACGGGAAAGAGGGCTCGAACGGCTGCCCTCGGGATTCCGGTTGGCTGCGGGCCGCCAAGACAGTGGAGATAGATCTCAAATCCCATGGGCGTTCACGACCCTTCTGCGCGAGGAACGCTTCGCGCATTTTGCCCGAGGCCCCTGCTCGTGAGACCGGCAGGACCGGAGTTGCCCGGCAATTCTCACTCCGGCATGAACTGGCGCACCAGTTCCGGAGAGTTGATCTTCCAGTCGGCTGCCAAAACATGAGCTTTGCGCAGGACCATCTGGGTGTGATAGTCGGGCTCGATCGGAACTGCCGTTAAGTCCAGAGGCACCGAATCGAGAATCTTCCGTGAAATTCTCAGCCAGCGCAATCCAGAATCAGTGACCAGGGCTGCGGCCGCCCATCCCAGCAGAATGCGATAGGTGCCAAGCTGCCCGCGCACTTCCAGATGCGTTTTCTCGATTTTGCAGCGGTCGGCAATCGAAGTGTACGGCAGCATGCGCGAAATAATCTCGGCGCGAAGGGCAATGATGGCGGACAGTTCGTGAATTTCGACACGGGGGCGGAACAGGCCCGTGCCCCGGTCCCCCTGATCCGACCATGAGTCATCGTCGCCGACAGCGCAGATGCTGGTAAACAGGTCCACATCGCGCATCACCTCCGAAAACACGACCGCGGGAACCTCATCGATCGCAACTTCCTGGCGGTCGCGATAGAAGCGAACTTGATCGGACACGAGGAACAAATTGATGCCGGTTCCGGAGAGCTCACCGAGCCCGGAATCACGAAGGGATTTGTCGCGATCCGGCGGCAGGTCGACGTGGAGTTCCACGTGCATGTTCCAGGCATCCAATTTCTTTCGGGGCAGGTTGTAGCCGTCGAAGACGGTGCCCTGGAGCTGGTACTCCCATCCTCGCGCCCGGCACAGGCTGACCAGCTGGTGCTGGCGCATAATCACTCCCGCGAAGCGGTTCGAGTACATGTGGGTTTGGCGTTCGTCGTCGGTGACCTCGTAGACCTCGCGAAATGCTTGCCGGAACGGCTGGCGAATCCGTGCGGTAAAGACGCGTTCGCGCCAAGCTTGAACGTTGGCCGCATCGCATGACAGCGGATGCCACAACCTTACCTTTTTGAAAGTGCTCAGATCCAGCCTGTTTCCGGCAGCGTCGCGCACCTCCTCTTCCGACCAAATGCCGGCGCGTTCCTCACCCTGATCGTTGCTGAACACCCAGATCAGCCTGCGGCCGAGGAACCCCAAAACAGGATGGTCGTGGAAATATTCGCGCCAGTGTGTTAGCGGAATGGAGCGAATTGCAGCCAGAGACGACTCCAGGCGGAATCTTTGCCCGAAATAGGCCTGCTCCAACTCCTTTACCGCAGCGGAAACGGAACCCACCTGTTTTGCGAAAGATTTTTTGAGACGCGCCGGAGCGGACTTCAACAACTTGCCGTCCGAGTTTCGCCAGGCGATTGCAACTTGACCAGCTTCGCCGAGGGTGAGACTGGCCTTGACGTCTGCGATGACGAACTCGCTCACACCCTGCTTGTCCAGTCCGCAGGTCGGGACGGAGATGTCCTCCAATTCGTCGATGGTCAAGCCACTTCGCTCGGCGGCCTGGCGCAGAGATTTTTCGATCAGGCGCCGGGCTACGGCGTACTTTACCCGCGCACGCAAGCGCGTGAGCTGGGAGACGGGCTCAGTGCCACCCATTGATCCAAGCACTTGCACGCCGGCAAACCCGACTTTCTGCGAGACCGCTCCCAACATGGGGATTTTGCGGAGAGACGCAAGCGTGAAGTCGGCGATGGCGACGGCAACCCCGGGTTCGGAACTGAACCCCAGACACCAGACGACGCCTTTCTGATAAGCCGAGTCCTCGATGGGCACTCTGGCTTCCCGGCATTGACCGGGAGTCGGTCCGAGCGCCAGCCAGCGCCCCATGACGGTGAAGACCTCGGATTCTCCGAGTGCGGCAATCAGCGCCTGCGCTCTTTTCTTCCATCGGGTGCCAGGTACGGTTGGTTCGAGGCTGCGGCAGTGTTCCAGTAATGCTTCCCATCCGGCGCGCGTGATCTCGTCGTTATCGGCGAGCGTTTCGAAGACGATTTGCGACCATGGGCCGCGTCCCGGATCGAGTCTCTTCTCGTCCTCCGAGCGCATGAGCTCGGCGATCATGGCGCTGGTCGGTTCTGCGAGTTTGTCGATTTTTCCGGTGGGGCTCGGGGCGAATTGGGGATACAGCCTTCGTAGCTCGCCCCGGAGCTGGTCGGTAACTTGATCGCGGCTTACGAGCGAAAGCAATTTTCCCAAAGGGAAATAGAGGCGCGCCATCGATTGGTCTTGACGCACCTGGCTCAGCAGCTGCAAAACAGTCTTGTCAGGCAGCGGTTTTGGGACCAGCTGGAGCACCAGTTCGATCGCTTCCGACAGGGCGAGACAAACAGGGAGGTCCCGGTCCGGCCGGGCATCCGCGCGCAGCCACTCAAATGAATGACTCAGGAATGCAAGCTGAACTTCCGGTGAGCACTCGCCGAGCGCGGCGAGCGCGGGATTGTTCCCCTTCCAGTGAGCCGTTTCGCGTTCCATCTGCTCTGCGCTGTTGAAAGTCCGGGGCCTGTCCCCGCTGGCCAAGCAGACCATCTGGTAAATCGCGAGCGCTTGCTTTTCGGCTCCGTCCATGGCGGCCAACTCACTTGTTTTGCTCGCTGCAAGCTTGTGCTTTTGCGAGACTTCTTCCGACCATCATTGTGACTCCTCGGTCGGCTTCCTTTGTAGTTACCTCGGTGTCGAGAGGGTCCATCGCCCGGAATCGGATCGATCGGCATCGCTCGAACCACGCCACAGGATCGATCCAGCGTTCTGCTTGATACCGGTGATCAGGGCAAACAGAGTTTCGGGCGACCAGCCCGCAATTTGGAGCTAGGTCGAATTCGAGGGAGTTTACGAAGCGATCGCTGTTACCGCCGGGATATTGTTCTAATGGGACTGCGGAGGTGGCAGAAGGCACATTTCGGGCAGGACCAGTGACCGTCGGCGTGAGTCGCTCTGTGTTTGGGAGACAGAGCGTCGGAAACCACGTCAGTTGGTTTGCTGCCGAGGGGGCGCGGCGGGAGGCCGGATTGGCTCGGCTGCGGTTGCCGTCGCTGACGGCAATAATTCCTTGATTCCTCGCAGCAGATCCTGCGGCTTAAAGGGCTTTTGGAGGAATTTGCACCCCGCGGTCAATAACGGTTGCTTGGCCAAGATCTCACTGGAGTAGCCCGACATGTAAAGCACCTTCATCTCCGGGCGCGCGGCGCCCAGCTGGGCTGCCAATTCCGGGCCGCTTAAACCTGGCATCATGACGTCGGTGATCAGTAGATGAATAGGCCCCTGATATCGCTCCGCAGCCGCCAGCGCCTCCACTCCGTTCGAGGCGAGGAGCACCTTGCAGTTTGCATTCTCCAGAACCTTCGGGAGCATTAGCCGGATGAGGTCAGAATCCTCAACCGCAAGGACGGTGGCAGTCCACTCGCGCGGGGACTCGCGCTCCCGTGTCAGGTTCGCGGAGTCGGTGTCGTCTTCGTCGACTCGGGGCAAGTAGATCTTGAAAGTAGTCCCTCTTCCGATTTGGCTTTCCACCGAAATGTATCCCGCGCTTTGCCGAACAATACCATGCACGCTGGCCAGACCGAGTCCGGTGCCTGTGCCCGCGCCCGCTATGCCTTTGGTAGTGAAGAAGGGTTCGAAGATGCGCGCTTTTGTCTTCTCATCCATGCCGATCCCCGTATCCTTGACCTGCAGCAGGACGTAATGACCGGCAGGCATGGCAAGGGTGGAATGAGTTTCGTCCGCCAGCCAGGTGACGTTCCGGGTTTCGATCTTGAGCGTGCCGCCGTAGGGCATGGCATCACGAGCGTTGGTAGCGAGGTTCAGAAGGGCCTGCATGATTTGCGTAGGGTCGACTCGGACTCGTCCGAGGTCGGTTGCGAGCACCGTGCTGAGTTCGATGTCTTCACGAATCAGTCGCCGCAGCATCGTGTCCGCCTCGGACACGATCGAACCCAGGTCCAGAACTCGCGGCTGTAACACTTGCTTCCGGCTGAATGCGAGCAGCTGAGAGACCAACTGAGCCGCGTGGTAGCTGGCTTTCTGGATTTCGTCCACCGACAGCTCGACGCGGTTATCAGTCCCAAGTTCGTCCGCCAGAAACTGACAGTGGATGATGATCACCTGGAGTAGGTTATTGAAATCGTGAGCGATGCCACCCGCGAGCTGTCCGACCGCTTCCATCTTGTGCGATTGTCGTAGTTGTTCCTCGAGTGATTTGCGAGCGGTGATGTCCTGTTTGATGGCAACGAAATTTTGCATCACACCGTTTTCGTCAAGGACGGGAGTGATCGTCATCTCTTCGGTGTAAAGCGAACCGTCTTTGCGGCGATTGACCATTTCTCCGTGCCACACCTGGCCGCGCAATACCGTCTTCCACATCTGCTCGTAGAAGGCCCGATCATGGTGCCCGGATTTCAGTATGCGAGGGGTTTGGCCCATGACTTCACCCAACTCATACCCGGTTAACTTGGTGAATGCCGGATTGACCCACACGATTTGTCCGGCGGCATCGGTGATCAGAATTGCGTTGGCCGCTGCTGCCAAGGCGGTTGCGTGGAGATGAAGTTGATTTTCGATTTTCCTGCGCGCGGTGATGTCGTGTGCGATGCTCGAGGCACCCACGATCTGACCCTCGAGATCGAGCATGGGAGAGACGACCAGAGAGACATTAACCGGGCTTCCGTCCTTGCGGAGCCGTATGGTTTCTTCGCGCATCACTGAGTGCCCACGAGCAATTTCTCGCAATATTTGGCTTGCTTCTTCCTGCAGTTCGGGTGGAATCAGGTTTGCCACCGGCTGACCAATCATTTCCGACGCGCTGTAGCCGTAGAGCCGTTCCGCACCCCGGTTCCAGCTCATGATCGTGCCCGACAGGTCCTTGCTGAAGATGGCGTCGTTTGACGATTCCACAATCGCCGCCAGCCGGAGTTGCTGTTGCTGTGCCCAGCGGCGTTCCTGGTCAATACGGTTAAGCCGCAGCGCGCTGGTCCAGAGCAGCGCGATTAAGGCCACAACCTCAGACACCATCAGAATGGCGAGCACGAATCCCGTGCCATGAGGCCCCACCACCTGGCCCTGCCAGCGAAGCCAACCGAGGAATATGACAATCACGATGGCGATAATCGGGGGCAGGAGTCGCCGCACCATGACGCCCCCCAGATCGACGCTGGTGACGACAGCCATCAATCCCGTCCGCGGGCGCGCGGCCAAGATCGCTAGTCCGGCGAGGAGAAACAGAGTGGCGATGGGTAGTGCCATCGAAGAATACGCCGAAGCCAGCAGGAACGGGCCCATGCCGAGAAAATAGGCGACGCAGGCGACAAATCCACCTAGAGAAGTGAGGAAGCCGAAACTCTGGGCCAGATGGGCGTAGCGGGTGGTGGCAAAGAACGCACTGACACTGAGCAGAAGGAAACCCAACGCCGTAGCGCCCGCCATGCGGTCCGCCTGGGCCGTTGGGTCGGCAAGGAGCGTCCTCGAAAACCACGCAGCCCCAATGCCGAGACTCAGGCCGAAGATGTATTCCACAAGGGTGAGCAGGCCCACCAACCCGACCGCAACGCTCAGAACTCGCGCCGCGTAAGTGCGTCGATTGCGAGAATTGCTCAATTCGCCGCGGCGCAGTTGAATCAGATACAGGGAGATTGCCGCCAACACGAAGCATGCCGCGGAGCTCGGTTTCAAGGTGGTGAGGCCGGGCAAGACATTAATGAAGGCCTCGGTGCCGATCATCCACCCGAGCAGCGCCAGACCGCCCATGAGCGCAATGGCAATGCTTACCGCACGCGAGAAAAGCCTGCAGTTCCGAACGCCGCGAGATTCCACCGGCCGACTCATACCGACCCCCCAGTCCCATTGCTTGCAGCGACGACGAGAGGGAACCTCGCTGAAGGAGGCACCCGATTTTAGGGGCCTCCAGGGAATTCGTCTTTTCGCGGCTCCTCAAGCCTAGCCGACACGCGCGGCATAGAATGTGCCATTGATCACAACACAATTGTGACGTTGTTTACGGCCTGGCGACGGAGTTGCCGCCTCGCCGGACCTGACGATCGGCCCTTCCCGCTTCCAGGTGCGCTTTTCTGAAGAAATACCCTTTCACGGCGCTACAGGCTGAGGGGGAGTTCCGCGCGCGTGCTGGAGTTGATTCCACCCCGGGTGCAGGCCGACCTGCAGGGAAGCAGCCACAACCCCCGGGCGATGCCTCTCCCGGGGGGGGAATTCATCTGCGCCACCATGAAGGTTCTCGGATCGGATGCGGAGGAAAGCCTGGCGCAGCGCGCGAAGACGCTAAGGAACAACGTGGGGCCGGAAGAGTTTGCGTTCGTGACCGAGTCCAATGACATAGTGCGCAACGGACTCACTGAGCAGATCGTGCCCCAAGGAGTCCTCGCCCGCGGCGAGATGGCCACGCTTGTCCATTCTCGACAGCAGAACTTCCCGCCCTCCGCCGCAAGCGGTAGACTTTGTGCTTATGGAATGGTTCGAAAGGGAAGAGTTTTGGCGCGATTTGTATCCCTTTATCTTTTCTCCGGAGCGGTTTTCTTCTGCCAAGGAGGAGGTCAGCCGGATTCTGACGCTCACCCGATGCCAGGGGGGCGCTCTGCTCGATCTCTGTTGTGGCCCCGGGCGGCATGCGGTCGAGTTCGCGCAATGCGGCTTTCGGGTCACCGGGGTTGACCGTTCTCCATTTCTCCTCGACCGGGCCCGTGAGCACGCCTCCCAAACCGGCACCTCTATCGAATGGATCATGGAAGATATGCGGAGTTTCGTTCGTCCGGCGACGTTTGATCTGGCGTGCAATCTCTTCACGTCGTTTGGGTACTTCCGGGAAGAGCAGGACAATCTTCGAGTGCTCCGGAACCTCCACCAGAGCCTGAAAGACACCGGTGTGGTGGTCCTCGAGCTGGTGGGTAAAGAGAGGCTGGCGCGAACCTGGCAAAACACAATCAGCACGGAACTCGCAGACGGCTCGTTGATTGTGCAACGTCCTCAGGTTCGCGACAACTGGTGCCGCATTTACTCGGATTGGATCCTAATAAAAGACGGACGCGCCCGAAGCTTCGGCTTTGAACACACCATCTATTCCGGACGTGAACTCCAGGACCGCCTATTGAGCTGCGGGTTCGAACAGGTACATTTGTTCGGAGATCTGCAGGGCAGCGCTTACGACCTGGAGGCCCAGCGGTTGGTCGCGGTGGCCCGCAAGACCAGATCTTAGATTCGTGGCAATGGTGGTTGGGTGGCAAAACCGTCGTCCGACCGACCCTCAGAGCGGAAAGCGTATGGACAAAATCGGGGTGTGGTTGGTGGGATGGAAGGATATGGCGGCGATCGCCGCCGCCGGCGGTGAAGGCGAGACGGTTCTACGGTTGAAAGCGACCGGGCACAAGGCCGGGCGTAGGTAGACAAGCATGTTGCCACAGTGCGATCGATGTCGAATGGCGTGAGCGCGAAGCAGGGAAGTCCGGTTGGTTGACCATCTCCTGGCGATGACGGTACGATTTTGTTCCAATGCGAGGTGAGGGTCAATCGGCGCGGATCGCTGAGGAGTTGTTAAAGCTCCGGGATGCCGCCTTAGAGCTAGGGATCAGCTTTCCCACCATTAAGCAGTGGATTTACAAAAAGAAGATTCGCAGTATCCGCACGGCCGGAGGACACCACCGGATCCCCCGGGATGAAGTGGACAGGCTGTTGTTTCGTACCCGCGGTCGAAACAAGGAAGAACGAAGGCAGGTCATCCGCCGAGTAAGCGGTCGCAATCAGCTGGTGGGACGAATCGACTCGGTTCGCATCAGTGGGCTGATGGCGGAGGTCAAAATCTCGATTGGCGGCCAGCAGATTACGTCGATCATCACCTCCGCTTCCGCTCGCGAAATGCAACTGAAGGCAGGGCAGACGGCAGTCGCCCTGATCAAGGCAACCGAGGTCATGATTCTTCGGGTGTGACGGGAGGGGACGACGTTCGAGACTGCGAAGGCGCGGGAATGAGGCTCAGTCCTTTTGAATCGTTACCTCGGTAGCCTTGACCACAGCGGCCACCGTGTCGCCCTTCTTGAGCTTGAGTTCGTCGGCGCTGCGGCGGGTGATGACACTCTCGATGAGAGTGTCGCCGACCCGGACGACGACGTGGGCCATGATATCGCCAAGCTGAATTTCTACGATTTTTCCGCGCAATTTGTTTCTGGCTGAGATGGTCATGTCAGCATTAATAAAATTCGAAGAGTCTGGGGAACCGGGGTGCGGCGAGCTCTTCAGGGGTCCGCAGAATGTGGCTTCCTGTCTCACCATAGCCAGGCGGAGTGTCTCGGGGAGTTCGGCACGGGTGAGTAATGGGCCTCGGCGGCAAAGCAGTCACTGGTCGCCTTCTGCAGTACGGCATTTGCTGATCCTCGTTTCAAAACCTTTCCGCGCCGGTAGACGGCCTGGAAGAAACACTTCTCTCGCTTCCTCGGGTCGCTAGGGGCGAAGCGACGGAGCCCTCGACCTGCATCATCGCGGCCCGCCCTCTGCACACACCCGACGATATGGCGCGGCTGAGCTTGAGGCGAGTAGATGGGACCCGCTTGACGCGATCGCATTGATCGGCGCTTTGTGCGGTTTCAGGAAGAGGCTCGCCAGATTCGCCGACAGCTCGAAGATCCTAAACTGCTCGAGCGTGCAAACAGGACTGGCGTTTTGCTCCCGAGAAGTGGTTCCCGCGTCGAGCGTCAAAAGGGCAATTGGTCACGAAGCGATAATCTCGCATCGAGCCGGGGGGACCGGCCGCGGGCCACAAATTATACCCCGCTGAGTGAAATCCTAGGGTAGCTTAATAGCAGGTCCCGCGAGAGCCTCGGCGCCTTAACGGGTGGGGTAGGGAACTGAGAACGGGCTGCAGACTCCAGGTGCGGCCCATGAGGGTGGATGAGCCTACAGGTTGCTCTCAATCACCGGACACATTACGGTTACGACAAGCCGGTCTCCGTTGGTCCCCAGGTTATACGGTTGCGTCCGGCGCCGCATTGTCGAACGCCGATCCTCGGCTACTCGCTCAGCGTCACCCCTGCCCGACACCTTCTCAACTGGCAGCTCGATCTGTACAACAATCATCTGGCGCGCCTCCTTTTGCTGGACAAGACCTCGGAGTTTGCGGTTGAAGTGAACCTGGTCGCGGAACTATCTCCCTTCAACCCGTTCGACTTTTTTCTGGAACCGGAAGTCGAAGGCTATCCTTTCGAGTACCCTCCGGATCTGGCAAAAGATCTCGAACCCTACCTTGCGCTCGACCCCTCCGGCCCCCGACTTCAGACGTTTCTGGAGAAGCTCTCGCGCCAGCAGCGAGGAACGATCAGCTTTTTGGTTGACCTGAACCAGAGGATGCGAAGCGAAATTGAATATGTGACGCGGCTTGATCCCGGCGTCCAGACCTGCGACCAGACGCTCGAAAAGGGCACCGGGTCCTGCCGTGACTCGTCGTGGCTTCTGGTGCAGATTCTGCGCCATTTGGGACTCGCGGCGCGCTTCGTCTCCGGTTATCTGATTCAGTTGGCGGTGAGCGCGTCGGAAAGCGCGAACAGCACGCAAGCCGACTCTGCGGATTTCCATGCCTGGGCAGAAGTGTTCCTGCCGGGTGCGGGATGGATTGGGATGGATCCGACCTCGGGCCTGTTTGCCGGGGAGGGTCACATCCCGCTCGTCTGCACCCCAAACGCTTCCCTGGCAGCGCCCATCGAAGGCACCGTCGAGCCGGCCAACGTGGATTTCCGCTACTCCATGTCCATTCGCCGACTGAATGACGCGTCCCAGCCAGCCAAGCCCTTCACCGAGGAGGATTGGCAAAGGGTCGAACAACTGGCGCACGGAGTCGACTCGGACCTGGGAGCGCAGAATGTGCGCCTGACCATGGGCGGCGAGCCTACGTTCGTCGGCCTCGACGACGTCGAGAGCCCGCAATGGAACATCGATGCCCTGGGACCAATGAAGCGAAGCCGCGGCTTGGCTCTGATCCAGTGCCTTCGTGACCAAGTGGCGCCCGGTGCCATGCTTCACTACGGACAAGGCAAATGGTATCCCGGCGAGCCCCTGCCACGTTGGGCGCTGAGCTGCTGCTGGCGCGCCGACCAGGTCCCGGTTTGGGAGAATATCGATCTCATCGCCAGCGAAAACGAGCACTACGGCTTCGGTGCGGTCGATGCCTTGAAGTTCATCGAGGCGCTCTCGCACCGCCTCGAGGTGAGCTTCGAAAACATTCTGCCCGCATACAACCCTGACGATCGGTCGGCGGAGCCGGCAGGATACATTTTGCCCCTTCGCCGTCGTCAACCGGCGGGCCGTTTGTGCTGGTCGAGCCAGTTGTGGTTCCCTCGCCCGGAGCCGCTGTTCCTGTCGCCGGGTGATTCCCCCATCGGCTACCGCATACCGACCGAGTCCATGCCATGGGTGGCGCCTGACGAGCTCGATTACGAGTACGAGAATGCCCCTTTCACCGACCGGATCAGGCTTCCCTCCTGTGCCGTCCGGCGGATGGATCGGTTTGAGAAAAATCCCATGGCCGATTCTCTACCCGCCGTCTCGAGCCCCGCTGAAACTGCGCCGGTACTAATCCGTCCATCGCTGTGCGTGCAGGCTCGGGAAGGCCGCCTGCACGTATTCCTGCCCTATTTATCCCAACTCGCGGACTATCTCGACCTGCTCGCCGCCGTCGAGGATACGTGCCAGTATCTGCACAAGCCGGTGTGGCTGGAAGGCTACCCTCCACCGTCTGATCCACGGTTGCGATCCTTCAGCGTCACTCCTGATCCGGGCGTGCTCGAAATAAACCTGCCGCCCGCGAGCCATTGGGACGAACTCGAACGGATCAACACACTGCTCTACCGGGAAGCGCACCGTAATCGGTTGACGGCCGAAAAGTTCTCCTACAACGGCAGCCATCTTGCGACCGGCGGAGGCAGCCATATCGCAATCGGAGGAGCGACCGTGCTCGATAGCCCGTTCCTGCGCCGCCCGGATCTGCTGCGCAGCATGCTGGCATTCTGGCAGAACCATCCCTCGCTGTCATACCTGTTTTCCGGCATGTATGTCGGCCCGACCAGCCAGTCGCCGCGGGTCGACGAGGCGCGGATGGACGCCTTGTATGAACTGGAGGTCGCCTTCAGTAATTTGCCGGCCCGCGACTGTCCGCCCACGATTGTGGATGGATTGTTCCGCAACCTGCTAGTCGATGTTACGGGCAACGCCCATCGCGCCGAGTTTTGCATCGACAAGCTGTATCCGCCCGAAGGTCTCGGGTTGCGTCTTGGCGTGCTCGAATTACGTGCCTTTGAAATGGCGCCGCATGTCAGAATGGGTCTTATCGAGATGCTGCTCATCCGGGCGCTGGTATGCATGTTTTGGAGACGGCCGTTCGAAGGCGGCCTGATCCGTTGGGGCACGGCGCTGCATGACCGTTTCATGCTGCCGCATTTTGTGAAGCGCGATTTTTTCGACGTGCTCGCCCAGTTGCGCCAGTCGGGCTACAACTTCGAGGAGAAGTGGTTTGCTGCGCAGCTGGAGTTTCGCTTTCCGAAGATCGGCTCGATCGCTGCCGAAGACGTCGAACTCGAGTTGCGGCAGGCCCTCGAACCCTGGAATGTGCTCGCCGAGGAAACCAGTTCTGGCCGAACGGTTCGCGCCGTCGACTCATCGTTCGAACGGATTCAGGTGAGAGTATCCGGGTTCGAGGCCGAATCCCGCTACGGAGTTGTCTGCAACGGCCGCCGCGTGCCACTCTGTGCTTCGGGCAAGCCGGGCGAGGCGGTCGCGGGCGTACGATTTCGCGCCCGCCAGTTATCGGCTTCCTTACACCCCACGATTCCCGTGCATGCACCCCTGATCTTCGACCTCATGGACCGCTGGAAAGAGCGCTCGATTGGCCGCTGCACCTATCATGTCGGCTCGCCGGACGGTTGCGCCTACAGCGCCCGTCCCGCGAACGCAACCGAGGCGGCAGCGCGACGTCGGGAGCGCTTTCAAAGATCCGTCTCCGCGCCTGGCCTGATGCCGGCGCCTGAGGAACCCTGCAATTCCATCTTTCCCATGACGCTCGATCTGCGGTTGCCTCCGCCCGGAAACCGGACCCAGGTCGGGAAGCCGGGGATTATCCCATGACGGTCGATCTCTATCAACCTCCGTTGCGATACGGAACGGCCTATGACGAAATGTCGGCCGATGGCGTTACTCCTCGCCCGCACTGGGCACACTTGTTGGAGTCGCTGCGGGCGATCGGGCCCGAAGAGTTGGGACGACGCTGTGCCCGGGCCGAGCGCAGCATTCGCGAGAACGGGATCACCTACAACATTTACGGCGATCCACTCGGGGCAACTCGGGCTTGGCAGATCGACATCATTCCGCTACTGATTCCGGCGGAGGAGTGGCGCTATATCAGGGCCGGCATCATTCAGCGCGCCCAGTTGCTCAACCTGCTCCTCGAGGATCTCTACGGGGCGCAGGATCTGGTGGCGCGGGGCGACTTTCCCGCCGCCCTGCTCTACGCCAACCCGGCATTTCTCCGGCCGCTCGTGGGCGTGCCCGTTGCCGCGCACAGCTATCTGCATATGCTGGCCGTCGATCTTGCCCGTTCCCCCGATGGCCAGTGGTGGGTGCTGGCCGATCGCACGCAAGCGCCTTCGGGCAGTGGTTATGCCCTGGAGAACCGCACCATCGTCTCCGATGTTCTACCCGATCTGTTCCGTACCTCGAACGTATTGCGCCTGGCCCCGTTTTTCCGGGCGCAACGCGAAGCACTTACCAGTCTCGCCCAGCGCGACAATCCGCGAGTCGTATTGCTCACCCCCGGCCCGCTCAATGAGACTTACTTCGAACACTCTTATATCGCGCGCTATCTGGGATTTGCTCTGGTCCAGGGAGCGGACCTGACGGTGCGCAAACGCTCGGTGTACCTGAAGACCGTCGACGGACTGGAGAAAGTCGATGTGATCTTGCGTCGGGTGGACGATCGATTTTGCGATCCTCTCGAACTGCAGGGCGATTCGCTTCTCGGGGTGCCCGGCCTGGTCGACGCGATCGTCGCCGGAAATGTGAAAGTGGCCAACGCTCTCGGAAGCGGTCTGATTGAGACTTCCGCCATCATGCCCTTTCTTCCTGGCCTCTGCCGCCAGTTGCTGGGCGAAACGCTGAAGCTTCCTTCGGTCGCCACCTGGTGGTGCGGGCAGTCGTACGCCCTCGATTGGGTGCTCAACCATCTCGATTCGGTGGTGGTGAAACCGGCGTTTCCCTCTCGCGGTATGGAGCCGGTGTTCGGAGCCCAACTCTTGACAGCCGAAAAGGGCAAGCTTGCCGACCAATTGCGATCCCGCCCGCATGAGTATGTGGCGCAGGAGCAGGTCGCTTTGTCCAGGGCGCCGGTGTGGGACAACGGAGGTCTCAACTCGCGCAGCGTGGTACTGCGCACCTACGTGCTCAATACCGGCAGCGGCTGGATTGCGATTCCGGGAGGGCTGGTACGGGTTGCCGAGGCAGAAGGGTCGGTCGTCTCGATGCAGCGGGGCGGCCACAGCAAGGATGCCTGGATCCTGTGGGACAGTCCGGTCGATACGTTCAGCATGCTGCCGCCGCGGCATGAACCCGTGGAATTGCGACGTGTCTCCCGCGTGGTGCCGAGCCGTGTCGCTGACAATTGCTTCTGGTTGGGCCGCTATGTCGAGCGAGCCGAAAACATGGCTCGGATCCTGCGCGCCATCGTCCCCCGCGTACGGCGCGCCGAGGAGGCCGACTTCGGTTGCCTCCTCCGCCTGCACCGATGCCTGGAGTCGCGGCACAGCAAGTTGCCAAAGCCCAAACACCGGCGGCCGACCTCGCTGGACCTGGAACAGGAAATGATCTCCCTGCTCTCCGACGCCAAGCGGCCCGACAGTCTGGCCTGCACTCTCGACGAGGTATCCCGGATTGGCGGCAATATTCGCGAGCGTTTGTCCGCCGACATGATGTACCTTATCGGGCACCTGGGGGACTTAATTCAGAAGGGGCAGGGCACGCCGTTTCTTGAGTACCCGGCGATCCTGACCGATTGCCTGGCACTTCTTTCGGCATTTAGCGGAATGGAGCGGGAGAACATCAACCGGGGGTTGGGCTGGTTGTTCCTGACCACCGGCCGGCGGCTCGAACGCGCCATCTATCTGACCCGGCAACTGCGCGAAATCTCGACGCCTCTGGCGGAGCAGGAGTGGTTGCTTCTGGAATGCTTGCTGGAGGTCGGGGATAGCTCGGTCACCTACCGGACGCGGTACTACACCACCCTCCAGCCCTTAGCCGTGCTGGATGTGCTGTTGGCGGATGAGACCAATCCGCGCTCGTTGGACTTTCAACTGAGCCACCTCGCCGATCTCTATCAAAAGCTTCCCCGGCATCTCCCGGTCGACCTGCAGGCGATGCGCGCAGCGCTTACCCTGCTGCGCAGTTTCGATTTGCGAAAGCTAAGGTACCCCTTGCCGGGTGCCGCGGCGGCGTATGGTACCGAGGGGCTGTCGCGGCTGGCGAGCTTCCTCCGGGAGCTAGAAGGATTGCTGCCTTCCTGGTCGAATAACTTGTCGAGCAGGTATTTTAGCCATGCCCGCACCTTGCCGATCACCATAGGCCAATGATCTATAAAATCGTCCACCGGACCACCTACAAATACAAGTATCCCGTCTCGGTCGGTACCCATGTGGCGTGCCTGAAGCCGCGCGCCTTGCCGCACCACCCGTTGGCGCATAGCGAGCTGCGTATCCAACCGCGTCCGGCTACGCGCACCGAGCGGGTGGACTTTTTCGGGAACCGTCTCTGCTTTTTCACCATTCAGGAGCCGCACCGGGAATTGGTGGTCGAGGCGCGGAGCAAGGTGACCATGGAAAGGAAGGCAACGCCTTGGCCTCAACTGCCACTGCCTTGGGAAGAGGCAGTCCAATCAGTTCCGAACGATCACAGCCGGGCGGGTCTCGAAGCCTACCAGTTCGGATTTGAGTCGCCGCGCATACGGGTAAGTCGGGACTTTGCCGCCTATGCGCTCGAATCGTTTACGCCCGGAAGGCCGATGCCGGAGGCGCTTTTGGACCTGACCGCACGCATCCACAAGGATTTTTGCTTCGACTCGAAAGTGACCAACGTCCGGACGCCGACCGAAGAGGTCTTCCGCAAACGGCGGGGCGTGTGCCAGGATTTTGCTCACTTGCAAATCGCTTGCCTCCGCTCCCTGAATCTCGCGGCACGCTACGTGAGCGGATACCTGCGAACCTATCCCCCTCCCGGGCAGCCGAGGCTGGTCGGTGCCGACGCATCCCATGCCTGGGTGTCAGCCTATTGTCCGGGAATCGGCTGGCTTGACGTGGATCCCACCAACAACCTTGTCCCCTCGAACGGCCACGTGACGCTCGCCTGGGGCCGGGACTACGGGGACGTAAGTCCTCTGCGCGGCCTGATCCTGGGTGGTGGAGCTCACACCCTCAAAGTCGCCGTTGACATGGAGCCGCTCGACGATAGGGGCGAGACCGAGCGTCGCGGCCGCCGATTAGCCGACCGATGACACCGATTCCGCGATTTCATCGGTCCAGACCTTGAAGCTCTCGAGAGTATTCTGGCCGAAGGTGGTCGCGATGGCGACATCGGCCGCGTCACGGCCGCGCGCGATAAGCACGCGTCCGATCCTGGGTACGTTGTTTCGGGCGTCGAAGGTGTGCCAGGCACCACCGAGATAGACTTCGAACCAGGCGGCAAAATCCATCACCCCGTACGGCGGCAGTGTCCCTATGTCGCCAAGATATCCGGTGCAATAGCGCGCCGGAATATTCATACAGCGGCAGAGCGCGATCGCCAGGTGTGCGTAGTCGCGACAGACACCCACTCCCTCGTTGAACGCCTCCCAGGCGGTGCGCGTGGAGCGCGCTCTCTGATAATCAAAAACGATGTGGTTGTGAACAAAATCGCAGATCGCCTGGACGCGCGACCATCCGGGTGTCGACTGACCGAATCGCGACCACGCGGTCTCCGACAGCAGATCGGTCTCACAATAGCGGCTGCCCAGCAGAAAGACCAGAGTTTCTTCGGGCAAATCCTGTAAAGCGTGCTGTCGGGCGGAGATCATCGAGGGGTCAGGCCGGGCCGAATCTCGAATCACACCGGTGGCGGTCAGGCGAATTCTCCCGACCGGGGCTACGATCCGGGTGCACCAGTTTCCGAATCCATCCCGATACGCCTTAATGGGGGTTTCGGGATCGGTCGTCAAGCAATCGGGAGTGACAATATCCGAGGCGCGCGAGTAATGGACGTTGAGCATGAGGATCATTGGCGTCGCCTGCGGACAGTAAAAGACCAATTCATAACCGACCTGAATCCACATGCAGGTTTCCCTCCGCAACTCCATTCTACAGAGACCGGACTCGGACTCCGAAAAGGCCCGGTCCGCGGCACTGCACAGTTCGAAGACTCCACTACCATGAGCGGGCCATCGGCGCGCGCGCCGTCGGCTGGCGGGGAAACACTTTCCTTTGTCCAGGCATCGCCACGCTTTCCTCTGATGCTGGTTCTTGAGGCGGCGTTGGTCGAGCGCCAGCAAACTTCGCGTCAACGTGGCGGGCAACAAGGTTCTCCCGATTCTTTGCCGGGGAGATGCTGAAGCCCGGTCGAAAAATGGTGCGGACCGAGTTCCCCTCCGGCAACAGGTGCGAGCGTTCCGACGTGCAGATGGTGAAAGCCGGGATTGCAAATCGGAAAGCGCTATTTCAGTTCCGTGATGATGGCGTGCTGCTTTCCACGGATTAACGTTTCGGTATGGGTGCGATCGCGGGCGTTGAACCTTGCCATTCCGAAGCGGTACGAATTTACCACCACCTGCCCGTCTGGAGTCGTCGACTTCAGGTCGCCATCGTCGAGGAACACGACCACGACATCTTTATCGTGGAAGTGCATCGGGGTAGCGACGCCCGGCGTCCAGGTGTAATCCCACACGATCACCTGGAGGTTCTCCAACAGCTTCCGCGAGCCGGGACGCGGAAACGCCAGCGGATAGCCGGTCGGGTTCGAGATTGGAGCCACCATGTGGTCTTTCAAGTCGATCACGATCGATCGTCCGGCGATCTTCGGTGGCATGCCTTTCGGCAGGTACGACGCGCTGCCAGACAAGGACACAACCACCGCATCGAACGGCTGCGCAGCGGGGGAGTCGTTCACCTCGCAGACGGCAACGCGCTCATTGTCGATCAGGGGCTTGATTGCGGTTTCGGGACCCGCTTGCAACAGGATTGCGCAAAGCATCAGTATACGAAGCATGGGGATTGCCTTCCCGGGTTCAATTGTCGATGGCCGGATGCCAATCGATACGCCATTCAAAACCTTTCGCTAAGGCGGTCGAGGATTGCTCGATCCGCCGGTGCGGACAGCGCAATATCGTAGCCGAGTGGACCCTGCGTTGCCAGCTTGAAACAAGGGGCCGACCCATGCACAACCGATCGTGTTGACCGAGTTTCCGATCGCATGGCATTCATCCTCGAGCCACGACTGCGTACTGCCGGCAGCGGCAACGGTTCGCGACGGCGCAGGCGCCACATCGATAGATCGGGCTTCCCGGGAGCGAATTGACGACATCGAGCCAAGAGAAGCCCCAGTTACTGGCAGGTGAGGGTAAATCGCTTCACCGATTGGCCGCCGGGCCAGGGTCCCCGAAATTGCGTGTAATACACGTAAAACTCTTTTCCCAGCGTGGTAGGATCGTCGCCCAATCCGATGGGCATCGCATAGCCGGCGAGGTCGGGCACATATCCCAACATGCCCAGAAAGACGGTGTCGGTCCACTCGAGGCCGTCGGGAGATTCGGCGTAGCTGAAATTCTGCGAGTCGCTGTTGAGCAACAGGTAGCGTTTCAGGTAGGCGTCGTAGGCTACGTTGAGTCCTCCGCCGTAGCGCGCACTCGGGAGCAGGTCGGTCGACAGGCCGCCGATTCCAGGCTGATCCCACTGGCCCGCGTAGTACTTGTGGAAGGGTGCGGCGAACTGCCTCTGACCGCCGAAGGCGCGTTCGAGTATCGAATCGATCGGCGCACGCGCCACCGAGAGCATGGTGGCGGCACCGTTTCTGAGCCAGTCCTGAAAGTAAATGTAAAAATATTTCCCGTCGGGCGAGGGGACCAGTGGGGGATCGCCGATGGCGAAGGGAGCGCCGTTTCCCTTGCGGCTGAAGGGTTGATTGAAGCGGATGATCTGGCCGATATCGGTCCAGTGCAGACCTTGATCGGAGGATACGGCCAGGCCCAGCATGTAATAATTCGGCGCGTTGTATTCGGCATGGTAGACGAGCAGCCAATTTCCCGCTCCCACTTTCCCCGGTGGCACCTGATAGACCGGTCCGCCGCCGATGTAGGTGTAGCACTCGCGGTCGGGATATTTGGTTGGATCGCAATTGTAAGGGTCGACTTTGGGATCGGGATTCTGGCCGATGACGACGTCGACGGGCGGCGTCGAGCCCAACGGGTTGTCGAGCGAGCCGATGGTGCGCACAACCGAACCGGAGTTGTTGTTGCCCACCCACTGGCCGTGCCAAAGGGTTCGTTTGTGAAAGCCGGCGTCGATGCTGAAGAACATATAGCCACCCGTGGTCTTGAGGGCTGCGATGGGTCCGTCGGGCCAATCGAAGCCGCTATGGGGAGTGAGCGGTGGCTGGGCCTTTTGGCCGGCGTCGTAGCGCTGCCGCGAGGAGGCAACCTCGATCGGCGCCGACATGGTGGGATTGCAAACGGGCGCGATCGGTTGCGGTCGGGCGGAGCCGATAGCAACGATGGCAACCAGGAAAATTGTCGCCGCACTACGGATAGAGTCTGGGCTTAGCACCTTGGCCGCCTTTTCGAACCTATCGCCGATCTGGTTCTGATGCTCTTGTTCGCTTCTGCTCATTGCGAGAGTGATTGCGCCTCGGCAATTGTGATTCTTGCACATCGACTAAGGTTGAATCTCGAACACGTCGCCCCAGCCGTAAGTCCCACTTTGGAGGGCCGTGCCATAGAGATTGCCCGCTGCATCCGATACCAGACTGCCCATGGGAATTGCGCCGCCCGGATAGGTGCCGCCTGCTCCGAGAGGGAAGGCGTAGAGCACCGCTAACGAGCCCCCAGAAAGCTCAAATACTGTGCCCGCGCCGGCAACTCCGCCTGCGGCGGTTGTGCCGTAGAGATTGCCCGCGTCGTCCGAGATCAGGCTGTCATAGGGGGCCGCGCCGTCCGGTCCGCCCGTGAAGTTATACACAACATCCTCGTTGCCAGCGACGTCGACTTCGAACACCGTCCCGTTCCCGTAGGCCCCGCCCGCCGGTGTAGTTCCATACAGATTCCCGGACGGAGCGATAATCAGGCCGGCGATCGGATTGGCTCCGTCGCTGCCGCCCGCAAAGCTGTAGAGTACGGTCTGGTAGCCGGCGTTGCTAATCTCGAACACGGTTCCGAAGTTATAAGTACCACCGAGCCAGGTGGTGCCGTAAAGGTTGCCCGAGGAATCGAGCGCCACACCTCCGAGAGGACTCGAGCCGTCCAGGCCATCCAAAAACCGATAGAGCACGGTGTTTTCGCCAGCAGCGCTGATCCGAAATACTGTTCCACAACCCTCGCCGCCAGCGTTGCACCCGTCGCCGCCGTACTGCGTAGTTCCATACAGGTTTCCGGAAGCGTCCAGCACCAATCCAGCGTTCGGCCGAGCGCCGTCGGCTCCCCCCGCGAAACTATGGAGTATGTCCTCCTTGCCGGATGCATCCAGCTTAAATACCGTGCCCTGGCCAAACACTCCGCCATAGGGAGTCGCTCCATACAGGTTGCCCGCCGCAACGAGAGTCAGACTTCCGGTGGGGTTCGACCCATCTGGTTGACCCGCGAAACTGTGGAGCACGGTTTCCGCGCCGCTCGGGTCGATCTTGAAGACGGTTCCGCAACCGGCGCCGAAGTAGATGTCGCATCCGGTGCCCGTGCCACCGTAGAACGTGGTGCCATAGAGATTGCCGGACGAATCAATGGTTACGGCCGCCTCCGGCCAAGCGCCATCGGTCAGGTTGGGAGCGCTATTAAATGGATAGACTTCAGTGAATGTCTGCCCTGCCGCCGATTGAGCCGGCAACACAATCGGCAGCAGCGCCAGGAGCAATACGAGAAAAGCGGAGACTTCGCCGCCTTTGCCGAAAATCCGTTCTCGATGGGGCAACATGGTCATGCCCCTTCATGATAAGTGAGCCTGCGCCCAGCTGGAAACCTCCGACGCTTCCAGTTTATCAACCGAGCCGATGCCAACCTGGCCATGGCGGGAGGCTTACCCGGCACCGTTAGAAGTCGAACCGCAGGCCGAACTGCATGCGGCGGTAAGTGCTTAGAGTTGAGCTATAGACGCCGAGCAGCGGGCTCGCGGTTGCGGCGTCGAGTCCGGCGGGGCTGGTATCAAAGCGCGTCGAGTTCGTAATGTTGTAGGCCTCGGCAGCAAATTTCAGTCGGACCCGTTCGGTCAGGCTCCAGCTCTTGCTGAGTGCAGCATCGATGTCAAAGTAGCCATCTCCGCGGAAGTTGTTGCGTTCGCCAGCTTCGCCGGCATAAGGCAGTCGGATCGGGCTTCCGAAGTAAATCCCGTTGCCGATCGCGCTGGCCGTGGTCGCATCGAAGACGCGGGGAATCCCGCCCGCAATCTGGCGATGGGTGGACACCGGTTGCACCTCAATTCCGAAACCTGGATTGTTGTAGTTGGTCGGAAAGGCGGGGGATTCGAGAGTAAAGGGCAGTCCGCTGGTCCAGCGCGCTAGACCGGCAAGCTGCCATCCGCCGACCAAGGCTTCGACGACGGGATTCGCACCGTCGAGCACTCGCTTGCCGCGGCCGACCGGCAAGGCATAAACCCAATCGCCGGTAAACTGGCTGCGGATGTCGAAATCGGAAGGGGCCCGGTTAAGGCCCGGGTTCCAGGTGTTCTGGATGGCGAAGTTGGTATAGGAGTTATCGGCGCTGGTTTGAAACTGATTCGCTCGTTCCGCCTCCGAGCCGATGTCCTGAGATTTCGAGAAGGTATAGCCGAGGTCGAGCGTCAGGCCATGCGAGGTGGGATGGCGAAGCGTGAATTGCAGCGCGTTATACGAGCTCGAGCCAATGGTATCCAGGGCATAGAGCGAGGAGAACTGGCTGCTCCAGAAACGAGGCGCGGCTGCACCGCCGGGGGTACCCGGACTGCCGGGGAAAATGGAGAAGACATCCAGAATAGCCAGTGCCAGGGTCTCTCCGTTCGTATAGCGTTGCGGCGCCCAGGCATTGTTGAAGATCGCTTGCGTGGCGCTTTCTCCCGAGTAGTCAACATTCTTCATGTAGGGAAACATGTCCTCGAAGTACTTGATGGGAGCAACCGTGGCGGTCTTGATGCCGGTGACGGGACTGAACGGAGCTGCATCGACCTCCGCCGAGAGCGTCCTGGCGGCGGCGAAGTAGTCGCCACCACCTTGCGTGTCCACTAAATCTGTGGGCTCTGCCAGATCAAGCTGCTGCAAAAGGTGCCGCCCGAAGCGGCCGATATAGGCCTGCTCGAACAGGAAACCTCCGGGAAGTGTGCGCTGTATGGAGAAATTCGCCGCTATCGCATAGGGAGTCTTCAGGTGGTTGTCGATTCCCCAATCGATGCCAAAGCCCGTTGCCGGCGGTTGATAGGGAAACGATTGCGTGGACAAAGGCGGCGGCAGCGGAATGTCTGGAATGGCGTTAGGAGCAGTGAATCGCGGCGAGTTTTCGAATCCGAGCACATCGGCTGCATTCGCCAGACCGGCGCCGAGACCATAGGAGCCGTTCTGGTCGAAGGAATTTACCAGCGCTTCACCATAGTGGTCAAAGTACATGCCGCCACTGGCACGAACCGCGGTCTTTGAATCTGGCGCCCAGACAACTCCGAAGCGCGGAGCAAAATTGTGCTTCTGCTTGGGAAAGTAGCCGGGTAACCCGTTGGCTTTACCGGATGGCGCCAGCGAAATCAACGGCTCGTAGACCTGTCCGGCGAGCGCCGCGCTTTCCCTCTCCTTGTACCAGTGATCCATGTCGATGGTCGGCGAGACCTGCTGGCCGTGGATCTCATAGGGTGTTTGCAGGATGGTATGACGCAGGCCCATCGTAAGGGTCACATTGCGGCGGACATGCCAGGTGTCCTGCAGGAAGTATTCGAACTCGTTGGCGTGGAAATCTCGCTGAATGAATGCACCCTCAGGCAGCGCAGTCCCCGATGTCGGGCTGGTGATCTGGTAGTTATAAACGTCAAAGACCTCGGGGATGACTCCCATCAGATCTGCGTAGGCGTACTCCCAGGCGGTTGCAAAACTCCCGCCCAGCACATTGTTGGGGTTGGGCAAATCGGCTTGGCTGGCGTAGAGCGGATTGGTTTCGGCTCCGTCGAAAGAATTTGCGTCGCTGCCGTGCTGATTGCTGACGCCACGCCAGTTGCCGCCCAACTCGATGGTGTGGACACCCTTGTTCCAGGAAACCGAATCGGTGATGTTGTGAACCGGCACGTGCAGGTACATATTGCGAGTCTGGGCGGTCGGCTGTTGCAGTCCTTCGATGTCGACGTATTCGCCTACGCCCAAGCCGCCTTGCTGGTAGCCCTGACGGACATAGCCGTAGCGCAGATCATTGACGATATGGGGCGTGGGAATCCAGGTATAACCGGCGGAAATACCCTTGGTGTTGTCATCCTTGAAGCTTTGCGGCGGCTGGCCCGGGAGATTTTCATCTCCACCGGTGGTGTCTTTCTGCAAGTTGCCGCGCACAAACAATCGACTCTTGCTGTTCAGGTTGTAATCGAGCTTCAGGATGCTGGTATTGGTGGTAAGGGGCGCGGGAGAAGTAAAGAACAGTGACCCGCTGTTGAGTCCGTCGCCGAGCAGGCCGCCGGTGGCCAGCGGCACCTTGGCGTAGTAGGCGAGTACGGCGGCGTTTGCGCCAGGGCCATTCGGGCAAACCGGCGCGCCGTTAAACGTGTTGGTGGTGCACGGTTGATCGAGCTGTGCCACCTGTGGCGGTGTGAGCAGATATTTGTTGCCATTCGGATCGGTATATTGCAGCTCTCCCTGCATAAAGCTGGCAGTGGGTACCGTGGCTCCGACAATATCGTCAATCGCCTGGCGCTTCCCCTCGTAGTTGAAAAAGGAAAAAAGCTTGTCCTTCTTGATCGGTCCCCCAATGCTGCCACCGAAGGTGTTCAGAACGTATTTCTGCGGAATATTCGGTTTGTCGGAGAGAATTTCCTGTGACTTGTAGAAGAAAGAGTTGGCGACGGTGTTGGTTGGCCGGTAGTACTCGTACAGGGCCCCATGCCATTGGTTGGTTCCGCTTTTGGTCACCAGGTTGACTTGCGCTCCCGAGGAGCGGCCGGTGGCGGACGTCCCGTTCGAGGTGATGACGCGAAACTCTTCGGTGGAGTCGAGAGTCGATCGCAGGATACCGGTAAATGCAGTGCCATAGATCTGGTCGTTGTCATCTAGACCGTCGAGCGTGATGTTGCCCTGGTCCGAACGTCCGCCAGCCACGGCTCCCTGGCGGCTGTCGGTGATCTCGCCTGCCGACCGGCTGCCGATAAAGACAACTCCGGGCTGAAGGGTGAGCAACGAGATGGGATCGCGGCCTTCCATGGGGAGAGATTGGATGGTCGAGTTGTCGACCGCATTGCCCATGGTAGCGTCGGTGAGATTGAGGGCCTCGGCGGCGACACTTACTTCGACCGTCACCTGGTCGGCTTTCACGCCCAAGGTGAAATCGTTCGTCGCCGGCTGGTCCACCAGCAACTCGACGATGCGCGACTGCGGGGCAAAATTGCCGGAGGTTAGGGTGATGAGATAGTGGGCCGGGGTGACGACCGGAAAGACGTAGAAGCCGGAGTCATTCGTGACCGTACGATACGTAGCACCGGTATTCTGATCGGAGAGTGTGATGGATGCGCCCCGCACAAAAGCACCGCTGGAATCCTTGACGTAGCCGCGAAGCGAGGTGGTTGCAACCTGCCCCGATGCGGCTGTGCTCGCAACCAAGACGAGGATGCAACAGACCGTAGCAGTCAGCAGCGGTCGTTTCATGGACAGTCCTCCGATACTCCCACGAGCATTCAGCTGAAGGGACTTCTTCGCAAGAGTTAATAAATGACGGCTATCCTATCCGACATTTACGCCCGCGAGACAACAATATTTTCGTTGGCCAGCTGCAAGGCTCGATTGGCGAGTGGGCCACGGCAAAATGCTCCGCACTGCCTGGCTAGCAGCCTGCGCTGCAATTCGATTGTGGATAGTGGTTTGGAATGCAGCGAGGGCCGCGGTCTCCATATTCCTCGATGACCGGCAGAGTCGTGACCGGGAGATTCATCTCGCCTCAAAGAGGATTCGCTTCTCTTCGAGTCCGCCACCGGCCCGAGCCTTGGTATCATCGCTCTCTCGGTCCTCATTCCGTGGTTTGGCGAGAGCGAATCCTTCGAATCCGGATTCGCTCCTGGCATTCTTTATCGAGCGACGATAGGAAGCATGCCGGTGACGTTGTGCTTTTTCTACAGCTGGCCGTCCGCTTTCATCCACTGGCATTAAGATCCAGCGGAATCTTCGCTCACGTGCGGAGAGCGGCCACTGGCTCCGACTACCCGTGAATAGGTCTTCCGGGTGTTGTCGGCTCGTGTGTCTGGCGCGGAGATACTGATGAAAAGCGAGGTGGGTTATCGGAGCAGGAGAACATGATCTACCCCAAGTTTGTTGACCATCTGGTTTTCCGTGTCGCGGAGATCGGCAAGACGGAACAGTTTTACAGCGCCCTCCTCGGCGAGCCTCTGCGGGCTGAAGACTACCTCATGTATATGGCAGGTGACACTCGGCTGTTCTTTACGTGTTCCGCAGAGTCCCCGCCGGGAAGGTATGAGAAAGAAAAGATCGGCCTGAACCACATTGCCTTTGGCCTGCGCACTCGAATGGAGCTACAAACGGTACGGTGCCAACTGGACAACAGCGGGATCCCTCACAGCGGCATAAAGTTGTGGCAAGACGGGCTGACGGAGTACATCTGGCTCGATGATCCCGATGGGATGCGCGTCGAATTCTGGGTGCGTCCTCAGTAAGCATCGCGGCTCGCTCTCATTTCCTGCCTTTACAGGAACCGAAACCAATCCCCGACAATCCGTTCCGGGACAGCCGGCTAGAGCACGGCGGACATGCTCGTCCCGGCGGCGGCAAAAACGTCAGCCGCTTCTTGTTCGGCGATCGGAATAAATGCCGAGACCACGTCGGAATCAAACTGGGTGCCGCTGCTGCGGAGCAGGCGCGCGATCGCTTCCGGATGCGCCAGGCCCTGCCGGTAGCAGCGATTCGAGACCATGGCGTCGAAGGCGTCGATGACGCAAATAATGCGCGAAACCAGCGGTATATCGCCGCCCGTGAGTCCGGCCGGATAGCCCTTGCCGTCGACGCTTTCGTGGTGGTGCAAGGCGTAGAGGCTTGCCTCTTCGAGTCCGGGGAACAGGCGGAGGATGGACCAGCTGTATTCGGGATGGCGATTGATGAGGGCGCGTTCCTCGGCGGTAAGCGGGCCTGGTTTCCGCAGAATCGCGTCCGGTACACCGATCTTGCCGATGTCGTGCAGCAAGGCGGCGACCTCAACCTGGTAAAGGCGTTCTTCGGGGATGGCCATCTTCCGGGCCACTCGCAGCGCCCACTCGGCCAAGCGGGTGCTGTGGACCCCGGTGTTAATGTCTTTCAGGTCGAGCATCTGGTTAAACGCACAGACCACAGAATTACGGAACGCCAGATGCTGCTCTTCCAGTTCCTTGACACGAAGCACAAGCCCCGACACATCGAGAGGCGAATTGGGGGTGGTCAGCATATGGTCGCGGGCTCGTTCTCCCGTGTCGCTATCGACTACAAAAGATGGCACGATTGCAGTGCCTGGTAGGTATCCAGGCGCCCGAAACCGAGGTTCTGATTTCCGATGTAGTCGGCATTGGACAGGCCGGCGGGAACCATGGCGCTGGGGCAGTTGCTGTTGGCGCCCAACATAAGAGCCGCTGTTCCGGCGACAAACGGGGTGCTGAACGATGTGCCCCATCCGGCCGCATAGGTTCCCCATGGATAGGTCGTGACCACGCCTTCTCCCGGTGCGGCCATAAATACTGGCGGCGCGCCGTAGTTGGTAAACGTGGACTGCACGTCTAGGTTCGAGGTCGACGCGACATCGATGACCCCGGGAAGCCCGCCCGGATAAACCCGCGTGTACTCACCATCGTTGCCGGCGGACGCAACCGAGATCACGCCACGGCTGTTCGCGTACTTGACGGCAGTGGCGAGTTCCGGGGAGTAACTGGCGTAGTCGAAGCTCATGTTGATCACTTTCGCTCCGTTGCCTACGGCATAGTAGATGGCGCGCAGAATGTCGGAGTCATATCCGGTGCCGTCGGCGGAGAAGGCCTTGAGCGGCATGATCTTCGCTTCGGGCGCGACCAGGTGTACGATGCCAGCCGTCATGGTTCCGTGTCCGAAATCGCTGTACGAGGTACCATCGAGCACGGCCACGGTGCGCTGATCGAGCACGGCGACGGTGCGCTGGTTCAGGGTCGCGGCCTGAGCATCATTCAGATCCGGATTCGCCTGCACGTCGTTCATTTCCGAACCGCCGCTCACATTGCGCGTGAAGTCGTAGCCATTGGCCAGGACGCTTCCCAAAACCGGACTCGTCGGATCGACACCGGTGTCGATCACCGCCACCGTTACTCCGGCGCCAGCGGCGTTAAATTTCCCTTGGGTTTGGGCGGTGCGCACCAACTGATTGGCCGGTTGCGCGACGTATCCGTGCCAGACGGTTGCGCCATAGTAAGACGTCGGCGCTTCATCGGTCAGATAGCCGGGATCAGAGAAGGCATAGGTGGGCTGCGTGGTCGCGATCTGGTCAACCTCGACATCCAGGATGCCGCTCTCAAGGTTGAGCCGGAGTAACGCCGTAACCGGGTTCAGAACGGGAGGAAAGGTGACCAGGAACAACTGCCCATTGGGGTCTCCGAGGCCGGTGACGACCTTGCATCCGGTTAACAGGCAGGTGAGGTTGAGGCCCGGTAATCCGAGCGAGTCACGCACAATCAGACGCGTTTGCGCCTCTGCCGCGGGCGCGCAAAAGGCGACCAGCAAAATCAGGCAGCCAGCCAGCATGCCCGCGCGCGAAAGACTCGAGTTTGATTTTAGTTTGCCCATTGGTTTCCCCTTTTGACCCGTTTCCCAGATTGCGAGTGTAGAGTGCAATCTGATTCGTTTCTACTTACATCCGTACTTTCCTGGTAACCCGTCGGCGCCTTTTGGTAACCGGTTCCGCGTTACTTTCATTTCGGGTTGGTCAGCGGAATCCGGACCGTGTTGCCATCTCCCGTCCTGACCGACAACCAGAGATGGTCTCTTGCCTCAAACTCAACCTGGAATTCCCCCGAAGCGTTGACCGCGGTGGTTGCAATCAACTGTTCCTGTTCCGTCGATAACTCGATGGTGGCGTTCCGCCAAGCCCGCCCGACGTGCTTGTCGAGCACCTGGCCGACCAAGTGCACTGCCGTCTGGTGGGCGCGACGGCCGAAGCGCAAATCCACGGTGAGGCCTTCGGCCTCGTAGATGACTTGCCAGACATTGAGGGCTCCGCTGCGCACGCCGGCCAGCAACGGCTGAGTCCAGCTGTCGAAGACCAAACTGGCCAGGGCCCACCCGCACGTCGAGTTCGCCTGCTGGCGGGTAAAGCCCAGCTTCACCATGCGCACCAGATCCTCGGGCGGCGTATAGGTAGCCTCGTCGGTGGCCAACCTTTGAACGCGGCTCCAGGTATCAATTGCCGTCTTGCATTTCGCACAACCCGTCGCCAGGTGTGCCTTGATGTTCCAGCTGATTTCGGGAAGGCTAAGGCCGCGGACAAAATCGGTTCCGGCTTGTTCGGCAAAATGCTGCATTGTGGTCCTCATGAGCTTCGGGGGTTCTAGTACAAAAGGGCGGGCAGGAGGGCAAAAAATACAGTTGGCGAACAAATAAAATCATTGTCCGTTTACCCTTTTCCTATCAACAAGAAAGGAGCCCAATGGTAGGGGTGGGGACGCCGCTCGCGCAGGCGCAGGGAAGAGGTTTGCAGGGCTTCGGCCTTCGGACGCCCTTGCTGCAGCTGGGTATAGAACTCGATCATGAATTCCTTGGTGCTATCGTCGTCAACATCCCACAGGCTCAAAACCAGCGACCGCGCGCCCGCTTGCAGCAAGCCCCGAACCAGACCCATCAACTCGTCTCCTGGGGTAACCACGTTGAGCCCGGTGGCGCAGCCGCTCAGTACCACCAGTTCCACCGGCAAATGCAGGTGGGCCATGTCGTAGAGGCTGAGATGCGAGGCCCCGAGGCGTATCGAGGAAAACATCGGATTGTCCTGACGAAAGTATCCGTGCGTGGCAATGTGGATGGACTTACTTCGCGGCCCGTAGGTTCTGAGGACCCGCTCGGTGGCTTCTTCACCGACGAAGAGTCGGGGGTTCGGCAGTATCTGCGCCAGGGCGTCGACTTCGGCGCGAATGGCGGGAGTGCGTTCGTCGGGCACGCCCAGGATCAGACAATCACCCGAGGAATTGGCGGTTCTGTTCTGGCAGTGAGCGTACACGCTGGCGCTGGGCGCGTAGGAAATCGGGAAGCGATCGATCAAATACGATTCGCCATCGTGCAGGGCGTGAAACGGAACGTAGTGCAGCAATCCGTGCTGCACGAAGACCAGTTGTCGAACCTCGAGCAGGTGACGGATGGGAGCGATTAACTCCTGATAAAGGTCCTTCAGGTGCGCCTCGGTTGATTCCAGCAACGTCTGACTGAACGTGGCCAGGTACTTGGGGTCCAGGCGGAATTTCGACATCTGGAACTGCAGAAGCTGCAGAATCTTCTGAATTCGCTTCTCGACCGTGACCGGACAAAGGTGAAGCTGGTCCCGGGTGAGCACGCAGACAACGATGCGCTTGTGGGCGCAGAAAAATTCGATCATGGCGGCGTCGGCAGGAAGGGTGGACCGGATTTCGTCGAGCGACAGGGTGGAGGGGACTTGCACGCCCGCTTCGTTGGCCTCCGCCACGGTGGTTTCCTTGACCGCTCGCATCAGATCGGATTCTCGCGAGCGAGCCTGTTGCTCGAGTTGTTGCACCCTCTCCTGCGAACGTTCTTCGGGACGGAGCTGTTCGCGCTCAATCAGGTTGTAGTACCAGTTCAGCTCTTCCCGGAGATTGCGGATGGATCGCACCAGTTCGCTTTGCCCGGGATCGGCAGCCGTCGGCACGTGGACGGGCTGGTTGAGAACATCCATGAGTGTGCGCGATTTCGCTTGCTCGATGTAGCCGAATGCCTCCTCGGAACTGTTTCGGCGGCGCAGGCAGATGTCGACCAGGCTTTCGTAGACCTCGAGCTTGTTCTCGAAGAACGCGATTTTCAGTTCCTCTCCGCGTAGGCTACTGCGCAAGCGTTCCGCGGCCGCACGCGCGCGGCAGTAGGCCTGGTAAGCCGCGTCCTCATTTCCCGTCAGGCGCTCCACATCCCCCAGCAAAAACTCCGCCTGATAGAGGAGGGTGGGAGCGTCCAGGTTTTCCAGGCTCGCGAGCGCGTTCTGGCAGTGTTGTTGTGCCCGGGCGCGATCGCCGAGGCGTAAGGCAATCCGGGCCAACAACAGTTCCGCCAATACGGCTTTTCCACGCATCGGAGAGTTGCGAAAGAACTCGTGCGCCGCCGCACAGAGGCGCCGCGCCTCAAACAGGCGGCCCTCGGTGAAAAGCACCAGCGCCTGGTACAGATCGATGAGCGAAGGCCAGACCTGGTTCTGGTCGCGAACAAACATTTCCTTGGCTTGCGCGAAGAGCTTGACGGCTTCAAAGGCCTGTCCCTGGCGACTGGCGGCAATGGCGGCGAAGGCCAGGGCTTTGGCGGCCTCATAACCGAAGCCCAGTTGTTCGAAGCCCTGGTTGGCCGCGCGTCCCAGTTCTCCGGCTTCGGCGCTCAGGTTCAGTTCGAGATAGATCTCCGACAAGTCGAGATTGCAGAGCGCCAGCTGATAGGCATCGTGGGCCTTGTTGGCGCTGGCGGAGGCGTCGCGCAACATCTGGATCGAACGCCCGTACTCGCCGCGCAGGAAATACAGATAGGCGATGTTGTAGTCAGCGTAGGCAACCAGAATCGGCATATTCTTCTGTTCGCAATGCCGGCGCGCGACCTGGTGCAGTTCCAGGGCCTTGGGGAAATCATTCAGACTGATGTGACAAAGGGAGAGGTTGCTTAAGACCGCGGCCAGACCCTCGGCGTCATCGTGCGCCAGCATCTGCTGATAGGCGCGCTCGTAAAACGCCAGCGCCTCGGGGAAGCGGTCCTGGCGGTGATAGATATTGCCGATATTGATTTCCAGGCGCGCGAGTCGGCGACTGTTGCCCTGTTGCCGAAAGATGGCGCCGGCTCGTTCCCCGGCCGCCAGCGCCTGATCGTACCAGCCCAACAGGAGCAACGACTGAATCGATCCGCTCAGAGTACGGGCGAGTTCGGCTTCATCACCGGTTTGTTCAAACAGAACGATCGCCTGCTCGTGGAAATAGACCGCTTCGGTGTGCTCGTCGAGCGCGTACATGGCGTTGGCCTTGGCCCGGAAGCTGCGGGCCAGCAGGGCCGGACTGCCGAGAACCTGGGCCACATCGAGGGCTGCTTCGGCCAGCCGTTGGGCCCGGTGGGTATCGATGCGGACCTCTTGCCAGACTCGCTCGGTGAGGGTCTGTACGATTTCATGCCAGGCGATGGTCGGGTTTTGCGCGACCCAATGGGCGCGGACTGAGCCATCGTCAAGCGCCAACAGGCGCTCGATGATGGCGTCGGATTCGGTCTTCGGAGCCGCCTGGACGCTCATCAAAATCCCCGCTTTTCAAGATGTTTCCTGAGCTGCGCCAGGCAGCGACCGCGGATCGAGCCGATCGAACCGGTTGCCATCCCCAACTCGGCAGCGATCTGTTCGTAGGGCCGTGGCGGAATTTCGAAAAACAGCAGGCGCACCATCTGCTCGCATTTTTCCGGCAACTCGGAGATCGAGTCACGCAAGATCTGTTCCTGTTCGAGCTGCACCAGCATGTGCTCGGGTAGGGCATCGTCCGACCCGCTGGCCGGCAGCTCCCTGTCGCCCGTGGCTGGTTCGGGGTCAAGCCCCACCAGCCTCTCCTGGTTTCGCTGCTGGCGGAGGCACTTGTGATAGCAGGTTTCGATCAGCCACTTCGGCAGGGCGCGATGCTCGCGCAGGCGCGGCAGCGAAGAAAGCAGATCCACACACACGGACTGAAAAATGTCGGCCGCATCCTGATGCATTCCCAGCTTGATCGGAATCGAGTAAATGAGATTCTTGTACTTGTCGATCAATTGCGACCATGCCTCCTGATGGCCGTCGAGGCAGCGGCCAATCAGCCGCTCGTCCGGAACCGGATCGCGCTCTTGCCGTGCTCGTCGCGTTGCGGTTCCGCTCATCGCACGCCCGCGTTCTGCGTTGCCGGGCCGCGCACGTAGAGCTGGTCGGCGTTCCATAGCGTATAGGGGTCGATCACGGCGGGGTGGAAGTTGCCCACCCGGCTGCTCGCACTCGCCAGAATGTTCGGGGTTCCCAGGAAAATGAAGGGAAGGTTTTGGGCGATCAGTTGTTGCGCCCGATCGTAGAACTGCTTGCGTTTGCCAAAGTCGAGGGTCACCATCTGTTGTTGCATCAGCTGGTCCAACTCGCCCTCCCAGTCGGTCGCCGGCTGAGTTTCGCCGAGGTGCCACAGATGCGACGTGCCGGCGAAGGTCCAGACATTCATCTCCGGATTGGGATCGGCATCTCCCCCGCCGAGCCCCATGATGGCGGCCTCATAATCGAAGCTCTGAAACACGCGATCGATGAGGGCACGAAATTCCAGGGGAACCACGTGCACCTGCATGCCGATGCCGGCCAGATCCTGTTGCAGCAGCGTGGCCATTTTCAGGCGCTGGCTGTTCGAGGAGCTGGTGATGATCGAAAATTCGACCGGCCGCCCCTGAGGGTCGCGCAGCTGTCCGGTGGAACTCCACCGATAGCCGGCGGACTGCAGGAGCTGACGCGCGGTTTCGACCGACCTGGGCGGGTGCGGGAGGCTGGCATTGATCCACAGCTTGTTTCCCGGCCCGACGTTGCCCCACAGGGCTGCCCCCCGCGAGCCGTAGACCAGGCGCACGATCGAATCGCGGTCGACCGCGGCCGAGACTGCCTGGCGAAATCTTAAATCGCGAAACCAAGCTTGTTTGGCGCCCACTTGCTCGAGCTTTTTCCCGCCGACTTCGTTGAGGTTGAACAGCAGGAAGTTGTATTCGAGACTGGGTCCCAGATCGGCGAGCTGCGTGCGGACGCGCGCTTTCTCTCGCGCCAACAGGTTGTAGTTCTCCGCGCTGAGGCGACTGATGATGTCGGTCTCCCCGGCCTCGAAACGCATCACCTGGGCGTCTTCGGTGCCCACGAACAGGTACACCAGTTCGTCCAGAAAAGGCAGCCGTTGGTTTTCGCGGCTCACTTTCCAGTAATAGGGGTTGCGCTCCACCACCAAGCGTTGCCCCGGCACGTACTGCTTCAGCCGGAACGGGCCGAGGCCGGCGACTTCAGAGGGTTCGGCATTCAACGACCACATCTGCGGGAAACGGCCGGCAAGATAGGCTTTTTCCAATTGATGCCGGGGCAGCATCGCCAGCCCGTCGAATAATCTCTCGGCCGCCGCATAGGGACGCGGCAGAGCGAATCGCACCGTGTAAGGATCAAGTTTTGTAACTGCGATGGGCTTGCCGTCAATGATCAGTAAGTCGCGCTGCGGCGAATCTACCGCCTGATCCATGTAGACACGGAACGAAAACACCACGTCGTCGGCATCGAACCGATGGCCGTCGGAAAAGCGGATTCCCTTGCGCAGTTGCAAGGTGAAAACGCGTCCATCGGCGGAGATGGTCCACGATTTTGCCAGCGCCGGCTCGGTCTGCTGCGAGCTTCGGTTGATCTCGATCAGATCGCCCATGAGACGCCCGATGACCTCGCGCGAAACGGCATCGGTTGCGGTGACAGGGTTGAGCGTCTTCGGTTCGGAGCGCTCTCCGATCGAGATTTGGCCGCCATATTGGCCGGAGACGTCGGCTAGGCGAGCAAGTTCCTCGCCGGGCTTCGGCACGTCCGGAGCCGGAGCCGCGGCAAAACACGCGCCGGCGAGTAGGCACACGTAGAGCAGGGCGAGGCAAACAGCTGCTTTCATAACAACGACCCCTTACCCCACAGAACGGTTTCCTAGGTTGAGTGAGATTCTAACCGGGAATGGAGTACATCAGCGAGGGAACTATAGAGTACGGAAGTAACAACCAAAGCGCAGGCCGGAGCCAGCAGCCAGCCATAGGAGACCAGGACGCTGTACTGCTGCAGTATGCTGAGCATGTTGCCCCAGCTCGGCACGGGTTCACTGACGCCCAGTCCGAAGAAGGAGAGCGTAGCTTCGGCGGCAATATAGCGTGGAACAAGCAACGCCGCCTGGGTCAGCAGCACGCCAAAGGTTTCGGGCAGAATGTGGCGCCGAAGGAGGTAGACATCGCTTCCCCCAAAGCCACGCGCGGCAAACACGTAGTTGCGGTTTCGTGCGCTGAGAACAATTCCTCGCACCAGTCGGGCCGGCCGGGCCCAGCCAATCAAGCCGATCACTCCGGTTAACAGGAAGAACGTGTCGAGCGGATCGAGATGAAGCGGCAGGAAGGCACGCACTCCGAGCAGGAAATAGAGCCAGGGTAAGGAAAGAAACAGTTCCGTCAGTCCCATGAGCGATTCGTCCATCCAGCTCCCGTAGTAGCCCGCGATGAGGCCGAGAATGCTTCCCGCCAGAAGCGTGATGCAGGTAGCCGTGATGCCGGCGGCGACCGATATCCGGCCGCCCCACAGAAGGCGGGAAAATTCATCGCGCCCGTAACCATCGGTGCCGAGCAGCAGGACCTTGGCCGGCTCGGTGACTCCGAACAAATGCCTGGTCGTTCGATATCGACCGAGGATCGGGTAACCCGGGCCGGTCACAAAAAACTCCACGGGATAACCGTGACTGCGGTCCTCCTGATAACTTCCCACCTGGTCAGGGTCCAAAACCGAGGTCCACGCATAGACGAAGGGACGGAAATGAAAGCCGGCGCCGTCGATGAAATGCAGTCGCGTGGGCGGAGCGTAGGGCAGTTCGCGGCTCTGGGTGGTGGGATCGTAAGGCGCAACAAAACCGGCGAACAGCAGGGTCAGATGCAATCCTGCGAGCGCGGCAACGAAAATGGCAGTCCTAGTTCGCAAGCGATGCCCCATCCGATCCTTCTTTGCGAATTCGCGGATCCCAGGCGAGCAGCAGGATGTCCGCCAGCAGGTTGCCGCCGATCATGAAGAGCGCAGAAAGCATGATTCCTCCGATCACGAGTGAGTAGTCACGGGAGAGGGTCGCCTCGACGAGCAGGGGTCCCAAACCCGGCCACCCGCAGACCACTTCCACCATGAGAGATCCGCTGAGCAGTCCGGCCACAGAAAATCCCAGCAGGGAAATCGCGGGATTGGCGGCGGCTGGCAGCACATGGCGGAACAGGAGTCGGGCCGGCTTGATGCCCAATCCGCGCGCGGCTTCGACATAAGGAGCGCCGAGGATCTCAAGCACGCTGGCGCGCACATGACGGACAATCACCGCCGTTTCAGAAAGCACCAGGATCAACAGGGGCAGCACCAGATGGAGTGTGAGGTCGCTGAATCTCGCCCATGGGGTCAGGCTCTCGGAATCAGGCGACATCATTCCGCCAACCGGCAGCAGACGCCAACGAACCGCGATTGCCAGCAGAGAAACGGCAATCACCAGCTCGGGAACGGAGTTCAGCAAGGAGCTCAGCAGCCCGACCGCGCGATCAAGCAGGCTGCCGCGCCGGCTCGCCGTCCACACGCCCAACGGCACCGAGGTCAGCCAGGTCAAAAACAGCGCCACGGTCGTGAGCAGCAGAGTGTTCTTGGCCCTGCTCCACAGCAAGGGCGCAACGGGCAGGTTGTAGGCGATGGAATATCCAAAATCGGCGTGCAACGCCGATCGCACCCACCGTTCGTAGCGCACCAGCAGCGGCTGATCCCATCCGTATTGCGAGCGCAGCGCCCGAATCGTCTGCGGTGAAATCTGCGGATTCAACCGCATTTCGTCAAAGAACGTTCCGGGCGCCATCTGCGTGAACCAGAAGCAGAGGGCCGACACTCCGATCAGCAACAGGAGCGCGCGCGCGAGCCTTCGCCCGAGATAACTCACGCCGATGCCCCGGTGATGGTCGCCAGGCTCGCCGCCGCCCGTTTCGACGATTCGAGCAGAGCGTGCGTTGCCGCATGCTTGGGGCTGGCGAGAATCTGCGGGGTGGGCCCGACCTCGACGGTCGTGCCTGCCGACATCACTGCGATCGTGTCTGCTAAGCGCGACGCCAGCGCGAAATCGTGAGAAATGAGGAGATAGGTCAGGGAATGCGCCGCTTGCAGGTCGAGCAACAGGTTGGCGATTTGGGCTTGCGTCGACAGATCCAGTCCCGAAAGCGCTTCGTCGAGAACCAGCAGCTGCGGGCGCAAGGCGAGGGCGCGGGCCAGCGCGAGCCGCTGGCGTTGGCCACCGCTGAACTGACGAATCGACCGGTGCATCCAATCGGGAGACAGTCCGACCTCACGCATCAGGGTACCGGCCAAGTCGCGGCGGGAGTGCCCGGTGGCTGCACCTGGGCCGGGTTGGGGATGAATGCGCCAGGGCTCCTCGATGACTTCCAAGGCTGAGAAGCGCGGATTCATCGCGGTCACCGCATCCTGAAACACCATCTGCAGGCGCGAACGATAGGGCGCCAGGCCATGCCGGCCAAGCGGCGCAATGTCGATGCCCTCAACCAGAATCTTGCCCGAGTCGGGCTTTTCGAGGCGCGTCACGCATCGCGCCACCGTGGATTTCCCTGACCCGGAGGCGCCGACGAGCGCTAACGTTGTTCCCGGTGGAATCTCGAATTCGACTTTCTCGAGGGCAGCGACCGACAGCTGCCTCCGCCAGGGAACGCCCCGGACGTACCGTTTTGAGAGCCCCTGGACCTTGAGCAGCGGGGGGCGAATGATTTCCTCGGCTTTCGTAATGGGAGTCGACAAGTAAGTGGACAAGTCATTCTCCGTACTTGAAACAGTTCACCGGCCGCGCCGGCTCCGGCAGAAACTCACCCGGATAGCGGTGGGTACAGACCTCCATGCGATCGGAGCAGCGCGCGACGAACCGGCAGCCGGACCCGATCGAAGTCGGAGTGAAGGATTCACCTTCGATCGTCGGCAGCCGGACCCGGGCCTTCGATCCGGATAGCACGGCTGAGGATGCGATTCGCAAAAGGGCCTGGGTATAAGGGTGTAGCGGCCGGCGAAAGATCTCGCTGCTCGAGCCGACTTCCACGATCCGGCCGGCGTACATCACGGCCATGCGATCGGCAAATCCCGCAAACAGGGTTGGATCGTGACCGATGACCAGAATCGCGGTTCCATGCTGGCGCCGGATCTTTGACAAAAGCGCGATGATCTCGGTTTCGAGCGTTCGATCGAGTTTGCTCGTAGGTTCATCGGCAATCAGAAGATCCGGTCGGCACGCGACCGCCTGGGCGATGGCAATCCGCTGTCTTTGTCCGCCGCTCAGTTGATGAGGATATGCGGAATAGACCCGCTCGCGGTGATCGAAGCCAAGGTCGGAAAGCAAATCCATAACTTGCGCCCGCCTCGGCCGCGCCGGGCCGGGAAAATGAGCGCGCAGAACTTCGCCAATCTGTGCACCAGAGGTCAGCACCGGATTCAGGGCAACCGCCGGGTCCTGCGGGATTATTGAGATTTTGCGCCCGCGTATCGCCTGCAATTCCTTACCCGACAGCGTCAGCAGGTCTTGGCCGCGGATCAGAATCGTACCCTCGCATCGGGCGTTCGGTCCGAGCAGACCAAGGAAGGATCTGGCCAGCGTGCTCTTGCCACAACCGGACTCTCCGAGGATCCCGATCACTTCCCCGGACCGGATCTCGAGGCTGACCCCGTCCAGTGCACGAACCGCGGCCCCGTTCTCGGACCGATAGGTAACCGCCAGATCCCGAACTTGGGAAAAAGGCTCGCTTGAGCGATCCACCAGGCAACACCCCACTGGTCAAATTCTTGCCCATTCCATCCCCGCTCGCAATTGCCTACTAAGGAGCGCAGAGCCTCATCACCGGGACGCCGCGCTCTCCGACCCTAGACCGTTGCCAGGCGAAGTCGGCGATCGCCTGGGTGGAATCCACTCATCGTCGGCCAACCGGGCGCGACCACCGCAGACCGAGGATGGCGCAGCCAGAATTGCTGCCCATCGAGGGCTTGGGCGAGCGCGGGCGAGGGTCTGGGGAAGCGTTTCGAGGCTCGCCGAGCGGGCTCGAACCGGTTTTTTTCGGCGGCGGCCGATGCCCGATCATGACGTTCGTTGCCAGACTCGCGCCGGGCAAATCGATTGGTAGAATCCGGCTGCCAGAAACGAGGGACAGAATGGGGGATGCGCGCTCCGGCGGCTGGTTTAGGATATAGCCAGGGATCGATATGTATATTCCAAGGGCGAACGAGGAGAAACGCGTCTCGGTGATGCAGGCGCTGATGGTTTCCGCTCCGCTAGCAACCCTGGTGACACTGGGGGCTTCCGGACTTTTTGCATCGCATATTCCCATGGTCCTCGAAAACGATGGTTCGCCATTCGGGGTGTTGAAAGGTCACATCGCACGTGCCAATCGGCAGTGGTGCGACTCGGTGCCGGAAGTGGATGCGCTGGCGATTTTCGCCGGCCACCAACATTACATTTCGCCCAATTGGTATCCGGGGACCCAAGAGCATGGCAAGGAAGTACCGACCTGGAATTACGCCGTTGTGCACGCGTATGGTCCCCTGAAGGCGATCGAAGACGAGCAGTGGCTACTCGCGTTCCTGAACCGCCTGACCGACATTCATGAGGCGGGATCACCCGTGCCCTGGAAGGTGGGCGATGCGCCGGCCGACTTCATCCGTTCGCTTCTCAAAGGGATTGTCGGTCTGGAGTTGCCGATCGAGCGGCTGGAAGGCAAGTGGAAGGTGAGCCAGAACCGAACCGAAGCCGAGCGAAAAGGCGTGATCGACGGCCTCGGGAGCCTCGACACGCCCGAGAGCCGCGCCATGAAAGCCCTGGTCGAGAATGTCGAATGACAGGATTGCCGTTGCGGACCTAATTTGCGGCCTCGACGGCGCCGGAGATTTCGAGTTCCACACTCACCACCGGGTTCACCTTCAGTAGGAAGTTGCTTGGGTCTTTAATCCCCCATTTCACGTACGGTACTACGAACTTACTGTTCCCGTTCCAGCGATTGCCCGAGAGTTCGGCATGAACCACGGCCGTGAGATCGTGATCGGTGCCATGAATGGAGAACACGCCGTTCAGCTTGACGTCCGACGCTCCGGAGGGGCTCACCTTGCCCTCGATCTGCAGCGGACGAAAGGCCACTTCGGGATATTTTGAGGTCTCCAGAATTTCTCTATGCATGCGCTTGTCGCGCGATGTGTTTCCACTTTCCCCGCTTGGCGCGTAGACCACAATCTCTCCGCCCGCCTTGCCGGTCCGGGGATCAAAATGCACGCTTCCGCGCGTCAGCGCGAAGGTGCCGTGGACGGTGTGCAAAGTGCTGTCCACTGTCCAATGCACCTTGCACTGCACCGGATCCAGCGTGAGAACGGTTTCCGAGACGACCGGTGAAGCGGCTTGCGCCTGCACTGAAGCGGGTGTCGAAAACGCGAGGCCCAGCCCGAATGACGCCCATACTGCAATTCCCAACCACCGCGTTCTGAAAGCCTGCATGGTTCTCCTGGTTTCGAAATTCTAGATATTGACCGCGCGCCGCGCCATGGCCAGCGCTTCGGTCCAGAATGCGGGTGAGGTCTCGGCCAGTTCGATGACCTCACGAATGGCGACCACGAACTCATCCAGTTGCTCTTCGGTCACGATCAGCGGGGGGGCGGCTTTGAGGACCATGAAGTTATTGCCGCAGATTTGCGTGAGAATACCTTTCTCGCGGAACATTCTCATGACCACAATCTGTCCGAACAGGGCGGGATGGATTTTGTGAAACGCTTCATACCAGGCGCGCAAGGCGAGTTTTTTCGGCGGCACCAGCTCGATGCCGTTCAACAGACCCATTCCGCGTATCTGCTTCACCATGTCGAAGCCGTCCAGCTCGCGACGCAGCTTGGCGCGGAACCATTCTCCGAGACGCATGGCGCGCGGGCCCAGTTCCTGGCGCTCTAAGACATCCAGCGTGCTGAGGCCGGCTCGCATCGACAGGCTGTTTTCACTGAATGTGGAAGTGTGTACGATGGCTCGCTTCAACGAGGAATAAACCGCGTTATAAATACGGTTGGTCATCAGAACCGCACTTACCGGCATCAGGCCGCCGCTGAGCGCCTTGGCCAGCACCACCATATCTGGCTGAACATCAAACTGGTGCGCCGCCAGGAACGTTCCCGTGCGATCCATTCCCGTCTGCACTTCATCGAGTACGAACAGAGTGCCAGCGCGGCGACACAACTGGTGCGCGTTCTGCAAGTAGGCGCGCGATGGAACCTGGATCCCGGCTTCGGCCTGCACCGGCTCCACGATAAAGGCAGCTTGCCCCTTCCCCTGCAGCGCGCTTTCCAGCCCGGCAAGGTCGCCGAAAGCGACGCCTACGGTATCGGGCAACAGCGGGCCGAATCCAGCCCGCCAGAATGTGTCGCTCATCAGCGAGAGCGCCCCGTTGGTCAATCCGTGGAAGCTCCGATTCGCATACACGATTCCCGCCCGGCCGGTCGTGGCGCGCGCGAACTTGATCGCCGCCTCCACGCCCTCGCTGCCGCTGTTACCAAAAAACACTTTTTCCAAATTTCCGCCGGCCCGTTCACACAGACGCTCGGCCAATTCGCCAGCGAGGGCGGGTACGTGGCTTTGCAACATGGCCGGACCGCGGCGATCCAGTTCGTCCTTCAACGCCTGGATAATCTCCGGATGATTGTGCCCGGTGTTGTGAACACAGTAGCCGGACAGGAAATCGAGAAAGCGCCGGCCATCCTTGGCGAACAACTCGCAGCCCAGGCAGCGCTCGTACTCGACATTCATGCCCAGCAGGTTGAGCAGCGTGACCCACTGCGGATTGACGTAGTCCTGATAGGGAGAGGTTGCGATCGATCCATCGGTCGATCGGACCTTTGCACCGGTGATGGCCATGTACTTTGCACTGTGATGCACCGAACCTCGCGCCAGGATGCTCGGGCCTGCTGCTCCCGGCAGCGAATCGCATGCCGCACATTCTATAAGCATAGCTGGCGGGTGCCTTGGACCGACGGCCAAGGCAAACGAAAAGCCGAGCCGCGGAGGGCTCCGGCCTCGCTTTTCACCGAAGTTTCAAGCCGAAGGTCGTTCCCTTGCTGCCTCCAGCTTGATGGCGCGCGGGAACACGACATTATTCTCCAGATGGATGTGTTGATGGAGGTCGGCTTCAAAGTTCGCCAGGGCGGTGTATAGGGTCTGATAGCTGATGCAGGCGTCCGGGGGCGGCGTGTAGAGATGGCTCGAGGCACGCATCTCGCGCAAGGCGGCGCCGGCCGAGTCGTGTTCGTGCTCCATCATGGTGATGGGATTGGACACCTTGCCAAAGGGCGCGGGCACAACCGGCTCCTGCTTGCGGATGGATTTCTCCATGCGCAAGATGTAGGGAAAAAGCACCTGTTCTTCTTTCATCAAGTGGGTCGCGAGTTCATCGGCCAGGTTACTGAAAACGTCGCGGAGATCGATCAGTTCAGGATGGTTCTTGCCGTGAACGGAGCAAACCTTGTCGAACAGAGGTTCCAGCCGGTCGATTTCTTCGCGCACGTAGTTGTGATGCGTGGCCACGATATGAGCGATCAACTCGGAGAGCGGCTCGGTTCGCCAGTCACGTGCGTCTTCGACCGCAAGCGCTGATTTCTCGGCGGCCTCGAGAGAGTTCCATAGCTGTTGCTCGGGAACGCGGGCGGCGCGGCACGCCTCGGCCAGCGATTGGTTGCCGCCGCAGCAGTAGTCGATACCCAGTTTCTCCAACACCCGGGTCGCAGCGGGATTCTCTAGCGCCAGTTCCCGCACGGTTTTGTCCAGCAATAGGCTCATTGGGTTCTCCGTGCGCCGGTTAAACCGGCAAGGTGTAGTGGATGAAAGTTTCATACGTTGAAGATGTAGCGAATCACAACGGCCCTGAGTCATGCGGAGCCGCCCGCGAGGGCGGCGTCGAAGC
>JBEKPJ010000015.1:0-136959 GCA_049520935.1 Terriglobales bacterium | reverse complement strand
CGCGGATCGAAAACGCAAGCCAGTTGTGACACGACGGGATCACCAGAAACAGCCAGCGGCGCTTTCACGGGAGGTGAAGTGCTGCCGCAATTCGTGCACCCTTCAAGCGCGTAATTCAGAAAAAGCGGACAGGTTTTGGTCCGCAGCAAGCGAGTTTTGATACTACGTGTCTACCGCTTCCGGGGGGGTATGTCAGGAGTTCTGAAATTTGGTGGCACTGCCACGGCTTCTCGCATTGGCCATGCCTAGGCAGGCATTCGTTGCCAGCCTAGGGTCAGCGTTGGTATAAGGCTTGATCACCGGCAATTTGAAAGGATAGGGGTCCCGGGCATAGGCTTCAACGGCTGATGCGAGGCGACCCTTTCATTTCCAGCCTTGCAGGTGCCGCTAGAAGGAGCTTCGGCATTTGCGAAAGCAGTGTACCATCGGTGGCGGAATTCCACCCTTTCCATGATGCAAGCGACTCACGCTCAGCACGAATCGGAGCTTACCGGCCACCGGTTCTTTTTGCTCTTCCTGCTTTTGCTGGGGACACTGATTCTGCATCCGTATGCTGAAGCCAGTCGCTTCGGTTACTATGCATTTCGCATCATCGGAAGCGCCGCCACTCTAATCAGCGTGTATGCGGCCAAAATTCACCGCGGCCTGCTTGTCCTCGCCCTCATACTCGCGATCCCGACTCTGGTTCAACGCATCTTGCTGCCCATGACCCATGCGAGTTCGTTCTCGATATTCAACATGGTCCTGAGCTTTGTTTTCGATATTCTCATTATCGTGGTTATTTTCCGCCATGTGTTCTCCAAGGAACAGGCCAATTCGGAAGCCATCTTTGGAGCCTTATGTATCTATCTGCTGGTGGGATTCAGTTTCGCCAGTGCCTATGGCATGGTGGCCGCCTTTGAGCCGAGGGCCTTTTATCTCGATCCGCGGACGAACCTTCACGTCGCTCCTGACCGCTTCGATTTCATCTATTACAGTTTCGCCACCATGACCTCACTCGGCGCTGCCGGAATTACACCGGTCTCGTCCCAGGCGCGTTCCGTTTCCGTCCTCGAAGCTATCCTCGGCGTCCTCTACCTTGCAGTTCTGATTGCAAGACTGATGGGGGCCTACCGCACTAGACCCAACCGATGACCGTCAACCCCGCCAGGCGGGAAGCAGGAGGTCAAAGTCCGCGATTCAGGAGCTGGTCTTCGAAGCGCGCCACCGAAGGAAAGCAACTTAATCCGGCCTGCAGGTCTCAAAGCAAACGGATTCGTATTTGCGCAATCGGTCGGTCCCGTGCTAAATGTAGAGCGTCGTATGACAGTTGATCCGCGCTTGGATCTGAGATGGCTATGGTAGAACATTCTCGCCGACGAGCAAGCTCAGCGTCCTGGTGCGGGATCGCCGTAATTGTTCTAGCCATTTGTTCCCTGACGGCCAGCCTTGCCACTCGTTACACAACTTTCGGCGCGGAGCTCGAAAAGGTAGCGACCGTGAAAGCGCAGTCTCCGCAGGTTCAGAGACAGCGCCTGCTTAACAACGCTCTTCAGTGGACCTCACCAGTTGAGAGCTTCATGCTTTTTCAACCACCACGGCGTTCGGTTTTGGCCGTTTCGGTGATGGTCCCGTCTACGAATCTCAGCTCCGAAAGCTGGCTTTATAACCGGCCTCCTCCCTCCTGCTGACTCTTAATCTCCTGCAACTAATCGTCGTGTTTTGAACTCAAAACTCGTGTATCGATCCGGGTCTCGCCATCGGATGGCCGCCCGGAACGCATGTCCCATACGCGAGAGTTTCCGGGCACCGGCGAACTCTAAGTCTGCGTGGTCCGCGTGATTCCGAAGCCAGTTGAGCTTCGTCCACGAAAGGAAAAGCGAATGGCCATTCCGCATTTGCTGAGCGACAAAGATCTCGACGCTCTTCGCCAGGTCGACACTTGTAGGGTCTCAAATGCCATCGAGACTTTCCATGCCCGCCTTCTGAACACAGGGTTTACCGACGGCAGCATTCACTGTATGTTCGCCGCTGAAGACGCGCCGATCACAGTCGGGTATGCGGCCACGGCTCGCCTGCGATGCGGGGAACCGCCAATTGTGGGAGGGAGCTTCCCTGACCGGTCTGAGTTCTGGAACAGCATTCTCGAAATTCCCGCGCCCCGCATCCTGGTTCTAGAGGACATGGACACGCGACCGGGCCAGGGGGCCTTTGTGGGTGACATGCACGCTGCCATCCTCAAAGCTCTCGCTTGCATTGCGTACTTGACCAATGGAGCGGTGCGTGACGTGCCTGCAGTGCACGCCATGGGACTTCAGCTCTTTGCCGGAACGGTATCCGTTTCTCATGCCTATGCTCACATCTTCGATTACGGGGCCACGGTCACGGTGGGAGGCATGGAAGTCCATCCTGGAGATCTGCTGCACGGCGACCGCCACGGAGTGCTGACGGTTCCCCTGCAATTTGCAACCAAGATCCCGGAAGTTGCCGTTCGCTTAAAAGAGTCAGAAAACAAAGTGATCGACTTTTGTCGGTCCAGCGACTTTTCAGTACCCAAGCTGCGCGAGCTTATGAAATCGACACGTTAACGACGGCCCCATCGCTTGCGCCTCGAAGAGCTTGCTGGTTGGCAATGCCAGAGAAAGTGGCACGGAGAATTTGATGAACAACAGCAGAAACCGATCGGACAGACGATCCCTGCGAAACACATTTTCCAGGTCCATCTTGCTCGCGACGCTGTTTTTTCTGGCGGTCGAATTCGTGGCTTGCTCGGGGAAGGACCGTGCTCAAGCCGGGGCCACGGCTACGGTGGGCGTAACCAAAGTGGTGCGCAAGTCGCTCGGTCGACAGCTCACTTTGTCTTCCGAGTTGGTGCCCTTCCAGGAGATTGACGTTTACGCCAAGGAATCGGGTTTCGTCAGCAAACTCAACGTCGACTATGGCACGCGGGTGAAGACGGGCCAGGTGATGGCCATCCTGGAGATACCCGAACTCGAGGCGCAACTGCAGCAAGATCGGGCGGAAATCAAAAATGCGAACAATCAAGTCAGCCGCGCCCAGCACGAACTGGCTCGAGACCAGGCACAGTACAACGCGCTGCACCTCGAATACACCCGTCTGAATGGGGTCTTTCAGAACCAGCCGGGAATTGTCGCGCAGCAGGAAGTGGATGACGCACAGGGCAAAAATCTGGCGGCCGCGGCGCAGGTAGATTCTGGGCAGGCCGCCCTGGATGCGTCCGAAAGCCAACTCGCCGCGGTTACCGCAAAACTCGCTCACGATCAGAGCCTGTTCGATTATTCGCGGATCACCGCTCCGTTTTCTGGAGTCGTGACTGAACGCTACGCAAATCTGGGCACGCTGGTGCAAGCGGGCACGGGTTCAAGCACGCAGGCCATGCCGATCGTCAGGTTGTCCGAGGACGATCTTTTCCGGCTCGTGATTCCGGTACCGGAATCCTACGTCCGTTACATCCACGTCGCCGATCCGGTGGACGTGCGCGTGCCCTCTCTCAACCGGACTTTCCCGGGGAAGGTGGCGCGCTTCTCGGTGGATGTGCGCGAAGACACTCGCACCATGCACACCGAGGTCGACGTCTCGAATCCCGAGCGAGTACTGCTGCCCGGTCTCTACGCGGAGGCGGAGCTTTCGCTGGACCGAAAACAGGATGTTCCGACGGTGCCGGTACAGGCGCTGAATCGTGAAGGGGAGAAAACCACCGTTTTTGTGGTGAACCAGAATGGTGAACTGGAAGATCGCACCGTGCAACTGGGATTGCAGACAGCGAGCGATGCCGAAATCGCCTCCGGGTTGAACGAAGGAGAACAGGTCGTCCTCAGCGACCGCAGCGGTCTGAAGGCCGGAGACAAGGTTCATCCGCAGGAGGTGGCCGTGATGCAGTACCACGAGCACAACGCGCAGTAAGGCACGGGAGTCCTGGATCGTCTGAGACAGCCAGGAACACAAAAAGGACAGACTTATGCCCGGGTTCTCAATTCGTAATCCGTACTTCATCATCGTCATCTGCCTGACACTTCTGGTCATCGGTGTGACTAGTCTCGCCAGGATGCCGGTCGATTTATTCCCCCCGATCAACCTTCCCGAAGTGGTCGTGGCCACGTTTTACACGGGCATGCCGCCGGAGGATATTGAGACCGATATCACCGATCCACTGGAACGCTTCTTTACGCTGGCTGCCGGCGTGGACCATATGGAATCGCGATCGATGCTGGGTGCGAGCATCATTCGGGTGTACTTTCAACCCGGCACCAACGCCGACGCCGATGTAAGCGAGCTGTCGAACCTGGCTCTGGCCGACTTGAAGCGTCTGCCGCCGGGAACCTTGCCGCCCGTCGTTCTGAAATTCGATGCCTCCAGCCTGCCGGTGGCGCTGGTGACGGTAAAAGGCGAGGGACTGAGCGAAACCCAGCTCCACGACTACGCTCAGTTCCAAATTCGTAACCAGATCGCGACCGTGGCGGGCGCCGAGATTCCGGGCGTGTTCGGGGGAATCTATCGCCAAATCATGGTCTACGTCGATCCCTACAAATTACAATCCCGGCAATTGAGTGTCATGGACGTGGTGGGCGCGGTGAACGATTCCAATCTCATTCTGCCCGCCGGCGACGTCAAAATGGGACCCTACGATTATTTCGTGTATTCCAACAGCCTGGTTGACAATATGGACCAACTGGGCAAGCTTCCTCTCAAGATCAAAGGGAATTCCTGGGTCACCGTGAATGATGTAGGCAAAGCGGAAGACGCTCACCAGATTCAATACAACATCGTCCGCATTGATGGTCAAAAATCCGCCTACATTCCGGTCATGAAGCAAGGCGGCGACACCAACACCATCGCCGTGGTCGATGGCGTCCGTGAGCTGATCAAGCATCTCTACGATATTCCGCAGCAGCTGAAGACGAATATCGTCTTTGACCAGTCGGTGTACGTGAAGGAAGCGATCCACACGGTATTGCACGAAGGCCTTCTGGGACTGATCCTGACCAGCTTAATGATCCTCATCTTTCTGGGAAGCTTCCGCGCCACCTCCGCCGTGCTGCTTTCCATTCCCATCTCCGCGCTGGCCGCGTTTGTGGTGCTGGCGCTGATGGGTGGAACGGTGAACACGATGATTCTCGGCGGCATGGCGCTCGCGTTCTCGCGCGTGATCGACAATTCCGTCATCTCGCTCGAAAACATTTATCGTCATCTCGAAATGGGAGCCGCGCCCATGATTGCCGCCGAGGTCGGCGGATCGGAAGTGACCCTGGCAATCCTGGCCGCAACCCTGGTGGATGTAGTCGACTTTTTCCCGGTGGTTTTCCTTTATGGCGTGGCCAAGTTTCTTTTCTCGGCGCTGGCGCTCGCTTTTTGTCTGTCGTTGCTGGCTTCATTCGTGGTGGCGATGACGGTGATTCCGTTGTTCTGCTCGCGTTTTTTGAAGGCTGTGCCCCACGCTCATGAGCCGGCCCGGAAAAATGAGTATGAGATCGAACCCAGGAGCACGGCAGGTCGGTCCTGGATGGAGCGCTTCAATACGCGATTCAACCGAATGTTTAATAGGGTCCTCGATTTTTATGAATACTGGGTCCGACGCTGCCTCGCGCGTCCCGGGCTCACGGTGCTGGCGCTGAGTGGAGTATTCCTGGCGAGCTTGGCGATTTCTCCGCTGCTCGGGTTGGCGTTTTTCCCCAAGACTGATGCCGGCCAGTTCACCATCAACCTTAAGGTACCGACGGGCACTCGCATCGAGATGACGGATCAATATGTCGCCAAGGTCGAGGACTTGATCCGCCACGAGATCGAACCGAAGGATTTCAAGCGCGTTGTCTCCAACATTGGCGTCGTTCCGGACTTTTCTGCGCTCTACACCACGAACTCGGGCCCCTATACCGCAACCGTCCAGGTGGCGCTTAACGAACCGCACCGGCTCAGCAGTTTTGCCTACATGGATCGCGTGCAGAAGGCAATGGCCCGCCAGTTTCCGGAGATTCGCACGTTTTTTTCCAGCGGTTCCATGGTCGATGCCATTCTCAATCAGGGCGCGCCGGCGCCCATTGACGTGCAGGTCAGCAGCCCGGATCTCGACCAGATCTATGGCATCTCGCAAAAGCTCGCCAACAGCTTTCGCAAAGTGTCGGGCGTTGGCCAGATTTACATCCCGCAAGACATGAACTACCCGGCTCTGCGGCTCGATGTGGATCGCGTGCACGCGGGCGAGTTGGGCCTGACGCAAAAGGACGTTGTGGACAACGTGATCACGGCGCTCAACTCCAACTATATGATCGCGCCGAATTATTGGGTTGATCACAAGAGCGGAAACGACTACTACCTCACGGTGCAGTACTTCGAGCATGGCAATGGCGCCATCAACAACCTGCTCGACCTCGGGCAGATTCCTCTGCGCGATCCGGGCAGCGGGGCGTCCATGGGCTGCGGCCCCGCCGCCCAGCGCCCACCGCGGCCCGGAACCAGCAATACTTCGTGGGCGTGTGGCGGAGTAGGCAAGGCTACGGTGCTCAACAACGTTGTGGATGTGAAACAGATCCTGACGCCGACCGAAGTCGACCACTATCAGATTCAGCGTGCCATCGACATCTTCATTACCCCCAAGGGGGAAGATCTGGGGCGCGTGAGAAGCGCCGTGCTGGACATTCTGGCGAAAGAAAAGATGCCCGGCAACGTTCGCGTGAATTTGCGCGGCATGGTGCAGGGCATGGAAGCCTCATTCAAGAGTTTTGCGCTGGGCTTTCTGATTTCGTTTCTCTTGCTTTTCCTGATTCTGACCGCACAGTTTAAGTCGTTCGTCGATCCTTTCCTGATCATGCTCGCCATTCCCATGGGATTTATCGGTGTCCTGATCATCCTGCCGCTCACCGGCAGCACATTGAATGTAATGTCATTGATGGGGGTGCTGATGCTGGTGGGAATTGCAGATTCCAACAGCATTCTCATCGTTGATTTTGCGCACAATCTGGAGAAGGAGGGGTTATCGCCGGCGGACGCGGTCGTCACGGCTTGCCGCGTGCGCCTGCGACCGATCCTGATGACTTCGCTGGCGACCATTATCGGCATGATACCCCTGGCCATGAAACTGGGCACCGGTGCGGAGCAGTATGCACCGATGGCCAAGGCTATTATCGGCGGCCTGACTTCGTCGGTTCTGCTGACTATTTTTATCGTGCCGGCGGCGTATTTGCTGGTCTACGGCAAGCGCGGCGCGAAGGCTGCGGAGAATCCGACGCCGGAGCCTGCGCAATGAGACAGAAACGTCCCGCTTCCTGGGGTCGGTTCGTGACCGAGGCCGCACATCAGTGAACGCACTTTCCGAGGTGAGATAAGCCGATGACGAGGGCCAATGCTTTCCTATTCTGCATGCTGCTGTTGTCGTTAGGGGCGATACTTGTCGCCCCCGGCTTGGCACAAGGCGATGACAAATCGGAGGCCGCGGCAACCCTGCCTTCCGCCCCACAGCCGCAAGTCGCGCAAACCCGGAATCCTGTCGTCGTGCCTCCGGTGACTCAAGTGGCTTTGGTCTCGGGCTTTCCGCACGGAGCGGGATCTCAGACCGTTTCCTCACCTGACCCTCAAGCGCAGCCGGCGGCTCAAGTGCCGGGCGGACCGATGCGTCTAACCCGTATTCAAGCAGAACATCTGGCCATCAAGAATAATCCCCGCATCAGCCTGGGGCGACTGCTGGCGCTGGCACAACATCAGGTCTATCGCGAGGCCAGGGCGGCAGAACTCCCCGACCTTAATGGAGCCATCACGGCAGTCGACGCCAACGAAGGCAGCCGCATCGGAGCGGGATTCCTCAATGCCCCGACCTTGCTTGAACATGCCGGTGGTGGAGTGACCCTAAACCAGCTCATCACCGACTTTGGGCGCACCGTTAACCTGGTATCCTCTACCAAGCTCCTGGAGCAGGCCCGAAATGCTAGTGCGCTGGCCACCACCGAAGATATGGTGTTGGCCACGGACCAAGCTTTTTACAACGTACTGCAGGCGCAAGCCCTGCTCAAAGTCGCGCAACAGACCGTGGCTACTCGCGGGTCCGTCGAGCATCAAATCGACGAACTTGCCAAGAACAAGCTGAAGTCAACGCTGGATCTCGCCTTTGCCCAGGTGAATCTGTCGCAGGCCAAGCTGCTGCTGCTCGATGCCCAGAACAATGTCCAATCCACTATCGCCGCATTCACGGCCGTCCTCGGCTTCGACAAACAGGTCGCCTATGAGTTGCTCGATGACGACACGCAACTGCCGGCGCCACCGCCGGATGCGGACCTGCTCATCAATACCGCCTTGCAGCAGCGTCCCGACCTGCAGGCGCTCAGTTTTGATCAACAGGCGGCGGAAAAGTTCCGTCGCGCCGAGCGCGACCAGCTCTTCCCTACCATCAGCGCCCTTGGCATGGTGGGAGCAACCCCGGTACGTCCTGACTGCATCCGCGACTGCTCCAACTATTTTGTTTCCAGTTGGTACGGCGCTGTCGGCGTGAATATGAGCATCCCAATCTTTAATGGCTTTCTCTTTCCTGCGGAAGCGTCGGAAGCAAAGTACCGGGCAAACGCGGCTGCGGAAAACACGCGCGATCTGCGCGACCGGGTAGTGCGCGACGTTCGCACGGCATGGCTATCCACAAATACGGCATTTGATCGCGTCGGCGTGGCTGCAGAACTAGCCAAAGAAGCCGACATGGGATTAGAGCTCGCCCAGGAGCGCTACAAACTTGGCTTGGGTTCTATCGTGGAACTCAGTCAGGCACAGCTGCAGCAAACCGGTGCCGCTATTGGTTATGTCAACGCTCAATATCAGTATCGGCTGTCGATCTCCACTCTGAACTTTGAGATTGGAGTGAAACCATGAAACGCCGGCCGGCGATTGGACCAAGGATGCGTCGGAACGCAATCCCAGCAGACCCAGGCGCCAATCGACAACGCCCTACGGCTATGAGTGCCGACTCGAACTGGCAGTCTTGCACGATCAGACCAGTCGCTTCTGGATAGATCCTGGTTTTGAGGGAAAGGCGCCATCGCGCGAACAGTCCCCGTGAGGTCGGTAGGAGCCGGTCGACGGGCTCGCCGGACGTAAAGTGTTCAATTCATGAAAATACGAAGGAGGAAGCAATCATCCTTTAAGACGCGCCATGGAGTATTGCTCCTCGTTGTACTCGGTACCTTTTTTGCACTTGTGTTTTTCTTGGCCTATTACGTCCAGGCAAAGTTAGGTTGGTCGCTTCAGGAGTGACGTCCGCCCGCTCAACACGCACAATTCACGACCGTTCGGGCTACGGCCGAGAACCTGCCCCGTCAGATCCGGCTCAGAACCGCTCTCAAGATGGAGTGGCGTGGGAACAATGGCGAGGATCTCCAAGATGAAAACTCACGGTGTGGGCGGGAACAGCGGTTCAAACGAATTTCGGTTTACCGGCCGGGAGTACTCAGACATGATGCCATTTCTCCTATATCTCGCTGCCGGACCTGAGACGTCCAGCCGTAGCAGGGAAAGGAAGCGAAACCTCTCAGAAGTTGGAACCATGCTGCAGACGCTGGAAGGACATCAGTGCAAATATTTCACGCGGACTGCGCCATGGCGTTGATTCTGCCTTCCAACACTCTGAGTCGCTCAATGAGGTCATCGAACGAAAGAGGCTCGTCAACAAACATTTCGCGCATTGCCTTGTAGTCTTCCCGCAACCGCTTGTGCAACGCCTCGTTCGGCACGAGTTTCAGCGTTACGGGCGCCCGGGCCGACGCGAAATAGATCTTCTTGAACTTGACCACTTCCGCCAGCAGCTTTAGGTCAAGCTTTTCGGTCGCAAATGTGTCGTCGACGCTCATCACAGCGATGTCAGACCAGTGCCGCGACACTCGTCGCTTCAATCTTTGTGGGCCGGGGCTAATTTTCCGCGTGGATCAGCGTTATCTTTTCCCAGAAGGTTCGTTGGCAATCGAGGACAGGAACCGTGACGCTGGCGAGTTTGAATATGTCAGCGAACTCCTCAACGACATAGGGGACCACGGGGAACAGCTTTGCTGGGCCACGGAGCGCCTCTGCCGAACTCGATTTTGATTTGGGGCCTTAGCTATGCCGTGTACTCAAAAGCATTGGGATAGGAGAACAAAAGAGTCATTTCTTCTCCCGCTTCTGGGGACGCCTGCAAACTCCATCCGTTCTTACCAATCACGGATGCAAAGCTCTCGGTCAGGCGCGGAAGTATCTTGGTCGTGACTTCGTTCTCAGTCACTTCCCTGAGTTGCTTATCGATTTGCTTCCGCTTCGTGTTGGAGAGGGCCTCATTAGCCATGTCACGCTTGCCGGTAAACCCGATGGCGGCGCGATCCAAAGATATATCGATGTCTTCGGAGAAGCGGTGGATCAGTCGAAATACCTTCGAGAGAGAAGTCCCGCCCTTGAAGCACATTGGGGGACCCCTTGGAGAGAGAAAAGGTGGCACAGGGTCCAGCAGACCCAGAAATCTTTCTCAATTGCCGTAGTGGTGGAATTGCGGCGATTGGCAGTCTCTTCGAGGTAGGCACTTCGCTCACCCGCCGCAAGTTTTGGCAAAAGTTTCCATTCAAATGTCACGACACGATTCGGCTAAGAACCGGTTGTGCCCACGACGGAGCCGCTGGCAGCAGGCGCTTAATCTCGAATTTTACTGTTGCAGGAAGTTTTCTTGAGATTGCCGCAACCGGGATGTCATTCGTACCGCTTGGACCAAAACTCCTGACCGCCTGAATGACGAGTCCAGCCTGCGTAGCCCAACGCTGATCACGACCGAGCAATTTGTTGTCGGCTTCGCAGATCACGATTCGTGCAGATAGCCGTTGGCATCTGCACACTCGCAGTTTTCCTCGGAGTGGCAGTATCGCTCACCCTCAGTGCCCCGCATTCCATTCGCCACTCATCGCGCTTTCTTATTCTGAGAGGTAGGTAGGTTCGGTAAAAAATCGACTTCGAGGTCAATGGCGCTCCCAACTGCCTGTCGCGCGAGAAGTTCCGGCCCACCGGTTTGCTAAGTCGGTCTTCATCAGAAGAATAAGAATAGGGATGGACGACTGGCCACTACTTGTACCATTCCAAAAAAAGGCACGCGAAAATCGCCTCATACTGGTCCATGGGGTGGGGTTCTGAACTGGGAAAAATCAACGACGAGGAAACTGGTTCCGAAGGCAAGAGAAAATACAGGAGTTCTTCGTCGGAACGGAACAGCAATTTCGCTCGGCGAATACCAGTGGAACTCCCGGTCTTCGATCCGCCATCAATGTCGGAAGCAGCACAGAAGTCCGGAGATGCGGACCGTATGCAACTGTGGGCGGGACAGTCGGCCAAGTTGGCGCAGGATGCACCGGCTGGCATTCTCTGTCATCAGTTGTGGGAAGATGCCACTCGATTCCTGGTGTGATCTGGGTTATCGATCGCCCCCGACGAAGTATTCCACCGCGTCATTAGCTTTTCGCGATACGATGGGACTCGAGATGCTCCTCGTCTACCGCCGCCAGATTGACCTGATGATGCCAGCGCTGGCTGTTCGGAGTAATGGGCTTCGCCCGCCAGAAAACCACACCTCTCCAGGTTGCCGAGGAGTCCAAAATCCCGGATATGGTTCCTGTATGAGGGTCCTCTTTCGCACTTTTTTTGCCGCCATCACCGCGGGCGCACTAGTCGCTTCGCTTGCCGCCCAGTCTTCGCCGGCCATCCTCCATTGGCAGCGCGTCTCCGACACTCCCATCCTTTCTCCTCAAGGCAACACCTGGGAATCCGCCGGAACCTTCAATCCCTCCGTAGTCGTCTTTCATAATAAATTCGTCATGCTCTATCGCGCGCAAGACCACGCCGGCACTTCCCGCTTGGGCTATGCCGAGAGCACCGATGGCATACACTTCCGCCGCCATCCTGAGCCCGTGCTCTCACCTCAAACCGACTATGAAAAAGATGGCGGAGTCGAAGATCCCCGCCTGGTCAAGTTTGACGACACCTTCTACCTGACTTACACCGGCTACAACAAACGAGACGCGCAACTGTGCATGGCCCAATCGAAAGACCTGATTCACTGGACGCGCCTGGGCATCATCCTGCCCGCCTACCAAGGCAAATGGAATGTCCGCTGGACCAAGTCAGGGGCCATTGTTCCCGAAAGGATCGACGGAAAATACTGGATGTACTTTCTCGGTACCAGCGCCGACCAGACCGATCAAATGGGCCTCGCCTACTCGACCGACCTCTTGCACTGGACCGAAGCCTTGGACCAGCCCGTGCTGCCGGTCCGTCCCGGCAAATTTGACTCCCGCGTAGCCGAACCCGGCCCCGCTCCCATTCTCACTCCCACCGGCATAATTCTTCTTTACAACGGAGCCGACGACCACCTGGTTTACCGAACCGGCGTAGCCGTGTTCGACCGCCGAGACCCGCGCCACTTGCTCACGCGCACCTCGGAGCCCATCTTCGCACCCGATAAAGATTGGGAGAAGCGAGGCCAGGTTCCAAACGTCATTTTCGTGGAGGGCGCCGCGCCAGCGGGCGATCATTATCTCTTTTATTACGGCGGAGCCGATAAATACATCGGAGTCGCTCGCGGCGACCTGTCGCCAGGCGAGTCCCCGGGGGCGAGCCAGTAAAGGCTAAGGAGCCAGCGAAGATTGCAATCATTTTAAGCGATGTTTCGCACACCCGGCGCCAATGGCATGGCGGCCAAAACCAGATCTGGCCACAATTTAGCTTCGCACAACCCCGCGCTTGGAAGTAGAATCTGATTAAATAGAAGCGCGCTGTCTTCGTCGAAGCTCCTCGCTCGAAAACGCACTCCCGCAGTGGGGGAGGTATAAGTCATGGGTCGATCCCGTCTCACGCATTCGCTGGTCGCTTTTGCTGTTTTCATCGGTCTGTCACTAACCCCAAACTTGGTCTTCGCCCAGCACGGTGGAGGTGGGGGTGGTTCCCACGGCGGCGGTGGTGGGGGCGGTTTCCACGGCGGTGGCGGCTCCTACGGTGGCTCGCATTCTGGCCCCAGTTACGGCTCAGGCGGTGGATATCGCGGCGGAGCTTATGGCGGCAGCAGCCGTTCCTACGGCGGTGCTGGGGCCTCCCGCGGCATATCCGGACGAAACGGCAGCGCTGAAGGTGGTCGCACCTCTGCCGCCGAGGCCGGCCGTTCGTCAAATATTCATCCCGCCATTGCCGATGGGCAGTGGCATTCCTTCGGCAACTCCGTTAGCTCCGCTCACGGCTCCGCCAGGAGCGACCGGGCGACGTCAAACGCGACCTTGTCGGCGCGCAACGTACGCACCACCACGGGCGAATGGCGGTCTTTTGGTGGATCTAATTTCGTGGGCGGAGGCGGCTTCCGGGGAGGTTACGGCTGGGGCCGCGGCTACGGTTGGGGAGGCTGGGGCTTCGGCTTTGGATGGCCCTATTGGGGCTTTGGGTGGGGACCGGCGTGGGCGTTCTGGAATCCGTGGTGGTACGGCCCTTACTGGGGATACGGTTCCTATTGGTATGGCCCGCCCTACGCCTATTATCCGGACTATAGCTATGACTGGTCGGACAATCCGCCCTACGACAACAGCGCGAGCGGAGGCAATGTAATCACGCCCAACTCGGACGACCCAAGCGCAAGCTCCAATTCCGCTGACGACAGCTTCAATGTCAGCCAGAGCCCAGCTAGTCCTGACTCCGGCGACCCGCTCCAGCCAGAAAACCCGCAAACGCCTGACGCTCAGTCAGACAGCCCGGCGGCAATGGAGTCGCCCTCAAACCTCATTTGAACCAGTCCCCGCGCAAGTTCGCTTGCGCGGGGCACTTCCCTCCCGAGCGAGCGCCGCGATCTTCTGGCACAAAATCAGGGATGCAAATCTGACGCCTATGTAACAGCGCAAGCCGCTGTCCCGAGCACCAGAGGCGAGTCGGCGCTGCGCTCAACGCGCCAAAAAACACTCGCCCTTGACTCACTCCCTCTGCTCTTTGTCTTGCGTCCGGTGGAAAATAATGTGGGGAGACGCCGAAAGCCGCCGTCCCGCCAGCTGTTCGAGAAATACTTCGGGAAGAAGGAACCGGACGCGCGTCAGCGGTAGGCCTCGCGGCGATTGCAAACGCCGGTGCCGTTGATTTGTGGTCTAAGTCCCGGAGGCGGAAAAACCGCGACAGGTAACGTTGGCACGGCAAGAAATCTGACGTATCTGCGTCACGCAGAAAGCTCTATCATGAATTGTAACCTTGGGTTCCGGTGGCAAGCCTGCGGAGGCGCGATCACCTTTTGTGACGCGCATCACACGAAGATGTACCGGACGTCATGGCTGCAGATGGATTGTCGATAGACACTGGAGGGCAAAGGGTCGGAACCGGAGGACGTTATGATGATGTTGTATCGGCTGGTTCGGCTGATCGAGGGCCACTCCCAATCGCTCGCCGGCTGCCTTCTCGATCGAGTCCAACACTCAGAGTTAACCCGCAGCTACCGGCAAAACGTCCCCGACGAAGACCTGAAAGAACGGGTGTATGAGATCTATCGTCATCTGGGCGAGTGGCTTATCGGCAAAAATGAATCTCACCTCGAACAGCGCTACCTTCAGATCGGCGCGCTGCGCGCCTCGCAAAGGGTGCCGCTGAGCGAATTGATCTGGGTGATCGTAATGACGAAGGAGAACCTCTGGGATTTCGTCAAGAAGGAGGCCGTCCTGGAACGGCCAGTGGAAGTGTTCGGCGAGCTGGAAATGTTGCAGCTCCTCGAACAATTCTTTGATCGGGCGATCTACTTCGCCTCCGTCGGCTACGAGCTGGCCATCGCGGGTCACTCGGTGCAGGAAGCAGCCGCGCCCTCGAAAAGCGCCTGAGGAGTTGTCCGGGATGCCGTGGGAAATCGACTATGCCAAGAAGCTCCAGACCGCCGACGAAGCCTTGCGCTGCGTGGAATCGGGAATGCGCGTTTACATTCAGCCGGGATGTGCGGAGCCCGAAGCCCTGGTCGAGGCCCTCATCCGGCGCGGCCCTTGTGTTCACGATGTCGAGATCGTTCACATGATGACCATGGGCGGCGCCGACTACGTGGCACCCGAAATGGCCGCCCACTTCCGGCATAATGCCATGTTTATTGGCGCCAATGTGCGCGAGGCCATCAATGAGGGCCGGGCCGATTACACGCCAATCTACTTGAGTGAAATTGAAGGGCTGTTTGAGACCGGTGCCATGCCTCTCGACGTGGCGCTGATCGAAGTGTCGCCGCCTGATTCCCACGGCTTTTGCAGCTTTGGCATTGGCGTGGACACCACGCTGACCGCCGCCAAATGTGCGCGCCGCGTGATCGCACAGATCAACAGCCACATGCCGCGAACCTATGGCGACAGCTTCATTCATGTCAATGACATTGATGTGGTAGTAGAGTCGTCGCGACCCCTGTGTGCGATGAAGCCGGCTGAGATCACCGACCTGCACCGGGCCATCGCCCGCAACGTGGCGGCGCTGATCGAAGACGGTTCTGTGCTGCAGACGGGCATCGGCGGCATTCCCGACGCCGTGCTTCCCTTCCTCGGCGATCGCAAGGATCTCGGGATCCACAGCGAACTGGTTTCCGATGGCGTGATCCCACTGATTGAGTCGGGCGTGATCACCGGCGCGCGCAAGAACTTCAAGCCGCGAAAGATTATTCTTGGTTTCGCCCTGGGGTCCAAGAAACTTTTTGATTTTGTCGACAACAACCCGATTTTCGAATTCCATCCCACCGCCTACACCAACGACCCCGGACTGATTGCACGGAACGACAACATGGTGGCTATTAACTCGGCCCTCCAGGTCGATCTCACCGGCCAGGTGTGCTCGGATTCGATTGGCACCCACTTCTATAGCGGCATCGGCGGACAGGTGGACTTCCTTCGCGGAGCTTCGCGCTCGAAGCATGGCAAACCGATCATCGCCATCTCAGCGACCGCCAAGAGTGGGAAGATTTCGCGCATTGTTCCCATGCTGAGTCCGGGCGCGGGCGTGGTTACCTCGCGCGGTCTCATTCGCTATGTCGTTACCGAATACGGCGTCGCCTACCTGCACGGAAAATCGATCCGCCAGCGGGCTTTGGCACTGATCGAGATCGCGCACCCCAAGTTTCGAGAAGAACTCTACGAATTCTGCGAGAAGACCAAATGGCTTCACCGTCCACAGGCAGCGCCGGCGAAGTCCTGCAGTTAACCTCCGCTGCCAAAGTTGAATTCCAATTCAGGGAGCGCATGACCAAGCAAGATAGCAAGCCAAAGACGATCTGCGACCGACTTCAAGAACTCGGCTACGCACGGGAAAAACACATAAGGTTATACGGAGAAAAATTGCGTCTGGTCTCAAATCCCATCCCGGACGGCGAAGGGTTTTCGATCGACGGGGTCACGGGCGCCTCGGGCGAAGTGCGACGAATCCGGCTACCGCTCTCGCTCGTGCTTACCTTGAAAAAGGAGCTCACCAGGGCCGCCTGAGCTCGGCAACCAGTCGCACCACGGACAATGAATCCATCGATTGACTCATGCGGCGTTCGCTCGAACCGCGCCCCAGCGGTGGTTTGTGGTCATGAACATGGATGACCCCTACTGGAATGTGACCGTGTTCGCCGTTCGAGGCGCACCAACTCCAACGCTTGCCACAGAACTGCTGGCAACGATTTCTACGGCGCCATCGACGGCCGCCCGGCTTCGGGATACACCTTCTTAAGCGATCAACAACCCGTACAATCTCGACCGTGAAAGTCTTGGTCATCGAGTGTGCTTCCGGGAAGCGTGCCTAGCTTGTAGTTCTTGGGATCCGTCGGGCCGCCTAAGCAGCAAACGGGCCGGGTTGGGACGGCATTGCCATGGAATCGCTCAGTGATGTGCCAGGAGTCTCGATTCCGGATCATGATCATCCGACTCACTTCCTGAATCTTCTCACCCATGGAAATATCTGGGCGCAGTGGACCACCGAGGGCAAGAGCTGCAGCGCAGACAATGGCCCTGGGGCGATCTACGTGTTGCCGGCAGGAACCCGCGATCGCCTCACCTGGTCCGGCCCGACCACTCGTATCATCCTGATCATGGAACCACGGTTCCTCGCGCGTTCGCTTGAGCACACCGCGCACCTAAAGGATATGGAACTTACCACCCACTGGAATCTTCGTGACCGCCACATTCAATCGTTGATGCTCGCTCTGCATGCCGACCTGGAAGACGGCTCACCGGCCGGTCCGCTCTACGGCGAATCTCTCGGCCTGGCGCTCGGCATCTATCTGGTTCGCCGTTATTCGGCCCGTAATTGCGCTACGCCGGATTACCGCGGCTGCATGCCTACGATGCGCCCGAACCGGACTCTGGAGTTTATTCACCAGAACCTGACTCGGGATCTTCGCCTGTGGGAGCTCGCCCAAATCGCTGGCATGAGTCCCAACTACTTCTGCGAATTATTCAAGGCAAGCACAGGCCTGCCCCCTTACAAACACATCCTGAGGTGTAGAGTTGAACGCGCGAAGCAATACCTGCGCGATCCGAAGATCAGCTTGGCCTGCGCAGGAGCGGCGGCCGGCTTCGCCGATCAAAGTCATTTCACGAAGGTCTTCCGTCGAATCGTGGGCGTCACGCTAATGAGATTCCGTGGCAAGATTGGCTGCGGGGGAGTCCACGTCTGAGACCGGTTAGCTTTCCCTGCAGATCACCGTGGCCGATTCGTAATTAGCGAGATCCATTGTCCGACTGATGCTGCTCCGGCCTTCCATCGCTGAACAGATCCGACTGCTGTTGGTCGTTTCCTCGCCTGGCTTCTTGTAATCAAGTTGTTCCATCGAAACAAGATAGGTTGCTGTTCGGCATCAGCTCCTTTAAAACCCAACATAAACCTCGGCCTTTTCGGGGTGCGAGGATCTGTCACCGGCGCTCGAAACGGGTCTATGCTAATACTCGTCATGGTTAAGATTTGTTCGATTCTCGTGCTCAATCTGCTTTTTTGTTCCGCGCTAGCCGCCACGGAAGATTACCCTGTCGGCGATCAGCCGTTTCGGCGGTACATCGCAGAGGGCAAAGACAATAAGCGCGTCACCTTCTATCTTTCAACTCAGCAAGCGCCCAGTCATCCTGTCCCGCTGATTGTCTGGGTCCAAGGTACAGGCTGCTCATCTCAATTTGTCAGCGACGGCAAGCGGATGAGCCGCGGAATGCAGGGCCTTCTATATTCAGTGGCCCGCGGCCGGGCCCGCGTCTTGGCGGTCGAAAAGCCGGGGGTTGAGTTTCTCGATTATCCAACGGATGACGCCGATGCGAGCGCTTGTCGTCCGGAGTTTCTGGCCGAATACACGCTCGACCGGTGGGCTACAACCATTGCGGACGCAATCCAGGCGGCGCAGAAGCTGCCCGGCGTCGATACTTCAAAGACACTGGTGATCGGCATTTCCGAGGGCGGCATTGTAGCCATGCGCGTCTCGAACGTATCGCCCCAAGTAACGCACGCCGCCTCCTTGTCCGGAGGCGGACCGGTGTATCTATTCCACATCGCCGAGTTTATGCGCAGCAAGAAATTGGACCCGGAAAAGGAAGTCTACGCATGTTGGAGCGAAATCCTGAAAGATCCGGACAGCGCCACCAGGTTCTGTTGGGGGCAGACGTACCGTCAGTGGTCCAGCTTTATGAAGACCTCGGTCATCGCGGAAGCCCTCAAATCGCATGCCCTCCTTTATTTCGCCCACGGGACAGCCGACGCGCAGCAGTCCATCTCGGGTTTCGATGTCCTGCGCGCAGAGTTGGCCGCAAAAAAGCGAGACGCCGTGTTTGAGCGAATCGAGGGGGCTGACCATGCCTTGGACCTTCCCAATCAGCAGGCACCCGACGGTCTGAAAGCGGTCTTCGATCGAGTCGTGGATTGGTTTGTTGGAGAGGTCACGAAATAATCCCGGCGAGAGGCCGGCCTCACCAAGCTTGCTGCTGGTTACTCAGATCCGCCGAGTGTTTCTGCAAAGGGCTCGGCAGTCCCCAGTTGCGCAATCACGTCGATCGACAATTTTTCTACCAGGGCGGTCAGCCTGGGAAGGCTGGCTCGCGCCGTCGCCGAGAAGCCCTCGCCGTGGTCGAAACATTCGCCGCACAGAGTGACCGCGTAAGCCTGCGGTCTGGCACCATAAAGTTCGCGGCCTAACCCGAGCAGTGCGGCTGGAGAGCAGGCGTGGGAATAAGGGATCCAGGGTTCGGCAATCACCGGGTGGCTTTTCACTTCTCCGGGTTGGCCTTCGCGCGTCGCATCGATAAAGAAGACGGCGTCGGCATCCTTGAAGTCATGGGCGAGCTCTGGCATCAGTTGGTGGCTGACAACCGATGCAACCGCCACGCCCGGAAACTCCAGGCTGCGGGATAATTCTTCGGCCGCTCGCCAGCCCACACCGTCGTCGGAGCGAAGCGGGTTGCCGTAGCCAATGAGAACAAGTCGGAGCGCGCGGGCCGACTCGCCTCGGGCCATGCGATCCCGTGGCTCCCCGCTCATGACCGCGCCATCTCGTCCAGCACTTCCCCGTCCGCGCCGAGCAACTGGATTCGCAACTGCATTTGTCCCGCCGCATGGGTCGAGCAACTCAAACACGGATCGTAGGTGCGTATGACCGCTTCCACACGATTGAGGGCGCCCGCCGTCAACCGATCCCCATGCACGAAATGCTTGGCTACCTGCAACACGCTCCGGTTCATGGCCAGATTGTTCTGGCCGGTGGCGATGATGAGGTTCGCCCAGCGAATCAGGCCGTTGTCGTCAATTTTGTAGTGATGGAACAGCGTTCCCCTGGGCGCTTCGGCCGCCCCCACACCTTCGAGGGCATTCGGGCGGGCGATGGCGCGCACATGTTTATCCAGAATCTCGGGATGGCCGAGCAAATGGCCCATGCGCTCCACACAGTAGAGAATTTCGATCAGGCGCGCGTGATGGTAATGAAACGAACTGAGCGCGGCCGTGCGTTGCAGTTCGTGAAATTCCGCCAGTTCCTGGTCGGCGCGCGGAGTGCCGCAGCGATCCACCACATTCAAGCGCGCCAGTGGCCCCACCCGGTAGATGCCGTCCGGGAAGCCCTTCGGCTTGTAGTAGGCCGATTTCAGATAGCTCCAGGATTCCACCTTCTCCCCGATGAAATCAGGGTAGGCGGCGGGATCAAGACCGTCGGCGACAATCTTCCCCGAGGCATCGACGATGCGGAGCTTGCCGTCGTAAAACGTCAGCCCGCCATCTTCTTTCACAATGCCCATGAAAAGCGTGGGGAAGTTGCCAAAGGTCGCAATCTCCTCGCGAAAGCGCTCCTGCGTCTCCTTGAACCACTCGATGGTGCGGACGGCGATGGCGAGTGCGTCGGGAATCGATTCGAGGATCGCGTCGCGGTTTTCTTCCGACAGCGGCTCACTGACTCCGCCGGGCACCACCCAAGCCGGATGAATGCGCTTTCCTCCCAGCCGCTCGATGATCTGCTGCCCGAACTGGCGCAGAAGAATTCCATCCCGGGCGAGCATCGGGCTCTTTTCGAGAACCCCGAACAGATTGCTTTTGGCCGGATCGGCGTCCATGCCGAGCAGCAGATCGGGCGAAGACAGGTGAAACAGGCTCAAGGCATGCGACTGAACCACCTGCGCCATGCCGAAAAGGCGGCGCAGTTTGTCGGCCGTGGGCGGAATTCGCACCGCCATCAGGGCATCGCACGCCTTCGCCGAGGCAATCAGATGGCTCACCGGACAAATTCCGCAGATACGCGCCATCAGCGACGGCATCTCGGAAAAGGGTCGCCCTTCACAGAACTTCTCAAATCCGCGGAACTGCGTAACGTGAAAACGGGCATCGACGACGCGCCCTTCCTCGTCGAGGTGCAGGGTGATCTTGGAATGCCCCTCGATTCGCGTGACCGGATCAATGACGATGGTTCTGCGCTCTTCCACTCGAACTCCTAAGCTCCGAATCTTGTCAAAACGCTCAAGTCCGGCGTGCGGCCGTGCAGCAATTCGCTCACCGCATAGAAAATGACGTCGGCAGAGGGCGGACAACCGGGAATAAAAATGTCTACCTCTACTACCTCATGGACCGGACGTGCATATGGCAAAAGCCGCGGCACCTGATCGGGAATCCCCGGATCGAGGGTCACGTTCTCGCAATAGGCGCGCTCATACACCGCTTTTGTGCCGAACGGGTTCCGCATCGCCGGGACATTGGCGGTCACCGCACAGTCGCCGAGCGAGACCAGGATATCGGTGCGCGCTCGCACCTTCCGGATCTTGTGCAGGTCTTCCTCACTACTGACGGCGCCTTCGACCAGCGTGATGTCCACGTTCTCGGGAAACTCCTTGGTATCTACCAGCGGACTGTAGACCAGATCCGCCAGTTCAGCCACGGCCACCAGCCGCAGGTCCATATCCAGAAACGACATGTGACACCCGGAACAGCCATCGAGCCAGACGGTGGCGAGACGTTTCTTGCTCATTCGTTCTCCTCTCGCATCAACGTCAGATAGGGCAGGAAGTTGCGGCGTTTTTCCATTTCCGCCACCGACTTGCCTTTCTCAAACAGTGCTCCGGTCGGACAGACGTGCACGCACTTGCCACAGCCCGTGCAGGTCTCCGACGTGCCCCATTCCTGATTGAGATCCGTAACCACCTTCGCGTCAATGCCACGACCCATGATGTCCCAGGTATGCGCGCCCTCGATTTCATCGCACACGCGAACGCAACGTGTACACAACACGCACCGGTTGTGGTCGATCACAAAACGATCGTGTGAGGCATCCACTTCCACCTTGGGATAACGGTAGGGAAAGCGGACGTGGGTAATTCCCAGCCTCTGCGCCAGGCTCTGCAACTCGCAATGACCATTGGAGACACACACCGCACAGACATGATTGCGCTCGGTAAACAGCAACTCGATGATCATCTTGCGATATTTGGTGAGGCGTTCCGAGTTGGTCGTAACCTCCATGCCCTCTTCCACATGGGTTACACACGCCGGCATCAACTTGTTCGAGCCCTTCACTTCCACCAGGCACAGACGGCACGCCCCGACCGTAGACAGGCCCTCGAGTTCGCACATGCGAGGTACAAAAATCCTGTTCTCGCGTGTCACATCGAGAATCGTCTGTTCCGGGCCCGCGCTGAAATCGCGGCCGTCGATTTTGAGCGTTTTTACTCCCGCCGCCGGGCTCATACCGCTCCTCCTTCCGGCCGCTCGTCATGAGTATGGTTCCTGCACACCCCTGCCGGGCACTTGTGCTCTTCGATGTGGGCCTTGTATTCCCCGGCAAACGACCGCAAAGTGCTGACCACCGGATTTGGCGCCGACTGTCCCAGCCCGCACAGGCTGGTGTTCTTCAGCAGGTCGCAAAATTCCTCGAGCATGGCCAGGTCCTGCGGCGTGGCCGTCATATTCGTGATCGCGGTGAGAATGCGATGCATCTGGTAGGTGCCGACGCGGCAGGGCACGCATTTGCCGCACGACTCGGTCATGCAGAAATCCATAAAGAACTTGGCCACGTCCACCATGCAGGCGCTCTCATCCATGACGATCATGCCGCCCGATCCCATAATCGAGCCCAGTCGCGCCAGCGATTCGTAGTCGACGGGCTGATCCAGGACTTCGGTGGGCAAGCATCCCCCCGAGGGACCGCCCGTCTGCACCGCTTTGAATTTCTTGCCGTCCGGAATTCCGCCCCCGATTTCGTATACCATCTCGCGCAACGAGATTCCCATCGGCACCTCGACCAGTCCGGTATTTTGCACCCGCCCAGCCAGGGCAAAGACCTTTGTGCCTTTGCTCTTCTCCGTACCGATTCCGGCGTACCATTCGCCACCTTTGCGGATGATGGGCGGAATATTGGCGAAGGTCTCGACATTGTTGATCAGCGTGGGCTGGCCTTGCAGACCTTCCATAGCCGGATAGGGCGGCCGCGGTCGCGGCGTGCCCCGTTTACCTTCGACCGAGGCAATCAGAGCCGTCTCCTCCCCGCACACAAACGCTCCCGCCCCGAGCCGTACGTCAATCTTGAAGCTGAAACGGGTACTGCAAATCTCGGTTCCCAGCAGGCCCGCCCGCTCCGCCTGCCGAATCGCATTCCGCAAGCGCTTGATGGCCAGCGGATATTCGGCGCGCACGTAGACATAGCCAGTGGTCGAACCCACGGCGTAGGCGGCAATGAGCATGCCTTCCAGCACGCGATGCGGATCGCTCTCCAGCACGCTGCGATCCATGAAAGCTCCCGGATCGCCTTCATCGGCATTGCAGATTACGAACTTCTGCGCGCCGAACGATTTCGCCACCGTGCTCCATTTCAAGCCCGTGGGATAGCCGGCGCCGCCGCGCCCGCGCAGGCCGCTCGTCACCACCTGCGCAATGACCTCGCGCGGCGACATCTCGGTGAGTGCCTGGATCAAAGCCCGGTAACCGTCGGCGGCAATGTAATCCTCGATGCGCTCGGGATCGATGGCACCGGAATTCTCCAGCACAATTTTCTTCTGCCGCTGGAAAAATGGAATATCGGTCGGGCAAACCAGTCGCGAAACCGGCGGCCCCTCCAGGCTGTCGAGAATTTCTCCGACATCGGCGGCCACCACATTCTTGTACATACGTTCAGTCACGGCGCGATCGTTGACCGCCGGAACTCCCGTCGAAACCAGCGGCCCTTCCGAACACAGTCCCATGCAACCGACGCCCTTGGCCTGGCAGTGTTCCCCCCACCCCCGCTGCGCGATGTCCTTATCGAGAGCGTCCTTGACCGACTGACTCTGACAGGACAAACATCCCGCGGCCACACACACATGCACACGATGGCGGAAGCGATGTTGCGCCTCCAGTTCGGTTTCGGCGATTTGCTGCAGTTCATCCGGGGTCATGGTCGAGTCCAGCGCGAGAATCGTTCTCGCAGTTGTTGGGGAGTCACTTTGCCCGCGACTTCCTGGTCGCACACTACGGCCGGCGCCAGTCCACAAGAACCCACACAGCGCGCGGTCAGTAAGGAAACCTTGCCGTCGGAAGTCGTCTCCCCCGGCGCCAGGCCCAGGTCCTTGTGCACCGCTTCGAGCAGCTGCGGCGCCCCTTTGATATAGCAGGCCGTTCCCATGCAGACCACGCAGGTGTGTTCTCCGGCCGGCTTCAGGGTGAAGAAATGATAAAACGTCGCCACCCCGTAGGCACGACTGAGCGGCACGCGCAAGGAGGTGGCAACGTAACGCAGCGATTGGTCGTCCAGAAAGCCGAATGCCTCCTGAACCGTGTGCAGAGCTTCGATCAGCCCCCTCGGATTGAGACCCTGGCGTCGCATGGTGGAATCCACCAATCGCCAGCGCTTGTCGTCGTTCGGAGCGGCGGGCTTGGCAAAATTCAACAAGTGGTTACTCCTCTCGGCCATTCCGCAAATGGAAGTTTGGCGGTAGGGCAAAAAGAAAACGGTGGCACTCTCTAAGCTAGACCATATCGCAGGAAGTTATGGTGATCTTCATCACATCATCGACGTGACATTGGGATACGTCCCAACCTTGACCACATGGGCGCGAGATGCGAGCGGAAGTGGCAGTGGGCAGCGGGGCCGAAGACGGCGTGAAGGCAGGGGAAATATAAGAACGACTTGCGAGCGCTTCAGGAGTTGACCAGCTTCTCGAGAGCAGCCTTGTTGCGAATGATCAGGGTGGCACCCTTCAATTGCAGCAGTTGTTTTTTCTTGAACTGCGAGAACAGGCGGCTGACGGTCTCCCGCGTCGTACCGATAATTTCGGCGATTTCCTCATGCGTCAGCGTAAGTTTCACTTGCAGGGGGTCGCCGTTGCTGTTGGACGGGGCATTCGACCATCCGAGAAGCAGTTTCGCAAACCTGGCGGAAGGAGAGTTGCTCAGTCCGAGAGTGCGAATGCCTTCATACGCCGTGTAGTAATTGCGGCTCAGTTGTTCGGCCACGCGCAGAGCTACTTCTCCATATTCGCGCATGAACTGCAGCAAGGCGTCCCGGGTAATGAAGTTTGCCTGTCCGGGTTCGATCATCTCGGCCGTCACTTCATAAGGCCGATTGGAAATCGTCGCGCTCAACCCCAGAACATCTCCGGCTTCGGAGATCTTGGTGATAACGGTCTTGCCCTCGGCCGACGAGGTGGAGAGTTTTGCCTTCCCGTTGCAAAGCACAAATACCCCGCGCGGCTGTTGTCCTTCGATAAACAGCATGGCGGATTTCGGGTAAACCGCGGTGGACCGAATCTCGTTCAACTTCTCGATCGCCGGCGCCGGCAAATTGCAAAACAGGTGCTCTTCCCGCATCGGACAGGTGAGGCAGTTGTCGAGGATGTTTAGCCCGTAGGGAGCCCGCATTTGCTCAGAGTTTTCCGCAGAGATTGTATCACCGATCCGCTTGTGATCATGATCACGAAATGCCGTGACTTCAAACATGGCTTGCGCGGGCCTCTCAGCGGAAGATCAAATCACACCGGAGTGTAGAGGGGGGACAGGGCGGTCAATGTAAGGACGCAGTGAGCACCGGGCCGACGATACGGTAACCATCACCCTAGTTTCCAATTTTCCTATGAGGCTTGATAACTACCATTTCGCAGGAATCAAGGACGGTGCATCCAGCATGGAACAACCACACCGGTTTCGAGTCGTCGCCTGGTGGGCCTCCGGCCACACTGGCATCGCAAAATCCAGTTCCGCCCTGAACGCCATCCATTTCACTTCGCCGCCGGCTTTCGGCGGCATGGAAGGCAGGTGGACCCCCGAGGAGCTGTTGCTCTCTGCCATTGCCAGTTGCTATACGACCACGTTTCAGACACTCGCCGAAAATTCCAAGTTTGCCTATATCGACCTCCAGGTCGAAGTCGAAGGCGAGATCCGAAAGTCCGAGGTGCAGTACGACTTCGGCGAAGTGGTCATTCGCGCGAACCTGTTGATTCCGCTGGCAGCCGAACCGTCGCTGGCCGCAAAACTCCTGCAGAAGGCCGATGGAGTGTGCCTTGTGTCTCGCGCTCTGTCGGTCAAACACAAGTTCGAATTCCACGTACAGACCGGGACAGCACGCGCTGAAACCGCGCCGCCCCTGGCGGTGCCCCACTAAAGAAAGAGGCGAAGCAAACAGAACCGCGTAATGGTTATCGCGCTTGCCGAAACCGCAGTTTGATTTGGCCGTCACCGGGAAGGTGACAGCCCCCTTGATCGCGGTCACCTTCTCCCGCAAAGCATCTTGGCTGGAGGTGTTTCATGAAAACCGCGGATTTTGCCACTCGAGTCACCCTCAAGAACGTCTTGTTTGCTACCGATTTTTCCCCATGCTCCAATGCAGCTCTTCCCTACGTGCTCGCAGTCACACGGCGCTACGGCGCCTGCTTGTACGCCGCCCACGTTGTGCCCTCGATGTCTGAAATGCTGCTGATGTCGCCTGAAAGCTGGCCCGCCGCGATCGAAGCCGAAGAGGAGACCGTTAGAGCCCATCTCGACAAGCTGGAAAAGCAGTTCGAGGGTATCCCGCACCAGCTTCTGACCCCGCGAGGCAAGGCCGCCGGCGCGCTCACCCAAATCATCGAAGATCGGGACATTGACCTGCTCGTGCTCGGCACCCATGGCCGCTCCGGCCTTGGCAAACTGGTTCTGGGGTCGGTCGCCGAGGAAATCTTCCGGCGCGCCGCCTGCCCCGTTTTGAGCATCGGACCGCACGTTTCCTCCACCCCCGACACCGAGATTCGATTCCAGCACATTGTCTTCCCCACGGACTTCAGTGAAGAATCGTTGGCCGCCTTACCCCGTGCACTCTCCTTGGCCGAGCAAGACCAGGCACAACTGACGTTGGTGCACGTGGTCGCGCACCCGGCGGCAGGCATCGCGCACCTGGACGAGGTCAAGAGCTCTTTGCTTCACCGCCTCCAGGAGATGGTGCCGTTGCCCGCCGAGGCAGGCTGTCAGATCGAGTGCCGGCTCGAGTTCGGCCGGCAATTTGCGCCGCCGTCGGACCGGATTCTGGAGATTGCCAGCGGCCAATCGGCCGATCTGATCTTCCTCGGTGTACGCCCCGTGCACGGCAAACTGGGACTCTCCACGCACCTGGCAAGCACCACGGCCCAGATCCTGACGCAAGCAGCCTGCCCCGTCCTCACGGTGCGGGGCGTCCGCGTCCAATGAGTAGGTCAGCTCCGCCGGAGGCGCACCCCAGCCGCGGCCGAATTTTTGGAAATTAACAAATCGCAAGCGCCGCGCCGCAGTAAGATTCAGGGATGAGGAATTCCTATGACTCCGAGCGACGCTGATCTCCTGGAACATCTGCACCAAGAGAATCCGGCGCTCCCCGAAAGATACGGTCTGGATGCTATGTTCTCTCCCGCATCGGTCGCCGTCATTGGCGCAACCGATCGTCCGGCAACCGTAGGTCGAACCGTGGTTGAGAACTTGCTGCACGGCAAATTCCACGGAAAAGTCTACGCCGTCAACGCCAAGCATCCGGAAGTGCTCGGCCTCAAAACCTACGCCAGCATTCGCGACGTACCCGGCCCCGTCGATCTCGCCGTCATTGCCACACCCGCTGCCACGGTCCCGCAATTGGTTGGGGAATGCGTGGACGCTCGCACCAAAGCCGCGGTCGTGATTTCTGCCGGCTTCCGCGAACTCGGCGAGAGAGGCGTTGCTCTCGAACAGCAGATTTACGAGCAGTTGCGGCGCAGTTCCATGCGCTTGATCGGCCCCAACTGCCTCGGCATCATGAACCCCATGATCGGGTTGAATGCCACGTTCGCAAAAGATGCCCCCAGGACCGGCAATGTGGCTTTCCTCAGTCAGAGCGGCGCCCTTCTGAGTTCCATCCTCGATTGGAGCCAGCGTGAACAAGTAGGCTTCAGCGCCATCGTTTCCACCGGATCGATGCTGAATGTCGGCTGGGGCGATCTGATCTACTACTTCGGCGATGACCCCTACACGAAGAGCATTCTGCTCTACATGGAGTCGATTGGCGATGCGCGGTCGTTCCTGTCCGCCGCGCGCGAAGTTGCACTCACCAAGCCCATCATTGTAATCAAGGCCGGCCGATCACAGGCGGCTTCGCGCGCGGCTGCCTCGCACACCGGCGCCCTGACGGGCAGCGACGAGGTCCTCGAAGCCGCCTTCCGTCGCTCCGGAGTTCTGCGCGTACACAATATCGCCGACCTTTTCTACATGGCGGAACTGCTCGGCCGCCAGCCCCGCCCCAAAGGCCCGAAGCTGATGATCGTTACCAATGCCGGCGGCCCGGGAGTTCTGGCAACCGACAAACTCGTAGCTAACGGCGGAGAACTGGCCGAACTTTCCCCGGACAGCCTCGAGCGACTGAACGAGTTTCTCCCCGGCCACTGGAGCCATAACAACCCCATCGATGTTCTCGGGGATGCCGATCCTGATCGCTATGCGCGCGCTCTCGAAATCGCTTCCAAAGATCCAAACAGCGATGGACTCCTGGTGATCCTCGCACCCCAAGGTTTGACCGAGCCCCTGCAGATTGCCGAGCGGCTGAAGCCCTACGCGAAGCAGTATGGCAAGCCGTTGCTTGCCAGCTGGATGGGCGGGCAGAGTGTAGTCGAGGGCGAAGCCGCGCTCAACGCCGCCGGCATTCCCACATTCTCCTATCCCGACACCGCCGCTCGTGCGTTCACCCACATGTGGCGCTACACCTATAACCTGCGCGGCCTCTACGAAACGCCAACCTTGGCCGACCAGTCCGAACCTCGGAACGCGTCTCGCGCGGAAGTCACAACGCTTATCGAAGACGTCAGAAAAAGCGGCCGCTACCTGCTCACCGAAATCGAGGCTCTCCGCTTGCTGTCGCTCTACGGCATCCCCACCGCCGACACGCGCGCCGCCGCCAGCGAGGACCAGGCGGCCTCGATCGCCGCGGAAATGGGCTTCCCGGTTGTGCTGAAGGTTTTCTCCGAAACCATCACTTTCAAAACCGAGGTCGGCGGCGTCAAGCTGAACCTGCAGGACGAAGCTGGAGTCCGCTCTGCGTATCGCGCCATCAAGGCATCGGTCGAGCAGAAAGCCGGTCCCAATCAATTCTCCGGAGTGACCATACAACCGTTCCTGGAAATCGACGGCTATGAACTGATCCTCGGCAGTTCCGTCGACTCGCAGTTTGGACCGGTCGTAATGTTCGGTTCCGGGGGACCGCTGGTGGCCGTCTATCGCGATCGCGCCCTCGCTCTTCCGCCGCTCAACACCACACTGGCACAAAGGATGATGGAGCAGACTCGAATTTTCACTGCCTTAAAAGGCGTCCGCGGTCGCAAACCCGTCAACATGGTCGCGCTCGAGAACACTCTGGTCCGCTTCAGCCAGTTGGTCCTCGAACAGCCTTGGATCGCAGAAATCGACGTCAATCCCCTTCTCGCTTCACCCGAGGGATTGCTCGCGCTCGATGCCCGAATCGTGCTGCACGCCTCCGATGTCACTCTCGACCAACTGCCAAAACCGGCCATTCGCCCCTATCCGCTGCAGTATGTTTCGACCTGGAAGATGAAAGATGGCAACCAGATCGCGATCCGCCCCATCCGTCCGGAAGACGAACCGCTGCTGGTCAAGTTTCACGAGACGCTTTCCGATCGCAGCGTCTATCTTCGCTATTTCTGCACTCTAAGCTTGAGCCGCCGCATCGCGCACGAACGCCTGCTGCGAATCTGTTTCGGTGACTATGATCGCGAAATCGCGCTGGTAGCGGAGCGCACCGAACCCGCCACGGGAGAACGCCGTATCCTGGGCGTGGGCCGCATGAACAAGCTTCACGGCAAGAATGAAGCCGAAGTCGCCGCCCTGGTTTCCGACGAATATCAGAAGGGAGGCTTGGGCCACGAATTACTCCGCCGCATAGTTCAAGTCGCGCGCGAAGAAAAAGTAAGCGTGGTATCCGCCGAAATGCTGCAGGATAACACCGCCATGCAGGCCGTTTTCAGACGCCTGGGCTTTCGCATTATGCCCGGCGAAGATCTTTCCTCGCTGCGAGCCGTTCTGGAGCTCTAGATCTCGCTCCAAGCTGCGCGAAAAGCAGGACCCGGGCATGCGCATTGTCTTCTGGGTCCATGGTCCAAGGGGCCACCATATGTCGATTGACACGGTATCGACCAACCGACACACTCGATCGATGGTTTCACGTCGTTTCGAACTGCGCCTCGTCTCTGGATCATAGACTCAGAGTTAAGAACCCGGCTCTGCTAGGTAGTCGTGGTATCAGGGAGAAATTGCGGCGAAAAGACGTCAAGGGCAATCCAGGACTAACGCCCAGGATTGATCCCGAGCAATCCGTTTCTGTTAATTGAAGCTGGGCACCGCGATTCTGGGGACTTTAAAGGGGGCTTTCCCCGTTGTAGTTTCCGCGAAGAGCGAGCAGAGAGCCCGGAAGAACTCAGCGGGCGTGGCGAGGATGGCGTCCGGTCTCAGACCAGCGCCGGTCAAACGGGCGCTCACCTGTTCGCACAGCCGCTCAAAACGCCGCTGCTCAGGTAAGAGAATAAGACCATCCCCCGAACGCAATACCGCAAAAGGCGCACAGTTACCTAAATCCAAGATCCTCGCGGAACTGCTTAGAAACAGTGAGTTGGCCCTTTTCGCCGATCTTAGTCGTGGCCAGGTATTCGAGTGTCGATTTCTGGCTTGCCATTGGCAGGAAAGTGCTACCACACGATCTGTCGGTAAAACTAAGATTCATTCGGGGAGCTCCGGGGAGTCTCGGGGAGCGCCCATAACTAAGCGCTTGATACGCCGGCCCTCCACCTATCATCAAAGTCAGTCGGCTCTCCTCCACTCTGCGCACAGACCGAGTCCAAGTGCGCAGGGCCATGACGTCGCCGATGCCTGAATCGAAAGACAAAATTCTCCGCCAATTCAAAGTTAAGGACAAATGCCCCGTGAAATGCCGTCTCTGACTTCGTTTACAAGCAACCATCTTGTACGCACTCTCATCGAACCTCGGACGCTGCTGGACTGACGCACCCATGAAGCATCGGTATACGTTTTGGTTGACGTTGTTGTCGGCCCTATCGACCCTGGTGCTATCAGGTTGCGGATCAGGCGCGGGGCATAACTCGACCACGCCTCCTAGTGACGCAATGACGGTGACCGTGACGGGCACGGGAACCGTGACCAGCGTCCCGGCCGGTATCAACTGTCCGACGACGTGCTCTGCTAGCTTTCCACAGGGTACTCAGGTCACGCTGAGCGAAACTCCGGGAGCCAATAGTACGTTTGCCAGTTGGTCCGGCGCCTGTACGGGCGCGGCAACCTGTAGCATCACCGTGACCACAGCCGATTCCGTCACCGCCACCTTCAGCTCCGCACTTGCCAGTTATCCTGTGACCGTGACCGAGGCGGGAACGGGCACGGGAACCGTGACCAGCACCCCGGCCGGAATCAACTGTCCGACTATGTGTTCGGCAAGCTTTCCACAGGGCACTCAGGTCACCCTGAGCGAAACTCCAGGAGCCAATAGTACGTTTGCCGGTTGGTCCGGCGTCTGTACGGGAGCGGCAACCTGCAGCGTCACCGTGACCGCAGCCGATTCCGTCACCGCGACCTTCAGTCCCGCGCTTCCGAGTTATGCAGTGACCGTGACCGAGGCGGGAACGGGCACGGGAACCGTGACCAGCAACCCGGCTGGAATCAACTGTCCGACGACGTGCTCGGCAAGCTTTCCACAGGGCACTCAGGTCACCCTGAGCGAAACTCCAGGAACGAATAGCATGTTTACCGGTTGGTCCGGTGCGTGCACGGGAGCGGCCACCTGCAGCATAACCGTGACCGCAGCCGAGTCCGTAACCGCGACCTTCAGTCCCGGAAACGCCTACGCAGCCCTGAATCACATCATCCTCTTCGCCCAGGAGAATCGGTCTTTAGATCATTACTTTGGCGCAATGATGGGATACTGGTCGGCGAATGGATATGACACAGGTGGTCAGACCTTCAACGGGTTGCCGCAATTCAATCCCCCGGTTAATGGCGTAACCCCGGCACCACCTACCAACCCGGGCTGCGATCCGACGGTCATGGATGGAATATGCACTCCTACCCCCGGCAATCCCGTCGCCTCCTTTCATTTCGCATCCGAGTGCCAGGAAGAGCAGAGCCCCTTCTGGGATGAAGCCCACAACGATTGGGACTACACCAACCAGGGTGACCAACCCGCCGAAAATCCTCCCCCGCTGAACGGATTCGTTTTCACCGCCGCGTATGACGCTGAATCGCAAGTCCCTCCGCTTATGGATGTCAACGGGGTACGCGCCATGGGTTATTTTGACTGGACGGACCTGAATTACTACTATTTCATGGCCTCCAACTTTGGGACGTCGGACACATGGTTTGCTCCGGTGATGGATCGAACTCAGCTCAACCGAATGTACATACTGGCCGCCACTTCTGCCGGACACGCATATCCCCTGGCAGCCCCCTATGGCCCCCTTACCAATGAAACGATTTTTGAGGCCCTGCAGAATGCCGGCATCACCTGGAAGATTTATGTCAACTCTGAGGGCACCATTAATCCGAATACGGGAGCCGCGTGTAACAACGATATTTCGGACGCGAATGCTGAGTGTCTCATTCAAAGTTCCTATATCAACATGTTCAGTTACGAACAGACGATCATCAATACCGCCGGCCAGAGTCCGGACTTGTTGCAAAATATTGTCCCGGTGACGCAATTTGCGGTCGACGCCGCGAATGGAACCTTGCCCCAGTTCGCGCTGATTGAACCCGCTTCGGCCGCGTCACTCGATGAGCACCCCAACGATCTCGATACTTCGACCCCGGCTGACGTGCAAGCCGGAGCCAACTACGCAGCCGGTCTGATCAACGACCTTATGGCCAGCCCCAATTGGACAGATTCGGCCATGATTTTCACCTACGACGAAGCCGGTGGTTTCTATGACCACGTGCCTCCGCAACCGGCGACGCCCCCCGGGGACTATCTCTCGCCCTTCGATTTGGTTCCCGGCGACATTTGCGACAAAGCCGGGCAGACGCTTGGGCTCGGAACTTGTAGTTTCGCATGGACCGGGTATCGGGTGCCGCTGATCGTAATTTCGCCTTATTCGGTGAAGAACTTCGTCTCTCACAATGTGCGCGACACGACGGCCGTACTCAAGATGGTTGAGACCCGCTTCGGCCTGCCCCCTCTCACCGCGCGCGACGGCTCGCAAATGGACATGACCGAGTTTTTTGATTTTGTGAACAAACCCTGGGCGAGTCCGCCAACGCCGCCCATCCAGCTCCAGGACGGCGAGTGCAGTCTCGTTCCGCCGGCAATTTGGAACGACCCTCCAGCTTTGGTGGTCACAATTTCGGGCGACACCGGCTCCGGATCGGTCGCGGGCAATCCTGGTAACATCACCGAGTGCCGCCCTGGCGGCGACGGTTGTTTCGGCTCTTTTGCCTATGGCACCGACGTCACCCTTACCGCAACTGCGAACAGCGGCTACACTTTTGCGGGATGGAGCGGGGCGGGTTGCAGCGGCACTGCCACCTGTTCCATCACGGTTACCGCCAACACTTCCGTCACTGCGACGTTTGCCACGAATGGGCTAGCGCCGGCGAGTATCTCTCGAGTGACGCATCCCTAGTCTAGGCCATGGCCGTTACGGCTAAAACAGATCGGCCATCGGCTAGGGTAAAGGCACCTCGGCGGCCCGAGAGGCGATCCCGTCATTCTCACTCGAACAGCTCGATGCCGTCGGAGCGCAATTGATCCTCGAATCCGAGGCTGGGGGATCACTCCAGAACGATCCCCGGAATGGGATAATGAGCCGTGAGAATCCGGCTGGCGTTTGGGCTGTGGTTTGTGTTTTTCTGGGGTTCCTGCTGCCTGGCAGAGACTCGGCACTACTACATTGCTGCCGAAGACGTCACCTGGAACTACGCCCCCAGCGGCCACGATCTGCTCACAGCCACGCCAATCCGGCAACCGTGGCTCAAACTGCAATGGCCGAAGACACGCTTCGTCGAATATACGGACGGCACCTTCACCACTCCCCGGCCGCAACCCGTTTGGCTGGGAATCTTGGGGCCCCTGATTCGTGCCGAAGTGGGCGACGAAGTGGTTGTCGATTTTCTGAACCGCAGCCAGCGTGGTCACGATATGCATCCTCACGGACTGCATTACGACAAGAGCAACGAAGGGTCTTTGTATCTACCCGTAGCTAAAGGAGGCTTTGTCGCTCCCGGCGCCAGATATACGTATCACTGGTTTGCCAATGCGGCCAGCGGGCCGGGACCGGGGCAGCCGAGCTCAATCGTGTGGTGGTATCACGCGCACGTGGACGCGGCGATGGAGATCAATGCCGGTCTGTTGGGACCGATCATCGTCACCGCCAAAGGCAAAGCGAACCCCGACGGATCGCCGAAAGATGTTGACCGCGAATTTGTCGCCTCCTTCATGATCTTCGATGAAATGGGAGGCAAGCCGGCCGGGCAGTTTTATGCCATCAATGGCTTCATCTTCGGCAATCTACCCGGTTTGACCATGAAGCAAGGGGAGAAAGTGCGCTGGTATTTGCTGGGGATGGGAAACGAAATCGACCTGCACACTCCGCACTGGCATGGCGAAACGGTCACCGAAGGAACGAGGAATACGGACGTAATCGAACTTCTTCCTGGAAGTATGAAGACGGTTGACATGATCGCAGATAATCCCGGAACCTGGCTGTTTCATTGCCATGTGGAAGATCACATGGAAGCGGGAATGATGGCGGTGTACACCGTCGCGGCGCCGCCAACGCGTGCTTGCCCAGTTGCTTTTGTGGGCGGAGATTTCTGGAAGGATCCAGACAAGTTCACGCTCAGGGTGAAGAACACTGGCCGCAAGACCATTACAAGTTTGCGGATCATGCCGGAGATGTTTTTGACGCCCCAGGATTTGCAGCGGCCGTTCAACACCGTTTGGTCATCGACTCAGCCCATTTTGCCCGGCCAGGAGCAAACTCTGGAAAGGCCGGGCCTTCGCGCCTCGAGCGCCCAGGCCGTCCTCGGCTGGGTGTTCTTCCCGCATTCGGTGAAGTATGAAGATGGAACAAGCTGGTTGGCGCAAAGCGAAGGTGAGTGTTTTGACGTGATATGGCGGGACCAGCAGCATCCCGATATGCCTGCCTTGCCCCCCCGGCAGGTCGAAATGAATCCGGACTAGGCAGAAGTCTCAACCGCGTGTGTGGGTTTCTCCAGGTTGGCCGAGAACCGATTCCGCCGAACCTTGGGGAAAAGCGACACCGAGCCTAGAGTGTTGGGTCGGCTTTCCGCTAACCCTCGTTGCCAAAAGGTTTCGCAACTGAAACTTAAAAAGCAACTGATCGGGGCCGGAGTGCTTCTTAGTCTCGTACTCGAGTGAGGAGGCACTTAATGGCGGCACAATCTTCATCGTGGCCGATTGCAGACCGACAGATATCCTTGAACGCCGGGAAAAATGAGGCCTCTTCCTCTGCCGTGTCCTGGGCTGCAGTTATTAGCGGTGCTTTCGTCGCCTCCTCTCTTTCGCTGATTCTTCTTTCACTCGGAACCGGGCTTGGATTCTCTGCCGTTTCGCCATGGACGCATAATGGCGCGTCGGCCGCGGCGGTCGGCGCCGGTGCGATTGCATGGCTTATCGTGACGCAGATTGCCGTCTCAGGACTCGGCGGGTATCTCGGAGGGCGGCTGCGCACAAAATGGACCAACGTACACTCGGACGAAGTATATTTCCGGGATACGGCTCACGGTCTGTTGGTGTGGGCAGTTGGGATGGTGATAACAGCCGGGTTCCTGGCATCGGCTGCGGCATCCTTTGCAGGTGCGGAGCGAACCGGTAGCCAATTTGACTCTGGCCAGGACTCTTCCCTCAACCCCAACGCATATTTCGTCGACACGTTGCTGCGCGGCAATGGTCCGGCCGCGGACAAGACCGATGCAAGCGACCGAGCTGAGGTATCCCGGACATTTGCTCACGACCTGCAACAGGGTGCAATGCCCGACGGAGACAGGGCCTATTTGGCTGAGCTCGTGAGCGCACGAACCGGACTCAATCCGTCGGACTCGGATAAACGTGTGACTGCGGTCTTCTCGGAGATTCAGGAATCCGCCGCGCGCGCGCGGAAGACGCTTGCCCATCTGTCGTTGTGGCTCTTTGTGGCACTGCTCAGCGGCGCATTTTCTGCGAGCTATGCAGGGACCATCGGCGGCAAGCAGCGCGACCATATGACGATTTGACGATGGAGTTCAATAACGAATAAGCGGAGGCGCTATGCGGTCAATCATTTTGTTGCTCTTGGGCGTACCGATTCCGATTGTGATTCTCATCGCGCTTCTGAGTCACTGACTGTTTGAAAGGCGCACAAATTCACAGGCGCTGTTTACGCGACACCAAACAATTCAACAACAAGGAGTTCAAAGATGGCTGAGAAAGAAGTCTTGAAGGACCTGCTGGAAGACGAAATAAAGGACTTGTATTCCGCTGAACAACAGCTCACGAAGGCCATTCCCAAGATGGCGAAGGGGTCGAATGATCCTGCGCTGCAGGACGCATTTCGAGGACACTTAAAGGAAACCGAGACGCAGGTGCAGCGGCTCGAACGGATCGCCGAGATCCTGGAAATCAAGCCGAGCGGAAAGAAGTGCGTTGGCATGGAAGGGTGCATTAAGGAGGGCGCGGAGGTATTGAGCGAGGAGGGAGACGAAACCGTCCTTGATCTGGGCATCATCGGCGCCGGCGGCCGTGTCGAGCACTACGAGATGGCCGGGTATCTGACTGCAATCAGCCTGGCGGAACAGATGGGCGAAAAAGAGGTTGTCAGCTTGCTCAAGCAATCCTTGGCCGAGGAACAGGGCGCGGAAAACAGGCTACGGAAAATTGCCACGAATCTATTGAGCGGCGCGCCGAACAAAGCCGCAGCCTAACATTCATTAACTTTCATCGCTCAAACGCCGCTTCGTTTTCGGGGCGGCGTTTGAGCCTGTAATTCGAACTGGTGTGAACAGGAGATCCTATGCTTGTTGGTCGAACGGCGGCTCACGCCGTTGTTTTGGGTGTGATCGCGCTGATGTCGACCTCATGTAACAACGGCAGCGATACGGACATGAGCTACAAAGCGGCGATCAACGGCCATTTCAAGGCCTTTCCGGTTTGCATCTGGTCGCAGCCCAAAAAGTTCCCCGTCCAGGCGGCAACGTCGGACGATGCCAAGACTGAAGGATATGACGCGCTGACGCAGGAAGGCTTGCTAAACCGCACCACAGCCGAGAAGAAGGTGCTGCTTGTCGCGTCGAAGCAGGTAAACAATTACGACCTGTCAGAGAAGGGCCGGACGTCCTGGACACCCGATTCCACGCAGCCAGGATACGGCAACTTCTGCTACGGAAACCGCGAGGTCACGTCAATCGACAATTCGACTTTGAGCACCAGTAGCGCCGGTGTCAAGACCGTCGCCGTCTCTTACCACTATCAAATCGCCAATGTTGCCGCCTGGGCCAATTCGCCGGAGATGAAGACGGCTTACCCTGGCATCGCGTCAGCGCTGGGCTCGAATGCTGCCGACGATGCAACCCTGGTTATGGCCGGCGATCATTGGCAATTCATGAAATAGAGCGTCATCCGCAAGACGGTTGGTCTGCGTATCTCCAGATTGAACCGAGCGCAAGCAAAATGGGCAAACCTCAAGAGGATCGGTCATGGTTGGCAAGAAGGTAACGCGTGCTTCCGGGAGACGGAGCCAAGAGAAAACACGCGGCAGCGGTAACCGAAACACGGCCGCCGGCGGCGAACTTTTCCGTCAGCCAGCCGGAAAACATGACCGTAGATATTGTTATATGGCACTCCGTCTTTAGTCGTGTTCCAACCTCGCGCTAAGATGCAACCCTCAACGAACCCCTCTATGCACAGGCGAAGCGCCGTTTTCCGCTTCGCTTTTAGCTTGCGGGCAGCGTCTTTGATTGAATCCGAACCCGCATCCAGGGGAAAGATTGTAGTTTGTAACGTTGGCTACTTAATGGCGATCTGAAAACTTGCCCTATTTCGAGGTCTTAGCGATCTGAACCGAACCGACACTGAAATATTGCGACAGACACCGATTCGACCAGCCGTTCGGGCTATCTGAGACGTCGTACGTGGGAAGAATTCTAGGGCTTTCGGAAAGCGGGGGCAAGAGAACATCCGCATTTCGGTCCGCCGATTTCAGCAGTGCGGATCGACGATTCAGTTCCTCGTCCCACGCTCTGGCGCGTCCCCGAACGATGTCGCCAATGCTACCCACCGTATTGTCGGAGGTGACCACTAGCGCCGACAACAGAAACAAGGCTATAGACAGCGTCGCGGCGCGGTAAGCTGGAGGAAATGAGAAACTTGGATTAGGTCGTGGCACCAGAAAAGCCAATGCTATCCAGCCCATTAGAAAAATGCCGTATATAAAATTCATGGTTCTTCCCGGAGGTTGGGAACCGAGGTTAAAAATTGCGCTTCCGATCGCCAGCGAGATTAACGAAATCCAAACAAGCAAAAACCCAGCGACAGCACGGAACGAATTCAAGCCTGGGAATTTCTTCCGTAGGGCCGCGACCCAAGGATCGAGCCAGAGCAAGGCTGCCAGAAGCCAGTGCTTGAAGTCGAGGCACCATGGCAGAACGGAATGCATTGTTGCCCACAACGTCCCTTTGATCGCCGCCAAATAGCTGCCTCGATCGGGCACGATACTAGGGGGGGTCCCGGGCCATCCCGTCCATCCCATGCGAACGGAGTTCCCTGGCGCAATTAAGACCACCACGAACCCTATCACCGATGCCGTCCACACGATCAGCCACATCTTCCTGCGAGTGCTCTTCGACAAGAAGGCAATCGCCGTAATGGCGGAAAGAGCGAGAACGAGTACTTCGCCCGCCAGTTCGTGAAACGCCGGTGTCACGAATCCCAAGACGGATGCCCCGATGGTTGCAAGGACTGTTGATTGTTCGGTACTGGTCGGGCGCCGAGATAGAACTAACGCAAACAGAAGCGACACAAGGGTCAAGGGCAATTGGCTTTCGACGGCCCCCGGGATCCAAAACATGCCTTCCTGAGGGCCGGGCATATTCGCCCAGTAGACAGAAGTGATGACTGCGCCCAGATACATCGCTCGACGAGGATTGCCACCTAATAACCGAATTGCCAAGTACACCAGCAAACACTGTGTGGCGATCAACGTGAACACCAGCCACGGGTAGGCACCCGGCAGCGGGCTCGTGGTCAACAGGAGAGTCTCAACTCCCACCCCAGCCCACCTTCCGGTCCAATTGAAATACATGGAACTGATGTAATGGAGTATCCCAGGTATCTGTCCAATAACCGGCGTACTGAAAAACGTAGCCCGGCAGTAGTCGACCTCTAGCGGCTGAGTCCGCATGGTTAATAGAAACACTGCGCAGGCGCAAACCGTGACACAAGCGACAAAAGCCAAAAGGGCGGTCATTCGATAGAAAGCACTGCGGGAGACCGAAACTAGGGCGATGTACCTCCTCCAAGCTTCCCAGTGCCGCCGCGGGATGGATGTAACTGCAGCTGATCTAACAATCCCATTGTCCTTTGGCGATGTCCAGTTCATGGTCTGTCCTATTCTCTTGCCTATCCATTAAGCCGCAATTTCCGTTTTGCACTTCAGCTGCAGGCTTGCCGGTCGGTGCTGTTGTATGAGGACCCATTCGTTGCGTTGGAGATTTCCGCATGAAATCTGGTTGTTTCCCTAGACGTCACTGTCTCCACTTCGTGGACTATGAGCAGCGCATTTTTTGCGGGAGCGGGCTGGTCTGAGCATTGGCGCGCTCCCACAAAGAAAAACAACAACCAGCGACGACGCTCGACGCAGGTTCGCCGGGTAAGGAACCAAAAGATAGGAGAGCAGGAGAGATCAAGCACTGAGTTGGCGAATCCTTGGGCATATAATCCTCCAGGAATCTTCCCGGCCCCGAGGGCGAAGGAAATTCCAAGACATTCAGATTTGAAAAACCCTGGGGTCCCCAACTTCCGGTGAGATGCGCAGTCTATCACTACTCGGCTTTGATTACGCAAGAAAAAATCTTAAACTTTCTGAAAACTTTCCACAACGACGGTATTGTCTACTGGCGAACCAGCACTGTTTTGTTAGGGCGAGAATGGCTCGCTGAGACCCCGGAGAAGACAATCGACGCCTGTTACGACTTTCGAAGCGGGCCGCCACCACCCACGACTCCGCTAAACCATCCTGCGACGCGGAAAAGCCCGAAGCACTGCGCGTACATGCAGTATCTTGGCAGATATGCCGAAAATTCGGCAGCTCACGACCGAAGCGGCTGAACCTCTTTTGTGAGATAGCGAGTCCATTTTGTTCGACCGATGACGGCGAGGTTGCGGGTGAAGCACTCAATCCCACTCTCCAAATTTGGAGTAACAAGACAGTCAGGGACAGTTGAGCTCCCCGAGAAGTTGGTACCGACAGGTGCTGGGGGTCGACATGTACTGAGTGACACTTCCCACTGGATCACGATGAGGGGTGGCCCGACTCGTGTATTTATTGAGATTTGAAGGCTGGTTCACTTGCTAAGCGATTCGCAGACTAAATTAGCCCTCCGTCCCACACCTCCTTGAGGTATCCGGGTGCTAGAGCCCATTCCTCAAACGTCGCAAGAGGTTGCCTCGCCAACCGTCTGGTTTCCACCTAGCCATCTGGCGGATGCGCTTTTCATTGCCATCCTCGATCCTATTCTCACAGTTCAGGAAAGGGATTTTTACAGATATGACAAATTCAATCTTAGAAGCAATCTCAAGCGAATTTGCCTCCGCGGCGGAGAAAGTTGGCGGCAGCGTCGTCGCCGTCCTTGCCCGACGCTGGATGCCGACCAGTGGCATCGAATGGAACAAGGGCGTAATCGTAACGGTTCATCACGGCGTGCAACGCGACGAAGACATCACAGTCCTGCTCGACGGTGGTCGCGTGGTCTCGGCGAAACTGGCCGGACGGGACCCCAGTACCGACATCGCGGTCCTGAGGATCGAAGATGGATCAAACGCTCCCCAACTCGGCGACTCGGCAGGCCTGAGGCTCGGCCATCTTGTTCTCGCGCTCGGCCGCACCCGGCGCGGAGGGCTCGTGGCGAGCAGCGGGATCATTGGCGGCATCAGCGGCGAGTGGAAGAGCCGACGTGGCGGAAAGCTCGATCAGCACATTCGGGTCGACCTCGCCCTGTACCCGGGATTTTCCGGTGGACCACTGCTGAACGCCAGGGGAGAGGTGGTTGGCGTGAATACGCGAGGCCTCGCCCACGGACGGGCCGTGACGATACCGGTGGCAACTGTGAATCGCGTCGTGGAGGAACTCCTAGCAAAAGGGCACATCGCTCGACCCTATTTGGGCATTCGGATGCAGCCGGTAGAGGTTCCGGAAAATATGCACTCGAAGCTGCGCGCTCAAGCCCGGGTCGGGCTGCTTGTTATGCATGTCGAAAAAGATGGACCCGCAGAAAAGGCAGGAGTGTTGCTGGGAGATCTTGTTTTCGAGGTGGACGGAAAGACAGTCGAACACGTGGACACGATTCAGGATTCTCTTGCCACCGCGAAGGTCGAAGATGTTCTGCAGATCAGGGTGATTCGCGCGGGCGAGATTAAGCCGGTTTCAATCACGTTGGGCCAAAGGTCGCGATAACCAATGTCGAAACGAAACGGCGGAGGCTTGATCCGAATTGCGGCGGCGACAGCCTCCGCCGTCCGACGCGCGGGCCTCGAAAGCATCATCCGCAGCCAGCCCGAGTTCCGATTGACGGGAAGCTTCGGTGCTCTTTCGAATCTTCGGTCATTGGCCCGTAGATCCGATTTGGATGTTATTGTCATCGACTCCGATTCAATCCGCGATCTATTAGTTGAGCCGATAGCCGACGCCGCGATCGTCCTGCTCACCGGGGTCGGCGACGCGCGGTCGATCTCCCGCCTATTGCGGAACGGCGTGCGCGCAATACTGTCCAGAGAGAGCGATCCCGACGAAGTTCTCTCCGCTATTTATGCCGCCTATGATGGGCTGGTGTTGCTGAGCGTACCGAACGCCGAGAGTTTGGCCGCGATCTATGGTGATCAGCCGCTCGAAGTTGGAGCTGCGGTGTCCGAAGAGATCACTTGCCGCGAAACGGAAGTGCTCAGAATGTTGGCGGAGGGACGCGTTAACAAAGATATCGCAGAGCGTCTCGGAATCTCTGAGCACACGGTCAAGTTCCACATTAGCTCGATTCTCGAAAAACTGGGTGCTTCCACCCGCACTGAAGCGGTTACCCTCGGAATCCGACGCGGGTTAATCCCGATCTGAAGTCTTGGCCCAGTCGTGCTCCCAGTCCCGTCCAATAACCTCGGCTGGTTTGCCCCATTGCGCTCTTCCTCAATTGCGGGGTTCTCTCTCAATCTCGCCGCGAGCACGATTGCATAAAATCTGGAGTACTTGGCCAAGTCGGGTGTGGTAATGAGGTGTTGCCGACATCGGGGTCGCTCCGTGCAACCGATCTGGAAAGAACCAGAAATCAGTGGAACGTCGTCGGCGCGAACAATACGACTCGCGGCTTTTTAACCATTCCGTGCAGGGGAGGCCGACAATGCGGCACGTTGTCGGGCTTGAGAAGTCGAGCCTTCCGGAAACGTATCAGAATGCCCGGGAAGAAGAGTTCCCGAACAGAGCCGAGACAGAACTCGTAAGCGTGCGGGACTAGAGGCTGCTGTTGCCCGAGCACGGTTAAGCCTGAGACAGTAGGGCTGGACGTTTGCGGACCTCATCCTCGCCCTGGCCATACCGCCGATTAGATTCGGCATCGAGTCGCAATCTTGAAACCAGCTCGGTGCAGTGAAAATGTCAACGTGCACAATCGATCGCCAGAATGTATAAGAGGTCACTATGCGCAATCAGGTCGTTGCCGAAGAGGACTGGCTTAAAGCGCGGCTCGAACGGCTCAGCGCCGAGTAGGAATTAACGCGTCATGATGCGCTAGAGGGCCGCAGGTAGAAAACTCGAAATGTGGAGGGATAATATGTGCCCAGCATGCGTTGCAAGCGCGGCAGTAATGGTCGCCGGAGTTGGATCCACGGGAGGAATTCTGGCGGTGAGCATCGCCAAGCTCAGAAAATTGATGAGACCGAATCATCTCGGTGTGTTTCAGAAAACAAAGGAGAAATAAGATGGCAACGGGCACAGAGGGAACCAAGGATGGGCATCTTGCGATAAAGACACCCCCGATCGTGTCGCAGCAGGAGTGGGAGGCAGCGCGGCAGCAGCTCCTTGTAAAGGAGAAGGCCTTGACCCGCTCCCGTGACGCGCTGGCCGCGGAACGCCGGCGGATGCCTTGGATGGCATTGGAAAAGAAGTACGAATTCGACGGACCCCTGGGTAAGGTAAGTCTGCTCGATTTGTTCGAGAGCCGTCCCCAGTTGATCGTCTATCGCGCCTTCTTCGAGCCAGGGGTGTTTGGCTGGCCCGAACACGCCTGCCGCGGCTGCTCCTTTGGCGCCGATCAAGTCGCCCACCTGGCTCACCTGAACGCTCGCGACACCACACTTGTGTATGCCTCGCGGGCGCCGCAGGCCGACATCGCTCGCCTGAAAGCGCGGATGGGCTGGGAGATGCCCTGGTACACCATGACCGACAGCTTCGACAAGGACTTCGGCGTCGATCAAGGGCACGGCCACAATGTGTTCTTCCGCGAGGGCGAGCGGGTGTTCCGGACATACTTCATCAATGGCCGCGGCGACGAGGCGATGGGGACCACCTGGAGCTACCTCGACCTTACGCCCCTCGGCCGCCAGGAGACTTGGGAGGACTCGCCGGAGGGTTACCCCCAGACCCCGCCATACCAATGGTGGAACTGGCACGACAACTACGACGCCGAAGCTTCGCCTAACCCGAAGTGGGTCGATATATTGACCGACCCTGAAGAAGCCTTCCGAAAGCGCGCCGCCGAGGAGAAAGCGAGCTGAACAGTGGCGCTACTTCGCCGCCTTCGAGCAGCCGGCTCCCTTCACACAGGAGTCGCGCGAGTCCTCTGCAGCGTGCGCGGAGCATCGCTATCTCGGTACGAAGAGGAGTCGAACGTGGAATTACATCAGCACATGGCGGTTATTGTATGGCTGAGTCTGGGCCTAGCCTAGTGGCGTCGGGACTCTGTCTAGCGTAGTCCTCTCCGGGTTTGAGAGAACAGATAAGTCATGCAGAACCGGTGTTGCCCGGACTCCATGAATTCGATTTTCTGGTGGGGCGCTGGCGAGTTCATCATCGAAAGCTGAAGGAGCGCCTCGCGAACAATCACGAGTGGATCGAATTCGAAGGGACATTGTTCGGCCGGCCACTGATGGGTGGCTATGCTAATGTCGACGACGACGTCTTCGAGGTTCCGGGCGGCACTTATCGCGGCGTGGCTCCGCGTTCCTTCGATGCCAAATCGCGGCAATGGTCGATCTGGTCGCTCGACAGCAGGACGCCGCTGGCACCGCTGGATCCGCTCGTGCGAGGCAACATCCACGATGGCGTAGGACCGTTCTACGCGGACGAAATGTGGAACGGCAAACCAATCCGCATGCGATTCATATGGTCCGAGATCACTCCCAGCTCTTGTCACTGGGAGCAGGCATTGTCGGCGGAGGGTGGTAAGAGCTGGGAAACCAAATGGATACAAGACCTCAAACGGGTGCAATAGTTGGCTTTTCACAGATCTTGGCGGACTTGTGATCTCGATCTCGAGACAAAGTGCGGTTCCAATGTGCAATGTCATCCAAACCAACGTCGGGCGGGATCCCGTGAGCAGCAAGGCCAACGGCACCGTTGCTTTTCTCCGCCGGTCCGGAAGCGGTATCAACGTAAAATTCAGCTTGGAACAACTTGTCGAGGAGCTTGCGCGGGGGCGAAGTGCCGAACGCTGTACGCAACGGGCAGTCCGAAGACTACCATTTTCACGGCCAAGCCATAGAGCGTGACAGGCTCCGTGCCGTGCAAGCCGGAGTGCGGCAGCACGACGAGGAGCATAAACAATTGGACCCAGACGCCGAAATTCAGGCCGCCAATAAGCGGATACTCCGTGAGGAATGGAAGTTTGCGGCTGGCCAAGTAATAGACCGTGGCCCAGGTGCAAGCGATGAAGAAGTGCAGGACGAGGCCAAGAAACCAGGTACCGGCTCCGCCGTGGGTGGCCTCGCGCCCGATCAACCCGGCGGCAATGTAGAGGGGAATATCCCAGCCTTCCTGGACGCAGACCCAGAGGAGGTTCACAGTCCCGCCGAGAAACGCACCCACGGCAATTGCCAGAACAACGTGCTTTTTCACGGTTGGACTTGCGGCTGCTGAAGCTCCCATGGGTTCCGACACCGAGATCATAGAAGGCCTCCCTCGAAAAACAGACACACGACTTCCTAAGGACACGCGGCTTCACCAGACGGGTGGCGAAGCCGAAGTTCGGACATTCGATCGCTCGCTTGCACAACGAATGCGACCTAGGTCTGAAAAGCTGTCACACCATACTGCGGTGAGACGCAAGAAGTCCTGAGCCAGGCCTGAAACACTCTGAATAGTTCTGAAACAGGGGCTTTATAATCGGTTGGCGCCAGTTTTTCGCGGCATCAAAGTAGGAACCTCGATTGAAGATGGAAGACCCGGCCAAAACGAAGCTTCGTATTGGGGATTGGTGCGTCGACCGTTCGTCCGGGCAGGTCTCGCGGGACGGGAAGACCGTTCGTCTTGAGGAACGGTCGATGCGGCTTTTGTTGTGCCTCGCGGAGCATGCGGGCGGGGTCGTGAGCGTTGAGGAGCTGCTCAACCAGGTCTGGCCAGAGGTCACCGTTACGCAGGACTCGGTCTATCAGGCGGTAACGACGCTTCGCCGCGTCTTGGGCGACGACCCGAAGCAGCCGGCATACATCGCGACCGTTCCCCGGCTTGGGTATCGTATGGTCGCCCGAGTCAGCCCGTGGACGGACCCCCAGGTTGACGATCCTCCCAGGGCCGAGGCAGATCCGGACCGCGCCGTCTGGTATACGAGGGGTGCGCCGTTCCTCGTGGGCGCGGTTGTTATCGTGGTTCTTGCTTGCCTGGTTCTCGGCAAGAGCGCAAGGAACGATCCGAGAACACCTACCGCGGTTGCGGCGCGGCCGCAGAAATCTATCGCCGTGCTGCCATTCCTTGATTTGACCGAGGGGATGAAAGAGGAAGAATTTGCCGACGGGATGACGGAAGAATTGATCGACAGATTCAGTAAGGTGCCCGGGCTGCAGGTGCCGTCAGCGACTTCGTCGTTTTACTACAAAGACAAGCAGGTGCCGATTGGCGAGATTGCGAAGGCTCTCGCGGTCGAATATGTGGTGGACGGAAGCGTGCGCAAATCTGGCGACAGGCTTCGAGTTGCAGCGCGGTTAGTTCGTGCGGAGAACGGCTATGTCGTGTGGACGGAGACCTACGACCGACCCTTCGATGACCTACTGATGGTGCAGGACGACATCGCGGGCGAAGTGACCAAGGCGCTAAAGTCCTCCATTGAGGGTGCGCCCCAAACTGAGCTATTGCCCAGTCATTCCCGGTCGCGGGCCCTTTAATTTCCTTTCGTCGCGCCGATCCACCTTCTGCCCAAACTGGTGTTCGTGCTCGAGAATTTGTACTTCTTACCGCCGCCCAAAATCACGCCCCTGCGAGCAGAATCGCCACGGGAGACTCTCCGAACTTGGAAATCCCGCCTGAGAGCTTCGACGATCCGCAAACTTGTAATGGTTTGGTTTTGCTACCCGTGTTCTTCACCTTGAGCGAGTTGCAGGGCCGCTGCAAATCCTTGGGCGTCAAAAACATTTCCGGCATGAGCCGGTTTGGTCATCGACGCAACCCATCTTGCCCGGCCAAGAGCAAACTCTTGAACGGCCGAGCTCGGCTGGTTCTTCTTCAAGCATTCGGTGAAGTATGAAGTGGAACGAGCTAGTTGGCTCAGAGCGAGGGGTGTTTTGAAGTGATAGGGCAGCACCAGCGGCATCCCGATATGCCCGCCTTACGGCTCCGGCAAATCGAAGGGAATCCAGACCAGGCAGAAACCTCAACCGAGTGTGCGGGTTATCTCCCCCTGGTTGGCCGAGAACCGATTCCGCCGGACCTTGGGGAAAAACGACACCCCCTTGGGATGACTTTTGAAATCGCGACCGGGCAACTTTTCCGGTTCAATCGGGTTTGCACGTATTTGTTTGAGTTCTTCTTCCGGGAGGCTACCTGGGACCCGTATGACGGAGAACGGATTCGACGAGCGCACCCAGCCTTTACGGATAAACCAGGCGGAGCGCGGTGCAGTCAGCCTTGGGGGACACCGAGAACAGGCAACGCCGATTCAAGAGCCGCTTGATCGCGTGCGCGCTTGGCACGAGCGGCTGTCGCCCAAGTTTCATCGCGCCTGCTCCGCAGGACGATTGCTCCTTCAGGTGATCGGCGCCGCCGGTTATGCCGGCTACTTCGCTACCATGCACACATTCATGCGCTTGCTTTCCGGCGCCTTAATGGCAGGGACATGGTACGTGATTTACAGAATTCAAGGAGCAGATCAGCCTCGCAAGCCCCGAGTGCCACTCGAAGACCAATTTTGACGTTGCAATCGTCGTCGGTTCCATGCGAATCGGCCGACACCAGCCGTTCCAGATGTCAATCACGACCGAGAAATCGGGACCCGTATCTTGGCCAAGTTGATGCGAAACCCCGTACAAGGATCTTGGGATCATCCCGCAACAGATTTGACTCCGGAGACCGATTCGCCTTTTGCGAGAAGAGAATGAGGCCATGGGTCCGGAGATTCTTGGCGCGGCGCATTCTTGGCCGGAGGACAGTCGTCCTTGACGCTCCCCGGCTTGAACAATCGACTGGGAAAGAAGGCCCGATCCTTGGTCCCTTTTTGCGTCAGCCGAGACCTTCGGCAGTCACTTTGACGATCTCGAAGGGATGCACCGCACCTGCGGAAGGGCAGACCTTCGTGCGGCATGTCTAGGCAGACACGCAATGCGCTCGCCGGGCATTGATGACCGCCGCTTACGCGCTTGTCGGGCTTTCGTTTTCCCAAGTGTGATCTAGATCACACGTCGCTGTGAGCCATGTTCCCGACAACACGGCCCCTGATCAGTCATCCTCTATATGTCCGTTTCCTCAGAACGGCCAGGGTCAATAGAAAAGTCTTCGAAGTCCAGAAGGGAACGTCATGAAGCGTAAGTTCAAGACCATGGACGGCAACGAGGCCGTCGCCAACGTCGCCTACCGCCTCAACGAAGTCATTGCCATCTACCCCATCACGCCCTCGTCAAACATGGGCGAGTGGGCCGATCAATGGTCATCAGAAGGCGTCCCCAACATCTGGGGCACGATTCCCCACGTGATCGAGATGCAAAGCGAAGGCGGAGCCGCCGGAGCAGTGCATGGCGCCCTCCAGACCGGGGCCCTGTCTACGACCTTCACCGCGTCGCAAGGCCTGCTCTTGATGATCCCCAATATGAACAAGATCGCCGGTGAGCTGACGCCGACCGCGTTTCACGTCAGCGCCCGCACGGTTGCCGCCCACGCACTTTCGATTTTCGGCGATCACTCCGACGTGATGTTCTGCCGCACCACGGGCTTCGCCATGCTGTCCTCGAACTCCGTGCAGGAGGCCATGGACCTGGCGCTCGTCGCCCACGCGGCTTCGCTCGAGACCCGCATCCCCTTCCTGCATTTCTTCGACGGCTTCCGCACCTCCCACGAAGTCAACAAGATCGAAGTGCTCACCGAAGACGACATGCGTGCCCTCATCAATATGGATCGCGTCGCCGAGCATCGTCAGCGCGCGCTGTCTCCCGACCATCCCGTGCTGCGCGGTACCGCACAAAATCCCGACGTCTATTTTCAGGCGCGTGAAGCCGGCAATCCCTTTTATGAAGCCTGTCCCGATAAAGTCCAGGCGGTCATGGACAAATTCGCCCAGGTCGTCGGGCGTGCCTACCATCTTTTTGATTACGTGGGCGCACCCGATGCCGACCGCGTAATCGTAATGATGGGCTCAGGCGCAGAAACTGCTCACGAGACGGTCGACTATCTCAACCGTCATGGAGAGAAAGTCGGCTTGCTGAAAGTGCGGCTCTATCGCCCCTTCTCGGTCAAGCGCTTCATCGAAGCTCTTCCCCCCACCGTCAGCAAGATCGCCGTTCTCGATCGCACCAAAGAAGCGGGCGCAGCCAGAGAACCGCTCTATCTCGACGTGGTCAACGGCATCCAGGAAGGCATCAAACTCGGCTACGGAAACCTGAAAACCGCGCCGGAAACGATCGGCGGCCGTTACGGTCTGTCGTCGAAGGAATTCACCCCCGCCATGGTCAAGGCCGTCTACGACAACTTGGCCAAGCCCAGTGCGCAGATCAAAGACCATTTCACCGTCGGCATCCGCGACGACGTCAGCCACACGAGCCTCGATTACGACCCCGAATTTTCCATCGAGCCCGAGAGCGTGGTGCGTGCCATGTTTTACGGCCTGGGCGCGGACGGTACGGTCGGCGCAAACAAGAACTCCATCAAGATCATCGGCGAGAACACGGCAAATTACGGCCAGGGTTATTTCGTCTACGACTCCAAGAAGTCTGGCGCCATGACCGTCTCGCACCTGCGCTTCGGCCCCGAGCCGATCCGGTCGAGCTATCTGGTCTCCAAAGCAAACTTCGTAGCCTGTCACCAGTGGATCTTCCTCGAGCGTTACGACATGCTGAGCCCGCTCGTTCCCGGCGGAGTGTTCCTGCTCAACAGCCCCTACGGCAAGGACGAAGTTTGGGATCAGCTGCCGCGCGAAGTGCAGGCTCACCTCATCGCCAAGAAAGCAAGGCTCTTCATCATCGACGCCTATCAAGTGGCCCGCGAAACCGGCATGGGCTCACGCATGAACACGATTCTCCAAACCTGCTTCTTCGCCATTTCCAAGGTCCTCCCCGGCGAGCAGGCCATCGAAGCCATTCGCGAATCCATCCGCTACACCTACGGCAAAAAAGGAGACGAAGTTGTCCAGCAGAACCTGCGTGCCGTGGATGAAACCTTGGCCCACCTGTTCGAGGTCAAAGTCCCCGAAAAGGTCACCAGCACGACCGAGATGCCAGCCGCCTTCGCCGCCGGTGCCCCGAAATTCGAGCGCGATGTCCTGGGCGTAATCTACGCGGGAAATGGCGATGCCCTTCCCGTAAGCGCCTTTCCCGTCGACGGCACTTTCCCCACCGCCACCGCCAAATGGGAGAAGCGCAACATCGCCCTGGAAATCCCCGCGTGGGATACAAAGACCTGCATTCAGTGCGGGAAGTGCGCCATGGTCTGCCCGCACGCCGTTCTTCGCATCAAAGTCTACGAATCCGCAGCACTGGCCAACGCGCCCACGACTTTCAAATCCATCGAAGTCAAGGATCGCGACTGGCAAGGGCTGAAATACACCATCCAGGTCGCACCCGAAGACTGCACTGGATGCGGCATTTGCGTCGACATCTGTCCCGCCAAGAACAAGAGCGAAACGCGCCTCAAAGCCATCAACATGGTCGCCCAGCCCCCTCTGCGCGAGCCCGAGCGCGAGAACTGGGACTTCTTCCTGAAACTCCCGGAGCTCGATCGCCGCAAAATCAAAAACTCGACCATTCGCCAGCAACAGATCCAGGAACCTCTGTTCGAGTTTTCGGGAGCCTGTTCCGGTTGCGGTGAGACCCCGTACCTGAAGCTGGTTTCCCAACTTTTCGGAGATCGCTCCGTTATCGCCAACGCCACCGGCTGCTCCTCCATCTACGGCGGCAATCTGCCAACCACGCCCTGGGCAAAAAACTCCGCGGGCCGCGGTCCCGCCTGGTCGAACTCCCTGTTCGAAGACAACGCCGAATTCGGCCTGGGATTCCGCCTCTCCATCGACAAGCAAACTGAATTCGCGCAAGAGCTGGTCAAACGGCTGTCCGGCTCGATCGGCGGAGAACTCTCTGCCGCCCTGGTGACCTCGCCCCAAAAGGATGAGTCTGACATTTTCGAGCAGCGCCAACGGGTCGAGCTGCTCAAAGAAAAGCTAAAACACCTGGACTCCCCCGAAGCCAAACAGCTGCTCTCGCTCGCCGACATGCTGGTCAAGAAAAGCGTCTGGATCGTGGGCGGCGATGGTTGGGCCTATGACATCGGCTACGGCGGTCTCGACCACGTGCTGGCGAGCGGGCGCAACGTAAACCTTCTGGTGCTCGATACCGAGGTCTACTCCAACACCGGAGGCCAGGCTTCGAAATCCACCCCCCGCGGGGCGGTCGCGAAATTCGCAGCCGGCGGCAAGCCCGGGCTGAAAAAGGACCTGGGCCTGATCGCCATGAGCTACGGCAACGTCTATGTGGCCAGCGTCGCCATGGGCGCAAAAGACGAGCACACGCTCAAAGCCTTCCTCGAAGCCGAAGCCTACGACGGCCCCAGCCTCATCATCGCCTACTCCCACTGCATCGCACACGGCATCGACATGACCACTGCCATGTCCGATCAAAAAGTCATCGTCGACTCCGGCCAGTGGCTTCTCTATCGCTACCATCCGGATCGCACGCAATGCGGCGAGAACCCGCTGATCCTCGATTCCCGCACCCCCACGCGCAAGGTAAAGGACTTTCTGCAGCAGCAGACGCGCTTCAAAATGCTGCAAAAAAGCAAGCCGGAACACGCCAAACTCCTTTGGGAACAGGCGCAGCAGGATGCGGATACTCGCTTCCATCTCTATGAATCTCTAGCGCAGCGCAAATCACAACCCGTCGCGCCTCCAGCGGAGTCGCGCAAGGCACCGTCGGTTCCAGTAGAAACCGTGAAATAAACGCAAAACTCGAAGCGACCCACATCTCGAAGAGGACCATCATGGATCTGACCACGAAGTATCTCGGCATGAAGTTGCGCACTCCGCTCGTTGCCTCTGCCTCTCCGCTCTCCCACGAAATCGGAGGAATCCGCAGCCTCGAGGATGTCGGCGCCTCGGCCGTTGTGCTGTTCTCGCTGTTTGAGGAGCAACTCCACAAAGAGGCCATCGAACTGGAACTCCACCTCAGCGCCGGCACCGAGAGTTTCGCCGAATCGCTCACCTACTTTCCCCACTCCGCCGAATTCCACACCGGCCCCGATGAATACCTGAATCACATACAGAAAGCCAAGAAGGCGGTCGACATTCCCATCATTGCCAGCCTCAACGGCACTACGCTCGGCGGCTGGGCGAAGTACGCCAGACAGGTCGAGCAAGCCGGAGCCGACGCCATCGAGTGCAACGTCTACTCCATTCCCACCAACCCCGAGATTCCCGGTTCCGAAGTCGAGAAGATGTACACCGACATTCTCCGCGAGGTAAAAACGTCGGTTCGTATTCCGGTGGCCGCCAAGCTCAGTCCGTTCTTCAGCAATCTGGCCAATGCCGCCAAGCGCCTGGATCAACTGGGTACTGACGGCCTGGTCCTGTTCAACCGCTTCTACCAGCCCGATATCGATCTGGAAGAGCTGGAAATCCGTCCAAACGTCCTGCTCAGCAGTTCCCATGAATTGCGCCTGCCCCTGACTTGGATTGGCATTCTCTACGGCCGCATCCGCGCCAGCCTGGCGGCGACCAGCGGCATCTATGGCGCCGAAGATGTGATCAAACTGCTGATGGTCGGCGCTGATGTGACCATGCTTTGTTCCGCCCTGCTGCGCAACGGAGTTGGACACCTTCGTCACGTAGAAAAAGGCATTCGCGTCTGGATGGAAGAGCATGAATATGAGTCGGTACACCAGATGCAAGGCAGCATGAGCCAGCAACGCTGCCCCGATCCCGGAGCCTTCGAGCGTGCCCAATACATGCGAGCCGTCAAGGGTCTGCACCACGTCCAGGGAAACGGCCGCGTTGCGGGAAAAGTCTTCAGCGGAGAATAAAGCTGGCGGCGGTTGAGATCGATGACCGGCCCGCGTAAGTCAGAAAGCGGCCCTTGGGGCGAGGTCCCCGGAACTCCTGAGCCGGACTCGGCGGCCCGAGAGTTATCGAAGTGGAAGCCAAGACACCGTGCCTCGGCTTTGCGGGCATCCCTGCCACAACAACCACGGTTCTCGGCCCCCTCAAACTGCGGGAATCACTTCGTAGGGCCGCATCATTTCATTGTCCTCGTGTTCGAGGATGTGGCAGTGCCATACATAGCGTCCGGTAAAGCCCTCGAAGGGCACTATGATGCGTGTGACCATTCGGGAATGGGCTCGTACGGTATCTTTCCAGCCCGCCTCGTTCGGGTCCGGAGGTTCCGGCGCTCCCAGAAAATGTAACTGTCGCCGGGTTTGAAACAGCCACGGCTCGTAGGGCTGCCGGTCGAGGATCTGGAAGCGCACCAGGTGCAGATGAATGGGATGGGTATCGTTGGTGGGATTGATGAGCGTCCAGATTTCTGTCGATCCGAGCCTTGGTTTTTCGGTGACCGGTGCCTTCCAATGAGAAGCATTCAAAAGCAGCATGGTGGGGTTTCCCGCCTTGTTGACATACTCGTCCAGTGTCAACAGGCGTGTCTGCACCGCGCGCGATTCAGGAATCCGAGGCACCGGCCGCAGGGCGGACGGTAGCGAACTGGTTTCGATCGCCTTTGCCGGCGAAACACGCAATTGCATAACCACCACAGCGTCGCTTTTCACAATGAGCTCGGCGCCCCGATGTTCGCTAAAGTCAACCACCAGATCGGCACGCTCGCCGGGCGCGATTTCAAGATCCGTGAGCGGAACCGGCGCAGCCAGTAAACCCTGGTCGGTTCCGATTTGGTGAAAGGGCTCGCCAGTGGCGGCCGCATGAGCGGCCGACGCTGCCTTCACGAACGACAAATGGTACATGCGCGCGTTCGAGCCATTGAGCACTCGAAAGCGATACCTTCGCGGCTCGACATCGAGATAAGGAAACAGCTTGCCGTTCGCCAGAATCCCGTTGCCAAAAACCTCCGGTATCCAGGGAGACTCGACATCGGGCGAAACCGGATAGAGAAGCTGGCCATCGCGCGTCAGCCAGCGATCATAGAGAATGAGCGGCACTTCGTATTTGCCTTTCGGCAAATTGAGTGCATCCTCCACGCTATCGCGAATAAACAACGTGCCTAATAATCCCGCATATACATTCAGACGATTAATCCCCAACGCATGATCGTGGTACCAGAGCATGGCCGCCTCTTGTTCGTTGGGGTAGTAGTAGAGCGAAGACTTGCCGGGCGCGATCCAGTCTTCCGGATACCCGTCGCTTTCCGGTCGTGTTTTCGCTCCATGCACGTGCACCACTGTTCGCACCTCAGGCTTGTCGGTCTCTGCCCCGTGAATCGTGTGGTCCACGGGCAAAAAATGTTGCGACGGGAGTTGATTGACCCATTCGACCAGCAAAGGTTCGCCGGCACGGGTCTCGATAGTAGGGCCGGGCGTCGAACGGCCGAAGCTCCAAAACCTCGTGGGTGCGAGATCGCGGTGAACCTTGCTCGAGATCGCCCGCGCCTCGATTCGATAATACGGAACACCGCGATTTCGATCGCTAGGACTCGGCCGGGTTCCCTGGTGCTCGGCGATTTCAGGAATGGGAAGCGGATCCACAAAGGGCGCGAGCGTGTTGACGTCGAGAGCTGCGGGCATGGCAGCTGCTGCGTTCGACATCGTCCTCGCATTCACTAATGTTCTCGCGCCTGTCGCCAGCGCGCCAGCCAGCAGGCCCGATCGTTCGAGAAACTTGCGGCGTGAGATCACCAAATCCCTTTCCCGCATCGAGCATACAACAACGGCAAGGTCAGGTGAGAGCGCAGCCTCTCACCTGCCTTGCCGTTATGCCGATCGCACTATCGGTTCCGACGATCCCGAGATGCCCTTATTTGGTGTTCACGGGTTCGCCGGTGTTTTCGTCCAGGATGTAGAGATCGTTGGTCACCTTCTGCTTGAAGTCGAACAGCGAAGTGATCGAGTTTGCGATCGCGTCATAGGATCCTTGTCCGATCCTTTGCCCGCCCAGCCAATTGTCCTCGATGAAGCGCAGGACCGAGGTTTGATCGGTGACCGAGTGATCGACATAATTATGCTGCGCCCAAGGCGAGATCACGAGCAGCGGTTGCCGTGGTCCATAGCCGCACCGACCCTGCGCGTGCGTGGTGGCTGGATTGACGCCAGCGAGCGCATTAGCGCCACTTCCGCAGGATCCCGCTCCGGTCAGAGCATCAGCAGAGGTTTTCGACCCATTTACGATCTGGCCAAGCTGATGATCGTACCAGCCGTCGGAATCGTCATACAGGATGACCAACGCCGTGTTCGGCCATTCCGGCTGGCCTTGCAGGAAATTGGCCACCTGAACCACAAATTGCTGCTCATCGAGAGGATCGGAATTCCCCGGATGGGCGTCATGAATCGAGATTCCCTTGAGGAAACTTACCGCCGGAAAGTTTCCGGCAGAGACCGCGGCAAAGAAATCGTCGATGTCATAGTCGTGATTGGCAGGATCGCCCGAGTACCCAATGGTTGCGACCGAGGCCGGGCGGGCGTGCGTCGGATTCGCCGTCGATGCGTAATACTGGAAGGGAGTGTGATGCGGAACATAATCTCCCTGCGTTCCCACAATCGGCGAGGTCGACTGCCGGTTGCACCCCGTGCTGCCGTCGGGATTGACGAGGTTCAGGTTGAAGCCTCCGGCAAACCACCCCCAGGTGATGCCCGCGGCGTTGAGCAGATCGCCGATATTGGTTCCTCCCATCTGCGCTTGCGTCCCGCCACCCGAGCACACGTCAGCATAAGGGTCGGGGTCGCCGATGACCGTCAGGCCGCCGCTCCCGTCGCTGATCAGGCCGCCGGTGCCGTTGATGTGCTTTGCAACGCCATTGGTTTGGCCGGAAATCAGATTGATCGCACCCACCGTGGAAGGTCCAAAATCGGTGCTATAGGAGTTGTCGCTCATGGCAAAGTGTTGCGCATAGTTCCAGAGCGCCGTGACCGTGTTGCCGTCAAAGTAGCCCATCACCTGACCTGTGGTTAGCACCACTGCCGGAGGAGCGCTCGGCGGAGGCCCGGCGGTGCCGGTGTTGGCGGGAAACAAATCCATCGCACCCCCATCAAAGGCCAGCTGTTCGGCCAGGTAGTCGTGGTCCATATCCTGGGTGTTTCCCTGCGAGCGGTCAAAGCGAAACGGATTGGCTGCTCCGGCGCCATTGAGCGGGTTGAGATTGGGGTTATTGTTCAACAGCGCGTTGCCGAAACCGTTCACGCTCGGGGTGCCCGAAAGAGCATGGAACTGCGGTTCGCCTTTCGGGTTCAGTGCGTTCGGATAGGTGCCGAAGTAGTGGTCGAAAGACCGATTTTCACCGAAGATAATCACCAGATGTTTGATCGGCGTGGCGGTTTTGACCTCGGAGGCGTTGGCCAGGGGCGTTAGAACCGGCCCGGCAACCATGGCAGCGACAAGACCCAACGACAACAGTTGACGCATGGTCGAATGTCCTTTCCCAAATTGAAGGTGAGAGTGGTTTGTTACGGCTTGCCGTGACATTAGTCCGCGAATGTTAAAGCATAATTAATAGTTGTTGACGACCACCGGGCGAACCAGTCGCGAACGGACATGCTGCTTTCGTCCCGTGACCGAACCCGCAGCAAAGAATCAGCGGGAGGGTCCGGAGATGCCTGGCTCGAGTCGGCCCTCTGAGCTTTCACCGTTCAGGCTTAAAGCGACAGCCCCCTCTCTCTGGCATCGCTTCAACCAATCTCGCCGATGACCACCGAAGCGGCCATGGCGGATAGCGCTAACACCATTTACATCTGTGTATTGAGAAATGAATTTAAACCTGCGTATGGAGGAGCGAGCTGACCGGTTCCGGGTTGCCGGGGACCGCGACGGCCACCGAAAGCGCGGCAATGAATGCCGCACTCGAAAACCATAAGGGCGGAAAAATGGCGGTGGAATCAGAGCGATCCCATTCCTGTCGGCGTTCCATGCGTTTCACGGATCGCTCGTGCCCTAGACATGCGGGGCTTGCATTCTATTTCCTACTCCGGATATCCGTCGGGATAGGTCCGGTGCCACTGCCAAGCGCTTGCGACAATCGACTCCAGATCGGGAATTTGCGGCTGCCAACCGAGTTCGCGCCGGATCTTTTCCGAGCTCGCAATCAACACCGCAGGATCGCCTGCACGGCGCGGCGACTCGACCACCGGTATCGCTTGTCCAGTGACTTTCCGCGCCACTTCGACCACTTGCCGCACACTGAATCCCTGTCCGTTGCCCAGGTTATAGATCAACGGGCTGGATTTCTCGAGCGATTCGAGCGCCAGCAGGTGAGCGCGCGCCAAATCGCTGACGTGGATGTAATCGCGGACGCAGGTGCCATCCGGCGTGGGATAGTCGGTGCCAAAGATGTTCACGTGCTCCGAACGCCCCAGGGCGACCTGCAAAATGCGCGGAATCAGATGCGTCTCCGGTCGATGGGCCTCCCCCTTTTCCGGACGGGACGCACCCGCCGCATTGAAGTATCGCAAGCTGGCATAACGCAAACCGTGAATCTGATGGAACCAGGCCAGCATGCGCTCCACCAGCAGCTTGGTTTCTCCATAGGCGTTGGTCGGATTCAGGACATCGCCTTCCTCGATCGGAGTGCGTTCCGGGTTGCCAAACAGCGCCGCCGTGGAGGAGAAAACGAGCCGGTTCACCCCGCAGGCGAGCATCGCCTCGAACAAAGTCAACGCATTCGCGGTGTTGTTGCGAAAGAATGTTGCGGGAACTTTCATCGACTCGCCCGCTTCAATCAACGCCGCAAAATGCATGACGGCATCAATTGCGCGCGACTGAAACAGGTGATCAAGGCAAGCGCGATCCGCCAGATCTCCGACGATGAGTTCCACCCCCGGCGGCACAGCCTGGCGATGGCCGCGACTGAGGTTATCAAAGGCTACTACCTGATGCCCGGCTTGCAGCAACTCGTCGGCCACCACGCTTCCGATGTAGCCCGCTCCCCCGGTGACTAACACTCTCATTTGATCGATCTCCGATGAGCGTCGCTCAACCGAGGTCCGAATGCGGACGCAATCCGGTTGCGCTCCCCATTTCGCTGTCCCTCGGTGCAGATGAAAGCATAACCCGAGCCTTGCTATTTTTCATGGCGAAGCGACGGTCGGGGGACGAGGCTGCGGTTCTTACGAAGAGGAAAACGAAAACGTCCCGAACCGATGCAGGACGTTTTCTCTACGGTGCCGGAATTGTCCGCCTCCCGCCATGGCTTCAGCGAGAAACGGCGGCGAACAGCGGCGAGTGCATCAGCGACTGGAATTTCTGGTCGTCGGTCTTGAAATGTACTTGCAAGTTCGCACTGTCGGCATCGACCGTGGCCGCGTCAATGGCGGTCTTTTCGATCGGACTGGCACTGAGTTTCTTGTAAAGCATGACACCCTTGAGAACCGTGGACAATGTGGAGGCAGTCATCGCGTCAGCCGTTTGAACGCTGAGATCGAAATTTACTCCGCTCTGGAAGTTCATGGTATAGCGGGAAGCCAGAATGCGCTTCTTGAGGCTGTCAAAGTCCCCCACCTTCGAGGCATCGCCGAGCGCCGAAAACATCATGGCCTGGGTGCCTTGCTGGTCGAGGATGCTCCATAGCGGTGCACTGTCGACCGCGGTCATCTGATCGGTCATGATCGGATTTGAATCCATCGAAGGACGCTTGCCGTCGCGCGTATCGAGCGCGCTGTGCAACGAGGCGGTGGTGCCAAAGGCCAGGGTGTTGTCGTCGAGAAAGGTCATGACGAAACCGTTATCCATCGGGTAGATACTGGAAGTGCCGTACTTGGTGGCAGCGATCTTTTTGAGTTTCAATTTCTTGAGCACGGCCTTGGCCGAAAACGAACCTTGGGCTACGCCGATGATCTGAATTCCCTTCTTCTCGGTACGGAACGAAGCAAAGCTGAGCTGATCGAGATCGTGGTCGGAATCGATGCCGATACCTTTGAGCGCCGTCTCGAACTCCTTCAAGTTATCGGGCAGAACCTGTTGCTTCAGCGCCTGCGCGGTGGGGGAATCTTTGAGGGCCCGGTAGTCGACCCCGATCAGTTGCTGAATTTCGGATGGCACCATGGCCCGTGCCGACGATGCGATCGGAATGGCGAAACCGGTGGTTGCCGACAAAAGTAAAGCCGCGAAACACAATCTCTTCATAGAACTCCTCAAAATGGACACCTCAAGACGTTGGTCTGAAAATCGGTCTCGACCGTTTAGATGCGAGCCACAAATCACACGGTGGTGAATCCCGGCCGACGAGTAACTGTTCTCCGCTTATTCTAGTCCTAATGCATAGGAGAGGATCGTAACCAAAGTGCTTCCGCTCGCCTAAGTATTGGAACGCCGAAAGCGCCGGAAATTGCGCCGGAAAACCCCATCGCAGGCGCCTGAAGGCTCGCGCTCGACCGCCGCGCATTCCCGAGTGGTTTCCTCATTCCGGTTGGCTCCTCGTTCCTTGGTGAGGCGCCGCTCCCATTGGCTGCCCCTTCGCGACTCACCCTGTTCTCCAGCCATTAATGCATTTACTTTCCTATACTTACCGGCAATTCATTTGCAAAAGCTGGGCGCAATGTCGCTCGAGAGTAGCCCAGGCTGCGGCCGCGACCGCCAACCCTTAAAGCAAAACCTCAAGTCAGAGACTTGCTGTTCCGAGCCGGCTACACCACGAGACTTTGCGCTCTGTTCCGCGTCTCGGTCACAAATGCCGCATCCTTCAGCAAACCAAGATTGATCTCGACGTTGGCCAGCGCGCCTGCGAGGGCGGCCCTCGCCAGAGCGACTGCGGTTGCGAGATCGGACTTCATGTTCGGGTTGGTGATCGGTTCGAGAGCCCTGGCAAGGTTCGCGACCTCAACTGACTTTTCCGCAACGCCCAGAGGAACGCTGGTTGCCTGCTTGAGCGCGGCGCTGATCGCGGCCTCTCCATCGGCGCCGCTCTCGGGCGATTTGGCCAACTTGTAGGCCTTCATCACGAGATTGTAGGCTTCGGCGTCGGCGTCGATTGCGGACTTGAGTTCTTCGCGAAGCTGGCTCAGTCGGGCGATGGCTTCGCTCAGCCGGCTCTCATATTGCAAGTAGGCTTTCTTGCCGCGCGACATGGACGCTACCATGTTGGCGAGTGCGGCTGCCATGGCTCCGCTGGCGGCCGCAGCGCTGCCTCCTCCGGGAGTGGCCGTCGGAGCGGCCAATTGTTCGATGAAGGGCTCGATGCCGGCGCGCAGGCCGCCTATGGCCATCTTGCCGGTCATGACCGCGGTCAGGCGGTTTTCCAAAATCAGCGAGGAATTGAAGTTTTCCACCTGCAGGAACCATTCCGCGGCCTGCTCCAGCGCTTTTTTCGGAATCAGTCCTACGATTTCGCTGGACACCGGGACGACGCCGTAGCGCTGGGCTTCGCGCTTCACGAATTCGAAGACGCGATGCACCGGAGTCTGCTCAAAGTCGGTGAGGTTCATCGAGACCTGGGCTTGGCCTCGGACCAAAAATCCTGCGCCTTTGACGTAGCGTAGACCGCCGCTCGAGAAGCGCACCGCCTTGGCGATTTTCTTGGCGATCTCGACGTCAGTCGTATTCAGGAAAACGTTATAGGCTATGAGGGCTTTGCGCGCTCCTACAACCGTGGCGCCAGCCGTAGGATGCACCCGGCATTCACCGAAGTCGGGTTTGCGCGCGGGGTTGGTGGCGATGTCAGCGCGGATGCCTTCAAACTGGCCCCGGCGAATGTTCTCCAGGTTCTGGCGTTCGGGCGAACTGGCAGCCGCTTCGTAAAGATAGACGGGGATCTGGAAGCGGTTCGCGATCTCAGCCGCCACCTGGCGCGCGATCGCCACGCAGTCTTCGATGGTGACGCCATCGATAGGGATGAAGGGCACGACATCGGCTGCGCCCATGCGCGGGTGCGCGCCCTGGTGCCGGGTGAGGTCGATCAACTCGGACGCTTTGCCTACTCCGCGGATGGCGGCTTCCTGGATGGCTTCCCGATCGCCCACCAGGGTGATTACCGAGCGGTTGTGGTCGGAATCCATCTCGCGGTCGAGAACGTAGACTCCGGGAATTTTCATGGCTTCGACGATGGCATCGACTTTGGAGGGATCACGGCCTTCGGAAAAATTGGGAACGCATTCGATAAGAGTGCTCGCCATGGGGAGAAGGATAATGGGCGGTGGTTGAGTGAGGCAACTGCCGCCATTTGACAGCGCGCTCCCGCAACAGGCAAGCTGCAAAAACCAGACTCGAAATATGCGCCGCACGCCTCGACTCTCCAGCCGCGGTTTTACCTGATAAGAGCCACCGAAGAGCCGGCGAGAACTTCGGGCGGCTGTCTCTCGGCTCGTCGCTGGTCATCGGATCGCGATCATTCGCGAAAAGGAGAGTCGTATGCTGCGTCGCTCCCTGCTGCTTGCGTGGCTGGCATTTTCGTCGCTGCCGACTCTGGCGCAGAACGAGCGCCACTTCAGTTTCCACTACGCCTTCTCGGTCGAAAACGTGAGTCCGGGGAAACGCCCGCGGGTGTGGATTCCCGTCGACCACTCTGACTCTTTTCAGCAGGTGAGGGTTACTGCCAAGGGCGGCGACCCGCCGCTCAAGCCGGTCCGCCAGGCCTCAAGCGGCAATGAGGTTTGCTACGCCGAGACCTCGAGGGCGGACAAGGCGGAATACAGATTTTCGGTGGACTATGACGTGGTGCGCAAAGAGCACGTGGTGCTGGTGATGGGAAAGCCCGTCCCTGCGCCTCCGGCCGCCCGGGCGCCACCGGTCGAACTGGCGCGATTTCTGGCGCCGGGCCGATTGGTGCCGGTAACCGGGGTTCCGGCGGAACTGGCGGGGCAGCAGACAAAAGGCGCGGTTACTCCGCTCGAAAAGGCCAAGGATATCTATAACTATGTATTTCACACCATGAGATACGACAAGAGCGGCGAGGGCTGGGGGCACGGTGACGCGCTCTGGGCTTGCGATTCGAAGCATGGTAACTGCACCGATTTCCATTCCGTGTTCATTTCGATGGCCCGGGCTGAAAAGATTCCGGCACGCTTCCAGATCGGATTCTCCCTTCCCGCCGAAAAACATTCCGGCGAGATTGCTGGCTACCACTGCTGGGCCGAGTTCTATATCGATTCCGCCGGATGAGTGCCGGTCGATATCTCAGAGGCCTGGAAGCATCCCGAAAAGCACGATTACTTTTTCGGCGCCCACGATGCCAATCGGGTGCAGTTTACCCAGAGCCGCGATCTGACTCTTACACCCGCACAGGAGGGACCGCCGCTCAACCACTTTGTGTATCCGTATGTAGAAATCGGCGGGCAGGAGCATCCGAACGCTTCCATCGCGTTTTCGTTTGCGGACGTAACCGAGAAGATGGCGGGCGCTCGGCCCCTGCCCTGAAGCGTCTCGACGCAAGCGCCATGTATCATGCGGATGTATGGCGGGCGAGATCGCTTCTCCGGGCAGGGCAACCAACCATCGACCCATGATCGGCGTGTTTGATTCCGGGGTGGGCGGGCTGACCGTTCTGCGCGCGCTTCTGCGACGGATTCCCGACGCCGACTATCTCTACTTTGGCGACACCGCGCGCCTCCCCTATGGCTCGAAATCGGCGGCTACGGTCGCCCACTATGCGGTCGGGGCGGCGCATTATTTGCAAGACCGGGGAGCGGAGTTGCTGGTAATCGCCTGCAACACTGCCACCGCTCTTGCCCTGAACGAAATCAAGGCGGCGGCGGCCGTGGAGGTAATCGGCGTCGTCGAACCGGGAGCCGAAGCGGCGGCCGCCGCCAGCCGGAAACGGAACGTGGTCGTGATCGGCACCGAGGCGACCATCAACAGCCACGCCTACCGGCGGGCGCTCGAAGCGCGAAAGATCATTGTGCGCGAAAAGGCTTGTCCACTGCTGGTGCCGCTGGTCGAAGAGGGGTGGGTGGAACATGCGGTGACCGAGCAGGTGGCGCAGATCTATCTGTCGGAAGCTTTTTCGGGAGACGCCAGCGAAGCCGACGTTCTGGTGCTCGGATGTACGCACTACCCACTGATCCAGAAGCTGCTGCGGCGCGTCGCTCCCGAACACGTCGCGATCGTGGATTCAGCCGAATCGACAGCGCTCGAGGTGGCACGACAATTGGGGCGCGTCACGATCGCTGGACCACCGGTTTCGGTGGGTGGACAGCAAGATTTTTCGAGGCCCAGATTCTTTGCTACCGATTCGGCGGAGAAGTTCAGCAAGATGGGCACGCGGTTCCTGGCGCTCCCGGTGGAAAATGTTTTGCACGTGGATTTGAAGGAATAGCCGGCATCGCTGTTAGGCGCGGCCTCGACCCTGCTTCCGCGGCAGACCGGGCGCGGGCTCGCGCCAGCGCGCATGAAAAAAGGCCCCTTGCGCGGCCGCCTTCCAGTTCCCAAATGTTTGTCCCAAATCCCTCCGGCCTTTCGCGTCTCAGTACAGGCGGAAGTCGACTTCGATGTTGATCGCCACCGCGACCGGCTTGCCATCCTTCATGGCGGGTTCGAAGCGCCAGGTCTTGACCGCTTCGATCGCTTTCTCATCCAGTCCCAGGCCGAGAGTCCGTTGCACGCGGATGTCACGGGGCCGGCCATCCGGACCCACGATCACGTAGAGCACGCAGGTCCCCTGATACTTTGCTTTGCGGGCTTCTTCCGAATAGTCCGGCTCCGGGTCATAAATCTTTTTAGGTGCGGACACTCCGCCGCCAACATGGAACACTCCGCCGCCGGTGCCACCGCCTCTGCCCGGGCCAAACCCGGGGCCTTCGCCCGAACCGACGCCGCCGCCGGTTCCGGAACCAATGCCGCCCCCCGAGCCCGTTCCATTCGAAGGCACAGACGGCAGGTGCGAAAGTGGATCGCCGAGGTCGAGCGTGTTGGGCTGCGGAAGCTTGATATCGGGAGGAACCACGACCGTCGGTTCCATGGCCAGCTTGGGATTGGGATTGCGCACGACCGCCATGGGCGGCGTGAACTGCTGCATCGACTGCTTCGGCAAACGTCCCTGCGACGCCTGCAACTTGTCGCGATCGCCGCCTCCCCCGCCCCCTCCGCTCAGCGTCTTCGAGGGTTGCAACGCGGGAAGATCATCAGGCGCAATCAGTAGCACCGTTTCTTTCGGCTTGGCGACCTCGACGATCTTCCTTCCCAGGTAGGTGGCGGCAATAATGGCGGCCACGGCCAGGATGTGGACGGCGGTGGAACCGGCGACCCCACGTCCCTTGTAGTTGTAGAAGCCCCAGATGTCGCGAACCGGAACCGGCTTCGAGGTCAGAACCAGAGGCGGGAGCTTCTTGGGGAAAAAGAATTCATCGATATTCTGGAACAGAGATTTCCACAGAGGCTCGTCGAGAGTCTGATTGGTCAGGAGCAGATGCAGTTCGGGCTCTGGGCCTGCTGAATTCTGCGGTGTCTCAAATTCTGGCATATTTTCCGAGCGATAAGCTCAAGTTCGCGGCACAGAAGACCAAATTCTTAGATGCGCGAATGTTCCGTAAAGGTCGCTTGCAAGACAGACAAACCTTGGCGCACCAATACTGTCCCCTTCGTTGGATGCGCGCATTCTTCGATCTGCTGAAAATTGTACACGCTTTTTACGGGCAGGAAACAGTACTTTTTGAGTTCGCTTCCCCACCAAAGCATAGGGCGGCCCCTCCCCTGGACGTGTCCTTCCGCGCTCCCTATATAATGAAAAGATTCAATCAGTTGGGAGAACGCTGCCAGTGCCGATGGATCTCAAATCCACTATCAATTTGCCGAAGACCAGCTTTTCCATGAAGGCGGGGCTCCCTCAGAATGAGCCCAAAATGCTCGAACGCTGGGAGCAGATGGGCCTCTACGAGCGCATTCGTCAGGCCCGCAAGGGCAGCAAAAAGTACATTTTGCACGATGGACCGCCTTACACGAGCGGCCCGATCCACCTGGGCACGGCGATGAACAAATGCCTCAAGGACTTTATCGTCAAATCAAAAACCATGTCGGGGTTCGACGCGCCCTACGTCCCGGGCTGGGATTGCCACGGCTTGCCCATCGAAATCAAGGTCGACAAGGAGCTTGGCGGCAAGAAACTGGAGATGCATCCGACCGATGTGCGTGCCGCATGCCGCAAGTACGCTGAGAAGTTTCTCGATCTGCAGCGGCAGCAATTCAAGCGCATTGGCGTGTTCGGTCGCTTCGATAAGCCCTACGCCACCATGACACCGCAGTATGAGTCGGTCGTGCTTTCCACCTTTTTCTCGTTTTATGAGAATGATTTCGTCTACAAGGGCCTGCGGGCGGTCTACTGGTGCATGCACGACGAGACGGCGCTCGCCGAAGCGGAAGTGGAATACGAGAATCACACCAGCTCTACGGTCTGGGTGAAGTACGCGCTGCTTGACGATCCCGCGAAACTCGATCCCGCGCTCGCCGGCAAAAGACTCTTCACCATCATCTGGACGACCACTCCCTGGACGCTGCCGGCGTCGATGGCCGTGGCCTTCCATCCCGACGAACAATACGTTGCGCTCGAGTCCTCGGGCGAAGTCTACATCGTTGCCTCGAAACTCGCCCACGACGCTGCCGAAAAATGCGGTCTGGCGAGTCCGCGGGAACTCGCTCAATTCCCCGGTCGCAAGCTGGAAAGTCTCAACTTCCAGCATCCGTTTCTCGACCGCAAGGTTCTGGGCGTGCTTGCCGACTACGTCACCATGGACACCGGAACCGGCGTCGTCCACACCGCTCCCTCACACGGTGCGGAGGACTTCGTCACCGGTGTCAAGTACGGGCTGGACGCCACCAGTAACGTCGACGAAAAAGGAATTCTGCGCAACGGCCTGCCCGAGTACGACGGCAAGCGCGTTTGGGAGGCCAATCAGCCGATCATCGACCTGGTCCGAAGCCGCGGCGCGCTGCTGCACACGGAAAAGACCGAGCACTCCTATCCTCATTGCTGGCGTTGCCACAATCCGGTCATCTTCCGCGCGACCGAGCAATGGTTCATTTCCATGGAAACACCGATGCCGGGTGGCCAGGGCAAAGACGACACGTTGCGCACGCGGACGCTCCGCGAAATCAAGAACGTCAAATGGGATCCGGCCTGGGGCGAGGAACGGCTTTCCAATATGATCCAGACTCGGCCTGACTGGTGCATCTCGCGCCAGCGCGTGTGGGGTGTGCCCATCGCCGTTTTTCTCTGCCGGAGCTGCGGCAAGCCGCTCAACGACCCCGCTGTCAATCGTAAGGTGGTCGAGCTTTTCGCTCGCTTGGGTGCCGATTCCTGGTTCACCTCCGCGTCCGATAACCTTCTACCGGCGGGTACCAAGTGCCCGCATTGCGCGGCCTTGACGTTCGAAAAGGAAACCGACATCTTCGACGTCTGGCTGGAATCGGGCGCCAGCTATCTGGCTCTGATCGCCGATGAGCCCGAATATCCCTGGCCATCCGACCTCTACCTGGAAGGGGGCGACCAGTACCGCGGTTGGTTCCAGTCCTCGCTGCTTTGCGCCATGGGTACGCGATCGACGCCTCCCTATCACGGAGTCGTCACGCCCGGCTGGACGCTCGACGAAAAGGGTCAGGCCATGTCGAAGTCGCGAGGCAACGATGTCGACCCGGTCGATATCGCCAGCCGTCTGGGCGGCGAGATCGTGCGCTTCTGGACCGCATCGGTCGATTTCCGGGAGGACGTCGTCGGCTCCGAAGCTCTGATGCAGCGCGTGGGTGAGAACTACAAGAAAATTCGCAACACCTTTCGCTATGTGCTGAGCAACTTGTACGATTTCGATCCGGTCAAAGACGCGGTTCCGTTCGACAAAATGGAGGAACTCGACCAGCACATGCTCCGCCAGACGTGCGCTTTTGCGAGCGACGTGCTCAACGGGTACAACGAATTTGCCTTTCACAAGATCTATCACCGGGTGAACCACTTCTGCATCGTGGACCTGAGCGCCTTTTACTTCGACGTGCTCAAGGACCGGCTTTACACTTCCGCGGCCAAGTCGCAGGCTCGCCGCAGTGCGCAAACTGCGATTTGGAAGATCGGAGAAGCGCTGGTCCGGCTGCTGGCGCCGATCATGACGTTTACCTGCGAAGAAATCTGGACTCACCTGCCGCCAACTGCGGGGCGCGAAGCAAGCGTGCATTTGGCATCGTTTCCTTCCCTGGCAGAGATCGCCGCGGACGGCATTTCCAAGTCCGATGACGATTGGAGCTCGCTGCGCTTGGTTCGCGACGAGGTGCTGAAGTCCCTCGAGGAAGCCCGGGCCAACAAGCTTATCGGAGGCGGTCTGGAAGCACGGGTTCATCTCGCCGCCGCCGATCCGCTGTACTCGGCGCTGAAGCGCCACCAAGACCAGTTGCGCTACCTGTTCATCGTGTCGGCGGTCGAGCTGACCGAAGGCTCGGGTAACGGCGCCAGCGGCGTTTGCGTCGAGGTCAAACGAGCCGCAGGCCAGAAGTGTGAGCGCTGCTGGAACTACTCAACCCACGTGGCCGAAGACCAGAATTATCCTTCGGTGTGTGAGCGTTGCAGCATCGTGCTTAAAGAAATTCAACCGGCGTGACCGCGACCGCGGCAAACGCGGTAAAGTATAGGGAACAACTGTATCCGGTCATGCGCAAATACCATCTTCTGATCGCGTTATTTGTGATCGCTCTCGATCGCGTCACCAAGATTTCGATCGCACGTCGCCTGACTTTGCACGACAGCATTCCTGTCATCCCGCGATTTTTTAGCATCATCCATGCGGAGAACCCCGGGGCGGCATTTGGCATTTTCGCGGACTCTCCGTCGCACTGGAAGATCGGCCTGCTGATTGCCTTTTCGGTGATTGCTCTGCTAATTGTTTCGGCGCTGCTGTGGAAGAACAGCCACAGCTTGACCTCGACCGGCATCGGACTGTCCTTGATTCTGGGCGGGGCCATTGGCAACTTATGGGACCGACTGGTCAGCCAGCACGTGGTGGACTTTCTCCTTTTCTACATTGGTCCTCATCAGTGGCCGGCGTTCAACGTGGCCGACAGCGCGATTGTGGTGGGAGCGGGGCTGCTGGTCTTTGAAATCATGTTTGCCAAGTCACCGAGCCAGCAGTCGGCCTCGATGTCGACCGAGTGACTTCTGTATGACAACCAATGTATGACCATCCATGATCAGGCGGGTGCGGCCAATCCCGGTTCAGCCAGTTCCCCGTCGGTCCAACCGGAGCAGATCGCCGGTATGAGCGGCAAGGAACTGTTGCAGGCGGCAATTGACGGCCGACTGCCGCAGGCCGCCATTGCGACCACGCTTTCCCACCGACTCGTGGAAGTAGGCGATGGGGTCGCTGTTTCGAGGGCGACCCGGGGCCGCACCTGTTGAACCCCATGGGCACGGTCCACGGGGGCTGGGCGCTGACGCTGATCGATAGTGCGGCCGCGTGCGCCTGTCACTCGCTTTTGCCCGCCGGAACCACCTACACCACCATCGAAACCAAGGCCAACTTTTCCCGACCGATTACGCCCGCTACCGGCCGGGTGCGGGCCGAGGGCCGCGTGATTGCCCAGGGAAAGCAGATCATCTCCGCGCAGGCTCAGATTCTCTCGCCGGAAGGTCGCGTGCTCGCGCATGGCACCTCGACGATCATGATACTGAAGGGCCGCTAGGGCCTTGCCTCCGCCCGGCCCGGCCCGTAACCGGAGTCTTCTGCGCCATCTGGTTCGTGCCTCGATCCAACCGTCGAGAATATGGCGGGCTCCACGCCCAAGATCGGCCAAGGTTGCTGACCCATCGCCGGGGCCAGGCACCATGATTCCCCTCTCGAAAGACAAATCACGGAATCGCCACTTGCCTTTCCACAACCCTAGGCGGTAAGGTCGCAGCGTTATGTCTGCTGAAACGCGTGAGAAGACTGGTAGAAACGATTTATGCCCCTGCGGCAGCGGCAAAAAGTACAAGCGTTGCTGCCTGCCTGGCTTCGTCCCGTCCGTTGACGGCCTGTGGCAGCGGCAGCATGAAGAGACGAAACGGCTGACGCAGGAAATAACCAACTTTGCCGTGCGCAAGTTCGAAACGCAGGTCTTTGAGGCGTGGCAAGACTTCAACCTGAGCGACGTGCCGCCTCCACTCGAGGAGTTTTCCAGCGAGCGTCAGATCGTCATGCCCTATTTTTTGTTCCAGTGGAATCCCGGGCTCTCTCGCGGCGGGACCTCCCGCGGCTCGGGCGGTGTGGTTGCCCGCTCGTACATGCTGGAACGCTCGCGGCAGCTGACCGCGATCGAACGGGTTTTGCTGGAGCATGCGACGGGGCAGCCTTTGAGCTTTTATGAGATCGTTTGGAATGAGCCCGGCGAACGCGTGCTGGTGCGGGACCTTCTTATCGGCGGCGAGACCGAGGTCATCGAGCGATCCGGGTCGAGGAGCTTGCAACCGGGAGACCTGGTTTTTGGTCAGATCTGGCATCAGCCCGAACTTGCGGTGTTCCTTAGCATGGCGCCGCTCTGCATCCCCCCAGACAAGAAAGTCGAGGTCATCGACCTTCGAAAAAAACTGAAGAAGAAAATCGCAAAGCAGAACCGCGACCTGACAGAAGTCGACCTGCTGCGCGGCGCGGATCTGATCCGCGCCACCTATCTCGGCATCCGGGACGCGTTGGCGGCTCCGCCGCGATTGTGCAACACCGACTCCGACCCGCTTCTGTTTCACACCATGACCTTTCGCATCGAGTCAACCAAAGCCGCCTTTGAGGGACTGGTGCCGCTGGCCGCTCCCGAGAGGAGCTTCTGCAAGACGCCGAACTCGACGAAAGAGGGCAACTCCGAAGCGTGAGCCTCGACTGGATTCGGAAAAGAAACCGCAGGTTCAAGTCCACGGACAATACGATTCTTGGCCACCTCAAGAAATCCGGGAAGCACCTGGTTGCGGAGGTAAATTCGGAGAAGCGCGCGCAGCGGCTGCGGAACGAAATCGAGAAGCGCCTCGGTTCCCTGGCAGTTCATGAAAGCACGGTCGCCCAAACGCTCGAACAGATGCGGAAGAATCTGCCCGCGGGGGAAACCTCGGAAGCGGAATCTCTCGATCCCGAATTCGAGGCCATGATGCGCGATCCGGAAGGGCAGCAACAACTGCAGGCAACCGTGCAGAAACAAGTGGAAGCGTGGATCCACGAGAAGATCCCTGTATTGGGCGGACGGACACCGATCGAAGCGATCCGCGACCCGCACGGCAGAGAAGCCGTCGAAGCTCTGGTTCTGCACTGGGAACGCCGTGAGGAACGCCATGTGTCTCCGAATGAGATTCGGCCCGACATAAGCGCGCTCCGCCACTCATTGAACCTGGGACCCCGGGTGTCCTAGATTGGGCAAGAACGCCGGGGATTGTGGGCGGCCCCGGAGTGAGGAATCTGCGATGACTGTATCTGTCTTTGTCGGGACCAGCGTCGATGGTTTCATTGCGCGTCGCAATGGCGATTTCGATTTTCTGCCCGAAGGCGGCGGCGAACCCCACGGCTACGACGAGTTCATGGCCACCGTCGATACACTTGTGATCGGGCGAAAGACCTTCGAGACGGTACTCACGCTTGCCACCTGGCCCTATGGTGACAAGCGCGTGGTCGTGCTGAGCAGCCGACCCCTTGACTTGTCCGCAGCCGGCGGATGTGTCGTTGAACAGATGGCCGGGCCTCCCTCGGAGATCGTCTCGAAACTCGCCGCCAGTGGCGCCCAGCATCTCTATGTCGACGGAGGAATGACCATTCAGGGATTCCTGCGCGCCGGCCTCATTCAACGTCTCATCATCACTCGCGTGCCCGTGCTCATCGGAGATGGAATTGCTCTGTTCGGTACGCTGCCGCGCGATCTGCGCCTCCGTCACATCGCGACGCAACAGTATCCGAGTGGTTTGGTAAAGAGCGAGTACCAGGTTGCCGCCTAGCACCCCGACCCACATTGCCCGTTTTCAGAGGGGTTAAGGGAGCGGAGAACCACGGCCCGGCACACTCTGCGGCGCTCCTGGTTGCGCGTTATAAAACGCGGTGTCAGTTCGCAACCGCGAGACCGCTCGGCTCGTCCTGGCCCTATTCAGTTTCGCGTCCCAGCCACAACCGGTTACGGGGCACTCGCCTGAGGAGCCCGTTGTTCGCCGCTTGCCGCGCCCCGGCACGCTTGTCCCCTGCTCGGACGTCTTTCCCCGACAAGATTTGTCGTGCACTTGCTCGTCAGGGAATCGTGGTCGGTCACTTCTTGGCGGTTGCTTCGCGCTGGCGCAGGGCCGCCATGGTGGCGGCGGAAGGGTCTTTGCGGTTGCTGTTTTTCGGGCGTCGTTTGCTTTTGCTGCTGTAATGATTCTTAGCCATTCCGTCTCCTGCGGTATCGGCGGATTGGGGCGCCGGCCCTGATTTGTACAAGAAAAACGAACCGGATCTCAATCGCCGTTCGATCGTCCGTTTCCCCATCATAATTGAAGTGGAGGGACTCTGCTCTCCGAAGGCGTTCGACCGTGTTTGTCCCCGACGGCTCGCTCGTCTCTGATCGCTCTGCGGTGCAGGTGATCGTCAGCCAAAACTGCCCGCTCGCGGATCATGATAGACTGTCGCCGAAATCAGACATTCTGTGACCTGATTCCCGGCGGAGAAGCGCACATCGCAATCGATGCGTCGCCCCGGGATTGAGGCTTTAGCAAGCTGTTGTATTGGGTGGAAGATCAGTTCGACAAGTTGCCCATCGACGAACTCTGGTGGCCGGCGATCGGCGCCCTGGGACTGGGCATAATCGGATATTTTGTCCCCCGCGTTTTAGGCGTCGGCTACGACACGATTGGCGACATTCTAAATTCCAATCTCGCGCTGAAACTGCTGTTGGTTGTCATGGTGGCAAAGGCCGTCGCTCTGGTCGTCTCGCTTGGGTCGGGCACATCGGGAGGCCTACTGGCGCCGATGTTCATGTCGAGCGCTGCCCTGGCGGCGCTTACGCTATGGTGATCGACCGCGTCTATCCTGGCGCTCAACTAGCGCCGGGGGCTTTTGCGCTCGTCGCCATGGGAGCCGTGTTCGGAGCAGCATCTCGCGTCACGTTTACGTTTATCATTTTCGCCTTCGAGATCACGCGCGATTACAATTCGGTGCTGCCGCTGATGCTGGTCAGTGTGATTGCGGATGGGGTGGCGATGTGGCACATGCCGAAGTCGTCGATCATGACCGAGAAACTGGCACGCCGCGGCATGCGTGTCCATGCTGAATATGAAGCCGACGTGCTTCAGCAGGTGTCCGTGGGAGAGATGATAGACCGTGACCTGCCTGTCATTTCCAGCGAAATGTCCGTGGGAACACTGGCGGAGAAAATCGCGCGCCGAGCTCCTGAGGTTACTAAACACGATGCTCTGTTTATCCTGGACGACAGTGGAAACCTCGAAGGCATCATCACCCGCAGCGATAATCTTGCGAGCGTTCGAAAAAGACGGTGAAGGCAAGATGAGCGTTTTGGATGCGGGAACACGCGACGTCGTCGTGACCCATCCCGACGAATCGCTGCACGATGCTGCCACCAAAATGCTCCGACGCAATATAGGCCGCTTGCCGGTAGTGGAACGCGCGCACCTCTCGCAAGCAGTCGGGTACTTGGGACGCCAGCAAATCATGGCGGCTCGTCTCCAGCGACTGGACGAAGAGCATGTTCGAGAACTAGGTTGGGCGAGCCGGTTTTCCAGGCGACGTTCCGTATCGTGATTCGCGCGTAATCGGACCTATGGATTAAGGCCACCCCGCGGGTTCACCCGTGGGCCGTCGGAGTTTCCGGGATCGGTCGCTCCCGGCTGCACAAAACAGCGAAGGCTGCTCTAGGGTGACGCCGTTACGGGTTTCCGTACAGCTGCCGGTAAACATTGGCGTTCCGCAAAATCGCCTGCACATACTCCCGAGTCTCGGTGAAGGGGATCGATTCCACGAATTCTTGCGGATCGCGGTAGTGGCCTTGCCCCAGCCAGTCGCCTACGCGATCGGAGCCCGCATTGTAGGCGGCCAGAGCGTATTCGAATTGTCCATTGTATTTGTCGACCATGTCTTTGAAGTAGCGCGTGCCAAGCTCCAGGTTCACGGCCGGGGTGTAGAGTTGCGGTGCGCTGTAGCCCTTGAGCTTGACTTGCTTGGCAACAGTCTTGCCGGTCTTCGGCAGAAGCTGCATCAGGCCCACGGCATTCGCGCGCGATAAGGCCAGCGTGTTGAACTCGGACTCTTGTCTGATCAGCGAGGCGACCAGATAGGGGTCGAGACCGTTGAGCACCGAATATTTGCGCAAATCGGTCCAGTAGGCTTTGGGGAAAAGAGCTTCCCAGTAGGGACGGGGCAGATCGGGAAGATCGACGGCGAAATAGTTGGGCGTCGAACGCTTCATGATCTCGATGCCGCGATCGTAGCGGCCGCCGTCCTGATAGACGCGCGCCATTTCGGGAGGCGCCCAGGTCCCGTCAACTTGGCTCGCCGCCGCCTGCAGTTCGCGGACCGCCATGTCGGCCAGGCCACCGTTCGAGAGCAGGCGCGCCCGGGCAACCCGCAGGTTGTCTTCCGGCGGGTCGGCAGCGGTGATCTTTCCGGCAGTCGAAAGCGGAGAAATGTGGTCGAGCAAGGCGTAGTGCGGTGCATCTTGCTGCGACACTGCATCGCCCTTGCCCTGCAGAGCTTTCAAGCGATCCCGGCCGAAATCGGCATAATAATAGTTACGAAAACGGTCGGAGAGCTTCTGATAATAGGCCTGCGCCAGCGCCGGATTGCCCTCCTCTTCAGCTAAGCGCGCACGCCAGTAGAGCGCGGCGGGAACTTCCGCCGAATCGGGGTAAAGCGCGATTTGGTCTTCGAATTCCTTCCTCGCCTGGTCGGTCCGACCCTGGCGGAACTCCAGCCATGCGGCTTTCCAATGCGCATAGGAGGAACGGCCGCCGGTCGGAAAGCGCTGCTGCAATTCTCGGAAGTAGTCGATGGCATGGTCATAGTCGCGCTTCAGCAGATACATGTTGCCCGCCGAAAGCAGCGCTTGTTCGAGCCAAGGGCTGGTTGGGCCGAACTGTCGCAATTCGTTCAGCGTGCGCTCGACCGCGTCTTCATCGCTGGTGGAACGCGCGGTCTCGCTGAGCAGATAAAGGCGCTCGGCCTCGGCGTCACCGGTTTGCGCTCCCATGGCGGTCAGAATTTGCCGCGCTTCTTTGCTGTTGCCGCCGCTTTTTTCGAGTGCTGCGGCCAAGGCGAGTTGCACTTCCGCCCGGTTGGCGGAAGCGACCTCGGCAACCAGTTCCCGGTAGTCGTGCGCCGCGTCGTTATAGTGCTTGGCCTTGAACAGCAGATCGGCGCGAATGCGACGCTCGACCAGGGAGCCCGAGACGCCGAGCTTGCGGAGCTCCGCGCCGGCGGCATCCGCCTCGGAGCTAGTGGGAAGATTGAAGAAGAGATTTCGGAAGGCCGCGGCGGCCTTTTGATTGTCGCCGGTGGATTCGTAGGCGCGGCCGAGGGTGAATTCCACTTCGCTGCGCACCGGGGCGCGGTCGGCTTCGAGCAAAGCGGCGGCCTCGGGCGCGCGCCCTTCCTCGAGCAAGGCATTGGCATAGACGATTTTGGCGTCACGGATTAGAAGGGAGTCAGGGAACTTCTTGCTGAACTCGGCAAGGGTGGAGAGCGCCTCGGCATTGTGCCCGGTTTTCAGATAGGCATCGCCGAGCTGGTAGGCAACGTAGTCCCCCACTTCACTCGCTCCCGCCTTGGCGCGATTCAACGGATCGATGGCACGTCCATAGTCATGGTCGAGAGTGCGAGCATAGCCCAGCACCAGCCAGGCCAAGGCGCCGGCGTCTTCTTTCGGGTGACGGCGTGCATAGGCTTCGACTCCGGCATAGGCGGTAGGCGTGCGGTCCTGCAACAACTGTTGCGCCATGGGGCGCAGACTGGCCGAGGCGACGAAGGCCTGACGCGCACGGCGCACGCGCGGAGAGACCGGCCGGCGCTTTTTTCGCGCGGAGGAAGCGGTGGTCTTCTTGCTGGAACGCGTGCTTTTGGCCGATGAGCTTTTGGCAGCGGGAGTTTTTCCGCTCGTGACTTTTGCGCCAGGATGTTTCGCGGCCGAGCTGCTGGCTGGCTGGCTGTCGGCGGCCGTGGAGGATTGCGATTGAGCGACGACTGGGCACAAAACGCCGAGCCAAAGCAAAGATGAAATGGCGATGGAAACCGCAACTGCAATACGACGCACTCGAATCCTACCTACTGCCTGAAGTTCGCACCCATGATCGAAAGGTCGTCTTCGGCGAGACTCCTTATTATTTCATGGTGGAAGTAATTGCCGGAAGAAGCAATCGTGTTGCCGTAACGTTTCTGGTACGTGGCACGGCTTTTTTCGATCGTGTCTTTGAGACGGTCGTAAAGATCTTTGTTCTTGCGGCCCTCGGCGACCTTTGCCTGGTTGTAGAGTTTGATCTCATCAACCAAAAGACGAGCAAACCGCTGGGCCTTGTGGAGCACTTCCTGCTCTTCCGCGGAGATCGCCGACAGCGCTGCCGGCGCCTCGGTTGAGGTGGTCTCGGTGTGGCCAATGGGCAACGGCTCGGGCGGCGCCGGTTCCATTTCCGCAACCGCGGACTGCATCTCGGCGGGAGCAGTGCTCTGCGATTCTACGCTCCCCTTCTCCGCAACCGCCGCCGTAGGCGGAATTGAGGTCGCAACCGCGGCGCTCGTCCCGGAGGCTTCGCCGGCGGTTGCCGCCGCTGCCTTGCTGAGCCCGGAGGCAAAGGCGGGAGCGTGCGCCGCGAAAGGATCGTTGAAAGCGGGTGCTGCCGGAGCAACGGCAGGGGATGGTGTCCCAGCTGACGGCATGCTGGCAGGTGCACTGGCAGTTTCTGCGTGTGCCCCGGATGACTCCTTCTGTACCTGCTTACGAAGCGAACTGACCTCAAGCCAAGCGCTCGTAGCCAGTACGAGCAGTTCGAGCGAGCCCGCATCGAGCAATGCCGGCGTTTCTGCTCCCCCATCGGCGTAGAGAAGTGCCGCCACTTTGTCTTTCAAAATCAAGGGGAGAATCTGCCCATCGCCGCTTGCGGGCACTCCGAATTCCCCCAGAAAGCGCGCGTCCAGGCCCGAGACGGGAACGTTCGCGATGGCGCGATCGGAGATCGCAGTCCTGATCGCGGGAGCATTTTCGTCGAGCGCGAAATCCTTCACGGCATCGCTGTTGACAAAACCCCGCCCTTGCCACCCTGTGGCGTGGCTCCCTTTGACCACGAAAAGTGCAACCCGGGCGGCATAGCGAGTGCTGGTATCGAGCAAGGCGCGAAGAATTTCTCGCTGCGAGGACCCCAACTGGATTTCGGCAACCGCTTGCGCCAGGTTCGCAGCGGTCTTGGCGGAATTTTGCGCCGCCGGTTCCTCGACCGCGGCCGGCAGAGCGGCGATTTCTTCCCTCACGCGGCGAACGATCTCGGCGCGAAGTTGGGCCATATGGCTGTCTAAGACCTCGCCAACTACCCGTTCTAATATTGGTTCAATCCAACCGCGCTCCTGCATGCGTGCTCCGAAGTAAAAAGGTCGTTGGGGGAGACGGGCGTAGCCCGTCTAACCCCTGATTATACGGCCTCTTGCGGGCGTTTCCTGGACACCTTGGTACCTGTCCTAGTGGTACCGGAAAAAGACAGACGGCAAAGCGAGGTACGTCGCTTGCGAAGCGGCGGGCAAAACGAAGCCCCCAAAAGCCGCGACACCAAGTACAATAGCAGTCGGGATTCAGTCGCGCCTTCGGAAAAATCTGCATCAAGTTACGAATGAGTACCATCCAACCCAATATAGAGCAACCGGTCAGCGAAGAAATGCAGCTGGTCCGGCGTGCCAAACGCGGCGACGACCAGGCGTTTGAAGAACTAGTACGCCGCTATGATCGCAACGTTTTCCGCATTGCGCAGCACATCACGCAGAATCGCGAGGACGCCGAGGATGTGGTGCAGGAGGCTTTCCTCAAGGCGTACGGCAACCTGGCGAAGTTCCAGGAACAGTCGAAGTTCTATACCTGGTTGGTGCGGATTGCGGTCAACGAAGCCCTGATGAAGTTGCGTCGCAGGAAACCGGAACGTACGGTTTCTTTGGACGAGGATGTAAAAACTGAGGATGACTCGCTGCCCCGCGAGGTTGCGGATTGGAGTCCCAACCCCGAGCAGATGTATAACCAGGCGGAGTTGCGGGACATTTTGACTCGGACGATTCAAGGGTTGCCGGCAGGTTTTCGGACGGTGTTCGTTCTGCGCGACGTGGAGGGCCTCTCAACCGAGGAAACCGCGGACGCGCTGGAGTTGAGCATCCCGGCGGTGAAATCGCGGTTGCTGCGCGCGCGACTGCAGTTGCGCGATCGCTTAAGCCGCTACTTTCAGAAAAAGGCGAGTGGAGATGGCAACCAGTGAAGTGTTCTGAGTTTCTCAACGAGCTGACCAACTACCTCGATGGCGCGCTGGACGACCGGACCAAGTCCGAACTCGACGACCATTTGGCGTGGTGTCATAACTGCTACGTCGTCTGTGATACCACTCGCAAGACCATTGAAATCTATCGTGGCTCGGAATTATACGAGTTGCCCGAGGACCTGCGCACCCGGCTCCGGTCGGCGATCATGAGCAAATGTTCCGCTCACAAGAAGTCCGACTCGTCGAGCAGCTGACCAGCACCTTGCCGTCACCTGGAGAGACTTCTCCTAGCCTCAACCGCGCCCTAGGTACTTTTGCCCCCACGCTTTCCTTCTCAGTCATCATTTTGAGCGCGAACCCTTTCTGACCTAATGGAATCTAAGTAGGTAGGGCCGGTTAGGTCCGGTACGAAGGGGGCGAGCGGGCTTTCTCGCTCTATTTTGTGGAGGTAGTGCAATGTTGTCAAAACTGATGGACGTAATGTTCGGGTGCCGCCATGCGCGGTACAGTTTTCCGATCACGGTGCGCGCAGCTTCGCGGAAGGGCGTTTTGGGGCAGCGCAGCGGGACCTATGTAGCATGTTTAGACTGCGGTAAAGAGTTGTGTTATGACTGGAACGAGATGAGGATCGTGGAATCGAAGGGAAAAGAGACAGCGCATTCTTTGGTTACCAAAGAGGCGGCGTAGAATCCGCCGCGCGCTTCCCCCAAGCGCAGCGCGGCGAAAAGTGAACATTCCAGCCTGACCGGTTGCGGTTTTCGCCTTCCATTTTCTTCCCTTCTTCGATCCACTGCAGGTGATTTTCCGGTGAAGATTTCGCTACCTCTCAGTTCATCGATAAGCGCATAATCAGACTGGCGCCGGCCGCCGAGCAGATTTCGGCAGTGCTTTCGAAGCCTTTCCGCTGGCGGTTCGGACGGGAGGTGTCTGTGCCTCTTTCCATGCTTCGGGAATTCCTGGATCGTAACCGCATTCCATACCTAGTGATCTCCCATTCCGTGGCCTATACGGCTCAGGGGATTGCCGCCCTTACTCACACACCCGGAAAAGAACTGGCGAAAACCGTCATGGTGATGGTCGATGGACGTCTGGCCATGGCAGTAGTGCCGGCTTCGTTCCGGGTGGATTTGTATCGCCTCAAAAAGTACCTGGGGGCAGAATCGGTTGAACTGGCCAGCGAACTCGAATTTCGTGGCCGTTTCGCCGACTGCGAGACCGGATCCATGCCGCCCTTCGGCAATCTTTATGGCATGGATGTTTTCGTGGACCAAGCCCTGGCCGCAGACCAGGAAATCGCCTTCAACGCGGGATCGCACCGGGAACTGGTGCGGATGAGATTTGCCGATTTCCGGAATTTGGTGAAACCGGCAATTATCCCGCTGGCGGCCGGTAAAGTCCGGACGCAAGCAGCATAACGGCAGCGGACCCGGGTTCGCTCCCCGCGCGCGCCAGGCCATGATCGGGTCATTGGCCAGCGGCGGCCGACCGATTGTGCATCGGGAAAATACTGTGCCTCGTCTTTTTTTCATACAATCTTCACAAATCACTGTGTTAGATTTGGCGCTCGGAACAAAACTGGCAAGCGCACGCGAATATTCTGGAGGAAACTGCATTGGGCAAGGATATGGTGCCAAAGAAGATATTTTTCACCAAGGGCGTGGGCCGGCACAAAGAACGCCTCACGTCTTTTGAACTCGCCCTGCGCGACGCTGGCATCGCCGCCCAAAACCTAGTGCGCGTTTCGTCCATCTTTCCGCCCAACTGCAAACTGGTGCCGCGCGCCCAGGGACTCACGTATCTGTCACCCGGGGAAGTCGTCTTTGCGGTGGTCGCAGAAAACTCCACCCACGAACCGCACCGTCTGTTGGCGTCCTCGATTGGAGTTGCCATTCCAGCCGATCGCAACACTTACGGATATCTGAGCGAGCATCACTCGTTCGGTGAGACCGAAGACGCGGCGGGCGACTATGCCGAAGAACTTGCGGCGGAAATGCTGGCGACGACTTTAAACGTGGAGTTTGATTCGGATCGATCGTGGGACGAGAAAAAAGAGATCTATCGGATTTCCAACAAGATCGTGCGAACGGCGAATGTTACGCAGTCGGCGGTGGGCGATAAACGCGGGCTCTGGACCACCGTGATTGCGTCGGCCGTATTGATTTTCGATTAATTCTGCTCCGGCTTTGTCGACCATGCCACGCACCCGCCCACCTGGTGCCTCGCCCGGCCAATCCGTCTCGCTTTTGCTCCTCTAAGGGAACGACTTCTCTTCTCTGAAGGTAGACAAGCGGTCCCGCCAACGCCGGCCCGAACTTCGAAGATGTAAGCACCCGATTGCTCCATCCGATTGCGCCGGCGATGGGTCGCCCACCCCACCCGGAATCCGGTTTGCGGAATCCAGGCGAGTTCCCGAACGAAGCCGCCAAGGGTTCAACGACGCTACGGAATTCCTCAACCCCCTCGGCTTTCGCATCCGCCGTGTGCGGGCCCACCATCGCTTGAAATCTCTAGCCCAACAGTTGTGTGACCGTCTTTTTTGCAGCCGGTTTCTTCTTCAATCGCTCCAGCACAGCGGCCACAATCAGGGGCAGACCGACGGTGGCATCCACGAAAACTTCGCCGAACTTTCCGCCTTCGGCGGGAGGGACGAACTTGCCCCAGGAAACGGCCTCGCTGTAGGGACTGCCGGAAAGACCACCCCAATAGACTGGTTCAGGACAGATGCGCAGGCCGTAGTGATAGCGCTTGAGCGGAAGGTCTTCCCCGCCCCGGCGATGGCGCAATTCGATGAACGGTCCGAACTGCTGCGACCAGTTGCGCGGAACCCCTCCCCCGATCGTGAAGATTCCCAGTCGCTTCTGCGCAAGCAGGGTTGAGGCAAAGTGTTCAAGATCGGCGAAGGGGTCGAAGCGAAAGCGGGGCTGGCTCCGCTTGTCGCGTTCGCGGTTGGTGAGCGCATAGTCGAGGCCCAACTCGGAATCGGAGAAGGCGGGCACAAATACCGGAACATTGTTTTCGTAGGCGGATTTCAGAATGCCGCGCTGTCGTTTGGCATGTTTGGCAAGATGCGCGCCGATGGCGCGGTTCAAGCGATGGGAGCACATCACTTCGTCCGAGTCCCAGCCGCCGAAGACGGCGTGCATGACGCGCTCCACGTCGTCCAGGTTCTGCTCGGGTTCGAGTGTGTCGTAGACGCGATTGTACCCAGCCTCGTAGAGTTCTTCGTCGCTGAGATCGGGATTGTGACGGAAATGAGCACGGCCGGTCGCTTCGACCAGACCGTGCGCCATCAGTGCACCGGTTGAAACGATGGCATTCACCATGCCACGGTCGATCAGCTCGGCAATCACCAGGCCCTGTTTGGCCACGGTCATGGCGCCGGCAAGCGTCATGACGACGAAGCACTCGCGGTCACGCGCCATGGCTTCGAGCACGTCGGCGGCCTCGCCGAGCTGGCGGCCGGTAAAGGCTGTTTTCGACATCGCGCGCACCAGTTCATCGATGGAACGGATCTTGTTCAGATCGAGCGGCTCGAGCGGAATCAGGCGGTCGGAGACGGGATCGTGGAGCTTGCGGTCGACGCCCGCGCCTGGTTCGTGGTGGCTCGGTTTATGATGGCCTTGCTTGGCGATAGTGTTGTGCTTCAAGAAAGAACCTCCGGATGGAATGCGATTTGGCTCGAAGAAACAATTTACTAGAAGTGAAGGAAAAGCAGGGACGGACAGGTGACGAATTTGCTTTTCGAGTGCCGTACGCTGCACGCCAGCCGGGGAAACATGCTTCTCCGTAATCCGGCCATGGGGTGATCCCAGGTAACGCGCCCCGAGCACTTTGATATGCTAGAGCGCGTATTGCAATAACTTTCGGTCGTCACATCAAGAGCACCTCAGGGTTTCGTGCCGTGTCGGCCGGGGCGCAGCGAGGGATCGCTAACCGCGGCACGAACTTGGTGCCAGTCCGAGTCCCGCGTTTCGCTCGGGTGACGACTTTTGCTGTATTTCGGAGAATACGTGCGAGACAAATTTACCATCGCCCTTATCCAAATGTCGTGCGGGCCCGAGCCTGGCGATAATCTGGCCAAGGCGCTCGATCGCGTTGCCGAAGCGGCGCGAAAGGGTGCCCATGTGGTGTGCCTGCCCGAACTGTTCCAGACACAGTATTTCTGTCAGCGCGAAGATGCGGCGCTGTTCGATCTTGCGGAATCGATTCCCGGTGCGACGTCTGACATCCTCGGCGCTGCCGCTCTCCAGAATCGGGTGGTACTGATCGCGTCGCTTTTTGAGAAGCGCGCGCCCGGGCTCTATCACAATACGGCTGCGATTTTCGATTCCGATGGCACGCTGGGCGGCATTTACCGCAAGATGCACATTCCCGACGATCCGCTCTATTACGAGAAGTTCTATTTCACTCCGGGCGATCTTGGATTTAAAGCCTTCAATACCTCGATCGGAACACTGGGCACGCTGGTGTGCTGGGATCAGTGGTATCCGGAAGGCGCGCGCCTTACCGCACTCCAGGGCGCCAGCATTTTGTTTTATCCCACTGCCATCGGATGGCATCCGGCGGAGAAGGCCGAGTTTGGCGAAGCGCAGCACGATGCCTGGCGCACCATGCAGCGAGCGCATGCCATTGCCAACGGGGTCTACGTCGGCGTGGTCAATCGTGTCGGGTTTGAGACCGGTGACATCCGCGGCAATTCTTTGCCCGGCCCCGGACTTGAATTCTGGGGCGGGTCGTTTTTCTGCGACCCTTTCGGACGCGTGCTCGCCGAGGGGTCGACGGCCAAGGAGGAAATCCTGTTCGGCGAAGTCGATCTGCGTCAACTGGAAGATATTCGTCGCAACTGGCCATTTCTGCGCGACCGCCGGATTGATAGTTACGCTCCGATTACGAGCCGAATGCTGGACGGGAAATGACCGGAATCATGACGAGATCATCCAGTTCGCGCACGCTCCCTCTTCCCGCCGCTCAGGGTTATCGAATGCCCGCCGAGTGGGAACCGCACGAATCGACCTGGCTTGCCTGGCCGCACTTTCGCGAAGATTGGCCGGGAAAGTTCGAGCCGATCCCCTGGGTCTATGCGGAGATCGTTCGTCACCTCGCGCGGCACGAACGCGTAGACCTGATCGTCAACGACTCCAGCTGGGAAGAGCGCGCGAGCGCCGTGCTCGACAAGGCGGACGCGCTTTCGGACAATGTTCGGTTTCATCGCTGGCGTACCGATCGCGTGTGGACTCGCGACTCGGGTTGCATCTTCCTGAAGCCTCCCGACCAACCGGCCAATTCCGGTCTGGCCGCGCTGCACTTTCAATTCAATGCCTGGGCGAAATACCCGAATTACCAGCGCGACGAAAGGGTGGGAGAACGCATGGCCAAGGCCGCCGGGGCGCGTGTCGTACAGCCATGGTTCGTTCGTCCGAACAACGAACCGCACCGAGTGGTGCTCGAAGGTGGGTCGATCGATGTCAACGGTTGCGGCACGGTTCTCACCACCGAGGAATGCTTGCTCTCTGCGACCCAGTCGCGCAACCCACCGATGGATCGCGCCGCCTACGAGCAGCTCTTCTTCGACTATCTTGGCGCACCCAACGTCATCTGGCTCGATAGCGGTATCGCCGGCGACGACACTCACGGACACGTCGATGACATCACGCGTTTCATCGCACCCAACACCGTCGTGACCATGGTTGAGGCGAACGAACAGAGCGAGAATTATGCTCCGCTATACGGGAACCTCGGACGCCTGAAGAATGCGCGCACCCCAGAGGGCAAGAAACTGGATATCGTCGAGATTCCCCTGCCGCGCCCGGTGCTGTTCGAGGGCCGGCAGTTGCCGGCCAGTTATGCGAATTTCTATATTGCGAATGGATCGATACTGGTACCGGTCTTCAACGATCCGAACGATCGTGTGGCGCTTAATACACTGGCAGCCCAGTTCCCTACCCGCGAAATCGTGCCGATTTACTCCGGCGATCTAATCTGGGGATTGGGAGCGCTGCACTGCATGACGCAGCAGCAATGCACATTGCTTTAGGCCAGCATGTCGAAAGCACGACGCAATCCGACCGCAGTCCCGCTGAACGTTGCGCCCTTGGCCACAACGGCGCGCAAGCCTGTGCCCCATGAGTTTGTGCTCGATGCGCTCTCTCCGTTGTCGCCTGTAACGCGGCCGATGTTTGGCTGCCTCGCAATTTACGTTCAGGACAAGATCGTCCTCATTCTGCGCAACAAGACTGACGCCATTGCCGACAACGGGGTCTGGCTCGCAACGACCCGGGAACACCATGAGAGCCTGCGCCGGGAATTCCCCAAAATGCGGTCGATTCAGGTGCTGGGAAAACCGGTCACGGGCTGGCAGGTTCTTCCTGCCGATGCACCTGACTTTGAGGAAGCCGCACTGCGGGCCTGCGACCTTGTTCTCGCAGCCGATCCTCGAATCGGAAAAGTGCCGGCATCGCGGCGGTCCCCGGGTTCGCGCCGCAAAAAGCCGACCCAAGTCTCGCCACGCGCCAAGGCGAGCGGCCGGACCGGCAAGACTTCCGACTCGTGAGGACCGACGCAGGCCTCCTGGACCCCTTTTGACCGGCTCGGGTTTACCGAATTCCTCGGGATCTCGTTCGTTGGGACTGCCAAAAACACATCGTGCTATTCTCACTTTGGTGACCGGTCCTAATTGCGGAAGTGCAGCACGCGAATCCGAGGTCAAAGATCAGCAATGTTGGCAGCAGTGCCCCAACCGATTGTTGCCGGGCTGGTCGCCGGGATCGTCTCGCTAATCGTGGCCGTCCTTTCGTTTTATGCCACCGTTCGAACGGTGAGAGCCGAACGCCAGAAGCTGGAACGAGAACTGACTCGTCGACTAACCGAGCGTTTGTACGACTTAAGACTTAAGCATTATCCCCGAGCGTTCGAAATCACCGAGGGGCTTGGCAAATATGCAGGTCGGCCACCAGCATCAATTGCGACAGAATATCAAGAGCATACCGAAAGCTCCGGGAGTGGAAGGCCTCAGAGGTCTCTTTGTGTATCTCGGAGTATTCCCTGGCACGCTTTTACGACTTGATTGATGTTCTCAAACGTCATCCCGGGATGGGCGATGAATACACGGACGCGCAAATGAGAAACACCTGGGCCGCCCGCAATCGATTTCGGGGGGCGCTTCGGGTTGATCTCGGTCTCTTATTTGAAGAAGAACGTGGGAGTAAGTCGAAGGACGAATAACCATCGAACTCAACAATAGACTTGGGCCAATAGAAGAATTCCTGTTTCTCCCAGGAAAAGCGACCCCACGGATATCGCTGAGGCGTCAAACCTTCCCGGCTCAGCTGGCATAACCTCGGCTTAACACGAGCGATCCTCAGGAAAGGAATCTGTGACACCGAAACCCATCGCACCGATGATGATCTTGGTTGCCGGTCCCTACCGCTCCGGCACGAATGACGATCCAGCTTTGATCAGGAAAAATGTTCAGGAAATGGAGTCCTACGCGCTGCCCATCTTCCGCGCCGGGCACATCCCGATTCTGGGAGAGTGGCTGGCTCTGCCGCTGGTCGAGCTTGCCGGTTCCAGCAGGATCGGCGACGAAGCTTTCAATGAGGTGTTTCACCCGATCGCCATTCGGCTTCTGAAAAAATGCGATGGTGTGCTTCGCGTCGGGGGTCTCTCGACCGGTGCGGATGAAATGGTGCGCGTCGGCCGTATCCTTGGCCTCACAATCTATACGGACCTGGCGGACATCCCGAAGATGGAATGACCTCTGGCGACGTGAGACGTGCGCGTGGGCGAAACGTCGCCTGACCGTGTTCAAAGAACATGGCCGATTTCCCCCTCACTCCCGATCTGATTTCCGGGGTACACTCCAGGAGGCGTGAGCGCCATGAAGACCCATGTGCCCTGGTTTGTCCTAACCATGCGATCTTGTGGTCACGTCCAGCAGCATCCTGCGCATCACGATTCTCCCGGATGTCGCAGACTCGAACTCTCGCAGGCCTTAGCGTCGTCATGGCTGAACTGGCGATTGAATCGCCACCCGCACCGTCGAGTGGTTGCAATCTAACCTTGCTCCACCCCAGGTTTGAGTTCGTGAAGAAGATGTTGGCCCAGAGTGTTGGCCACCGTGTTCAAGTCGTTGGCCAGTGCGAGCCGCCACCTTTCCCTCGATTGCTGTGCGAGTTCCTCGAATTGTTGCACGATCGACTGCACAGCTCCCTCCCCCTGGACTGTCACCGACGCGGAAAAAGAGTTCTCTATTCGGTTCTGGATGGTTCTCAGATGGCCGCACATCTCGTTGAGCCTGCTTTCGACTTCATTTGAGCCGCGTGCTTCGAGGTTCTTGAGTGCCTGGGCCACAGCACTCCCGATTTGAGCTTCCGAACGGGAGACAATTTCGGCTGCGACGCGCTCCAGGTGCGCGTCAAGATCTGACTCGAGCCGGCGGACTGACTCGTTGAGCGCTGCCATTCGCCCTCCAAGATCCGACACTTCCGACTGAAGCTGGGCCGCTTTGGCGGCGGCATCGGCCTGAATCTGCTCAATCTCGCGGCGATGAACCGCGTGTGAGTCCGTAAGTTGCCCCTGCAAAGAAATCAGGAGTTTTTTACCTCGCGTGTCGAGATGTGCCCCTGTCTCCAAGGCCTGCCGCTGCAGTTTCTCGATTCCGGTGCGAACCTGTTCTTGTGCCGTGCTGGTGAGTTCCATAGACATTGCTTGCGCCCGTTGTTCGACGGCGTGCAGCTCACCCGCAAGACGGTGCCGAAACTCGGTCAGAGTTCCGCTGATCTTTTGCTCGATGGCCGTTTGCGTCGCACCCAGCATCTCTGCGGACTGTTCTCGCGCCTGTTCGAGGACGCGCGTCCCAAGGTCCTGGCGTAGGCGCTCCCAGAGCTTCTCTTCTACCTCAGGCGGAATGTAGCGAAGCGACACCTCGAAACGGTTGCGTCTGGCATTCACGGCCAGCTTCTCGCGGAGTTCAGTGACTTCCGCCTGTAAGGGCCGAACCAGTTTTGCAAGTATGCCTCGCAAACGGTCTTCGGAGAGTTGTTCCTCGAGCTTGTCGAGGAGGTCTCGCGAGACTCGCGAAGGAGTTGCTGGTTGGTGAACTGCCAACCTGGCCGACAGTTTTTGGGGAGGTTCATGAGCGGATGGCGGGGGCATTTGGACTACCCGCCAATCCTCGGGACAGGATTCCAGTCCCCAGAAGTTTTCAGGCCGGTCGAGCTGTGCTCCCAAGCGGAAGCCCTGTCCGTCAGGCCCCATTGGCTGGCAGAAAACTACAGACGCCGTGGCCTGCCGGCCTCCACGGCTGTGCAGGCGCAGGGCGCTTCCGGCGTTCAACTGCAGGGGGAAGCGGAGCGCACAACCATGCGCGCTGACCACCAGCGTCTCACAGATCTCGGAGAACTGGCCCTCGGGCTCCATGCTGGTGACGCGGACCGGAACCTTGATGGGTACTCTCGAACTGCGCCGAACCGTGTGACCGTTGGAAGCGGGCATAATAAACCTCTGCTTGGCGAGGCTTGCTGCAGCAGACAGTGCCTCTGCATTAACAGTACTGCGAGGTGGCGGGCATGACATCTCTCAGGAGTGCGCCTCGAAAATGTTCGAGCGTACAAGCGCCAGATTGCCCGTTTGTCAGAACCGCCGTGTACCTTGGCTCGCGCTCCGCTGTACCACTGGTCTGCCGCACCTCGTAGTACGTAGGAAATGCGGCATACCGGGAAATGACGCCGCTGCTGAAACGGCTTTACCCGCGGGCGCAATGCGGGGGCTCTTGCGGAAAGCGTCCCACCCGACAAAAGCCTCGGGGATCGTCCTGCGTACGAAGGTGCCCTCGCCAATTTCCAGAATCGCTCGCGCAGCACCAACCAGATCCAAATCGTCGTGACTCAACACCGTCATTTCCACACCAATTTGTGGCTTTCGGGCAGGTGCAACAGCAAACACATGGTTGGCACATTGCAGCCGCAGCCAGCGTGACTTCGCCACTTGATCAGCAAGCTCTCCGGCGGCAGGTCTGCGTTCCTTCGTGCAGGGCGGAGACCTGCCGGTTAGCCCCTGGTACGACCCAATGCGTGAGTGCGGACCAACAACGTGTTGCGCGGCGGCGTTCTCAATTGACAACTGCAGACGCCGTCGCAGATACTGCAATCTGCGCATGTAGGATGCAACGGCACGTCGCCGAAGGGCAATGCCCACCTACGATCTCATCGTGGAGGTCTACATGCCGAATCTGGAGAACCTCAAAAAGCAAGCCAAGCTCATATTGCGGTGGCATCGCCAACGCCACTATCCCGTCGCCGCACAGATCCGCGGGCATTTGCCCCGTTTCCTGAATATGCCCGACTCTGAGATTCTTGCGGCGAGCTTTAAGCTCAGCGATGCGCAAGAAATGGTCGCAAGACAGCAAGGCTTCGATAGCTGGCAAGCCCTGAAAAACGGACTTACGACCACCTCGCTCAAGGGGGAATCATCGCCATCGAGAGCAACGATTGTCAGTGCAGAGCCGCAACTGTTCGTCACCGATATCGAGAGATCATGCGAGTTTTTCCGTGAGAAGTTAGGCTTTTCGCTGGTATTCAGTTACGGAAAACCTCCCTACTATGCACAGGTAGGCCGCGACGCGGCGCGTCTCAATCTACGGTGTGTCGAGCGAGCAGTCATTGCGTCGACGGTCCGTGATCGGGAGGAACTGTTGTCGGTATCTATGACCGTGGCTACAGCGGACGAGATCAAGCTGCTGTTTGTTGAGTTTCAGTCTGTTGGCGTTGCCTTTCATCAGAGGTTGAAAAAGCAGCCTTGGGGCGCCAAGAATTTCGCCGTCAAGGATCCGGATGGGAATCTGCTGCTGTTTGCTGGCCCCGCAAACTAACAACTCTTAAGCCGACCAGTGCTGATCGAGCATGGACCGTCGACTGACCTCACCGTACTCGATTATGCAAGGGTTGCCCGTCAATGGTCCCGTTCAACGCCCCTCGAATTCTCTTCGCACAATTGCGGGCACGCATCCACTTGTTCGATTCTTGTTCAAGCGCCGCCAGCGTTTTCATAATCCAATCGAATACAGGCGGCGCGAAAAAGTCATCACCGCCTTATTCCGGTAGTCCGTTTCGAGCACAGGAACACGGTTCTCCCCGGGCACGAGGCGAAAGCTTCCTGGGCGCGCGAGATCGTAACGAGCCCGCGCGGAAGGATAGAACGTCTCCTTATGCCTCAAAACTTGTATGAGGAGTTCCTTGTCTGAAGGAGCCTCCGTTCCGATCTCCCCTTGGGACAGCATCGCAACGTCATAATAGTGATGCGAATACCGGTCGGGAAGCGATTCATCGGGTGCGCGGTAGCATTCCGCGTTTGCCGCGGAGAGCTCGCCGCACAAACCGCTGCCCTCGACATCTCAATTACCGCCCGGCCCCTCGTTGCAGAGGGCCGAGCGGCGCATAAAAGGGTTTGCGTCACGGGTGCCCCCCCCAGTCAATATCGTGGTGTTCAACAACAACGTTCTTGGAATGGTCTAACTCGAAATGTACATTGTCCGCGACCCCCGTGACGTCGTCCTTGCCGAGTACCACTTTGGCATCAAGCAGCGCTTGCATGATGAATCCTACCCCCTCGCCGACTATATTCCGCGTTTTCTCGCCGGCAACACCGGCCATGCCTATGGGAGTTGGTTCGAACACTTGGCGAGTTGGTATTCCACCCGCCGCGATGATCCCAAATTCTTGCTGGTTAAGTACGAGTCGCTGCATTCGCAGACTGCGATTGAACTTGCTAGAATTGCCGATTTCCTGGGTGTTCCCAGCGATCCTTCCAGGCTTGCCTTTGCCATCCAGCAAAGCGATGCCAAGCGCCTGCAGGTGTTGGAAAAGAAACAAGCCCATCTTTTCTCTTCGACCAAGGAGATTCGTCTCGACTTGCCCTACATCCGGGTAGCCAAGGCCGGAGGATGGCGCGTTAACCTCCCGAGGGAACACGTGGCCAGCATCGAGTCTGCATGGGGCAGCCTCATGGAAGAAATGGGCTATGAATTAGCCGTGGCCACTCCGAGCGAGGTGGCCACGTATTGACACACCGGGATCGGACACGTTGCGACTTGCCGTGCCAGAACAACGACGGGCTGCTGGGTGGCCTTACTTTCCATTTTCTGATTCCGCTCTAACGTACGAAGTTTTTGCGCCAGGACCTCCTCCCCTTTGAAACGGAATGCATCGGCGCGACCGTGATCGCCATCGGGGCGCAGCGATGACAATCGCCATAAGGAGTACCGTTGTGCCGAGACGACGAAATGCGCCGGTCTTTGTGGTGGGTTCATCGAAGTCGCCATAGACGGGCGACCGGGCGAATGCTGCGATGATCCCTGCTCTCATGACAGCCCTCCTTTGTGCTCAAACCGCGCGGACCTAATCCCCGCGAAAGGTCGACTGGCTCCGCACCATCAAGTGGCTTGAAAAGGATTCACGGTGCGACCTTTCGAATCTGTTCACGAGTGCGCGAAATCAGTTACCGAGCCATCAGCCACATGCGTAGGTTCGCCCGCGTATGACGTCACACGTTGCGTGCCTATGGAGGCAATATAGCCGTCAGGGCGGATCAGGATCCGTGATCCCTCACGCGTCACGAACTCTGTGGCGTGGGTACCGCGCATGTGTTCGAAAAGCCGCGTGCCGCCAGCAAGTCTTACGTCGGGCATCCGGTCTCCGGGATGCAGCCGACCCAAAGGGTTACCCAACGACAACGTACTACTTCGGTAATGGAGTCTCAGCTGATTCGTCGCTTCTCCGCGTTTGAGCGAACGGGTACGGTAGAGTTCCCTGCTTAGTCCTAACACCGCGGCGGCAACCGGGAGGCGCTCAGTTTCGTAAGTGTCGAGCAGTGACTCAGGACCTCCGCGAAGAACGTGCGCCAGTTTCCACCCCAGGTTGTAAGCATCCTGAACTCCGGTGTTCAATCCTTGGCCGCCGGTAGGCGGGTGCAAATGAGCCGCATCACCGGCAAGGAAAACGCGGCCCATTCGCAAGCGATCGACCATCCGCACCGCGGGCCGGTATAACGAACTCCATGCGATCTGCGTGACATGGCACCCTGTCGCTGTCAGGATTGCCGACTCGATACCTTCCGCGGGCTCTCTGCGGGACATCAGCTGAAAAAGCGAAGCGTCCGGCAGCGGACAAAGGCCGATAGAACCTCCTTTTGCGAAGGGCCATATGTGCCAATCTGTGTGGTCGAGTCCCTCGAGCTTGACATCGGCAACGAACGCGGCCTCGGCGTGGAGAGTCTCTCCCCGTAAGGCAAATCCGAGCGTTTTCCTGACCGCGCTGTGGCCGCCATCACAGCCAATGAGGTACTCCGCGGTCAACAACTCTCCGCTGGAGAGATGGACCCGAACGCCACGCTTGTCCGGCGACACGCGCTCGAATGCCGTGCCAAACTCAACCTGCGCACCCAGCTGGGCCAGGCGCTCTCTCAGGATCTCCTCCGTGCGATATTGCGGAACCAACCAGAGGTTCGGATAAGGCACGCCCTCCGTCGCCGGCTTGCGTCCGCCCAACGGTCCAAAACGCAGGGAAAGCGGGCCTATATGCACGCGGAATTCCGGATACTGCACGCCAGCCTCGAGGATCGCTCCAATGACGCCGAGGTCCTCGAAGACCTCCAGCGTGCGTGGCTGAATCCCTTTTCCTCGCGAGCCCCGGAAGGGTTCTTCAGCCGCGTCAATCAGACGAACCGCAACGGAACGCCGCGCCAGTTCGATCGCAAGAGTTAAACCGGTCGGTCCAGCGCCCACAACGATTACCTGTGTATCGTACATCGTACGAAAAGATTAATGGTACAGTGTACGAATGTCAAGATCCTCCCAACTGAGCCGTGAAAAGATTGCCGCCGCTGCCCTTGTACTTGCCGACGCCGAGGGCTTCGCATCCGTTTCCATGCGGCGGATCGCCCAGCAGCTGGGCGTCGGTACCATGAGCCTCTATTATTACGTTAGGACCAAGGCCGACCTGATTGCGGCAATGGACGACGCGCTTATGGGCGAGGTGCTGATGCCGTCCCTGCCCCGCAACTGGCGCGAGGCGTTGACCGGGATCGCAATCCGGACACGAGATGTCTTCTTGCGGCATCCCTGGGCGCTCTCCTCCATGTTGTCGGCCCCCCCCGGCGTTAACGCGATGCGCCACATGGAACAATGCCTGCAAGCCCTTACCCGGACCACCATGACCACCCGGGAAAAGCTTGCTTTGCTTGCCATCATCGACGACTTCGTCTTCGGATATACCCTTCGCGAGACTGCCAGTGACTCGAAAGTCGATCCGGAATTCGCCAGGGCGCAATTCGCGACGGAGGCCTTTCCCCGGCTCAAAGATGCCTTTGGCAAAGGACGCAGGCCCGCAATGCCGGACCGTTTTCAAGTGGGTTTGCGCGCCCTTCTGAGTTTGGTGAAGGACAGCAGCGAATGAGCTGAAACAGATCCGTGACAAGGGCGGCATCGGGAACTTCGTCAGGTGCGAATGGTCTTTGTTCAGCAGCTATTGAACCACGGAACGCAGGCGGGCTCGGCGCCTCTTTCTACCCGCGGCCGCGAGCTTGCTGTTGCGAAGAACAATCATAAGAACATCTCGCCAGAGATAGTGTCCAACGCAGTTTTGTCACTTCCCGGAAGATGTCCCCGCTCGAGTACCTAAGCCAGTGAGGCAGCTCTTTGCCTCCCCTGGTCAATACTAGAACCAGTCTCATCAATGAATCTCGCTGCCCTGTAGAATAGCCGCATGACGGAACCGGACTTGCGTCATGCATCCCGGCTTATCCTCCTTGATGGCCAGTGGCGAGTGTTGCTGTTTCGACATGCGGGAAAATATGGAGAACCCTTCTGGGCACCTCCCGGCGGTGGCCTGGAAAGCGGCGAGACATTTGAACAGGCCGCTTGGCGCGAGGCCTGCGAAGAACTGGGTTTAACCCGCTTCACCCTGAGGCGCCTCTGGGAGCGCGTAACCGACTTCCTTTACATTGACCATCCTGTCCATCAACGCGAGTGGTTTTTTCTGATCGAAGGCGAGTTACCGACCATCTCATCTGACGTAGAGAAGGTTCATAAGCAAGAGGGAATCCTCGAAATGCGGTGGTGGACGACAGCTGAGATTGAGTCGACACGTAAGTCTGTGTTTCCAGAAGAACTCGCCTCAGAATTTAGGAACATTTCAACTGACTCGCCTATAAACACCTCAGCGAGATCTTGATGCAGCTAGCTGAACCATGCCGAGGAAGTTTTCAGCCTGATACTCCCAGCGAATCCCAGCCGACGAAACCAGTGCAGCCACGCGAAGCGGCGCTCCACACACCAAGGTCTTTTGACCGAAAGCTCCTTCGACGAGTTGGCTTTCGTGGGGCGACGCACTTTGGATACCGAAGGCGAGAGGAAGCTGTGATCGGTGCAGATGGAGAGGATCTTCGTAGCTCTGCCGCCCTTGGTGGGACCTACCGCGAGCCCCTTTTTTTACTCCCGTGAAGAAGGCATCGAGAAACCCTTCGTCCAGCGGCCACTGCCCGCGGGCATGTAAACGGTAGCCAGGAGGCGCAGGACCTTTTCCAGCTTGCCGTCGCGAACCCACTGTTGGAACCGGCATGGGACAGGTTCTGAAGACATTCCTCATTGACGAGACAATGGTAGGTAGGGTGTGGGTAGCGGCAAACGATGTCTTGGGTCGCAAAATCACTTCACAGGAATACCCGGGTCGCCTGAATCCAATCCTGTGGGGCGATTTCCCCACGGCGGGATTACAGTCTTTTTCGGTCCCGCTTGTGGGCAGCCGACGTGCACCAAGTTCCTTCGAGCAAGAGCTCAATAATCATCTCGAGAGCATTGTCCTCGTCATCCCATGGCTGGTTACGGGACGCGCGTCCCACTGTTTAGGCAGGTGGCCGCCCCGCCATCGGCCGACGAACTGATCGCTCCCGATTGATCGGTGCAAAATGCGCGACGACCGTAACTGTTTCCGATGGGCGTGGCAGTCAGGCGAAAGCTTGCGGCGGGTTTGCCGACACATCCCGATAGCGAGAAGGCGTACCCCTCGTGCTTGCCACTGGCCAGTCCACTGCTGATGAGCATGGCTTGATGTTCGTTGGCCTCGGCGGCGCCAAAACCGTCGAGATCGGAAAGTGTGCAGGTGTACCCTACGGCGGGATAAGTTGCCGCGTAGGCAGTCTCCGCCGTGAGAATCTTGCGCACCGCGACCAGAGCGCTCCCATCACTCCCAAAGGTGCTGGTGGAGGTTTGTGCCGGAACCTGACCCATGCCCTGTGCATGGATCTGCGAAACCCCGGCGCTTGCGTGCGCGGCCATTCCGTCAGAGATGCGTTTTAATAGGTCGGGATCGGCCAGCGGCAGGTTGATGGTGATGGCAATATCATTCAAAGTCCAGAGCCCAGATTCCGTCTTCATGGAGAAGACGATGCGCGGCATGAAAGGACTCCTTTGCAGCTGGTTGTCTTTGTAGGTCTTGAATGACAACTCGATCTCGTCCTGATCGCCCTGCAGCGAGTCGTTGACGACGACCACCTCAGTCTTCTGCCCGGTCTTGGGGTCCACAGCGGCGAGCATCACCGGCCCCGTCTCAAATGTCTGAAAGCTCTTCCCCTGTGCCTGAAGCTGCCCGGCAAGCAAGGAGTACGGCTGCATGCTGGTCAGCGCCCCGGATTTTTCAAGCGTGGCGCGAGTGGCAGCGGGCAGATGCCTAAGAAAGCTTCCTGACTCCTTGCTGAAGAACATCTCTAGCAAAGCTTGCCGGGCCGTTTGTGGGGCATCCGGGACTGAGCCCGTGGCCCACGAATCAGCGCTCGACAAGATAAGAGAGAGAACAAGCACTGCGAATTTACGCATGAACGGACTCCTCCCAGGTGTTGCCTGATCTTGGCACGGCGGCGGGAGCGGCTCCAGTTACTGAGGTAAGAAATCTTGGGCAGGCGATTCGATTAGCGGACGGCGAGGAGATCCGGATTGCATGGTAGACGCAGGATCGGGCGGTCAAGCTCGCCAGTTAAGTTTCTGCCTTCCACTGGAAGCAGAGACCAAAACCATCTGGATCACGAAGGAAGAGCTGCTTCATGCCGTATGGCGCAACCTTCGGTTCTTTCAACTCTATTCCCTTGGCGCGCAGGTGAGCATAAACGGCATCGACGTCGGGAGCCCCGAAAAAAAGGGCCGCGTCGTGATGCGTCGAGACACGGTGGGGGTCAGCAGAAGGGGGCCGCTCGTCATATTCATAGCCGGTATTCAGCATCAGATCCACATCGTTCAAGCGTAGCCAGACCCAGTTATGGTTTGGGGCGGTGGTATTTTTGTCGGTTTCGACGATCTGGAACCCGAGGACGTCGCAGTAGAACTTCAACGACGTCTCCATATCGAAGACCTGCAGGAGCGGCGTCATCCCCTGAACATTCATGGTCATATCAGACCTCCCAGCCTGGGAATTGTGCTCGAAGTGTAATCTGTTCGCCCACATTCGCGAGCGTGATTGGGCAACCTTGCCTTCATACACGGTCATTCGCGTGCTCGCCAGATGGGCGTGCTTTCGGGCTAATCCGGAGCCGCTAGGCGGCTGCCAACGCCACTCAGAAGATTCGACGCCGCCTCTCCAGGATCCTGGCTGGCGAAGTTGTCATCCAGAAACAGGACCGTGACCGACGGATCAATTTCCTCCAACGCCTTGCGCGTCGGTTTGCCGGCTACGGATTGCAGGCGTGCGGAGATAACCACGAGTTTCGCCTTCGTTGCCTTGAGCAGGATACGGGCATCGTCGACGGTCGCAGTGGTCAACGCATTGTACCCGGCACTGCACAGCACTTCGCGCAGGAATGTGCCGACGTCTGTTGACTCGCAAACGCAGAGCAAGAGGGGTCTTGCGTTTCCACTTCCTCCTCGCGAATATCGCGAGCCCAAGTATGCGGCGGTGATCGCCTCTTCAACCGAATCGTAGGCTTCAAACTGCGAGAGCAGGTTGGTCATCTCCAGCGCCTTGCGGATCTTGGGCGGCACTCCGGCGAGTTTGAGGTCTCCGCCCTTGGCTCGTGCGGCTTGCGTCAGGCGCACCATCGCTCCTAATCCACTGCTGTCGATGAACTCCACGTTGTCGAGTTGGAGCACAACGTCGCCGTACTTGAGGAAAGAGTCTCCAACATAGGCGTGCAACGTAAAGACTTCGTTCCCGGCCACGATCCGTCCGTAACACTGAATGAGCAGGACTTCGCCTACTGGGCGGCTCTCCAGGCGCAACTGCATCACGCGTCCTCCTATTTTTAAGTTGTCACCCAGTCGGCCTTTTGGGCTGCATCGAGCGCCGACATCCACTTCGAGGATCAGGATGCGCGAATCATAGCCCTGATCACGCGTGGCAAATGTTACGTGGCTAAATAAGGCAAGTCAATCGATGCGGTAGCGTTGTAGCGTTGACGGTATCTCGAAAGCAAAACTGATTGTTGGCAACAGCGGGTTCATACTCACGATGGGCATCCGAGCAAGCTGTTTTGTTCGGACGTTGCGACAGCGGTTGGAGCACAACAAATTAGACGGACAGCGAGCGCTGTACCTCATCGGCAAGCGACACCCTGAACGGTAAGCCTCGTCGCTCAGCAACCGCAGCTTGGCCGGATTATGAGGAGGTGGGAGGAGCGGAACGCCGCCTCCGAACGGTACGGGTATAACGCGCACTCGACCGTATCCGCGGAACCGAAATCGAGAAAGGTGCGAAACAGAACGCTACCGCCGAATGACCGAAAATCTTTGCCACTCCGAGTTTGCAACCCCTGTAGCCAATCGGAGCATCAGTACTTCTTGTTTTGCGCTCTTGTTTCCTTGATAATCTGGTCGATCTGCCGCTACGGGAGGGTATTGGTACCGTCCTCAGACTCTTCGCCCGGAATTCTCATGACTCCGGGTTGATCTAGATCTATAACTCGATGAATCCCGATTGGGTCAAACCCATAGCGGACGAGGCGCACCATCTGGGCATGACCGTTACCGGCCACATTCCGGCTTTCGACACTCCTGATCGGGCCATTCACGATGGCTACGACGAAATCACCCACGTCAACCAGCTGATGCTCGGCTGGCTGCTCAAGCCCGGAGAAGATACCCGTACTCCCTTGCGTCTGACCGCGATGGCGCGCGCCGCGACCCTGGACCTCGCCTCCACACCGGTGCAGAACACACTCTCTCTGATGAAAGCGCATCACATCGCACACGATCCCACGGCGGTGATTCTCGAACGTCTGATGCTGAGCCGGGCCGGTACGGTGCAGCCCGGCGACGTCGACTATCTCGATCACATGCCGATTGCGTATCAGCGGTACCGCAGGCGTACCTTTGTAGCCATCAATAACTCAAGCGAGGACGACGCGTACCGCGCGGCCTTCCTGAAGGTGATTGATACCCTGAAAATGCTGCACGACAATGGCATTCGGTTGCTGCCTGGAACCGACGACACGACGGGTTTCACACTCCATCGCGAGCTCGAGCTCTACACGAAGGCGGGCCTGACGGCAGCCGAGGCGCTCCGTGCCGCGACCTTGTCGACTGAACAATACTTTGGTCATGCCGACGAGCTGGGCACGATCGAGCGCGGCAAGATCGCAGATTTCTTCCTGATTGCCGGCGATCCCACCAAAGACATCCGGGCGATCAAATTGCCACGGCTGGTGTCGAAGGGGGAGGCGATCTATTTCCCAAGTGAAATCTATCAGGCGTTGAGCATCCAGCCGTTTGCCTCGCCTCCCACCATTCGGGCCGCCGCAACCAAGAACCAGGATTCGACGGCGCAGGGCCGGACGGGGCACGGAAGATCCGGTTTTGCCTGGGAAGGACTCGATTAGGGCGGGCAGAAACTTTGCAATCGCTGGTCGATATTCCAATATTTGCACATCAACAAAATGTTCATAACCAAGCCATTGATTTACAAAAACATTTGACTCAGTGACGACGCTTGCGTATTGTTACGCAGGCTGAAAGTCAGGGGACTTACGGCCGCCGGGCCCCAGGTTGTTGCAGACTTCGAGCAAGTGCTCTCCAAGGGAGAATCGTCGGTGTTCAGGGTGTTGCTCCGAACGCTGCATTGCGGCCACGGTTCCAACCAATCGACTGCACCGATTGCCGGCGCACGACGTTCCCGCCCGGACCTTGGTGAGGCCGGCAGATCGCTGTTCGGCAATCCCTTGCGGGACGGAGATTGCCGTCAGGGCCTAAGGTGAGCCCGGTGCGGGCGACCCAGCAAATCGAGCCCTGAAGGCCGAATTAGAATATTGGATTACTTCAATGGATACGCGGATAGGCACCGCAGGGATGCGAGAATTCCAGGAGAATTACCGTGAAACCAAGTGAGAAAGAATACCGTCTCGATTTCGTCTCCAGGCTCTCAGGCGCTCTCGGCCAGACGCTCGGGAAGCTTTGCGAAATCGTCGTTCATGATTTCAGCTCTCCGGAGAGGTCCATAATTGCGATTGCAAACGGAAGCCTGACGGGTCGGGAGGTTGGCGACACGCTGGATGCGCTCGGATTCCAATTGCTAAAACACCATCCGGCGTCGGACCTCCTCAATTACCGGACCAAGACGAAAGAGGGCAAGGAACTGCGCTCTTCGAGCATCTTCCTGCGCGATGAAAAGGGGCAAATCTTCGGAGCGCTGTGCATCAATGTCGATGTCTCGGGTCTGCTGAAGGCTCAGGAATGGCTTCAAGAAGCTCTCGGCTCAGCGAACACCACCATCGACGAGAGATTCGAGCATTCGGTGGACGAAGTACTGGAGAACCTGATCCAGAATGCCATCTCCAGCATCGGCAAAAAGACCTCCGATATGACCCGCGACGACAAGGTTGCCATCGTCGCCTACCTGGAGGCCAAGGGAGCATTTCTCATCCGCTACTCGGTCGAACGCGTAGCTGAATTGCTCGGCATGACGAAATACACCATTTACAACTACCTCGATGAGATCCGGAAGAAGCAGGAGCTCGCCGAACTCGAACCTTCGAGAACACCTTAAAGGGGAACTACAAGGTTCACCAGTGCTCAGCATCACGATTGGTAAAGCTCTCGATCGCGTCTGCGACGACGTGGTCAGGTGGTCATTCGGTGGCTGCAGCTCTCATTCCGTGTGGCCCACGTCTATTCCTGTGCCTTTCCTTTTTGACAGGACGAACGATTGGCGGATGGTATAGAAACGTGAAAACCCGGTCTCATTTCCACCCTTCGATACTGGAGGTGAAGTCAAGGAGGAAGGAATTGGCGGTGAAGTATTGGATCCCGACGATCGAGTTACCGTTTCCGCCGGCATCGACAAAGGTGTCGGCGGTTCCCGTAGCCTCCGCCGTGTAGCTGTAATTGAACCCTGACGGCGTGGTGACGGTCACGGTCGACCCCGGTAGCACGGAGCTCGGGAATGAATTGCCCGGGGGTGTCGAGAGATAAACGTACGGGGTTCCAGTATCGAAAAACGAGTACCCGGTGAAGCTTCCAACCGAAGCACCCGATACGGCAATCGTCGTATCAGGGATGGCCTTCTGACACACCGGATATCCGGCGATCATCGGCGGACCAACGTACCCGTTGGGCGGGCAGACCAATGGCGTGGTGCTGAAACCTGATTCGACGCGAGCATTGAGACCGACCGTCAACATCGGCGATGGATGGCAGCTCCCCGGCGTGGTGATATCGCAGGTTTGAATCGGCGCAGGGTGCAGCATGAATCCTGCGTTCATCTTATCGCCATAATTGAAATACTTCATCACGCTGACGACATAACAGCCGGTGTTCGTCCGCTGCGTGCAGCCGGCATACCCGTTGGCCGGTTCGACCGCACCCGCCACATCGATGGTCCCGTTTGTGCTTGCGACACCGAACCAACCTTGCCATCCCGGCGGAGCGTAAGAGTGTCCGTTAACCGATTCCAGTAAGTAAAACAAAAAGACTGGCATAACTTCGGTCGTCAGCTGGCCTTTCGCGTCTCCAATGGTTAGTTGTGCGAATCCGAGGTTGCCGTACTCGACGGTCTTATTGAGAGTGCCATAGCGGCGCGTGCCTTGCAGGTTGGTGACGGTAATGCCCGCATACGTCATCGAAGTCTGCCCAGCGGGGAAAACGAACCCCGAAGGGGTGACCAGGTCAGGTGGGAAAATGCTTTCTGCGTATAGCGTGACACCGGCCGACCCGGTGTCGAAGCCTAAGGGCATGCTGACGGGCACCCTTCCCACCGCAGTGACCATCACGGTGAGCAAAGCCGCTTGGCTTGACGATTGATTCGGATACAAGCTGAGAATGGTCGGCCGCGTAACCGTGCTTCCGGGCGATGTCGCACCAGGAGAGGATGGGGCGAGTCCCGTAGCGCCGCTGGCAGTAACCCATGCGGCGACCAATCCGGCGACTAGAAGTTGAATGAATTGGAACCTCTTGTTCTTGAATGTTTTACGTACATACCGTCGAGCAAAAGGTGGCATCCCGGTTCTCCTGATGTTCTGCAAACACTGATTGCCCAGCCTCGATCAATGCCTTAACGTCCCGGCCGAGCTCGGTGCGAGCAGGCGCGTCTTCGTACATCGCGTGTCCCCCCACATAGCACTTGAAGGTAATCGATTGCCGCAGGTTGGCTGGTAGCTGGCGATCGAGATCGGCGCCAGCGGCACAAGGCACGAAAGAATCGTACATGCCCGCGGCGACCAGCACCTTCATGCGCGGATTGATCGTAAGCGCTTTCTCCGTGCCCGGCAAGGGGGGACCGAGACGCGGCGGGCCGTCGCCCCGCGTACTCGCCGCTTCCATGGCGGCCTTCAATTCCTCGGGCGAGACCTTGGCAGTGGCGTAGTTCCAGCGCGCGTTCACCGGGTCGGGATAACTGCCCGTCGGCGCGAAACCCTGATCGATTGCCTCAAGTCCAAGGTAAGGCAAGCTCGTGTGGTAAGCGAGTTCCTGGCGGAAATAGCGGAGGATCGCGGGCGCATCGCTGACGGCGGGGGCTTCTGCGCGCCGCATGTCGAAGACATAGAGTTCCTTGCCTTGGTCCCGCAACAGGCCGGTGCGAAATTGGCGAGGGGTGATCGCCAAGGTCTTGCGGTCGATCTGCTCGGGTGAGAGGCCGGTGAAGCGCGACAACTGTTCGACAATCGCGGTTCGCTCTGTCTGCGAAAGGTTTTCCAGGCGGCCCAGAGCAGGAGCGTAACTTTCTCGCACCCAAGTCTCGGCCGCATGTCGTACCGCCACCGGATCCTTGCCAAATTCGGGTGCCGTTTTGCCGTAGTACAGGGCCGTGCTGGCCATATCTACAATGCGGAGCGCGGAGCGCAACTCGGCAGAACCGTAATTCTTGTTCAGTCCCCATCCGCCCGAGATCAGCTCCAACTCATGGACTGCGACATCGCGTTTCTCCAGGGCATAGGCCACACTCGCCGCGCGACCTGCACCCCAACTTTCGCCGGCCAGAAACACGGGCGCGTCCTCGGCACCGTGCAGTAAACGCCAAGCGCGTATAAACTCCGTGACCGTGTCCACGTCGCCGACCGTACTGTAGAATTCAGCGCCATACTCTGGCTTCGCCGGCCGGCTGAATCCTGTGCCGATCGGATCGACCAGCCCCAGGTCCGTCGCTAGAAGCCAACTGTCGGGATTGTCGACCAGCCACCCACCTTGGACCAACTTCGGCCCCACGATCGAAAAATGGAGCAAGGAAGAGTTGGCGCCCGGACCGCCGTTCCATACGAAAGTTACCGGTCGAGGCCCATGCGCCGAAAGGATGCGATATGCAGTGTAGAACATGTATCCATGCGGCTCACCAGTTTCGACGCCGCAGATTGCGATCCGTCCCACTTCTGCGGTGTAGTGCAGTGACTTGTCGCCGATCTTGGCCTGCTGCTCAGTCACGACCGGTCGGTCATCGCCGATCGCAAGCGCCGGCAGCGAGTGAACAAGGAGAACGATCACTCCAGCCAGTCCGATCAGACTCCTGACGCCGCGTTTCCTCCACTTACTGATTCCATTGTCTTCTCCAGGTCAAAACCAATCGGGAACTCCCCAGCTCGACTTGCTGGCACGGTGCTCCTGGTCGAGCCGAACTCATCACGGCAAGCGCCGATCGACGCCTATTTCGCGCCCTCAACGAACTTGCGCACGTCATTGTCGAATTCGGTTCGGTTGTCAGTGCCGTCGTAGACTTCGTGCGGCCCGGGAAATAGGTCGACGGTGAGGCGGTCGCCAGGAACCCCGCTCGCGCTGAAACCCGACCCATCGGAGCTGCCCAAATCATAGATTCCGCTGACCGCAAATAGCCTGAGGTTGGAGTCGTCCTCCATGGCGCGAGCCATGATGGCGGCCGTAGTTTCACTCGCTTCGTCCTTCGACGCGGCGAATACCCACTGCGAGTTGGCGGTAAAGTTGACGCCATAGTACGGATCGGTCGACACCGGGTCGATGAATATCAGATCGGTGATGTCGAGGGGGCTGGTTGTGTTTTCGGCGAGCTCGGTAGCGCTTCGATCCTTGGGATTGGTACGGATGACCGGACCCAGCGCGGTCATGTGTAATGGCGAGGACGACGCGCCCGGGCCCCCGTTGAAGATGAACATCACCGGGCGGTGGCGGAGGTCGCTCACACCGTCGCGGGTATAGGCGATGGTAACCAGGGCCGCCCCGGGCCGGCTCTGGTTATCCATAATAATGTCGTCGGCGACGGTGGCGGTGTACGGAACCGTCTGGCCACTGATATGAACAACGTGCGCGGTGATCGCCACTCGCGGCACGGCGGGGACCGATGATTGGCGGGACCGGGCAGCACTTGCCCCCTGGCCGGGCCGACTGTCGGCGACGGACGTTCCGACAAGCAACGCCAGACCTAGAACCGCAGCGTTCAGTCGCATCATCGTCATTTTCCTTTGAGTACCCGACCTATTCCGATGACCGTCCGGACCAGAATCCAATAAGCCGGCAAGAACAAATGCCAACGAAAGGGCTCCAGGCTCCAATCCCAACCATTGGACAGCGAACTGTCTTAATGACGGGTTCCACGCTGTCGGACGCCTCAGAGTGAATTCCGCAACGCCGGCAGAGTTGGACATCGTGCCTGACGATATCCAGAGGGCTGCTTTTCAGTCAACTATTTTTAGAACTACGAACTTCTATGTTAACTTTTGTTGACTCTGGCTTCGTCTGGGTGGAGCGGCCTATCGTCCGTTTCCCCGCCTGAGGCCAGCAAGAAGCCGTCGATCGGACTCTCCGGGAAAACACATGCGCAGAGCGTTTCTTAATTTCGGTTTGGGATACCTGGTAATTTACTTGTCGCTCATGGTTTTTCCTGTGGCGGGAAGGGCTGAAGGATCGAATGTCTCCCCTCTCACCATTACCTTGCGAGTTGCGGTCGCTGATTCTCGTCAGGTTGTGCCCTACGTAGACGTCACGCTGACCTATGCGACTCCGCCTATCGCCACGGGCCAGGCATTTCTGAAAATACCGCTGGTAATTTCGAATGTGGAGACTGTTGCCAGGACCATCGACAATCTTTCGGTAGAAGATGGGAGAGGTCCGGTCTCCGTTACGATCAAGGACGATCTCGAGAGCAGCGCTCTTCCCTGTCGTCACGGGATCTCCTCGCGCGCAACCGAAGGCGCACTGACGGTTCACTACCGTGCGCCCATCTCCAATGTCCTTGCCCCGCGCGGTGCCGCCCCACCGCTCGAACTGCGCTCCGACAGCGGTGCCTTTTCGGGCGCCGGCGAAACTTTTCTGGTGTTGCCGGAAATGGATTCGTCACAGGCAACCTTCCAGCCCCTCGGGGTTCGCTGGAATCTCAGTGATATCTCGGCGGGAGCAACAGGAATTTCCAGTTTCGGAAAAGGCGACTTCACCGCGGCTCAACCAGAGGGGCTGCGTTTCCTGCAATCCTCTTTTTTTATGGCAGGCCAGCTGCAACTCTATCCCCAGACTCCTCCGCAGACTGGATTTTTCTCGGCCTGGCATGGCGCCCCGCCCTTTGATCTGCGCCCGCTAATGATTTCCGAAGAGAAGCTCTACGCTTTCTACGGCAGATTCTTCCGCCGGCAGCCGACAGCTCCGTACGGCATCTTCCTTCGTGAAAATCCTGTGAATGCAGGCGGCGGCGTATCTCTGGGAGATTCGTTCGTCGCGACTTTTGGGCCCAAGACAGAGCTCGATTCCCTGAAGATCACGCTCGCACACGAGATGTTGCATACCTTTGTCGGTGGAATCGAGAAGCCGGAAGGATTGTCGAGTTCATGGTTCTCGGAAGGAATGGCCGTCCACTACGCTCGCTTGCTCTCGCTGCGCGCCGGCCAGATCACGCCTGCCCAGTTCCTGGAGGACCTGAACACGACGGCGGGACGCTATTACACCAACGCGCTGATCGCAACGCCCAATGCCGAGATCCCCGCTCGTTTCTGGGCGGATACACGAGTTCGAGTTTTGCCCTACGACCGAGGTTCGATGTATTTCGCTGTCGTCGACGGAGAAGTGCGCGCTGCCTCCGGCGGAAAGCGCACGCTCGACGACTTGCTGCTCGCCATGCTCGAACGGCGGCAGCAAAAACTGCCCCTCGACGAAGCTGCCTGGGTCGATCTGGTCGCGAAGGAATTGGGGGACAAAGGAAGAACGGAATTTCAGGCCATGCTGTCGGGCGCCATCATGCTTCCCGACTCGGGCGGTTTCGGACCATGCTTTTCCCGCTCGACCAGGATGCTGCGACGCTATCAGCTTGGTTTCGAACCGAAAGTGCTGGTCGAGCCCAAGCGGATTGTCCGGGGTCTGATACCGGGCTCGGCGGCCGAGCGTGCAGGCATCCGAGACGGCGATGAAATCACTCGTCCCGTTCCCCAGGACATACTTCAGGGACAGCAGGAAGGAGTCCTGACCCTCAATCTACTTCGTGATGGAAAGCCGCTTGAGATCAGCTACAAGCCACGCGGTCAAAGTGTCGAAGCCTACCAGTGGATGAGAATCGGAGATCTGCCAGACAGTGCCTGTTCCTTCTTAAGCCGGCGGCGCTCGATGGTCCCGGCAGAAGTCTCGGGCACAGCCGATGGACGGTGTTTGGCCAAACCGTCAGGAGCGGTTACAGCACACATCAGCGAAGCAAGGTCATCGCCCGTTCCATTAACTGTTGGAATCGCTCGCGTGATTCCTGGTAGAGCTTTTGCTCGGCAGGCGTTGGACCCTGGCCATGAACCGTATTGAGGGCCGCGATCAATGCCCGGCCATTGCTGGGATTCAACAGGAAGAACACGGCAAAGCCAGCCTGGTGTCCGGTATGGCCGATAAAAGTCACAGTGGCATCACCGGACGCCCGCGGGAAGAGAAAAAACGAGTATCCATTTGATTCCGCAGGCGAGCTGGCAGAGTCTCCCGCATGCGTTACGACCGGCCTCCACATTTCTTCCAGTGATTTATGCGAAAGTACCATGTCAGAAACAGGTTGCAGTCCGCTCCCGGACAGAAACGCCACCCACTTTGCCATATCGGACAGGGGGGCGTTGAGCCCGCCGTTCCCCGTAGTGATGCCGGTGTTGAACTCGCGTGGCTGGGCGATTTTGCTGGTTCGGCCCTGGGCGTCCGACTGGATTATGTAGCTTCTCGAACGGTCTTTCGCTAGATAGTAGGGTGAGACATTGAAATAGGTTCGGGACATACCGAGCGGCGAGAGAATGTTTTTCTGCACGTAGACCTCAAAGGGATCGCCGCTGAGCGCCTCGATCACCCGCGCCAGGTAAATAAAGCCGGGGTTGGAATACTGGAACTTTGTGCCCGGGGAAAATGCCAATTCCTGATAGGGCATCATCGCGACAAGTTGCGACCAGTCCGTTGGCTCAAACGGCTGCCACGGCTTGCCTTCGCCGTAAGTCCACGTCGGGCTCTGGAATCCAGCAGTGTGGGTAAGCAGATGGCGAAGGGTCACCTTGGAGATATCGTTATCCGCACTGTGGATGCGCGCAAGCTCAGGGACGTATTTGAGGATCGGATCCTCGAGCGAGAGTTTGCCCCGGTCCCGTAACTGCATGATGGCCACGGCGGTGAACGTCTTGGTCACCGATGCCCAGTGGAAGACGGTGTCTGCATCCACCGATTGATGAGCAGCCTCATCCGCCATGCCTACGGCATGCGACTCGGTTATCCGTCCTTTGTCGAGCAACAGATACGCGGCGCCCACAACGCCGTCGTCCTCGACCGTGTGCTCGAACGTGGACTCGTATGAACGCATTTGCGCGGCGAGAGGAAGTGATAAGGAGGTCAACATTGCCAGGAACGCAACCACGGGTGTATTCATGGCCCAAAAAGATACCACGGCTTCCCTGTCCCACGGTCTGCCCTGGCCGAGAATCCATGGCATGGTCGATGAGCACTACTTCCTTTTCAATTGCAGTGGCGCCCGGCTGCCAACGATCCCCTGGGGCACGAAGCCACCCGACGGAAGCACCATTACGCTCGGGCGCCATTCGCTTTCGGTCCGGTTGGACCGCAGTCCGTCAATTATTTCCTCGAGATTGCTTGCTGCTACGTCCTCGTCGAGACGTTTGCGTCCGTTAGAGTCGAGGTCCTGACTCGAGAAACGACTCCCATCGCTGACGTAGCTCGCCACGGCTCTCCTTGACCTTGCCCGCACACATCTCAGGATGCTTCAGCTGTTCCAATCTGCCATAATCCAAGCACCATCGGGCCGAGGGCAATCCGTCGCCGAAGCCGTCGACGCGGTCGCTGACAAGGAAGATTGGAACGCGAGCCCTGACATCGAGCCCAGCCGTCGTTTGCGTCGCCCGGTGATCATCATTCTCGAAGGGATGAACGGTTATGAAAAGCAGCAAGCTCGTACGCCTGCCGCTACTTCTTCTCCTGGCAATAGTGCCGGCTTCGTTTCACGCTCAAACCACCTCGAATCCCGCAAATCTTCCGCAACGTGATGGTTCTCACGACTTTGACTTCCTAATCGGCAACTGGAAAGCGCACGTGCGCCGGCTCCCGGACCGCCTCGACAACTCCGACATCTGGATCGAGTACGATGGCTTCTCAAAGCACAAGAAACTCCTCGACAGCAATGCGAACTTCGAAGAGTTCGAGGTAACGAGCACCGACAAAAAACTCCACATCAAGGCGCAGACGCTTCGGCTCTACAACCCCACATCGCATCAGTGGAGCACTATTTGGTCGATGTGGATAACGGGACTCTCGGCTTGCCTCCCGTCGTTGGCCAGTTTACAGGGAATCGCGGCGAGTTTTTCGACCCGAAGACTTCAAAGGCCGAGCCATTCTCGTGCGCTACGTCTGGCTCAACCTCTCACCCAGCGCCGCGCGCATGGAGCAGTCGTTCTCACCTGATGGTGGGAAGACCTGGGAAGTGAATTGGATTTGCGAGCTTTCGCGATAACCAACACCCGGACGGCGGGCCGCCTCTCCTTCCGAGACAATCCGGGTGAGACTACAACTGATCCTGGTGCCCTACATCGCATAAAGACCGAAGAAACCTCCACCGGTCCGCTGGTGTTCATGCGCGGTAAACCAACGCGGTTCTCTCAGCCAAGTCGTAAAACCCGCGAGAGCGCGATGCTGGCGACATAACAGGCCAGAGAGATGCTGATGCCTGTGAGAGGCGCCCGGAAAAAATAACACTTGCAGACGACAGCCAAACCGCCGAGCATTGCCAGCCCGACCACGAGCAGGAACGGTGATTGAAACAGGAGTTGGTGGTGAGCCAATGCGAGAAAACCGAACACCAAGCCGAACAAGATAAGCCCCATGCTGTGGCTGGCATTGAAGCCCACCCAAGCCCGCCACATCGTTGTTTCTTTCGTAATCAAGGGTGAAATCTGGCTCATGCGGATTTCGAGCTCGGGGTCACGGGGCGTGAGCTGCGGTCCCGAGAACGTATAGACGAGGTGAATAACTCCGAGCGTAAAGACGATGCTCGCACTAACAATCATGAGAATTCTTGCGGCCAAGATGCTCTCCCTCTTTGTGGGCCTGATGCCCAGGTTTCGCCCTCCAGTCTGCACTCAAGGCGGGCCGGTCGGCTTGAACGGTCTGTGAGAGCTCCACATTGCTGATGCCTTTCAGTTTTGCCTAGACCTCTCTACCTGCTCGCGATGCTCCACATTCTATGCCCCGTGGTTGTTTTGCGCCGGCGTGGCGACGATGACCACATCCACGTTTGCCGTCGGCACCTTGGCCATCCGGCAAGCTACGGCGGCAACACGGAGAGCGCCAACGGCATGTCGCCGGCTCTGAAGCCGGGCGTGGATAAGGCAACTTCGACCGCAGCCATCGCGAGCTCACGAAATCCCTCCCAGTAGGACCGACGGTGACGGTGACGGCCACGGCCACGGTGATTTCGCCGCCAACGGGTCCGACGGACGTGCGGAATTTGCGGGCGGCACCCATTTGCCTGGTGCACCAAACTACGCGTCTAAGATCTCGTGCACGGCGCGGTGGGCCTGATCGATCGCGGTATTGGTATAGGCATGACCGTCAGCATCGCAGTTCGCGATCTTGATTCTTCCAAAGGGCTGACGGCCAACGACACAGGGCCGTTCGGACGCCGGGCGGTCGAGCGGTTCGAACAGCGAGTTATATTCGTAAGAATATCCATGCGGCCAGCGGTTGACGGTAATCGCCTGGATGTCGCGAGCGGGATCGAAGCCGCCAGCCGACAGGGTGCGGCCCAGTTGATCTCGTATTTGGCGCTCGAAGGTTTCGAATTTCGTATTGACCAGTTCCCATCGTCCGGCACGGTACTGGTCTTTGCAACTCAGTCCGGGCTCGCAGGGCGTGCGCAGAAGGTGAAGCAGGCAAGATTCCTCAGGCGAACGGGGATAGTGATAGGCTCCCATGGAGACCGGGAAATCCAGTGTGACGTGGCTGAAATAAGCCCCGGGAGCATAGATGCTGCTTACCCCGAGTTTCTGAAACGCCTTCCAGTTCTTGATTTGCACATTCGTATAGACCAAAGGCATCTTCACGCAGTAGGCCAGCGCCTCCTTCTGTTTGTCTGACATTTCCGGACACAGATAGGGAATCATCATGTTGAAGCAGGCGAGTATGCAGTGCGCACCGCGCACCCGATGGGCGCGACCGCCGCGAACGTAGGTGACTTCCACTTCCTTCGCGTTTGCCGGATCTCCGATGTGTTTCGCTTTGACGGCAGTGCTGTTCAGGCGAATACGAATCGTCGACGAGGTTTCGTCGAGGCGGGCATAGTCGGCGCGCGCGGTGACGACGTCTTCCATGCTATGGCCGGAAATGGCCCCGGGAACCAGTGAGCGCACCAGCATTCTGGCGATCGAAGCGTTACCGTCCGGGAAATGGAAGATGTAAGGCTCATCCTTTTCCGGATTCTCTTCGCGACTCCGGGGAAGATTCATACCTTGGAAGCCGGGAAAGCCTTCGCGGGCGCAGTCATAGGCGGACACGGCGTCAATGCCGACGGTGAATAGATCGTGCGTCGAACTCTGGAAAACCTTGACCACATCGGGGTGAGTCTTGGCATGTTGCAGCAAGAAGTCTTTATAGCTGGTCTTGAGCAACTTGTTTCTCTTCTCATCCGGCGCAAGTTCCGGGATGTAGTCGACGCTGGCCTGCTGCAGGCGAACCAGATCCTCGCGCGCCTGTTCGGCGATCGGAAACTGGGAAATGTTGTCCAGCGTGAGGTCAACGTTGAAATAGTGGAGACGCTTTTGCGGCACCAGACGATCAACGCCAAAAGTTTCCTTATCAAAGTACACCGCTTCGGTCAGGTGCCTGGAGTCGAATAGCTTCTGATCGTAGTATTTGTAAAAACGTTTAACCTCGATTCCCAGTTCCTGCAAAAGTCCGATCGACTCTTTGCTGTAATTCCCCGGCGCCTCGATCGATTGGGTTCCACCGTAGCCGAGCAGCAACCGTTTCCCAGCCTGGAATTCGTTGCGCTTGGCGTGCCCCCCGAAATCATCGTGGTTGTCGAGAAGCAGAATACGGGATTGCCTTCCCGCGAATTTGCGGTAGAAGTATGCCGCGGCCAGGCCACTGAGGCCGCCGCCGACAATGACCAGATCGTATGATTCGCCGTCGTCGATCGGCTCGCCCCAGGCGTTGTCCTTGTCCTTGCCATCGCGCAGGTCGTGGGCAACTTCCCAAGATCCGTCGTGACTGCCGCGCATGCCGGATTTGGCCGACGGGTCATAGCCAGGGTCCTTCTCCGGAGCGTACGGGGACTGCGGCGGCATACCCAAGACTTCAAGCCAGCTGGCCCCTGCGACCAGCGAGGCCCCAACTGCCAGGCTCATACCGTTCAGAAAATCGCGACGGCTAATGTCGCGGCCCATCCCCAGTTCACGGTCCCGGTCTTGATTGCTCATTGACTCCCCTCGTAGACGCTCGCTGATTCCACCTCACTCGATCAACCGCATCGTACACGCTTGGTGGAAAAAGGCACAACGACTTCCATCACGCCTGGCCGCGTTACAATGTCGGGCAGATTGCGGCAGGAAAACGCCGCAGCTCGAACAGAAAGGGTTGCCTATGCACAGGTCGCAAAACAAGAACGCGGAAACACAGGAGCCGGTTCTTATCCGCATTGGCCTGGCGCTTGCCAACTGGAGCGAGCGCTGGTTTCCGGACCCGCTGATCTTTGCCCTATTGGGAATCGTGGTCGTGTTCATCGTGGGCCTGGTGCTGCGGCAGAGCCCCGCAAAACTTGCGATCCAGGGTGGGAAGAACTTCTGGTCGCTTGTGCCGTTCACCATGCAGATGATGATGATCATCGTCGGCGGATACGTCGTCGCCTCAACGCCGCTTGTATACCGGGCGATCCGGGCGTTGGCGGGAATGGCCAAAACGCCGCGGCGAGCGATAGCTTTGGTGGCGCTATTCTCCATGCTGACGTCGTTAATTTCCTGGGGACTCAGTCTGGTTTTCAGCGGCCTCTTTGTTCGCGAGTTGGCGCATCGGGTCAAGGGCTTGGACTACCGCGCCGCCGGCGCCGCGGCCTATCTCGGGCTGGGCGCGGTCTGGGCGATGGGCCTTTCCTCTTCCGCCGCCATGCAGATGGCGACCAAGTCCGCGATTCCGTCGTCGTTGTTCAGCATCAGCGGTCTGATCCCACTCACCGAAACTCTGTTCTTATGGCAGAGCATGGTGACGACGCTCATCCTGATCGTGCTCTCGGTGGCGATCGCCTACTGGTCCACACCGTCGGCGGAGAACGCCCGCACCGCAGAGTCGTATGGTATCCCTTACGAACCGATACGATCGAGCCTGGAGGAGAGGAGTAAACCGGGCGAGTGGCTGGAATATAGTCCGTTGCTGACCATTTTGGTGGCTGCGCTGCTGGGCTGGTATCTGGTCGACGTTCTCCGCACCTCGCCCCAGGGCGCATGGGCAGCGCTCGACCTGAATACATACAATCTCATCTTCCTTACGGTGGGGCTTTTGTTGCATTGGCGACCGAAGCGTTTTCTGCGTGCCGTAGTGGAGTGTATTCCGGCCACCGGCGGGGTGCTGATCCAGTTTCCGTTTTACGCCGTGATTTTTGGAATGATTGTGGGAACCGGAATCGCGGACTCGCTGGCGAAGCTGTTCGCCTCCATTAGCACCCACAGCACGTATCCGCTGCTCGTCGCCATGTACTCGGCGACGCTCGGCGTTTTCATTCCCTCCGGCGGCAGCAAGTGGGTCATTGAAGCGCCCTATGTGCTCCAGGCCGCGAACCTGCACCAGGTGCATCTGGGGTGGGTGGTCCAGATCTACAATGCGTCGGAAGCGCTGCCCAATCTGGTGAATCCGTTCTGGATGCTGCCACTGCTGGGCATACTGAAATTGAAGGCGCGCGACATCGTGGGATATGGCGTGCTGCAGTTGATGGTTCACATCCCGGTCGTATTCTTTCTGTGCTGGTTGTTCGCGCGCTCCATTCCTTATTTGCCACCCACGAGATAGCTTTGGCAGGAGCTACTTCTTTTTTGCCGGCAAATACTTTTTTTCGATCGAGGCGACAACCACGTAGTTCGGGTCCACCATTTCGTTGAGATGAATCCTGGCGACTTTCGATAGCAGCTCGTAGGCGTCGAGTTCCGACAAACCGTAGTCTTTGTGGATCCAGTGGACCAGTTCGGTGAAAGCAATGCGCAGCGCATCGTCCACAGGACGATACGCGCCCACCGTCATGATGGCGTCGTCGTTCTCAAACTGCGGCCAAGCGATGGTTCGACCCTTGATGACGCTCAGCTGTACGCGTGCCTTCAGAGGAACTTCGATGGCCGTGCCGGCGACTTCTCCATCGCCCATGGCGGCGTGGCCGTCACCGATATAGAACAGGCCTCCCTTGACGTTCACCGGGAAATAGACGGTGTTGCCGACGCTCGCTTCGGGGGAGTCCATGTTGCCGCCGAATTCTGCCGGGACAACCGAACTGCGCGCCTCGCCGTTGGCGGGTGCGACTCCGATGCAACCGAAAAAAGGATGCATGGGAATCTTCACGGTAAAGTCGGAATCGAGCGCTTTGAACAGCGCCGTGTTCGAGGCGTGATCGATGGGATAAAACCACACCCGCTCCGGGAGCGGAGGATGGAGCATCGGCGTGTAGTTGGTCTCGTTGAGGGCGCCAAATCCGGGAGCAAACGCCCCCACACCCGTATCTCCATCGACCTCGAGCGCGAGGATTTTGACGGCCAGGGTATCACCGGGTTCGGCCCCTTCGACAAAGAACGGTCCGGCAAGCGGATTGTCGCCGGTAGACAAGCTGAGCTTGTCGCCGGGTTTTTTGAGCGCGTTTCCGAAACAGTCGAGCGTGTTGGTATCGAGGATGTCGCCTGACTTCAGGCGCGCCACCGGGTCCGAGGTGGCAAACAGATACTTCACGTTCGCGAGCGTGGTGGTGTAGTGAACGACATTGCCGGTCGGCACGTTCTGCCCGAAAAGGGTGGCGGACGCGCCCAGCACTCCGGCGAGCAGCGGCAGAACTCCGCTCCCGAACTTCATTCCATTCGCCTCATTGCCTCAGTTGCAGATCCCAGATCTGTCGGGTCCATTAGAACGAATACTTCAGGGAGAACTGAATCAGTCGCGGGGTGCCGTTGGTCTGCGTAATCTCGCCGACCGCACTGGTACCGTTGGCATTGGTCGCTTCCACATTCGCATTCCCGGTAAATTGTGGGTTTTGAAACGACGGATGGTTGAACAGGTTGAAGAACTCGGCGCGGAAATGCACGCTTTGTCGTTCGCCGAACTTGAAACCCTTGCCGAGGGTGAAATCGACGTTCGCCTGCCTCGGGCCAATGATGCAGTTGCGCGGTGAATCCCCGAAACCGGTGGTGCCGTCCGGACCAATCGCCGCGTCCGGTTGATAGGCGCCAGGGTTGACCCAATTGGCAATCTTGGTGGCGAGGGAACCCGAGTTCAGAGCGTTGCTGCAATTGAAACCGGGAGCGAAGTTGGCCGTCGCAACCGGATAACTGGCAAGATTATAGTTGGTCCCACCGTTGGAATCCGCGATCGTAATGGGGGAACCCGATTGCACAACGATCACACTGTTGACCTCCCAGCCACCGAGCGCATATCCCATCACATCGTGGCGGTTGGCCATGAAGGGCAAGGCGTAATTGAAGCTGGTGACAAAGCGCTGGCGATGATCAAAGTCGGAGAGACCGCGGGAGCCGGCCGCACTGTTCTGGTCATTCACGCGCGTGAGGAAGGCCACGCTGGCGGTGGAGACGTCATCGATCGATTTCGAATACGTGTAGGCGCTTTGAAAGTACAGGCCCTTGGCGAAGTGATGCGAAACCGTTGCTTGCAAACCTCCATAGTGCGAATCCGAGTTTGGATAGAACGCCTCAAACGCTGCGGGATCAATCCCGAGGAAGGGCGCTCGCGCCGTCGAATTGGCTGCTGTGTTCTGCGTGATCGTATACTGAGTTCCATTTTGCGCGGTCAGGACGATGGGGTTGGACGGGCTGGCCAGTTTCGGCTGGTCAGGATCAAAGGTTGAACGCAGACGCGTGCCCTTTGTGCCCACGTATCCGATTTCCAGCACCCAATCTCCCCCCAACTGTCGTTGCACCGAGAAGTTCCACTGCTGCGTGGTGGGCACGACCCAGTGCAGGGGAACGGCCAGACCAAAGTAGTTGGCGGCGGTGCCGGAGAACACGGGAGATCCGGTCGTCGGGCCTCCCCCGAAGCCTTGAAAAAAGGAAGGCGTCGGCACGAATGCCGCCTGCACCGTGCCCAGAGCTGGTAGCCCTGATAGCAGGCTGCCCATGGTCAGTGGCGACCCCCCGTTGACGAGCAAGGGATAGAAGGGAGAGGTAAACGACAGGTTGTCGACGGCCCCAATATCTTCGCGGACGCTGTAGATGCCGTAGCCGGTGCGAACCACCGTGTCGTGCTTGCCCCCCACGTCATAAGCGAGGCCGATTCGCGGTTCGGGCACCCTGGCATACTCGTTGTTCAGGGCTGCGTTGTTCAGGTTGCCGGTAAAGCCGGGATAGCCGTACTTGTTCACACAACTGGGGAACACGAAAGCGTCGCCGATGGTATTTGCGTCATTCGGTATGGTGTTGCCCAAATGACAGAGGTTGTCTTCGGCCGCGCCGACCCACTCCAGGCGCAGCCCCAGGTTCAGAGTCAAACTCGGCGTGACCCGCCAATCGTCCTGCGCGAACCCGGAAAAGGCGGGAATGAAGTAGTTGTGATTGGCAGCGCCGCCGCCGCCTTCGCCAAAGTTGGGCTCGCCCAACAGGAAGTTCTGCCAGTAATTGATACCGCTGTCTGCCCCAGGAACGAAGAACAATAGACCATTGTCGAGTACGGGAAGATTGCGGCGAATCGAGGTGCGGTCGATTTCACCGCCGAAGCGAAACGAGTGGTGCCCGTGCGTCCAACTGAGGGTGTCAAGGTAGACCAGGGCATCGGATAGCGCCGATTGCAACTGGTTGGGGAAGGGTCCGATCTGCAAGCCGCTGCTGAACTGGAAGCGATACATATCCGGCGCACCGGATCCGTTGTCGATGCCCAGGTTGCTCGGCGAAGTGCCTGCAACGGGAACGTTTTCAAGCGCATCGCTGATCACGTTCACCCCGAAACGAAACTCGTTGATCAGAGAATTGCTGAAGGAATGCGTCTCGGCGATGCTTCCAAACCGTCCTCGCAGGGGAATGTCGAGGGGGAAATTCAGGTTGCTGGCATATGCCGGGTAGCCCGTCTGCACCTGCAAGTTATCGGCACCGAAAGGTTCGTAGGTTTCCGAATCGGACCAGAAGAACCGCCAGGAGAGGCGATCCTTGCCCCGGTTAAAGTCTCGATCCCAGTTGGCGGTGAACTGATTATCGCTATATCGCCCCGGAACGCTGAGGGTCAGGGAACCGGTGTTCAGCACCGGACCGTTGGCCGTTTGCGTAAAACCGGGTGTTCCAGCCACGCTCGGAATCAGCCAGCCGCCTCCTACCCCCGGACCGAACTGACTGCCCTTCACATTCAGCAGCGCCAGGGCAACGGGATCGAGCGAGGTGGCAGTAGCACCGCCACAAGGGGCGCCGCAAAAAAATGTATTGATCAGCGTGGTCTGATCGCGCGCGGTCGGCAGCACCGGAACCGAGGCGCCGCTGATATAGGTTCCCAGCGAATCACCGCTGCGCTGGCGCGTGCCCTGGTAGTTCACATAGAAGTATCCCAGCTTGGCTTTGGGACCGATCGGCCCGCCCAGATCGCCGCCAAAAATGTTCTGTTTGAGATCGAACGGACCCAGGAAGAAGTCGTCGGCATCCAGCTTGGAGTTGCGGAAATACTCCCAAAGATCGCCGTGGAAGGTGGCGGCACCGCTCTTCAGAATGGCGTTGACATTGCCGCCGCCGTTGCGACCCTGGGTCGCATCATAGAGGCTGGTGCCCACCTTGAATTCCTGGATCGAATCGGGGTTGGGGACGGGCGTAAACGTCAGTTCCCCGAACGAGTAGTCGGAGGCGGAAACGCCCTCGATCAGATAGTTGTTGTTATCTTCTCTTCCACCGTTGACATCGATACGCACATCACCTCGGCCAAGCGAGGCGGCATTATTCAGGTTGGCCGAAGCGCCGGCTGACAGATCCAGCAACTGCTGGAAATTTCTCGTGGCCAGCGGAAGCGTGGCGATGGTGTTCGAACTGAGGGATTCTCCCGTGGTCGCGTCGGTCGTATCGATTTGCTCGGCTTCGGATTCGACTTCCACAATCTCTTTCACCGCACTCAATTTAAGACTCGCGGTGATGCGCGTGGTTTCGGTAATACGCACCGTCACGCCGGGATACTTGGTGTCGGGAAAACCGGCGGCGTTCACTTCCACTGTATAGTTGCCCACCGGTAGCAGTGTGGCGTTGAACAGGCCGGAAGCGTCGGTCTTAGTCTGGCGTAGAACCTCACCCGTAGCTTCGCTCTTCACACTGATCTGGGCGTTGGCGATGACGGCTCCCGAGGCGTCCTGCACCACGCCGCTGATGGCACCGGTCGCTCCGCCCTGAGCGAACGCGAGCGAACCCATGAGCACCGACAAAGACAAGGACAACAGTATGACTAGCCTTCGAGCCGTCAACATAGAACCTCCCGGCGAAACAGGTTTCAAGTGCTGCAAAAACCGCACGTATTAAAACCAGTCATTACATAAGGGCCAGGCAAGCACTGTCAAGAAAACGATCGAAAACAGCGATGCAAAAAACTAATGCAAACGATGCAAAATACGCTATAAGTCACGGTTTGGTTGCCAATCGCCCCTGCGCTCACTCGTGAAGTCCTTCGCCGCCGCCGATTGCGGCCTCTATCGTCGCGCTTACGGAAAATCCAAGAGCACAGAGCATACACCCTGGGAAACCAAAGCCAAAGACGACCGGGGAGGCAGAAACCAGCGCAGGCGTGAGTTCGGTCAGGCCCTGCCGACCTCCCGCGAGGGGCTGGGGCTTCGGCACGCGTCAGACGAAGCCGCGGAACCCTCGCCCACCTTCCGTGCTCGCGCGGATACCAGGAGCGCGCCGGCCCCCTCGGGAGCGTGGAACGGAGATTTGAGGAAGGAGAATCCTCCTGCTCTCTGTCAAGAAGGCCCCCCGGAAGGGTGCGCACTCCCGCAGTTCGGAAGCTCGCAGGCATTGTCGCCCGGTTGCGGAGATTCGCAAGGGGCGATCGAGCCACGGTGACATACATCACTCGTGACTGTGATCACCGTCACATCCATCTAAACCTCGATCAGTACTCTGTTTAAATTCAAACATTTGCGGTCGACGCCTTTACAGGGGGGCGGCTCCAGGAATAGATTCAGGTCCAGGGATCGATCAAGATCTGATGCTTGGACAAGCGGAGCGGTATGTCGCGAGCTGATCGCAAAGAGTCGACAACCTCGTTTTCGGGCAAAAGCCTCTCGAGCAAAGCCATGGCCGAAGTCATACTCTCGAGCGACCTCTTAGAGGCCCTTCCCGACGCCGTCGTTGCCGTCGACCGTACCGGCACCATCGTTCAAGTCAACGCCCAGACAGAAGAACTTTTTGGCTATGACCGCGAGGAATTGATTGGCCAAAAGGTTGAGGTCCTGGTGCCGGAAGCCTATCGCGGGGAGCATCACCATCATCGCGAGAATTTTGCCGCCCAGCCCAAGACGCGGCGCATGGGCGCAAACCTCGACCTTTATGGAAGACGGCGTAACGGCTCGGAGTTCCCGGTAGAAATCAGCCTCAGTCCGGTCGCGACTGCCAAGGGGATGATCGTTTTGAGCGCCATCCGCGACCTGAGCGATCGCCGGCAAATCGAAGATGCGCTGCGCCGGGCGAACGAAGAGCTATATCGCAAAACGGTCGAACAATTGGGCGAATCACGGTCTCGACTGGCCTCGATTATCGACTCGTCCGAGGATGCCATTATCGGCAAAAACCTGGACGGCACCATTACCAGCTGGAATAAAGGCGCGGAGCGAATTTATGGCTACACGCCCGATGAGATCGTCGGAAAGCATATTTCGCTGCTCGCTCCGATCGATCGTCCCGATGAGATCCCGGAGATTTTGCGGAAGGTGGCACTCGGCCAGAGCGTTGAGCATTATGAGTCGACGCGCGTGACCAAGGACGGACGCGTGCTCAACGTCTCCATCTCCGTATCTCCGTTGTACGACGGCTCGGGCACAATCGTCGGCGCATCGGCGATAGCGCGCGACATCACGGCACAGAAGCGAGCCGAGAAACAGCTTCACCAATCCCAAAAGATGGAAGCGATTGGCCGTCTGGCGGGAGGAGTGGCACACGACTTCAACAACATTCTGGGCATTGTCAATGCCTGCGCTGAATTCCTCCGAGACCGCATCGATCCCGCTTCTGAGCCTTCGAACTACGTCGAGAACATCAAGAAGGCAACCGAACGCGGTTCGGCATTGACACGGCAACTGCTGACCTTCAGCCGTTCTTCGGCCATCCACCCTCGCCTGCTCGATCTCAACGAACGGTTGAAGGACGTGAGCAAGCTCCTTCGCCCGCTGATGGGAGACGATGTCGAGATTCTCATTGTGTCCAAAGCGCCAGCAGCGGTGGTCGAAGCCGATCCCAGCCAGCTCGACCAAATTGTCGTCAACCTGGCGGTGAATGCACGCGATGCCATGCCTCGAGGCGGAAAATTTATTCTCGAAACCCGCACCGAAAATTTCGAGGAAGACTTTGCCGAACACCACCACCAACGCATGGCCGCGGGACGCTACGTTTTACTCGCGGTCAGCGATACCGGTACCGGCATGAACGAGGCGACGGCGCTGCGCGTCTTTGAGCCCTTTTTCACAACCAAGGAGGTGGGCAAAGGAAACGGACTCGGCTTAGCCACCGTCTATGGCATTGTCAAGCAGAGCGCTGGACACATTATGGTCTACAGTGAGCCTGGTCACGGCACCACTTTCAAGATCTATCTCCCTTGTGCCGATCACAAGATCGGGCTCGAGTCCCCGCCGGAAAAAGAGCCCGTCGCCCCGAGACGGCAGGGGACGACCATTCTGCTGGTCGAAGACGATGCGACCATGCGCAGCCTGACGCGAAAGGCCCTCGAAGAACATGGCTATACGGTGATGGAGGCCGATGACGGCAAGTCCGCAATCCAACTGGTGGAATCGAATCCGGGCCCGATCGACCTGTTATTGACCGATGTCGTGATGCGCCACATGAGCGGACCTGAACTGGTCGATCACCTGAGCGGCACGCACCCGAATCTGAAAACAGTGTTCATGTCCGGTTATACCGGCGAACTGATCGCCGAACGCGGGGTGTTGAAGCGAGGCATCCCTCTTCTCGAAAAGCCCTTTGCCCGCAATGCGCTGCTGAATGTGATCCATGAGACGCTGGGGTGAGCCCCCATCAGGGAAACCGGACGCCGCGGCCCGGCTCTGGTCATCTAACCACGGTGCTGGTGATGGGGATCACACATCGCTGTGGGAAAGGACGCACCTCGAGCCGATTATGGGCGACGGGAAAACCTGAGATCGCCCCTTTCAAATCATCGCAACCGCCTTTGATTTGTTTTACTTACACGCATTCTATGGGATCCGATGACAGCCTTCTTGGGATTGGCGATGGACTTGCCAAAGTACGGTGGAGCGGAGGCAGCACATGGCCACACAAGTCGTCACCAACGTCCCGAAACTTCCTACAGCCGACAAGAGTTTTTGCGATCTTCCCCCGGCCATAGCCGAAATTCTCGAGCAAGCATCGCTCACAACCACTTACCCGACCGGCGCCGTCCTGTTTGCCGAAGCACAGGCCCCGCGGGGAGTATTCCTGGTTCGCCGCGGACGGGTGAAGCTTTCCATTTGCGGAAGCGATGGCAGGACGCTGATCTTACGAATTGTCGACCCCGGTTGCCCGCTCGGAGTCGCTGCGGTGGTTTCCGGACGCCCTTATGAAGCGACGGCTGCGACCCAAGAACCGTCCGAAGTGAGCTTTGTGCGTCACACCGATCTGCTCCGCCTGATGCGGCTCCACGGCGAGCTCGCGCTGTGGGTGACGCAACACATCAGTCAGGATTACGCCTCCACTTGCCGCGAAATCCGTGACCTGATTCTTTCCGATTCCGCCAGTGAAAAGCTGGCGCGGCTGTTAGTGCAATGGCTCGATCAGAACAGCAAATCCAGAAATCCCAGCCAGGTAAAAATGGCATTAACGCACGAAGAGATCGGGCAGATGATCGGCTCTTCGCGTGAGACCGTCAGTCGCCTTCTGGCCGGTTTCAAGAAGCAGCACCTGATTCAGCAGACGGGCTCGACCCTGGTGATTCCCAACCGGGTTGCTCTGGAATCTCTCATCACGGCTTAAAGGTGATATAACAGAAAGCAAAATTACTCGTCCGGGCCGGCATCCTCCTCCGGCCCGGTTTTTTTGTCGGCAACCTTAGTCTTTAGATCGAAGAGCCGCTCTCCATCCTTTGTCCTGAGCCCGTCGGGCAAGTCGCCCTTTCCTCCTCATTCCTCAGGTCCAGCAACCTCCTCCCTACTCCCAGGCGCCCAGCAGTCGGCGCAGAAGCACCAGTTCGCCCACGTGGTAGGCGTTGTGATCGGCGGCAAGCAGCGCTTCTCTCAGCAGGGTTTGACCATCACCATTTGGAATTTTTCGAAACAGGTCGTTCGCATCGTCGACCACCAACTGGCACAGTGCCTCCAGGCCTTCCCGAAACGCTTGCGCGCTCTGTTCCCATGCTCGTTGGTTCGGGGGAGCTTGCGGGTGCGGCCAGTATCCGCCGGGAAACTCCGGCGATTTGTGCTCCGGCTGGCGCGAAAACTCCAGGATGTCTGACTGGGTGATGCGCAGATGTTCGAGAACTTCCCAAGGCGAATGCCTGGCACCGTCCGGCCGGCGGCCGCGCAGACTCGCCGGCAGGTTCTCAAAGGCGCGATTGAAAGTGACATGAGCGTCTCCGCCCTTGAGCGCGTTGGGCAAATGCTCGCGTAAAGCCTTGTCGTTGGTCATGGTTCGCATTTATCCTTTTTCCCTTTAGTATTTGTCGGTAAAGTAGCCCCGAAGCAGGATTTCAGCGCTTGGTTCGCCTGGCCCGGAATTCGCCCTCGAGTTTCCAGGTTTGACCGTCCGGACCGAGCGATTCGCCCTTCCAGTGAAAAGAATCGGACGTGATCTCGGTGAACCGCCAACGGGTTGGAGTGCCGTCCACGCGAGCGCCCACTTGAACGATGTCGTTTTCGATGCGGCGTGCAACCTGCTGTTCCCGGTGGCCGGTCACAGGATTGATCCACGTTATGAGCCAGGCCTGAGTTGCCCTGTCCCACACACGAAGCGTGGTTCCGTACATATTGTTGGTCTCGCCGGTCCAAACCGTGCGCTCCGAACAGCGCGGCATGATCCAGACGTCCTGCACGGCACGGCCTTCGAGTACCCATGCAAAGTGCACCTCGCCGCGGATGCCCTGCGCGGAAACGTCGACCGCCTTGTAGCGCAAAACCTGCAGTTCCCAGCTGCCAATAAGCTGCCCGTAGGCGTCGGCAGATTCGGGAATTTCACTCGACCGGCCCGCAGCCGCCAATCGACTGTAAAGACTCTCAACCGGTTCCATTGCCATTGTCGTCATCGTTCGCTCCGCTTCAATCATCGAAACGCTTGTGCTATGGTTTCGCAGTTATAGCTCGCTTGCGGAGGCACATTCTTGGCAAAAATTGCGGTCGAACTCGAGCGGGCCGTCTCCGAACGGGCGGCACGCGGCTGGGCGGCGCAGAACCCGATTCCCCGGGTGTTCGCCCAAGGCGCGGGATGGCGAGTAGCGGACTTGATTTGCACCTCAGGACCGCAAGACCGGCCGTTCGAGGAGCAACATTCGCAGGTCTCGATAGCCATTGTCCTCGCGGGTACGTTTCAGTACCGCACGCCCGATAGCAGCCGGACGGGCGAACTGATGACGCCCGGTTCCCTGCTCCTTGGCAATCCGGGACAGTGCTTTGAATGCGATCATCGACACGGAACCGGAGACCGCTGCCTTTCGTTTAGCTACGCGCCGGAATATTTCGCCCTGGTCGCGTCTCATGCCGGCTCCGCAACGGGCCGACGCCCGTTCCCCACTCCTCGACTGCCATTGTTGCGCGCTCTTTCACCCCTGATTTCGGAAATCGTAATCGCGCAGATGGAGGCGCAGCCCGCCCGGGAGCAGGGCGGAGCGACCAATCTGACTTTGGCACTGGCCTGGGAGGAGTTCGCCATACAACTGGCTGCCTCGGCCCTGCAGCTGGCAGACTCGGCGCGGCGATGCCTGGCGGACGCGCTGCCGAGCACCATGGCGCGCGTGACACGCGCCGTGCGAACGATCGAGAACCAGGCCGACTCCGATCTGACGATTGCGCGCCTGGCGCGTGAGGCGGGACTGAGCCCCTACCATTTCCTCCGAAGTTTCGCGCAGCTGACCGGCGTGACGCCGCACCAGTACCTGTTGCGGGCGCGCCTGCGCGAAGCGGCAACGCGGCTGGCCACGCAGACAGCCAGCGTGCTCGAGATTGCTCTCGATTGCGGGTTTGGAGACGTATCGAATTTCAATCGAGCTTTTCGCAAAGAGTTTGGCACGCATCCGCGGGGATTTCGACGCCGAGGCCTGGCGGCAAGCGGTTGATCCTCGGAAGCTCCAGAGCGGCCCGTTCGGTACCGATCTCGAGCTGCAGCCGCCACTTCCGCAGTGATCCTCGAACCCTCGCTGCCGGGACTCTCCGTTCGGCTCGCGCGGCTGCTCGGCTGGGTCAATTCTGGTCGTGCGGGTTCGAGCCCTTGGCCTGGCCGCCTTGATGATCGTCGTAGTCTTCGGGATCGCTCGGCAACTCGACCAGTCCGGCCCGTTCCAGGGTTCGGAAATAGCCTGGACGGGCATGGCGATAATGGTCGGCCGGGATTTTGCCGTTGATCCAGGCGGTATCCATGGGGTAGACCATGGGATCGAAGATCACCAGATAGAAATGCCAGATGAGGATGGCAAACGTGGCCAGCAGCGCCTCATACCAATGGACCGCCGTGGCCGCATCGGTCACCCATTTCGGAAAGTGGCGCAGGGTGAAATTGTTGAACCAGAGCAGGAAGCCGGAAGCGCCCATGACGAAGGTGCCCCACATGAAGGCCCAGTATTCCATCTTCTCGGCGTAGCTGAACTTGGCAAACTTCGGCTCCTCTTTGGTGAGGCCGAGATTGTAGCGGAACACACCCAGCATGTCGGAGGCATCGGTGATGGTGGGGAGCATGGCCCAGAGGAAAGAGCGGTCGCGCTTCTTGAGCGCGAGGTGCGCCACGTGAAAGACCGTGGCCAGGATCATGACCACGGCGGCGGTGCGATGCAGGCCTCCGCGCACGCCGACACCCGACTCCCACAGGAGCAGGGGCTTGGCCCACCAGCTATCGGGAAATTTCAGGGCAAATCCCGTGAATACCAGCGTGGGGAAGCTGGCCATGATGCCCCAGTGTGCGATGCGGAACCACAGGTTCATGCGCAGCACCATCTCACCCGATTCCCGGCGCGGCCGGCGGCGAATGAGCTTGGCCAGAAAGTCAATGAGGTTGTGCAGCAGCATGAAGCCCAGCGTGGCCGGGATCAGCACCCAGTAGGTCCAGCGAATCCACTTCACCACCGGATGGTTGGGGCCCGCGCCCGTCTGCACGTGCACCGGTCCGATAGTGAACTTGGCATCGACCACGCCCTGGTGACATTGTCCGCAGGTCTTTGGCAAGTTGGCCGGGTTCACGGTTGAACGGGGATCGCTCGAACGGAGAATGGAGTGAACTCCGTGGCAGGAAGCGCAATTTGCCGCCGTCACTTTCCCTTCTTTGAGGGCGAGTCCGTGATAGCTGCCGGCATAGGACGGCAAGCGATCGGTGGGCAAATCATTCCGCAGCGCCAGACGGGCATCGCCATGGCAGCGACCGCAGGTCTCCGACGACACGTTCAGGGCATTTAAGGGCGACCCCGCGCTCTTCGGGTCCATGATCAGGTGCTCGCCATGGCAATCGACGCAAACCGGGGCATCCCGCCCGCCCGCCTTGACTGCGACGCCGTGAACGCTCTCGTTGAACTCGCGGGCGATTTCCTTGTGACATTGTGCGCAGGTTCCGGGAACATTCCAGTGATTGACTTTCGATCGCGTGTCGGTGGCGGGATAAATGTCGTGACTGCCATGACAACTGGAACAGGTTGCCGCCTCCTTGCCGAGCGCGACGGCGCGCCCGTGAACACTCTGCTTATAGGAATCGACCGGGTGCGCCACCGGAATTTTATGCCGCGACAGAAAGCCGGCATCGCTATGACATTTGGCACAAGTGTCCGCCAGATTCCTGCGCGCCACGGTCGAATCAGCTTCGCTTGAGGCTTTTACGGCGTGGATGGGCCCGTGGCAGGAGACACACCGGGGCGCGTCGCGGTCGCCGTTTTTGGCCGCTTGTCCGTGGATGCTTGGTTCGAGCGCCTTCGCCTCGTCGGCATGACACTCGACGCACTTTCCGGGCATCAGCTTTTCGGCCGTGCTCAGTTCGTGCACGCTGCCGTGACACGACGCACAGGCCGATTCGCCGAGCACGGAATGGACGCTCGCGGGAAAGGCCTTGGCTTCGTCCGCATGGCAGGTGGCGCATTGCACTTTGACAATCTTGGCAGGATGCGGGAATTCCTTGATGTCGCTGTGACAATCGGTGCAGGCGAGAATCCCGTGGGCGCTGGCGGCATGTTTGGCGGGGTTGATCGAAATGCTTTTCCCGGCGCCGGACTTCATTCCCGCTTCGCCGTGGCAAGCCAGACATTGCTGGTCGGCAGCGGGCGCAGCCCACGCCGAAGCGAAAACCAGAGTCAGGTAAACGATAGCAACCCGAAGCGCGAGCATTTCCACCTTTCCTTGTCCTGCGACAGCCCGTCGGCTCTAGCGGTAGGCAAACAACACCGCATAGATGATCCACAGCACGATGCTGAATCCCACCGCCAGCGCCACCCAGGCGAAGAACCGAATCGTACGGGTGACAATGGGCTGGTAGGCCTCCCCCATGTTCTCGTCCAGTTTGCCGCTGGCAACGAGCGCTTCGTACTCTCTCGGCTTGTCTCTTTTCAGTTCCTCAAGCGGCATGCGGCCGGTGAAGACGGTAATATCCATGGGAAATTTTTCCGGCCGCAAGTGGGTATTGAAGAAGTGCACAGTAAAAATGAAACCCGTAGCCAGCAACGCCTCGTCGCTATGGATGATGGTTGCGACATTGAGGAACGAGCCGGGTATAAAACGGGTAAAGAACACCGGAAACCACAGCGTGAGACCGGTCGAGCCGATGACCGCAATTCCCCAAAACACGGCGAAGTAGTCAAATTTTTCCCAGTAGGTCCAGCGTCCGTAAGCGGGACGCTCGCCGAGACCGACAAACCACTTCAGGGTCGCGACCAGCTCGGCGAGATCCTGGCGGTTGGGAACCATGCTGCCCGGTCCGAGAATCAGCGAGAACCAGGAACTGTGCTCCCGTTTCTTGAGCTTGTATAAGTCCACCAGGTGGGTAATGAAAACTCCGAACATCAGACAAGCCGCGCTGCGGTGAATGTAGCCCGCGTTTTCGAATCCGCCGAGCAGATGCGACAGCACCGCCGCCCACCCGGTATAGGAGAACTTCAGGGTCAGCCCGGTCAGCGCCAAGGTAATGAAACTGCAGATCATGCACACGTGCAGCACGCGCTGCAGGGGGCTGAAGCGGACGAACTGACGCTCCGCCGTGCCGCCCTTGGGCAACACATTGGTTGGGGGCGGGCTTTCCAAGACTTCGCCTTTAGGCATCGGAGTCCTCCTTGCTTGCCGAAGAATCATGGTTCGCGGCATGTTGCTCTTCGGCGGCGCGCAGTTCCCGGCGCATCTGGAAAGCTCGTGGCAGCCAGAGCAGCGTATGCAGGCCGCCGACCACGAAGGTTCCCAGCAACAGCGCGGTCATGCCCCAGAAGGTGTAGAACAAAAACGGATATTTTTTCGGATCGTGGTGCGTGGCGTGCGTAAGGTAGCCGGCAAAGCGCCGGGTGGCGCCCGCATGGCACTTCTGGCAAGTGGCCGCCACGTTGGCCCGGCTTAGGTGCGAGCGCGGATCGGCTACCGCAAGGATGTCGTGCGCCCCGTGGCAGTCATAACACTTCGCCGCCTTGGTGTACCCCAGCCGCGAGACCTTGCCGTGATAGGTTTCAAAATAGCTTTTTGCGATCTCTCCGTGACACCGCCCGCAGGTGTTCATCACGTCCAGCCGGAAACTGTTCTCGTCCGTGCGGCGGATGGCATGAGCCGTGTGGCAATCGTTGCACACCGGAAGTGGCTTGTCGGATCCGCCCACGCGCTTGGCGTGGATGCTGTTCTCGAACTGCTCCTCGATGCCGTGGTGACATCGGCCGCAGGTCGTCGGCACGTTGGCGGTGCTCACGCTCGACTTCGGATCGGTTCGCGGAAGGACGCTGTGCGCGGTGTGACAGCTGGTGCAGGTCGCAGTTACGGTCAGGCCGTTCTTGAGCAAAGTGCCGTGAATGCTCTCCGTGTAGTTGGCAATGATCTCGCGTTGCCTGCCGGTGTAGCGGACCGCGGCTTTATTGCCTTCGCGGTGACAGCGGGCACAGAGCCCGGGGACGTTGGTGGCAAACGAGGGTGAATTGGGGTCCTGCTTGCCCAGAATCCCGTGCGTGCCGTGGCACTCCTTGCAGGTCGGGGCATTGGCATCATTTTTCGCGTTCAGTTGTCCGTGAATGCTGGCCGTATACAGCTTGCCCACTTCATCGTGACAGGCGGTGCAGTCGACGCCGCGAGTGATGGTTTCGCAAGGACGCACGCGTGAGGCGTTGACTTCGGAGTGGCATTGGCTGCAGGCGATCTTGCTGTGGCGCGAATGGGTCACCTCGTCGCGGTTGACAAACATCGACTTGCCGTCCCGCCCGCGACGTAGTTTTTCGTCAGCGTGGCAGCGCATGCAGTCGGCATTGGCCATGCCCTCGTCATAGAAAACATTCCGGATCTTGTGCGGCTGATGGCAGTCGGGGCAGGCGGGGAGAACGTTGGCCTGCTTTTCCCACAGCTCGCCCCGGATGGTCTTGCGGTGGACAATCTCGATTTGCGAGTGGCATTTGGTGCAGGTGGCGGCGATGTTTTTGCGATTGATCGAAGAGGCCGGATCGGTATGCGGCAGGATCAGGTGCGGGGTGTGGCAGGTGGCGCAGTTCGGCGCGACCGCCAGTCCTTTCTTGAGCAGCGCCTCACCGTGGATGCTCTCGGAGTAGTTCTCCAGAATATTGTCCTGGGGAATGGGACGATTCCGCGAGACTGCCGTACCTTCGCGATGGCACTGGCCGCAAACAAAAGGCACTTTCAGCGGCGCCACCGACGAGCGCGGGTCTTTCACCGGCATGATGTCGTGGTTGCCGTGGCAAGTCACACAACGGGGAGCCAGCGCGTCGCCGTGCGCAACTGCCTTGCCGTGGAGCGAGCGGGCATGTTGTTCCTGCTCGGTCCCATGGCAGGTACCGCACTTGACCGGAGCCGGCTTGTCGTGAGGAAACTCCTTTCCTTCGAGGTCGGCGTGGCAACCGGTGCAACCAAAACTGGCGTGGACCGAAGTGGCAAATCTCTTGCCGTCCACATAGAGCAGCGTGGTTGTGCCCGGCCGGGTCGGAGCGCTGCTTCTGTCGCCATGACAGGCGAGACACTCGGCCCCAGGCTGGTCGGCGGCGCGCACCGGGCGTTCCGAAATTCGAAGGCTGAACCCCACGGCCAGGACCGAGGCCACGACGACTCCGAGGCCTGCGTGCCACTTCCTTCCGAACGTCGTTGTGTCATGTGCAGCTCTCATTCGGCTCATTTCATTCCAATATCGTTAAGCACTTTCGGATTTTCCTCTCCCACCGCCAGTAGGTTGTGGCAGGCCGAGCAATCGTTGGTGATGGTCTTGCCGTCGGCACTGGTGTGGCTGCCGTCATGGCAGCGGAAACATCCCGGCGAATCATTGTGGCCGAGGTTGTTCGGGTGCGTGCCCCAGGTCACGCGCATGTCGGGGAAGATGTTGCGCAGGTAGATCTTCGCTACCTCGTCACCGGCCTGTTCGACGAGCGTGCGATGCGTTTGATAGACAACGGGATAGTTGGTGCGATAGAAGTTGTTGAGTTCTGCCTTGATGGTACGTTCGGCCACGTCGCGGGCGGGATAATTCACCTTGAGCACCTCGACCGCCTTTTTCCGGATGTAGGGAAGTTCCGGACTGATCAGCCCGGTCGACATCTGCTTGTCCACCGCATTTTCCGGCAGATCAAATCTGTGCGTGGGCCGGTTGTGGCAATCGACACAATCCATCACCCGATGCTCGCCCTTGTCCAGTTGCTCTTTGGTTGGCTTGGTGTCGGTGGAAACGAAGGCTGTGGTTTTTCCCTGATCGTCGGTGTAATACACGGCGGCAATGGTCTGCCGCTCGGCATCTGTGGAGATGTACTGAATGCGTGCGTTATCGGCGAGGTGACGTCCGTGGATGCCGACCGAGCCCTGATAGGTGCGTCCGCCGACTTTCAGCAACAACACGTCGGTTTGCGGCGTATTTTTTTCGTCCTCCTTGTAGCTGGTGTTCACCAGAAACTTGTCGCCCGTAAAGCGCTGCGGCCAGTGACATTGCTCGCAGGTTTCGCGCGCCGGCCGGAGGTATTTCACCGGCGACGGGATGGGGCGGGAGTAGGTGTGCAAGGTCACAGCCACGACTTGCCGCAAGCCGGAGAGCTTCGACCGCACAAACCAGCCCGCTCCCGGTCCGATGTGGCACTCGACACAAGCCACCCGCGAGTGCGGAGAATTCTGGTAGGCCGAGTACTCCGGATCCATCACCGTGTGACAGGTCTTGCCGCAGAAATTCACCGAATCCATGTACTCGACGCCGCGATAGGAGGCGGTCGCCACGATGAGGAGATTGAGCACCGTCGCTGCGGCCACGTATTCCAGGGTTCGCCGCACCACCGGCAGCCCCAGGTCGATGCTGGGGAAAATGCTTGGCAGTTCGCCCCTGGCGCGCAGACTCCGTCGCCGGAGGTAGATCCCGATCGGAATCAGCAGTAGGCCAAAGACGAAAACGCCGGGAAGAATCAGGAAGACGAGAAGGCCGACATAGGGATGCGGCGGACCCGGCAGGATAATGTCATAGAACCAGAAGGCGATGGTGGTAAGCGCCGTGCTCGTCGTGATCACGGCGCCGATTATCGTAACGGGATTCTGCCCGAGAAAATAAATTGGCTGGAGCCAGTGTTGGAAGCGCTGTTGCACACTCATTGGCAAGTGGTACTCCCCCTTATCCTCGATGCGTCGCCGTCCAGACACACTTCAAGACTCACCGCCGGAACCGTCGGCGCGCTGGACAAAACCTAACTCTTAATGCAAGAACCTCGCGGGACTATTTCTTCAAGGTGCGGATATAGGCCACCAGCCCCTTCACTTCCTCCGGCTTCAGAGACTTGTAAGCAGGCATCTTGGGGGGCTTTCCGCCTGTGATCACTGCCTCGAGATCCGCATCCGACTTCGCCTGCACGTCGGCGCTCGTGAAATCATGACCCGCGGATTTCTTCCCGTCGGCGCCGTGGCACATCGCACATTTTGCTTTGTAGAGTGCCTCGGACGCGTCCTGCGCATACGCGGTGAGGGGGAGGACCAGCATCGCGGTTGCGATCGCGAGCAGCGGGAGATTCAGTTTCTTCATTTTGCAAGCTCCATTCGAGTTTTGGTTAGTTTGCACTCACATCTACAAATGTAACCCGTAATATTGGACTCTCCGGGGGGCGAGGTTCTGTGATCCCGGTCACAGCTGCTTGTAACCGCAATGTTTTCCGAACAGTAGGGCGCTCCTCCGGCGCCGGCCAAGCAATCGCCTTTCACATTCTCGCGCACCCGAAAAACTGCGTCCGAGCGACGCTGATTGCCTTCCCGCAACCGGACTGTAACGGTCGGAAGCGACCGAACACTATCAGACGGGAGTGTTCGCCCTGAACTATGGCAGCGACATCTTCGCCAACGGTCGCCGAGGTTCTTGACGACGAGCTTCGGCAAATCGAGACGGCGCGCCCCCTGCGCCTCGGCCATGACGATGCGCGGCCGGCTGCCGCCGGTACTTTGATCGGGTTGGCGTTTTCGGGCGGGGGCATTCGGAGTGCCACCTTCAACCTCGGCATCTTGCAGGCTCTGGCCCGCTCACGTTTGCTGCGGTCGTTCGACTACCTCTCGACCGTCTCCGGAGGCGGCTACATCGGCGGCTGGCTGATGGCCTGGATGCACCACCAGAACCTCGGAATCCAGCAGATTGAACAACGCCTCTCGGCCGCGCCCGATTCACCGCGCGAGTCCGCCGATCCTCCCGAAGTCCATTTTCTGCGCAATTACAGCAACTACCTGACTCCGCGAAAAGGGTTGCTCGGCGCCGACTTCTGGGCTTTTGCCGCCAGCTACCTGCGCAACACACTCCTGAACCAGATCATCCTCCTGCTGGCCCTGCTTTCGTTGTTGCTGCTGCCCCGCTGCTTCGTGTACCTGCTTCATTTGCTGGAGGTTGCTGAAAACAAGCTGAAGGGACGGATCTCCGGCATCATCCAGGATTATCTGCGATCCCAGTATTTCGCGCTTGACCTGGGACTTTTGCTCGCCTTCCTGGCCGTCGTTTTCATTGGCATGAACCTGGTCTCGGTCGATCCACGCCGAAAAAGGAGAGACTGTTGGTTCACCCGTCAGTGGGCGGTACAGATACTGATCGTGATGCCATTGTTTCTCTCGGGAGCGCTTTTTACCTACGGGCTTGGGAACTTCCTGCTCGACTGGCAGATCATCGAGTATCCGCTTTATCGCGCGCCCTTGTTGGGAATGGCACTGTACTTCGGACTGTGGGCGGGTGCTCTCGCGGTGCGCTCGATGGTCCGTGCCGCGATCAAAACCACCGGAAACGGAGGCCCCAAGGTGGGGCTCCTGCTGGCCACGGCCGTGGTGACGGGAGCGGTGTGCGGGTATCTGTTCGTTCCCTTCGCCAGAGTTCTGATTCCCTTCGCGGATCGCTCCGGAGCTACGTTCAGCAAGTGGCACATGATGACCTTCGGGACCCCGGTTGCGATTCTCATGATGCTGATCGCCGGCGTGTTGCATATAGGGCTGATGGGACGCGGAATGACCGACGCGCACCGCGAATGGTGGGGAAGGTTTGGGGGCTGGCTGGTGATCTACGCTTTCTGCTGGTTCTTCCTGTTTCTGATCGCGGTCTACTTTCCCGCTGCCCTGGGAAAATTCCTGTGCTGGGAGCAGCACCGCCACCCCCATCACCCGCTGAGCTTCACCGGGGTTCTGGTATGGGTTGCGGCGACCGCCTACGGGGTCGCTTTCGGCAAAAGCGAGGAAAGCGGCAAGCTGATCTTGGACCTATCCTTTCGAGCGAGGCTGCTGAACTATCTGGCCAAGGGCACGCCTTACATCTTCATTCTTGGCTTGCTGATGGGGCTCTCGCTGCTCGCCTCGAAGATATCCCTCTGGATCGGCGGATCCGGCCCGGTGGGCGCGGGAATCGAATGGCCGGCGCTGGCCGTGCCAAGTGATATTTGCTTTCACCCGGGCGTGCCGGTCCTGTGTGGTCTTTTGCTCGTCGCCGCCGTGATTTTTTCCTGGCGCGTTGACATCAACGAATTCTCCATTCACCATCTCTACCGCAACCGTCTGGTGCGCTGCTATTTGGGCGCCTCGGTGCCGGGACGAAACGCACAACCTTTCACCGGATTTTCCGATGCCGACAACTTTCCGCTCTCCACCCTGCGAATCCCCGCCGTGTCGAAGGACCCGAAAGATGCGCGGCCGATTCCAATCCTCAACACCAGTCTCAACGTCGTGCACGGCGATGAACTGGCGCTGCAAACTCGCAAAGCCAGGTCTTTCGCTTTCACCCCACTCTACGGTGGGTTCACCCGGCAACACGCGGGTGGAAAGCAATGGGAGTGTTTCTTCGGACCCACGGCGAAGGCGGGCTGCAAGCTGCCTGGGTACAAGGATGGCATCACCCTGGGCACGAGCATGGCCATCTCGGGTGCGGCCGCCAGCCCCAATATGGGCTCCTATTCGGAGCCACCGTTGGCCTTCTTGATGACGTTGTTCGACGTGCGTCTGGGCTGGTGGATCGGCAATCCCGCCGGCAAACGGTGGCAGCACGGCAGTCCGATCCTTGGCTTCTACTGGCTGCTCCGCGAGTTACTGGGCTCGACCACCGACGATAGCGACTACGTCTATCTTTCCGACGGTGGACACTTTGAGAACCTTGGCGTCTACGAACTCGTTCGCCGGCGCTGTAAGCTGATTGTCGCTTGCGATGCGTCGTGCGACCCGGGCCACGGTTTCCGAGATTTGCATAATGCCATTGAACACTGCCGCACCGATTTCGGAGCCGAAATCGTGATCGACGATTTCGGTCCGCTGAAGCCCACCGTCGACGCCAGCGACGCCACTCCCGCGCCGGCCCACTTTGTTATCGGCAGGATTCGCTACAACCCGGACTCGCCACCGCAGGACGGCATCCTGATTTACATCAAGCCCACGCTCAGGAAGGGAGATCCGCAGGATGTTTTGGCTTATGCCAAGACCAACCCGCAGTTTCCGAATGACACAACCGCCAACCAGTGGTTCGACGAAACTCACTTCGAGAATTACCGTGCTCTGGGGCAGGCGTCGGGAGAAGCGGCCGCCGGCGCCATCGACGGGGCCATCAGGCATGTCCTGAACCGCTAGAGGCATCGCCGGGAGAACGACGGGAACAGATCGTCGGCAAAACCGCGCGTCAGGGTCGCCTGCAAATCTGGCCGGGAGCTCCCGTTTCCTGCACTCCTTCGAATTCCTGCCCTTCGAAGGGCGCTCCGGCCTGACCCCTTACGCTCGGGAAGCGGTTCGCATCAGACTCCAGCATTGGCGGGCGATCATCCAGTCCTCCTGGGCGTGAATCACCAGGACGCGGACCGCCGCCTCCGGCGCGGAGATATCGCGATCGGTGTCCAGGTGCGGTCGCGCATTCTCGCCGGCATCGAGTTGCACGCCGAAGAACGAAAGGCCCTGACACGCCGCGGCGCGAATTTCCGGTGAATTTTCACCGACTCCGGCGGTAAATATCAGCGCGTCGACGCCATCGAGCACGGCCGTCATGGCCCCGATTCCCGACCGCAGCCGATGCACGTAGATCTCGAGCGCCAAGCGAGCCCGCTCCGTCTTCGCCGCGGCCTGCCCGCTGCCATCCGGAGTGGCTTCGGCGGCGGCCTGAATTTCGCGCATGTCGCTCGACAACCCCGAGACGCCGAGGAGTCCCGACTGCTGGTTCAGGATGGTATCCAGTTGCTCACCCGAGAGATGTTTCTGTCGCACCAGATAAGTCAGAATGCCGGGATCGACCGAGCCCGAGCGCGTTCCCATCATCAACCCTTCTAACGGGGTAAAGCCCATGGTGGTGTCCACGCTTTCGCCCCCGCGAATCGCTGCCAGCGAGCATCCATTGCCCAGGTGACAGCTCACCAGCTTCAGCGATTTCAGTTCCTTCGCCAGCAAACGCGCCGCGCGTTCCGCGCAATATTGATGATTGATCCCGTGGAATCCGTAGCGGCGAATTCCCTGCTCGAACCACTCGTAGGGCCCGGGATACGTCGATGCCGATCGAGGCATGTTGCGGTGAAAGCCGGTATCGAAAACGGCGACCTGCGCCACCGCACCGAGCAGTCTCGAGACGATTTGCATGCCTTCCAGCTCGGCGCGATTGTGGAGCGGGGCAAACGCGGAAACACTTTCGATGGCCGATTTCACCTCGGCAGTCGCGAGCGCGGGCTCGAAATGTCGCGGTCCGCCGTGGACGACCCGATGGCCCACGACCTCGATTTCCGAGGGCCCGGAAATCACCCGCCCTTCCCCGTTCCATAAGCTGCCCAGCAGGCGCTCGATGGCCTCACCCCGAGAGCCTGCCGCGATGACTTCTTTTCGCCAGACGCCGTGCCCGGTCCGGACAGAGGACTCGGCCCGGTCACCGACCCATTCGATTTTGCCCTCCCACAGGCACCCGGGTGGATCGCAGGGGAGCGCCTCACCGATTTCGTAGAGACAGCTTTTCTGGCTGCTGGAGCCGGAGTTCAGCACGAGAACTTTCATTAGTACGGCCACGTCCAGTCGCGGATTTCCGGCATATCGTCTCCCCGTTCGTGAATGTACTGGCGATGCTCGACCAGTTTGTTGCGGAGGAACTGTTTGAAGTGGCCGCCGACGCTTTGCAATCTCGGAACCCGATCGACGACGTCGCCGGCCAGGTGAAAGCGGTCGAGATCGTTCAGCACCGTCATGTCAAAAGGCGTCGTCGTCGTGCCCTCTTCTTTATAGCCTCGCACATGGAGATTTTCATGGTTGTGCCGGCGATAGGTGAGTCGGTGGATCAACCAGGGATAGCCGTGGTAGGCAAAGATGATGGGCTTGTCGAGCGTAAATAATGAGTTGAAGTCGACGTCCGAGAGCCCATGCGGGTGCTCGCTCGAAGGCTGAATCGTCATCAGATCGACGACGTTCACCACCCGAATCTTGATGTCGGGAAAGTGCTGCCGGAGAAGGTCGACCGCCGCCAGGGTTTCGAGGGTGGGAATATCTCCGGCGCAGGCCATCACGACATCGGGTTCGGATCCCTTGTCGGTGCTTGCCCACTCCCAGATACCAATGCCGGTGGTGCAGTGTTCGATGGCGGACTCCATGTCGAGGAACTGCAAGGCGGGCTGTTTACCGGCCACAATCACGTTGACGTAGTGGCGGCTCCGCAGGCAGTGGTCGGCGACCGAAAGCAGGCAGTTGGCGTCGGGCGGCAGATAGACACGCACGATGTCCGCCTTCTTATTCACCACATGATCGATAAAACCAGGGTCCTGATGCGTAAAGCCGTTGTGATCCTGACGCCACACATGAGAGGTCAATAAATAGTTGAGCGATGCGATCGGCCGCCGCCACTCGATCTCGCGGGTGACCTTCAGCCACTTGGCGTGCTGGTTGAACATGGAATCGATGATATGAATGAAGGCCTCGTAGCAGGAGAACAAACCATGACGGCCGGTGAGCAAATAGCCTTCCAGCCAACCTTGACACATGTGCTCGCTGAGCATCTCCACCACCCGGCCGCGCTGTGAGAGATGTTCATCGACCGGCAGAATTGTCTCCATCCATTCCTTGTCGGTAACCTCGAAAAGCGCATCCAGCCGGTTGGAGGCCGTCTCATCCGGACCAAACACACGAAAGTTCCTGGAGTCGGCATTCAGCTTCATCACGTCGCGCAGGAAGGTGCCGAGTACGCGCGTGGCTTCGGCGTTTTCCGTGCCAGGCTTGAAGACGGCAACCGCGTATTTGCGAAAGTCCGGCATGGCCAGATCGCGCAGCAGCAGACCGCCGTTCGAATGGGGATTGGCTCCCATCCGGCGATGGCCTTTGGGAGCAAGTTCGGCAAGCTCGGCAATGAACTTGCCATCCTGGTCGAATAACTGTTCCGGCCGATAGCTTCGCATCCAGTTCTCGAGAATTTTCAGGTGCTCCGGCTTGGACTGGAGGTCGGCCACCGGGACCTGATGGGCGCGCCACGTGCCTTCGATCTGCTTGCCATCCACCACTTTCGGCCCCGTCCAGCCCTTCGGACTCCGCAGCACGATCATCGGCCACACGGGGAGACGGGAATCGCCGGCGACCCGGGCTCGTTCCTGAATCGAGCGAATTTCGGCCACGATCGCATCCAGCGTACCGGCCATCCGCTGATGCATCTCCTCCGGAATGTCCCCCTCGACGAAATAGGGTTTCCAGCCGTATCCGCTGAAGAACTGGGTCAGCTCTTCATCATTCATGCGGGCGAGAACGGTTGGATTGGCGATCTTGTAGCCGTTGAGATGGAGAATTGGCAACACCACCCCGTCGCGAACCGGATTGAGGAACTTGTTGACGTGCCAGCTCGTTGCGAGCGGCCCCGTCTCCGCCTCGCCGTCGCCTACCACACAACAGGCAATCAGATCGGGGTTGTCGAACACCGCCCCACAGGCGTGCATGATCGAATAACCCAGCTCTCCACCCTCGTGAATGGAGCCGGGAGTTTCCGGAGCCGCGTGGCTCGGAATGCCGCCCGGGAAGGAGAACTGCTTGAACAGCCTCTGGATCCCCTCTTCATTCTGCGTGATATTCGGATAAAACTCGCTGTAGCTGCCTTCCAGATAAGTATTGGCCACCATCCCCGGGCCCCCGTGGCCGGGGCCGGCCAGGTAGATGACGTTCAGGTCGTAGTTCTTGATCAGGCGATTGAAGTGGGCGTAGATGAAGTTCAGACCGGGCGTGGTGCCGAAGTGCCCGAGCAGCCGCGGCTTGACGTGTTCGATCTTCAGGGGCTCGCGGAGCAGCGGATTGGCGTATAGATAAATCTGCCCGACGGAAAGATAATTGGCCGCGCGCCAGTAAGCATCGATCTTGCGCAACTCGTCCGGTTTCAGGGGCTGGGCTGCAATGGGCTGGGTCGAGACGCCACGCGGCGTCGAATCTACTGCGGCTGGGGGAGTCATCGAATTCTGCCTTTCCACTTCGCGATCTTTGTATTCTAAGAGTCCAGGTGGCAAGTCCGCCAGCACTGCGGCCCGCTTTAACATGGCCTTCATCTGTTTGCTTGCTGGCCCGGGATGGCAAGGTCGGCATCCGGCAATCGCTCGCCTCCCTGCGGTGCTTCAGTGTTCCCCCCCTGGTTGATCCGATACAATCACCCCCGTGCCCGACATCAAGCTTGATCGCGGTGAAACATTAAAAAAAGTTTCCATGTTTGCCGGGCTGGCGGAACCCGAGCTGCGGTTTCTCTCCGAACGCGCCATCGCGCGCTCCTTTGCCGCCGGCCAGGCCGTGTTCGGCGAGGGTGCGCCGTGCGCCGGACTGTACGTGATCGAGTCCGGTCATGTCCGCATTTTTAAGAGTTCCGCCGGGGGGCGAGAACAGGTATTGAGCATCGAAGGGCCAGGCGGTTCGATTGCGGAGCTGCCGGTTTTCGATGGCGGAAACTACCCGGCATCGGCAGTCGCCATCGACCAGGTCACGCTGCTGTTTGTCAGCAAACAGGATTTCCAGGCGCTCTGTCTCGAGTATCCCGCGGTCGCGCTCAAGGTGCTCGGCGTGGTGGGGGCTCGCCTGCGCCATCTGGTCGGTATTATTGAGGAGCTTTCCTTCACCACGGTCCGGCATCGCCTCGCGTCCTTTCTATTGCGGGTCGCACAAAGGGAGGGCAAACGCACCACCGCGGGCGTGGAAATCGTCCTGACCGTCAGCAACCAGGAGCTGGCTTCGCAAATTGGCACCGTTCGCGAACTGGTTTCCCGCAACCTCTCACGCCTGCAAACCGAAGGCATCCTCAAAATCGATGGCCGCACGGTGATTGTCCGCAATCTGAGCGACCTCGAGGCCGAAACGCACTCCTCGGAGTGAGGTCGTCGGACCGCGTTTCGGAGCCGTGACTAAAGTCATAGACACCATCGCTCGCCTCCGTTACGGTCGAAACATCACATGCGGCCGGAGGACAACCGCCCAACCCGCGAGTCGGAGTAGGGACCATGATCGCTCATGACCCCCTCCACAGATCCGGACGAGCGGAGTTAGTGCATCCGGCTCCCACCTTGGGTGAAGACGCCCAGGCGCACGAGAGGATAAGGATGACAAACGCGAGCCGGGGGAAACCATCGCGCAATATAGCACCTCATGCGGCGCCACGGCAGATGATTA
>JBEKPJ010000014.1:0-147911 GCA_049520935.1 Terriglobales bacterium | reverse complement strand
CCACACGCCTTCGGCGCGCTCGATCACCACGTCGAGCGGACGATAGTTGTGGGCTCCGTACAGGTTCTCCAGTTCCACAAAGTAATCAGTGCGCTTGGATTTTTCTATCAGTTCGGTGCTCATGAAGTCCCTTCTCCGAAATCTCTGTGCGTTGCTGTGTCCTCGCCCGCGGTAACGGCGATAAACGTCACTGAGTCGTGCCAAAATACTCAACTGGTCTTGCGACTCTCAGAACCGGGATCCCGGAACATGGGGCGCCGACGAAGGGCACAGAGCAACATAGTCCCGGTTTTACTGCCGCCTCTGCGATTGCTCTCTGCGCCAACTCCTACCCTCCGGCACTCCCTCCCGCCGGCTCCCGGTCCAAAAGCATGGTCAGCAGTGCCATTCTCACATAGAGGCCATTCCTCGCCTGGCGGAAATACATGGCTCGGGGATCGGCATCGACGGACTTATCCAACTCGACCGTGCGGGGCAACGGATGAAGGATGAGGGCGTCCGGCTTCATGCGCTGCACAACTTTCGAATCGATGGCATAACGCCGCAGGCCGTCGTTATTCCGGCCGTCCATGTCCCGCACTCGCTCGGGCCGGATTCGGGTCTGATAGACCACATCGACTTCGCCAATCACCCGATCGATATCCGACTCCTGTTCGTAGCGGACACCGTGCTCGTCGAGATAGGCCAGGATGTCCAGTCTCATCTGAAGCTGCGGCGGGCTGACGAAAAACATCTTTACCCGCTCGAACTTGGCCAGCAGATAGGCCAGCGAGCGCGCCGTACGGCCCCTGTCCAGCTCGCCGATAATGGCTACGCTGAGGCCGTTCAGCGGACGCTGTCGGTAAATCGTGTAGAGGTCGAGCAGGGCCTGGGTGGGATGCTGTCCGCCATTGCCATCTCCGGCGTTGATCACCGGCACGCGGGAGACCTCCGCCGCCCGGCGGGCTCCGTCGTCGGCTGTGTGGCGAATGACGATCACATCGGAATAGCCGCTGATGATGCGGATGGAATCCTCCACCTGCTCGCCTTCGACTTCGGAAGAAAAGGCTCCCGCGTTCTCTGTGGACAGAACGCGGCCACCCAGGCGATGCATGGCGGCCTCAAACGAGAGTCGGGTGCGGGTCGAAGGCGTGTAGAAAAGAGTTGTCAGGATGCGGTTCTGGTAATCGAGCGTGCCCCCGCGGGCAACGATGCGTTCCATCGCTTGCGAGCGCTCGAACAATTCCATGAGCAGCGGGACGGTGAATTGTTGCGACTCGATCACGTGCTTCAGGGCCGTGCCCTCGGTTCGCAGCAGCGGAGCGACAACAGGCTGGAGAGCAAAGATGTTGGGCTGAGCCATTAATGTCCTCCCGCAGGCAATGCGAACTCTTTTTTTTCGCGATCAGTGGCGCGCTTCAACTCCGCCGGGCCGCAATCGGGGAACATGTGGGTGCCGACCGACTCTCCACCCGCCGGGGCGATGACTGCATGGCAGAGATTCTCGCTGGAAGTAATGATCGCTTCCTTCCCGCCGTGACTGAGGAAGCGCAACACAGACTCGATTTTGGGGCCCATATTTCCGGGCGGGAATTGACCAGCTTTTAGATGGTCGTCCAACTCCGCTGCGCTGGCTTGCCGCAGGGCGCTTTGCGTAGGCTTTTTGTAATTCAGATACACATAGTCGGTGTCGGTGGAGATGACAAACCGGGCGACGCCCAGGCGAAGCGCCAACCACGCCGAGGCGCGATCCTTGTCGATGACGGCCTCGACCCCCTCCACTCTTCCGTTTCTTCGGACCACAGGAATTCCGCCTCCGCCGCAAGCGATTACCAGCACCCGCTGCTCGAACAGACGACGGATCACCTCCAGTTCGATGATGTCGATCGGTTCCGGCGATGGAACCACGCGGCGATAGCCGCGGGCGGCATCCTCGATGATGTGCCATCCGAAAAGCCGCTGTCGTTCCTGGGCTTCAGCTCGCGAATAGAACGGGCCAATCGGTTTCGTCGGGCACGTCATCGAAGGGTCATCCGGCGAAATCAGACATTGCGTGAGAACCGTTGCCACTGGCACGCGCAGATTGGCCGTCTGCAGCTCGGCTTGCAGGGCCTGCTCGAGAACGTATCCTATTTCACCCTGGGTCGAAGCACCACAGACATCGAGCGGGAGACCGGGAACCTGGCTGGCGCCGCGTTCGGAGCGAAGTAACTCGGCGCCGACTTGCGGACCATTGCCATGCGTGAGGACAACGCGATAATCGGCGCGGATGAGGCCGACAATCTGGGCGGCAGTGCGTTGCGCGTTGGCCCGTTGCTCGGCAATGGTTCCCGTTTGCCCCGCGCAAATCAGGGAGTTTCCGCCGATGGCGAGGAGCATAGTCTTCATAGAGTGCTCAGCTGCGACCCACCAAATGAATCGTTCTCTCCCGCTTCGGCGAGGCAAAAAAGCCATGTTTCTCGCGCCTAGACCATCGATTTCTCATGTGCCTGGCCCGGCAGCGCACGCCCGCAGCTCCTAGATGTGCGCCAATTCCTGAAGCTCGACCAGACCCGGCAATTTCACGAACTCATCTTTCATCAATTCCAGCATGACTGCTTTTTGCGAGTGCAGCCGGTTTTCTGCCTGCTGAAATACCAGCGAGCGCGGCGAGTCGATCACTTCGTCGGTGACTTCATCACCGCGGTGGGCAGGCAGGCAATGCAGGAAAATGGCGTCCGGCTTGGCGCGGCGAAACCGCGCGGCGTCGACCTGGTATTTCCGGAAGATACCCCTGCGCTGCTCTGCTTCAGCTTCTTGGCCCATGCTGGCCCAGACGTCGGTATAGATGACGTCGGCGCCGGAGGCCGCTTCGTCCGGATCATTGGTCAGGGTGCAGGTGCCGCCGGTCTCGGCTCCACGCCGGTGCGCCCACAGCACGGACTCGGCGTCCAGTTCGTAACCGGGAGGCGTCGCTACCCAGACATGCGAACCGAGCTGAGCCCCGGCAAACATCAGCGAGCGCGCCACGTTGTTGCCATCACCGATGAATGCCACCTTCAAGCCCTGCAGGTCGTGTTTCGCCTCCCAGATGGTGAGGTAGTCGGCCATGGCCTGACAGGGGTGACTGTAGTCGGTCAGCCCGTTGATGACGGGAATGTTGGCGTACTCGGCCATCTGTTCGACGATCTGGTGAGAGAACGTGCGAATCATGATGCCCTGCACCATACGTTCCAGGTTCTTGGCCACGTCATACACGCTCTCGCGTTTGCCGAGATTGATCTCGGCAGGCGAGAGGTAGAGCGAGAATCCGCCCAGTTGCTGGATACCGACGTCAAAACTGACCCGAGTGCGCAAGGAAGGCTTCTCGAAGATCATGGCCAGGGTCTGACGACGGAGCGAGCCGCTATAGACCGCAGGGTGAGCCTTGAGCTGGCGGCCCAGAGTGAGCAGATAGTGGATGTCGGAGGACGAAAAATCACGTAACGAGAGAAAGTCTTTGGCAGGGCTAGTCATCTTGTGCCTCGCGCCAGGGCGGGCTCGTGCTCATCTACGAACTGGGCAAGCCTCTCGGTCAATCCGGGCTGATTGAGTTCTTCAACTTCGTAAGTCACGCGGAGATTGGGGCGGTCGATTTTGATCACCCGCGCTAAATCAATGGGAGTGGCGATCAGGACCAGATCGCAGGGAGTGCGTCGGATCGTTTCCTCCAGCTCGTGGCGCTGGATCGCACTGTAGCCCATGGCGGGCAGGAGGTTTGTCAAGTGCTTGAAACGTTCATAGGTGCTGCGGACGGAGCCTACGGCATAAGGCCGCGGATCGACCAATTCAGCCGCTCCGCATTGCCGTGCCGCGACTACGCCCGCCCCGTAGGGCATTTCTCCGTGCGTGAGCGTAGGACCGTCCTCAACCACCAGCACCCGTTGTCCCTGCACCAGGCTCGGCTCATAAACCGAGACGCGGCAGGCCATCTCAAAAACGACGGCCCTCGGGTTGTGGAGCCTTATGTTCTCGCGAACCGTCTCGACATCGCGCTGCTCCGCGGTGTCGACCTTGTTGATCACGATTACGTCGGCCCGCCGCAGGTTGACCTCGCCGGGGAAGTAAGCCAGTTCATGGCCCGGGCGATGCGGATCGACGACCACGATTTCCAGGTCGGAGGCATAGAAAGAAGTGTCATTGTTACCGCCGTCCCATAAGATGACCTCGGCTTCTTTTTCGGCCTGGCGGATTATTTTTTCGTAGTCAACACCGGCATAGACTACGGTCCTTTTCATGATGTGCGGTTCGTACTCTTCGCGTTCTTCGATGGTGCATTGCTGCAGGTCGAGGTCCTCCAGGGTGGCGAAGCGTTGGATGGCTTGAGTCGCCAGGTCCCCATAGGGCATGGGGTGGCGAATGACTACCGTTTTCCGTCCGTGCCGGCGCAGTTGTTCTGCTACCAGGCGCGAAATCGGACTTTTGCCGCATCCGGTTCGCACCGCGCACACGGAAATGACCGGAACCGAAGACTTGATCTGTGTGTGCCCGGTTCCGAGGAGCCAGAAATCGACATCGGCGGCGACCGCGCGCGAAGCGAGATGCATCAGGTTCTGGTGGGAGATATCACTATAGGAAAACACCACCGCTTCAATTGCGTGTTTGGCGATCAGGGTTTCCAGGTCTTTCTCTTCGAAGATAGGAATACCTTCCGGATACAGATTACCGGCGAGCTCGGCCGGATAACGGCGGCCGGCAATGTCGGGAATTTGAGTGGCGGTGAATGCGACTACCTGGTAGTCAGGATTGTCGCGGAATGAGACGTTGAAATTGTGGAAGTCCCTGCCCGCGGCTCCTAGAATCAAAACTCTCTTCATGGGTATGCCTCCAGTGAAGATCGCTACTTTCCATCTTCTCGCTTGGTGACGGAGCCGGCAGTACCATTGATCACATCCAGGGGTGACCCTAGACTCGAGAAAAAACTCCCCTCAGGCTCGAAATCCGCCCCCATGCCACGCCGTCCCCCGGTCGCCAGCGGACAAAACCGCTGATGCCGCAACCAGTAGGCGGCAGATTAGCTTTTGGAATCAGATAGTTAGAAGCAGTTCATTCGGCCTTTGCTGACCCCCGACTGTCTCGGGCGGTGACGCGTTTCTGTGCACCCCCGATGAACATCAAGAAGCCAGATCCCCCGGCGCTCGGATCCGAATACCGACGCCGCCTGGAACAACCTAGTGCGCCCGTCCGTTGGGGCGAAATGACGCTATAATCGGTGGCAGTCTTTTTCTCCCCCCACAGCGTGTATCCATGGACAAAACCCCTGGTGTTTTGATCGGAAACCAGAGAGTCCAGCGTTCCCGGTCCGCGCCTCGTCTGAGGCTGCTGACCGAGCCGGAACCGGGCCATCGTGTGTTCTTCGGCAATCTGGCGGACCTGCTACTGGCGCGGCAAGTCCCGCAGATCCCTCTCACCTCACGGCCCGCACGTTTCTGGGACGACGTTTTCGTCTCCTACTCCGCCCCATGGACCTCGTTCGCGGAGTCCATGCTGTTGCATCTGCTGCTGGTGGTTTTGCTCGTACTGAGCCAATCTCGGGTATGGGCACCGGTAAAACTGTTCTCCGGGCGAGATGCCTTGCGCGGATCGATCACTTATTACCCGCCCACCCAGTCTTTTCCAGCAACTGGGAGCAGAGCGTCGCGTGTTCGGGCACGCTCGCGCGTGAAGCCGACACTGGCTCACGCATCGACACACCCTACGGCGCAACCACCGGCGATGCCCGTGACGCCCCAGCAGAAGCCGATTCTTGTCACTCCACCGGACATCAAAGAGGCGACCTCGACGATGCCGAATCTTCTCGGCTCGCATGCGGTTACGCCCATGGTGCCGTTCTCAACCCCGTCCAATCTTCGCCGGAACGCCGCGGCGGGACCCTCCGAGGTGGTGTCCCCGCCTCCGCAGGTTGACCAGGCCGCGACTCGCCGGCGGACGCTGCCTCAAGCGTCTGTGGTGGGTCCTGCGCCCGAGCTTAAGGAGCGATCTTCCGCTGGACAGGCTGTGAAGTCGCCTGCTGGCACTGGTGGCTTGCTGGCCGTGCCGCCGCCGCCATCGGTTCAAAACGCAGGCAGCGCAAGGTTGGGCTCGCTTTCGCATGCCGGCTCGGAAGTCGTCCCGCCTCCGCCCTCGATTCAGGGGACGGGAAGACCTGGCGCAAGTGCACGCCCGGGCTCGTGGTCTGGCGATGGCTCCCGTATCATTCCGCCTCCGCCCTCAATGCAGGGTGCAGACAACGCGAACGCACGTCCGCGCTCGTTGTCCGCCGATGGCTCCCGCATCATTCCGCCTCCGCCCTCAATTCAGGGTGCAGGCAACTCGGATGCGACGGCACGGATTCGTTCGTTGTCCGCCGATAGCTCCCGCATCATTCCACCTCCTCCCTCAATTCAGGGTGCAGGCAACTCGGGCGCGACGGCAGGTCTGGGTTCGTTGTCGGCCGATGGCTCCCGCGTCATTCCGCCTCCTCCCTCAATGCAAGGTGCGGGAAACTCCGGCGCCGCTGCACGGCCGGGTTCGTTGTCCGCTGATGGCTCGCGCGTCATTCCACCTCCTCCCTCAATTCAGGGTGCGGGAAACCCGGACGCGACGGCACGCTTGAGTTCGTTGTCGGCCGACGGTTCACACGTCATTCCTCCGCCCCCGTCTATGCAGGGTGCGGGAAACCCGGACGTGAACGAACGAACCGACTCTGTGTTCCGCGAGGGCTCGCAGGTTATTCCTGCTCCTCCGTCGGCTGAGAGTGCGAGCGTCCCGGGTGCGAGTGGACCGGCAAAGCTTTTGGAGCCAATGGATCCCTTGCCGGACGATACCTCTTCGCCTTCGCCAGACGTCCACAACGAAAACAAACCTTCCCTCGAAGACTTGCCTCTGGGTCTGCTTGGGGTAGTGTGGGTCCCGCCGGGTACTTCTTACTTTTCCAATTTCGAGGTCCTCGTCGCCAAGAGACGGGTCGGCAAGAATGAAATGCAACTCATCAAGCTGGTTTATGAATTTCTGCCCTATCAACGGCGGCTGTCTGAATATGACCTCAACAACCAGCCACAACGCATAATCAAGCTGCGCGTGATACCCGATCCGAGCTGTGACGAGTCTTTGGGGCGGATGCTACAGGCCAACGGCGAGCCCAGTCGTCCAGCGACACCATACTCAGAACTCCCGGCGGCCCTGCGTTCCTCCGATCTAAATGCAATGCTGCCCTGTTATCGCACCAACGCCGACGATTTCCGTAGGGCGATGTCGCGAGCACATTAAGCTGACACGGGAGAACTCCGAGAACCGGCAAGCCCAGGGGTTCGCAGTTCGGGGGCCTAGTGAAAAGTTCCCGGACGTCTTTTGAGTTGCAGTTTCGCCACCGACATGGCCTCCCGCATTCCCGGGAACTCATCGTGAGATGCTTTTGGATTTCCGATTTACTGTATTATGCCGGCTTGTAGACGAGCCCGATGATCATTCCCACCAAAATCCATTCCGCGGAATACGCGATCGCCTGCTGCAGGGTCAATTTGAGTCCGATGTTGAGATTGACATAGTTGTGCACAACAAACGTACCTACAAAAAACACCGCGATCAGTGCGCCGAAGCGCGCCCCTTCGAATAGTCTCGGGCCGCCGCGGTACAACATTGCGTAGAGCACCGCGAGGGCCAACATGGCCACGAACATGGCGACCATTCCGGCCGGCATGTGGCTCAACTGTCCCTGTTTCGGGCGATAAACCGCGGAATACTTGAGAAACTCGTTTCGGAACGAGGGGATAGTAAACGTGAGGCCGCCGACAACAAAATATGCTGCGAAGCTAACCAGAGCCGCAAGCGCAATGCGTGTATAGTTCATCCCAATCCTCCTAATCACCGAGGAGCAAGGGCAATCCGACCGGCGATGAACCGGCCGAGTGCTTCGAGCGGCCTTTCCCGCTGTCCTTCCCTGCTCAGCAACTCGTCGAGCCTGTCGCGGCTGGAGGCCCATCCCGCAGCGCAGTGCATTATCCCAGTCTAGGCCTCTCTCATCCTTTCGAGATTAGCCCGAATCATGTGCACCCGCCCGAGCCTTTCCCGCCTGATAAGGCGAGCCTTCTCCAGCACCCGCAGATGCTTGGACACGGAAGGAAGCGACATCTGGAACCGTCTCGCCATGGCCGTCGCGCGCGCCTCCCCGCATTTGGACAGACGAACCAGAATCTGTCCGCGCCTCGCATCGGCAAGGGCAGCAGATCAGCGGGTGACGATGGGTTCGCGGCGCAGGTTGATGTGTTGCACCAGCCAGTCATAGCGATCTTCCAGGGCTTGCGGGTCATTGAGGTCGTGTCCCGTGTCGTAGTAAAGCACTTTCTTCGGCTCGCTCGCCGCCTCGACGTAGTGTTTCATCGACGTCTTATTGAAGTACTGCTCGTAATTGGCGAACTGCAGCAGCAGCGGAATGGGCGCGGCATGTCCCGCGAAGTGAATGGCGTCAATATCGCCGGTGATACGGCAGTAGTTCTCCAAACGCCCGGCAGGCTGCGCTTGGCGGAAGCCGAGCGTCCCCGGGTCCTCGCTAAGCAACAGGATGTCACCGATCTCGGCCACTCCGGCCATCAGCACGGAAGTCTTCATGCGCCTGTCGACGGCGGAAAGAATCGCTCCCCATTGCGCTCCATAGCTGTGCCCAACATATGCCAGGCGCTGGGGATCGACGTCAGGACGCGCGAGCAGCAGATCGATTCCGCGGCGAAGGTCGACGACCGCCTGAATTTCGATTTCCCGGTCCAGGAGTGGGTTATCGTAGTGATTCGGACTCTTGTACCATGGCTGCGGGCGGTCCCACGGATAGTCTGGAATAAGAGAGATGGCACCGGCTCGCGCGTAAAGCTTGGCTTCGGGGATGAATTCTGCCCGTGTGCCGTTTCCCCAGTGTCCGAAGAGCACGGCTGCAAATGGTCCTTTTCCAGTCGGGACAACCAGATAGGCCGCGACGGGGCCGCCCTTGGGACTCGTGAAGGTGAGATCGTGAAGCGTGCCGCCGTTGAACTCTTCAATCACTTTGTCATGGATGTCGAGCGATTGTGTCGCGTCGTAGTCAAACAGACGACGAGCGGCCAGGAAGTCAGTTTCCGGTTTGGCATTCGTCTGCGCCGCTAACGAGGCAGCCAGAAAGACGGCGAGGACACAGGTCAGGTAACGCATTGCAGCCTCCGAGGGCTGAAAAAAGAGGATATCGACGCGAACCGGTGATCCTTTGCGCGAAGCACCTTTCCACAACGTAGCACGCTTGGGCAGCGGCAGTCCGTTTCCGTGCGGCGCAGGACATCGGCCTTCGCGTGTTGGCCAAGCGAACTTGCTTGGTGGCAAACGTTACCACTCCCCCACGCTGCCGAAATCCAAGGGGGTACCTGGCCTCTCCCTATGCACTCCTCATGCAGGTCTCTACATTCAACGGCTGGACTCGACCTCCGACGTTCGGTTTTGGGCCACCCACTTGGGCGAGCATTATAACAGTGGTCGCGAGGACTGAAAGGCTTGCCCACCCGCTCAAATACACGCCCATGGGATGTCTATAATGAACTCCTGCCACCGGGAGCGTCGACCGACACCGATGCCGGCACTCAGGTACGAAAGCTGGCAAATGCGGCTCCCTGAAATGGCAATGGACCACGATTTATGCCAGCCTTAGACCCCGAAAGATTCCAATTACGGCACTACCCTTACGGTAAGACTCTTCGGGAAATCGTTCTCGATTACGAGTTGGTCCGCTCGATCAATCAGCAGGCTGTACCCCATGTCAGCAGCCTCGCCCCTGACGAATTGAAAAAGCTAGCGGCGCAGTGCTTCCACTTCGCAGTGGCTTCGGTCGGCAGCGCCTGTGCGGGCTTCCTGATGGCGTTGCGGCCGGGCGAAGGTTATGGCAGCTTGAACTATCGTTGGTTTTCCGAACATTACGCGAACTTCGTTTACATTGACCGGATCGCGATTGCCTCGGAGTTTCAAGGCCGCGGGGTAGGCCGCGCGTTATACGCGGATGTCGAGCAGGCAGCCAAGGGTCTAGCCCCTATTTTGACCTGCGAAGTGAACCTTGTACCACCGAACCCGGGTTCGATGGCGTTTCATGCGAAACTTGCTTTTGCCGAGGTGGACCAGATGGATGGGGAAGACGGAGCCAAGCGGGTAAGCCTGATGGTCAAGGCGATTCGGGTGTGAAGCGGGTGTGCCCAGAGCCGGGCGGTTCAATCGTCGTATTGCCGGGAGATCGTGCGCAAAATCATCCACGTCGATATGGATGCCTTCTATGCTTCGGTCGAGCAGCGCGATGATCCGCGACTGCGTGGCAAGCCCGTGATTGTCGCGTGGCAGGCCAAGCGCTCTGTCGTTTGCGCGGCTTCTTACGAGGCCAGGGCTTTCGGAGTGCGCTCGGCCATGCCAGCCCTAAGAGCGGAACGCTTGTGCCCCGACGCATTGTTTGTTCCTCCCGACTTCCCACGCTATCGGGCGGTTTCGCGCCGCGTGCGAGAGGTCTTCGAGCGCCATGCCGAGCTGATCGAGCCGCTATCGCTCGACGAAGCCTACCTCGATGTCACCGAGAACAAGACAGGCTTGCCCACGGCCACGCTGGTGGCGCGCACGATTCGTGAGCAGATCCGCCAAGAGCTGAACTTGACAGCTTCCGCCGGCGTGGCACCCAACAAGTTCCTGGCTAAGATCGCCTCTGACTGGCGCAAGCCTGATGGTCTGTTCGTCATCCAACCCGCAGAGGTCGATGCGTTTTTACTCCCCCTTCCGGCCGAACGTTTACCGGGTGTTGGCAAAGTGACGGGCGAGAAGCTGGCGACCCTTGGAATCAAGACGGTTGCAGATTTGAGAGGCTTGGATTCGCCCACGCTCGAACAGCATTTCGGCCGCTACGGTCGACGACTGCACGAACTCGCCCGGGGCATCGACGACCGTGAGGTCGTCCCGAACCAGCCCACGAAATCGATATCGGTCGAGGACACTTTTGAGCAAGATGTGCGGCTGTCGGAAACCGAACCCATGATCCGGCGCCTGTCCGAAAAGCTCTGGTCGGCGTCGCGCAAAGAATCACGGGTTGCAAGCACAATCGTGCTGAAACTGAAGACCAGCGAGTTCAAGATTCTCACCCGTAGCCACACACCAGGCGCTTTTCCCGCCTGCTGCGAGGAGTTGACGGCGATCGCGCTGAGGCTGCGAGAGCGAGTGCATCTGTCACCCCAGCAATATTTCCGACTTGTTGGCCTTGGCCTCAGCAACTTTCGGGAACCCGAAGACGCTGCCCAGCAACCCGACCTTTTTCCGTTCCAGAACTGAAAAGCTTGTCAAATGCCACACTCCGAAGACCAGGTGCATCGGCTCCGACCATCCGCATTCAAGAAACTGGATCCTCTCCCACAATCCAAGGCCGGAAGCACGATTTTCACAGTCGTTCTGATCTAGGCATATCTCCGCCGGCTGTGGCGTCCCCTAATAGACTCCCGGGATCAGTCGCCAGGTGCGAGAGCAGTAGTTGTCATACTCGGCGCCGAAGTGAGCACGCAAGAGCCGCTCTTCTGCGCCGATGCGGGCGACAAGCGGCGGAAGCATCAGCGCCGTAAGCAGGATCCCGGCTCCGGCGCGAAACGCCAGCGCCCATCCCAGCATCATCGTGAGCATACCCAGATAACTGGGATTGCGGATGTGCCCGTAAATACCGCGTGTCTCCAGCGCGTGTCCCGGTTGGATCGCTACCAGTCCACTGAAGCGAGTACCGAGCACGAATACCGGCCACAGGCGAAGGGCGCCGCCGGCAGCGTAGAGGGAAATACCCAGCCACCGGATCCGATCGCCATCGAGCGTCCCAATCCCGGTCCGGTCGGTGTACGCCGGCACGTATGCGTTCATCAGCGCAATCAGGCTGAAAGCCACTAGCACCCAGCGGTTGCCGCGGTCTTCCTTTTCGCCGGTACTGATATTGCCGCTACTGAAGGGCGCCACGATCATGAGAGCGACCGTGACCAGCGCGAGCGCAACCAGCGCCGGATGCGCAAAGAATGGCTGCCATCCGCCCCACCCCAACACGGCGAGCGCGAATTGCACAAGAGCGGTTAGAACGCCCACGAACATGACTTTTGCTTTGGCAGTCATCGCTCCCAGCAGTCATGACTTGTACTACGAACCGAAGCACGCCGAAGCCCGGAGGGGAACTGTCCGAGCTCGCCTTTCTTGGTTCTTATAATTCGATCAATCGCGTGTTCCTATGATGTGATCTTACAGTGGCTGCCGTAGGTTAAGCCAATTCTCCTATTCAATGACGAATGCGCTGTGTGGTGCCCGCCACATTGGACATTGGGCAAAAGCCGGCACAGAATCTGGCGAGACGAGCATCCCCGTAAACCCACCGGTGACGACCCGATGCAACATCATTCTTTCTTTACGCGGTTGATAAAAAGTTGAACAAAGACTCCCGAAACCAGGGAACAGACAAATCCTATCCACAGCCAGAACACATTTTTCCGCACACCTCCAAGCCCAAGTACAAGAATGCTCAGAAGACTCATCACGGCAGTGAGAAAGGCTTTCAGTTTCATTCCAGGGTCTCGGGTGGACGAGCGAATCTTGGACGATAGTGGCGACGAAAGGTTGTACCTGGAGAACCCAGCCTAAAAGGCCCGAAACAACAGCTCTTCGAGAGCCATCCTTCGCACCTGCCAAAAGTCGAGTTCCCGCTCATTCGCATTCAGCTTGCAGTCGCCCTTGTCGTTAAAGGTGAGGCTCACATCGAACATCGGATTGCCTTCATCATCCCGCACCAAAATCGCGTGCTCGGCGAGGCTGAATATTACCGACCTGCGCACATCTTTGGCTTCCAGAAGAACCGTAAAGTCGCTGTCATTCTCCGCCACCGAAAACTCATAAGGGGAATTATTGGGACGCAGGGCGTTGCGAGTCTTAACGTGACCGTTGAGATGAGTTGTGGGTATTTCCCTGCCGAGCGCACGATCTGATCTGCCTGCTCGGCAGAACGCATACTTACAATTGACAGCATTTCCAAATGTTCTCGGTTTACGATGGCACCATCGATGAGCCGGCAGTCTTCGAGTTCGGGGGCACGCTACTCGAGCTAACGGAAGGACTTCACGGACGTGCCGTCGTACGGCTGGCAGCCATGGTTCGACTGTTCACAAGTGCTCACTTCTCGCTTATGCCTTGGGGGTGTTTTGTCACCGACCATGACGAAGGCAGTGCTGTATGGCACCGGGCGAGAGAGTTATCGCGCACAGAGTTTTATTTGGGGATGACGATGATGTCGTTCAGCTGTAGTAGGCCGATTGGAGTCGGGAGTTATGTCGTATCGATTTGAACGTCTCGAATGGAAACCTTCATGCCCCAACTTCCTGCCTCTCGAGCGCCTGCACTCGAGCCTCTCGTCGCCGGTGGCGCGGAGCGCCGCTGAATTGAGAGCTCAGAAGGTTTCGATCGGTTCCCATTGCGAGCGCCGATCCGATCACTTTCCCTCCGAGGCAGAAGACATTCATATCGTCATCTTCGACGCCCTGATGAGCGGAGAAAATATCATGGATGAGCCCGGCACGTACCCGGCAACTTTGTTCGCTGCAATGGACGACCCATGGCGCCGGGGGTGTATCACGCTATCGTTGCCTGTGCGGCGAGATTTCTGTAGCGGTCAAAGAGGAGAGTGAGCATGGATCCGCAATCACAGTTTCTCGATGGTCACACACTTGGTTAGCATGAGATAGTCGATGGCCTCTTGGTTTCCGGCTTGCCGAGTCCGATCGTGGTCCATTTCCACCAGGTCCTGCGCTCTCTTCCTTGAGCAAAATTGCACAGATTCGGCAGGAGCACGGAAAGATACTGTCTGCAGGACTCCCGCTGTGGTGGCGGCCGCTATGACATCCACCAGATATATGTCCGCCCAGCTTGGCCTGGCACCAGCCAGCCATGGCAGTGATCGCCATGCCAGCGCATTGAGCGGCGATTTGGCCGAGATGCGCGCGCTGGTGGTGGCGGACGTGTCCGCATGCAGAAGACTTCATCCGGGTGAACGAGTTCCATCCGGCACCACGGTTGATCTTCTGAAGTGTGGACGGCCCTGAAGCGCGGCCGGCATGGACCTGCAGATGAGAAATGAATCCCCTTCGTCGAATCGCGGCGCCGTCGTTGCGGTGCGGGGCAGCGTCGTCGATGTCCGGTTTGACGGGCATTTGCCGCGGATTTTTTCGGTGCTTCGCGCGGGAGCGGAACGAGAGATCGTCGTCGAGGTGATGACACAGCTTGATGCGTGTCGCGTGCGGGGAATCGCGTTGACGCCAACCCAAGGCCTGGCCAGAGGAATGCCGGTAGAGGACACGGATGCCCCCCTGCTGGCGCCGGTCGGCAAGACCATTATTTCGCGGATGTTCGACGTGTTCGGCCACGCCATCGACCGACAGCCGGAGCCTTCGGATGTGCAATGGAGAACCGTCCATCGGGCACCACCGCCGCTGTCCGAGCGGTCCACCAGGTCCGAGATTTTCGAGACGGGCATCAAGGCCATCGATGTGCTCGTGCCGTTGGAGCGTGGCGGTAAAGCCGGCTTATTCGGCGGCGCGGGGGTGGGCAAGACGGTACTGCTCACAGAGATGATCCACAACATGATCGGGCATCAGAAAGGGATGAGCATTTTCTGTGGAATCGGGGAACGGTGTCGCGAAGGCGAAGAGCTCTACAGCGCCATGAAAGCAGCTGGCGTTCTTCAGAACATGGTGATGGTCTACGGCCAGATGAATGAACCGCCGGGCAGCCGATTTCGGGTTGGGGATGTAGCGTTGACGATGGCCGAGTATTTCCGCGATGACGAGCATCGGGACGTTCTCTTGCTGATCGATAATATTTTCCGTTTTATTCAGGCGGGCATGGAAGTATCCGGCTTGATGGGCCAGATGCCATCGCGCCTTGGCTATCAACCAACGATGAGTACGGAGTTGTCAGGGCTGGAGGAACGCATCGCCAATACCCGTGCAGGAGCCATCACGTCTATCCAGGCGGTGTATGTACCGGCCGACGACTTGACCGATCCGGCGGCGGTGCATGTGTTTTCGCATCTCTCGGCTTCGATCGTGCTCTCGCGTAAGCGGGCGAGCGAAGGACTCTATCCGGCCATCGACCTGCTCCAATCCAGCTCGAAAATGGCGACGCCTGGTATCGTCGGCGATCGGCACTACAAACTGGCGCAAGAAATCCGCAGGACCCTGGCGCAGTATGAAGCCCTCAAGGATATTGTCGCCATGCTCGGCCTGGAACAGCTCTCCCCGGAAGACCGTAACGCCGTCGCTCGCGCCCGACGGCTGGAACGTTTTCTCACACAGCCCTTTTTCACTACCGAGCAGTTTAGCGGGACCAAGGGAAAGCTTGTCAGTCTTAAAGACTCGCTCGATGGCTGCGAACGCATTCTGCAAGACGAGTTCAAAGATTACCCGGAGAGCGCGCTCTACATGATTGGAGCGATTGGCGAAGCGAAAAAACCGGAGCCGAAAACCGAAACAAATACCGAAGCGAAAACGGAATCGAAAAAGAAACCGAGAATCGAATCAAAACCCGAGACTAAGACAGCATTGAAATCAGAACCGACAACCGAGCCAGAAAAGGCCCATGAATCTTAAGATCCTGCTTCCGTTCGAGATTTTCGCGGACAAGACGGACGTCTTGCGCATCCTTGCCGAGACTCGCGAGGGATCGTTCGGAATCCTGCCTCACCGCCTTGACTGCGTTGCGGCGCTTGCACCCGGGATCTTGACTTACGAAACAAAAGAAGACAGAACGGTATACCTCGCCGTCGATGAAGGCGTGCTAGTCAAGGCCGGCGCGGATGTGCTTGTCTCCGTGCGCCACGCCATCGGCGGAACGGATCTCGGCCAGCTCCATGAAGCGATGAAACGTGAGTTTCTGACACTCGACCGAAGCGAGCGCAACGTTCGCGCGGCGATCGCCAAAATCGAAAGTGGCCTGATCGGCCGGTTCGCGGAGTTTCAACATGAGCGATGAGCTGCAAGGCCAATCCGCGAACGAGGAGACGGAATTCGTGCGGCAGGTGAGGGTGAAGACTGCCCGCAAGCTCAGGGTGCAACGGGAGGGTAAGCAGGGAGTCTGGTTTGGTCTGGGCATGTCCGGACTCATCGGCTGGTCCGTCGCGGTACCGACGCTTCTGGGCGCGATGCTTGGCCTTTGGTTGGACCGACGCCATCCGGGGACTCGTTCCTGGACGCTCGTATTGCTGGTCGCCGGATTGTGCATCGGCTGCGCCAATGCCTGGCATTGGGTGGCGCAGCAGGACAAGGCCATGCACGATAAACCGGAGGAGGAAAAAACGGAGGACAACGGAGATGAATGAAACATTGGCTCTCATCCTTACACTACTGGCTGGCGTTTTGCTTGGCGCGATTTTCTTTGGCGGACTTTGGTGGACAATTCGGAGGGGTGTCTCGTCCAAGCAGCCGTCGGCGTTGTTCTTTTTCAGCCTGCTACTGCGAACAGGGATTGCGCTAGCCGGGTTTTATGTTGTCGCGCGGGGCGATTGGCGAAGAGTGCTCACTTGCCTGCTCGGATTTATCCTGGCGCGCATTCTGGTGACCTGGCTTACCCGCGTGCCGATTACAAAGACAAGGAGCGCGCAGACTGTCGGTGAAGTATGCCGGTAAATCTCACATCCGATCAGCAGATCCTGTGGCAGCACGGCTTTGTGAGACTTAACGGAACAATCGTCACGACCTGGGCGACGATGATCGTGATGTCGTTGGGCGCAAAGCTGATCACATGCAAGCTTAAGACCGAAGGCGACATTTCACGCTGGCAAGGCTCCCTTGAAATCGTCGTTACTGCAATGGAAGAACAGATCAAGGAAGTGGGCCTGAGCGAGCCCGCGAAATATCTTTCCTTTCTCGGCACGCTCTTTTTGTTTGTTGCGACCGCCAGCCTCTGTACGGTCATCCCCGGCTATAAGCCGCCGACAGGTTCACTCTCGACCACGGCGGCGCTGGCTCTGTGTGTGTTTGTGGCTGTACCTCTGTTTGGCATCAGGGAGCAGGGGTTGGTTAACTATCTCAAAACCTATATGAAGCCGACGTTCATCATGCTGCCGTTCAACATCATCAGTGAACTGTCGCGCACCCTGGCCTTGGCGGTTCGTTTGTTCGGCAACATGATGAGCGGGGTGATGATTATCGGCATTCTGCTCACGATCACGCCCTTTATCTTTCCGATTTTCATGACCGTGCTCGGTCTGCTCACCGGCATGGTGCAAGCCTATATCTTCAGCATTCTGGCCACCGTTTACATTGCAGCCGCCACCCGCATACCGAAGTCGAAGGCGGCTGTCGTCCAAGCCGAGCCAGACACGCTGAATTTGCAGCATTAAAGTTAGCGATAAGAAGGACTCCTTATGGACAGCGTTACCGTGGTCGCAGTCGTATCAATCGCCACCGCAGGCATTACCACCGGCATCGGCTGTATGTGTCCGGCGCTCGGCGAGGGCCGAGCGGTCGCCACCGCCCTGACTTCGCTGGCCCAGCAACCCGACGCCTCCGCCACCATCACTCGGACGCTGTTTGTCGGTTTGGCGATGATCGAATCGTTGGCCATTTACTGCTTTGTCGTCTCGATGATTCTCATTTTCGCAAACCCGTTTTGGAGTCACGTCATCGCTCAGACCGGAGGGAAATGAGCCATGCTCATCGACTGGTTCACCGTCGGGGCACAGATACTGAACTTCATCATCCTGGTATGGCTGTTGAAGCACTTCCTCTACAAGCCCATCCTCAACGCTATCGACGCGCGGGAAAAGCGTATCGCCTCTGAACTTGCGGATGCTGATGCGAAGAAAAGCGAGGCACAAAAGGAGCGCGACGATTTTAAAAACAAGAACAAAGTTTTTGATGAACAACGCACCGCTATTCTGGGCAAGGCCGCGGATGAGGCGAAACTCGAGCGCCAGCGCCTCCTCGACGAAGCGCACAAAGATGCGGACAATCTACGCGCTGTGCAAGCGGTTGCATTGCGAGATGACCAAAAGAGGCTGAGCAGTGCGATCACTAACCTAGCAAAGCAAGAAGTCTTTGGAATCGCGCGAAAGACGCTCACTGATCTGGCGACGGTCAGTCTCGAAGAACGCATGGGAGAGGTGTTCACGCGCCGCTTGCGCGAAATGGACGGCAACGCCAAAGCGTTGCTCGGCGCAGCCCTGCGGTCGTCGTCTGAACCGGCCGTCGTGCGGAGCACCTTTGATCTGGGTGCCGCTCAGAAGGCCGCGATTCAGAATGCGGTCAACGAAACCTTCTCGGCGGAAATCCACATCCGGTTCGACACCTCGCCGGATCTGGTCAGCGGCATTGAGCTCACCACGAATGGACAAAAGGTGGCGTGGAGCATCGCGGATTATCTGGCCTCGTTGCGAAAAGGCGTCGATGAACTCCTGAAGAAGAAGGACGCGGCTGAAGCGAAAGCTGAGACCACGCCAAAAGTGAGAGCCGGGCTCAAGGCGGAGGCAAAAACGGAGCCGAAACCGGAAGCGAAAGCGGGGACCAAGCCTGAAGCACCTAAGCCCGAAACTGTGAGCGCATGAACATGGAAGCTGAGAGCCTCCAGCACGATCTCGACAGCGTGTTCGCTGGAATAAGGCAAGTACGCGAAGCCTTCACGCCGCGACTCACGCTGCGCGAAGTGGGCATCGTCACGAATGTCTCCACCGGAATCGCCACTCTTTCCGGCCTTCCCGCCGTGGGGTATGAGGAATTGGTGAGATTCCGTGGCGATGTGTTGGGCATTGCGTTCAACGTGGATGAGGACGAAATCGGCGTGATCCTGCTCGGCGAATATCAGGATCTGCACGCGGGAGACGAAGTCGAACGCACCGGGCGGGTCATGGATATAGCGGTGGGAGACGGCTTGCTCGGACGGGTGATCAACCCGTTGGGCAAACCGCTCGACGGCGGAGGCCCGGTGGTCGGAGGCGAGCGCCTGCCGGTCGAGCGCCCGGCGCCGCCCATTATGGACCGCGCGCCCGTAGTCGTCCCTTTGCAGACGGGACTGAAGGTTGTCGATGCGCTCATTCCTATCGGACGTGGGCAGCGCGAATTGATTCTCGGTGACCGACAGACGGGGAAAACGGCCATCGCGATCGACACCATCTTGAACCAGCGCGGGCAAAATGTGCTGTGCGTTTATTGTGCGATCGGTCAGCGCGCTTCCGCCGTCGCCAAGGTCGTGGCCAACCTCCGCGAAAAAGGCGCGATGGATTACACCGTAGTGGTTGTCGCCGAAGGCAACGATGCGCCCGGCCTCGTCTATATCACGCCTTACGCCGCGACGAGCATCGCGGAATATTTCATGGAAAAGGGACGCGATGTGCTCATCGTTTACGATGATCTCACGCAGCACGCCCGCGCCTATCGCGAGCTTTCCCTGCTACTCCGTCGTTCGCCCGGCCGCGAAGCATTCCCGGGTGACATCTTCTACATTCATTCGCGGATGCTGGAGCGGGCGACGCATCTCAGCCGGGAGTGCGGAGGTGGTTCTCTCACCGCCCTTCCAATCATCGAAACCGAGGCGCAGGATATCTCCGCCTACATCCCAACCAATCTAATCTCCATCACGGACGGTCAAATCTACCTCTCGCCCACGCTTTTCGAACTGGGAATCCTTCCCGCGGTAGACGTCGGCAAATCCGTTTCGCGCGTGGGCGGAGCAGCACAACGAGCTGCGTATCGCGCTGTCGCCGGCAACCTCAAACTCGCCTACTCGCAGTTCGAGGAATTGGAAACGTTCGCGAAGTTCGGCACTCGTCTCGATCAATCCACGCGCAAGATCATCGATCACGGGCAGCGCATTCGAGCTTGCCTCAAACAGCCGGAATCGCAGCCGGTATCGATGATCGAGCAGGTCACTGTGCTCCTGGCTTTGACGGCAAACCTCTTTGACCCCGTGCCTCTCGAAAACGTGAGCGACGCGGAGCAGGCAATAGAGAAAGCGACGTCGGACATCCCGGCGGACATAGCAGGGCGGCTAACGTCAGCTGACAAATTGAGTGAGGCTGACCGAAAGGCGATTCTGGAAGTTGCCACGCGCGCGCTTGCTCCGTTCCAGCCCGCGTCCAAACCGAAACCAGCCGAACCCGAACCCAAACACGACGCCGCACCCAAATCCACTCCTAAGCCCACAACAGCCCCAGCCAAGGCTTCGCCATGAGCGGCACATTGGAGAGTCTGCGTCGAAAAATCGACGGCGCGGGGGATCTCGAAGGTGTGGTTCGGTCGATGAAAGCGCTGGCGGCATCCAGCATTGGACAATACGAGAAGGCAGTTCAATCGCTCGACGACTATTATCGTACCGTGGAACTCGCACTGATTGCGTGTCTCCATCAGGCTGGCCCGGTTTCGCTCGTCGAGAGGAACCGCCCGCCGCACGAGCGGCCCCATGAAGCGACGATCGGCGCGGTCGTCTTCGGTTCGGATCAGGGTCTTGTCGGCAGGTTTAATGAGGTGATCGTGGAATTCGCCGTGCACGAGCTCAAAACCTTGCCCGGCAAAATAACGAAAATATGGGCGGTCGGCGATCGCGCTCACGCGCTATTGGCGGACACCGTCGTCGCTCCAGTCGATCTGCTCTCGGTTCCGACTTCGGTCGACGCCATCACGCCCCTGATCGGTCAGATTCTGATCGAAGGCCAGGCGGCTCTCGATCAGGGCGATGTTGGGGAGGTCTATGTCTTCCACAACCACCCGAAATTCGGAGCCGCTTACGAGCCCGTCGGCGAGCGACTGGTGCCGTTGGATAACGCTTGGCAACAAAAGCTGGCCGCAACGGCATGGCCGACAAAGAATTTGCCGGAGGTCATCGAAGGAGCGAAGTCCGCACTTCCGGCTTTCGTCCGAGGATACCTCTTTGTTCTGCTTTTTCAGGCCTGCGCCGAATCCCTTGCCAGCGAAAACGCCAGCCGTCTGGCGGCGATGCAACGCGCGGAAAAGAACATCACAGATATTTTGGAAGATTTAAACCGCACTTTCCGCCGTGTTCGACAGGAATCCATCGATGAAGAGCTATTCGACGTAATTTCCGGCTTCGAGGCGCTGACGGCACGCCCACGCCACACCTAAGCCCCAATCAAAACTGCCAAGACTCCACATCTCCGCACCAAAATAACGCTTCCGAGAGTGAATACTCTCACTCGAGAAGGAACTGCCGTTACTTCTCTCTCTGAAGCTGCTTGCTGATTTCTTGCCATTGCTGCCGACGTTTCTCGCTTGTCTTCGAAGCTAGCATGGTTTTACGACCAGCGCAGGTCCAGCGCAGGTCCAGCGCAAGCTCGGCGAGAATATCGAACCCGCACGTTCCGTGGGTAGATATCTGTGTGTCGAGTCAGGGTGATTCTGGTCGGTCATGATTTCCCGGCACTTACCTTCAAGATGTCCTCGTCAGATGGGGTGGCGACCCGGTGACTGAAAGACTTGCTTAGCGTGAGCGGGGATATGCGACCTGCAACTTTCCGCTCTGGAGTGTTGCCGCGGAGAGTGCAGGATCAACATCCAAAGGAACTTTGACAACGCCCACAACCTTTTTGTCCCTGCGACCGTCATCTGCTACCTGACTTGAAACCGAGTGGATGCCGCAAATGACGGCCCGTCGATGCCCCGCCGCCCCTTCCAAGTCCTTCGCCACAAAGCCTGGCACGCTGTGAATCGTAATGCGCTGTCGATCACATGGCGCTCGACCGCAAGGGGAGGGAGGCTCTTTTCCCGCGGTGAACCTTCCTCCTGATCGGAACCGTGCCCGCATCCGCGCGACTGATAGATTTCACAGGCACGCTGAGCGATCATGACATCCGTGTCATTTCATTCTGTCGAGTATGTTGGCTGCCACGACTGGGACGGATCGTGATTTACGGGGGTGCGATTTGGCTGTCATATTTGTCTGTCGCTGTTCGACGCCGCATATTCTTCCCCACGCGCCTTGGGTGTCGGTCGACTTGACGTGGAAAGCGGCAAGACCCTCAACGCGGCCTTGCCCATACAACGCGCGTAGCAAGCTAAGCCGCAACCACTGCCGCTTCGTCGGAGTGCAATGAAAATTGAACGGGATGCGTAGTTTTGATGATGTCCCTGGCTTGCGCTACCTCTGCCGCCGTTCCGTGAACGATCAGCAGGAACTGATCGGTCTTGAGTGCGGTCTCGTACTTCAAAATGCTGTCTTTGGGAATGCCTATGCTGTAGAGGCCAGCTCCCAGAGCACCCAGCGCTCCCGCCTCTACCGCACCTTCCAACCCAGCCACTATCCATGCCACCACCGGCCCCGCCGCCAAGATTGGGCCGAGGCCCGGAATGATGAAAAGGGCCGAGCCGAACAAAAGTCCCCAGAACCCTCCCCAGAACGCACCCACTTTGCCCCAATACTTCATGCGGTCGCCGGCCGTGTAGTAGCCGACCGCCTGTTCGTCCGTGTGATAACCCTCGCCGACAATCGACAATTTGTGCAGGTCGACTCCACCGCGCTGCAGTTCCTTTATTGCCAGATCGGCGTCGCTGTGTTGGCGATAGATCGCAACGACTGAATTGTTTGCAGACATTTTGTGCTTCTCCCTCGGTGGACGTTCCCTGATTACTTCTCCGGCCATCGAGCTAAGTACCGAAATGAAACTGTGACACTGCCTTATCGGAAAAACTGGTCTCTATTGCACAGTGTCCGCGGAGAACGCGTGGGCGCACGTGGCGTGGCGATCAACGCAGATCTGATGGTCGTCGGGATAACTTCTCCACTCTGGGATCGACAATTTAGCAGGGCGCGGACTCGCATAATCCGCCAGCATAGTTTTGGGAGGTGTAGCCCTACCGCCCGGCGGTGGTCGGCCTCTGTGCCGGTCAGACCCTTCACAGTTCGCATTCACGGGTCGTGCTCCACCGATTCTCCCGGATGGCACATCCGATTGGCCGGGTGCGGGTGAGCACTCTTGCTCAGAAGAGCAGTAACGCCGCTGTTAAGGTGGGACCCTCGGAGAAGGAGAGCAAGACCCACCTTCTAATGACAATCTCTGCACTCGATCTCGCGACTGCGACTGCTACACCTTTTCGCCAACCCTGACAATCCGTTCCGATGACTCTTCGGTTAGCCCGTTACTCATCCATTTGGTTCGATAAACGGGCTGCGTGTTTGGGATCGGTAAATTCGAGCAGTTCGATGGGCGCGCCGTTTTCGACGATGAATGCGACGCAGACACCGTCGGATGGGCTGTTCGGAGGAATCAGGATTTCGCGGCCAGCAAGCTCGGAGGAGAGGTCGGTCACTTCAAACGCGACGTGCGGCACTCGCCGGACAAGATCGGGAACTGCCGCGTCCGCCTCGAAGCGCATCCATTCCACGCCGAATTCGCTTTTCTGGTGACTGACGACAAAAAGCTTCAGATGTTTCAAGTGGGTCTCCCCAGGCTTCGATTCGGTAGTGGGAATCCCGATGTGGTGATACCGGCGCATGGTTTTCTCTCCGGGAGAACTGGCGCAAAATTGTACTCTATTCGCTACCGCGTTTGAATCGCGCCCGGCCTTCCGAAAACACAAACGGGTCGGGCAGACTGGCACGTCACCGAACCGCAAGGTTAATTGGACGCGCAGTCGGCGACTCGGAAGTTTTTGCTCCGAATTTCGCTTTTTGTGTTTCGAAAAATCGCAGTTTCTTGGACTGAGGCACAGCGTCAGACGACCATCATTTTCATGCCGAATGATTGCAGTGCGCCACACCGGCGTCACAATCGAATTTTGGGTTATGCACGCAGTTGAAACGGAAGGATTGTGGCAGCCGGACCTGTAAGCCGAATTCTGTCCGCCTTGCGGCGGGACGGTCATTCCTCTGGGCCATGCATTGCTGCATGGCTCAAGCGACCTACCCGGAGGTTGTGGCGCACCGAGCCGGCACGCGGCCCCGGGAAGCCGAAGCCTCTCAGGAACTTCCTCCCTATTTGGTCTTGCTCCGTGTGGGGTTTGCCCTGCCCGCCGCATTACTGCGACGGCGGTGCGCTCTTACCGCACCTTTTCACCCTTACCGCACGCCTTCCGGCCCGCGGCGGTATGTTTTCTGTGGCACTTTCCGTCGAACGACCCCGCCGGTAAAAGCGCGGGGATCCTCCCGGACGTTATCCGGCACACTGCTCTGCGGAGTTCGGACTTTCCTCTGTCTTAGACAGCGACCGTCCGGTCCGGCTGCCAACAAAGTGATTATATGTCAGGGGTGAGGTTCGGGGCGCGGCAGACCCACACCGGGCTGTTAGACTGATAGCCAATCACGGCCTTTTGGGCGCTCGGGCGGGTCCGTGGTGAATCCTGCGAGAAAACGCCTGCGATCGGATCTTATGCACATTTCCGAGGCGATGAAGATTGCGTTTCTGTCGTTGTGGGCGAACAAGCTGCGCTCCGCGCTCACCCTGCTCGGAGTGGTTATCGGAGTCGCCGCCGTGATTGCCGTGGTCACATTTGTCAACGGCATCAATTCCTACGTCGCGGAAAAGATTTTCAATCTGGGGGCGGATGTATTCATCATGTTCAAGGTTTCTCCCGCGGTCACAAACATTGACCACTTCATCGAAGCCCAAAAACGCAAAGACCTGACCCTCGATGACTACCGGGCGGTGCGGGAAGGCTGCAAGCTGTGCGCCTACGTCGGAGCCTATGCGCGCAACAACAGTGGCCACGTGAAATATGGAGAGCAGGCCCTCACCGACACCATGGTGCAGGGAATGACTCCGTCGGTAGCCGTCACCCAGGACATCGACATCGATTCCGGACGCATGCTGGGCGAGTCCGATGTGGAAAATAATGCCCCTGTCGCCATCGTTGGCACCGACATTGTCGACAACCTGATGCCGGGCGTCGATCCAATCGGCAAGGAGATTCGTGTCGACGGCTGGATCTACCGCATTATCGGCGTCGGAAAAAAGAAGGGCAGCACCCTGGGACAGAGCCTCGACAACTATGTACTGATGCCCATCACATCCTGGATGAAACAGTATGGCAGTCACGACACCAACCTGCGCGTTTCGGCCAAGGCGGTGGGCACGGGGCCGGTCCTGGAATCCGCCATGGACGAGGCGCGCGTGATCCTGCGCGCCCGGCGGCACGATCCCGCCAGCGGGGCGGACTCGTTTGACATGGAGAACAACAGCAGCCTGCTGAGCATCTGGGCCAACCTCACGGGGACGTTTTTTGTGGCGATGATCGGGATCGCGGCGATTTCCATGGTGGTGGGTGGCATCGTCATCATGAATATCATGCTGGTCTCGGTGACCGAGCGCACCCGGGAAGTGGGGATCCGCAAGGCCATGGGCGCAAAGCGCGGCGATGTGCTGCTGCAATTTCTCATCGAAGCGGTAATCCTGGCGATGGTGGGGGGCATCATTGGCGTTCTGCTCGGAATCGGCGTGGCCAAGGGCGTGACGCTCGCAGTCGGTATGCCCTCGGTCATCAAGCTCTGGGCGGTGCTGGCAGGGCTGTTGGTTTCTGCCAGCGTGGGCATTTTCTTTGGCGTCTATCCGGCTCGCCGGGCCGCGATGCTCGATCCCATCGCAGCCTTGCGCTTTGAAACCTGAAACCATGGCGCCGAACCACCCCGGGGAACATGGTCGTCACCCGCGGGAGGGGATGGGTGCCGCTGGCGTTTTCGAAACTCGAAGGGTTGGGAGCAAATGTTGGGCAGAAGTGAATTTGGCGAAATCATCGCGATGGCGCTTTCCACCATACGCACCAATAAGCTTCGCTCCGGGCTGACCGTGCTGGGTATTGTCATTGGCGTGGCCGTCGTCATTGGAATTTCGTCGATCGTGCGCGGGCTCAATGACAACGTCAACAGCATGATCAGCAGCATGGGATCGAATATCATTTTTGCCTTCCATCTGCCGATCACCTTCGGGCGACCCACCGAAGAATTGCGGACCCGCAAGGAACTCACCTTCGAAGATGCAGAGGCCATGAAGGATCTGCCGCATGTGAAGGCGGTCTCGGCGGGCGTCCGCTACGTCGAACCGCAGTTCGGCAGTGGCACCTACGTGGTCAAGTATGGCGACCGCAAGGCAAAGCAGACAATCCTCGAAGGCGACACCGCATCGGCAAAGGACGTTTTTGATCTGAACATGAAGTCCGGACGCTGGTTCAGCGAGGTCGATGACGAGCGGCGGGCCGACGTTATCGTCGTCGGAGCCGACACCTCGGACGAGCTTTTTGGCAGCGCGGACCCGGTGGGCAAGGAAATCAACATCGAAGGACAGTTATTCGAGGTGATCGGGGAGATCGAAAAGGTCAAGAGTGCGTTCGGCGGAGGCAAGAATCCCGACGATAATAAGGTCTATTTCCCGTTGGCCACGCTGCGCAAACTTCACCCCGAACTGAAGCAGCACTTCATCAGCGTCAAAGCGACTTCGCACGCGGACATGCCCAAAGCCGAAGACGAAATGCGCGAACTCCTGCGTCGCCGCCGGCGCGTGCCCCCGGACAAGCCGGATAATTTCTCCGTCTTCACCCAGGATTCGCTGTCCGATGTCTGGAGCCAGATCACGGGAGCGGTGTTCATTTTTATGTTTGCCGTTTCGAGCGTCGCCTTGATCGTGGGCGGTGTGGGCGTGATGAACATCATGCTCGTGTCGGTCACGGAGCGAACCCGGGAAATCGGCGTCCGCAAAGCCATCGGCGCTCGCAAGGCCGACATCCTGTGGCAATTTACGCTCGAGGCGATCACGCTGACGGCCATCGGCGGGGTCATGGGCGTGTTGGTGGGCGCCATCCTCACCTATGGCATACGCATGGTGTGGGACTCGCTCCCGGCGACCATGTCGGTGTTCTGGGCCGGCTTTGGATTTTTTGCCGCCGCCGCCGAGGGGCTGATCTTCGGCATTTACCCGGCGTGGAAAGCGGCGAACCTCGATCCGATCGAGTCGTTGCGCTACGAATAACATGGTACCGAGTAATCTTGGTACCGAGTAATCGCGATTGATGCCTCAAACCACGAGGGCAGTGCTCGAAGCCGTGGCCGCCATGGGGACCGTCGGCAGCCTGTTTTTCTACACTCTGTCCGCGTTCGGGCTGGCCGCTTTTCTGCGCGAGAGGCGCCAGGCAAGCAAAAGCACTCCGCCACCCGCAAGCCAGTGGCCTCCGGTTTCGATTCTCAAGCCCCTCAAGGGTGTCGATCCCGAGCTCTGGGAGAGTTTTTGCAGTCATTGCGAACTGGACTATCCGGAATTTCAGTTGATCTTTGGGGTCAGCGATCCTCGCGATCCCGCCATCGAAGTGGTGCGCCGGCTGCAGGCAAAATATCCCGAACGCCCCATCGACTTGATCTCGAGCGATCGGGTTCTGGGGACAAATACCAAGATCAGTAACCTGGCGCAGATGATGGCCGTCGCACGGTACCCGGTTCTGCTGGTCAACGACAGCGACATTCGCGTTCCGCGCGACTACTTGCACCGGGTGGTTGCGCCGCTCGCTGACCGATCCGTGGGACTGGTCACCTGTCTTTACCGTGCGGTTGCGGGTTCAACCTTAGGCTCACGCCTGGAAGCCGTAGGCATCAGCACCGACTTCGTGCCCGGCGTGCTCAGTGCCCGGTTTCTCGAAAAGGGACTGCATTTCGGACTCGGTTCAACCCTGGCGTTCCGCCGCCCGGATCTGGAAGCCATCGGCGGCTTCGACGCGCTGCTCGATTATCTGGCCGATGACTACGAACTGGGACGGCGCATTGCCGCCACGGGAAAACGAGTCGAGCTCAGTGCTGCCGTGGTCACCACATTTCTTCCCGCCTATACGTGGCGCGAATTTGTTCGACACCAGCTGCGCTGGTCGCGAACCGTGCGGGATGCCCGTCGCTGGGGATATGCCGGACTCTTGTTTACCTTTGGGCTGCCCTGGTCCTTGCTGACGCTAGGGGCGGCGCGCGGAGCCGCCTGGGCCTCAGCCCTGTTCGCGCTGACGTTTGCGGCGCGACTGGCGATTGGATCGGTGGCCGCGGTCAGAGTGCTTCACCAGCGCCTGACGGTCCGCGACACCTTCTTGCTGGTGGCGCGAGACTTGATGGCGCCGCTGTTCTGGGCAGCCAGTTTCATGGGCAACCGCATCCACTGGCGCGGAGAGTGCTTTGTTCTGAAGGATGGGAAGCTGGTGCGGGCCACTACGCCCGGCTGATATGGTCGCGTCGCGGGCGGCCGGGGCACTCAGCGCGCGAGCAACTCGAATCGCCCATCGCCGTGCAGCCGATACTTGCGACCGCGCCAAATGACGGTATCGCCGAAGAACCCGGCAATCCAGAAAACGAAACCGAGAACATCCTCGACCGGCAGGAGAAACCAGTTGATCCGGGCCCGCAACACGCGCGTCGAGACCAGATAGGCGGCGACCCCGCGGAGCCCGACCGTCAGCAGCGCAACCGGCCAAAGGCGAGGAACAATGGTGCAGGCCAGTAGCGCCAGCGGAAATGGCATGGCAAAGAGCTGTCCGACATAGCCGGTCCGACGGGAACGGCGTGTGCTGCGCGCCCAGCGCAGCCGGTGCGCGATATTTTCAGCCAAGGTGCAATCGCCGATGTGGTGCTCGATCACATGCGAGGAGAGCGCCACCCCGTAGCCAGCCTCGGAGGCGAACTTGCCGAGCACGAAATCCTCCGCCAGATAGTCTTTCAGGCCGGCAAAACCGCCAATGGATTCGACCGCCGAACGCCGGGCAGCGATGGTCGGCCCGACAGCAAATTTCATGCCTTCGAGCATCCGCGCCACCAGAATGCCGGCGATGAAATCGGTGTTCATGCCGGTGGCGTCGAGGCGGGACCATAGACTATCTCCCGGCACGGCGCGATACGGACAGGTCGACACCGCCAGAGTCGGATCAGCGAATTCCGCCGAGATCGTGTGCAACAGGCTCGGAGTCACGCGCGTGTCGCTATCGCTCATGACCACCAGGTCGTGCGCCGCGGCCTGCAACATGCGATCCAGACTGAAGGCCTTGGCGTTCGGGTAGGGCGGTTCGCCGGTCACGAAAAGCTGCGCCGGAATCTGTGGATAATCGTGGAGCAACTTCTCGACCACTGCCACCGCCGGGTCGGAGCGCTCGCGCACCGCAAAAAGCAATTCAAAGGCCGGATATTGCTGCTCGAAAAATGTTCGCAGGTTGCTTTCGAGGTCGAGGTCCGCTCCCGCCAGGGGCTTGAGGATGCTGATGGGCTCCGAGCTGGTGGCCGCCGGTGGCCGGACCGCGAGATAGAGAAACGCCGCCCGGAGGGCGAGCAGAGAATAGACCATGGCTCCGGCGAGCAAAACCAGCAGGATGAGGGCCCCGAGGTTGATCACGAGCCGAGCCGCGGCGGGGGAGCAAGCGTCCTCGGTTGGGCTGAAAACACGCTCTCTCTGCTTTCCATCGTCAGCGGGTTGGGATCAGGCAGAGCGCCGGAATTCATCGCGAAAGTGTTCATTATACGGGAGGAGAAACGCCTCAGTCGGCGGCCGCTCCGCGCGAGGTTCGGCTCCCCGCAACCTCGCGGTAGATCTCAAGAATTCGCGACACCGAAGCCGTCCAGGAGAACTTCTGCGCCTGCTCGTAGCCGCGCTGCTTCAGTTGGGCCCGCAACACCGGATCGAGCAGTGCACGTTGCATGCCGCGCTCGATTTCAAACACGTTTTCCGGATTCACCAGCAGAGCCGCGTTCCCCGCCACTTCCGGCAGGCTGGAAGTGTTCGAGGTGACCACCGGGGTGCCGTGTGCCATCGCTTCCAGTGGCGGCAGGCCAAATCCCTCATAGAGCGAGGGGAAGACAAAGATCTTCGCTACATCATAAAAAATGCGCAGCACTTCGATGGGTACAAACCCCAGGAAACGCACGTCGTTCTGCACGCCGCCGCGCACCACCGTGCGCCGCAACCGGGGGTGGCTGGATAAATCGTCTCCAATAATGATGAGCTTCAGGTCCGGGAACTGTTGCTCCTTCTGCAACTCGTTCTTCAGCGCCGAAAACGCTTCGATGATGCGCACCACGTTTTTGTGCGGCCGGATCGCACCCGCATAAAGAATGAAGGGATAATTCACCTGGTAGCGCTGGGCAATCAATTCGCGATCGGTATCGGTGGCATGGCCGTGAAGAAAACGTTCGTCAATCGCGTTGTACACGATCTCGATGCGCGCGTCGGGGATGGCCAGCAGCTTTTCGATCTCGTTCCGGGTGAATTGCGACACGGCGATCACGCGCGCCGCTTTGTGCAACACCCGCCGCGTCAGATAAAAGTGCAAGCTGCGGCGCAGGCTGGAGGCATTGCGCGATCCATACATGTGTTCGAGCAGATCGTGCACCGTGAGAACGTAGGGACAACTGAGTCCGCGCGGGATCCAGTAAAGGTGCGGAATGTGCACCACGTCGCACTGCAGGCGGCGCACGATCGCCCGGAAATCGAGATTGCCTTTCAGCGTATCGTCGCTGCGTGCCAGCGGAACAGCGTGGAAGTTTGGCGGGAGGGGACCACAATCGGTGACCTTATCGGACGATCCGATGAGGAAATACTTGCCGTCACGATCCAGTCGCGCCAGCGTCCGGACCACGTTGCGGATATAAGTCCCCACCCCGAATTCCGTCATGCGACGGATATCGATGGCAACTTTCACGAGTGGAATTTAAACACACGGGACACGAGGAACCCAGGGAATTCGCCGGGTTCGGAAATGTCAGGCTCGTGCTTCGGCTTGCGCTCTGGCTCGCCGTTCGCTGTACAGCGGAAACTCCTCGGCCAGTCCCAGCACCTGCTGGCGGATGTTCACCAGCCGGGCGGCGTCGGTGCGATGATCAAGCGCCTCCGAGATCCAGTGCGCGATCTGCCGCATCTCGCCTTCTTTCATGCCGCGCGTGGTCACCGCCGGAGTTCCAATGCGAATGCCGCTCGGCTTCAGCGGCGGATTGGTGTCGAACGGAATGGCATTCTTGTTGACCGTGATGCCCGCCTCGCCGAGAGCTTTTTCGGCTTCGCTGCCCAGCATTCCCTTGGCGAACACGTCGACCAGCATCAGGTGAGTGTCGGTCCCGCCGGAGACAACACGATAGCCATCGGCTGCCAGCGTCTCGGCCAAGACCTTGGCATTGGCCACGATCTGGTGAGCGTAGTCGCGGAAGGCGGGTTGCGACGCTTCCAGAAAGCACACCGCCTTGGCGGCAATGATGTGCACCAGCGGCCCTCCCTGCATTCCGGGAAAGACGACTTTGTCGACCGCGGCGGCAAACTCCTGCTGGCTTAGAATCATGCCCGACCGCGGCCCGCGCAGCGTCTTGTGCGTGGTTGAGGTCACAATGTGCGCGTGCGGTACGGGCGAGGGGTGGGCTCCCCCGGCGACCAGCCCGGAAAAGTGCGCCATATCGACCAGGTAGAGTGCGCCCACCTGGTCGGCAATCTTGCGCATGCGAACGAAATCGATGATCCGCGAATAGGCGCTACCGCCGCCGATGATCAGCTTCGGATGCTCGGCAACGGCGATTTTTTCTAGCTCGTCGTAGTCGATGGTTTCGTTTTCCCTGGTCACGCCGTAGGGGATCACCTTGTAGGTCTTGCCTGAAAAATTCAGGTGATGTCCGTGCGTGAGATGGCCGCCGTGCGCCAGGTTCAGGCCGAGAATGGTATCGCCGGGCTGCAACACCGCCGCGTAGGCGGCCTGGTTGGCTTGCGAGCCCGAGTGCGGCTGCACGTTGGCATTGGCGGCGCCGAAAAGCTTCTTGGCCCGCTCCCGCGCCAGGTTTTCGACCACATCGGTGAACTCGCATCCTCCGTAGTAGCGCTTGCCCGGGTAGCCTTCCGCATACTTATTGGTGAACACCGAACCGGCGGCTTCGAGTACCGCCTCGCTGACAAAGTTTTCGGACGCGATCAGCTCCAGGCCTTCATGCTGGCGGCGAGCTTCGTTATCGATGGCGCTTGCAATTTCCGGATCCACTTCATAGAGCGGGCGGGACATGGAGGAATTGTTCATAAGGACTCCCGGTTATTTTACTCGCTGAGTCGTTGTTTATGCGTCACCGACCTGCCAGAAAGAGCGTGCTATAGTTCGCTTGCAGGCCGAGGCAGGGTGATGGGACGCGAGTCTGCGCCCCGCGCCGGCCGACGGCGGGCAGGCTGGCACCGGGCTGAGGATGGGCGCATGTCGGGCATGAGCGGCCAGGCCGGGCGTTTGCTTTTGAGCGCACTGTTGTGCGCAACCGGGGGAAGTCTCGCGCCGGCGCAGCAGCCTTTCCCTCCCGAAGCGGTCCCGCGCTCTTTCACCGCGGACGCTAGGTTCGCCGCGCGGATTCGGTCCTTGCTCCTTCCTTACACCGAGCCCGCGACCGGTCCCTATGCGATTGGCAAGCAAGTCATGGAGACCCTGCTCGAGCAGCTCCCGGCGGAGCGCGCGAGATTTTCCTGGGACCTGCGCATCGCCAAGGATGCGGGAAATGTGTTCTCCGCTCCGGACGGGACAATTTTTGTCGACCAGGCGCTCGCCCGGATTCTCGGATCCCGTGGGGAATCGAGCGCCGGACTGTGGGCGGCCGCCCTCTCCCATGAAATCTCGCATGTTATTCGCCGGGATTGGGCCCGGAGATATCTGTTCCAGAAGTCGCTCGAACAAGCCGGAACCTCCCAAATCATGCTGGGGGACGCAGGTGCGTTCTCCGGCTCCTGGGTCGACTCCCGAGGCGCCTCGAACCAACTTGCCCAATTCTGCCAGGCGATGGAGCTGGAAGCCGACGCCGAAGGTCTCAGGTTGATGACACGTTCCGGATTTGCTCCCGAATTCGTACCCGCACTGCACCACCTGATCGCGGCCCAGCCCGGGCAGTCGGAGGGTAACATTTTCGATCCCTCTCATCCCCGCTGGGCCGAGCGCGAGCAGGGATGGCAGAAACTCTCCGTCGCCGCCGGCAAGGAGTATGACCGTCTTTGGCCGGATCGCTTTGCCTCCCCTGGCGGCAACCCGCCGGTGGTCGTATACGCCGGCTTGCCCACGGCCAAGCGCGCGGCCGACGGAGAAATGGAGGTGGTCATTCCGCTGCACTGCCAGAACCTGGTCGGATCGGTGGAGGTCGTGCTGCGTTTCAGCACTCCCGATGCAGGCACAGCGATCGAACAGCGCCAATTTACCGGCTGCACCTCCAACCGCACGTTAATTACGTTTATTCTGCCGAACCCGGAGGTTCGCAGAGGCGGTGCCCGGGCCCAGGCCGAGGTTTCGGTGCTCGAAGACAATGGCCCCCTGCTCACTCACTCCCTCGCTTCGGTCCTCCTCCACTGAATGGGTTGCCGACAAAAATAGGTTGGCAACCCAACCGAGCAATCCATCATCGAAGAGCCTGGAAAAAAGGGAACGAAAACAGATGAACTTCAGACACCGGCACGGGCTGGCCGTTTTGCTGCTCGCGGGCCTGGCAGCCTGTACCCAAAGCCAACCGAGCCCGGAACAGGTACGGGAGAAAACCGCGGAAGCGACTGCCACAGCGAAGAGTGATGTTCAAGCCATGGCCGAAGGCGTTCGCGAAGGCTGGAACCGCAACCGGCCACTCGATTTGAACACCGCCAGCCGCGAGCAACTCCAGAGCCTTCCTGACCTGAGCGCGGCCGAGGCCGACCGGATCATTGCCGGCCGACCCTACCGCAAGCCCGGCGAACTGCTCACGCGACACATCCTGGCGAAGACCGAATACGAGAAAATTGAAGACCGCGTGACCGCCAGGAACTAACCGGCGGATGCACCGCCGGCCGAAAAACCCCAGAGCGTCTGGGGTTGGAAGGCGGAGAACCATGGTTCCCAAAACCGTTTCGCCGCCGAGACCGCTTTGACGTAACCAATCGGATTTTCCCGACCGGGGGCAAACGCCTGGAACGTTTTGCCTGCCCGCGCGTCCTATAATCGAACACTCAGGGCGTTCGCGGTCGGGTCCATCCAGGCCCGGTCGCTGCGCGTACATCCATTGGAGAACAACCGCCGGCGAAGAATCGGGGGCAAGCCAGGATGCTGATCGGAAAGCCGTCCGCCATACCATCGTCTGAAATCACTCCCCAGGCGACCTATCTGAGTCGGCGCCGCCTCCTCGCCGGAGCCGCCGCTGCCGGGGCCGCCGCTCTCGCCGGGGCCGCCGTTCGCAATCTCGGCGAGCCCGCGATGACCGCCTCTGCCAACGCAAAAATCAGCGGGTTGCAGAAGAGCCCGTTCAGCACCACGGAAAAAGAGACGCCCTATAAAGATGTCACCACCTACAACAATTTCTACGAGTTCTCTACCGACAAGGACGGCCCCGCCGATCTGGCAAGGAATTTCAAACCCCGCCCCTGGAGGGTCACCATCGATGGCGACGTTAAGAAAAAACAAGAGCTCGACGTCGACACGATCACGAAAATGGCTTCTGCAGAGGAGCGGATCTACCGTCATCGCTGTGTCGAGGGTTGGTCGATCGTCGTGCCCTGGATCGGCTTTTCCCTGAGCGAGCTGATCAAACGCGCCGACCCTCTGCCCAAGGCCAAGTTCGTCGAGTTCACGACTCTCTACGATCTGCAGCAGATGCCCGGCGAGCGGACTGGGGTCTTGCCGTGGCCTTATGTGGAGGGTTTGCGCATGGACGAGGCCATGCACCCCCTCGCCCTGCTCTGTTTCGGCCTGTACGGCGAGGAGTTGCCGAATCAAAACGGCGCCCCCTTGCGCGTGGTGATTCCCTGGAAGTATGGCTTCAAAAGCGCCAAGTCGATCGTGCGTATCCGCTTCACCGGCGACCAACCGCTGAATACGTGGCAACGGGCTTCTCCCCGCGAGTACGGCTTCTATTCCAACGTAAATCCGAACGTCGACCATCCGCGATGGAGCCAAGCCCGAGAGCGCCGCCTGGGTGAATTCCTGAAGCGCCCGACGCTGATGTTCAACGGTTACGACCAGGTGTCCAGCCTCTATTCGGGTATGGATCTGGAAAAGAACTTCTAGAAACGGGACGGGCCATTCCGGAACCGGTCGGCTGGAGCCCCGTCCGGCGCCGCTTCCGTGCTGTCTGTCACCGATGGCGAATGCGACTTCGGCTTTTAAAACTCGCCGTCTTCTTCGCCGCGCTCGTCCCACTCGGGCGCCTCGGCTGGAAGGCCTTGCTTGGCGGTCTGGGTGCCAATCCCATCGAGTTCATCACCCACTCCACCGGCGACTGGACGCTGATCTTCGTTCTCCTGACCTTGGCGATCACGCCTCTGCGGCGCATCAGTCGCCAATACTGGCTGATCGGCCTTCGCCGCATGATTGGATTGTTCGCCTTTGTCTACGCCACGCTGCACTTTGTGACTTACGTCTGGCTCGACAAGTTTTTCGACCTGCACGAGATGTTCCATGACATCGCCAAGCGCCCCTTCATCACCGTCGGATTTTCTGCTTTCCTCCTCTTGATTCCCTTGGCGCTGACCTCGACCGCCGGGTCAATCCGCCGCCTCGGCGGCCGGAGGTGGCAGCGTCTGCACCGCCTTATCTATCTCACGGGCATCCTGGGAGTCGTGCACTATCTTTGGCTGGTAAAAGCCGATCGGCGAAAACCCCTCGAATTTGGCGTCGTCCTGAGCATTTTGCTCGCCTACCGACTGGGCGTCTGGATGGCGGCCAGCCACGCGGGTCGAGCCATTCCACCGCCAGGCCGCGCGCCTGGCGGGAGTTTTTGAGGACCGGGGGGCGCGGGGAAATTCCATTCCGACTGATATTCGGTTTCAGCGCGCGCGGCCGGCTCAGCTACGGACCGGGACCGGCTCATCGTACTGTCCATCGCGCCACTAACGCCAACCACGTCTTGCGCCAGCACCGGCCTTTGCGCCGTTCTGCCCGTCCTCGCCCTCGTCCATCACGCTCGAACAGGCCGCCCGCCAGCCCGGCGGGATCAACCCTTGCTGGCCAAGGGCGTACCGGCGCATTTTCCGGGGGTCTATCATTTGGGCCTCCGCGGGGCGAGAGAAACTCGACTGGGGGAAAACGACAATGCAATAAGGACAAGAAATGACGGGCCAGCCGGCCAGGGCGAAGGATTCCACCCGCGTTCTACAATCGGCTATGCCCGCAATCGCCGATCCGGTCTCCATCGCTCATGCCGGCGATCTGCTTCGGGCTGGTCGCCTGGTCGCCTTTCCCACGGAAACCGTCTACGGGCTCGGGGCCAATGCGCTCGACGACTCGGCCGTGGCCCGCATCTACGCCGTCAAGCGCCGCCCCGCCACCAGCCCACTCATCGTCCACGTGGCGTCGACTGAAATGGCCAAGTCACTGGTCAGGAACTGGCCCGAATCCGCCACCCGCCTCGCCGAGAAATTCTGGCCGGGCGCCTTGACTCTGGTATTAGAAAAGCAATCTGCCATTCCCGCCATCGTCACCGCCGGCCTGGCCACCGTGGGTGTGCGCGTGCCGGCGCATCAGGTGGCGCTAGCGCTCATCGAAGCCGCCGGCGTTCCGCTCGCGGCCCCGAGCGCCAACCGTTTCACGGAACTGTCTCCGACCACCGCCGACCACGTCCGCCGCAGCCTCGGTTCTGAGCTGGACTTCATCCTCGACGGCGGCCCCTGCTCGATCGGCATTGAGTCCACCGTAGTTTCTCTCGCCGGATCGCATCCCCAACTGCTTCGCCCCGGAGGAATCGCACGCCGCGAAATAGAATCCGTGATCGGCCCCATAGCCGTCGCCGCCGATCCGGTCGAGGGAGCCCATCCCGCTCCCGGCCAGCATCCGCGCCATTACAGCCCGCGCACGCCGTTATATTCGGCCCACGATGGGAATCTGCCCGAGCCGAGCCAGGGGCGGGGACTTTACCTGCAGCACGGTCATGCGCCGAAGCGCAGCGATGTCGCCATTTACCAGATGCCGGCCTCGCCCGAGAGTTACGCCGCGGCGCTCTACGACGTTCTGCACCAGGCCGACGCCGGGCAGTACCGCTGGATTGTGGTCGATCTGCCGCCCCGCACCCCGGCGTGGGAAGCCATCCACGATCGTCTCAAGCGAGCCGTCACGCCCTAGCAGGCGAAGGGCACGACCCTAGAGCAACCCGTACGCCACCAGGCTGCCGTTGGTGCCGATATACACCTTGCCATTTGCCACCATCACATTGGCAAAGTGAGGCGCCGAAGGAAGTTTGTCTTTATAGAGTCTCACCAAGTTCGTCGCGTTAAAGGCCGCCAGAGAACCACCGGTGATCTGCCAGAGGATGCCTGAGGTGTTTCCATTCGCCGAGATGACCGGAGAATGTCCGGAGTCCACGCTCTTCGATTGCGCGAACGGCGTGGTCGCCAGCAGCCCGCTGGTGAGCGCAAGGGCCGCAATCGGCTGTCCGGTGGCAGAAGTATAGATGGTGTTGTTCCAGTAAGCGAGCGCGCCCCCCTCCGGGGCGAACCCTTGCAACTCCTGTATAATCTGCGTGTCCCCTTTCGTGCACGAACCGCAAAAGTGTCCCATGTTGTCGCGGTTCAGTAGGTAGACCGTGCCCTCTTTTCCGACGATGGCCAATTCATCGGGATACTTTCCTGTCTGCTCGGGAAGAATCAACGCCGGTTCGCTCATATCCAGATCGTGCTCGTCCAGGTCCAGCTCGTTGTACGGCGTAAACCAGTCCGCAAGTTCGAGCGTATTGCCTACCTGCGACAGCTTGAACACCGACTGTCCAAAATTGGTCCCGGCCGCGAAAGGTCCATCCGCCGTCGCTCCGTAGACGTTGCCCAGGCTGTCGGCGGACAATCCTCCGCCTCTCATCCACACTGCCGCTGCCGATTCCCCGGGTTCGTCGTCAAACACGCCCGCCGGCTGCAGCGTCGACTCGTCGTAGGAGACAACCCATCCCTCCTCCTTGCCGCTGCGGCACCCGTTGGATCCGAAGGCAATGTAGAGATAACCGTTGTCCAGCAACAGGGCCGGACGGTTGACCTCCGAGGCATCCACGAATACGTAATTGTTGCTTCCGTACTGGTAACTCGCCGAGATCACCACCGGGCTTCCCGGCTGTTCCAATCCCGTCGCCACACTCAGCGCGTGCAGGCGGTGCACAAACCCCGAATTCTCATAGGTCTTCGCCACCACAAAAATCGTCCCCGCCGTGGCATCGATCACCGGTGTCGAAACGATTCCCACTTCCTTCCAGAATGTGGTGCCTCCGCATCCCTGCATCTTGATGGGAACCGGAGTCGCTCCATTGACCAGGAAACTTGTCTGCCACAACGGACTGGCGTTACGGCCGGTGGCGCTGTCGGCGTCAAACGCGTACACGCTGTCATTCATGGTCGCCACGTACACCACGTTATGCACCCCCGCTCCTGGAATCGTGACCCCGGGCAGATACAGCGCCTGCCCGATCACCGCCCCATCGACCGGCTGCGTGAAAATCGGTCCGAACTGCTTGCTATTCACATTTTGCGGGGTGAGAATCGTTTCGTTCGGATTCGTGCCCGAGCGCGCATTGTCGTAATGCCACGTCGTTACCGGTACCTGCGCCCGTCCAACGACGACTCCGCCGAAAGCAAGCAGAACAAGACCCACCGCGACGGCGCGAGCGCGCTTAATATCAGATTTCATAAATATCCCTCTTACTTATGATCAGTTTCAGGAAAAAACGCTTGCAGGCTGATCGGCGGCCAGTCGCACCTTATCGTCCCGAAAGACTACCGGTGAGGCGCGGAAGAGTCAAACTCGAAAGTGCGACCCGGAGGCGCAAGCCTTTGCGCACTCGATCCGCATCCCCCTTGCGCCAGGCACGGCAAAGAAGCATTCGCGGACCCCTCCCGAGCAACACCAGAGACTCCGCAATCAGGCGCAAATTCATACCGCAACCGGCTGGTTCAACCGCCTGCACTCAGGCCGCACTCTCCCGGCACCCGGACCCGAATGGTATGCGGAACGGCCCGCAGTTTCCCGAGAAGCGCCTCGTCGCAATCCCGATTGATGTCGTAGATCGCATAACCGAGCGCGCCGCGAGTATCGAGCACCTGCCGCTCGATATTGATTCCCTGGTCGGCCAGAATGTCGTTGATCGCCCGCAAGATTCCGGGCACATTGTGATGGATATGCATCAGCCGGTGCGATCCGGCTTCGTAATCCAGATGACAGAGCGGCAAGTTCACACTGAGCAGCGAATTGCCGCTCTTGAAGTAATCGATCATCCGAGCCGAGACAAACTGCCCGATATTCTGCTGCGCTTCCTCGGTGCTGCCGCCCACATGCGGAGTCAAAATCACATTCGGCAGACCCCTCAGCGGGCTGGAAAACGTCCCCCCCGTCTCCGGCTCAAGGGGAAACACATCCACCGCTGCACCCGCCAGCTTTCCGCTTTGCAAATGGCACGCCAAGGCTTTGTGATCCACCACAAACCCGCGGCTCAAATTGATCAGGCAAGCGCCATCCTTCATGGCGCGGAACTGGTCTTCCCCGAACAAACCCTGGTTCTGCGTCTTGCCGTCCACATGCAACGTGATGACATCGGAGGTTTCGAGCAGCTCGTGAAAACTGACCGGACGCGCGTTGCCGCGAGCCAGAACATGCGCCACATCATGAAACACCACGCGCATACCCATGGCCTCGGCCAGGTCCGAGACCTGCGACCCGATCTTGCCGTAGCCGACAATCCCCAAAGTGAGCCCGCGGACTTCATGCGATCCCGCCGAGGACTTATTCCAGATTCCGGCATGCAACTGCGTACTGGATTCGAAGGTGCGCCGCATCAGCAGGATGGTCTCCCCCATCGCCAGTTCCGCCACCGACCGGCTGTTCGAGTGCGGGTCATTGAACACCGCAATGCCCCGATCGCTTGAAGCCACGCGGTCAATTTTGTCGACGCCAATGCAGAATGCCCCCACCGAGACCAGTTCCGGAGATGCATCAAGGACCGCTGCCGTAATACGTGTCTTCGACCGGACGCCTAAAATCGAGGTGCCGGGCACTTTCTCCATCAGTTCGCGTTCCTCGAGCGCCCCCTTGAGGGACTCGACCTCGAACCCTGCTTCCTCGAACTGCGAAACCGCCACCCCGCTAATATTTTCCAGCAACAAGACCTTCAAAGATCCTCCCCGAGTTGGTCCGCACAACGATCAACCAGGAATTATAAAGGTGGTACAAATATATGGGGCCGTCGGGACAACCGGACCCGCCCCGCATGAATCTTTCCTCCGCACCCCGTCATCTTTAGCACTTTGGAGGAAAAGAAAAATGGCACAAGTTCTGGAGGAAGCAAAAAAAATGGCGCACGAACTACCCCCCCTGCCTTACGATTACACGGCACTCGAACCCACGATCGACGAAAAGACGATGCATCTGCATCACGACATGCATCATGCCGCCTACGTTAAGAACCTCAACGCCGCGCTCGACAAGCATCCGGAGTTGCACAAGAAAACCGCAGAGGACCTGATCCGCGACCTGAATGCGATCCCCGAAGACATCCGCGGTGCGGTCCGCAACAACGGCGGAGGTCACGTCAACCACAGCATGTTCTGGAACATCATGAAGCCGCACGGTGGAGGCGATCCCACCGGCCCCATTGCCGACGTCATCAAGAAAACTTTCGGTGACTTCAAGACCTTCCAGGAAAAGTTCAATGCCGCCGGCGTCGGCCAGTTCGGCAGCGGATGGGTGTGGCTCGCCGGAGACGCCAAGGGCGAAGTGAAGATCCTCAGCACACCCAACCAGGACAATCCCATCTCCCAAGGCCTGCATCCCATCTTCGGCAACGATGTATGGGAGCACGCCTACTATCTCAAATACAACAACCGCCGTCCCGAATACCTGCAGGCCTGGTGGAACGTCATCAACTGGGAAGAAATCAACAAGCGATACCAATCGTCACTGAAAAAATAGCTCGTGCGGCGCGGACGCTGCAGTCCGCGCCGCTTTGCTTCTCAAGCCAAGGCCCCCGCCCCACCTCCGTCAGCCTGTTCCACTTGGAGGCTTGTGTTTTTGGCGGCAGAGCAATCTTGTGAGCTGGACCTCCCCTGTGTTATGGCGTCCGAAGTGGCGCGGCTGAATGCTCGCGCGCGGAATTCCAATTCCTTTGGCAACGGACGCACTGCTCGCCGGCATCGCGGGCACGGATTTCGACGATTCCTTCGCCATGTTCCGAAGACTTAGCTTTCAAAAAATCCCCTGATCTGCCTCCAATACTTCCGCACAATCCAGTCCGTGCTCAAATGCCCGCCCCTGCGCAACAACTTCAAGCGCACCCCGGTCAGCCGGGCAAATTTCTGCACCGATCGATACGGAATCACCGGATCATCCTGGGCATGAAACATCAGGACCTTGGAGGCAGTCACTTCCGAGGCGTGATACATCGGGTTAAAGAATTTCTGCCCGAAGAGCTTGTTCCAATTTTTGTCCGGGAGCCGATAGCCATGGCCAAACGCCGCCCGAATGTAAGCCGCATAATTCGGATTCGAGGTCTCTTTCTTCTGTTCCCCGGGCAGAATCGCCCAATCCACGACCGGACAGTTGGCGACCGCCTTGTCAACCCGGGGGTCGAGGGAGCAAAGAATCGCCGCCGCCCCGCCAAAACTGCCTCCCACCACAAACACTTCGTCCGCGCGCAGGCGGAATCGTCGGCCAAAGGCCAGTTCCCGAAACTCCCTCGACCAGCCGGCAATCACCTGCAAGACATCCAGGTGCGGAGAGGTTTCGAGAAACGTGCCGCCACTCTCCCAGGCTCCCCGGTAGCGGGGATAGAACACCCAATAACCCTGTCGGGCAAGAAATTCCGCCAGCGGTTGCTTACGCGGAACCGAAGGCATCCCGTCGCAGAGCACAATCGCCCGCTGGGTTCGGCCGGTCCGCGCCGGCGGCAAGAACTCGGTAACAATGTCAGGTTCGAATCGTGTTCTCAACATGAAACAGCCCTTTCTGCACCCTCAGGTTAGGAAAAGCGGATGCTCCCGGCAAGCCCGGTAGCTAACTGCGCAACGCCAGGAGCGATCGGCTAATTTAAAATATCGCCTGTGACCGAACCGCTCCGGATCGGAATTCTCGGGGACTTCAATCCCGCATTCCGTTCTCATCACGCGACCAACGATTCGTTGCAGCACGCGGCTCGGAAGCTGCAACTACCGGTCGAATCGGCTTGGCTTCCGACCCCCTCGCTGCTTGCGCCGGACGCTGCCGCCACGCTTGATTCCTTCGATGGCCTGTTCGCCTCGGCGGGCAGCCCCTATCAGAGTTTTGACGGCATGCTCAAAGGCATCGAGTTTGCTCGCGTCCACGACCGGCCCTTCCTCGCCACTTGCGGGGGCTTTCAGTACACGCTCATCGAGTGCGCCCGCAATGTGCTCGGCATCGCCGACGCGACCACCGCCGAACAGGACCCGCAGGCCAAAAACATCGTCATCTATCCTGTATCCTGCGCGGTCCCCAACCGCGATCCGAACGCCCCCAAGCTCTCGGGGAGAGTGGGCCAGATCCGCCTTCGTCCCGGCTCCTATCTGGCGGCGTTTTACGACACCGACATCATCGAGGAAGAATTCTTCTGCAACTACGAACTGAACCCCGAGTTCGAATGGATGGCGATGGAAGCAGGCTTCCCGGTGGTGGCCCGAGGCTCCCTCGAAGAATGCCGGGCTATCGAATCGCCCGCCCACCTGTTCTTCATCGCCACCCTGTTCCAGCCACAACTCTCCTCGCGCGAAGACAGCCCGCATCCGCTGCTGATCGCTTTCCTGCAAGCCGTCGCCGACTTCCACCGGAAACGGCTGGATGACTCCATCCTCACCTGAAATTCTGCCGGTTGGGACGGTTCCTTTTGGTCAGGCTGCCCAGGCTCTGATACCAGGCCACCACCCAGGGGACGGTGAGGGAATAGACCAGGCGCGCCCCCAAGGCTCGCAACGAGGCTTTCCGAATATCAGCCCAATCCAGTCGATAGGCAAAATAGATTTCCAGTGCCAGCACCGACAACAGCGGAATGGGCGAGACGAGCAGAGCCGCCACGGCGAGGATCTGGGCCAGACAACGTGCCAGGTTGCGCCACAGGCGAGCCGAGCGTCCGCCCAAAACACCATCCGTAACCGCGTAGCTCGCCATTTGCCGGACAGCCGAGCGGAAATCGTGGCGCGGCCGGTAAGCAGCCTTGGCCCCGTCGACAAAGGCCGGCGTCACCAGCTTGCGCGCCGCGGAATCGAACACCGTGTCTTCGCCAAGAAAAACCGTCTCGTCGAATCCGCCCACTCGTTGCCAAAGCGCCTTGCGAAACGCCATCGAGCGGGCGGTGCAGGATTTGGTGGAGGCGTCCGGGTTCAGCTTAACGCCAAAGAACGGGGCCGAGGCCAGGTCCCAGACCGTGGCCTCGGCACAATCGATGTAGGATCCACCAACCGAATACTCGGAATCGCCGCCGAGAATCGGCGCCGTGAGTTTGGCCAGCCAATCCGAGGGATAGATGCAGCCGGCGTCGACGCAGGCGACCACCTCCGAGGAAGCCGCCCGGATCCCGCGGTTGCGCCCGCGCGCAATCGGGCCCGGCGAACTTTTCAGGCTGCAGCTTTCGTCGCGGATGGGAACGAGCGTCGGATATTTCGAGCGGGCCGCTTGCAGATGCTCCCATGTTCCATCCGACGAACCCCCGTCGACCACGATGACTTCGGCAGGAGCAAGACTCTGCCGCATCAGGCTCTCCACCAGGGCATCGATGTCGTCGACCTCGTTGAGGACGGTAGAAGCCACGCTTACGCCCGGCATCTTCAGCAGAACTCCAAGGTGGTGGTTTGCATTCGCGAAATAAGTGTACCCGGGAAGAGGCGTTCTCCGGTACGCGCGGCCCCTTGGCTGCCGAGCGCGGACCGTGGTTGCCTCCGGCGGCACGTCCCGATGGTTCCCATTTGACGTGCGCCTGTTGTTTTTTGTAATCTGCGCTTACACCGGAAAGGAGGTGGTCGGATGACAAGTTCTGATAGTCACAGTAGAAGTACAAGACCAGGTGAGGTGGCTGAGTCTTAGGGCGGTTGCTCTAAGCGGAGTTCTCGAGGAACCTTTGGTCGGGGGAATCGGGAACATTCTCTCGCAAACAATCCGTGAGTATGGGCTGATCCGCCGGACACAAGCTGTGGCCGGCACCGGAACGAGCGAGGGGCCACGAGAGTGACCACCTCAGTCAATCCCAAACAGTCCACCGGGCAGCCCGCAGGCTGAACAGCTTGCGGGCTGTTCTCTTTTGTCAACCGCCAATCGGCGGGGTGTACTCCGCCCTCCCCCTTGCGGACGAACCTCGCGCGGGCATTGGACAACGCAACCGAGACGACGTAAAGTCCTGCCTGTGGTCCGCCGACCCAATTGTCTTCCCCTAGTGGCTCACGCCGGGCGCCATGACCGACGCACCGCGATCGTCGATTCCCAGGGAGTCTTCCGCTACCGCGATTTGCTGGATGCGTCTTCACGCTGGGCAGAGGCTCTGCTGGCGGGCCAGGACGACCTCCAGGAAAAACGCGTGGCGTTCCTGCTCACGCCCGGGTTTGCCTGGGTTGCGGTGCAGTGGGGCATCTGGCGGGCCGGCGGCGTGGCCGTCCCCTTGCCGATGAATTCCGCCAAGCCCGAGCTGGAATACTTGATCGACGACGCTGCGGCGTCGGCACTGGTTGGCGACGCCGAGGCGGTTCCGCTGCTCGCCTCCGTCGGAGCGGCGCGCGGCCTGCGGACTTTCACCTATGACCGGTCGGAGCCGGACCCGCTCTGCGACCCCGAACCGGCAAGACTGCCGGACATCGCGAGCGGACGACGGGCCATGATCCTCTACACCAGCGGCACCACGAGCCGTCCCAAAGGCGTCGTCACCACCCATGCCAATATAGCGGCGCAAATCCTGAGCCTGGTCGAGGCCTGGGAGTGGTCGCCCGAGGATCGCATCGTGCTCTGTTTGCCGTTGCACCACGTGCATGGAATCATCAACGTTGTGGGCTGTGCGTTGTGGTCGGGTGCGACCTGTGAAATGCTGCCGCGCTTCGACGCAACTGCGGTATGGGACGCGATCGCCAGCGGCAATGTCACCCTGCTGATGGCGGTGCCGACGGTGTACGTAAAGCTCATGGCGGCCTGGGAGAGGGCCTCGCCCGAACGCCGTGCCGAGCTCAGTCGAGCGTGCGAGGGCTTGCGCCTGATGGTATCGGGCTCGGCCGCGCTACCGGTGAGCACGCTCAAACGCTGGAAGGAAATCAGCGGTCACACTCTGCTCGAGCGTTACGGGATGACGGAGATTGGCATGGCGCTGTCCAATCCGTTGCACGGCTTGCGCGTGCCGGGCAGCGTCGGCACGCCTCTGCCCGGCGTCGAAGTCCAGCTGGTCGGGGAAGACGACAGGCAGGTCGGGCCGGCAATGCCGGGCGAGATCGAAGTCCGCGGCCCCAGCGTGTTCGGTGAATACTGGGGTCAGCCCGCAGCCACGCGTGCCGCTTTCCGCGATGGCTGGTTTCGCACGGGCGATACTGCGATCCTCGAAAACGGCGTCTATCGCATTCTCGGCCGGAGCAACCTCGACATCCTCAAGACCGGCGGCCACAAGGTATCCGCGCTCGAAATCGAGGAAGCGCTGCGAGAGCACCCCGCGATCGCCGAGTGCGCCGTAGTCGGCATACCCGATTCCGAGTGGGGCGAGCGCGTGGCTGCGGCCGTCGTGCTGAAGGACGAGCGAAAAAACGGGCAGAAAGAAAGCGTGGCGGACCGAGAGAGTGGCGTGCCGGATGATTCCTGTGCTCTCGATCTCGCGTCGCTTCGCAGCTGGGCCAGGCAGTTGCTCACCGCGCACAAACTGCCGTCCCGGCTGCTCGTGCTCGACGAGCTGCCGCGCAACGCCATGGGAAAGATCATGAAGCCGGCGGTGACGGCGCTGTTCGAAAGCCAAGGCGACGGCGATTCCATTGACATGGGGACCTCATGGCCAACCAAGCAGTGACCCCTCCAGTTCCGATCCCTCACACCAGGCTCTCGCGCCAGCAGATCACCGGTTTTTGGGGTGCGTGGGCCGGTTGGACGCTCGACGGCATGGATTCGGTGATCTATGCGCTTGTTCTCAGCCCCGCCCTGAGCGAACTGCTTCCGAAGTCCGGGATCGCAGCCACTCCGGCCAACGTCGGCCTGGCGGGGTCGATCCTATTTGCCCTCTTTCTGGTCGGATGGGGACTGTCTTTGATTTGGGGGCCGATTGCCGACCGGTTTGGCCGCACCCGCGTGCTCGCCGCCACCATTTTCGTGTACGCGATCTTCACCGGCGCAGCGGCCCTGTCGCAAACGGTGTGGCAATTGGCGTTGTTCCGGCTGCTCTCCGGCGTTGGCATTGGCGGCGAATGGGCATTGGCCGGTACCTACGTCGCCGAGGCTTGGCCGGAAGACCGCCGCAAGATGGGCGCCGGATATCTGCAGACCGGCTACTATGCCGGATTTTTTCTGGCTTCGGCGCTGAACTATACGGTCGCACCCCACTATGGCTGGCGCGCCATGTTCTGGTGCGGTCTGACGCCGGTCATCGTCGCCTTCGTGATTCTGTTTCGCGTCAAAGAGCCCGCCCGCTGGCAACAAAAAGCCAGGGTGAAAGCTGCCCGCGGACACTCGTCTCTCGACCTTATCTTCCGTCCGCCATACACGCAGCGGACCTTGGTGAACACCGTAATGCTGGCCGCGGCCATCTGTGGTCTGTGGGCGGCAGCCGTCTATGCTCCGACCGCCATCATCGCGCTGGCCAAGCGCGCCGCTATGACACAGCCGCAGGCGGTCCGCATGTCTTCGTTCGGCATGGGCCTGCTGTCGCTCGGAACGATCCTCGGCTGCCTGGCCGTTCCTCCCCTAGCCGAACGGATCGGCCGCAAGCGAACGCTGAGCATCTATTTCCTCGGAATGGCGGTCTCGATCCTGCTCAGCTTTGGCTGGGCCTACTCCCTGCCCCATGGACTCTATCCCTTCATCGCCCTGTTGTTCTTCCTCGGCTTTTCGGGCGGCAACTTCGCCGTCTTTAGTTTGTGGCTGCCCGAGCAGTACGGAACCACCGTGCGCGCCACCGCCTTCGCCTTCACCACCTCTTTCGGACGCTTTATCGCTGCCGGGGTGAACTTCGCAGTGGGGGCGCTGGTCAGCCGCATGGGAACCCTGGGCAAGCCGGTCGCGTTCACCGCGATTGCCTTTGGCATCGGCCTGCTCGTCATTCCCTGGGCCGTGGAAACCAAAGGCCAGGTGCTGCCCGAATAGACCTCTGTCGCTTGCCGAGGCAAGCGAGGCGCGATCGACGGCCAATCGCCGCACAAAAAAACTCGCGAGTTACGGTCGTCTGCGGTAGTCTATAGCACCCGGCAACCGACCGGTCGGTTCAATTTCTGTGTGGGGAACTGCTGTCATGGACGACAAGCACTACCGTGCCCGCATCACCCGGCGGGCCGATTTCGCACCCGATCTGTGGATGATCCGGCTCGATCCCGGAGCGGAATTCAGCTTTGCTCCCGGCCAGTACGCGACGCTCGGCATCGAACGCGAGGCGCGGAAGCTGGAACGTCCCTATTCGATTGCGTCCTCTCCCTACGAGAAGGAACTGGAATTCTTTTTCGAACTGGTGCCCCATGGCGAAACTACGCCTCCGCTCTACGACCTGCAGCTCGGTGACGAAGTCCTGGTGCGCAAAGCCGCCAAGGGCCGCTTCACCTTGGACACCGCGCAGCCCGGCCGCTCGAACCACCTGATGATCAGCACCGTCACCGGTGTGGCGCCCTTTGTCAGCTACGCGCGCACGCTTTTCAAGGACTGGAAAGATGGCAGGTTCGCGGGCGACCAAAAACTCTTTCTGCTACATGGGGCCAGCCGCTCCTGGGAGTTCGGCTACCGCCAGGAACTGGAGGACCTCGCGCGGCAAGCACCCTGGTTCCGCTGCGTTTTCACGGTGAGCCGCCCGTGGGAGGACGACAGCTGGACCGGCGAACGGGGGCGCGTCGACGAACTCATTCGCAAATACGCCGACCAGTGGGGATGCACGGAGTCCAACAGTATCGCCTATCTCTGCGGCCATCCCGAGATGGTCGAGCACGGCAAAGGCATCCTCAAGCGAATCGGTTTCACGAAAGAGAATCTGAAGGAGGAGGTGTACTGGGTGCCGCCGAAAGCGTCGGGCTGATCGGGTCGCTCTGGCACCGGTATTGCTCGCGTGCCCGGCAGTCGTCTGGAGGCGGCCGACGCGGCCCGATCATTCCTGCTCGGCCGGAGCAAAGAAAACTAAAACTTCCAACTCCTCCTCGATGTCATAAAACCGATGCTCGAGGCGCGCCCGGACGAACAGGATCGAACCGGCCTGCACCGGCCGGTGCTCGCTGCCGATTTGCATGCGCGCCCGTCCCCGCACAACGTAGTACATCTCGTCTTGGCGGTGCGGTTTTTGTCGATCGATGCCGCTTTGGGGCAGAACATAGACGCCTGCACTCAGCGAGGGAACGCGCAGGAACTCAAAATAGGATTGATTTTCTGCGGCGCGCTGCCGCAGCAGATCGTCGATTTGGAAGAACTCGGGCATCGATCGATGGGGCTCGCAATGAAGGTCAACCGCGACGTCTCAGGGGCTCTCGGCCGAGAACCAGACCCCGGAGAATCAGGCAATCGCGCCGCGAAAAAAAATCTCCGTATACTGCCGCACCAGCTCGTCCCCGTTCAGCGGACCGTCCGGCTTGTACCATTGATAAATCCAGTTGATCATCCCGACCAGGGCAAACGCGGCCGCCCGCGGCGTAACCGACGAGGGTGAATTCCGCTTGCGCTGAACGTCGGCAATGAGGTTCTCGACGAAAACCAGATAGTCCTTCTTGCGACCGTTGATCTTGCGCCGCAGCGGCGGCGACAGCGGATGGTTCTCGTGCAGCATGACCGTAATCTCACGGTCTTCCGGACTGAGCACAACTTCAATATGCAGCCGGATCAGAGTCCGCAGCCGCTGCTCGGCTCCGGTCACGCTCGCGGCCTCAATGCGGCGCACCACATTGATCACCCGCTCCTCGGTGATTTGCATGGCGTGCGACATGATGTGAAACAGGATCTCGTCCTTGGACTGGAAGTGGTGATAGAGGCCGCCCTTTGAGAGCTTCAGCGCGGCCGCAACGTCATTCATCGACGTGGCATCGTATCCTTGCTGCTGAAATAGCCGCGCCGCGGCGCGCAGGATCTCTTGCCGGGGTTCCTGGCGGGGCTCGACGCTGGCTTCGCGAAGCATCCCAGAGATGGTATCGCGGAATGGGTCCCGGACTCTAGCCGCGAGTTGCGGCACACTTCGATGTGCTTGTGAGGGCGACCGCGTGGAGGCGGGACTGGCTGTCTTTCGGTAGGCCGGAATGAGCCGGAGGAAGGGGTTCGCCGGCTCGCGGGGCTCACCACTTTCAGCCGCCGGCAAGGCGAGTGTCGAGCCGTCGAACTCGCGGTCGTTTCCTAGTCGGCTCTCCAGCGGAACCGCATCACGGCCACCGCCGCAAATAGCAGCGTAAACAGGAGCAAGACGCCGATTGGCGCCAGCGCGGACGAGAAACCCAAGCCGCGCCAAGTCATGCCATCCAGTCCGTCGATCGCCCACCGTGTCGGCATGACCACGGTCAGTCTCTGTAACCATTTCGGAAAGATGAACGTCGGCGCCCAGGCGCCGCCGAGCATGACCATGACAAGCGTCGCCATGATGGAGTAGCCGCGCGTGGCTTCGACGGTTTCGCCGAGGCCGGCGATCATCAGGCCGAAAGCGGCGGTCATCACCGAGAAGGCGGCGCAGATGCCCAGCAAGCCCACGAAGCTTCCCCGTATGTGGACGCCCAAGACCAGGCGCGCAAAAACAAAAAGCACGGTCAGAATGAATCCCGCAATCAGAGAGGCGCTCGCCGCCCGGCTCCCCAGTAGCGTCGCTCGCGAAAGCGGCGCCGCCCGCAGCCTTTGCCACAGCCCGCTTTGTCGCAGCAAGAGCAGCGATATTCCGGCATCGAGCCCCATGAAGAGGATGAACTGCACGCCCATTCCCCCGATCGAATGGGCGTAACCGTTGTAGCGAATGTTCTCGCCCGAGGTGATCGCCTGGTCCCGTGTCTGGTAGGGCAGGGTCAGTCCGGCCGATCGAGGGCTCTGGCCGGAGGAGTCGTTGCGGTTCGACGGTTCATTCTGGCGTTCCGCTTCACGCTCGTTCCATTCCCTGACCCCACGCAACAGATCTCCCAAGGCCTGCCGGTCTGCGGGAGCGATCTGCGGATTGTTCTCCACTCGGGCAAGCGACTCATCCACGGTGTCGCGCCCGCTTCTGCCGCTAAACATCTCCCGGCTGACCGCCTCAAGGACTGCGCCGCTCAGAATCCCTTTCACCATCGCCAACTCCACCCGGTGCGAGGGGTCGTAGAGGACGCCGATTTCGGGCTTGTTCGCGCCCGCAAACAGCGCCTGTCCCGCATCGCTCCCGAAATCCTTGGGGATGACAATGGCGGCCGTCGCTTTGCCCTTGCGAATGGCCGCGCGCGCGGTTTCGACGGTGGCCGGCTTAAGGTCGAAATTGCCGCCGTCGGTCAGTTGCCGGATCAGCCCCCGCGAAATGTCGCTGTTGTCCTGGTCAATGACCAGCACGTTCACCTTGCCGGGTTCCGCGTCGCCGCCTTGGCCCCCGAACAGGTAGCCCAAAAAGGTGCCGCACACGATCGGCACCAGCAGCCCAATCACGACGGCCCGGCGGTCGGAGAAAAACAATTTCAAGTCTTTGCGCACCAAGGCCAGGAACGAAATCATTGCGAATCCCGCAGGCTCCTTCCGGTGAGCGAAAGAAAGACCGTTTCAAGGTCCGGTTGCTCGCTCGAGATCCGATGGTAGCTATAGCCTCGGTCGGCTAACCAGCGAAGGATGCCCGGCGCGCCGCGCGCCAGATTGTGCACCCCCACCCGCAGCGTGCTGTCAACGAACTCGGCCGACTTCACCTCGGGAAGCGCCAAGATCGGTTCCGGCAGGAAACTGTCGACGCCCTCGAGTTCGACGGCAATCACGTTGGTCGCGGGCAACAGCCTGTGCAACCCCTGCACGCTGTCATTGGCGATCACCTTTCCGTGATCGACGATCACGATGCGGTCGCACAGTCGCTCCGCTTCTTCCATATAGTGCGTGGTGTAGACCAGAGTCTTGCCCCGCTTCTTGAGGGTCTCGAGATTATCGAAAATGGCGTTGCGGCTTTGTGGATCGACTCCGACGGTCGGCTCATCGAGGAGAAGAATCTGCGGATCGTGGAGCAGCGCCGCAGCCAGGTTCAGCCGCCGTTTCATCCCGCCACTAAAGGTTCGAACCTTATCAGCGGCGCGATCGGTCAGTTGCACCAGGTCGAGCGCACCGTCGATCGCTCGCTTCGCCTTCTCCCCGGCGAGCGAGTAAAGCGCCGCAAACAACGTCAGGTTATCGCGAGCGCTCAGCGGATCGTAAAGCGCCATGTCTTGCGGCACCAGTCCAATCATCTGCTTGACCGGATCGGTATCGCGTTTGACCTGCTTGCCGGCAATCAGAACTTCGCCCGAATCGGCGCCCAGCAATCCGGCGATAATCGACACCGTCGTCGTCTTCCCGGCACCGTTCGGTCCGAGCAAACCGAGCGTCTCGCCTGCCCCGGCCCGAAAGCTGACGCCCGTAATGGCTACCAGATCTCCATACCTCTTTGAAAGGTTGTTGACTTCAAGCATGGGAGCGAGAAGTCTACCACCTGGAACCAACCGACTCGAGCGGTGGCAATCGATCCGCTCGGCCCACCCCGGCGGAGAGCGACGCGCGAAAACCGACCGCTCGGTCGGTATTCCTTGCTATAATTGCCCGTTTCAGCCAGCCCAGATTTCGAAGGAGCTTTTTCGTGGCCACAGTCTTCTATCAGAACGATGCCAATCCTTCCGCCCTCAAGGGCAAAACCATTGCCGTGTTCGGCTACGGCTCCCAGGGCCACGCACAAGCCCAGAACCTCCGCGACAGCGGCTACGATGTGATCATTGGCCTCGATCCCCAGCGCGGCTCGGCCAAGCAGGCCGCCGCCGATGGCATGACCGTAGTGGCTCCCGCCGAGGCTGCCAAGCGCGCGGACTGGATCCAGATCCTCACGCCCGACGAAACGCAAGCCGACTTCTACGACTCCGCCATCCGGCCCCACCTTGGCAAGGGCAAGATTCTCGGCTTCTCTCACGGCTTCTCCATCCACTTCAAAACCATCAAGCCGCCCAAAGAGGTGGACGTCGTCATGATCGCCCCCAAGGGCCCCGGCCACCTGGTGCGCCGCGTCTATACCCAAGGCGGAGGCGTGCCCGCGCTGCTCGCCATTCACCAGGACGCCAGCAAGCGCGCCCATGAATTCGCCCTCAGTTACGCCCACGGTATCGGCGCCACCCGAGCCGGCGTGTTGCAGACGAGTTTCCGGGAAGAAACCGAAAGCGACCTGTTCGGCGAACAAGCCGTCCTCTGCGGCGGGCTCACTTCGCTCATGCAAAAAGGGTTCGAGACGCTGGTTGCAGCCGGCTATAGTCCGGAGATCGCCTACTTCGAGTGTGTCCACGAAGTGAAGCTGATCGTCGACCTCATCTACGAGGGGGGCCTGAGCCGCATGCGCGATTCGATTTCGAACACCGCCGAGTACGGAGACCTGACCCGCGGCGAAGTGGTGGTCGGAGACGTCACCCGCAAAGCAATGAAGAAAGTTCTGAAGCAGATTCAGAACGGCACGTTCGCCAAAGAATGGATCCGGGAAAACAAGAAGGGTGGCAAGAAATTCGCCAAGTTGCGCCAGGCCGCGAGCCGACATCAGATCGAAGAAGTGGGCGAGCAGTTGCGGAAGATGATGTCCTGGCTGCCGGCGGACAAGAAAAAATCCAGCGACGCCAAGCCGACCGGAGCGAAAATCGCGAACGCGTAAGGGGAAAAGCGAAGCGCCGGGCGTCTCCGCCGCCCGGCCAGCATCCGTTCGGGCCCCGCGAAGCGCCCCTACGTTTCTCGCTTCAGCTACACTGACACCATCATTGCCATGACTATCGATCTGAAACATCGCAGTCGCCAAATCACCGACGGGCGGGACCAGGCTCCGGCCCGCGCCATGTACAAATCGATCGGTTTCACCGACGCCGACCTGGCCAAGCCCCTGATCGCGGTGGCGAACACCTGGATCGAGACCATGCCCTGCAACTTTCACCTGCGCCGCCTTTCCGCCAAGGTAAAGGAAGGCATCCGCGCCGCGGGCGGCACGCCCATGGAGTTCAACACCATCGCCATCTCCGACGGCGAAACCATGGGCACCGAAGGCATGAAGGCGTCGCTCGTCAGCCGCGAGGTGATCGCCGATTCGATCGAGCTGGTCTGCCGCGGGCAGCTGTTCGACGCCGCCGTCTGTATCGTCGGTTGCGACAAGACCATCCCCGCCGCCGCCATGGCTCTGGCGCGCATGAACCTGCCCGGCCTGGTTCTCTACGGAGGCACCATCGCCGCCGGAAAATACAAGGGCAAAGACGTCACCATCCAGGACGTGTTCGAGGCCGTAGGCGCAAACGCCGCCGGCAAGATGAGCGACGCCGACCTGCTGGCGCTCGAAAACGTTGCTTGTCCGGGAGCGGGCGCCTGCGGCGGCCAATACACCGCCAACACCATGAGCACAGTGATGGAGTTCATCGGCCTGTCGCCCATGGGCTTCAACGGAATTCCCGCCATGGACCCGCGCAAGGATGAAGTCGCCTTCCGCTGCGGCGCGATCGTGATGCATCTTCTCGAAAAGGGAATTACGCCCAGCGCCATCCTGACTCACGCCGCCTTCGAAAACGCCATCGCAGGCGTGGCCACCACCGGCGGATCGACCAACGCCGTGCTGCACCTGCTGGCCATCTCGCGTGAGATGGGTCTGCCGCTCGACATCGACGATTTCCAGCGCGTCAGTGAACGCACGCCGCTGCTGGCCGATCTGAAGCCGGCCGGAAAATACGTCGCCGCCGACGTCGATGCTGCCGGAGGAATCCAGCTTATCGCCAAGCGCCTGCTGGAGGGCAAGCATGTCGAAGGCTCCACCCTCACCGTCACCGGCAAGACATTCGCCGAAGAAGCCACCCAGGCGAAAGAAACTCCCGGACAAGCCGTAATCGCACCCCTCGCCAAGCCTCTGAAGACCACCGGCGGCCTGGTGATTCTCAAGGGCAACCTGGCTCCCGGCGGCGGGGTGATAAAAATGAGCGGCCACGAACGCGGCTCCCACACCGGTCCCGCGCGCGTCTTCGATTCCGAAGAAGCCGCCATGCAGGCCGTGACCAGCAAGCAAATCCGGGCCGGTGACGTGGTTGTAATCCGCTACGAAGGTCCGAAAGGCGGCCCGGGCATGCGGGAAATGCTCAGCGTGACCGCCGCCATCGTAGGCGAAGGCCTGGGCGAAAGTGTCGCCCTGCTCACCGACGGCCGCTTCAGTGGCGCCACGCGCGGCCTGATGGTAGGCCACGTAGCCCCCGAAGCCGCTCTCGGAGGACCGATCGCCGCCATCCGCGAAGGCGACAAAATTACCATCGACACCAAGATCCGCAAACTGGAACTGGAAATCTCCGACGCCGAAATCGCCCGCCGTATGGCCGAGTGGAAAACCCCGGCCCCGCGCTACAAGACCGGGGTCTTCGCCAAGTATGCCGCCCTGGTGAGGTCCGCCTCGGAAGGCGCCATTACATCTCCGCGCACCTGAGTCGCACCCCTCATCGCAACGGTGCGCCGCAGTTTGGGGACGGGTGTCCCCCGCTGCTCAACCTCGCTGACCCATGTACAATTTTTTCATTCCGAGTGAATCCGGAAATCTCGAAGTCGAAGTTCGCCTTCAAGCCTCAGCATCATGGGGTCGGGGGAGCTGAGGACGAGGTGCAAATGAAGTTGCTCGCTTTCCTGCTTCTTGCGGGGGCGCTCTCCGCCCCCGCCACGTCTGAGGACAACGGTTCCAATCGAGGATTATCGCGATGGGAAAAGCCCGGAATCAGGCCTATAAGTTCCGCGACAAAAAAGCGCTGGGGGATATTCTTCAAGACTCCATCGTGCTGGTCAATGACGATGGCAGCCTTGAATCGAAGGGCGCTTTTCTCGCCAGTGTGGACACGGCGAAGCCCTCCAGTGACCAACAGGCTGAGCCGGAGTCGATCTCCGTGCACGTGTAAGACGTGGCGATAGCGACCGGCATCTTCCTCGAAAAAGGCCTGGAAGGCGGCAAGGCATATATCCGAGGCATCCGCTTCGTCGACACCTGGGTCAACACCAACGGCGCGTGGACGTGCGTATCCGCCTCGGCCACCCCGGTCCTGCACCCGGGGAACTGAGGGTCGGGCTACTCCAATCCGCTCTCCGAGCGCGGTCGGTCGCCCGCCAATCGCGCGACCCCGACCATTCGGCTTTTTTCGCCCTCCGCGCCCCGCGCTTGGGTAGACTGCTGTTTTGACCCTAAGGAGCAATCCATGTCGAAAGCCATTGTCAGATTCCTTGCTATCCTCGGCGCTCTGTCGCTCGTCGGAATGGTCGTTGTCATGGTGGCGGTGATCGGCAGCAAGGGGAAGGTTCCCTCCAAAACGATCCTCGAAGCCAATTTGGAACAGTCGTTCCCGGAGGATGTGCCGGAAACGCCATCGGCGCAACTTCTGTTACGCGACAAACAAACCCTACGCGACGTCATCGACGCCATCGACCGCGGAGCCAGCGACGATCGCGTGGTTGGCCTGATCGCCAGAATCGGAGCCGTTCCGATGGGCATGGCGCAGACGCAGGAAATTCGCGACGCCGTCCAAAGATTTCGCACGCACAAGAAATTTGCCGTCGCCTACTCGGAAACCTTCGGAGAATTCGGTCCGGGCAATAACGCCTACTATCTGGCGACGGCCTTCGACCATATCTACCTGCAACCCTCAGGCGATGTCGGCCTAACCGGCATCATCCTGGAATCGCCCTTCGTCAAAGGCGTGCTCTCCAAGCTGGGCGTGTCTTTTCACGGCGATCACCGCTATGAATACAAGAACGCGCTCAATTTCTACACCGAAACCAAATACACGGCACCCCACAAGGAGGCGATGTCGGCGCTGCTGGCTTCGTGGTTCAACCAGATCAAAGACGGCATCTGCCAGGCGCGGCAAATCGCCCCCGACCGGTTCCAGTCGCTCGTCGACGCAGGGCCGTATCTCGGCCGGGAAGCGGTGGCCGCAAAACTGGTGGACGCCATCGCTTATCGCGACGAAGTCTATAGCGACGTAAAAAACAAAGCGGGCTCCGGTGCGGAACTGCTGTACCTCGACAAGTACCTCAATCGCGCCGGCCGTCCCCACGATCACGGGAAAACCGTCGCCCTGGTGTTCGGTGTCGGCGGCGTCACTCGCGGCAAAAGCGATTACGATCCCGTCCAGGGCGATCAAACCATGGGCGCGGATACCGTGGCCGGTGCCCTGCGGGCCGCGGTGGAAGATAAAGACGTAAAAGCGATCCTGTTCCGCGTCGATAGTCCCGGAGGTTCCTATGTCGCCTCCGACACCATCTGGCGCGAAGTGGTCCGCGCCCGCCAGGCGGGCAAACCGGTGGTTGTCTCGATGGGAAATCTGGCGGGATCCGGTGGCTACTTCGTGGCCATGGCGGCCGACAAGATCGTCGCCGAGCCCGGAACGATCACCGCCTCGATCGGAGTGCTGGGGGGGAAGATGCTGACCAGCGGCCTGTGGGACAAAATCGGGCTCTCCTGGGATGAGGTGCACCAGGGTGAGAACGCCACCATGTTCACCGGAACCCACGATTACACGCCCGCCGAGTGGGGCAGATTCCAGGCGTGGCTTGACCGCGTCTATGTGGATTTCACCAGCAAGGTGGCCGAGGGCCGCAGGTTGCCGAAAGAAAAAGTCCTCGAGATCGCCAAGGGTCGCATCTGGTCGGGACAGGATGCCAAGAACCTCGGCCTGGTCGATGAACTCGGGGGCTACGATACGGCGCTTCAACTGGCGAAAAAAGCGGCAGGAATGGCCGAGAACGACGAAGTAAGAATCCTCGTCTATCCTCGTCCGAAAACTCTTCTGCAGAGCCTGATGGACCGCCGGGGCGCGGAGAATAGCGACCGAGAAGCCGTGGGCCAGACGCTAGGGAAGATCCTGGAGGTTGTGCGACCGGTTGCGCGCCAGCTCAACGCCGTCGGCATCCGGGAGCAAGACCAAAACCAGGACGACGGGCTGCGGATGAGGGAGTTGCCGGGTAGCCGGTAGATCCGCGGAGTTTTTCGGGGGCTGGCAACTGGCTGCTTACAAACCCAGCTTCTTCACTTCCTCGTTGTAGTACTTGCGGTAGAGGATCGACCATTCTTCCGAGCCCTCGATGATGGTGCGACGCTGGCTCTCGATTTTCTGACGCGCCGACTGGTCGATGCGAGCTTCCTGCATCAGCAATTCTTCGAGAATCTTGCGCACTTCAAGACGAATGGTGTTGCGGTCCTCGATAAACTCGACCTCGTCCAGGTCCGCCACCGCGTCGGTAACCGTATGGGCGAGCTTGTTGACTTTATCGCGGCTCAATCGCACGGCAGCAACATCCTCCAGGGCGTATTCCAGTTCAACACTAAAGAACCGCCTTGTACTTCTTCACCAGCTCGGTCTTCACCTTGCGGAACATTTCCTGGTAATTGGCGCCGCTCTTTTGCATTTCTTCGGAATACGCCTCGAGGATCACGCGGACCTCATCATTAATGCGGTCCTCAAGCGCCAGTTCCTCGAGCAGCGCGGCATGCACCTTCTCGTTGAGAGCCGGAATCGCCTTGGTCTCGATGAGACCGCTCGCTACCAGTTTTTTGGAAACTTCGCGGGCCAGATAACCCACATATTCTTTGGAAAACAGCATGATTAGCAGCGCTTTGGATGAACAGAAAGTTTATCACACCGCCAGCAAGCTGTGACTATGGTCGCCGGCTACGGCCAGCGGTCGAGCCCCGATCGCGAGAGCATTATCCGAGCGGCTCGAACAGGTGCCCTTCGACGCGGTCGGCGATTCTGGGCAGCTCTTTTTTCGCGTGCTGCAGGAAATGCGGAGCGGCGCGGTGCGCTTCGAGAGCCGCATCGTCCCGGTACTGCTCGTAGATGAAAAACCGCCGCGGATCGGTCTTGTGCCTATGCACCTGATACATGACGCAACCCGGTTCCTTGCGCGATTCGGTCGTGAGTTTTTCAAAGATCGCGGACACTTCCGACTCCCGTCCGACTTTTGCCATCCAAGTTACCGCCAGCACCACCATCCGTCGCTCCGTTCTCTATACCCGGTGGCTCCGTTCGAGGAGCCCCGATTTTCAGAAAACTTCCCTGTGTCAAAAACCTTCGAGAGCCAGCGCGCTCACAAACTCGGGCGCCAGAATTGTCTGTTCACGATCCGGACCCGTGGAAATCATACCCACTTGCGCTCCCGTCTCCTTTTCAATGAAGGCCAGGTATTCGCGCGCCGCCCGGGGTAACGCCTCCAGGGTGCGCAGGGCCTGCGTTGGCTGAGTCCAGCCCGGCAGATGGTGGTAAATGCACTCGAGTTTTTCGTAGCCACAGGCTTGCGCCGGAACCTCATCGGTCGGCTTGCCATCCACCTTATACCCCACGCATACCGGAATCTCGGTCAAGTGGTCGAGCACATCCAGCTTGGTCACCACCAGCCAGGAGATTCCATTAATCATGCCAGCGTAGCGGAGGAGAGGCAAATCAAGCCAGCCGGTGCGGCGGGGCCGCCCGGTCACCGCGCCGAACTCGTTCCCGCGTTGGCGCAAATCCTCGCCTTCGGCGCCGCGCAGCTCGCTCGGGAAAGGACCGCTGCCGACGCGGGTGCAATACGCCTTGGTGATGCCGATGACGGTATCGATCGAGGTCGGGGGCACGCCGGTTCCGGTAGCGGCGCCACCCGACGTCGCACTCGAAGAGGTCACAAACGGGTAGGTGCCGTGATCAATGTCGAGCATGGTGCCTTGCGCGCCCTCGAACACGACCGACTTACCTTCGGCCAGAGCCCGATTCAACAGCAGCGCCGTGTCGCGAACAAAGGGATGGAGTTGTTCGGCAGCGAGGGCGTACTCCTGAAACATCTTGTCGGCATCGAGCGGACCGGAGTTGAACAGGGCGTGCGCGATGGTGTTTTTTTCCCGGCACGCGTTCTCGATGTGGGTGCGCAAAAGCTCGCGATCGAGCAGATCGGCGACCCGCAACCCGCGACGGCCCATTTTGTCTTCATATGACGGGCCGATGCCGCGCGAGGTGGTTCCGATCTTGACCCGACCGGGAGCATTTTCCGATCCCAGCTCCATCATGCGATGGTAAGGAAAAATCACCTGCGCCCGGTTGGAAACAAAAACGTTGCCATCCACTCTTACTCCCGCCGCGCGCAAATGAGCGACTTCGTTCAGAAAGGCCAGCGGATCAATGACCACGCCGTTGCCGACCACGCTGGTGCACTCGGGACGAAGCACGCCTCCGGGAACCAGTTGCAGGATGAATTTTTTTCCGTTAATAATGACGGTGTGTCCGGCGTTATGGCCACCGGCGTAGCGGGCTACGACCGAAAAGGTACGGGTGAGAACGTCAACAATCTTGCCCTTGCCCTCGTCGCCCCACTGGGCTCCGACAATTACCGCAGTTCTGCCTCGAGTGGTTCCACCTCTGCTCAATCGAAACTCCAATGGAAATATTACGCGGCCGTGGCCGCCCCCAGGGTCGCACACACTGACTGCGCCGCTGCGCTGAATCGACGGGAAATCTGGGAAGATCGGCGGTACTTGGTGTGTACCCCCTAGCATACCGAATCGGGCGGTGGAGGAGCAAACCTGAATTCAGCGGAAGCTCGCCGACAATTTCCAGAAAGCGGCATCCAGACCCAATTCCTCGAAAATCGCCGTGGCGCGCCCCGGCGTTTTGCGCACCCAGTCCGGAGACGCATAATCCCCGAACCAAAGCTCGGCCAGCCGCATCGCCACCTCGAGCCCGAGCACACTGCCGCGCGGGTGTCCGTGGCGCGAACACCAGCGGTCGATTTGCTCCTCGGCGGAGAAAAACAGGATGTTGGCACAGGGAGCAAAGGGAACCTCCCACCATTGTTCGGGGGGATAAGGAAAGTGCATCAAAAGATCGGCTCGCTGCGGTCGGCCGCCTTCGATCGCGAGTTCGACAAGCCCGCTCTCGCCCGCGTCCAAGGCGGAAATCCGTACATCCTGACGGAGGGCAGCCCAGATCCCGAGCGAGCACCAGGCACAGTTCGCCCACCATCCCCCCGCCCCGGCGGAACGTACCCAAAAACTGGTCGGGTTCAGCGCAAAGGGGTGCAGACTCCAGACGCGCAGCGAATTGGGCACCAGGATGACCCCGTGCATTGTTTCCAGAGTCTGCAGCAGGACGGCGCTTTTTTCCTGCGTCAGCCCCGTCAGTTCTCCCAGTTTTTCCGGCGCGGGAGCGTGTCCGCTCTCGACGATATGGCGGACCAGCAGGTAGTGCAGTTTTTCCGGTGTATCGGCCACAGGCATGATGGGATTCTACAAAACAGCGGGCTGAAAACTTCCCCCGACGCCCGGGCGCCGATCTTGTATGCTGACGACGTGCCTGAACTTCCCGAAGTAGAAACCATTGCTCAAGGGCTCAATCGGCGCGTGGCGAATGACGCCATCGAATCGGTCTGGATCGGTTCGCGTAAGCAACCGCTGAAGTCGCCGGCCGCCTTGCTGGCCTGCACGCTGGAGGGAAAACGCATCGTGCGTGTGCACCGCGCGGGCAAGCACATTGTATTCGACTTGGACCAGGGGCGTGCGCCCCGGCAGACGCGGGACCGGAAATCCTCCCGTCGCGGTCGACCCTCACGGCCGCGCTCGCCTCGGCAGTCGAGCCCTCCGGTGCAGTGGATCGTGCACCTGGGCATGACCGGCCGGCTGATGGTTTCCGACGCTGCCTCGGCCCTTCCCAAGCACACGCACCTGGTGGCCAAACTCGCATCGGGACGCGAGTTGCGGTTTGTCGATCCGCGGATGTTTGGCAAGCTCAGCATTCATACGGGCGGTTTCGATCCCGGCGGGGTCGAGCCCCTCGAAGCAAGCGAAGAGCAGTTCCTCGCGCTTTTCAAGCGACGCAAGACTCCGATCAAGAGCGCACTTCTGAACCAGAAGCTGTTGCGGGGCGTGGGCAACATTTACGCCGACGAATCGTTGTTCCGCGCCGCCATCGCCCCGCGGCGGCGGGCCGCCACCCTCACGCGGGCCGAATTGCGCAGGCTCCGCCTGTCCGTGCGGGAGGTGCTGAGCGAGGCCATCGCGGCCGGCGGCTCTTCGATTTCCGACTACGTCGACGCCGATGGAGAAGCCGGATGGTTTCAGCTCCGGCATCGTGTTTATGGGCGGGAAGGGGAGCCGTGCCTGGTGTGCGGCGCTGCCATCCGGCGCATTGTGTTGGCCGGCCGCAGCAGTCACTACTGCTCACAATGTCAGAAATAGCCCTCATCGAACGCATCGAACGATTCCGCATTGACGGATCCGGACTCGCCCTGTAAAAAAAGGACGGGCTCGATATCCCCGTCACACGAGCGAATCGGCCGTAGCCAGCAGCTTCTGTCGTCAGATTCTATGAATCGATTTGCCATTGGAGTGGACCTCGGCGGCACGAACTTGCGTATCGCGGCCGTGGATGAGCAAGGCACGCTGGTCGAAAAAGTCGCGCTCGGCACCAAGGTCGCGCGCGGACGCGAATCGGTTATCAACGACATGTGTGCGGCAATCCAGGGCATCGCCGACAAATACAAAAGCAGCGCGCCGCTGCTGGGGATTGGCATTGGTGTTCCTGGCTTCATCGACATGCGAACCGGCCGGTTACGTGAGGCGCCCAATCTGCCCGGTTGGGCCGACTATCCGGTGCGCACCGAGATTGAGCGCCGGCTGAAGACCGTGGTCATTCTCGAAAACGACGCCAACGTCGCTGCGCTCGGCGAAAAATGGCTGGGCGCGGCAAAGGATTTTGCCGATATGGCGATGCTGACGCTCGGCACCGGCGTGGGCGGCGGCCTGGTTCTGGGCGGACTGATCTGGCGCGGCGCCAACGGCATGGCCGGGGAGTGGGGGCATGCCACGGTCGAACCCGACGGGCACCCTTGCGGATGCGGGAATCGTGGATGCCTGGAGCAGTACGCTTCGGCGACGGCGGTGGTGAGAATGGCACGCGAGGCAATCGCCGGCAACCGCGGGTCGGCATTGGCGCGCGCCGCGGACGCCGACTCGGAGTTCGGCGCGAAAGCGATTTACCAGCTGGCGATCGATGGCGATGAAGATGCAGGCCGCATTTTCCGCTACGTCGGCCGCTGTCTAGGGATCATGCTGGCGACGCTGGTCAATTCCCTGAACTTGCCGATGTACGTAATTGGCGGAGGAGTTTCCAGCGCTTGGCAGGCTTTTTCGCCGTCGATGTTCGAACAGTTGCGGTGGCGGTCACTGGTCTACGCGCTGACTGCCCCGGATACAGTACCTGGACAAGAGGCCGCCGCCGCACTGGCGAAGGCTGACTCCGACCCCGGAACCATCATTACCGCCTCCCGTCTGGGAAGCGATGCCGGCTTGTACGGCGCGGCCCGGCTGCCCATGATTTCCCATCGCTGATGGCGGACCAAGAAGGGACTCAGGTCCGCTTGCGGCGGGAGGGGCGCGAGGGCGATCGGCGAACCGCTTTGGTCTGGCCCGGCCGCGAGGGGCGCGGTGATTCCGAGGTTCGCGACGAATTGCCGGTCGGCGATTTGGGCGGGCGCGAAAATACCGGCGATTTCGCCATGCGCTGGCGCTTGATCGCTTGCGCCTGCGGCGCGCGCCACGGAACCTGGGGGCTGGGCGGACTTGCAACTCTGGTCCCGGCGGCCGCCGTTTTGAGCTTGGCGACTTCGAGCTGAGTCAGGTTGCGCCAGTCTCCCGGCGGCACGTCGAGCGCAAGCGGACCATACTGTACGCGGCGAATCTTCTCCACGTGGTGCCCGACTTCTTCGAACATTTTTCGCACCTGGCGATTGCGGCCTTCAATAATGGTCACTTCGAGCCAAGGGTTGTCGCCTTCGCGGATCAGCCGAATCTTGGCCGGAGCCGTGCGCACGCGGCGTCCGCCTTTTTCGGCAATCGAAACTCCGCGGCGAAGCTTGTCGAGTTTGGCCTCCTCCGGCTGGCCCGCAACTTTGACAACATAAACCTTGGGCACGTTCGAAGACGCTTTCATCAGGGCGTTGGCCAGCGCCCCATCGTTGGTCATCAGCAGCAGTCCTTCGCTCGCCCAGTCCAACCGGCCCACCGGATACACCCGCCCTTTCACCTTGTGCACGAGATCCATCACGGTAGGACGTTTTTTCTCGTCACTCACCGTCGTCACATATCCCTTGGGCTTGTTCAGGGCGATATAGCTGAAACGCTCCGGGCCGGGCAACATTTTGCCATCCACCCGGATATGGTCGCGCTCACGATCGGCTTTGGTTCCGAGTGCGGTGACCACTTGACCGTTCAGCAGCACGCGGCCCGCGCTGATCATTTCCTCCGCTTTGCGGCGAGATGCGAGACCGGCGGCGGCGATAATTTTCTGCAGACGTTCGGCGGGCATGGGCTACTCCGGGAGGGCGCGGGCTGGGGTTTCGTGGTCGTCTTCTTGGGTTGCCAGTTTGGGGGCAGAGTTTTCGTCCGCGGACTCGAGGGCGGTTTCCGCCTGCGCAGTGTCCACATCCGCAGTATCCACATCCGAAGTGTCCACATCCGAAGATGCTTCCGGCGACTGGGCTCCATCGGCGGCGGGCAAATCCGGGGTCGCTTCCGCCGGCGCTGCTTCGGCAGCGATGAGGTCGCTCTGGAACGACTCGGCGAGCAATTTTTCGAATTCCTCCATGCTGGGAAGATCGTTGACGTCCTTCAGTCCGAAGCGCAGCAGAAATTCCTTGCTGGTTTTGTAGAGAATGGGGCGACCGATGACCGCCTTTCGGCCCGCCGTCGTGATGAGTTTGCGGTCCAGCAGGGTGGCGATGACGCCGCCGGAATCCACGCCACGAATCTCGCTGATTTCGGGCACGGTGACCGGCTGTTTGTAAGCGATGACGGCGAGAGTTTCCAGCGCCGGAAGCGAGAGCCGGACGGGTGGTTTCAGGCTCTTGGCGAACGCCCGCAGCACGTCATGCTGGTCCGGCTTGGTGGACATGCGATATCCGCCGGCGACCTGGCGGATTTCGATACCGTGGCCGGCGCCGGCGTAATCGGCCACCAGTTCCTCGATCGTAGCCCGGATGCGCGATTTGATTTCCGCGATTTCCAGTCCGGGAGTCTCGGCGAGCTGAGCCTCCTTCACTAGGGCACAGATCTGGTCGAGCGAAATCGGCGTTTCCGCCGCGTAAATTATGGCTTCGAGTTGAGGTCTGAGACTCATAAGGTCAGCTGCCCGTTGCCCGTGCCCGGCGGTCGGCAAAACCAGCGCATGCGACGCGCTGGCGACTGGTCACCGGGAACTGGCAACGGCCGTTTCATCTCCAATCATCGCGTACTGCCGCTTGCTCGGTCATAACCTGCTCGAAGTGGGAATGCTTGCGCACCAGCACTTCCCCGAAGACGTGGTCTTGCCGTACCTGAATCGCCTGCAGCCGAACCAGCTCGAGCATCGCCAGAAACATACAAACCAACGCCTGCCGCGAGGCTACATTGCGAAGCATCTGCTTCAGGCGAAGTGGGCGATCCTCGAGCGCCAGCCGACGGTGCAGATACTGAATCATCTGCCCCACGGTGACCGTCTCCTCGTCCACCTGCAGCAGCGGCCGGTTGCGGGCGCGGTCCAGGATCTGCTGGAAGGTCTTCACCAGATCAATAACATCGGCCGCTAGTTCGGGCTCGGTGCCGTCGGCATCCATGAACTCGCGGATCGCGGGATTGCTCAGCACCGCATCTTCAATCTGCTGTCTCTGCAAGAGCATCTGCGCCGCCGACTTGAACTTCTCGTGTTCGAGCAGGCGGTTGACGAGGTCGTTGCGCGGGTCCTCGGATGCCTCCGCCGGAGCCAGGGGATCGCGAGGCAGCAACATCTTCGATTTGATGTGAATCAGCACCGCCGCCATGTAGATAAATTCGCTCGCGATGTTCACATCCAGTTCGCGGATACGCTCGACGTAATGCAGGTATTGCGCGGTGATTTTCGCGATCGGGATGTCGTAGATGTTGATGTCCTGCTTGCGGATCAGATCGAGCAGCAGATCGAGTGGGCCCTCGTAGATTTCGCCGAGCTCGATGGCGAACGGAAAATCGCTGGCATCGTCCCTGCCGGGCTTGGCCAGAGCCAACCTGGCGGCGGTCGGCTTGCTCTCCGCTGACCCGGGCCCAAGCGCAGCCGGCGCCGAGGTCTCGGCCGGTGCTGGCGCTGATAGGGGTTGAGACAAATCCGTCACTTCGCGGAATCCTTCGATCCTTGACCGTTCGGACTTAGGTCTGGACGATAGTCCAGTCCCATCGCGCGGCGAACCTCGTCCATGGTGGCGCCGGCAATTTCCCGAGCGCGGGCCGAGCCGGCTTCCAGAATATCCCAAGCGTCACGCGGATTGTCCTCGTATTTTTTCCGGCGCTCCTGCATGGGGTTGAGAATCTTTACCAGCGCGTCCGCCGCCCAGCTCTTGCACTCGATGCAGCCGATGCCGGCCGAACGGCAGCCTTCATAGACCTTGGCCATCGTCTCCTGGCTGCTGAATATCTTGTGCAGGTCGCCCACCGGGCATAGGTCCGGGTTGCCGCGATCGGTCCGACGAACGCGGGCCGGATCGGTGACCATGGTCTTCAGCTTCTGGCGCACCACGGGTTCGGCATCGGTCAGCATTATCGCATTGCCGTACGACTTCGACATCTTCCGCCCGTCGGTTCCGGGAAGACGCGGGGCAGGCGTGAGCAGCGCCGCCGGCTCGGGAAACACAGGTGCGCCCGAGCCGGCGTAGAAACCGTTAAACCGCCGCGCGACCTCGCGCGTCAACTCAACATGCGCCACTTGGTCCTCGCCCACGGGCACGACATCCGCCTGGTAGATCAAAATATCCGCCGCCTGCAGGACGGGATATCCGAGAAACCCATACGTTCCCAGGTCTTTTTCTTTGATATTTTCCCTCTGCTCCTTGTAGGTGGGAACACGCTCCAGCCAGCCAAGGGGAGTAATCATCGAGAGCAGCAGGTGCAATTCCGCATGCGCCGGCACCTGCGACTGGACGAAGATCACGCACTGCGCCGGATCGAGGCCCGCAGCCAGCCAGTCCAGCAGCACCTCGAGCAAATTTTCTTTCAGCCGCGAGGGGTCCGCATAGTCGGTGGTCAGCGCGTGCCAGTCGACGATCACGAAAAAGCAGTCATACTGCTGCTGCATGCGCACCCAGTTCTCGAGCGCCCCCATATAGTTGCCCAGGTGAAGTTTGCCCGTCGGACGCATTCCGCTCAGCACGCGTTTCATATGAGAAGCGATGGCCATCTAGAATTTCACCAGCATGGAGACATAAAAGTGAACAAAGGGGCGGATCAGCCCGCTGAGCAGCCCTCCACCGAGATACACCAGCGCCAGCAGCCCGAAGATGCCCATGCGGTCATACAGCATGCGCACCCGATCCGACAGGAAATGCCGCAGCACATGGCTGCCATCAAGCGGCGGCATCGGGATCAGATTGAACACCGCCAGCACGATGTTGATGAGCATGAGCTCAAACAGCACTTTGGCGGCAAACGCCAATACCGAATCCGAACCCGCCGTGTCGAAACCGCCCAGCATCCCCGTAATCACGGCGTGCCCGGTGGAGGAGAAAACCGAGATTCCGCCGAGCAGCAGCAGCGCCAGGGTGGCCACCAGGAAATTGCTCACCGGCCCTGCCACCGAGGTCAGAATATCGTCCATCACCGGATTGCGGAAATTTCTGGGATCGACCGGAGTCGGTTTCGCCCAGCCGAGCAAAGGCACGCCACTGAAGGCCGCCACCAACGGCAGCACAATCGTGCCGATCAGATCGATGTGCCGGATCGGATTGAGCGATACCCTGCCGAGCATGCGAGCCGTGGGATCGCCGCAGCGTGACGCGGTCCAGGCGTGGGCCGACTCATGCACGCTGATGGCAAACAAAAACGCGATCATCTGATACAGGATCTCAGCGATTCTCGGTGTCATGGGGTGAATCTCTGATTCTAGCAAAGGCGCAAAACCCGAGACGGGGGAGCAGGCATTCGCAGACGCCCGGACCATAGGATGGGAGGCGACGAGCGTCGTTCTACTGCCCGGCGCGCACAGGCGAGACCATCAGCGGACCCGTCCGTTTCTTGCCGTCGCCCTTGTCTTGCTGATAGAGCAGCGAAAGGGCGCCTTCGCCGGAGGTTGTGGCGCCGGCAAGTTCCGCCGCCAGACCCTGATAGGAGCGGCCCAGATCGTGATTGCCCTGGGCGGCCACCGGGTTGCCCTTGTCAATCGCGGGTGCAATCACCTGGAAGTTGTTGGGCACCTTCCAGAGCACTTTGCAACTGGTGGCTTTCTCGACATCCTCGTCGCTGAAGCCGGGAATCTTCTTGTAACGGTTCAGCACCAGGCGCAGGCGATCGCGCCCCGCGCCATCCTGCAGAAACGCTTGGATCCGGCTGGCACTCCACAGGGAAACCACATCGGTCTGTGCGACCAGAAGCACCGCATTCGAGAGTTCGCAGATCAGTTGCACCGTGCCATCCATCCGGCCCGAGCAATCGAGCACCACGAAATGATAATGGCCGACCAACAGATCGAACAGACGCGCCAATTCCGCTGCCGTGGGTATGGCCGTATAGGGTAACTGCGCGCCGGCCAGCAGATGAAGCCCATTGCGGTAGGGCGTCATCAGCCCGTCCAGCAGCGAACCATCCATGCGATGCAGATTCTGCAACGCATCCAGTACCGTGAACTGCGGGCGCAGGTTGAGCTGCAGGGCGGCGTGGCCGATGGGAGCAAAATCCACCAGCACCACGCGCCCGTGCGCTTCCTGCAAGGCGACGGCCGTATTCACCGCGGCCGTGGTTGCGCCCGCCCCGCCTTTGGCGTTCAGAAACGTGAAAACCCGTGCTTTGGTGGCGCTCCGCTGGGCCCGGCTCAGGGTGGCCGTGAAACGCGTGAAGGCTTCGATGAGGGCCTCGCGGCTGGCAGTGCGGTCCAGAAACTCCCGGGCGCCGGCTCGCATCGCAGACACAATGTTGGTCGGCTGATTGATATCGCCCACGGCAAAAATCGTCACATCGGGAATGCTGCTGTGAATCAGCTCGATGGTGCGAAGCGCCCGCGCCGGATTTTCGGGATCGATGTTGACGAGGACCACTTCCGCGCGCTGGTCCTGCAATTGACGCAACACCGGATCGCTCGGTCCTGCGGGGAAGCCCACATGGCTCAAGGCTGTACGAGCCAGGTTGGTACTCTCGACACGGCTGTTGAGGACAACGGATTGTTCCCGATCCTCGGTGAGGAGGGCGACGGCGATCCCAGGCATGACTCGATTCTCGTTGTTCATTGCCATGCTACGAACTTCCAGCGTCGAGGCCAAGTGACCTTCGTAATCGAAACGGACCATTGACGAGTCGGCAGGTTAAAGATCGGTTTTCAATTGGGGGAGCGATCCCAACAAGCTGCTGGTGCTGTCGATTGTAAGGCCAAAGACCAGCGCTTGAAAAGACTCACGACAAAATCTCTGCCCGTGGGCTACGTTCATTAGCTTAACCCGCAGCTCAATCTCGTGCCGACGTTCCTCTCCCGGCTGAGCGAACCGCCGTCGCGAGAACCCGCGCAGGGCCGGGAGTCTCTGCTGTTTTCGAAAGCGCCGAGAAGAACCGGAACCACCGCACGCTTGCCCCCCGAGGAGCGCAAAAAAAATATCGTTTCAGGTGCTGGCAAAGCAGTTCGCGCCGCTATTCCCGGGTACCGGAACTGCGCCTGCCATGCTCGCCTCGCTCAGGGGCGAATTCCGGCGCAAGGGATGTTCCAATTCTGAGAGTCCAGCGCAGAGGGGAAACAGAAAACCCAGGGATCAGCCCGGCCTTATGGTCAGCTTGCTGAATTCCCAATTCGTCGGTCGCAGGCAAGCGCTGGTGCAGCCTGGTTAGCGCGCTCCTCGCCCGGAAGCCCCTCGGGCATGGTCCGCGTCGGCAACCCGCACCAAAGGAGCGACCGACGGGCCGGAGGACAGGTACTGGTAGGAATCAAGTTGCACAGCGATCCCGCTGCATTGACCCGCGGGAGACGCCGAGCTGCGCAAAACCCGCCCACGACATCGCACCGGCATGCTTTCCGCCAGGGCAATTTCCGAAGGCATGGTAAAGGTCAATTCCACTTCCGAGCCCTCGGCGAGATCCATTTCTGCGTAAAAGAAAATTCCCCGGCCGCTCAGGTCCTGAATGAATCCGGGAACCCTTCGCCCCGCAAACTGGATCGCCAGCGGCTGGTGCACCTCGAAACGCTGTGCTCCCCGGCGTTCGACACGGCTGGAATTTGCGCTCATCGATCCCTCCTTGTCCGACACCGCTGCGACGGGTGCATATACCGCCACTCTATCGTCCATTGTAGCCCGCGGGAAGTTGCAAGTGGGTCACCCGGCGCGGGCGGCGGCTGGAGTGGCTGTGCACACAGTGGCGGCTCGGGGAGGCAAGCCTTACAATACAAACTGCATGGCACCCATTGCAGACGACCTGACGGGCATGAAAGACGATATGACGGCGTTCATCGAAGGTCTCGGCATGCGCCGTTTCTTTGGCTACGTCGAGTGTGAGGAGATTCCGAGCGTGCTGTGGGACTCCTCCCACAATCCGGACGGCTGGAAGGATTTCGTGGAGCTGGCAAAATCGACCGGCGCGCCGTTCCTGACCATGCATTCCTGGGCGCTCGACCGCGAGGAACTGGACCGCTTGTCCCACCAGCTCTCCGACAGCGACTACCGGAGTGAAGAGGACCTGGAAGAAAGCCGCTGGCTGGCGACCTACGTGGGCAAGACCGGCTTCGTGCAGCTCGGCTGGGCGTACCAGGGTTGCGTTTTTGTTTATGAGGCCGGCACGGAATGGTACGAGCACTATCAACAACTGCGCGAACTGGCCGACGACAGCGGCGGATTCATGATCGATGAGCCGGACCAGGATGAGGAACGGTAAACCGGTTGCCAGGCGGCAGGCAGCCTAAGCCGACTCAATTACCTTGATCTGTTTTTCGATTTCGCTTCTGAGTTCCTTGCCCTCGGGCGGGAAACCGTTCTGCGCCCGTTCCGAAAACGTCGCGAGAATTTTCGCATAGCTGCGCGGCGATCGGCAGCGCACCACCGCGAAGCCAAGGGAATCTGCCAATTCGCAGCTGGGCGGGATCAATCCAGATGCGCCCGGCAGGTGGCCTTCCTGCCGGTGGTGGCAGGACGCGATCTCGAGAAAGATTTTGGGCAGGCTCCAGGCCGTAACCAGCGCGTGCCCGGCCTGGCAGTGGTCAATGCCGCACAACTCGCGTTCCACCTGGAGAAGATCCTGCGGGTCATCCGCCCCGCGCTCGATCACGCGCGCATACGCCTTGGGCATGAGCGTAACCAGAGCTACCCTGCCGATGTCGTGCAAAATTCCTGCCGTATAGGCGAAGTCCTTGTCCATTGCGCTCTGGCTGGCACTCCGCTCGGCGATAATGGCGCAGGCGACGCTGTGCTGCCAGCAGGACTGCATGAGCGGGGTGGAGGACTGTTGCAGATAGGCCTTCATCCCCACCGTGATGACCACGCTCTTCAGCCGCCGGAAACCGAGCAACATCGACGCCTGCAGCACATTGGTGACAGTTTTCGAAAAAGCCACCAGCGGAGAATTGGCAATTCGGAGAACCGCGGTTGAAAACGCGGGATCGGTGCGGATGAGATTGCAAAGCTCGATTAACGAGGTGTCGCTGCCCGACATCAATTTGAGCGCCTGCAACGCCACTGCCGGAAACGGCGGAAGACCTTCCAGGTCGCACTGCATTTCGATGGAATCGCTTGCTTTGGATGTTCCGGTCGCCTGAGTCATTGCATTTTCACCGTTCGATGGCGGCACACAATCCCGCCACGCGCGTCCCACCAGGGAAACCTTGGACTCTCCCTGCATTACCTTTATCGACCACATTCGCCCTTTGCTTGAATGGCCGGCCTCTGGGCGTATTCCTTTGCTGCTACTCTGGTTCGAAAGCCGCCCATGCGATGGATTTCCAATCCGCCGAGAGTTCCCCAAGCCCGCCTACTCGCGGCGGCACTGGTCGATTCCAGCTTGAGGATTCCGCCTTCGGCCCTGCCCGTGCTCGCCGATCTGCTGGTCGCCCGAGGCATCGACGAACCGGAGGCGGCCGCCCGTTTTCTTGCGCCCGCGCTCGACGACCTCCACGACCCAGCCCAGTTGAGTGGAATGAAAGCGGCGCTCGATCGCCTGGAAAGGGCTCTCGAGCGCCAGGAGAAAATTCTCATCTACGGCGACTACGACGTCGATGGCACCACCGCAATCGTCATTCTGAAAACGGCGATCGAACTCTGTGGCGGAACCGCCGAGTTTCACGTACCCCACCGCATTCACGAAGGCTATGGCATGCGCGACGAAATCATTGAACGCGCCGCCGCCCGCCAGGTGCGTCTGATCATCAGCGTGGACACGGGCATCCGCGCCTTCGCCGCCGCTGCCGCCGCCCGGCGCACAGGAGTCGATCTGATCGTGACCGATCATCACTTGCCCGGCCCCGACGGCGTCCCCCAGGCGCTCGCCGTAGTGAATCCCAATCAGGATGGATGCAACTATCCCTGCAAGCATTTGTGCGGCGCCGGGGTCGCCTTGAAGTTGGCTCAGGGACTCATGCAGCGTCGGCTGCCGCCGAAAGACCAGTCTCGCCTGCTGCTGTCATTTCTGAAGGTTGCGGCCATCGCAACCATCGCCGACGCGGTCCCCTTGCTGGGCGAAAATCGCGTGTTTGCCAAGCTCGGGCTAGAAGGGCTGCGCCGTCCCGCGAGCGTCGGTCTGAAGGCGCTGCTTGAGGTGGCAAAACTCGGCGATGGTCGAGCGCTGAATGCGACCGAGGTTGCCTTCCGCATCGCGCCCCGACTGAACGCGGCCGGACGGATGGACGTGGCGCGCGATGTGGTCGATCTTTTCCATGAGAAAGACCGGGAGCGGGCCACAACAATTGCCGCTCGCCTCGACCAGCTCAACAGCGAGCGTCAGGATGAAGAACGACGCATCATGGACAGCATCCTGCACCGTCTGGAACAGACTCCGGCGCTCTGCGAAGCCTACTGCATCGTGCTCGACAGCGAGAGCTGGCATCGCGGAGTAATCGGCATCACGGCATCGCGCGTCGTCGACCGCCACCGGCGGCCAACCCTAATCATCTCGCGCTCGGGCGCCGAAGCGCACGGCTCGGGACGATCCATCCCGGGCTTCGACCTGCTGCAGGCCATCGAATCGTGCCCGGAACTGTTTTCCCGCTACGGTGGACATGCGCACGCCGTCGGTTTTGCGCTGCCCAGTGCCAACATCGAAAAACTGCGCCAGCATCTGGACCAGTATGCGCGACGCCACCTGACGACCGCCGATTTCGAACCCCGACTGCAGTTCGATCGCGAGCTACCGCTGGCCGAAGTTACGCCGGAACTGCATCAGGCGCTCGGCTTGCTCGAGCCTTTCGGCATGGGGAATCGCGAGCCCGTCTTCGCGGCGCGCGCGGTGCGCCTGATGGTGCCTCCGGCCGCGGTCAAGGATCGACACGTGCGCCTGCGAGTAGGCTCCGCCGCACTCGACCTCACTCCCCGTTGCCAGCCCGACGCGGCGGCGAATGCGGCGCAGACCTCCTCCTGGCGGGACTCCATCGCCTTCAAGGCGATGGGCTGGGGTTTGAAGCAATGTTGCGACCATTTGCAGCTGCTCGCCGGCGATCGGATCGATATTGCCTACTCGCTCGCCATGAATGACCACCCCGAATTCGGCGGGCTGGAGTTAAACTTACGCGACCTGGTGCGCGCGCGCTGACGCTGTGCTTCGGGCGTCGGGATTCCGCGCTTTTGACAAGCGGCCAATCCATCTTTATAGTGCCGGGCATGAATGGAAGCTTCTATTGCAACCAATGCGGCGCGCAGAACGCCGCCGGGGCCCAGTTTTGCAGCCGCTGCGGAGCACCCACCGCGGCGGCGTCCGGCGCGGCCGTTCCCACACCCCCATACCAGCCGGTGCCGCCGCCGGTGCAATTTGCCTACGGCGGATTCTGGATTCGTTTCGTGGCGTTCCTTGTCGACGCCGTCCTGGTGCGGATCGTGGTCGCTCCCGTGGGCATGGTTTTCGGCGCTCTCGGCTTCGCCGGAGGAATGCTGACCGGAATTCCTCACGCCGGAATGCATCTGTTGGGGGGAGGCGTAACCCTGATCCTGGTTCTGTTCGGCTCTTGGCTGTATGAAGCTTTCATGGAATCCTCGTCATACCAGGCGACACTGGGCAAAATGATCTTTGGCCTGAAAGTCACCGATCTCAATGGCCAGCGAATTTCTTTTGAACGCGCCACCGGAAGGCATTTCGCGAAGTGGCTTTCGAGTTTGATCCTGTTCATCGGCTACATCATGGCCGGCTTCTCGGAGCGCAAGCAGGCCCTGCACGATCTGCTGGCCGGAACGCTGGTGCGGCGTTTTTGACAACCTGGTCGCGCATTTCGCGAGGCAGTTCCCGCGCGACGTTCCACCGATTCCCCGGTTCCCAATCGAATGGCTGCGGCTGGCGCTTCCCGGCAAAAAAAGCGGTCATCAACTCCAGACCCCAACTCCAGACCCCGGAGCGACCCCAAGTGGGTCGACGGGCTTCGCCGCCCGCGCGCGCCTGATTCTGTCTCCGCCGGCTTGGGCGACGTGGGCAAGGAGCGTCTTCATCTACACCACGTTGGTGCCCGCGGAAATTGGCGGCCGGCTGCGCCAGAGCAACTGAGGGCGCCGAGCGGCGCTCACCTGACAGCGGGTACGCGGTCGACTTCGCCGCCTGGTCTCCGGCCGTGCTCGGGCTGCGCGTCCGCGGGTTACACTAGGCTCCAATGGCTTCGCCGGTCACACGACTCCGCCGCTGGTTTGCCCTGAGCGCGATCCTCATGGTGGCGAGCGTCGCCGGAATGTACTTCTACGCGCAAATGCGCATGCACAAGGTTGTCCACGATATTCCGGCCAAACTCGGACTCGACATTCAGCAGACGGCGGAAGGCTTCTCCCTCTCCAAGTCTGCCGAAGGCCGCACCCAGTTTACGGTGAGCGCTTCGAAAGCCGTGCAGTTCAAAGAGGGCAACCGGGCGGAATTGCACAACGTCAAGATCGTCGTCTACGGCAAAGATGCCAGCCGCTTTGACCGCATTGCCAGTGATGATTTCGAGTACGATCCCGGGTCGGGCAATGTAACCGCGAAAGGCCGAGTGCTGATCGACCTGCAAGCCAATCCCCAGGGAATTCGCAGTGGCGACCAGACGCCCCCCGAACAGATCCGGAACCCGATTCATCTTGAAACCGACGGGCTGACCTTCAATAAGAATACGGGCGACGCTTCGGCTTCGGGCAAAGTGGTGTTTCAGACGCCGCAGGCGTCGGGCTCAGCGGTCGGCATCCAGTATGTGGCCAGTACGGGCACCATGACCCTGCTCTCGGCGGTGGCCATGGTTGTCAACCGCCCGCAGCCGGTTCACCTCCATGCCGACCGCGGAGTCATTACCAAGCAGCCCCATCAGGTTGTTCTCACCACGGTGCACATGACGCGCGCCAAGCAGGATACGCGTGCCGACGAGGCGACGTTCTTCCTGCGCGATGACAACACGGTCGACCACGTTGTAGCCGTGGGCGATGTGCAGAGCGAACTCCGGGGCCGACAATCGTCCAACTCGGAAACCCACGCCAGTTCCGATCGCAGCGAGCTGTTCTTGACCGGCACGCGAAATCTCCTCACCACGGCGGTTTTGAGCGGCCACGTACATCTTGCCTCGCTCGGAACGCAACCCGCCGAGGCGTTCGCCGGGCGCGTGACCTTGCACTTCGCCGGGCAGCAGATCCTCGAGACGGTTCATGCCGAGGACAACGTGCGCCTCCTCGAGACCAACCACCCGAGCGGAACAGGTGTCGAGCGCTCGGCGCAATTGTTGTCCGCAAAGGGAGGCACGCAAGACCTCGAGATGACCGCCCCGACCATGGACTTCTGGGTAAAGGACGGCCGCCTGCTCGAGCGAGCCGAGACCAGTGGGCCGCCGCGGATCCTGATCACACAACCGGGCACGAATCAGCGGACGGTGGTGACCGCCGCCAAGTTTACTGGGAAATTCACCGGCGAGAATCGCCTCTCCACCCTGCATGGAGAACCGGAGGCGAAGATCGTCAGCAGCGTGATCTCCGAGGAAAAGACCGAGGCGAGGACTCTAGCGGCGAGCCCGCCCGGCACTCAGGCAACGCCGGATCGCGTTTCGACCAGCCAAATGCTCGACGTCGCCTTTCTGCCCGCAGGTGGTGTCGAATCCATCACCCAGACCGGCAACCTCGTGTACGTGGATGGCACCGAGAAGGCCTGGGCACAGCGCGGCGAGTACACCACCGCCGATCAGCTGCTGGTGCTGAACGGATCGCCGCGGGTCGTCGACGCCGGCATGACAACCACAGCGCACGCCATGCGTATGAACCGCGCCACCGGCGACGCCTTCGCCGAGGGCAACGTCAAGAGCACCTACTCCGACCTCAAGCCGCAACCGGATGGCGGAATGCTTGCTTCTTCCGATCCGATCCATGTCACCAGCCGCAGCATGTCCGCCCGTCATTCGTCGGCGGTCGCCGTCTACACCGGCGATGCCCGCTTGTGGCAAAACGCAAATCTCGTCCTGGCACCCGTGCTGCAATTCGATCGCGATCACCGTACCCTGCTGGCATACGGAGAAGCCCAGCCCGCCTCGGCTCAGCCGGTTTCGACCCTGCTGGTCGAAGTGGACAAGACCGGTAAGGCCACTCCGGTCCACATCAGCTCCGCCCGCCTGAACTACGTCGATGCCGACAGAAAGATCCTGCTGGAGGGCGGGGTCACGGTGCAAGCGAGCGACGCCACCATGACCGCGCAACACATGACGGTATTTCTGCGTCCCCGCAGCCAATCCTCCGTCCCCGACGCGCGCGCCACGCCCGAACAGATCGACCACATCATCGCCGAGGAGCGGGTCGTCATCACCGAGCCCACCCGGCATGCGACCGGCGAGCACCTGCTCTATACCTCGGACGACGACAAATTCGTCCTGACCGGCGGACCGCCCAGCATTTTTGATGCCGAACGCGGCAAAACTACCGGCGATTCGTTGACTTTCTACAGGCACGATGATAGGGTGCTCGTGGAAGGCAAAGAAACGTCCCCGGCGGTCACTCGGACGCAAGTGGCACGATAAATGCACACGCTGGCCACCGACGAAATTGGCAAATCCTATCGTGGCCGTCGCGTAGTAAACGGAGTCAGCCTGCAGGTTCTGCAGGGCGAGGTAGTCGGCCTTTTGGGACCGAATGGCGCCGGAAAGACTACTTCCTTCTATTCCATCGTAGGTCTGATTCCTCCCGACACAGGCAGGGTGCTCTACGACGACGAAGATATCACCAGCGTTCCCATGTACTTACGGGCGCGCCAGTATGGCATCAGCTACCTTCCGCAGGAAGCATCGGTCTTTCGCAGACTGACGGTGGAAGAGAATATCCTGGCAGTGCTTGAGGTACAGCCGATTTCCTGGCATGAGCGCCGGGAAAAGACGGAGAAGTTGATTGACCAGTTGGGTCTCGAGCATATCCGCCAGAACCGCGGGTACGCGTTGTCGGGCGGCGAGCGGCGGAGAGTGGAAATCGCCCGCTCGCTTTGTATCAGCCCGACGTTCATTCTCCTCGACGAGCCCTTTTCGGGAATTGACCCGATTGCGGTGTTGGATCTGCAGAAGATAATTTCGGATCTCCGGGCGAGCGGAATCGGGATCCTAATCACCGATCACAATGTGCGCGAGACGTTATCAGTGACGGATCGGGCCTACATAATCAACGAGGGCCGGATCTTTCGGAGCGGCACCCCCGAGGAACTGGGAAGTGACCCGGAGGTACGAAGAGTCTATTTGGGGGAAAGTTTCTCACTGGTGTGAGGAGGCATGCGCCAGTCGCCGGTTGTAACTCCATCGGATCTTAACCGAACCAACCACCGGCGACTGGCACATGCTTCTGGTTACCAAGGCGTGGGCACAGTGTCCTTTCGTGTCCACACAATCTACCTCGGTGCGTGAGAAGCTAAATTTTCCACACTCGGAAGTGCACGCCTCAGCCTGCATACCGGGTGGGAGTGAGCGACAATCAAGGTTTCTTGGGAGAAATGGTGCTCCTTCAGCACAAACTGAACGTCAAGTTATCGCAACGGCAGATTCTGACTCCGGGTCTGGTGCAGATGGTGTCCGTGCTCGCGCTCAACAAGCTCGAACTGAAGGACATGATCAACGCCGAAATGGTGGAAAACCCGGTGCTCGAGGAACTGGAAGATTCCATCCCGTTGCTCGATGACGTCGGTCGTCAGGAAGAAGAACGCGACCGTATCGCCGCCAAGGCGACCTCCGACGAACCTACGCCGGTGGCGGACGAAAAGAAGGATCCCTTCGAGGAGATCGATTTCGGATCCTTCTTTCAGGAGTATCTCGACCCCGGCTACCGCAGCTCCGGGGAAATGGAAGAAATCGAGAAGCCGTCGTTTGAAAACTTCCTCTCCAAGCCCGGAAACCTGAGCGACCACCTCCTCTGGCAACTGGGAGCGATTTCGGTGCGGCCGCCCGTCGAGCAAGCGGCGGAACTGATTATTGGCAACCTCAACGAAGAGGGCTACCTGATCGCCAGCGACGAGGAATTGCTGGGCATCGCTCCGATCGCGACCCCGGAGGCGGATGGAGAAGTGACCGCCCAGATCGTGGGCGATGCGGAGGCGTTGGGCATTGCGGTGGCATCGCCCGAGACCCCCGGCCTCGAGGCTTCGGATTCCGCGCCCGAGCCTGTGGCCGGCGTGCACGTCCAACCGGCGGATTGGACGCCGGAGGATCCGGAAACCGGTTCTCGGCTGGCTGCGAATGAGGTTCCGCCAGCGTCTCACCCCACCCTAGCGCTCGATGTCACAGCCGACGGCGAATTCGGGGTCGAACAAAAGTCCGCCGACGAGATTGGCTTTCAGAGCACGCCCGGCGCGGCCAGCAGCCCCGCGGCATCATCCGCCATCGCGGCTGCGGCCGCCCCGGCGAAAACGCCCTTGGTCAATTTCACGCGCACCGACCTGCACGAGGCGCTCGAAGTGGTGCGCCAGTTTGATCCCCCGGGCATCGCCTGTCGTGACCTCCGCGAATGCCTGCTTTATCAGCTGCGCTACCACGCCGAGCAGCTGCATTTGCACGCCAATGGCAATGGCCTGGCCGAGCAAGTTGTGAAGGACGCGATCGCCCTCGTCGATCAGCACCTGCGCGCCGTCACGCTCAAGCAGTTTAAGGAAATTGCGCGGGCCATCGGCCGACCGGTCGAGGCGGTTCAGGCGGCCCTCGACTATGTCCGCACGCTCGACCCCAGGCCGGGCCTGCGCTACAACAAAGTTCCGCCCCGGTTGATTGAGCCCGATGTCGCCTTCGTCAAGCACGGCGACGAGTGGCTCGTCATCATGAATGACGAGGATCTGCCGCAATTGCGTCTGAATCCCGCCTACAAGCGCCTGCTGAATCGCGACGGCAATGATCGCGACACGCGGAACTACGTAAAAGACCGCTACAAGTCCGCCATTCAGCTGATCAAAAACATCGAACAACGCAAGCAGACCATCACCAAGGTCTGCTACTCGATCGTGATGCGACAGGAGGATTTCCTGGAACGGGGAATCGACCACCTGAAGCCGATGATGATCAAGGAAGTCGCCGAAGAGATCGGCGTGCATCCTTCCACCGTCAGCCGCGCAGTCGCCAACAAATACGTTCACACGCCGCAGGGTGTGTTCGAATTGCGGTACTTCTTTTCCGAAAGCGTGCAGGGACCTGAGGGCGGCGGTACGTCGCTGCTGATCCTCAAACGCCGCGTCAAAAAACTGATCGAAGAAGAAGACCCTAGCCGTCCGCTCACCGATGAGCAGATCACCCGCATTCTGCAATCGCAGGGCATTCAGGTTACGCGCAGAACGGTCGCCAAATACCGGGAAGACATGAAAATTCCGAGTACGCATCAGAGAAGAGTAAAAAAGTAATCGGGTCTTCCGATCATCCGCTGATCGGACAATCGAAAACTCGGCTGGTTTTCGATGCGGATGAGCCGGTGGCCCGGTGGCCCGATCTTGTTCAAACTTTGAAACCTTTACTTTTGAGGTCTCCCGATGAACGTGGAATATACCGCCAGACGGTACGAACTGACTCCTTCCATCCGCAAAGCCGTGGAATCCGGGCTTACTAAGATCCGCAAGATTCTGGGCGACCGCTTCGAGACCAAGGTGATTCTGGCGGTCGAAAAGCGCCGCCACAAAGCCGAAATCACCATCAACCCGCCCAATGGACCGATTGTCGGGCTGGCGCAGACCCCCGACATGCTTTCGGCTGTCAATGAAGCTCTGGACCACCTGCACAAGCAGGCTCTCAAATACAAGACCAGGTGGCTGAGCAAGAAGCGCAAAGCGGGCAAGAAATTCGACGGCCAGTCACTCGAACAGAACCTGGAACAAAGCCTGGGACTTGCGGAAACAGCCACCGTCTCGGTCCTCGTGCATAAATTCCCCTCCGTGGCGCGGACCACGGAAGTGCACCTGGTGCATGCCCAGGACTCGGTTGCTCTTCGTCCCATGACCCTCGAAGAAGCCATTAAAGAAGCGCACTTCCGCGACAAAGATGTTTTCGTTTTTCGCGATCCCAAGGGCACGTTGATGGTGCTGCACCGTACGCGGGACGGCAAGATGGAGCTGATCGAAGCGCCGTAACCGGTCTTCGGTTCATTCGGCGATCGGCGCGTCGTAAGGCTCCAGGAGGCGGACAAACCGAGGAGCGGCTCGACCGATCCCGCTCACACGCCGCCGGTAGCTTCCTGCGCCCAGGCGAGCGCCTGCCACCAGGTGGAAGCGACCTCTTCATCGCTCAGTTGCAACGGTTTTGCAAGCGCTGCCGTTTCCGACCATTCCCCCGATTCCTGCGCCAGCATGAGCCGGTACAAGGGCCGGAGTTTGCCATCCTGGCCGAGCAGCGCGGTCTTGATTTCGAGGTCGACCGGAAGTTGTTCGAGGAGCGCATCCATGGTCACCTCGAGCACCGCATCCATGATGGAAAGCAATCCCATGAGAAACAAATCGGAGTGCGACCCGGTTCGCTCCGAGAGCAGTTCGCAAAAACGGGCGCGGGTGAGGCCCATCAGCACCAGTTCGCTGCATTTCTGCTCGGCCGCACCCACCGCCACCACCAGCCTTATCCAGCGCCGCATTTCCCGTTCCCCCAGAACGGCCATGGCATGACGGATCGACTTGATTTCCAGAGCAAATCCAAAAATGGGTGAGTTCAGATAGCGCAGCAAACGGTAGGAAACCGAGGCTTCCTGTTTGAGCAGCCTTTCCAGGGCGCGCATGTCGATTTCCGGGCGGGAAACCATTTCCAGCAAACGCACGTAGTGCATGCGGCTGGCTGGAACTTCGCGGCCAATGACAAGTTCAGGGCGACAGAAAAAATATCCCTGAAAGTAGCTAAACCCCATGTCTCGCGCCTGATGAAATTCGTGCGGTGTCTCCACCTTTTCCGCGAGCATCTTGCACTTCGTCGTACCGAACCGGCGCATCATCGCCGCCCGTTCCTCGGGCCGGGTTGCCCGCAAGTCGACCTTGATGATGTCGGCAAACTCGACCAGCGGTATGCGCGGGTCATTCGGCGCGAAGTCGTCGAGGGCAATGAGATAGCCGAGCGATCTCAATCGTTTGCACGCCGCCACGACGCGATCCTCCGGTTCGACCGTCTCCAGGATCTCGGCCACGGTCTGGCTGGGCGGCAACAAGGTGATCAGGTCCTTGAACAACACCTCGCGCGTGCAGTTGACAAACGCAAGACGGTGGTCGCAGAGCGTGTCGATGCCAAACAGCAGAGAGCTGTCGACGGTGGATCGGGCGGCCAGCTCCGGATCGGCGTTGAAAAAATCTTCTACTCCGTTGCGGAAAAGTATCTCGTACCCGAATACTTTCTGGGCGCGGTCAAAAATCGGCTGGCGCGCTACGAAGCGCTGTCCGGGCAAGGCAAGCGAAGCCGATGCCGCGGTTTTGTCGTTGACGGGAGCGGGTTTCACCCCTATTCCATCGGCGCGGCGCGAGGAAACTTCAGGAGAAAAAACGGCGCCCAGGATGCCGGGGCCGGCGCTCGCCCGTATCGCACCCTGCCCGTTGAGCTGCGGCCGATTACAGCCGCGCCTGGAACGGTTTCAAAAAAGGGCCGCCACCGCTAGGGCATGGCCCGATGCCGACCAATGTGGAGACGAGATCGTCCTTTTGCCGGCCCTCGCCGCCCTTGCGCTGCGCCGCACAATTCCGCTTCCCCCGGGTTCAGCAACGGCCGCTCCGAGGCACCGGGTCGGGAGGAAATTGGCACCGGCGGACCTGCGCGATCCTGGTTCAGCCGCCGGATGTGGAAAACTAAGAGCACTCCCCCCTTGCGCTGCCTGCGGTTTCATGAGTAACATCAAGGTGTTCCCAATGGCTTAGCTTCCAGGCTGGCCGTTTGCGCCAATGAAGACTCCAGGCGCCCAGATTAAAGTTAAAGTCAGTTTGGACATCGTTCTCGAATAGCATCCAGCCGATGTGGGGTTTGGCGAGCCATTAGGCGGTGTGCAGTTACCTAGGCGTTGCGCACACTCAATCTGATGGGCTCGCAAGGGAAGACGAAACAATCAGGCCTGCGATCCAGGCCAGGGATTAACAAAAATATGAATGCAGGACCCGGACATCCCTCCGCAGGCGGAGGGAAACACAAACGGCGCCGTGGAAGGCGTCCGCCAAGACGCGGCGCGGGTGGCCCCATGGGCCGTCCACGCCAAGAGCAGCAGGGCATTTTCACCGCTCCCATGGATCACAGCTACCGCGCCAATTTGAACGGCGACAACGGCAACAAGGGACCTCGGCGACCGGGATTTTCCGCGGCCTACCCGGTGGTGGACCCGGAACCGTTGCCCGCGCCGCGAGAAGATGCCGCTTCGCGTGTCTTCGCGTTTGTCGAAGACCTATTCTTCCTGAGCAAGATTCAGGACACCGGCCGCAAGATGAACGTGAAGGTTGAGTTCGTAAAGACCGAGAAAGAACTCACCGAGCGCATGAAAAGCAATGGCGAAGAAAAGCCATCCCTGATCATCTTCGACCTGAACAATGCCAATGCCAAGCCGTTGACACTGATCCCGAAGCTGAAAAACAAACTGAAGAAAGGCACGTCGATTATAGGATTTTTGTCGCACGTGCAAGGCGACTTGAAGCAGAAAGCGCATGAAGTGGGCTGCGACATGGTTTTGCCGCGCTCCGCCTTTTCGCAAAACCTGCCGCAGTTGCTGCGCCGGCATGGTGCCATCGACGCCGATTCCGGAAGCGCCGACTAGAAGCGCATCCGAACGGATGGGAGCCCAGTCTTCCGCTGGCTGCCGTGACGCCTGACATTTCCGCCTATGCGGTTGCTGCGCTCTCGCCCGGCAACCCGAAGATTCCCCCGCTGTGCTCGGCGGAGAGTCTCCGGCCGAGCACCAACCGTCTGAGCATCCTCCCTGTCGCGGACGGAACTTCGACCGGCCGAGGTGGAGTCGAAAACCAGCCGCCGGCCAATCTTAGCGAGTCGCGGCGAGTCGCGCCCGCAAGGGCCGTCGCGGCTTGGGTTCCCAGCTCGCGGCCGATTGCTTCGCAGAATTTCCGGAACAACCGGCCGAGCCTGATACAATTCCGGCGTGTTACCTAACAAAATTCTGACCACGGCCGCGGCCATGGCGGCCTTGGCCTTCTCCCAGGCGCCTTCAACAAACCAGCAACCCCAGGTCAAAGTGAACGTGCTGAATGTATGCACGCCTTCGGCCGACAATCAGAAGGAACTCTCCTCCGCGCTTGCCAAGATCCCGAGCAAGCCGGTGTTCGGCACCGACTACGAAATTTCTCGCGGGCGGTCCACGCTCGACCCCAGCACACCCATCCCCGGCATGCCGGCGTTACCCGCCGGCACCGTCTCGTCGGCCAACTGGGTCCGTATGCGACGTGAGTTCCCCGACGCGTCCGCCTTCAGCAACGTCCAATATTCGTTCAGCGTCGACTCGAAAAACATGGTTGAAACGCTCGTCCTGCGGGTCCGCGATCCCAAGGATCTGATGCAGGTTTCGGTCGAGGACAGCGCATCCGCGGTCACTTCCGCGGCCGCCATGCTGTCTTCGAGCACACCGGTCTCGCGCGTCAAGCTGGAGCGCTTTGGCAAATCCTCGGTCGTTCTCGCGCGCTGCTCGGGAGAAGAAGGCAGTCCGACCACCGATCAGAGTGCCTACGAGCCGATCTTTCACGCCGCCTCTTCAATCCTCGAGCGTTATCGCGACGCCCTGGGCGCGCGCAAAACTGTACCCCAGGAACTGGCTCGCCTGGGCCCGACGAGCGCGGTCAAAACGACAACCAAAGCGAGCGCCGCGGGCACGAAGGACAAATAGAGCCGGATGGCCCTTAGGGGAGCGTTGTTGCCGACCCGCAAGTGCGGCTTTACGGTTGGTTGCAGACCCGGGTCTCCGATCGGGGGCATCGCCTTCGCCAGCCGCTGGCCATTGCGGATGCCTGCGGTTGCGGGAGGACAGCGGAATTCGACCGCCGAGACCACGCGCCTGGTTGGGGTGCAGGCTGAAGCGAATTCGGATTTTTAGAATCTATCTACTGAGACTGTTTTTCCTATGGAAATACGCAATGTCGTAATCATCGGCTCCGGATGTTCCGGCCACACCGCCGCGCTCTACACCGCGCGCGCCAACCTCAAACCGCTGGTGATCGAAGGCCATGAGCCCGGCGGACAACTGTCGATGACCACGCTGGTCGAAAACTTTCCCGGCTTTCCCGACGGTATCCAGGGTCCGGAACTGGTCGAAAACATGCGCAAGCAGGCGGCCCGCTTCGGGGCCGAGTATCGCATTGGCCATGTGGGGAAAGCCGATTTGAGCAAATCTCCGCTTGAGATCACCGTGGGCAAGGAGACCATCCACACCCGCACGCTCATCATTGCGAGCGGCGCCAGCGCGCGCTGGCTTGGCCTCCCGAACGAGCACGCACTGATCGGCCACGGTGTATCTTCCTGCGCCACCTGCGACGGCTTCTTTTTTTCGGGCAAGGAAATCGTGGTCATTGGCGGCGGCGACTCGGCCATGGAAGAAGCGACCTTCCTCACACGTTTCGCCAGCAAGGTGACGCTTATCCATCGTCGCGAGCAGTTTCGCGCGTCGAAAATCATGATCGATCGCGCCCGGGAAAATCCGAAGATCGAGTTTCTCACCGACACTGTGGTCGACGATGTTCTCGACGTCAGCAAGAAAGAAGTCACGGCTCTGCGTCTGCGCAATCTGAAGAGCGGCGAAAGCTGGGAATTTCCAACCAGCGCAATGTTTCTCGGTATTGGCCATATTCCCAACGCGAAGATGTTCGCGGGCCAGCTGGAAACCGATGCCGATGGCTACTTGATCACACAGAAAAATGTCTTCACCCAGGTCCCCGGAGTCTTCGCCTGCGGCGACGTGCAGGATCGCCGGTACCGTCAAGCCATTACTGCCGCCGGATCCGGCTGCATGGCCGCTCTCGAAGTGGAGAAGTATCTGGAAGACCAGGGCCATTGACCGGCGGTCGCTGGAAAGAACCGCCGCGCGCCCTTGCTCGTAACCGGCGGCCGGCACAGACTTCCTGGTACCGGCAGACGACTTCGGGTTCCGGCGGCCGGACTGTTTCCGCACCCCGGCGCAGGGGAATTTCTGGATCTCGAGCGGTCGCAATCGAATCCATATCAAGGTTGCAATCCCAACATTACCGGGGGTGAAACCCCATTCAATCTCGGGCTGGTCGCTTGGTCGCCGCGCTGTCGGGAGGTCTGCTGAGCGGCAAGTACCATGCAAAAGGCGAAGCCGAAGGCAGATACTCGATCGACATGATGAAGTCGTTCCGCCCTGCTGGAGAGCGCCAGGATCGAATCGTTGCCGTCGGCAAGCAAATCGGCCAGTAAGTCGGTCGCACACCCGCTCAGGTGGCGCTGGCCTGGCTGCGGAACCGGGCGATTCCCGTCATCCCCATCCTCGGCGCCCGAACCCTGCCGCAGCTGCAGGACAATCTCGCCAGCCTGGAGTTGCCGTTGACGGCCGCCGAAGTCTCCGCCCTCCACCAGGCCAGTGCCATCGACCTGTGTTTTCCCTACGATTTCTACGAGAAAGACACGGTCAAGGCAATTTTGTACGGAGGCTTGCGCGACAAAATCCTGGCTGCTTGAGCCGCTCGTCGGCCAATCGCGGCGGAGGCGCACCTGCCCGGGTTGGCCGCCGTTACCAACGGATGGGGAGCGAGACTATCGAGGGGAGCAGACGCAGGACTGCGGCGACTCCATTGGCCACAGCTTCGGATTTTCGCCGCGCGGGAACGAATTTCTAGGTGCCGCTCAATACTCGCTTCCGGGTGCGGGCGGGCAGGGTTTCGCAGGCCGTGCGCAGAACCCGCCGGGGCGCCCGCGCTCCGATTTTCATCAGGTACGGCACGGTTTGCCCGGGATCGGCCTTCGCCGCCTCGCGCAGCAGCCAGCCCAGACCTTTCTGCACCAGGTCGTCCTCGTCGTTCAGCAGGATATTCGCCAGGCACCCAATCCGTGCGAAGAGCCGACCGCGGCGCGCAAGCCGGATCAACGCCACGCACGCTGCCCGCCGTCGCCAGCGATTGCGCGACTTGGCCCACCGAAATACCTCGCGGCAACGGCTGGGCTTGGCGGCCACCATAGGCGCCAGCAGGTAGTGCGCCAGCGCATCATGATCGGCCCAACTGGACACCCGTTCAAGCCACGATGAGAAAAGCTGAAACTCGGCGTCGCCAAGTTCCTCCGTCTGCTTTTCGAGCAGAAAGACGGCCATGACTTTCTCTTCAAGAATCTGACCGCGGAAAAGTTGATCGGCCACCCGCACCGCGAAATCCATACCCCGTTCCCGAATGATGCTGCGCCGGAAGCGCACCGCGAACTTCCTCAACTCGGCCGTATACCACCCGCGCGATTGAATTTCTTCCTTGAAAAAATGCTGCACGTCGTCCGAATGCGGAGCCGATCCGCCATTGTTCAGCACCCTTCGGATATGGTCGGCGATGTAGTTTGGCGTGATCTCGCGCATGGCCACGATCTCCTCAAACCGCGATGGCGCCGGCGACGCTCCGGTTCGACGGGAGTGGCTCATGATAAGGGGTTGCTCCGGCAAATGCTGTGATCTGGCGTCACGGTTCGCTGTGACCCGAATGCGAAGACTGGCCGGACACCCCGCCGCGATTGCGCACCGTCCGGTCGTAGATTGCAAGCAGCGCCGCCGTGCCCATGCCCACGCCGCTCACCACCCACCAGATGCGCTGGGGCTGATGCTGTACCTCACCAAAGTGGTGAACCAGGGTGCCTCCAAACCAGCCGCCGATTAACGATCCGATCCCGATCGGCAGGAAGGCAAAACCCATGTAGGTGCCCTGCTGTCCGGGGGGCGCAAGCCGCGAGATGTATTCGTAATAACGCGGAGATTGGATGATTTCGCCGAGTGCAAGCACAAACAGGGAAAGTACCGCCGCCCAGATGGTCGGACGCAGCGCCAGGATCAACCAGGCGAGAGCGCTGATCACCGTGCCCAGAATCACGGCCTGAAAGGAGGGAATCTTGCGGGTCAGGAAATTGACCGCCAGCGTCAGACAAATCACCGTCAGCCCGTCGGTGACCAGGATGATCTCGACGTCGGCATGCGAATTGATGTAGCCATGAATGTAGCCCGGCAGACTGATGTACTGTTGCCAGAACACGACCCAGTAGCCGGTGAACAGCACGAGGAACCACATGAACCGGCTGATACCCGCCAGCACCAGCACCAGGAACGCGCCCCAAACCCACCCCGGAACATGATATTGGGGCTCGATCCACAATCCGACCCACAACAGGAGGGCGACGAGCAATACCGGCAGAACCAGTCGGTAATTGCCCACCACAACGCAGAAGTTCCGCGCCACCGTCGCGATCGAAGGCGGAGGCGCATCGCCCGCTTTGCGTGGCTCCCGGAAGAACAGGAGGACTACAAAGAACATCGCGAACACACTCACGGCGGCGATGCGGTAGACATTCTCGACACCGAGATGGCGATGCGACCAGGACGCGAAGTAAGGGCCGAGCGCTCCTCCGATGTTGACCATGGTGTAGTAGATCGAGTATCCGATGGAGCGCACATTCTCCCTGGAGGCCCGCGCCGTGGTACCGACGACGCAAGGTTTCACCAGCGAAATGCCGAGAGCGGGCAGGATGAGAATGCAGCCGACAAACAATCCGAGCGGTACGGCATTGCGCACGGGAGCCAGCCAGGAGGCTCCAATCGACCCAATCAGGAAATACGCTGCCGCCAGGATGAGGTACGCCATCGAAAGTGCGCGGCGAAAGCCCAGACGGTCGGCGGCCGCTCCCCCGAAAATGGCGAGAAACCATACCATGCCGCCGAACAGGCCGGTCAAGGTCCCGGTTTGTTCGGTCGAAAAATCCAGTTTCTCCTGCAGATAAAGGGCCAGCGAAGCAAAGGCACCATAGTAAGAGAGACGTTCGAAGATCTCGCTGATGTTGGCAACCCAGAAGGGCTGATCAAACCCGGTGCGGATCTCCTGCAGGCGTTCGGAAAAAGTCAATCGTCGCTCCTGATGCTGCGGTTCCTGGTGCGGTTTCTCTTGCCCTGCGCGAGTCCCCCCCCCGGCGTGTCATCCGGAACACGGGGAAGGGTCTGAGTATTGGGCTTGGAGCTCCGGGATCGAAAGGTCCTTTCCCGCGCAGAGCGCGGGGACCTGGATTGAGGCCCGGGCTCGCCGGAATCTGCGTTCGCTTCAGATGGTCAAACGCCGCCGCACCTCCTCGGCCGACAGGGTTGAAACGCGCACAACCTTATTCCGGCTCGTCCGGCCGGCTGCAATAGTAACCGAGGAACGCGGCACCTTCAAAAGCTTTGCCAGGAAATCGATACAGGCCTGGTTCGCTTTGCCGTCGACGGGAACAGCGGCGAGCGCCACCTTTAGCGCATCCCCGACTTCACCGGTAATCGCATCTTTTTTGGCGCGCGGATGAACTTTGACCGCGAAGGTGACGCCGACCGGCGACTGTTTGAACTCGATCATCATTTCCGCCGAGACCCAGGTCGTTTTTGCGCCGCTGCGCCCGGGTGGGCCCGGCAGGGCAAGCCCGGTCCCTACTCGTCCTTCACGCGTTCCCCAAAGATTGCGGTCCCCACGCGCACACAACTGGCTCCCTCTTCAATCGCCACCTCGAAATCGTGCGACATGCCCATCGACAGGACCTCCATGCCGATCCCGGGCAGGGCGCGGGCGGCAAGGTCGTCTCGCATCTGCCGCAGCTGGCGGAAATACGGCCGTGAGCCCTCGGGATCCTCGGCATAGGGGGGCACCGTCATGAGGCCCCTAATCCGGAGATGACCCCATCGCGGTGCCCCCTGGAGAATCTGCTCTAGTTCTTCCGCCGCGATGGCGACTCCGCTTTTGCTCTGCTCGCCGCCCAGGTTGACTTCGACCAGCACCGATAGCACCTTGCCGACGCTGTCTGCGAACGCGTTCAATCTCTCGGCCGTGCGCAGCGAGTCAAGCGAATCCACGGCATCAAACAACTGCGCGGCCTTCGCCGCCTTGTTGCTCTGCAAATGTCCGATCAGATGCCATTCGGCGTTCGGCAAGTCACGCACCGCTGCCGCCTTGCCGGCGAACTCCGCGACCCGGTTTTCGCCAAAGACACGCAGCCCCGCGGCATAGGCCTCGCGGATGCAATGGGCGGGAAAAGTCTTGCTCACGCCCATCAGCGTAATTTCGTTCGCAGGGCGGCCTGCCCGCCGCCCGGCCGCCAGGATTCGCTCTTGCACCTGGGCAATGTTATCTGCGATCGGCATTATGAATCGTCCTGGCGGAGCTCGAATTCGGCCGGATGGGGCGCGCACCCCTCGCCCCCCCCACTACATAATCGCCGTGGGCGGCGCCGGATCTTCGGGCCGGCCAGCATTGGCCAGTGGTACTCGGATCATGACAATCGCCAGCACGACCAGAGCGCCGAGCGCGAGAACAAACGGCGGCGTCCACCGGAACAGCGTGACGTCGTGACCCGAACCGACCAAACCCGCGATGGCCAGCCCGCACAGTGCCTCACCTGCGATCAGCCCCGAGGCCGTCAGCACACCGGCATTCTCCACCCGCGCTTTTTGCGCATCGTTCAAGCCCCGCCGGTCGCGGAGCATGTCGGTAAGCCAGCGAATCACCCCACCCACAAAAATGGCGAAAGTCGTGCCCAGCGGCAAATACATGCCGACGGCAAACAGCATCACGCTCTTCACCTCAATCAGGATCATGGCCAAGCCCAGCAGAATGCCAACAATCACCAGCGGCCAAGCCATGTCGCCGCCCACAATTCCCTTCGACAGCATGGCCATCAGACCCGCCTGCGGAGCGGGAAGCGAAGGACTGCCAAAGTGATACGCCTTATCAAGAATCGCAATCGGAAAAAACAGCACCAGGGAAGCGACGACGATGCCGAACAGATCTCCGATCTGCATCTTCGAAGGCGTGCCCCCGAGGATGTGCCCGACCTTCAGATCCTGCAGCATTTCGCCGGCGACCGCCGACGAAACACAAACCACCGCCGCCACCCCGAGCACGGCGGCAACCCCGCCCGTGCCGGAGACGCCAAGAGCGACCATCAAAAGCGCCGCAATCACCAGCGTACAAAGCGTCAGCCCCGAAACCGGATTATTCGAAGAACCGATCATCCCCACCAGATTTCCGGAAACCGCGGCAAAAAAGAACCCCACAATGATCATGACGCCGGCGGCCACGAGCGAACCCGTCAGAATGGTGGAGGTCGAAAGCGTCCCCGCGCCGCTGATGAAGAAGTGATAGAGCAGGATCATGGCCACGAACACGACGGCAATACCGGCAAACACGGCCTTGGCCGGCAGGTCACGTTCGGTGCGATTGGTGGCCGAATGCGCCGCCGCCGACTTTTTCAAATCGGAAACCGCGCGCCCCATACCGAGCGCCAGCTGTTGCCGCATTTTGAACAGCGTGTAGGAAGCGCCCACCAGCATTCCGCCAACCGCGATCGGCCGCACAATGGAAAAGTAAATCGCCTGCGCCAGCAATGGCCAGGCAATCGCCTGGCCCTCGGGCAGCGAAGCCTGAATGTAGGGGCCAATGGTGAAGGTTAGAAGCGGGACCAGCAGTCCCCAGGCCAGTACACCGCCCGCAAAGTTCAACGCCGCCAGCCGCGGGCCGATGATGTATCCCACGCCCAAATACGCCGGGCTAATGTCAGGCGCCGTCATCAAGGTCGCGCCGCCGGTAATGGTCGTAGCCACACTGGGATTGGTGCTGGTGCGCAGCAACAGCTTTTTCCCCAAAGCGCTGATCTTCACCGGAAAGGTGTTGCTGGGATTGAAGACATTGACGGCACCGAGCAAATACATGAACGCGCCAAAGCCCATGTTGGCAAAAAGAATCTTCGCCGCCTTCGCGCCCTGCTGTCCGGCCTTATGAATCTCAGAAGCAGCCACGGACTCAGGAAACGGCAAGTCCGGATCCTCGACCATCACCCGGCGGAGTAAGGTTACAAACAGGATGCCGAGCGTCCCTCCGATCATCATGAGCGCCACGGACTTCCAATATTGGCCGGCATTCAACCCCGGCCACAATCCGGCCATGACAAACGCCGGGATCGTGAAGATGGCACCGGCCGCCACCGACTCGCCAATCGAGCCCACCGTCCGGGCAATGTTTTCTTCGAGCAGCGAGCCCTTCATCAGCCGCAACAGTGCCATGGAGATGACGGCCGCCGGATAGGTGGCCGCGATCGTCATGCCGGCTTTTAGGCCCAGATAGGCGTTGGCCGAACCCAGCAGGGCGGTCAAGAACAGCCCGATCAGCACCGCCCGGAAGGTGAATTCCTTCATCTCCATCGTCTCCGGAACATAGGGTCGATGTTTGCGCGGGGCTTCAATATTGGCCGCAGTTGGGCTCATAGGATCCTCGTGTTCTGGGAAAATTTCATCACCGATTCACACTATCAGAGACGGCGCACCTTAACATGCCGAAAGGCTGGTTTACAAGTACAGCCGTCCGGAGCGGAAACATTAGCGCCGGCCAAGTTTTTTTATCGACCAACTTTTCCCTGCTCCTTTGCGTCCTAAGCAGGATGTAGAATGGTTGAATCCCAGGAGGTAAGCCGTGACTCCCCTTTCCAGTCCCTCTTGGAGCCGGCTTTTCGAAGAATTTCACTGCCGCGAATGTGGCGGTGACGAGGTGTATCGATCCCGGCCTCGTGGTTTCTTCGAAAAATACCTGCTTCCCGTCCTTTTTTTGCAAACCGTCCGCTGCGATCGTTGCTACCACCGGAGATACGTCTGGCGTACGGTTCCAACGCTCGAACGTCTGCCACAGCGCAAGCCCGTGCAAAGTCAACCCCCGGACCGTTCCCCATCCGATACCCGCGTTGCATAGGGCACGCAGCGCGGCTATACTGACTGCGTGTGCCCGGCAAAACGATGGTGAATTTGTCGGACGCGGGAGGCCGTCTTCAGCAGTACTGGGTTTCGAATACCGGCTGCCCAGGGCGAAGCGGCGGACCATGATTGCGCGGATCATGCTTTGGCGGATCATGGCCTCGTCGGCTTTGCCGAGCGCGCGGCTGCGACTTTATTCCCCACTTTCCTTCCTGCTGATCGCCGTAACAGCGACTCCCCGCTCCTGAAAATTGTCACGCTTGGTCGACCCCGGTCGGGCTTTGCCCTGTACGGCCCGGAACGGGGACATCTCCCGGCGATCGGGCGCGGCGCTTTTGCCCGAAAGCATCCAACTCGCATCCGGAGACGCGACATCCTATTCATCGATGTACTTATCCACGCAACATCCGGCCTGGGGATGCGCGCGCAAGTTTCTTCGCACCGGAGCCGACGGACCGATCCTGCGGGCAGCCGCAATGGTTTTCACCACGATGGCAGTCGCCAAGATCGTCTCGGAGTAGCGGCAAACGGGTAGACTTTATGTCCTTGCGGTTGCACAATTTCGCCGGGGGTATGCGATCTCACCTTCCCATGGCCATGCTCGCCTCCGGCATGCACCAGGAAAGCGACCGCCATGCCCTACACCAGCCCGTGCTGGTGCTGAACGCCTCCTATGAGCCGATCAACGTGTGCGCCGCACGCCGCGCGATCGTGCTCGTCCTGAAGGGCGTCGCCATGACGGAAGAGGAAAACGGACACTTCCTGCACGCCGCCCGAGTCGCTTTGCGCGTGCCCTCGGTCATTCGCCTTCTGGAGTATCGCCGCATTCCCCACCAGTCGCGAGCTCTCTCCCGCAAGAACATTCTTCTGCGCGACCGCAACACCTGCCAGTATTGCAGCGTCACCCTTCCCTCGGGCGAACTTACACTCGACCACGTCATCCCCCGCTCGCGCGGCGGCCTGTCCACGTGGGAGAATCTGGTCGCCTGCTGTCACCCCTGCAACCGTCGCAAAGGCAATCAGCTTCCGCACGAAGCCAACATGAAGCCCAACCGCGAGCCCCGCTCCTTCAACCTCCACACCAGCCGCCACATCATGCGCCTCATGGGCCACTCCGATGATAAGTGGAGAAAGTATCTGTTCTATTAGGGAACTTCAGGGTGGATGACTTTGCCGGCGCGCGTTTTCTGCCATCAGGAGCTTGCGACGCAGAGCGGTCGGCGATCGGCTCCATCCGGTGGCGCGTTCGCTATTTGTGAAACAACAAAGGCGCGAACTGCGCCAGGTTCTCCCGCCACACCATCCAGGTATGCATTCCCGGGGTTTCCACCGCCGTTACCGCGATGTCCCGCGATTTGAGCCAGGCGATAAACTTGCGATTCGCGGTGATGAGGTGGTCCTCGGTCCCGCAAGCAATCCAGAGCAGATGCAGATGCGCGCCGTTTCCCTGGAGCGCGGTCAATCGCTCCTGTTCCCGATGACCGACGGCGGAACTGAAACCTCCCACCCAGCCAAACTGCTCCGGGTGCGCGAGTCCTATCGACAGACTTTCCAGCCCGCCCATGGAGAGCCCGGTGATCGCCCGATCATCTCGATCCTTCAAAGCGCGGTACTCCGACTCCACCTGCGGCAACACCTCGGTCAGCAACGCCTGGCTGAAAAGCGAGACGTTGTGGTCGACCGTAACATCGTCGTCCCACACTCCGTGGCCGCTGGTTACGAACTTCAGGTCGCCGTATCCGAGCGGCATCACCACCAACAGAGGCTTCAGTCGGCCTTCCGCAATCAGATTGTCAAAAATGAAATTCGCCTGTCCGACGGCTGTCCAGCCGTTCGCCCGGTCACTCCATCCGTGCAGCAGATACAGCACAGGATAGCGCTTACCCCTTTTCGCATCGTAGCCCGGAGGAGTGTACACGTAATACTCGCTTTGCCCGTCCACCAGCCCGTTCACCACCTGCGAGGTGTAGAAGTGGTGATGCAGCACACCATGAGGCACGTTGCGCGCCTCCCAAAGCTGGGGAGTGCTGCCCGATACCGTTATCGTGTTTTGCGCCGAGATTAGGTTCGGCTTCACCGCAGCGTTATCGGGATCGAGCCGCGGTTTCCCATCCACTTCAAATCCATATCCGTAAATCTGCGGCGGCAACCTGGGCGTGACCACGCTCCAAACTCCATTGTCGTCTTTCTCCATCGGAAGGGGTTTGTCCGCGCCTTCGAGGCGGAGCAAGACCTTCCCGGCGGCAGCATCCTGGTAACGAAAGGTGATGCTTCCATCCGCATGCACTTCCGTGGATTGGAAAGAAGTCGCCGCTTGTCCGAGAGCCCAGAGCGACAGGCAGAAGAGCAGGAAGCAAGCAAGCGCAAACCGGTGTCCCATGCCTGACAGTCTATCGATTCGCCTATGCAGTTGCCACTCCAGCGGAGTGGAGAACCGGGCGACGCATCCGGCCGACGGCCCCTGCCGAGCGCCGCGTTCATCCGCCAGTCACCGGCTCAGTGGTGGTCTCCGTGGCCGTGCCGCCAGCCCCAGTATTCTTTCTGTTCCTCGGGCGGCAGCTTGCGAAAATCGCGATGCGGATCACGGTGGCTTTCGCGGGCCCACCGATCGTAATAGACCACTTCGTCGTGGTTCCAGACGTGATAATCGCTGTAATAAGGGTCATAGACCCGATAGTAATGGTGGGCGCAAGCCGTGCCCCCAGCCACACCTGCCAAGGCTGCCGCCAGGAAAAGAGAACGGACAAGACGGGGTTTGCGATTCATTTCCAAATTGTCTCCCTCATGAGTTGCAATCAGTATTGACTTCCTCACTGCGGCTTCGCCGGCTCGGCCGGCTTCTGATCACCTGGCTGCGGTTCGGCCTTCTGTACTTCCTGCCCTTCATAGGTAATTCTCGACTTCGACCCGAAGCGCCGGTAATTGGTGTATTTGATGATCTCGCGAATCCTCACGTCCTGCATGGAAAACTTGAGCGTATCCTCGGCTCGCGTATAGGTGGGAAACCAGTACTTTCCGTCAATCTGTTCGCGCCAGGTCGTGAACTTCGGGAACAGGTTTTCGCTGCCATTCTTTCCCTTGTGGATATCAGGGACCGTCCTGCCATAGCTTTCCACGATCTGAAAGTCATGGTTGTCGACCCAGATTCTTCCCTGGAAATAGCGCTTCTTGCCTACGATCTGCTTGGGAGCAATGTCGAAAACGTAAGTCTCCAGTTCGTCCTGCTTTTGCTGGCCAACATACATGATGTCGTACTCGCCGATCTCGTCCGAAGTCAGCACGAAGGGAAGCCGGTTCTCAATATCATCGAAGTCTTCCTCGGTCATCATGATGCGCTGCAAGGTTGGCTGCGGCGCAAAAACCACGTTCTTGACCTTGTGTCCCTTGTCGTCAAAGGTCACATCGAAAACCTGCTGGTACATTCCGTCCGGCGTATTGCCATCGAGCGTCATCACCTTCACATCCTGCCGAAACGTGTACTGATCGCGCGCCTCCTTGAATTCCTTTTCCTTGGTGCTGAAGCGCTTGACAATCTCGTCAACCGTGATGCCCTGGGGCTGGGACTTGTCGAGTGGCCCTTCCTGCGCGCGCGCCACCCGGGGGGCGAGAACGAACAACGCAAGCCCGATGGCCGACAGGATGGCCGGTGCCAGTGTGCGCAAGCGGGAAACCAAGGAAAAGGCCGAACACGTCGACAATGCGGGTCGGAAGCGGAATCTCATAAGCCCTATTCTAACGAAAAGGGAACCCGGAAAAATAACGGCAGCCTCCACCCCCAAGAGCCGCCGTGCAAACGACTCTTTTGGAAGGGGTGGAAGACTGCAGTTCTGCCTGTTTTGTTCGATGCGCCAGCTTGCCCAAGGTTTGCAGCTTTATTTTTCTTTACCTTCGACCTGCTTGCCGGCCACGCGGCCCAAAGTGCTGATTCTCCGCCTGCCCACAAGCTGCCGATCCGCTTACTCAGGGGCCGGAATTCCGCATCGCTATTCCCATCCCCCACTCCACCACCGCCGGGAATAACTGGTAGAGCTTGATGACGGGAATCATCGTCCAGGGCACGACGATCTCGCGTTTCTTTTTGCGATACCCGCGATAAGTCGCCCGCGCTACCCGCTCCGGGGTGACACCCTTCACCGCCGCCGGACGCACATTACCCCGACGATTGGCGAGCACATGCTCACCGAATGCGGTGCGGACGTAGCCCGGACAGACGGTAAGCACGTTGATATGGTCCCGCCGCAACTCCAGCCGTGCCCCTTTGCCGAGCGCGTTCATCGCGAATTTGCTCGCACAATATAAGGACATGTTTGGCAGCGGAACATGTCCGGCGACGCTCGAGATATTGATGATCGACCCGCCGCCTTCTTCGCGCAGAGCCGGAACCACCGCCTGCATGCAGGCGATCGTGGCGAAGAAGTTGGTTTCGATTAATTCACGACAAGCACCCGATTCCATCTCGGCAACCGTGTCCCGGATGCCCACGCCTGCGTTGTTCACCCAAACATCGACTCGGTCGAAATGGTGCAGCGTGAGTCCGAGCGCGCGGTCAACATCTTCCCGTTTGCGAACATCGCAGGCCAGGGCAAGCGTGCGGTCGGTGTGCCCAACCCGGTGCCGCGCCGCCTCGGCGCGACTGGCGTCGCGCGACAGCAACACGACGCTCGCCCCGGCGTCGGCAAACACTTTCGCGATCGCTTCCCCAATCCCCATCGAAGCCCCCGTCACCACTACCACTTTCCCATCCATCTCCATGGCGACTCTTGTATCGTGTAGAGCTCTCGAAGTCAATCCACCCCCGGGGACTGCGCCCCTTGTCTCCGGTTGCCTCCCAGGGGCGGGAACGCGCGGCCTTGCCGAAACCTGAGCGCTTCTTTCCTGGCGTAAAATCGTCTATCAGGAGAGGCCGCGTGAGTTCCCTGTTACCGATCTTCCCGCTCGAACTGGTGCTGCTGCCCGGCGTCCCTCTGCCCTTGCACATTTTCGAGCCGCGATACAAAGAGATGATTGCGGAATGTCTGGCGCAAAAAAAGCCGTTCGGAGTCGTGCGCGCGTCCGATGACGGAGTCGCCGACATCGGATGCACGGCCGAAATCATGTCCATCACCAAACAATACGACGACGGACGCATGGACATACTCACCCGCGGGGTCGAGCGCTTCGAGGTGATCCAGGTCAACCAAGACCGGGAGTTCTTGCAGGCGGAAATCACGGTCTTGCAGGATGAAGAAGAAGAAATGCCCGATCAATCCGCCACTCAAATGGTGACCCAGGCGGTGCGCTTACACGCCGAAATCGCGAAACTAGCCGGCGCAGAGCCATCGGGCCCCGATGAGCACGCCAGCAACCTCTCCTTTCTCCTCGCCGGATCGCTCCCGCTGGACCTTGACTTCAAGCAGAGTCTGCTCTCCACCCTGTCGGAAGCAAAACGTCTCGAAGCGGTTGTAGGCTATCTGGAAGCCATTCTCCCTGGCTTGCGTCGCGCGGCAAAAGCCCGCTGGAACTGAGATTCCCCCCCAGCGCGAAGGGCCAGCGCGCGTCCCACAGCCACGGCTCCACCGAGCAGATTGCTCTCCATCGCCGAGCGCTCTTTGCCAATCGACAAGCGGCTCTAACCAAGTTCCCGCAATCGTGTCGCCTCGCCTCTGGCGACTCCGGAACCCGGCAGCGAATCTCGGTGGACGTCGCTTGCGGCGTTCGGCTCCGGCGTTCGGCCTGGTCGCAGCCTCGGCTGGCTGGCTCTGCTGCGGCTCGATTTCGCAGATTTTCGCAGCCGGGAAATCTTATCGAGACCCCTCGAATCAAGCCGTTTTTGCCGCCTGCGGGGAGCCGAGAGCTGAGAGCATGCTCAGGCGGTATAATCCGCTTAAGTCTTTTCCTGTGGGGGTTTCATGATGAGTGTTGCTCGGACTCTTGGCGAGTTGCGCCGGAGCCCTTTCACTGCCGAGCGTCTCGGTTCCCGGCGAGTAAAGGATGAGCTGCGCGAGAACCTGATGTCGCGGTTGCGCGAGGGCAGCGCCATTTTTCCGGGGATCGTCGGATACGACGACACGGTTGTCCCCCAGATTGTGAACGCCATCCTGTCGCGCCATAATTTCATTCTTCTCGGTTTGCGCGGACAGGCGAAAAGCCGCATCCTCCGCGCCCTTACCGCACTTCTCGACCCGCAAATGCCGTTCATCGCCGGCTGCGAGATCCACGACAACCCCTACGCCCCCATCTGCCGCCGCTGCCGCGACCTACTCGCCCAGGAAGGCGACGCCACTCCGATCGCCTGGCTCGCTCCCGACCACCGCTACGTCGAGAAACTGGCCACGCCCGATGTCACCATCGCCGACTTGATCGGCGATATCGATCCCATCAAAGCCGCCCGCGGCGGGCATGAATTATCGAGCGAGTTCACCGTGCACTATGGCCTTTTGCCGCGAGCCAATCGCGGAATTTTTGCCATCAACGAACTGCCCGATCTGGCCGGCAAGATCCAGGTCGGACTCTTCAACATCATGCAGGAAGGCGACGTCCAGATTAAGGGCTACCCCCTCCGGCTTCCCCTCGATGTCGCCATCGTCTTCAGCGCCAACCCCGAAGACTACACCGCGCGGGGCAAAATCATTACCCCGCTCAAGGACCGCATCGGCTCGGAGATTCGCACCCACTATCCCGCAACCGTCGAAGAGGGCATTGCGATTACCGCGCAGGAAGCCTGGATCGCCCGCGATGGCTCCCAGTTACGGATGCCCAAATACGTGAATGAGGTCATCGAGCGCATCGCCTTCGCCGCCCGCGACGACAAGAAAATCGACAAGCGCTCGGGAGTAAGCCAGCGCCTTCCCATCTCGGCCCTCGAAAACGTGGTGTCCAACGCCGAACGCCGCGCCCTCACCCACAAGGAAAAACTGATCGTGCCGCGAATCAGCGACATCTACGCGGCCCTGCCCGCCATCACCGGCAAGCTGGAACTGGAGTATGAGGGCGAAATGAAGGGCGCCGACCATGTGAGCCGCGAACTGATCCGCATGGCCGTGGCCAAGGCTTTCGACACCCATCTGAACGGCGTCAACCTGAATCAGGTCGTGCAGTGGTTCGATCTAGGCGGAGAAATTCAGCTCAGCGACCACGCCGGAGCGGAAGAAGTTCTTCAGGGTCTGAACCAGATCCAGGGCCTGATGGAAAAAATAGTCAAGCTTAACGTCGGCCCGAAAGACAGCCCCGAGATCCAGGTGTCGGCCGCCGAGTTCGTTCTCGAAGGCCTCCACGCCCACAAAAAAATCGGGCGGAACGAAGAGCGGGTCTTCACCGCCGGCGAGAAACCGCCGAAAAAGCAGGAGCGTGTCTACGAACCGGAAGAGCCAGGTTTCGGACGAAAGCGCGGCTTTAATTAGTTAGCGGCCTGGTCGGTCCCGGGGCGGGGACGGCTTCTGCGGGGGTGCAAGAGACCATCGGTCCCGGGCCTGAGGCCCCAAGGTTCGGAACCGGCAGCTGAGAGCTGATCTGATGAAACGCATCCGCTATACCAAATACGTCCCCGACCCCGCCAGCGAGATGAGCATGGAAGACGTGCTCAGCGCGCTCTCCGACTATTTCCTGCAAAGCGGATTCAACAACAACTTCTGGTACGAACTCCCCGATGGCGAACAGACGCTCGACGAATTAAAACGCGCGCTCGAACAAGCCCTGCTCAACGGCGAAACGTTCGACCAGGAAATGCGCGACCGCCTGCAGCAAATGCAGATGGAAGGGGAACTGGAAGACCTAATCGAAAAACTGATCGAGCGCCTGCAGCAGGAAGACTACATTTCCGTTGACCAACCGCACGACCCGGCCAAGCGTCCGAGCGTAGGCGGACAGTTCGGAGATGCGCAGCCGGCCAAGTTCGAAATCACCGACAAGAGCCTGGACTTTCTTGGATTCAAGGCGTTACGCGATCTTCTGGGCTCCCTCGGCAAGTCCAGTTTCGGACGCCATGATACGCGCGACATGGCCACCGGCGTCGAGGCCAGCGGCGCCTCCCGCTCCTACGAATTTGGAGATACGCTGAATCTGGACATCACGGCCACCCTCTCCTCCGCCATCCAGCGTGAAGGCTTAGGACTCCCGCTCAACCTCGAGTACCGGGACCTGCAAGTCCACCAGTGCGAGTATCAATCCTCCTGCGCCACGGTGCTCATGCTCGACTGCTCGCACTCCATGATTCTCTATGGCGAGGACCGCTTTACGCCCGCCAAAAAAGTGGCCATGGCCCTGTCCCATCTGATTCGCACTCAATATCCGGGAGATTCACTGTCTCTCGTCCTGTTCCACGATTCCGCCGAGGAGGTCCCGCTGTCGCAGCTGGCCCGAGTCAAGGTCGGCCCCTACTACACCAATACCCGCGAAGGCCTGCGTCTGGCCCAACGTATCCTGCAACGCCAGCGCAAGGACATGAAGCAGATCGTCATGATCACCGACGGCAAGCCGAGCGCCCTGACGCTCGAAGACGGACGCATCTACAAAAACGCCTTCGGGCTTGACCCGCTGGTCGTCAGTCAAACCCTGGAAGAAGTTTCCAAATGCAAACGCGCTGGCGTCCTGATCAATACCTTCATGCTGGCCTCGGACTACGGCCTGGTCCAGTTCGTCCAGAAAGTGACGGAAATGTGCCGCGGCAAGGCCTACTTCACGACTCCCTACACGCTGGGCCAATATTTGCTGATGGATTACATGTCGCGCAAAACCAAAACCATTCATTAATGCGAAAGGCGGATCGACGCCCGCCAGGCGCGAGTACAGAAGTAACACCTGGTGTGCTGCCGGCGCGCGCCTTCGGTGTTAAGATCGCTGCAAGCTCTTCGCTACGGAGACCTTATGAAACGCATTGCCTTGTTCTTGCTCCTGTTTGCCTTAAGCGGTGCCGTGTCGATACCGGCGCAGGCGCAACGCATCAGTCCCCAGGAAAACGCCCGCCAATCCCGCAAGGCAATCCGAAAACAGCAAAAGATGCTGAACAAGGCCAATAAGAAACAGCGGAAGGCCATGCGGAAGGCCGCAAAATCGCAACGCAAGGCCACCAAAAGAGCCAACCGCCGCTACAAGAAGTAGCCTTCGGGTTGCGCCTGCATCCATCCTCAAGTTCCCTTCACCGACCGCCCCCCTGATCCTCGACCGCTAGTCTAGGCTGCATCCCCGCTGCCGGCATTGTCTTCCGCGCCCCGATTGCAGGCCATCGGATCCGGTCGGGGCCGCCACTGCCTGGTCACGATCAACAATCTGGCTCGCTGACAAACGAGCGGCGGTTCCTGGCGAACAAAAGTTAAGACACGGCGCGAGCGGTCGGAGTAATCTGAATCTGCGCGCTGGTGACTCCGGGTCCCGGGAGCGCGGCTTCAGGCTGGCCGAAAACACCAGACCAGGAAGCGGGGTCCAGGGCCTAGGTCCAGCGCACTCCGGCGGGTTAAGGCAGTTGGCCTCTGTTGCCGATAAGTTGATCGAGGGTTCGTGGACCGAGTAAGCCTGGAACCAGCCATGGCACAGAAACACAACTCCGATTTCGAAAAAGCCAAAAACGGCACAGCAGCCGCCAGCGGCATCGCTGCCAAACCGCGGACGCTCGGCAAAGACTACCTATACGAGGACGAGCTACGCCGCCTGCAAATTGAGCTGGTCAAACTGCAAGAATGGATCCGGCACGAGGGCCTGAAACTGGTGGCCATCTTCGAGGGTCGCGATGCGGCAGGCAAAGGCGGTGCCATCAAGCGCATCACCGAAAGCCTCAATCCGCGCGTCTGCCGCGTGGTCGCCTTGGGCACTCCCACGGAAAGAGAAAAGACGCAGTGGTACTTCCAGCGCTATGTAGCCCATTTGCCGGCTGCCGGAGAGATGGTCCTGTTCGATCGCAGTTGGTACAACCGGGCCGGAGTGGAACGCGTCATGGGCTTCTGTACGGAAAGCGAGTATCTCGAATTCCTCCACGGCTGTCCCGAGTTCGAGCGCATGCTCGTACGTTCGGGCATCATCCTTCTGAAATACTGGTTCTCAGTGAGCGACGAGGAACAGGAGCGCCGCTTCCAAGACCGCATGAAAGACGCAACCAAACGCTGGAAGCTAAGCCCCATGGATCTGGAATCGAGACGGCACTGGGTCGAGTACTCGCGAGCCAAGGACGAGATGTTTGCTCATACCGACATCAAACAGGCCCCCTGGTACGTGGTGAACGCCGACAACAAGAAAAGTGCGCGCCTGAACGTAATCTGCCATCTCCTGTCTCAGATTGCCTACGAGGATCTGACTCCTGCGCCGCTCAAGCTTCCGCCTCTCGACAAGATCAAGTATGTCCGTCCCCCGATCCACGAGCAAAACTTCGTTCCCGAACTGTACAAATAAGCCGGCCTGCGAGTTTGCGACGACCGGCAAAGCAAAGCCCCCATCGCGGTAGCCAGGAGTCGTCCCGCCACCGGTCGGGCGGCACCTGGCCATCAACCACTGTCTACCGGGAGCTGCCCTTGGTCCACTGGTCCACCCAGTCGTTCACTGTCTTGTACCAGAGCTCGGAATTCTGCGGCTTCAGCACCCAGTGCCCTTCATCGGGAAAGTAGAGCATCTTCGAAGGCACGCCCATCACCTGCAGGGTGTCAAAAAGCTGAAAGCCCTCGCTCACATCCAGCCGGTAGTCGAGCTGGCCATGAATGACCAGCGTAGGCGTCTTAAAGTTCCCGGCCGCTCGGCGTGGAGACCACTTCTCATACATCTCCGGGTTCGTATACGGAGTTCCTTCGAACTCCCAGTTGTTGAACCAGAGCTCTTCGGTGGTGCCCCAAGCCGAGACCGTATTGAACATGCCGTCATGCGACACGATGCATTGGAAGCGGTGCGTATGCCCCAGGACCCAATTCGCCATGTATCCGCCATAGCTTGCGCCCAAAGCGCACTCCCGGTCCCGGTCGATGAACGAATATGTCTTCTCCGCGTAGTCCAGCCCTTTCATCAAATCCTCAAAAGGCGCACCGCCCCAGTCGCCGTTGATCGCGTCAATGAACTTCTGCCCGTAGCCGGTCGACCCATGAAAGTTGATCATCACAACCACATATCCGTTGGCTGCAAACAGTTCAGGATTCCACCGAAACGACCAGTCATCCCCCCAGGCTCCCTGCGGCCCGCCGTGAATGAGGAACTTCAGCGGATATTTCCGGGTGGCGTCGAAGTTGGGCGGCTTGACCAGGAAGCCTTGAACCTTGTCACCGTGGGCGCCTGGGAACCAGAACGATTCGAGTGGCGACATCGAGATCTCGGAAAGGAGTCTATCGTTGACATGGGTGAGCGGTGTCCCTGGGGGAAGGTCGTGAGGGTCGAACTTTGCCTGGAGCACGAGCTTCTGGATTTCAATTGGCCTTTCAATCGACATTCGAGTGAAGAGCAGGGTTTTGCCGTCCGCCGTCAGAATCAGGTCATCGTCGAAACCCCGCGTAATACTCTGCCCGAACGCGATGCCGGCAGATCTGGCGGGTTTGCCGGTTCCCTCTGGTGGCTTCGTCCGGCGGCTCCCCAAGTCGGCGGAGAGAATCGCGCTTTGCCCTTTGTTTCGCGCCTCATCATCGCTGGCCACGTAAAAAATCGTGGACGAGTCGGGGGCCCAGGCGAAGGTGCCCACCCAGTCCCCCAGGGAACTTCCAAGGACATCGGTTCTTTCGCCCGTGCCTCGGTCATAGAGCATCAGGCGAAACTGATCGCTCTCGTATCCCGGGCGCTTCTGGGCACGGTAGGCGATGTACTTGCCATCGGGAGAGTACAGCGGTGTCGAGTCGCTGGCAGGATTGTCGGCGGTGATATTCTTTGCCGCGCCTCCGTTCACCGAAACGATCCAGAGATCGTTGTTGGTAGAGGTGGCCTCGACCTTGTCGTGGTTCGAGGTGTAGCAAATCTCCTGCCCGTCCGGCGAGAAAGCATAGTTGTCCTGGCCACCCAGCGAGAACACCGGAGCATCGTAGTCGCCCGGCGTGAGATCGCGATACCGTGTCAGGACCGGGCTGGCCGTCGAGGCGGGAACCTCGGGAGGAGCTTCGACAACGAAAATATGGCTGCGTTTGCCCTGTTTGTAGGCGTTCCAATGGCGATAGAGGAGGTGGTCGAAAATCATGGCCTTTGCCTTCGACGCCTGCGACTCCTTCAGCCTCCTGGCATTGCAGTTGTCTTCCTCGAGCGGCGCGCCATCGCACTCCGGATAGACGTCGGAAGTGAACAAAAGGTTCTTGCCATCGGGCGACCACAGTTCGCCGCCGGCTTCGGTGGCAATCGAGGTCAGCTGACGAACGGAGGAGACACCGCCCGAAGCGCCCTCGAAATCGGCAATCCAAACCTGCGATCCGCCTTCCTTATTCGAGAGAAACCCAAAGCGCTTGCCATCCGGTGCCCAACGCGGCCGATCTCCATCCTGATCGCCAATCAGCACTCGCTCTGCGCCGCCCGCGAGCGGCACGATCCAGATGTGCGAGGTCTTTGTATTCGCCGCCAGATCGACGTCGACCGCGCTAAACAGCACCCACTTCCCGTCCGGAGACGGCACCGGCTCGCCAACCCGCTTCAGCTTCATCATGTCTTCGAAGGTGAAGGGACGCTTGCTCTGGGCCAATGCAGGAAGCGAAAACAGCAACAGGAAAACAGGGGCAAACCGACGCATCGCGTGCCTCCGCGGAACAGGAGAGTGTAGCACTGGCAAGGCCCCCCGACCCCGACCGAGGACTCCCGGCAGGGGGCAGCCCTGCCCGCCGAGCTCTGTTTTGCAGGGAAACATCCGGGGTGAAGCCGGGCAACGCGCTCTCCCTCGGCGACGCTAGTTGCCCAGTTCTTCGAGCATGGCCGTCATCTCCGATTGCGCGTGCGCATTGCCGGTGCGGCGGGCCGAGGAAACGCCCTCGACCAGCCACCGCTTCGCTTCCTCGACACGGTGGGCGGTGGCCAGGGTCTGCGCCGCCATGAAGTAGGCGGGCGTGTAATCGGGATTTTGCTCGATCAAGGATTGGAATTCGCGCAGCGCCGGTTCGATCTCTCCGGCCTTGGCATACTCCATCGCCAGCCCGTAGCGCGCCAGCGCATCGGCGGGATTGGCGGCAAGAATTTCATTCAACATGGCAATTCGATCCATAAGAGAATTCTCAATTCCCGGTTTCCGTTTCTCGGTGCAAGGTTCCAGCCGCCGCCCGAAGCTCGTCGCCCCCGGCGAAGAGCCTGAGCTGCGCTTTCCATTGATATCACGCTGCGGGTTACAATGGCTTTTTCCGAGTAACCAACTTTGGCCTGCCCTTTTTTTGTGCCGCTTGCAATGGTCAACGACGGTTCCTGGCCCCACCCTGCGCGTCTGCCGCTCGGAGCGGGATGGACCGGCAACTGTCGAGCCTCAGGGCAGGAGGTACCAGCCTCCGGCCTTCACCTTCGCGAATTCTGTAACCTCGGCTACGCCACGGCCTGCCCTCATCTTCCCCCGGGCTGCGACTGGGACGCGATCCGTTTTTCCGTGAGCAAGGCGAATCCTAGCCAACTCACGCTCTGCTACGTCTGCGAACTCCACCACACACCCGTCGATCACGGCACGCTGCACTTCGATGTGGAAAACGAGGTTTGGCGCAATCCGCCGCCCGACCCGCGAGTGCTCACACTGGCGACCTGTTATCTGCGAACCTATCGCGCCCGGCGAAGCGCTGTTCTAATCTGATCCATATGAACGACGACATGGCAAACAAGTTCCTGCAGCCGCGCCCGGTGCGCGATTCCATTTCCGAAATGGCCGAGATCGTGCTGCCGAACGATGCCAATCCCCTGAACGCGCTGCTCGGCGGGCGACTCATGCACTGGATCGATCTCGCCGGCGCCATGGCCGCGCACCGCCACTCGCGCACCTACGTGGTGACGGCCTCCATCGATCATCTGGATTTTCTGGTGCCGGTGCGCGTCGGGGATTTCGTGATCCTGCGCTCCTCGGTCAATCGCGTCTTCCATACGTCGATGGAAGTGGGCGTGAAGGTTTGGGTGGAGAATTATCGCTCCGAGCAGCACCATCACGTCAGCTCCGCCTACCTGACCTTTGTCGCCATTGATGCGGCCGGAAATAAGGTGGTGGTGCCGCCGGTTGTACCGGAAAGCGAAGAGGAAAAACACCGCTACGAGGGCGCAGCGCGGCGCCGCGAAATTCGCCGCGCCGAACGAGCCCGCCGGACGGAGGATCGAGCGTAGGTCCGCGGAGGCTTCCGACCACCTGAGGACGGAGACGGTTGACTATGGACAGCGCCCTTCTCGTTCACCGCCTGCACTTCGCCTTCACGGCGACATTCCACTATCTGTTCCCGCAGCTCACCATGGGCCTCGCGCTGCTGATCGTGGTGCTGAAGACCTTGGCCCTGCGAAACAACGATCCCGTGTATGACCAGGCCGCCCGCTTCTGGGGAAGGATTTTCGGCATCAATTTCGTATTCGGGGTTGTGACCGGCATTCCGATGGAATTCCAGTTCGGTACCAACTGGGCGGTGTTTTCCCGCTTCGCCGGGGGGGTGATCGGACAGACCTTGGCCATGGAAGGCATGTTCGCCTTCTTTCTCGAATCGGCGTTTCTGGGGTTATTTCTTTATGGAGAAAAACGCCTGAGCCCGAGGGCGCACTGGCTGTCGGCCATCGCCGTCTTTGTGGGTTCGTGGTTGTCGGGCTATTTCATCATCGTCACCGACGCCTTCATGCAACATCCCGTCGGCTATGTCACCGCCGCCGATGGCAGCTTGCAGCTTTCGAGCTTCTGGGAATTTGTGCTCAATCCGTGGGCCGGATGGCAATATGCGCACACCATGTGCGGGGCGGCAATCACGGGTGCGTTCATCATGACGGCGGTGGGCGCATTTTATCTGCTCTCCGGCAAGTGGCCGGCGCACGCGCGCATCTTTGTGAAAACCGGGGTCATCGCCGGCTGCCTGTTCAGCGTACTGCAGATTTTTCCGACCGGCGACCGGCAAGGCAAAATGGTCACCGAGCTGCAGCCGGTGACACTGGCCGCCATGGAGGGTTTGTTTCGGACGCAAACCGGCGCCCCGCTGGTAATCCTCGGTCAGCCGGACGAGCAGCAAGGGAAGATCGATAACCCGATCGCCGTCCCGGGCATGTTGAGCATGCTCACCTACCGGCGCTGGAACGCCAATGTCCGCGGACTCGATGCCTTCCGGAAGCAAGACTGGCCGGGAAATATCCCGCTGGTTTATTACAGCTACCACATCATGGTTGGCCTCGGAACCTGCTTCGTGGCGGTCATGGCGCTGGCGTGGTTGTTGCTTTCGAGCGGTAAACTCTGGCACGCCCGATGGATGCTTTGGGTCCTGATGCTCTCGGCACCTTTCCCCTACATCGCCAATACTGCCGGCTGGCTGACGGCCGAATTGGGCCGCCAGCCCTGGCTGGTCTACGGACTGATGCGCACCGAAAACGGCTACTCCAACCGGGTCTCGGCGGGCAACGGCATGTTTACTCTGTTGGGATTCATGGGCATCTATATGGCGTTGGGGATTCTGGGTCTGTTCCTGATCGGGCACGAACTGGATCACGGCCCTTCTGGAGGACCGCCATCCGCATCGAATCCCGATCGCGCCGCGGAGGCGGAATAAACGATGGCGGGCCTATGGTTCTGGATTGTCGCCGCAATGATCGCAGCCTATGTCGTGCTCGACGGGTTCGATCTGGGCGCGGGTGCCATTTATCTGCTGGCGGCGAAAACCGATGAGGAACGCCGGCGTGTCCTCCGCGCCATCGGGCCGGTGTGGGACGGGAACGAAGTCTGGCTGCTCTCTGCCGGTGGCACTCTCTATTTCGCTTTTCCGCGACTCTACGCTTCCAGCTTCAGCGGATTCTATCTTCCCCTGACGATGGTCTTATGGCTCTTGATCCTGCGCGCCATCGGCATCGAATTCCGCACCCACCTCGAAAGCCCGGTCTGGCAAAGCTTTTTCGACGGGATCTTCAGCCTCTCCAGCATTTTGCTGGCTCTGTTTTTCGGCGCCGCTCTCGGTAACGTCGTGCGCGGAGTTCCCCTGGACGCCAGCGGCTATTTCTTTGAACCGCTGTGGACCAACTTCAAACTCAGCTCGCAAACGGGCATCCTGGATTGGTACACGGTTCTCACCGGCTTCGTCGCCCTGGTCACGCTGGCGGCGCACGGTTCTTATTACGTGGCCCTCAAAACCGACGGCGACCTCGGCCGCCGCGCGCGCGGATTCGCTTTGCTGTGCTGGCCGCTGCAATTTTTTCTCACCTTCAGCACGCTGGTTGCCACCTACTTCATTCGACCCGAAATCATGAACAATTACGGCAAGCACCCAGTTGGGATCGCGGTTCCCATCGTCGTGGCCTCCAGCCTGACCGTTATGCTCTGGGCCAATCCCAAGGGAAAAGAAAGACTCGCGTTCGTGGCCTCCAGCCTGTATGTCACCGCCATGCTGGTGGGGGCAGCGTTTGCCCTTTATCCGGTTGTGCTGCCTGCTCGCGACCACCAATACGATCTCACCATCTACAACTCGGCCGCCGCCGCTCATGGATTGGGTATTGCCCTGGGCTGGTGGACGTTCGCCGCCGTGCTCGCGCTCGGCTATTTCGCATTCGTTTACCGCATGTTTCGCGGCAAGGTGCCCTTGGGCGAAGGACACGGTTAGGCCGCAGCCCTCGGCACCTTCCAGAGGTTGGCGGCAGCTGAGGCGGGCGCTGGCTCCCGTATAATCACGGAATGAGTGCTCATTCCCATACTCCCGGTCAGCAACCCCCTGCTCCGCAGCCTCTGCCTGGTGTCGGCGCCATCATCGCCGTCGGTTCCGGCAAGGGCGGGGTTGGCAAAACCACGCTCTCGGTCAATCTCGCAATTGCCCTCGGTAAAATGGGCCATCGCGTGGGTTTGCTCGACGGAGACGTGTACGGTCCGAACATCCCGCTCATGCTCGGCGTCAACGAACAACCCAAAGTGATGGGTGAGAACCAGATCGCGCCCATCAACTCGCATGGGTTGAAGGTCATTTCCGTCGGCTTCCTCAATCCGGGAGATAAGCCGCTGATTTGGCGCGGTCCGATGTTGCATTCGATTATCAAGCAGTTCCTGGGGTCGGTGCAGTGGGGACAACTTGATTATCTGATCATCGACCTTCCTCCGGGGACCGGCGATGTGGCCCTGTCGCTGATTCAGACCGTGCCCTTGACGGGCGCCATCGTCGTCTCTACCCCTTCCGACGTCTCGCTGCAAGATGCACGCAAAGCGATCGAGATGTTCCGCCAGATGAAGGTCGACATCGTTGGCATGGTGGAAAACATGAGTTACTTTGTCTGCCCGCACTGTCAACACGAAGTCGACATTTTTTCGCGAGGCGGCGCCGAAAAGACGGCGAAGCAATTTGACATTGCCTACCTCGGCGGCGTCGAGCTGGATCCGGAAATTCGCAAAGCCGGTGATGGCGGCGTTCCGGCCGTGCTTCAGGGAGAAGATTCGCCGCATGCCAAGTCGCTGTTCGCGTTCGCCCGCAATGTAGTTGCACGCGTGGACGCGATCCAAGCGGCCAGTTCCGACGGCGTCATTCAAATTCAGTAGGCGGGCAGAGTCGGAGCGATGGCAAGCGCGATTCGCCGCCGGCTCTGCCCGGATGTCTCGTCCTACTTGAACTGCAAATGTAGCTGGCGGAGCCCCAGCTGGCCAACCTTTTCACCCGCGTTGAAAATGACGATACGAACGACATAGTCGCCGTTCGCTCCGGTCGGCAGACCTTGCCAGCCGCTGGTGGACAGCCCGTTGGCGGTAGTCGCCGGCGCTTCTGCCGAGAGCGGATACCAGTTGCTTCCGTCCGGTGTGTACTCGGCCTGCGCATAGCTTCCGCTGGGCAGCACATTGGTTGCAAGTGTGATCACCAAGCGCACCGAGACGGCGTTGGTCATATCGATCTGATCGCGATCCGAGCCGCCTCCGACTTCGGTGGTGCCCACACCCGCACTGAAACCGGCACCCGAATAGAAGCCATAGTCGGGAGGAGCAGCCGAGTTTCCGGCCGCACCTTGAGGCCCTTGGGGTCCGGCCGGTCCTTGTGGTCCCGTCGCCCCCGCTGGTCCCGTCGCCCCCGCTGGTCCCGTCGCCCCCGCCGGCCCGGCCGGTCCCGCAGCGCCCGTCAGCCCCTGTGCCCCTTGCAGTCCCTGAGGACCGGTTGCGCCGGTCGCACCCTGCGGCCCCGCCGGTCCGATTGGCCCTGCGACGCCCTGGGCTCCCTGCGCTCCCGCCGGCCCGATTGGCCCGCTCGCGCCTTGCGCTCCTGGCGGCCCGGCGGCGCCTTGTGGACCCTGCGGACCTTGCGCTCCAATCAGAGAGTGAAAGTTGTTTCCGTTATCGGATTCAACAACCATGCCGCCGGCGATCGACAGCGTGTACTGACCCGCGGTGGGCGTCGGCAAACCCAGCCCCAGGTCCACGAGAGTGATGGCAGATTGCGTCGTGTTTCCGGCCTGCGGCTGCACACTCAATGGTCCACTGCAATTGGTGCCGGGATTGCCCGCGGTACATTGCGCCCACGAGAATGCAGACAACAGGATCGGTATAAAAATGCAGGAACAGCGTTTCATTTCGTCTCCTAGGGAATTATCGCGGCGCTCTCGTTGCTGTAGCCGCTTTCGTTGCCACCGCTGACCGCGGTGGTGACATAGTAGAGTGTCTGATTATGGGTTACCTGCACATCGGTATAAGTGGTACTAACGATTCCGGAGCCTATCTTTGAATACGGACCACCGTGAGCATTACCGCGGTAGACGTTATAACTTGTCGCGTTCTGACTTGCGCTCCAGGTAAGAGTCACGGAATGTCCGGTAATTCGCACCGAGGCATTCCCCCTAAGGATTACGTTGCCCTGAATTCCCTGGGCAAGGCTGAAAGTTATGCAGCTTAGGACGATGCAGATTGTGACGATTCGTTTCATCGCTCGCACTCGCGGGCCTTTCTGGCGCCTGGATTGTTGACCTCGCGGATCGCCGACACGCATCTCCGCCGGAGGGCAGCGCAACGACTACTGCCAGGTCAATTCAGTTGTCGGTTGGGCACTACTGGTACGACGCTCGAATGAGCCGCCGTCGGGGGAGTGCCACCATTTGTTTGTTTTCCGGCGGCCCAGCGTTGCTGCCACTGGACGCCGGACGAAGCATGGCGATGAAGTCACTTTCGCAGAACGCGGGGTTCGCAGTCGGTGATCGCGGTACAACAAAATAGTGATGAATGCACAAACTCGTAGTTACTCAGGGCCGTAACTTAGGTAACATCGAATAATGACTTATAGAACACAATAACTCCGCAGAATATAGATAGCGGACAAAGTCGATCTTTTATCTCTGAGTTAGTTCTTGCCCGACCTCGCGAGTCCCTCTTTGAAAGCGGCGTGCTGCACGGTTGCTCGTGCGCGAGCGTGCCTGGAGACAGGCCTCGTGGGCCGCCGGCCTCCCCATGGCGCGGCCACCGCCCGGAAAATCTCGCCGCGCATTGCAGGCAGTAAATGTCGGCCGCGAAGCTCTCCCTCGCCTCCAGTTCATCGGGTCCGCCGCAGTGCCTGCCGAAGTCCTTCAACATCGATCCCGGCGTGACGCCGCCGGCCGCTCGCGGCCATCGCTCCAGGGAACCGGGATGGAGACCGGGCAGGGCGACGTCGCGGATCGGGGTTCTTGCCCGCACCAACCTTTGCGTCACGTCGGCGCGGGGACAGGTCGTGTTCGGCGGTTCTCACAGGGTGAGCCCCTGGAATCGATCCAGCGCGCCGGTCCGAGGTGCGCTCGCAGGCAAAGGTCCACGGCCTTCGACCACTCAGGGGGTGCGGACAAGCCACGCCGCCTCCGCCAAAGCCAAACGGCCGAGGAGGCAGATCAGGAGGATTGGAATGATTGCCCACGGTTCGACCCGAGCGTGGCTCGAGCAGGCCAGGGGCCGATGTCGCGTGGTTCGCTATTCTGGGTCGCGCGGGAAGCGAACCCTTCGCCTAGCCGGGAATTTCATGCGGGACGATGGGCCGCACTTCGATTGAACCCCAGCGCACCGAGGGGACTCGGGCCGCCAGGGCGAGGGCCTCGTCCAGGTCTTTGGCTTCGACCAGATAGTAGCCGCCGAGCTGTTCCTCGGTTTCCGCGAACGGGCCGTCGGTGACCAAACGCCTGCCCTCGCGGAGGCGAAGGGTCGTGGCTTTCGCGGTTGTGTCCAGTTCGTTGCCGCCTCTCAGGTGCCCGCTGGCGGCGATGCTTTGGGTAAATTCGTCGTACTCCCGCATCACCTTCCCCAGCTGCGTTTCACTCATCGCGGCTACCTGGCTTTCACGCCCATAGATCAAAAGCAGATATTGCATGGCATCAGGCCTCCCTGCCTGCTCAACTGTCAGTCGAACGGGCATCCTCTGAATGGACAGTCCCAAGAAAATATTTGTCCGCTCTATGGTCGGTCCTACGCCGGCGGTTTCTGTGCTGCGAATCGCTCCAAGCGATAGCCGGGGTCCGCCGTTTCATCTTTGAGCACCAGGCGCGCGACCATTTCGCCGAGCGCGGGACCGTGCTTGAAGCCGTGCCCGGAGCCTCCGCCCACAATCCACACCTTGGAGTTCACGGGGTGGCGATCGACGATAAAGTTGTGGTCGATTGTGTTTTCGTACTGGCAAACGCGGGTCTCAACCAGCGGCGCGCTCTGCATTCCCGGGAAACGGTAGGCGAGATAACGTCGCGCTTCGGCCAGACGATCTTCGCTGACCAGACGCTCGCCTGAAGTCGGATCGAACTCCGGCCCGCGCGTGTCGTCGCCCATTTTGAAACCACGCCCCTGGTTGCCGGGAATCCCGTACATGAAGTGGTCGCTGTGATCGGCCCAGACGGGCACGTTCCCCTCGTTGTAGCTCGGATCGCCCGCGGGAGTGCCGAAGAAAAAGACGTCTTGCTTGGTCGAAGAAAAATACTGTCCGACGGTTCGCGGGAACAGCGTTCCCAGCCACGGACCACAGGCGAACACGTAGCGGTCTGCGGTCAGAGTGAGTCCGTCCGACAGCATCAGGGCTTTGCACTCGAGGTCTTCGCCGGGTGCGGCGGCCGCGGCCTGGCGATACTCCCCGCCTTCGGAGAGGAACTGATCGACCACTGCCTCTGTCGCTGCTCGCGCGAGCAGGTAGCCGCTTTGTGGCTCGTAGATGCCCCCTTCGAGGTTCGCGAAATTGATTTGCGGCCAGCGGCGCACCAGCTGGGTGACGGCAAGCTGCTCGAAGGGGATCCCGGCTTCTTTCAGCCACGGAATCGAACCCCGTTCAAACGCGCCGTCTGCTCCCATCATCCACAGCACTCCGATGGGGAAGAACAACTTCCGCTTCCACTGCGCTTCGTGTTCCTTCCAGAGATGCAGGGCACGCGCCGCGAGTCGGGTATAGGGCTGGTCGGGGCCATAGGCACGGCGGATAATTCTCGTTTCGCCGCCGGACGAGGATCGCGAATTTCCCGGGCCCCAGCTATCGAGCAGGCTGACCCGTGCACCGCCGCGGCGAAGATAGAGGGCGGTCCAGCCGCCGAAGGCGCCGGCGCCGATCACTGCGATATGGGGCTTGGTGGTCACGCCCTGGTGGCCATGCTGACGAAGTATAGCGCGGCGTTCGAGGCGCTCGATGATCTCCGGTTCGCTGCTCGGTTGTGGCCGTCATGGGTGGGCCGGCAACACGGTCCAGATGGCGGGATCTTCGGCGCCCAGAACCCATGAACAAAAGCCCTGCAAATTGCGCTCGCGAGCCAAATTCAGGCGCTCCTCGAAACCACGCTTGTCGGTGTAGAAGACCCACTCGCGATTGTCGTCCCGGTAGAAATAGAACCAGGCGACGCGGTCGAACCCATCCCACTCGGCATGGGGGTGATAGGCGGCCAGATATTGGTCGACTTCGGTTTGCCCGACGTATTCGGCACTCGGATTGGGCTTTTCATCCTTGCCGGGGTCTCCGGCAAACCAGTGGTAACCATAGACGGGAATGCCCAGCGAAAGTTTTTCCTTGGGCACCGACCGCAGCGCATAGTCCAGTTGTTCGACCGTCCACGGATAACCGGCGACCGGGCCAGGCGCAGTCCATCGCGTGTTCTGATCATAGGTCATGAGGCAGATCAGATCCACGGTCTCGGCGAGCGCCTTGAGATCATAGGCTCCACGCCAGTTGCCATAGAGCCAGTGAGAGTAGGCGCTCTTTCCCGGAAATCCGGGAGCGTTCGGCACGGTGGCGATGGTCAGTCGCAAGCCCTGCTTGTGGAGCGCCGCCGCGGCGTCGCGAACAAGATCGGAGAGCAGATCGCGATCGATCCACTGCACATTCTCAAAATCGATTTGAAAGCCGCTATAGCCATTTTTTTTGCTCTCGCTCAGCATGGCGTCGAGGAACGCTGTTCGCGCCGTCGGAGTCGTGAACAGTCGGTGCAGGTCGGCTTGCGCAGTGGTAGCGACAATGGGCATAACGGGCACATGGTGCCGGGCCGCGGTCGCGAGCACGTCTGGATTCGGCCCGCCCCACATGAGGCCGTTACCGTCGACGCCATACCAGGCGGGCACGATCACGTCGATTTTGCTTGCGTGCTCGGTGAACGACTTCACCGACGCCGGGCTGTCGGTCATGTAGAACAGCGCTTTGGGTTGCGCCGAGCCGAGGAGCGCGCTTAGGAAGAGGAACAAAACGACGTGCTTCATTCGATCACTCCTGACCGGGCCTGCGGCACGCCCGATGCAGACTGCTGAGGCGAAGCATAATGGCTTTCAGCGCAAACCGCGATTGCCTGTGCAGGTTCGATCCACGCAGGAAAAAGCGGTCGGACAAGTCTTCCCGTGCGGGCGCAATGACCCGCGCGCCCCAAGACGTGCCAACGCGTCAGGGCATCCAAGCGATGGCGCGAAAAGCCGATGCGGAGCTCCCTGTGGAGCGATTTCCGCATCCGAACCCGGACCGGTTTCTCCATGGGCAGCCAGGGAGAGTTCCTTGGATTGCGGTGTTAGTGGGGGATTCGATCCGAGATTCCGATTCCCTTGTCGTACATGGCGCCGTAATCCAGATACTGGGTTGCGGGATCGTTCAAGTAACTTATGGTTACTTTTTCGATGTCGCCGTTTTTCGTGAAGCGGACGGCCAGATGGGCGTTGATGCCCGCGAAATAGGTTGGCAGATCCAGTTTCTGATAGCGCTCCAGCACCTGGTCTCGGAGGGCGGGGTCGAAGTGGACGGCGTATTGGTCGACTAGGGCTTTGATGGAGTTGTAGTCGCCCTCGGCTTTGATGCGCATCAGTTCGGCGAGCAGAAGACCTACTCCCTGGCGCATTTTTTGATAGTCGGCCACGCGAACGTAGGTTTTGTCTTCGCGGGTGAACTGTTCGATGGAGCCGGGGACCTTGTCGGCGATGTAGTGAGCGATCAGTTGCCGGTCGCGCTCGTGATCTTCTTCGATGGTGTCGCCGTGCGGAATGCGGCGCAGTTGATTGAGGGCTGTCAGGGCCGCGTTGTCATACATGGCTTTGGCGACTTCTTCCTGATTGGAGATGAGGCCGAGCTCGCGCAGCTTGGGATCCCAGACGTTCCACAGGGCCATGAGGTCGGCGCGGGCTTCTTCGAGGGTGGAAAAATATTCCTTCAGGAAGGGCTGGGCGCCGGCGCTGACCCGATCGCTCAGCCTGCCCGAACCGTGGCCGATGACTTCGTGCATGGCGGTGAGGAGCGTGGCCGCTTCGCTGCCATACCGGGCGTTGCGTTCGATCTCGGCCGGACCGGCGGCGAAGGCGGCGAAGGCGGCCTTGCCGGTGGCTTGATCGAGGGCGCGGCTGCTGCCGGTGAAGAGAAAATTCTTGGAACCGTATTTTTCGTGGATTTCATTCTCATTCGGGAGATTGTCGCCGATCGTGCTCACGCTGAAGTCACCGGTTTCGATCAGGGTCTCGACCGCCTTGACCACCGGGAGCTTGAACTGCTGACGCTTGTATTTTGCCTCCCAGGGAGCTTTCTGTTCGAAATAGGCGGCGTTTTCGGCGAGCGTTTTCATGGCCGCGGTGACGGGCTTGTCGGTGATGGTGACAAAGCTCTGGGAGCTGCCTTTGGCTCCACGGGCGTCGCGATAGACCTCGATGAATCCATTATCGAAATCGACGGTGGCGTCGTTCTGCACCCAGGCGGTGCCGAACGAAACCCAGTCGGCGGGGTCGCCGGTTTGATAGTAGCGAATCAGGTGGGCGATGGCCTCGGACTGGGCGGCCTCGGCGTAGGCGCGCGCCTTTTCCAAGCACTCGTTGGCTTTTCTCAGAAAGGTGGCGTAGAGGCCGGGAGGGATTTTGCCGTCAGGGGTGCCGGCGCGGTAGACCAGTTCGACGAGCTGGCCGTCGCGATTTCTGACCACGCGTGAGTTCAGCGGATATTGGTCGCGGAACACCTTGAGATCTTCGAGGCCGAGGCCGGGATAGAACGTGTTGGAGCTGGCTTGAATCGTGTCCTTTCCGCCCACCGGACTTTTGGCGATGGCCATGGGCTCGAAGCCGGGGTCAAACAGTGACGGGCGCAGGGATTCGAGTTCCCGAAACAGGTCCGCCGGCGTTTTCAACGGAGGCAAATCGGCATCGGGGGTGCGGAAGGCGCCGTTTTGCAGGGCAATCTCAGCGGCTTTTTCCAGCTGTTCAAAACTGAAAGCGGGTAGAAATTTCTGGGAGGTCAGCTCGTTGTGGTTGCCGCGGTTGGCCCAGAACAGCTTTGCGAATTCGGAAATCTTGGCCAGGACCGACGGGTCGATAGCTTGGGGGTGAGCGAGGATTTCTGCGAGTAGACGCTTCTGCTCGAGGCCATAGGCGGAGAGCTGGTCGTAGATGATGGGATCGATGGCGATCGAAGCCTGCGTCAGCCAGTAGGCCAACGCCTGCTCGCGGGGCGTGAGCGTTCCAAAGCTGGGAGCGGGCAGTTGAATGAAGGCGGTGTCGCCGACGCGCTCGACGACAACAGGACCGCCGGCTGGTCCCTGGCCAGTGGCGGGAAGGACTGCGAGCAGCATGAGCAGCGCGGAGAAGCGGGTCTTCACGGTTGTCCTCCGGAGGGTCTCGGTGGACCCGAGCGAACTCCGCAGCCTAACACAAAGCTTCGCAGCGTGAGCGGCGAGGCGAAGGGCGAAGTCCGCTCTCCGCCGCCGTCCGCTCGAGAGGGGCAGAACCCCGGCGGCCAAACCAATTGCGACCGGGGCGCTCCGTTTGCTCATCCTTTGCGCCTTGATGGCAACAGCTGGCAAGCGCCGAACCCTGGACCCTCCGCCGTATCCCGACCCGATGGTGATCGATTGGGGAATGCACGTAAACCGGCTGACAAGGAGCAAGACGCTAGCGGGGTTGCCTGCCGCAGATCGGGGGGTCGGCGGCAGCGCAAATGACCGGACCGCTGGCGCGTGGGGAATCTGGCAGGTTCCCGGTGTCCGCCAAACCCGGGAGTCCGGCGACACTGGCGATCTCGCTGGGTTGCAGCACGGCGGATTGCCGCACGGCGGGGCGGCCGGAGGCCCAGCAAGGCAAGGCTGAGCGCCCTCCGCCAGCCCCGGAGCGTGATTCTCATGACGACGAAGTCGCCGGGCGGCGGCGGCTCGCGTGCTAGAATCAGTATTGTGATGCTTGTGACCGATGCTTCCTGATATTGAAAAACTACTGGAGCTGCAGGTCGCGGACAAAGAAATCCGCAAGCTGCAGGAAGAAGTTGCCGCGCTGCCAAAACGCGTGGCGGTGATTGAGCAGAAACTGGCCGGAACCAAGGCCCATCTTGAGCGGGTGCGGACAGCGGCCAAGGGCGACGAGGCCAACCGCAAGAGGTTCGAAGCCGCTATCAAGGACCTGCAAGGCAAGATTTCCAAGTATCGTGATCAATCCCTCGACGTAAAAACCAACGACCAATACAAGGCGCTGCTGCATGAGATCCAGTTTGCGGAACAGGAAATCCGGCTGAACGAGGATCGCATCCTTGAGGTGATGGTCAACGTCGACGCGCGCGAAAAGGAAGTCAAGGCGGCGGAGGCGGTGCTGAAGGCAGAGACCGCCGAGATCGATAAAGAAAAACACGACGCGCGGCAGCTCACCGCCGAGGATCAGAAAAAGCTTGCCGAGTGGAATGCCAAGCGCGATACGCTGCGGCGCGGGATTTCCGAAGATATTCTGCGGCAATACGAGCGGGTGGCGAAGTTCAGGGGCAGCGGGCTGGCCGAGGTCCGGGACCAGAAATGCATGGGCTGCCAGGTGATGCTGCGGCCGCAGACCTACAACGAAGTGCGCAACGGGCAGACGGTCATGGTCTGTGAATCGTGCTCTCGCGTGTATTACTTCAATCCCGCGAACGAAGTCAAGCCGGAGCAGGAGGTGGTGACGGTGACCGGACGCAAGCGCGCGCGCCCCAAAGCGGACGCACCGCAGGCCTGGTTCTACCGTCCCGATTACCCCGAAGAAGGCGAAGTGCTGCTGGCGTTTATCAATAACGGCGGCAACTCGACGCGGCGGATTTATGAACTCCACACCGGACGCCAATTTGGCGAGGTGTTGCAACGCGAAGGCAATTATCGCCAGGCATTTCCCGAGGACCTGACCGAGGCGGCGCTGCGGCTCAACGGCCACTGGGAGGAAGCGGAAATTGACGAATGGGGCGCCGAGATTCCTTCTAATGTTCTCGATCTCCTGCAGAAGGACCTGCTGGCCATCCGGCGCGAGCATCGGGCCACGCACAAGGACCACGCCGCGCCTTCGGCGCCGCAGCCGGCCGCCCGCTAGATCGCGCCCCTCGGCCGACTGAGCGGCAACCGAATCCGCCGCACAACGATCATCGCCGCACGATCGTCGCGGGAGAAAATCGATGCGATGGCCTTTCCCACTCCCTGGCGCAGAACCTGCTGCCGGGCCGCCCGATCAAGCCACCGCGCCACCGGAGATCGGCTTCACCTTCCGGCTATTCCATCAACTTGCCGGGCCAGATTGCTCGTCGAACGTTCTGTTTTCCCCCTGCAGCGTGATGCTTTGCCTGGCCATGGTCTATGACGGCGCGACCGGGGAAACCCGCAGCGGCATGCAAAAGGCGCTCGAACTTTCCGGTCTCGACTCCGCGGGCCTGGCGAGGGTCATCACTCGACTGCGATCGGCGCTCGAAGCGGATGCAGCCGGAGTGCAGCTGCGGATTTCAAATTCGCTCTGGGGCAATCCGCGACTCCCCGTGCGGCCCGAATTTGCCGCGCGCGCCCGCGAAGTCTACGGCGCGGAGGTCTGTGAGATTGACTTCGCGGCCGCCGATGCGGTCGACCGCGTCAATGCCTGGGTGCGCGAAAAGACGGCAGCGATGATTCCGCGCATGGTCGATCATCTCGACCCCCTGACCCTGATGGTCGCTCTCAATGCAATCTACTTCAAGGGACTGTGGAAACTGCCTTTCGAGCGCAGCCTGACCGAGGACCGGCCGTTTACGACTGGCTCGGGGCAAGAGAAGACCTTACCGCGGATGCGGCGACGGGGGAGATTCCGGTATTACGAGCCGCCCGGTGTCCAGGCCGTGGTCCTGCCCTATCAGGGATCGCGGATTGCCATGTATGTGCTGCTGCCGGCGAGGAAATCCAGCCTGAGGAAACTTCGCGACCAGTTGAACGCCGACCGCTGGCAGATCTGGACCGACCAGTTTGCCCTCAGGCTGGGCTCGGTGCATCTGCCGCGCTTCCGGATAAACTCTGAGGCCCAGTTGCGGACGGCTCTCGCCGACCTTGGAATGGAGCGGGCCTTTGATCGCCAGCGGGCGGAGTTTGGAGGCATCCGGGAGGCGCCTCCACCGGTCTGGATCGATCAGGTCTTGCATCGCGCCCTGGTGGATGTGAATGAGGAAGGCACGGAAGCCGCGGCGGCGACCATAACCTTCTTGCGGGCTACGTCGCTGCGCCCCCAGTCCCCTGAAGCTGAATTCGAAATGATTGTCGACCGGCCGTTCCTGTTTCTTATCCGCGACGAGGTGAGCGGCAACATCCTTTTCCTGGGATCGGTCGCCGACCCCTCGGCCTAGACGGCCGTGATTCCGGCTGAACCACGCCCAATGCGACAGCCTATCATATTGAAACGATCGTTTCAATTATGATATGGTCTTGATTCCACGCTCCGGGTCCCGGCCGCCAGTCGAAATAAGGCGTCGCGGAGCTGCCCGATGGCTGCGCCGGGCGCGATTCGCCAGCTCTCGAGCGGAGCACCGGTTGCCGGCAGCGGATCTCATCTGCCCCCAAGGCGGAGGCTTGACATGTTCACGAAACGTCACGCGGCGCTCGGTTTCATTTTTGTCACGGTGCTGCTCGATATGCTTTCGTTTGGCGTGGTGGCTCTACTGTTGCCGAAGTTGATTTCCGATTTTCTCCAGGGCAATACCGCGCGCGCATCGGAATATATCGGGTTGTTCACGACCACCTGGGCGTTGATGCAGTTTGTCTTTGCGCCGGTGCTTGGATTGCTCTCGGACCGCTTTGGCCGGCGGCCGGTGGTATTGCTTTCGAACTTTGGCCTGGCCCTGGACTATCTGGTGATGGCGCTGGCACCTACGATCGGGTGGTTGTTTCTGGGGCGTATTTTCTCCGGGCTCACCTCCGCCAGTATTCCGACCGCAACTGCCTACATCAGCGACGTGACGCCACCGGAGGGGCGGTCGAAGGCGTTCGGGCTGCTGGGTGCGGCCTTCGGTGTGGGCTTTATTCTGGGGCCGGCGATTGGGGGATGGCTGGGCCAGCATAATCCGCGGCTGCCGTTCTGGGTAGCGGGAATGGGGAGCCTGTTGAACTTTTGCTATGGCGCGTTCGTTTTGCCGGAATCGCTTCCGATCGAGCGCCGGCAACCGCGGTGGCAATGGGGGAAGGCGAATCCGGTGGGCGCTCTGCGGCTGCTACGTTCGCATGCGGAATTGTTCGGCCTAGCCACGGTCAATTTCATGGGATACGTGGTGCACGAAATTTATGTGACGGTTTATGTTCTCTACGTGATCTACCGTTTTGCCTGGAACCCACGAATGGTTGGCCTTTCGCTGGCGGTGGTTGGCATCGCCTCCATGGTTTGCTACTCCGTGGTTGGGCCGATCGTGACGCGACTGGGAGAGCGGCGCTCCCTGCTGACGGGATTGTTCTTTGCCGCGCTCGGGTTTGCCATGTTCGGGTATCCCTCGCCGGCGGTATTTCTAGCGGCCATTCCGGTGAACGCGCTTTGGGCGCTGGCGGGATCGACGTCGCAGTCGCTGATGACGCGGCGGGTGTCTCCGTCGGAGCAGGGAGAACTGCAAGGCGCACTGGCCTCGTTGCGGGGGGTGGCCATGTTATTCGGGCCGGGGCTGTTCTCGCTGACCTTCGCCTATTTTATTTCTCCCGCCCACTCCCTGCCGGGGGCGCCCTGGTACTTGGCAGCGTTGCTGATGCTGGTGTCGCTGACCGTTGCCTGGGCAGTGACCAAGAATGAGAACCGCGACCGGGACAAACACCCAGTAGGCGGCGGCATCAGGACGGCCGAGGCCGGGTAGCTCACGGCGCTTTGCGAGTGCAGGTGCTGGCGTCGACCGCCTGCCACTGGCCATTTTTCTGGAACCAATAGCGGACGGTGAACATGTTCGCCGCGTTCTTGGTGAATTCGAAGCGCTCCGCCGGCGCCGCTGGATTCAGCAGCGCCTTGCCCTCCCAGAGCAACCGGGAATCAGAGAACCCGGGGGAATAGAAGACGCGGATTCCGCCGGTCGAATCTTGCACGGTGGAGATGTATTGCTGGCCCTTGTCGTCCCAACCCCATTCCGAAAGAGCGTGGTAGGAGAAGGGCGGCCGGTCGTCGTGCCGGAACAGCAGCCATTTGTTTTCTAGCGCGGGCTCGAACGAGAGATCGGCGGAGATGGCTTTTCCGGAGGCCGTGAAGCTGCCCTCGCACGACCAGCTGCCGGCGAACCAGTGCAGCTCGACAAGGGTCTTGCCGGCTGCGGATTCTTGGTTCGCGAGCACCCCTCGACCGGGGGCCGCGAGGGTCAACGACAGGAAGATGGCGCACGACAGCGGAATTCTCATCCCATCAGGGGTCGGCTTCATGAGCACCTCGCATCGATCAGCGTGCCAGGGGGATGGACGAGCGAACAACGGAAACGATAGCGCGGCGCGCGCTGGAAAAAGCCCAATCGCGCGCCGCACAGGAGTTCGTTAGAACGGCCGCGGATGGTCCGGCGGTTAGTCGCCGTAAGGATTCTTGTAGCGCAAGACCTTCGACAGGTCGCGGCCGCGGATGATTCCGGCCGAGTGATAGAACAGCCCCCAGGAATCGACGGTCGACAGGTCAGGAAAAATGCAGGCCTCGAGCACCTGGTCGTTGGGATCCGACTTTTTTACCCAGCCGCCGCCGGCGGCATTGATTCCACCGAACAGGTCGCTGCCGCCAAGCTGCGAGCAGTAGCAGGACGCGGGATTGCCGTTGCAGGTGCCGTTGTAGGGTACCTCTGCGTAATAGGCAAGCGCCGCGAGTGACGGCTTTTCGCTGTAGAGCGTCGCCAGGTCGGCGTAGATCCGTGACCCATTGCTTTTTTTCAGAAACTTGCAGAATTGACGCGTGCCGGACAGCTGGAGCCAGTTCTGTTCGACGTCGTTGGTGTTGTAGTAGGGTTCGCGACCGTTGACTTCACCGCCTTTTTTCACGCAGTAATCGGCGGCCTTGGCGAGGTCGACGACCTCGGGCGCGCGCGCCTGGCCGGGCCCACCGGCCTGAACGGGGCTGGATGCGGGAACCGCGACCGCGATCGCGAATGCGATACCAATCAAGGACAACAGAGCGACGAGGGAGCGCTTCATTAAGGGGCCTCCTGGGAAATTGGGGATCGATTGTGTTGTCCACAAACGCGGTGGCGCTGCAATCGAGGTCTGAACTCTAACACAACCACCGACGTGCCCTGCGCGTCGGGTCGGTGGCACTCGGTCGCAGAGCCGAGCGCGGGAGGCGGGATTTCCCGGCGAATTCGCGGTAAGATAGGCCGCACGAGGTGAGCCATGACCAATCCCGGGGATCTCCCTGTTGCCTGCCCATCGCGACGTTCGTTTCTGAGCCTGTCCGCGGTCGCTTCGGCCGGGCTGGCGTTGCGCATTGTCACCGAACCGATGCTGGCGCGGGCTCGGGTGCACAACTTTCCGAAGGATGCGATCCGCATTGATGCCAATGAAAACCCGCTCGGGCCGGGGCCTTCGGCGCGCGAGGCGGCCGCCGCCGTGGTCGCCCAGGGCGGGCGATATTCGGACTGGCTTACCGACGACTTGACCAAGACACTGGCGGAAATGAACCAGCTCAAGCTCGAGCAGGTGCGGGTTTTTGCCGGATCGAGCGAGCCGTTGCATCACGCGGTGGCGGCTTTCGTTTCGGCGGAGCGCAGTTACGTGACCGCCGATCCGGGCTACGAGGCGGGGATGTTTGCGGCGGCCGCACGGGCAGCAAAGGTCGTGAAGATTCCGCTCACCAAAGCCTATGCACATGATGTGAAGGCGATGCTGGCGGCGGCTCCCGACGCGGGCGTGTTTTATGTCTGCAACCCGAATAATCCGACCGGCACTTTGACAGCCCACGCCGATCTCGAATATCTGGTCGAGAACCAGCCCAAGGGGTCGATTGTGCTGGTCGATGAAGCCTACCTCCACTTCTCCGACGCCGAGTCGGTGATGGATCTGGTCCGGGCCGGCAAGGACGTGGTGCTGTTGCGCACTTTCTCGAAGATTTACGGGATGGCGGGTTTGCGCTGTGGCGCGGCGTTTGCGCGGCCCGACCTGCTCGAGAAAATCGACAACTACGGCGGCTGGAATTTCATGCCGATCACGGCGCTGGTGGCGGCGTCGGCCAGCCTGAAAGATCCTGAACTGGTACCCGAACGCAAGCGCATCAATGCCCGCATACGGGGAGAAGTGTTTGCCTGGCTTGACCGCAACGGATATTCCTATATTCCGTCGCAATCGAACTGCTTCATGCTGGATACGAAGGGTCCCGCCAAGGCCGCCATCGACGCCATGGCAAAACAGAACATTTTCATTGGACGCATCTGGCCGGTGTGGCCGACCTACACGCGGATCACGGTGGGCACCGCGCCCGAGATGGAGCAGTTTCAGGCGGCGTGGCAAAAGGTGATGACCGGAGCAGTGACGGCGAGCGTCGGTGCGGTGCCAGCATGGGGAGAGCTCGGCAAACGCCAGCGCAACCGGCTGGCGTCGTGATCCGGCTGATTCCGGCGAGCGCCTTCAACCCGAGCGACAAGGCCCGCGGCTTCCGGCGGCGAGCGGCCCTGCTCCCCGGCTGAGCGGTCGCACCCGGCGCACCCGAGGGCAGGACGTGCTTCGCGGTAACATCAATCCATGCCGAAACCAGCTGCCTCTTTCCCCAAGGCTGCGGAGCCTTTTGTGAAACTTTCCACCCGTGGAGCCACGCGGCTGCAGGCGCGGCACCCCTGGGTTTACCGCTCGGACATCGTCGAGTCGAACGATCCCGGACCGGGCTCAGTGGTTCGAGTACTCGATGCGCGCGGCAAATTCCTGGGCACGGCGCTTTACAGTTCTTCTTCGCAGATTGCCATTCGCATGCTTTCGCACGGGTCAACGGCCGATCTGCCAGCTCTGGTCGCAGAGCGCATCCGGGCGGCCATGGCTTACCGGAACAATCTGCTCGCCGACAGCAATGCCTACCGCATCGTCTTCAGCGAAGCGGATTTTCTTCCCGGGCTAATCGTGGATCGCTATCACGATGTGCTTTCCCTACAGATCTTGACCCAGGGAATGGACGCGGCACCGGTGCGCGAAGCCATCCTGCAGACAGTGCGGGAGCAATTGCAGCCGGCCGGAATCGTGGAACGGGTCGAGGCCCGCATCCGCGCGCTCGAGCAATTGGCACCGCGGGAGTCGGCCTTGCTGTGGGGAGGAAAGAGTTCGACGGAAATCGGGATGAATCGCGTTCGTTTCCACTACGCAGGGCTGGAAGGACAGAAGACGGGAGCCTTTCTTGATCAACGGGAAAACTATGCCGCGGCGGCACGCTACGCACATGGCGAGGCACTCGACGCTTTCTGCTATCAGGGCGGATTCGCGCTGCATCTTGCTCTCGGCGCCGGCCGGCCAGAGGCGGCGAAGTGTTCGCCGGTCACGGGTGTGGACAGCTCGCGTCCGGCGCTGGAGATGGCGGAGAAAAATGGGGCGCTGAATGGAAGAGAGCTGGAGTGGATCGAGGCCAACGCCTTTGATCTGCTGCGCGATTACGCGGCGGCGAATCGACGCTATGACACCATCGTTCTGGACCCTCCGGCGTTTGCCAAGAGCAAACGCGACCTGGAGAAGGCGCTGCGCGGTTATAAGGAACTCAATTTACGCGCCCTGAAGATGCTGCGCCCGGGAGGCATTCTGGTGACCTGCTCCTGTTCGTTTCACGTGGGCGGCGCGGAGTTCCTGGAAGTGGTCTCGGATGCGGCGCGCGACGCCCACAAGGACCTTCATCTGCTGGAAGTTCGGGGTGCTGCCCAGGACCATCCAGTATTGTTGAATGTGCCGGAGACTGGCTACTTGAAGTGCCTTATACTGCGTGTAAGTAATTGATAAACAAGATAACTTTTATACTTGACAATAACGCACTAAGATTTTATGATTCAACAATACTGATCACAACTCGGGAGCCTGTGAAGGGCTCTCCAAGACAATTTCCGTAGGAGGATTTAGGTTATGACTTTGATTACGCGTTACGACCCTTTCCGTGAGTTTGCCAGTTTGCAGGAGCGGATGAACCGTTTGCTCAGCAATCCGCACGGCCCGGAAGGGCACGATGAAGCCCTGACCTCGACCGCTTTTGCGCCGCCCGTAGACGTCTACGAAGACGAGCACGGCGTCACGCTGAAGATCGAGGTGCCGGGAATCGACGAGAAGGATATTGATGTCCGGATCGAGAACAATACTTTGACCGTGCACGGCGAGCGCAAGTTCGACAAGGAAGAGAAGGAAGAGAACTACCGGCGCGTGGAGCGGCAGTATGGCAGCTTCACCCGTACGTTCACTCTCCCGAACACTGTCGACCAGGAAAGCGTTCAGGCCGATTACGATAAGGGCGTGTTGAAGGTCCGGCTGGCGAAAAAGGCCGAAGCCAAGCCGAAGCAGATCAAGGTGAACGTCGGCGGTGCGAAGACGCTGGAGAGCAAGCCGGCGAAAAGCAGTCAGGCCGCGTAAGCGAGGCTCGAGCGCAGTAAACTTGGCGGGAGGCGAGAGACAGCGCCTCCCGCTTTGCTTGCCCGGGAGCTTGGCTCACAACCCTTGCTGCAAGTCGCCCCCGCCACATCCGGGCAATTTTCAAAGTGCGCAACCCGGGCGTGTAGCATCGATTTATGTAGTGAGAGGCAGGAGTATTCAGCATGGCAATCCGTTGGGACAAATTTACCGTAAAAACGCAGGAGGCAGTGCAGCGCGCAAACCAGCTTGCTTCCGAACACGGCAATTCCGAGCTTGCCCCGGCACATCTGCTGGCGGCGCTGGTCGAAGACCGCGAAGGCATTGTTGCGCCCGTGCTCGAAAAAATCGGCATTGGGCCACAGGCCGTGCTCAGCGAGGTCTACGACCAGATTGCGAAGCTGCCCAAGGTTTCTGGCAGTGGCGGCGCGCAGCAGCCGTCCATGTCTGCGCCGGTCAACCAGCTTCTCGAGAAGTCTTTCCAGGAAGCGGACACGTTCAAGGACGAATACGTGTCGACCGAGCACATTTTGCTGGCCCTGACCGACCTCAAGCGCGATCCCGCGCAGCAGCTGCTGGCTCGTCATGGGGCCACGCATGACGCCATCCTGCGGGCCCTTACCGCGGTCCGCGGATCGCAGCGCATCACCGACCCGAATCCGGAAGCGAAATATCAGGCGCTCGAGCGCTATGCTCGCGACCTGAACGAGCAGGCACGGCGCGGCAAGCTCGACCCGGTGATCGGGCGCGATGAAGAAGTCCGCCGCGTGGTGCAGGTACTTTCGCGACGCACCAAGAATAATCCGGTGCTGATTGGCGAACCGGGAGTGGGCAAGACCGCGATCGTCGAGGGTCTGGCGCAGCGCATTGTCTCCGGCGACGTGCCGGAAGTTTTGAAGAACAAGCGGGTGGTGTCGCTCGATTTGGGGGCCATGCTGGCGGGGGCGAAATATCGCGGCGAATTCGAGGATCGCCTGAAGGCGGTGCTCAAAGAAATCGAGGATTCGGCGGGCAAGATCATTCTTTTCATCGACGAGTTGCACACGCTGGTGGGGGCAGGCGCGGGCGAAGGCGCAATCGATGCTTCGAACATGCTGAAGCCGGCGTTGGCCCGCGGCGAGTTGCGCGCCATCGGGGCGACCACGCTCAACGAATATCGCAAGTACATCGAAAAAGATCCGGCGCTCGAACGGCGCTTCCAGATCGTGTTTGTGGGCGAACCGAACGTTGAGGACACGATTGCCATTCTGCGCGGGCTGAAGGAAAAGTACGAAGTGCATCACGGGGTGCGCATTAAGGATTCGGCGATTGTGGCGGCGGCGACCTTGTCGCATCGCTATATTTCCGACCGCTTCCTGCCCGACAAGGCCATCGACCTGATTGACGAAGCGGCTGCTTCGCTGCGCATTCAGATCGATTCCATGCCGACCGAGATCGATCAGTTGGAACGACGGGCGACACAGTTGGAAATTGAAAAGCAGGCGCTGAAGAAGGAGGAAGACGCGAACTCGAAAGAGCGGCTGGCCAGCGTGGAAAGAGAACTGGCGGGCATTCGCGAACAGTCGAACGCGCTGAAGGCCAAGTGGAATCAGGAAAAGGATGTCATCGCGCGGGCGCGCACGCTCAAGGAAAGGCTGGAGCAGCTGAAGATTGAAGAGGCCGCCGAGGAACGCAAGGGGAATCTGGAGCGTGTAGCGCAGATCCGCTACGGGCTCATTCGTCAAACCGAGGAGGAATTAGGCAAGGTCACCGCGCAGATCGATGGCAAGGCGGGGCGCCGGATGTTGAAGGAAGAAGTGGATGAGGAAGATATTGCCCGCATCATTTCGAAGTGGACCGGCATTCCGGTTTCCAAGATGCTCGAGGGCGAGGTCCAGAAGCTCATCAGCATGGAAGACCGGCTGCGGCGGCGGGTGATCGGCCAGGACGACGCGCTCGAGCGTGTGGCCAACGCCATCCGCCGTTCGCGCGCGGGGTTGAGTGATCCCAAGCGGCCGATCGGGTCTTTCATCTTCCTCGGTCCGACAGGCGTCGGCAAAACCGAACTGGCACGCGCCCTCGCCGAATTTCTTTTTGACGATGAGCGCGCCATGGTGCGCATCGACATGTCCGAGTACATGGAGAAGCACGCCGTCTCGCGTCTGATCGGCGCGCCTCCGGGGTACGTCGGCTACGAAGAAGGCGGGCAGCTCACCGAGCAGGTGCGGCGGCACCCGTACGCGGTCGTGCTCTTCGACGAAATCGAGAAGGCGCACCCCGACGTGTTCAACATCCTGCTGCAGATCATGGATGATGGGCGCCTTACCGACGGCAAAGGCCGCAAAGTCGATTTCAAGAATACGGTCATCATCATGACTTCCAATCTGGGCTCCTCGTACCTGCAGTCGGAAAAGGTCCGGTCCGAGGATGCCTTCGCGGAAGCCTCTAAGCAGGTAATGGGCGCGCTGCATGGACATTTCAAGCCCGAGTTCCTGAATCGCGTGGACGACATTGTCATTTTCCGTCCTCTCGGCAAGGAACAACTGGTGAAAATTGTCGACCTGCGTCTCGAGGATTTGCGGCGACTGCTCGAGGACCGCAAGATTTCTCTGGAACTGACCGACTCCGCCAAACAACTGTTGTTCCGTGAGGGCTACGATCCGAATTTTGGCGCACGTCCGCTGAAGCGCGCGATTCAGAAGCTGGTGCAAGATCCGCTGGCGCTGAAGATCCTGGAGGGAGCAGTGCTGCACGGGGACCACGTGGTGGTAGACGCCGACAGCAAGGCCGGGACGATGAGGTTCACGGTAAGCGAGCGGGTGGGGGAGAAAGTGGCAACAAAAAAGTAGCGATTCGCCTGCCCCTCTGGCGACGGTGCCCCGGCCGCGGCCTCCGGCTACGAAAGACTGGCCGGCGTGGCAGAGACCGAGGCAGGGGTCCGCCCCGCGGCCGGTCGCGACCTTTTCCGCCTCAACTTGGCACGCAAGAATTTCTCTCCCCTACGATCCCTAGTTACCGGTACTCTGTCATCGGGGGCTACGGCATTGGCGGACGACACGAGGCTGCATGATTTTCTGGCGGAACTGCTGCGCCGCGGCGGCAGCGACTTGCTTTTGGTTCACGGGACTGCGGCCGCGATTCGAAACAACGGAGAGGTTGAGAAAATCGCGGACGTGGCGCTGGCGGGCCCGGAAATTGAAGCCCTGGTGCGACCGATTCTCACCCCGGTGGCGGCGGCGCAGTACCGCGACACGCAGATTGCCGATTCTTCCTATCGCATTGCCGACCTCGGACGATTCCGGATCAACTTGCATCGCGAGCGGGGAAACGCGGCGGCTACCATCCGCGCGCTTCCGATGAAGGTGCCGTTGCTGGCTGAGTTGGGACTGCCGGTTGAGATTGGCCATCTGGCAGGGCTGCGTCGCGGACTGGTACTGATCGGGGGCGCCGCCGGGGCGGGAAAATCGACGACCATGGCGGCGCTGGTGAACGAGATCAACCGGCGCGACGCGCGGCACATTGTGACCATTGAAGATCCGGTCGAATACGAGCACGCCCACCTGCGCAGCGTAATTGAGCAGGTTGAAGTGGGAACCGACGCGCCGGATTTCCCGACCGCGCTGCGCGCGGCCCTGCGGCAGGCTCCGGACGTGCTGGTGGTCGGGGAGATGCGCGATCCGGAGAGCATGGCGATTGCGGTGTCGGCAGCGGAAACCGGGCACCTGGTTCTGTCTACCTTGCATACGACCGATGTGGCTTCGGCGATCTCGCGAATTTCCGATTCGTTTCGGGCAGAACGGCAGAGCACGATCCGGCAGGAGCTGGCGATGGCGATTTCCGCGGTGTTGACCCAGACCCTGCTCGCCAGCCGCAAGGGCGGTCGGGTTCCGGCCGTGGAGATGCTGATGGTGGGGTACGGGGCGCGGCAGCACATACGGCACAACGCTCTGCAGCATTTGAATCAGGAAATCACCATGACCAAGGGGAGGGGATCGATTGCCATGGAAGAGAGCCTCTCGCGGCTGGTACGGGATGGGCACCTGGAGCGGGAAGAAGCGTTGGAATTTGCCGCCCATCCGGATGATCTGAAGAGCCGGCTGCGCGGCGTGCCCTAGGCGGCAGCCGCTGCCGGGGAGCGGGTTTTCGAACATCCTGCCACGGCATCGCTCGGGCGGCTGCGTCAGCTGCGTGCCCCTGCAACCCCCCTCGAAAACAGGGGCAGCGGGTCACTGCACCCAGCAGGAACAGGCTCGCGCCGGCGCTTTTCCGGCCGCTGTCGAGGCTAGGCCCGCGAACGAAACTGGTCCGCGACCTCGGGGCGCGACAGATACCAGGCGACCATCACGCGCACGATAATTCCCAGGCCTCCGATCGCCAGCGCTTTCGGCTGCACCATCACGGTGGCAGCCGATACCGAGGGCACGAGCATGACGATGCCGGTGAGGGCAATGAGCAGGGCCGCGCGGCGCATCAGATTGTTGAGTGCGAACAGGCCCCACCCTACTGCCCCGCCCACCACGGCTGCGAGCAAAAACATGTAGGGGCCGGCCAATTCAAGGCCGAACAGGAGCGGGGCGCCCCGCGACAGGGCAATGGTGCCGGGACGGAGCAGCATGACTGCGCCGGCGGCCGCCAGATAAAGGACGCAGATGCCAAATAGAGCGGCGATGGCGCGGACTCCGTTCGGCACCGGGTTAGGGGAAGTGCTGGTCACGTTTTCTGGCCAGGGCGCATGTTTGCGATGCTCGGACTCGGGGGAGACTGCCGCGCTCGTGCCAGCCGACAACCTCGCCCCCGACAAGTGGCAGGCTTCGGCTTGCAGCGGGGACCAAATCCCGTCTTTCTACCCGGCCGGCAGCTCGTAGAATACAAGCCGTGGCACCCAATTCCCAGACCAAGCTGATCGTGCTGAACCTTAAGGCCGGAATGCCTACCGTAGAACAGGCCAAGCGGCGGCTACTCGAGTCACTGTACGCGCCGCGCGGAGCGGCGGGCCCGGTGGTGAAGATCATTCACGGCTATGGCTCTTCGGGAAAGGGCGGGGCGATTCGCACCTCCATCCGCGAGCAGATGGCCGCCTGGCAACGCGAGGGCAAGGTGCTGAAGGTGGTGCCGGGCGAAACCTGGAGCATTTTTGACGCCGACTCGCAGGACCTGCGGCGGCGGTATGCTTTCCTCGGCAAGGATGAGGATCTGGATCGCGGCAACGCGGGCGTGACACTGGTTGAGTTTCCCTTCGACACTTCGCGCATTTTTCGCTAGCCGGCGAGCGAGCCGGCGGATTTTCGCAAGTCCAGAACCTCACCCGGCCTCTGGTCCCGGACAATTTGCGGCATCCGCCCAAACGATGGCTGGATCGATTGCGGCGGGTTTCGGCAAGACGGGTCGAAAGCGATCGAAGCCATCGAAGCCAATCGAAGCCCCCCAGGGTTGCCACCTGCCTGGCCGAAGGCGTAATGTACTCGGACTTGAGAGTGAGTTTTTCTGGGGGATGAAATGAAGATCAGCCGTCGGTGGTCGCTGTTTCTCTGGTTGTTGTTTTCTCTCGGCCTGGCCGCGGCGCAGACCGCACAGGCGCCAAAGACGGTGATCATCCAGGCCGGGCGATTGCTGGACGTGAACACGGGGAAAACGCTCTCCCACCAGACCATCCTGATTCGGGGCGACCGGATTGCGAGCGTGGGCGCAGACACGCCGGTTCCGGCCGGAGCACAGGTGATCGACCTTTCCCATGCCACCGTGCTGCCGGGTTTGATTGACGCGCACACGCACATCACTTTTACAACCAATTTTGGTTATTCGCGGCTGGCCATTTCGCTGCCGCGGGAAGCTCTGAACGGAGCCCGCAATGCTCGCGTCACGCTGGAGGCCGGCTTTACCACCATCCGCAACGTGGGCGCGAGCGGCTTCACCGATGTTGCTTTGCGCGATGCCATTAATGCCGGCGATGTACCGGGGCCGCGGATGTTGGTTAGCGGGCCGGCCCTGAGCATTACCGGCGGGCACTGCGACGACAATCTGCTGCCCTTTGAGTGGCACGTGCAGAACGAAGGCGTGGCCGATGGAGTCGAAGCCGTGCAGCACAAGACGCGCGAGATCATCAAGTACGGCGCGGACCTGATCAAGATTTGCGCCACCGGAGGCGTGCTTTCGCATGGCGACAATCCGCAGGCTTCGCAATACACGCTGGAAGAAATGAAGGCCATCGTGGCCGACGCGCACCGCTTGGGGCGCAAAGTCGCCGCGCATGCGCACGGTGCGGAAGGAATCCGCTGGGCGTCGGAGGCGGGTGTGGATTCGATCGAGCACGGGTCCTACATCGACGACGCGGCCATCGCGACCATGAAGAAAAACGGAACCTACTTGGTGCCGACGCTCTATCTCATGGACTGGTTTTTCGAGAACGCGGAGAGAATCGGGACGCCGGCGGAGCTGATTGCCAAGGGACACGAGGTGATGCCGGCGGCGCGCAAAAATGTGGCGCGCGCGTTTGCGGCGGGAGTGAAGGTCGGCTTTGGCACCGATGCGGCGGTCTATCCGCACGGGCTCAATGCGCATGAGTTTGCCGTAATGGTGAAGTTGGGGCTGACGCCTTTACAGGCGATTCAGGCGGCGACGGTCAATGACGCGGATCTGTTAGGTTGGTCCGACAAGATCGGAACCCTTGAGCCAGGCAAGTGGGCCGACGTGGTGGCGGTGGACGGCGATCCGCTGGCCGACGTCACTACGCTCGAACGCGTGAAGTTTGTCATGAAGGGCGGCGAGGTGGTCAAGAACCTATATGCCAATTAGGACCGCCATTCCGGCGAGACGCGGCACCCGGCGTCTCGATGGGAGCGCGACCTCCACGACGCATGGCGCTTGCCAACCGGGCTAGTGCCGGCTCCCGGCGAAATTCCGATAGAATCCCTGCTTGTCCGTTCAACTGCAAATCGAAGCCACCCGGGGCGCTGCCCGCTCGGGCAAGCTCATCACCCCGCACGGGGCGGTGGAGACGCCTGTGTTCATGCCGGTCGGAACGCTCGCTTCGGTCAAGGGTGTTCCGCAGGATGTGCTCGAAGAACTTGACGTCCAAATTCTGCTCGGCAACACCTATCACCTTTTTTTGCGGCCTGGAGTTGAGACCATTCGAGAGATGGGCGGGCTGCACCGGTTCATGTCGTGGGATCGGGCCCTGCTTACCGATTCGGGTGGGTTTCAGGTTTTCAGTCTGAACGATCTGCGCAAGGTGAGCGAAGAAGGCGTGGCCTTTCGCTCGCACCTGGACGGCTCTCCGCGCTTTCTCAGTCCCGAAAAAGCCATGGAGGTGCAGATTGGCCTCGGCGCCGACATCATCATGGCGTTTGACGAGTGTACGGAGTATCCGGCGGATGCGCCGCGCCTGCGCGCCTCCATCGAACTGACGTTGCGCTGGGCTGCCCGTTGCAAGAATTATTTCGACGCGCACCAGCACGAGGTGCCGTGGGCGCGCGAGCAGGCGACAGGGCAATGGTCGGCCCGTCCCACCCGGCTGCCAGCCGGCTCCACCCAGGCTCTGTTTGGGATTGTGCAGGGCGGCATGGATCCTGAGCTGCGGCGCGAATCTGCCGAACGGACGATCCGCCTGGGGTTTCCCGGATATGCCATCGGGGGACTGAGCGTAGGAGAACCGCGCGAGCTTACGCGGGACATCGTCCTATCCACGCTTGCCCTTCTTCCTGCCGATCAGCCGCGCTATCTGATGGGCGTGGGCACGCCGGAGGAAATTGCGCAGTACGCGCTGGCGGGGGTGGACATGATGGATTGCGTGCTCCCCACGCGGGCGGCGCGGCATGGCTTGCTGTTTACTTCCGAAGGCAGGGTTTCGATCAAGCAAGCGCGCTACGCGCAGGATCCGGGCCCGCTGGATCCGGCGTGTGGTTGCCGCGTCTGCCAGCGGTATTCGCGGGCCTATCTTCGGCATCTGTACGCCGCCAATGAACTGCTGGCCCAGGTGTTGAATACGGTCCACAACCTGCACTATTACCTGGCCACGATGCGAAAGGTCCGGGACTGGATACGGGCCGAGCGCTAGCTCGACGAAAGGTTCGCGGTTGTAAATTCGGCGTACCGTCCTTGACACTTTGCGAGCCGTCCGGCATGCTATTCAGCTTGGGGATAAGGTGCGTTTCTTTCTGTGCCGTTCCGATCGAAACCGGGGCGCGGCATCGCCGGTTCCAGCCTGCTAGGGGTTAGGACCTCCGGCCATAGAAGAAAAATTCCCGCGAGTTCTTCAGAGAAAGTTTAGCGTTGAAAGCAGCAAACTTGTGCCGACTTTTGTTCGCTCCGCCCCCGGGGGCGAATCTGGCGAGGGCAAGCGGTCGGTTCTTTGGTGACCTATTTTGTTCTAGGGGATGAACTTGGCGGTGGCAATCATTGGGTGTGGCATGGCTGGTGGATTGGCGTCGTGGTTGCAGCTACCCGGGGGTACGAGTCTGCTCGGACTGGCGCCCCTGCTGTTTATTTTCGCCATCTTCTACTTTCTGCTGATTTTGCCGCAGCAGAGGAAGCAGAAAAAGTGGCAGCGCATGCTGAGCGAGTTGAAAAACGGCGACAAGATCGTGACCAGCGGCGGGTTGCGCGGAACGATCATGAGCCTCAAGGACGATGCGCTGGTTTTGCGCGTACCGCCCGATAATCTGAAGCTTGAAATCAGCCGCGCATCGGTGGTCTCGGTCACGACGGCAGAGGAAGGAACAAAGTCTTAGCTGCCGAGCCTCGGCCCGGCTGGACAAAGGCGGCGGTCTCCACGCGTGTAAGTCATGAATAAGAACCTCAGTTGGAAGTTGCTCGTGATCGTTGGCATTCTGCTCCTGTTTCTGTTCGGCATCGTTGGCATTCCGCAAGAGTGGTCGGGCAAGGGCCTGCTGGCGGCCGTCACCAAGCGCATTAATCTGGGCCTGGACCTGGTAGGCGGCACGCACTTGATCCTGCAGGTGCAGGTCAACGATGCCGTCAACGTCGATTCCGACAACGCGATTGCCCGCCTCAAAGAGGAACTGCGCACGCACAAGATCAATTACGCGGACATCACCAAGCCGGACCCGGTGAATCATCCCGAAACCATTCTGGTCAAGGGTGTGCCTCCCGAGCAGACCAGCGATTTCAAAACGATCGTTGCCGACCGTTTGCCGGAATATGCCGCCGCCTCGGGGGCCGAGAATTCGTGGACGGTGTCGATGAAACCGACCAACGTCACGGATCTGAAGAACCAGGCGGTCACGCAGGCCATCGAGACCATTCGCAACCGCATTGACCAGTTGGGCGTGAATGAGCCCGTCATCCAGGAGCACGGTCTCGGCGATTACCAGATTCTGGTGCAACTGCCGAATGTGGACGATCCGGCGCGGGTGAAGGAGATCATGCAGTCCACGGCGATGCTGGAAATCAAGCAATCGCTCGGCGGGCCCTACCCCAGCCGGGACGCTGCTCTCCAGGAGCACGGCGGCGTGCTGCCTCCGGACGCAGTGCCGATGGAGGGCAAAAGCATCGGCTCGCGCAATCAGGAAGGCGGCGAGCAGTGGTATCTGATTTCGCGGGCCTCGGCCGTCAGTGGTCGAGATTTGCGCACCGCCGAACCGAGCACCGACGAGAATGGTCAGCCGGCGGTTCGCTTTATTCTCACCTCCGACGGTGGCCGCAAGTTCTACAACTTCACTTCCGGCCACGTGGGCGACAATCTGGCGGTGGTGCTCGACAACCGGGTGCAGGAAGTGGCGGTGATCAAGGAAGCCATTCATGACACCGGCATCATCAACGGTCGGTTCACGCAGCAGGAAGTCCAGGACCTGTCGATGACGCTGCGTTCGGGCGCTTTGCCGGCGAGCATCAAGTATCTGGAGGAACGGACGGTGGGACCGTCGCTCGGTGCGGATTCGATTCGCTCCGGAGTGCAGGCGGCCATTTATGGCATGCTGGCGGTTCTGGTTTTCATGCTCATCTACTACCGCTGGGCGGGCGTCAATGCCGATGTTGCGCTCATTCTGAACCTGGTGATTTTGCTGGGGTTCATGGGCTACTTTGGAGCCGTGCTGACACTGCCGGGCATTGCCGGGGTGATTCTGACGGTGGGCATGGGCGTGGATTCGAACGTGCTGATTTTTGAGCGCATACGGGAAGAGCTCCGCAACGGCAAGACGCCGCCCTCGGCCGTGGAACAGGGATTCAGTCACGCCTGGATTACGATTGTCGATACGCACGTCACGACCATCGTTTCGGCGGCGATTCTGTTTCTCTTTGGCACCGGACCGGTCAAGGGTTTCGCGACCACGCTGGTTTTTGGTTTGCTGGCCAACCTGTTTACGGCGGTGTTTGTTTCGCGGGTGATTTTTGATTGGGTACTGGGCAGGAAGCAGCGGGGCGAGGCGTTAAGCATTTAGCAGGCTGTCGTGAGCAGTGAGTCGTTGGCGGTGTGGCCGCAAACGGTGTTCGAGAACGACTCTCAGCCGACGACCAACGAATGATTTTGAAGGGATCGTAAGCAGCGTGGAATTTTTCAGAAATACGAACATCGACTTCCTCGGGAAAAAGTGGTATTTCCTCACCTTCTCGCTGATTTTTAGCGTGGCCGGACTTTGTTCGATGCTGGCCTGGCACGGCGTCCCGCTGGGCGTCGACTTCCGCGGCGGCACGCTGGTTTACGTGAAGTACTCGCACAGCCCCGATTTCTCCGCCATCCACGCGGAGATTGATCGCGCCGGGTTGAAAAACGCCCGTGTGCAAACCTACGGACAAGCGGCCAACGACGAGGTGCTGATCGCTCTCGATCTTCAGGAGACGAGCGAGCAGGCGCTCGACCGGGGCAAAATCCAAATCATTCAGGCGCTCGAGACCAACGCGCCCGCGGGCAAGCAGGACCTCAACAATTCGAGCTCGCTCACCCTGGAAAATTATCTGCTGGAGAAAGACCCGCTCCATCTGAGCGGCAGCGCCGATGCCAGCGCGCGCTACAATTCGATCGCGCAGACCATTGTCGATTATCGCGACAAGACAAAAAGTGGGGTGCTGAGCTCCATCGATGAGCTGAAAGGCGTGGCCGACCCCGCCGCGGTGGCGTCGCTGCAGGACAATTTTTTTGTCTCCGACTTCGGCATTCGCAACGTCGAGATTGTCGGACCGCAGGTGGGCAAGCAGTTGCGCGGGCAAGCCATCCGAGCCACCCTCTATTCGTTGGCCGGAATGCTGATTTACCTGGCGCTTCGCTTTGAATGGATCTATGGCGTTGCCGCCGTGCTGACCGTGTTCCACGACACCCTGATTACGGTCGGCGCCTTCTCGCTGCTCAATTGGGAAATCTCGCTGACGGTGATCGCCGCCATCCTCACCCTGATCGGATATTCCAACAATGACACCATCGTGGTCTTCGACCGGATCCGGGAAAACATCAAGCTGCTGCGGCGGGACAAGCTGGCCGATATCGTCAATAAGAGTATTAATCAAACCCTGAGCAGAACGATCTTGACAGCCGGCCTGACTTTCCTTACCGTGCTTGCTCTGTTCCTTTTCGGCGGGGAAGTGCTGCACGGCTTCAGCTTCGCCTTGGTGATTGGCATCCTGATCGGGACGTATTCCTCGATTGCCATCGCCGCTCCCATTCTGGTCGCCTACCAGGAATGGCGGGGGGAGCGGGGGAAGGCTCCGATTGCCATGCCGCTGCGGCCCGGCAACGGACAGGGTCGGACGAAAGAAAAAGTTAAGGTCTGAAAAACCGGCCAGGTGGCGTAGAATTCTCACTGCCCACAGAGGCAGACATTGGCAGAGCAAAAAGCGAGCGAAAACGGGAGCAAAGAGGACGCGGTCGGTGTCTAAATTCTCGTATGGGTTCTGTGTAGGAGAAGCGTATGTTTGAAGACAGCCTCATTGAATCAGGGAATAAGCTTAAGACCAGACGATTGAGTACGACCATCATTTCCTTCATGCTGCAGGTCGGGCTCATTTGCGTCCTGATTCTGATTCCCCTGATCTATACCGATGCGCTGCCCAAGACGCAGCTGATGACATTTCTCGTAGCTCCGCCGCCACCACCTCCGCCGCCTCCGCCGCCGGCAGCGGCCCCGGTCAGGGTGGTGAAGATGGTGAGCGAAGTGATCAACGGCCAGTTGCGCGCGCCCACCAAGATTCCGGAAAAAGTGCAGATGATCAAAGAAGAGGAAGCACCTCCGGATCTCGGCGCTGGTGGCGTCCCGGGTGGTGTCCCGGGCGGCATTCCGGGTGGCGCGCCGGGTGGCGTGATGGGAAGTGTTCTGAGTTCGGTCCCGACCGCAGCCCCCAAAATCGCGATTCCACAACGAGTGCGCGTTTCGCAGGGCGTCTCGACCGGTCTTTTGATCCGAAAGGTACAACCCAGTTATCCGCCGCTGGCGAAACAGGCCCGCATTCAGGGGCAGGTAGTGCTGCAGGCGGAAATCAGCAAGGATGGCACGATTCAAAACCTGCAGCTGATCAGCGGGCACCCCATGCTGGCGCCGGCCGCGATTGAGGCCGTGAAACAATGGCGCTACAAGCCATACCTGCTGAATGGCGAGCCGGTGGCCGTGGAAACCCAGGTGGTGGTCAATTTTAGCTTGTCAGGGGGCTAGCTTCGTCCTGGCGGGCCGCCAGCATGAGTCTGTGCCGGCTTGAGTTTTTTGTGGCGGTTTTCGACCCTCCCCGTCCCACCTTGATCCCGAGACGGAACCGGCAAGGTGACAGACACTCGAGGGCGCTTCTGCCCAGTGTAGATTTCTTGCATCAAACCGTCTGGTGTCGCGCATGGAACCGGGGACCTCCGGTCCGTTACGCGGGATGAATGGGACTTCGAAAGCGGTTAGAAACAGAGTTCTGAGGAGGAGAAGCAACTCATGGTATTGAACCTGGCAGCAGTCGCAATGTGTAATTTCCATCTCTTTGCCGCTTGGCTCTTTGACGAGGGCTCGGTTGGTTGGGACCCGATTTCGCTCTGGAAGCAGATGGGTATTCTGGCGAAAGTCGTGGTTATTGTTTTGTTCATCATGTCCGGTTGGTCGATCGGCGTGATGATTGACCGCTGGATGGCTTTCAATGCCGCCCGCAATCAGTCCCGCTCGTTCGCTCCCGCAGTTGCCGGAGCGCTGCGTGAGGGCAAGATTGACGAGGCCATTAAGGTCGCCGAGCGCAACAAGAAAAGCCATCTGGCCAAGGTGGTCACTGCAGGCCTGATGGAATTCAAGGCCCACCAGGACAGCCCGGGTGAGATTCCCGGCGAGACCATCGAAGCTTCCAAACGCGCCCTGGAGCGCACCGAAGCGATCGTGCACGCCGAACTGAAGCGTGGGTTGGGTGGTCTGGCGACAATCGGCTCGACCGCTCCCTTCGTGGGACTGTTCGGAACCGTGGTCGGCATTCTGAATGCCTTCAACGGCATCGCCAAGGAAAAAGCAACCGGCCTGGCAGCAGTCGCCGGCGGCATTTCCGAAGCTCTCGTGACCACCGCCGTCGGCCTGTTCGTGGCGATTCCGGCCGTCATGATGTTCAACTATCTGACCGGTCGCGTGGAAGCGTTCGACGTGGAGATGGACAACTCCTCGAGCGAACTGATCGATTACTTCCTCAAGCGCCGGAGCATGCGACGGTCGTAACTCGAAGGCGCCAGTTGCACCCATGAGCTGCTGAAGCGAGGGCAGGCCGGGCGAAAACGCCCGGCGCTCCCTCGGTCAGAATGGGGGCCGGCGGCAAGGGCAAAATACGCAGGAGACGGAATTCCATGTCATTAGCAAAACGGAACGAAGGGGCCAACGTAAGCTCCGACATTAACGTCACCCCGATGGTCGACGTGATGTTGGTGCTGCTGATCATCTTTATGGTGGTCACCCCGATGTTGCAGCACGGCGTGCCCGTGGATATGGCGAAGGTGAACAACCCCGAGGATATGCACGACGCCGACAAAGAAGACGCTCTGTTGGTCGCTGTCACCCGCGACGACAAGGTCTTCTTCGGTACCGATCAAGTCAAGGTCGATGATCTGACGGAGAAGATCAAGGATAAGTTGGCAAACCGGACCGACAAACGGGTTTTTCTCAAAGCCGACATGCGAGCAAAGTTCGGCTGGGTGGTTGAAGTGGTCGACAACGTTCGCGCCGCGGGCGTGGATCAGCTTGGCCTTTTGACCGACCAGAAGAAGTCGGGAAGCATGCCGCCGCCACCACCGAGCGCCACTCCACCGGCGGGCGGGCAATAGTGAAGGTCAGTTAGCAAGAAGGAGATCGATTATGGGTATGGCCGTCGGCCCCAAAGGGGGCCAAAGCGCGAACATGAACGTCACGCCGCTAATTGACGTGCTGCTGGTGCTGCTGATCATTTTCATGGTCATCACACCGCTGACACCCAAGGGTCTGGAGGCGTTGGTGCCGCAGCCTCCACCGAAGGATCAGAAACAGCCGCCGCCCACTCCCGATCGCACCATCGTGGTGCAGTTGATTGATCATGGCCCGGGCAATCCTCCGGGACTCAAGATCAACCAGGACGAAGCGACTTGGGACACTCTGCAGGCACGGTTGGAAGATATTTTCAAGACGCGCGCCGAAAAAGTGATGTTCGTCAAGGGCGATGACAATGTGCCTTTTGCCGATGTCGCCAACGTCATTGATATTGCCCATTCGGCCGGTGTCGACAAAGTGGGCTTGATCACAGCTAAAATCGAAGCGGGCGGCTAGAATCGGCCCCGGCTGCAGCTGGGAGGCGTCTTCCGCGCTTGCCCCGAGCCTGCAGCCGGCCGGCTCTGCCCGGCGCTCGGGTTCGGTTTTTTTACACTCCGCGGTAAGGAGATTCATAAAGCAATGAAAACGACTCAAAGGCTCCTGGTGGTATTCGCGGCCGCACTGGTCCTGCTATCGAGCACCGGATGCGCCAAGCTTCAGGCGCGAGATCACCTCAACAAGGGTGTGCAGGCTTTCAAGAACTCCAAGTTCGAGCAGGCGATCGATCACTTCCAGCAAGCCGTGGCGCTTGATCCTTCCCTGATCAACGCCCGTCTCTATCTGGCTACCGCTTATACCCAGCAATACATTCCGGGCGCGGATACTCCCGAAAACAATCGCTATGCCGAGCAGGCGATTGATACCTACAAGCAGGTGCTGCAAGCTGATCCGAGGAACATCAATAGCATCAAAGGCATCGCCTACCTCGACTGGCAGATGAAGAAGTTCGACCAATCCAAGGAGTTCGACAAGAAAGCTTCGGAGGTCGATCCCAACGATCCCGAGCCCTATTACTCGGTGGCCGTGATTGACTGGACCGAGACCTACGTGCCCCGCCAGGAGGCGCGCGCCAAACTCGGGATGAAACCCGAGGATTCTCTCCCCGCCAAGGACAAGAAGGTCTGTGCCGAAATGCGGGAGAAGAATTCGGCGGCCGTTCAGGAGGGCATCGATAATCTCAACAAGGCGCTTCAGTTGCGCCCTGACTACGACGACGCGATGGCCTACATGAACCTGATGTACCGCGAACGCGCTGATATTCAGTGCGACGATCCGGCGGCTCGCGCGGCCGACCTGAAGACGGCCGACGAGTGGGTCGACAAGACCATGGCCGTCAAGAAAGCCAAGGCGGAAAAGCAGCCGGGCGGTGGCGCCATTGTCGTGGATCAGAACAAGTAATTCTCTTTGCTGCAAAGCGGCGTGGGACGGGGTTTTTCCCCGTCCCCGTCGAGACCCGCCAAGATAGAACTCCCGCTGCAGACCCTTCGAATAGAGCCCTGCGAGCGCCGCGACCAGCCTTCCCTGCCGTCGCGCAAGTCCCTCGGCAAATGAAAACGCCCTTGGGAGTACCCCCCCCAGGTGGACCCAGCACCCCCCCGTTCCACTGAGTGCTTCCTGGCGTTACGCTTTCGCCTTCTTTACTTCCTCAATCAGCGCGGGCACGATGTCGAACAGGTTGCCGACGATCGCATAGTCTGCGATCTCAAAAATCGGCGCCTCGGAGTCCTTGTTAATGGCCACGATGCTCTTGGATCCCTTCATGCCCACGATGTGCTGGATGGCGCCCGAAATGCCAAGCGCCAGATAAAGCTTGGGGGCAACGGTTTGTCCGGACGAACCGACCTGGCGGTCCATGGGCAACCACCCGTTGTCGCAGATCGGTCGCGAAGCCGCGAGTTCTGCACCCATGGCGTCGGCCAATTGCTTGGCCAATTCGATATTCTTTTGCTCCTTGATGCCGCGCCCGACCGAAACGATCAGCTCGGCCTGCGTCAGATCAACCGCCTGCTTGGCTTCCTTGAAAACTTCCTGCGGCGTATTGCGAATCACACCGTCCGGAATCTCGACCTGCACCGTCTCCACCGTCGCTGACGCCGCGCCCGTTTCGACCGTGTCGGCGCGAAATGAGCCATTCTGCAAGGTGACAAAGCCCGGCGCCAGGCCCGCGAAGGTGACATCGGCGACGAACTTGCCCTGAAACATCTGGCGCGTGAACAGCAGCTTGCCGCCCTCGTGCCGACACGCGATCACGTCGCTGATGGCCGTCGATTGCAGGGCGGTCGCGAGTTTGGGCACGAAATCGCGAACCTGGTAGGTATGCGGCATCAGCACCAGCTTGACCGGATGGCTCTCCAGAAATTGCTGCAACGCATGGGTGAAGGCGTCGGCCGTGTAGGGCTCGAGCCGAGGCGACTCGAGGGCATGCACCCGGGCGATCTTTTTCGCCGCGACTTCGGCGGCGACCGCAGAAACGCCAGAACCCAGCACCGCCGCTTCCAGCGTCCATCCGGTTTGCGCGGCGATGGCTTGGCCGGCGGCAATCGTTTCCCAGGAGACGCGATTCAATTTGCCTTCGCGTTGTTCCACCACCACTAGAATTGTGTCCATAAGGTCAGGTCTCGTGTCTCTTGTGTCCGGTCTTCAATTTCAGATTACCCGCAGTTCGTTCTTCAGCTTGTCGACCAGTTTCTTGGCTACTTCAGCGGGAGGGCCTTCCAGAAACTCTGTGTTCTTCGATTTCTGCGGGAGGTAGAGCTTCTCGATCGTTTGCCGATTGCCGCTCATCGCCGACTGTACCTCGGTGAGCGTCACCTTGCGCATCGGCTTGTTCTTGGCTTGCTTGATGCCGATCAGCGTGGCATAGCGCAGCTTATTGATGCCCGACTGGATGGTCAGCACCGCCGGCAGGGGCACATCGACAAACTGGAAGAAGCCGGCTTCGAGTTCACGCTTTACCCGGATGCCGCTTTCGTTTTTTTCCAGGTGCATAATGATGGTGGCGTGCGGCCATCCGAGAATTTGTGCCAGAATTACCCCGGTCTGCGCATATCCGTAGTCGTCCGATTGCAGGCCGGTGAAGATCAGGTCAAACTTCTCATCCTTGATGGCGGCCGAGATGGCTCGCGCGGTGTTGAAGGCGTCAAGCCCGACGAACGCGTCGTCCTCGAGATGGATGGCGCGGTCGGCACCCTTGGCGAGAGCCTCCCGCAAGACTTGCTGCGCCCGCGCCGGTCCGGCCGTAATGACCACGACCTCGCCGCTATGCTTCTCCTTCTGGCGCAGAGCTTCTTCGAGAGCAAAAGCGTCCGGCTCGTTCGCTTCGTAGGGAACGTCGTCGCGAATCCATGTGGCCGCCTCGTTGAGCTTGAGGGGAGCGTCTTTCTGCGGTACCTGCTTCATGCAAACCAGAATCTTCACGCCGTCAACTCCTATGCTTGGACCTCAGCCGGCACAGACCGGACTGGGTAGTATAAACGAGCCGACGGCACGCGGGAGCGGCCGCAGACGCCACCGATCTTGAACCTCGCCTGCACGGCGGTAACCTTGACCGTGGTCTGCGCGCTTGCGATGCTAGGGACTGTGAAGAAGTCTCGCAAGCCAGAAAAGTCGCGCAAAACCGCGCGCGCGCCCCGCATTCGCGTTCCCAACAACGAGCGGGCGCTCTTTACTATTGACGAAAGACGCCTGGTTGGTGTGCTGCAGCGACTCTCGCTTACCGGAGGGTCCGCCGTGCTATCGAAAGGGCCGATTCCCCAAGGGACCATGGGCGAGATCGTGATGAGCACGGTCTACGGAAAAGTCACCGCTCAAATCGAATTCCTTCAGACCGGTGCCGATGGCATTCCACTGGCGCAGGCGTTTCGCTTTCTGGCCATGGAAGATTCCAGTTCCCGGCGTTTTGCCGCCGCCGCTCTCCAAATGGAGAAAGAGGGCTTCAGCGATGCTCCGGCCACCAGTTCGTCTGCCCTGCACGCCCCGGCGGGCGAAGCGCTGGGCATGCTGCTGCACAGCGTTCGCCGGTTGGCTGCTACCCTTGTCGCCAACCGCTCCTCTTCGGCCAAGAGCTAGCCTTAGCACAAGCTCAGCTTCCGCCCCTCGGTCCCCGCGGCTTGCCGGGTTTTCCTGGCGAGCATCGCGCCCGGCGCTCCGGCGAAAAACCGTTGCCCTCTCCGCGCAGCCGCTGAAAAGCGGGCTCGAGCCAGGTCATGATTCCATAATGCTCAACGAATCAGACGGTTGGGAGCAATCACCCGGAAAGCACGCATGGCTCGGGTGGTCTTCGCCTTGATATCGACGGCCTGGTTGCATGCCGGGCCCTTCCAAACAGGACTTGCCGTCTCTGACTTCCAAAACCCGCATTGGCTCGGGCGACAAATTGCTTCCCTTGTCTGTTTCTCCGGCACCAGCCGACACGGTGCCATCGCGGGCCGCCCGGCATCGGGCGGCTTTAGCCGGGCCGAAGCGGCGCGCTCGTCGGGATGGGTTTCTCGATCCTACTGCATGAAAGCTACGCTCTGAACGCCGGTAATTTCAAAGCGCTTGCGGCAGCGCATGTTTTTGCACATCATCATGTCGTCGCGGCGAAGCATGTAGGACTGTGCCTTGGCGAACTTTGCCCGGTCGCGATCGTCGGCGCGTGGTGGGAGGTTCTTTTTCTTGGTGCGCACGAGCCACTGGATTTCATACTCCGCCATTTGATGGCAGTGGGGACAGCTTAGATTGGCCAGCTTCTTGTCGGATTTTTCGTCAAAGAATTCGCGCTCATCCATAAGTAATAGGCCTCGGGCTTTCAGGGCTGCGGAAAACCTCGGGTGTCGATGTCCAGTCCTTCGAAAAGCGTCTGATTTCCGCACTTGCGGGATGTGGCTAAAAAACCAGGCCTGGTGGCGACACTCGACTCTTGCGGCAGCCTGTTTCGACTCACGCTGCACCTGCCTCCGCCCTTCGCATTTTGCCAACGGTGAAAGGCGCAGCGCCAACCTCAGATTATTGCACTTTTGTGCGAGGAATGTGCGAAGATGCGGGGATTACGATGCCGCGCAAGGGCAAGAAAAAAGTGTTCTCCGCCGCCAAGGTGGTGCGGGAAATGGCTCGCGAACGGGTGGGGAGTCCGAAACCTTCGCAACTGGTGCTTGCCAAAAAGGCCAAGCCGGAGAGGCATAAGGCGACGCTGGCTAAGCTGTTAACCGACGAGTAATGGGTGGGATTCGCCGGCTCACTGAAAGGTCGCAATCACCGCGACACCACCGACGGGAATGGTGATCGCGCAATTATTGCCGGAAGCTTGCGGGCAATTCTCCCAGCTGGCAATGGTCCCGTTCGCCGAGAGCAACACCGAGGCATTCACGTCGAAGGTCGCGCTACAGGTCCCCGGGCAACTGATCCCGCTCGGAAGACTGGTCACTAATCCTCCATTGACGACCCCGACGTTCAACGTGGCCACCGTGCCCCCGCCTGGGCACTGCGTGATCGCCGGATTGTCCACGGTTACGGTGGCATAACCGATCACGATGTTGTTCGAACCGCCGGTGCCCTCCGGGAGGCTGGCCGAGATCGTTCCTCCGCCGCAGCCGAGATTCGGAGAGGGACTGGCCGTGCCGGCGCTGATTGCAACTACGCCATCGTCAACCGCCCAATTCGCTTGGCTGGTGACATCCTTGGTCGCCGGGGGGTGGATGTAGGTGGCAATCGCGCTGTACTGTTCGGTCCCCGACGGCTCCAGAAAGGTAAAGGTCAGCGGCTGGATCTGCAGGCTCACCAGCTTTTGGTCATGGCCGCAACTTGGCAGGCTCACGAACGCTCCTACCGCAACCAGCGCGCCCAAGGCGAGCCCAATGTAGCTCCGCTTCATACCCACCGCTCCTGGAGGCAGAATTCGACCTGCCTGCTCGTCATCAAGGCTGTTCCAACCGGAAAGATGAAATCTAGCGGAATGGGCTGCAAAAAGCAAGAAACGGTAGCGCTCGCAGCGCTCTCGGCTTCGAGAGCGCTAGCGGTTGCCGGCATCGCTATCTTCTACGACGGGCTTGCGGTGATGAGGCAACAGCAAGTGCTTGAGGTCTGGATAGTATTCGGAGAGCACGTTGTAGGCGCTGTTTCCGCCGAGGTTGACCAGCCAGTTGCAGAACACGCGGGCGACGGTGCGGTCCGCCTGCGGATAGTAGCTGGCGGAAATGCCACTCGAGAACAATTGTCCGAAAATCTGCGAGTTATTGAACCCCGACGTGCCGTCATCTCGGCGCGCGACCACGGTGCGGTTGGCGGCGTACCAGATGCGGGAGAGGGTGGAACCCCTGCCGCGGCGAAAATAGCGCGGGTCCTCGTGCAGGATGGAGGGCAGAACCCCGTAAATCAGGATGCTTCCCGAAATCTGGTCGCCTTCGCTGGCGGCGAAGCGCTTTCCGTAGGCGGCCCAACCTTCCCCGTAATTGGGCTGGGCGTCGTTTGCCTGCTGCAGGGCGGATTGGAAAGCGTTACCGACATGGGCACTGATGTCGAAGGCCTGATGCAGCGCGAGGATGTACTTCTCGCGCCGGGTCAGAGGACGGTGATTGGCGGGCACGTCGTTGGTCGTCTCAAAGTCGGGGATCATCCCGAACATGCGTCGGTCGAGCTCGGGCACAACCGGTGGAACCGGCGCTGCCAGGGCGGGGCTCGCCGCCAGACTACCGGAGGGAAGCGCGGGCGAATCCGGTTGTACCTCTTCGGCCTGCTGGGGGTTGGTTGCCACACTGCTTTGGGCCACCAGGGAGCGGGCGCTGGCGCAGGTCATGAGGATGGCGCAGAGACTCCCGGCAAGTATTGATCGCATCACGCAGACGTTCCCACGTCAGAGGCAGAGCATGGGACTAGCGTAACTTGCCGATGCCCGGTGTCGGAACTGTATACCAAAAGGTCGTAGTAACGAAAGTGACGTGGAATTTCGGCGCCAGCCCAGGTGCCGGGCGTTCTCTTGTCGAAGGCGGCGCCCCCGGGCTCCGGCGCGAAGGCCACCGTTTCCGGCCGTACCTCGGAAACCGGCGGCAAACAGCCGGATCAAAAATGTTGGCCGATCAACCCGAGCTCCGTCCACTCCGGTCGGGATACTGATTGATACAGCGAATTTGCGGGACCGCAGACTAGCCTGGAACTCGCTAGGGCTGGTTTCGGGAGACGATGACCCATACGGTGCCACGGCCGGCGCAGTAACGACAGTCGGCTTGCCCGCCCAGCTTTCCCGTTCCGCGGCACTCCAGGCACGTGGCGACGATCTTCAGTTCCTGTAAGGAGGGATCGGGAAGCTTGGCAGGATCCTTGAAAAATTCAGCATGATGGTGTTCGCGCAGCCAGAACACCAGCTTGCCTTCGAGGCTTTGGCGGTCTTTGATGCTGAGTTGCGCGCAACAGTGCGTCCACCATTCGTGAAGGCAGCCGTAGCAAACCATTTCGCCCGCATCGAAGAGAGCGCCGGGATCGGAGCGACGGAAGAACTTCCTGCACCAAGAGCAGGGATTGACGCCAAGCAAAGCGAAAGCGTCTTTCACTCGAGCGAGGTCGAGTTCGTAACGGGCCAGTAGCTGTTCTACGCGCGGGTCAGGGTCAGGCATGTTTCGCTCTTCCCAGCTAAAAATACAGGTAGTTAGGATACACAATCCGGAGCGCAACATCAGTGATTCTACGCGGGCTTGGTATTCCAGCGCCGAGAGGAAAGTACCCAGAATGAAACCGGGCCAGCCGGGTACTCTACCAAGAGCTGGCTCGTAGATCGATTCCATAATAATATTGCAATACCACTGGTGGTGGGGTAAGCTCCTTGTATACCATTACAGGGAGGCTGGTCGCTTGCCCTTTGTCAGTCGCCGAGCACGGTTACCACTAA
>JBEKPJ010000013.1:0-149179 GCA_049520935.1 Terriglobales bacterium | reverse complement strand
TGCGCGATTGGCTCAGGAATGACTGCTGCATTCATGCGATTCGCCCTCGGCCGCTCTTCGGCGGCTCAACAAACGTAACAGCGCGCGCTAGCGGTCGTCACGCACGCTTGCCGAAAGCTCACAATACATCGAAGGTTGCGAGTAGGGCACGCCGCGCTTAGGGGCATGTGCTGTCAACTCCTGATATCAGGGGGATAACCGGCCAACTACCGTTTTCTCCTACCAGCGTATACCTCCCACACAATCAGGCACGCCACAGCTATGCCTGAAAAGATCGCGATATCCGTCAACGAAACTTCCAACCTGAACGGCCTGCTTTGAAAACTGTTTTTCATCCAAAGAAGGCCGAAAAGAAGCAGGTAGCCCAGTAGGGATGTCACAAGATAGAGTCGTCAACCTTTGAGAACGGGTCTCTTTTTCACGATGATTCGCCCGATTGTCTCACCTAATCTCGACAGTCGCCAACGGGCAAGCACGGGGTCTCAGAGAGTGATTGTCGTAACAGGCGATCTCGCAAGCGTACGCCGTTTCTTCGCCTTTTTCGGTGTCGAAAAGCGTAACCGCGATGTTTCAACAGCTACAAGGCTCGGCCACCCGACGCCAGAGCGTGGTGGCTATTTCCAGAGACTATAGAGATAGGGTGTGATTGCCTTGATGAAGAAGAAGTAGAAAAACATGGCGGTGGTGGCAGGGATCACGGACGAGAGCTTGGGCCAGAGCCCGGTCTGCTGGATGGCCACATAAGCCAGGACAAGAGTCACGATATAAATCAGCCCAGAGAGCAGCAGCCAAAGCAAGCCCATGGCGTGATTCCTGTAGATCTGACTGTAGGAATTGAGGAGCACCGGATTGAAAAGCGTCTCCAGAATCGGGATGACGAGCATAGCGATCAAGAACGTGAAAGCGCGACTCCCGGGCCGTTTGAGCAAAACGTAAATCAGAATGGTGTGGGGCACTTCGGAGAGGATGAAGGGGAGCAACAACATCAGAGTCCAGTTGTGGGGTACGGAGGCGCGAGTCGCGAGTTGGAACAACATGACGGCGCTGATTGCGATCTGCGCTACCAGGGCGAGGACGAGGCGGTCGATGGTCTTGTGCCCGACAGGCCACAGCGGAAGATGGAGGGACCGCGATCCCGACGAAGGCAACCTGGGCGTGGCAGCAACTGCAGGAACGGTGGCGGGTCCGGCGGGGGCCGGCAGGCGCCAGACGATCTCTTTCGCCAATTTGACGATCATGACCACGCCCGCGGTAACGAGCGCGATTGTGGCCAGGATTGCGCCGAAGAACGCATCGCTGGCTTGGGGACGGAGGATCCTCGCGCTTGGTGTAAGCCCACCCCTTATAAATACGAGCCCTGCGATGAGGAGCAGAAAACAGCAGCCTCCGATCACCAGGATGGTGGTGACGAGGATGCCAAGGGTACGAAGCGTGTTGGCGGCCCAGCGTTCCACGGTTTGGAAGTTACTTCGCTCTGTCCAACTTGGCGATCCCCATCAGTACTTCGATCATGGTTGCATTGCCTACTCCAATTCTTGCAGGTAGTTCACCAGCTTGCACAATAACTGTCGTAACCAGGCGTTCTCGCAAGTGTGCGCTGTTTGTTCGCCCCTCGTGAATGGTCAATGCGCACTCAGAGTTTTTGGATTGTTCGACAAGTATCTTTCGCCCGGGGCATAATGGCCGCATGACACCCAAGCGCGCGTTTTGGGAGGCGTTTGCCACAGTATGCCTCCCGAGCTTGATAGTGCTAGCCCAATGATTAAGCCGACAAAGAAATCAAGCAGAAAACCTGCGCAAGCTGGCGGCGCCGATTCAAATCTGAAGAATCTTGCCGGCAGAATGTTAGAGCTTGGCCGTGAGGCGGTGGCGATATACACGCCCGTAGTGGATGCGATTATCGATACCCAATCCAGAGATGTCCGGCAGATTGAAAACACATTGGATGGACTGCTGGGCTTCTGTTTCGACTCTGAAGGACTCGTCCTCTATAAAAAGCTGTGCCGCCACTACTTATCAATCGACGCTGTCGCTACCGTCGAATATGTGAATGCATACCGCGATATGTGGGATCAAGAAAAAAGTGTGGAACCTTGTAAGCGGCAAGCCCCAAAATGACACGAGCACCGCAGATACCGCCAGTGTTGTACATACATGCCGAATGAGTTGGGCGCGGACGTGTCATCCTTCAGCCCAGCTACTGAGACGATCTGCGCGGGCATCACCTTGCCACGTATCGGGCAACTCCACTCGTGCTCGTCTGGTACTCTCCTGCGAGAGACAGATTTACATTCCACCTCCCACGCGACCATTTGCTAGAAACCTGACATTCCCCGGATAGCTGAATAGTAAGCCGAGGCGCAAAGGTCAGTGTCAAGGCTCTTCGACCGCCAAGGCGGCGCGTGAAGAGCGGCCTTGACACTGGCCGGGCCTTGGCTACTCTCTGACAACAATCTGGGGATGCCTTTCGGAAATGGAGCATCACAGACCAAGGCCGAAACCCTGACTGATCTGATTCTTGTGCGTGGTTTGTGGTTCTATCTTGTGCGCTTCTGACTCTTGCTGAATCGCAGGCGAATGGGACACATCGCGGCGGAGTTCTTGGCCGATCGCCTGTGCGTTGTTCGTATAGATCTGCGCGTCATAGCTTCCACGTGAGACGGAAACATAGGCCATGCGGCTGTTGAGCAGATCCTTCGCGCCCAATTCCGAATCCACGTGAATCAGGACACGGTCGGCAGTCTGTCCCTGGCTGGAATGGCTGGTCATGGCATAACCATGGTCGAGATGCGGATGCTGGCGCGGATCGAGTTCGACCGAGCGGCCACCGTCCATTTTCAGGCGCAACCGCCCGTCGTTGCCGATGCTCTCGATCTTTCCCAAGTGGCGGTTCGCAACTTTCACTTCGTTGGCCGGCGCAGTGAATTGAATACGATCGCCCACTGAAAAACTTCGCGCCTCCTCTCGAAAGACCGAGACTCCTTGCTGACGGCGCGGATCGTAAGTTCGCTCCGTTCCATCCTGCCGTGCCACTGTCAGCTGGTTGTTGAGAGCGTCGATGCTCTTCACCTGCGCGTACTCGCCTTTTCCGATGCCAGTCTCCTTCGATGCGCGCGAATAGCGCAGCACATCGCCCACTTCATACCGTTCTGCCCATGTCCGGTCGGCGCCGGTAAGGTCTTGGCGCGGCACTAGCGTCCTGATGTGGCGCTCTTCGGTGCTGACGGGGCCGCTCCGCTGCAGTTCCGCACGGACGCGCTCGTTGATCTCCATGCGAGAGCGATTATCGGGAGAAATCACGAGCGTGTTGTCCGGCGATTTTGCATACTCATAAATAGGTGAGGAGGACTGCGCCTCGATTTGCGTGCGCGGTACAGGATTGCCTTGTAATTGCCAGCAAGATTCTCACCTTGGAGTTTACATATATGTCCAGCCAGACATCCGTCCGACGAAACATCAACATTTCTCTACCCCCCTCTCGCGCTGACGCAACGGCAAGTACGCATGAATCGCTCGACTCAGCAGCGGCCAACTCGGCGGCCAAATTGAGTCGCAGGCCAATGGCGACAGCGGAGCAAAACGGTGACTTCTTGGCAATCCCAGCTCGCAGGCCAATTCATCCCATTCCCATCACTGTCGGCAAGATGTTAACCACCAGAGAAGCGGCTGCAATCCTAGGTCGCCCACACTCTACTTTGGAGCGATGGCGATGCGAAGGTAAAGGACCGGATTATGTGAAAGAGGAAGGCGGAGTGCGATACCATGAGGACCATCTGCGAGATTACATTCGCAGAAACACGCGGACATCTTCCGTGCGAGCGCTCGTGGAGACCAAGCGTGAATCTCTTTAAAAAGACCTGACCACCCTTATTGGTGGTATGACTTTACGGTCCGTGGGGAACGTTTCCGCGGATCGACGAAAGAAACACGGAAAGCTGCTGCATTTGGTAAAGCGGCGGCGCTTTTGGCAGCAGTCGCCGAAGGCAAATCACAAACCAACAAGAAAGCACCGGTGCTCTCAGCGTTTGTGGTGCGATTCATGTCCTATGTTGACAATGCGAAGCTGGCGGAAAAATCAAAGAGCTACCTTCGGAACGGATGGCGACTCCTTGAACAGACGAGCATTGGAGAAATGAGAATGGATCGCATCACCGCTGAAGATATCGATGCGCTGCCCCTGCCAGGTGGACCCTACAACGTGAATTGCGCGCTGAAGACCTTGCGTCGGATGCTTCACAAGGCAGAAGAATGGGGATTGATTATGAAGGTTCCCAAACTGAAGCTAAGCAAGGAACGGGGTAGAACTCTAAGGCTGGACCAGGAGGCGGAGCGCAAGCTGTTGACCGCCGCCGACAGTCTACTGGAAAGAGGTCTGTGGACTCCCAAAATGCATAGTACTTTCCGGGACATTGTCGTTCTCGTGAGGGACACTGGGATGCGCAACAAAAAGGAACTGTTTTGTGCGCGCATCGAGGATATCGACTGGAACAATCGTGTGTTCTTCATCCCCGACAGCAAGACTGACAATGGCAGAAGGTTCGTGCCGCTCAGTGATCGCGCTTTGGAGCTGTTGAAGGCTCGCTGCGGGGACCATCGCGAGGGCTGGCTCTTCAAAGCCTTTTCTGCTTCTGGGCATTTGACAACAGTCGACAGGAAATTCCGCCAAGCTCGAGGTGAAGCAGGGCTTCCGGAAAAGCTAGTCCTGTACTGTGGTCGCCACGATTACAGAACCAGAGTGCTACAGGGGACCGGCAATATTGCGGTCGTCATGCGCACCATGGGGCACGGGAGTCCATCAACCGCGATGAAGTATCAACATCCCGAACTTGAGCAGGTTCGGCGCGTTTTGAACGGAACAAACAACTACAAACCGCAGCAAGAATTGAATGGCACATTTTACGGCACAGTAACTAAACAGTAAACTCGGTAAGTGATTGATTTAAATGGTGGGCAGTGCAGGACTCGAACCTGCGACCTCCTGCTTGTAAGGCAGGCGCTCTAACCAGCTGAGCTAACCGCCCACATTGATCTTCAAAGCTTTACCGCCTTTTGAAACACCATGCATGCGGATGCAAAGAACTCAACGCTTTCCGGTTCAATACTATCAAACCGGACTCCACGACGGGCCCCCCCTTCTGGACGAAGTTCGCAGGCCGAGTCGAGGACATAGTCGCCGACGGAAACACGACCGTTGCTTTGTTCGGGACCAAGTACCCCCCCCGATGCCACGCGAGGTAAAAGGTCGCGGCATCAAGCCCCCATCGACCCGCGCCTTCAACCAGATCTAACGTCAGTTCGCGGGAGTACCGAAACCTCACACCACAATAGTTTCGAGGATACTGCTCCCCTGCCCCTCCGGTCACACCCTCTCGCCTTCCCTGTCCTTCCGATGCGAGAAATGTTTCGGAGCACAGGGAAGGCATACCGGCTCGGCTGCGGCTTCCCCACTTTCGCTGCTACACTTCTTGGGTGCGACAGTTGATCGTCAACGCCGACGATTTTGGTCTGACCGCCGGAATAAATCGCGCCGTTATCGAAACCCACAGCACGGGCGTTGTCTCCTCGACCACACTGATGGCCAATGGCGCTGCTTTTGACGACGCGGTCGCTCGGGCGCGTTCGACGCCAAATCTCTCCGTAGGCTGCCATGTCGTGCTCGTCGATGGCACGCCCGTATCGCCGCCGGATGCGGTCGATACGCTGCTGGCAATACGGTCGGCGGAGCCGCACAAGTTCTTCTCCAGCCTTTCCGGTTTTGCCGCTCGCGCCATGCTGGGGGGCTTTGATCGCGATCAACTGGTCGCGGAAGTCACGGCACAAATCCGGAAAATTCAGTCCGCCGGTCTCACCGTAACTCACCTCGATACCCACAAACATGCGCACCTTTTTCCCGAGATTCTTGTCGCGCTCCTCCGGGCGGCTCGGATTTGCGGCGTACCCGCTATTCGTAATCCGATCGTCCCGGTCAAAGCGACGCCTGCTCGCCTATTCAAAGGCAAGCCCGATCTGTGGAAACGCTATGGCCAGGTGCGTGTGCTGCACGCTTTCAACCGGCAATTTCTCCAGCGTACCAAGCGCTCCGGCGTGCGCAGCCCCGACGGCGTCCTGGGAGTAATCGAGACGGGCTCGACCGACAACCCAGGCCACGGTTCCCTGCTGCGACAAACGCTAGCCAGCCTGCCGGAAGGCACGTGGGAATTGGTCTGCCACCCGGGATTCAACGACGCTGATCTGGCACGGGCTGGCACGCGCTTGCTCGCTTCCCGCGAGGACGAACGGCGCCTGCTAACTTCGGAAGGACTCGGACGGTTTCTGGAAGAGCAGAAAATACGGGTCATAAGTTATCGCGATTTCGCGGAAAACCGCCGGTAATCAGGTCGACAGGTGCCTAAAGGGGTACTGCGCTCGTCACTCCGGCGGCTCACTTTCTAATGTCGCGACGCAGCCTAGGACGTTATCATCGTAGAAGGTGCATACAGAAGGATAGGCATGGCCGACCATCAAACCGAACCTCGCCTTAGCGTGGATTTGCCGGTGCGGATATGGGGAATGAGCGCTGACGGGCGCCCCTTTTCCCAGCATGCTCACGCCCATAACATCAGTTCCGAGGGAGCGCTCATCTCGGGCGTCGAAAACGAACTGAAGGTGGGTGATGTGATCGGCGTGCAGTGCGACGAGAAGAAGACGCGCTGCACCGTGATTTGGGTAATGAACACGGGGCCGGTCAAAAAAAATCAGGTGGGAGTGAAGTTGGTCGCGGACCAGGAGTGCCCCTGGAAGACCTATCTGCCCCTGGAAGGCGCCAGGGTTGCAATTGCGGGCAGCGCTTCCAACCGCCGAAAATGGCACCGCCACAAGATCACGCTTCCCCTGGAACTTCGGGACGAGCGTGTCAGCGCGCCCCTGCGTATCAACGCCACCGACGTGAGCGGCAATGGATGTTATATCGAGAGCATGCAACCGTTGCCTCTCGGAACGGTTCTGCGGGTGGATTTCTGGCTCGACTCGGAGCACATCAACATCACTGCGGCAGTCCGGACCTGCGATCCAGGGGTGGGCAATGGAATCGAGTTCACCGGCATGCCCGCCGAAACCAAGGAAAGAATGCAGGCCTATCTCGACGCGATCGATCCGCAAAGGGGAATCTCGAAACACGAGTAGCGTCGGCCGGAGATTAGGCGGGCGGCTCTGCATAGCGCGCCAGCACAATGGCGCGAATCAATCCGCCCATGGTGAATTCCCGGGCCTCCAAGGTGACCGGAAGCTTCAACTCGCGCAGCGTGGCTGAAGTTACCGGACCAATCGAAGCAATCTGCACACCCTTCAGCAGACCTGAGCCCAGCGCGCCTTTTTTGGCATCGCCCAGCAGTTCGGCGAAATTCTTCGCGCTGGACGAACTGGTAAAGGTCACGACGTGCGGGCGGCGCGCGGCGTTGTTCATCAGCGCACGCAAACGAGCTCGCGATTTATCCGGTACCACGGTTTGATAAGCTTCGACGACATCGACCTCGGCCCCCGCTGCGCGCAACTCTTCGGGAATCACGTCCCGCGCGACTTTCGCCCGGATCAACACCACACGTTTGCCCTTAATCTTGTCGCGCAGCCCGGCCACAACCGACTCGGCCACGTATTCTTCGGGAACCATCTTGACCTTGAGCCCGTGCTTCACGATTGCTTTCTTGGTCGCGGGCCCGATGGCGGCGATCTGAAGACGGCTGAAATTCCGGCGCGGAACACGAAGTTTTCGGCTGCGCTCCCACATCGCCGCCACGCCATTGGCGCTGGTAAGGATCAGCCAATCGTAGGTCTTGATATTCTTCAAAGCGTCGTCTAGCGGCTGATACGATTGCGGCCTGCGAATCTCGATGAACGGGATTTCGATGACTGCTGCGCCTAGGCTGCGCAGGCTGGCAGAAAGACTGCCCGCCTGGTGGCGGGCGCGTCCAACGAGAATCCGGGTTCCTCGGAGGGGGTATTTTTCGTTAGGCTTCATGAATGGCGGTGTGGGGTTCTCGTTTCCTAAGCTTCAGGAATGCAAGGTCGATTCCGCTTCCCAGGCATCGGACGCTCGAAACCTAGCACCTGAAACCTGCATCTACGGCTGTTGCGGTAACGCGAAACCTTCCCCGTAAACCTCTTCGAGGATAACATCGCCGCCCCGGCGGAGAAGCGTTTCACCGACGTCTTCCCCCAGGCGCACCGGATCATCGCCGTCGCGTGACTCGCGCAGAACTTTGGTTCCATCGGGATGCGCGACGAGTCCGTTCAGGCGAATGCGGCCCTCCTGGACTTCGGCGAAGGCCCCAATCGGAACCTGGCAGCCGCCCCCCAGCTTATTCAGCAAAGCACGCTCGCAGGTGGTCGCGGCGCGAGCGGCAGCATCCTCAAGAAAGGCCAGCAGCGCTCGCGTTGCGCGGTCGCCATTTCGAATTTCGATTCCCAGGGCGCCTTGTCCGGCGGCCGGCGTCATCATTTCGGCGGGGATTACCTGGCGCACCAATTGCGTTTTGCCCAACCGGTTCAGACCTGCCGCGGCCAGAATGATGGCATCGTAGTCACCCGCTTCCAGCTTACGCAGCCGCGTGTCCACATTGCCACGCAGCGGGTGGATCCGCAGATCCGGACGAAGAGCCTTCAACTGCGCCTGACGCCGCAAGCTGCTCGTACCTACGTTCGCGCCCCGCGGTAAGGCTTCGATATTTGCGAACTTCGGGGAACAGAATACATCGCGCGGATCCTCGCGCGTGGTGATCGCCGCAATCTCAAAATCGGCCGCCAGCTCGGTCGGCAGGTCCTTCAAGCTGTGCACGGCCAGGTCAACCCGGTTTTCGACCAGTGCCTCTTCGATCTCCTTGGTGAACATGCCCTTGGTGCCGACTTTGGCGAGGGCGACATCGGTGATTTTGTCGCCCGTCGTTTTAATGATTTCGAGGTCGACGCTGTGTCCCTGGGCCCGCAGCAGGTCCGAAATGTGATGCGCCTGCCAGAGCGCCAGTTGTGAACCGCGAGAACCGATGCGCAAACGAGCCATTAGTTTTCGACTCCTTTGTCCGAACCCGGTCCGCGACCGGACTTGGCAACGGCAACCTTTTCATCCTCGCGCGCGCCGTCGTGCAAATTGAAAAGGCGGCGTACCAGGTCGATGACGGTGGTCGACTCCGGATCGCGCGCCGCCGTTTTCAGAGTGCTGATGGGAGTATGCATGATTTTGTTGACGATGCCCCGCGTGAGTGCTTCCACGGCGAGTTCCTGATCGGTAGTCATCGAACCGAGGCGCCCGCGAACGCGATCGATCTCAGCCTGGCGGATGGTCTCCAGATGCTCCTGCAAGCTGACGATGGTCGGAACCACGTCGAGAGTCTGCAGGCGCGCGTGGAACTTGTCGACTTCGCCATTGACGATCGCCTCCGCCTTTTCGGCTTCCTTCTTGCGATCGGCAACGTGAGAGCTGACCGCTTGCTGCAGATCGTCGATATCGTAGACGAAAATGCCATCGATCTTGTTCAGCTCCGGGTCGACGTCACGCGGCACCGCGATATCGATGAAGAACATGGGCTTATTCTTGCGCAGGGCCATGAGCTTCTCGCCGTGTTCCGGCCGGAAGATGAAGTTGGGCGAGCCGGTGCTGGTAATCACGATGTCGGCCCGCTCGCAGGTGTCATAAAGCCGGTGAAATTCGATCGCCTGTCCGTCAAACTTCTGTGCCAGTCGAATCGCCCGGTCGTAGGTTCGGTTGGCGACGAACAACGATGCGGCGCCGTGCGCCAGCAGATGCCGCGCCGCCAGTTCGCTCATTTTTCCCGCACCCACCAGGTAAACGCTCTTGCCGGTCAGATTCCCGAAGATTTTCTTGGCCAGCTCAACCGCTACCGAAGCAATCGAAACCGACGAGGAACCGACAGCGGTTTCCGTGCGAACACGTTTGGCTACGGCAAAGGCCCGGGTCAGCAGCTGATCAAGTTGCGCGCGCACCGCCCCCACGGCCCGAGCCGTAGCATACGCTTCCTTGACCTGACCCAAGATTTGCGGCTCGCCGACCACCATGGAATCGAGGCTGGCAGCGACACGAAAAATATGTCGAATCGCCTCGTCCTCGCGAAACTCGTAAAGATACTTTTCCCATTGCCCGAGGTCGGTGGCGAAATACTCGCACAGAAATTCGCGCAGGTCGCCGGTACCGTTCTTCAGATTGGCGATGAATTCGACCCGGTTGCAGGTCGAGACAATCATGCCCTCGGCCACCGCCGGATGCTCGGAAAGTTTCTTGCAGGCATCGGGCAACAGCGATTCGGGAATCGCCAAGCGCTCGCGCACTTCGACCGGCGCAGTCTTGTGATTTACGCCGATGAGCTGGAATTTCATGCCGAAATAAACCTGTGCATTCCGCTGAAGTAGTTGGCAATCCAGGCCACGATGGCGGCGACAAAGGCGACGCTGGCGAGCAAGGCAGCGCGGCGTCCACGCCAGCCCGCATTGAGGCGCGTGAACACCATCAGCAGGTATACGGCCCACATCAAGACCGAAAGCAGAATCTTGGGATCGGAAAAATCGATGCGACCGTAAGTGGCTTCCGCAACCACCGAGCCAGCGATCAGGCCCAGCGTCATGAACGGAAATCCAAGCATCAGCGAGCGGTAGCCGATATCGTCGATGACCTGTAACGCCGGCAGCCGGGCAAACATTCCACTGGCGCTTTTGGACTTCAAAGCGCGTTCCTGCATCAGGTAGAGAATACTCGCGCCAAAGCTCAAGAAAAGGGCCGCGTATCCGGTAAAGATCATCAGGATATGCACCGCCAGCCAACCGTGCTTCACGGCGAGCGAGGCGAAAACGAGTGGTTGCTGACCGGTGGCGGCCACGAAGGTGAGCAGAAAAACCAGGGGAAAGATGACAATGCCCGGGGTCGTCGTCTGGTACACCATATACGCAATCATGAAGACGACCATGATCAGGAAGGCCAGCAGCGATTCCGAATTGTGCACCGAGGCTGAGGCAAGCTGGCCATTTTGTACCACCGCTTCGGTCAACGACACCAGATGGAACACCATCCCCAGATACGATGCGTGCAGGGCAACCTTGCTCAGGATTTCGGACGTGCGAGTGAGAGCGACCAGCGCATAGAGCAAGCCGGCAGCATAACAGAACAGCGCAACGCGCAGCCAAACCAGAGTCATCATTGTTAAGGTGCGTCCACAGGCCGGTCTGTTACAGCCCCACCCCGCCTGGGTGATTATAGTTTGCCCGGCCCACGGTGCGGGAGGAAACGGAGACGGTCACAACGGCGTGTGACGTGGGTCACAGGGGCATTCCGCGGAAAAGAACATCCTGAATGTGGTAAAACAGCTGCATCTGGATCCAGGCGGGCGCTTTCGCAAACGCACAAAAGACCAAGCAACCGAGAAATCGGAAATCAACCGACCTGAAGGCCAGAACTAGCGCTCGAGAATTGGGGAATCTCTCATGTAAGGTCGCTTCCGGATCGCTTTGGAAAAGGAGAAGGCTTCGAAACTTGCGGTTCGACGCCGCTCGGCAAGCGCTAGCAAGCTCTCTCCGGGCGCAACCCGCCGCAAGAAGCATGGAACCAGACCTTCCTCGGGACCGGCAAGCCGCGTGATCTCCACTTCCCGCCGAAGACCAGACCTTGGCGTACGAAGTCACGCCTAGAGCACCAGCGACGAGCAATGCGTATTGATTCGGTACTTCCCGTCGTACTCCTGTGGGCCGCCTTGGCCGCGACGCCCGCGATCTCCCAGGACGCTGCCGTACCGGAATCGCGCGATCTGCATCCGGTGATTACCGACGTGTCGGTCGCCAGTGGCGCCGACAGCGTCGAGGTAGAAGTCACTTTCAGTCAGTTGGTGCAACCCGAGATGAGCCGTCTCGAGCATCCGGACCGTTTGGTATTCGATTTTCATGGATGTGAACTAGCCGGCCCGGGTCTGCGCTTCGCCGTCAATCGCGGATCCATCCTCGCCGTAACCACTTCCGCGCTCGACGCTGAGCCGCCCGTCGGCAGACTGGTCATCGATCTCGGCTCTGCCACAAATCGCGCGCCGCCGGCGGGAAAAAAGCTGATCGTGCATCTCAGCACCTTCGGAAACAAGCTCATCATCGAACTTGGCGCAACCCCCGTTCCCCCACCTACGGCTCTGGCAGGTGCAGGACCGGCGGCCGGAAGCGGGTCACCCGCCTCTGCATCGAACCCGGGATCCGATCGGGCGCTGTCCAAATCTGTACCGGCGGCCGCGCCTCCACTGACCCCGATGCCGCCACTCGCAACCGAATCCCGGCGCACCCCGATGGCCACTGCGAAGGGCGTCACTCCCGCGCCAGATGCGCCGCCACTGCTTTTCGGCGCCCCGCGAGCGGGTCTCTCCGTCGCAGAAGTTGTCGCGCCGATGCCCTCGATAGCGGCGCCGCTACCCCCGCTCGACCGAGCGCGGCCCATGCCTGAGCAAGCAATGGCTCCCTTGCCAGCCCTGCCGTCGTCGGGCGTCAATCGAAACCCTGCTGCACTCCGTAACGCCGAAGTCGTAGCTCCGGTGCCAGCGGTCTCCGTACCTATCGAGAAGCGTCAGTCCTCGCTACCCGATTCCCCTGGCGCCGTGCCCCCGATGCCGAGGCCGCCGGTTGACTTCCAAGTGAAGCGAACGACCCCGATTGTCGCCGAAGCGATTGCGCCCATACCAAGCGTACCGCCAGTCACAGAGAACCTGCAGCGAGCGGTCTCCCCGTCGACCGTCGTTCCGCCCATGCCCATGGCACCGCCGCTTGTCCCGAAATCCGAGCAAGCGAGTCTCACTTTCCCGATGTCGGTATCGAAACCAGCCATGCCCCTGCCGCGAATTCCGCGCACCTCCGTGCGGATCCATGCTTATGCCCTTCTCGACAAAGCTCGATCTCTCAACGTCTCGGATCTGGAGCCGTTGGAAACGAAGGCGCAAGCTGGTGACCCGGAGTCCGAGACCACGCTTGGACTTGCCTACCATGCCGGCACCTTGCTCAAGATGAACGACCGAGAAGCGCTTCGGCTCCTGCGTCAGGCTGCCAGCAGCGGCTTCGTCGCAGGCGAAGAGGCCATGGGCATCTTTTGCCAGTCGGGCTTCGGCATGACACCCGACAAAACCCAAGCCATTACCTGGTACACCAAGGCCGCGCAACATGGCTCGATTGACGCCGCCACCAACCTGGCCCTGATGTACTCGACCGGCGACGGCGTGCCCAAGGACAGCGCAACCGCGATGGCCTGGTTCCGCAGCGCCGCGGAGCTCGGCGACGCCACCGCACAATTGAACCTGGCCGCCGCCTACCATCGCGGAGATGGCTTGCCGCAGGATGATGCCCAATCCGTGATCTGGCTCACCAAAGCGGCCGAACAAGGCTTGCTGCCGGCGATCCGTGAGCTGGCGAATTGGTACCTGCAACCCCAGCACGGCCGCAATGTCGATGCCGCCATCGACTGGCTCAAAAAAGCCGCCGAACAGGGCGACGCTGGCTCAGAGAGCGAACTGGGCTCGCTCTTCGTCGATGAAAAACTGGGTCGAGTCGACTATAGCCAGGCGGTTGACTGGTACAGAAAGGCCGCCGACCAGGGGCAGCGCGAAGGCCAGCTTGGGTTGGGGATGCGATACCTGCTCGGGCAGGGGGTTCCGCAAAATATGGAAGAAGCGCGGCGTTGGCTGACGCCGGCCGCAAACCGCGGACATCCCTATGCCCAATTCCTCCTGGCAAAAATGCTCGAGGCAGGAGACGGCGGGCCGGCCGATGCGGTCGCCGCCGCCAAATACTACGAACTTTCAGCGAATTTTGGCATCCCGCAGGCTCAATATCGCCTCGGACTCCTGCTCGCCGCCGACCACAACGATGGCCAAAGCCTGCTCTCTGCCTACAAATGGTCGGTTCTCGCGCAGGACGCGATAAAGGAAAGTGCCGCGACCGCGCAAGAAGTTCGAAAATTGCTCACACCGGTGCAGATCGCGCAGGCCGAACGAGAAATCGACGAGTGGCGCACGGCCCACTCCCGGAGTAGTTCCAGTCGCTGATCTGGCCTGGTGACAAGCCGGGGAGAACTCGGGCAGCGACTCTAATCCACGCCGAGCGACGTCAGCGACTCCTCGAGAAGCTGCAGGTCGATCCGCAGTTGCCGCCCTTCACCCTGCATATTTTCCAGTTCATCAAAGGCGCGAATCAAACGCATTTTCGCCGCCGCATACCGCTCGGTTTCCGACAGCGGTCGTCCATGGGATTGCTCCCACGCGGTGACAACCGTCTGGGGAAGGAAAACACTGACCGCGTAAACCAGCTTACGGTCCGAGGTGACATCAAAGACGTATTCATCCACCGCATCGTCGGCCACCGATGGTACCGCCAGTCGCTTTCCGACAAAATAGTACTGGTAAACATAGCCTTGCGATCCGGTGTATGTCTTGAGGCGGCGAATGGTCATGCAACCAGCTTCGAGCTCGGAACTTCAGGCGCGCCTGAACCGGTGGTCGGTTCCTGGCTCGCGCCGCACTACCGACTGCTATTGCCCGGCGATATCACTCTCCCTAAAGCACTCGCCCTTGCCAACCGATCGAACATGCGCCAGGCGGCCAGCGAAACCTTGCTGATGGCCTGCTCTCCGTCCGGCTCACGATGCAGATAGGTCGTCATCACACACAGGACATAGGGCCGTTGCTTCACAAAGATCACACCCGAATCGTTGCGCACTCCTTCGAGCGCTCCCGGCTTATTGGCAATCTTCACGTCGTCAGGCAGATCGCGCGGAATCCAGCTGTCTTTATGAGTGGAGAGGACTTTGAAGAAATCGTCGGTCATCTCTCGATTCAGAATCTCGCCCCGGTAGAGCGCCGAGAGCAAGCTCAGCATCTCGTTGGGAGTGGAGACATTTTCCCGGCCTTCCGCGGCGGCTTTCAGATCCATCATTTTCCGGCGAAGACGGGTATCGCGCAGCCCTTGCGCGCTGAGGAAAGCATTCACCTTGTCCAAGCCGACGCGATCGATGAGAACGTTGGTCGCGGAGTTGTCGCTGACGGCGACCATCATGGTGGCAAGGTCGCGCAAGGTGATCCGCGTGACGCCCGGCGTCAGCCCACCCATGATGTCGCTGTCCTCGACCAAATCGGCGCCATTGACGGTATACAGATCGGTGAGTTTCACTGTACCCTGTTGTGCCTGGCGATAGAGTTCCGCAAGCACGCAGATTTTGATGGAGCTAGCCTGCGGAAATACGTCGTCCGCGTGCAGCCCATACCGGCGCCCGTCCGTCAGGTCGACGATGGCAACCCCCATCACCCCATCGAGGTTGCGATCAATGTCAAGGATTGATTGTTCGAGCTTGGCCCAAAGGACAGTCTGCTTCTCGCCCGGAGCCGGCAGCACCGAGGTCTGTGCCGAGGCAGCCCGGCCGCCCAGCAGACAACAACAGAACACACTCAGCCAGCCGGCAACCGCCATTTGTGACCTGCATCCGCTCGCAGCCGATCGTATTGGCATGAGTTAAATCAGCGCCTCGCGCAGACGTTTGACCGCGGTCTCGGAGGTGACGGGAGAATAATAAATTTCTTTAAACGTGTAGGACTTTGCTTTCGCCTCAATAATGGGCAGGATCTCGATGTGCCAGTGGTAATCGTCATCGAGCGTTTTCCAGTATCCGAGCGTAGCCGATGGATGTTGGCTATTGGGCGAGGTGTGGAGCACGAGATGGAAAGCATCCGAAAGCGTACGAATTCGTTGCAGCGTGCGCCGCAGCAGCGCGGCGAGATCGGTCAGGTTCCCCATCCGGGATGAACCGGTGCGCTCAAACGAAGATTCGTGGCTGCGCGACATGATCCAGGTTTCGTACGGGACGCGCGGAGCATAAGGGCAGAAGGCCACGTAGTCTCCGCGCACTTCGACGATCCGCAGATTTTGACGCTCCTCCTGCGCCAGAATGTCGCAGAACACACAACGCTCCTTGCTCTCAAAATACTCTCGTCCGGAGCGGAGTTCGTAGAGCACGCGCCTCGGTACGAAGGTGGTCGCGGTGAGCTGCGAGGTGGGATGCTCGAATTCCTGCCCGGCGCCGGCGCCGTGGTTCTTGAAAATGCTGATGTATTTAAGGCGGCTGTCGCGCTTCAAATCCTGAATTCGCTGCGCGGCCAGACGCAGGAATTGTTCGACTTCGGCGTCGCTGGCATTCCAGAAATGCCCATCGTGCCGCGGATTTTCGAGCAGCACTTCGTGCGCGCCGACCGACCCCATGCGGTCGTAAAGACCGTCGCCGCGCCGGCTCGCCTCGCCTTCGACGTGGTAAAGGGCGTTGGGGTGGACCACCGACCGCGCCGACCATGCGCTGCCATCTAGACCCGGCAGGTTGGCAATCACCTGCGCCGGCTCCGCCGTCGTGCCGCAAAACCGGCACAACTCTGAACGTGGCGCCGGTTCACTGACATCGTCACCGGTAATCACCCACGAGCGAGTGATCGGATCCTTGCGAAGTTCCATGAGGTAAGGAGAACAAAAGAACCTGCAATTTGCAATTGCTGATATGGGTGATTTCTAATCGAACGGCACTCCTGCTCCAGCGCCGATTGCAAATTCAGCAATTCCAAATTACAAATTACCCATTGCCATCTCTTCTATGTCCGAGCCTTCAACGCCGCTGATGCGGCAATATGCCGCCATCAAGAAAGAGCATCCCACTGCTCTTCTGTTCTTTCGGCTGGGCGACTTCTATGAACTTTTCTTCGACGATGCCGTGCTGGCGGCGCGGGAGCTGCAGATCACGCTCACCTCGCGCAACAAGGAAAAGGGCGTGGACATCCCCATGTGCGGCGTACCCTATCACGCCGCCGAGGGCTACATTGCCAGACTGATTCGCCGGGGCTTCAAGGTCGCCGTCTGCGAACAGGTGGAAGATCCGCGCCTGGCCAAAAAACTCGTGCGCCGCGAGGTCACGCGCGTCGTCACCCCCGGCACGGCAGCCGATGCCTCGCTTGGTCCGGAGGAGAACAATTTCCTGGCGGCGGTCTCTTCCGTCGGTGATCGCGTGGGTTTTGCCGTCCTGGATCTATCGACCGGCGAGTTTCGCGCCACCGAGTTTGCCGGCGACACGGCGGGTCGACGGGTTCAGGAAGAACTTGAACAATTGCAGCCCAAAGAAGTTCTTTATGGATCTTCTGCGCCATTGTTCGACCTAAGAAATAACCCAGACACCAGTCCTCGAGAGGCCGGTTCGAAGCAGATGCGGGAGGCTCGCACCGAACTCCCGGCAAATGCGGCGCCCTCCCGATCCGCCAACGGCATGGCAGAAACTCCCCTCGAGGACTGGATCTTCGCACCCGATCATGCAATTCCGCTCGTCGAAAACCACTTCGGAGTCCTTTCCCTCGAAGGCTTCGGCCTCGCCGGCAAACCGGCAGCGGCTTCGGCGGCGGGGGCCATTCTCTACTACATCCGCTCCACCCAGCGCGGCACCCTCGATCACATCGACCGCATCGGTTTCTACGAGCGCCAGAATTACCTGATTCTCGATGCGGTCAGCGTGCGCAATCTGGAGCTGACTGATCCGCTGTTTGCTGGAACCGATGCCGGAGTCACCCTATTCCGCTGCCTCGACGCTACGGTAACGCCCATGGGGAAGCGCCTGCTGCGCACCTGGATGCTGCGGCCTTCCCTCGATCGCGCCGAGATCGAAGCCCGGCTGGATGCGGTCGAAGTGCAGATCCAAGACACGATGCGACGCGAGGAACTGCGCCGTTCGCTCGAGGGCATTCTGGATCTCGAACGTCTGCTGAGCCGCATCACCCTCGAAACCGCCAATCCGCGCGACGTACTGGCTCTGGCGCAATCCCTGGCACGAATTCCCAGGGTGCGAACCGTGCTCGAGGAGCTGCCTTGTTCTCGGCTGGCGTTGCTGCATGCCGTCATCGACGAACTCGCCGATCTGCGGGTAAACATCGAGCGCACGCTGGTTCCTGAGCCGCCGCTCACGCTGAGCGATGGCGGCGTCATTGCCCCGGGCATCGACCAGGATCTCGACCAGCTCCGCGACTTGAGCCGCAATTCCAAGCAATACCTGGCGCAGGTGGAGACACGCGAGCGAGAGCGCACAGGAATCGGCTCGCTCAAAGTGAAGTTTAATTCGATTTTTGGCTACTACATCGAGATTTCCAAGGCGAACCTCCACCTCTCGCCCTCGGACTACGAGCGCAAACAAACCTTGGTCAATGCCGAGCGCTTCACCACTCCGGAACTGAAAGAATACGAATCCAAAATTCTCGATGCCCAGGAGAAGATCGTCGAAATCGAGCGTCGCCTGTTCTCCGAGCTACGTTCGGGCATAGCCGCCGGGGCCAAGCGTATCCGTCAAACGGCGCTGGCACTGGCGGAAGTGGACGTTCTCGGTTGCCTGGCACACATTGCCGCCTTGCGAAACTACTGCCGGCCGCGGTTCGAGCCGCAGTCCGAGGGGGATAACCTGGAAAACCCGGGGGCCCATGATCTGGAAATTATCGCCGGCCGTCATCCGGTAATCGAACTGCAGGAACTGGCCGCCGGGAGCGAGCGCTTCGTCCCTAATGATCTTTTCCTGAACTCCTCCACCCACAATATCGTGGTACTGACGGGTCCCAACATGGGAGGCAAGAGCACTTATCTGCGCCAGGCCGCGCTCATCGTAATCATGGCGCAGATGGGCTCGTTCGTACCCGCCCGCGGCGCGCGCCTGGGCATCGTAGACCGCGTTTTCACCCGCATCGGCGCCAGCGACAACGTGGCCCGGGGTCGTTCGACCTTCATGGTGGAAATGACCGAAACGGCGGCAATTCTCCATACCGCAACCGCGCGCTCGCTCATCCTGCTCGATGAAGTGGGGCGCGGCACCTCCACCTACGACGGCCTGGCCATCGCATGGGCGGCCGTCGAATACCTCCACGCGCAGGTCAAGGCCAAGACTCTGTTCGCCACCCACTATTTCGAGTTGACCGAACTGGCCGATCAACTGGGCGGCGTGAAAAACTACCACGTCTCGGTCAAAGAAACCGGCGAAAATGTGGTTTTTCTCCGCCGAGTAGAACCGGGCGCAGCCGACCGCAGCTACGGTATCGAAGTCGCCAAGCTGGCCGGATTGCCAAACCAGGTTGTCGTGCGAGCACGGGAAGTCCTGGCGGAACACGAATCCTCCGAGCACCGCCTCTCCGGCCATCTCACTCCGGGTGCGCAGCCCGAGCGTCCGAGGCAGCTCACCATCTTCACCGCTCTCTCGCAGCCAGTGGTAGAAAAGCTGCGCGCCGTAGATTTGAACCGTCTGACCCCGCTCGAAGCGCTAAACTTGCTGTCGGAGTTAAAAAAGGAAATCTAGACCCCCGACACGATGACTACCCGTCCGCCGGGAACCTGGTCGTGCGAGGAGCATAGCTCACGGTCGAAAAGCGATTCGCATCCGAGCGGCGTCCGTTTTCTGTGCGCTAATATTTTATTGAGAGGCTGAAAAATCGTTGGACAACAAAGATCGGACAGCCCGAAGACGGTCGTTCGGCCCTGAAGCGGGGCTGAGATGCTAGGCGGTCGACGGTCCGGGCCGCATACTCCGGCAAACGTCACAATGCGCAACCTGGCACAGGCTATCGGCCAACTCCTGATCATCGGCTTCGACGCAACCGAGCTAACCCCGCGCCTGGCATCCCTTCTCCAGAAGATCCAGCCCGCGGGTGTCATTCTTTTTGCCCGCAATATTGCCGCAAGCGAGCAAACCTACACCCTGCTGCGCGAGTGCCAGAAGCAGGTTGCCACTCCACTTTTCACCTGTGTGGATCTCGAAGGCGGCACGGTAGACCGTTTCCGTAACGTAATCGGACCCGCACCTTCTCCCGCCGAAGTCTTTGCCACCGGCAGTCGCGCGCTTTACCGCAAGCACGGACGCGTGATCGGCGAGAACTCCCGGGCGCTCGGCTTCAACATAGATTTCGCTCCCGTCCTCGACCTGGCCTTTGAAGCCTCGCGGAAGGTGATGAGTTCGCGAGCCGTTTCATCCGATCCGAAGCAGGTCGTCGCCTACGCCCGCGCGTTTCTGCGCGGATTGGGCGATGCCAAGGTGCGCGGCTGCGGCAAACATTTCCCGGGATTGGGCGAAGCCACGCTGGACACGCACCATGAACTGCCCAGCGTGCAAAAACCCTTCCGCAAATTGTGGAACGAAGACCTCGTTCCCTATCGTCGCCTGCGAGGCGAATTGCCCTTGGTCATGATTTCCCACGCCGCGTTCCCCGCCGTCACCTACGATCGCACGCCGGCCTCCCTCTCGAAACAGTGGATCGTAGGCGTTCTGCGCAGGAAAATCGGCTACCGGGGCCTGGTCTGTTCCGATGATCTGGAGATGGGTGGCGTGCTCGCGGCAGCGCCCATCGAACAGGCGATCGTCGCCCACATCCGCGCCGGAGGCGACCTGGGCCTGGTCTGCCATCAGGAAGATTTCGTTCTGCGCGCTCAGGAAAGCCTGCTGCGCGCCGCGGAGCGCGACGCCAAGTTTCGCCGCCGGGCGCAGGAATCGGCACGGCGCGTGCTGGCGTTCAAAAGCCGATGTCTCAAGCGCCCGCCCGCCGCCCGACCGACCGTCGAACAGGTTGAGCGACTGTCCCGCCAACTCTGGGAATTCGGCGAGGAGATCCGTCTCGCCACGCTCGCCCGTGCCGCCAACCCGAAGAAGGACCGCGCATGATCGTGGCCGGCGTAATGGGCGGCACTTCTGCCGACGGCATCAACGTGGCCCTGGTGCGCGTATCCGAACCTGCAGCGAAACGCTCGCGCTTCACGCTCCTTGCCCATGCCGAGTACCCGTTCCCTCTCCCCGTCCGCCGCGCGATTTTGGGAATGATGAACGCCAGGTTGGCCCGGGTGGCGGATCTTGCTCGTCTGAACTTTCTGCTCGGGGAACTCTACGCCGAGGCCGTAGCCAGAACGGCGCGCCAACATCGTATAAAACTCGATCTGGTCGGTTGCCACGGACAGACGATCTATCACCAGGGCGACGGCGAGCGATTCCTCGGACGAAAATTGGCCGTGACTTGGCAAATTGGCGAGGGCGCGGTTATCGCGGCTCGTCTACACCTGCCGGTGGTTTCCGATTTTCGTCCTGCGGATATGGCGGCGGGGGGCAAAGGCGCGCCCCTGGTTCCCTTTCTCGACTACCTTCTCTATGGCGATCCGCGCGAGGCCCGCATTGCCCAGAACATAGGAGGCATCGCCAACCTGACCGCAATTCCCCCAGGCGCTCCCTTAAGCCAGGTCCTGGCCTTCGACACCGGCCCCGGAAACATGGTGATCGATGCCGTCGTGGAAAAGCTCTTCGGCAGACGCTACGACCGCAATGGCAAGGTTGCGTCCACGGGACGCACACTGGAAGGCGTGATAGACCAGTTGTTGCAAGCCCCTTTTTTCCGCCAGACGCCACCGCGAACCGCCGGCCGGGAGGAATTCGGCCGCGAGTATGCGAGCCAATTTCTTCACCTCTGTCACGGCGCCCCCAAGCCCGACGTCGTGACGACAGCCACGATGCTGACCGCGCGCTCGATCGCGGACGCCGTCGAACGATTCGTGCAACCGCGCTTCCCCAAGAAGCCAAGGCGAAGGGCCCAGATGATCGTCTCGGGCGGCGGTACCAAGAATGCGACGCTGATGGCCATGTTGCGCAATGCACTCGCACCCTGCGGAATCGTGTTGCATCTCTCCGACCACTTCGGCCTACCGGCCGAGGCGAAGGAAGCCGTGGCCTTTGCCCTGCTCGCGCACGAAACCTGGCACCGGCGACCGAGCAATGTGCCTTCAGCGACGGGCGCTCGGCGACCCGCAATCCTCGGAAAGATCTCGTATGCGTGAGGCGGCGGCCCAGAAAACACGGGCGCGGGCGGGCAGGGCGACGCGCCTGCTTTGGACCCGCTTCCCAGACGCCCCCGGACGGATCACCGTTTTATTGTTATTCGCCGGCGCATGGCTGCTGCCCCTGCTCTGCTGTTCCCGACCTCCCGACTCGAACACTCTGGTGATGATGATCGAAAGCAGCCCGACCAACCTCGATCCCCGAGTCGGCATTGACGGACAATCCGAGCGCATCGACGAACTCCTGTTCGACGCGCTGCTGACTCGCGACGACCATTTCAACGTTCAGCCCGGGCTCGCCGAGCGCTGGGAGACACCCGACCCGCTGACCTACTTCTTCCACCTGCATCCTGGCATCAAGTTTCACGATGGGCGCCCGCTTGGCGCGCGCGATGTGAAGTGGACGTTTGACTCCCTTCTCCAGGGAAAAATCCGCAGCACGAAAGCCTCCACCTACCATTACATCGATCGCATCGAGACTCCCGACGAGTTGACGGTCGTCTTTCATCTGAAGGAACCCTTCGCCGCCTTGCTGTGGAACCTTTCGGAGGGAGCGATCGAGATTGTCCCCTACGGGTCGCTCGACGAAATCACCCGGGACCCGATCGGAACCGGGCCCTTCAAATTCGTGAGCGCCGAGACCGACAAGGAGGTCATCCTCGCGCGCAATGACGCTTACTGGGGCCAACCGCCGCGTCTGTCCCGCATCCGCTTTGCCGTCGTCCCCGACGCCACCACTGAGGCCCTCGAACTGCGGAAGGGCAGTGCCGACCTCGTCATCAACTCGCCGATGTCGCCCGACGCTATCGTCACTCTCGAGCGCGATCCGTCGCTGATGGTTCAACATGGGCCTGGCACCCGCCTGGCCTACCTGGCATTCAACCTCCGCGATCCGATCCTCGCCGACGTGCGCGTTCGCCAGGCCATCGCCTACGCCCTGGACCGGCAACCCATGATGAAGTACCTGTGGCGCGGCCAGGTTCAGCCTGCACTTGGCGTTCTGCCGCGGCAGAGTTGGGCCTATGACGATCACTTGCCGCCCTACGATTACGATCCGGACAAGGCTCGGGCCCTGCTCGAATCCGCCGGACATCCGGCTCGGAACGGTGCGCGTTTTCACCTGATCATGAAAACCTCGACCGATGAAAACACGCGTTTGATGGTCGCCGTGATGCAGCAGCAACTGCGCGATGTAGGTATTGTCCTGGACATTCGCACCTTCGAGTTCGCCACATTTTTTGCCGATGTCACCAGCGGCGCTTTCCAGCTCTACTCCCTTCGCTGGATCGGCGGCAACGAGGACCCCGACATCTTCGACGCCGCTTTCCACTCGCGCAACTTCCCTCCAGCGGGACGAAACCGCAGCTTCTACTCCAACCCCAAACTCGACAGCCTCATCGACCAGGCGCGGCGCGAAACCGACCAGCAAGCTCGCAAGGAACTCTATGCCGAGGTACAGCAAATTCTCGCGCAGGAGGTCCCGTCGATTAATCTCTGGTACTTCGACAACGTTCTCGTGCACACGCGGCGGGTCCACAACGTGACCCTGAATCCCTCCGGAAATTACGATTTTCTGAAGACGGCTGAAATCACCGGCCAGTAGCCGCTTTTCAGCGTGATACCATCAGAGTTTGGAGACTATCGAGAGCAGAGTAGCGTTGTTCCCGAGACCCGAAAGCGAATACCCGAGACCGGCATTTTGAAAATTCTCTTCATCGGTGACATTTTTGGCCGGCCCGGCCGCACGATCGTCAGGGATCGCCTGCCCGAACTGCGCCGGCAGCATGCCGTCGACCTGGTCATTGCCAACTGCGAAAACGCCGCCGCCGGCTTCGGGATCACGCCGCCGCTGGCGGAGGAGCTTTTCGATCTCGGCATCGACGTAATGACCACCGGCAATCACGTCTGGGACAAGCGTGAAATCGTCGATTATTTCCGCATGGCGGACGGCGATCCCCACAGTCCGGCGCGCCGCTTGTTGCGCCCGGCCAACTTTTCGCAGGGCTTGCCCGGTTGGGGCTTGTACGAGGGTCAGAAAGACGGCGTCGCCTATGCCGTGGCCAATCTTCAGGGACGCGTGTTCATGGGCTCATGCGACGACCCCTTTCGCTTCGCCGACCGGCTTCTCGAACAGATCAAGGCGAAGATTGTGTTTGTGGATTTCCATGCCGAAGCCAGTTCCGAAAAGATCGCGTTTGGCTGGTACCTGGAGGGGCGTGCCACCGCCGTGGTCGGAACCCACACCCACATTCCCACCGCCGACGAGACCGTGCTGCCGAAAGGTACCGCCTACATCACCGACGTCGGCATGACCGGCCCATACGACAGCGTCATCGGCGTAAAAAAGGAACTGGTGATCGAGAAATTTCTCAGCGGCATGCCCGCCCGCTTCGAAGCCGCCATCGGGGACGTTCGCCTGTGCGGTGTTCTGGTCGATTGCGACAACCAGACCGGCCGCGCCCGCAGCATCGAACGGCTCATGCTGCGCTGAACCTCTCCTCGCTCCCGTTACGACGGTAGTTCCCTTCCGACTATTTCTCTTGCAAGACAGCCGAGGGCGGGCATTCTATAGTAGTTACATGCGCTGGTTTCCTGCCGGAAGAGGTTTCTCGTTCGCCGGAATATGCTTGGCCGGAATGTGGTTGGCCGGGGTGTCTTCGGCCACCGACACGGCTCCGGCCGCCGCGCCGGCGCTCTGCTCCGCTTCCGGAGGCGCTCCCGCCTGCCAGGGTTCCAAACGAGACCTGAAGTCGGCTCACCGCGCCTTCGCGCGTGGCCTGAAATGCGAAAAATCGCACGACCTTGACCAGGCCTACTTGGAATTTGACGAGGCCGCTCGTCTGGTGCCGCAAAATGTGGAGTACCTGACGGCGCGGGAGTTTACCCGCCAACATCTGGCCGGGACCCATCTGGAACGCGGAAACAAGGACCTGCTCGACGGCCGCCCGATCGAGGCCATGGCGGAGTTCCACGCAGCCCTCAATCTCGATCCGCAAAACGAATTCGCCCAGCAGCGGGTCAGCGACGCCCTGGGCCCCGTGCCCGTGCACACCGCAGCTTCCCCTCAACTCGTCGCTAGCGCCGACGCGATCGTGGTCCAACCAATCGACACACGCCACGACATTCACTACCGTGGCGATTCGCGCGGCCTGCTCACCGCGGTCGCCGCCAGCTACGGCCTGACCGTGGTCTTCGATGACAGTTTCCCCAGCCGCCGCGTACGCTTCGATATCGAGAATGCCGATTTCCGAACCGCCATGCAGCAGGCATCAGCGGCCACCAAGAGCTTCAGTGTGGGCATCGAAGGCGCGGTCCTTTTCGCCTGCGCCGATACCGCCGACAACCACAGCCAATACGATCACCTCGGCATGCGCTCGTTCTACTTCCCCGGCACCGATTCCGCCAAGGAGCTGAACGAGGTCATGAACTCGCTGCGCACCGTATTTGGCTTTGGCAGCAAGCCCAATTTCGGCATCCTGAACGCCGCCTCGAGCACCATCACCTTGCGAGCACCGCATGCGTTGCTCGACGCCGCAACCCAGTTCCTTTCGCAGATGAACAGTCCGGTGCCGGAAGTGCTTCTCGATCTGAAGGTCTTCCAGGTCAGCCACACCTACGCGCGGACGATCGGCCTCCACGTGCCGGACACGTTCAATCTCTTCAATATCCCTGCGGCTGCGCTCACTGCTCTTGGCGGACAGAATATCCAACAGCTGATCAACCAGTTGATTGCCTCGGGCGGCATCAACCAGGCTGGCAATCAGACCATCTCGGCCCTGCTCGCGCAATTGGGAGGGCAGCAGAATTCAATCTTCAGTCAACCGCTGGCCACCTTCGGCGGCGGCCTCACCCTCATGGGGCTGAGCCTCGACCAGCTATCGGCCGCGCTCACCATGAATGAGAGTTCAGTGCGGCAGATCGATCACGTCCAGCTGCGCGCCGCCCAGGATAAGGACGCCACTTTTAAGCTGGGACAGCGTTATCCCATCCTCAATGCCAGTTTCGCGCCTATCTATAACAATCCGGCCATTTCCCAGGTGGTCGGAAACCAGTCCTACACCGCGCCGTTCCCCTCCGTCAGCTACGAAGACATCGGACTCACGCTCAAGGCCAAGCCGCTGGTCCACAACAACTCCGATGTGGCGCTCCAGCTGCAAATCCAGTTCCGCACTCTCGGAGCCACGGCCTCAAACGGCATTCCCATCATTCTGAATCGAGAGTTCAGTGGAGGAATTCTGGTCAAGGAAGGCGAGCCGGCGGTGGTGGCGGGAATGGTAAACGACTCGGAGGAGAAGAGCCTGACCGGCCTTCCCCTGGTTTCCCGGGTTCCCGGCCTCGGTGTTCTTACCTCGCAAAATACAAAACAGGACGAGGAAGACGAGTTGCTGATGCTGATCACGCCCTACGTCGTCCGCAGCCCGGAACGCAGCGACGCGCCTGACATCTGGCTGACCCGGTAAATCGGACCTTACCGGCATGACATCGCCGGCCAGGAAAGGCTCCTGCCGACAGTGCTCCCGGACTCAACGACTCCTCATTTTGGCGGTCCCCCGATCCTACTTGGCGCCTTTTTCCAGGCTGGCTTTGAAGTCCACAATCTTTTTCAGCAGATCGACGGGCGCCGTGCCGGGCACACTCTGTCCGTTGATGAAAAGAGTTGGCGTGCCCGTCACCCCCACCGACCTTCCCAGAGCCACCGATTCCTCGACTTTGCTCTTGGTTGCCGGCTTGGTCGAGCAGGCGGCCATCTCCTCGCCATTCACGCCGGAGGCAGTCGCGATGGCTTTCAGCTTCTCTTCGAGATTGGACGGAGTGATATTGGCCTGCTCGTCGAATGTCTTCTGGACAAACTTCCAGACGGCATCATTCGAGGCTTCGCCCACGCATTCCACGTACTCGGCAGCTTTCTCCGCCCAATTGTGCGAGGGCAGGGGAAAATTCTGGAAAACAAAATGGGCTTCAGGTTCAAGCGCCAGCAACTGGTCAATCGAGGGCGCGGCCTTTGCGCAGTGCGGGCACTGCATATCGCTGAACTCCACAATCGTCACCGCAGCCTTGGCCGGTCCCTTGCCCGGCCCGTTTGCGCCCTTTTGTAGTTTGTCCCGGGCCTCGTCAAACGGCCTGGCGCCGAAGGGCAGGATTTCGCCGGTAATGACATGCTTACCGTCCGAGCTCACCAGCAAGCGATTGGGATTCGAGCCCTGCGCATCGGTGATCACCACCAACACCTCGGCCAGTCCCGCCACTTCCGAAGGACGAATATCGGTGATCTTCCACGTCTTCGTGGGGTCATAGCCAATCATCTGAAACAGAAAAGAATTGACCGAGTCTTCGCTAGGCAGAACCGTCGTGACTGCGGTCGCCGGAGAGGTGGCCGCGGCTTTGGCTGCCGGTTTTGCCGATCCGGCAGGTTTGGTTTGCGCCAGCGCGATACCGAACAGCAGGAAAATAGCGAGGGTCGTGCGATTCACATTAGTCATAATTTTTTGGCATTCAAGTGGAACTCGATTGTTACAAAGAAGAGTCCGGTTGTCATTCCGCCACCGCCGGCGTTCGCGAGCCGTCGCGCACCGCTGGTTCCTTCTGCGCGGGCGCCGGCCCTCGCCCATCCATCCGCGGTACGCCTGAGCCGCCACCCCCGGCACTCTAGCGCAGGTGCCGGGAATTCAACCGACTTGGAGCGAACCGCAGACCGAAGCCCCCGGGACTGGCTACAACTCGGATTTAGCGGCGATCGGAAATCTCCGGCCGTAGCCAAAAGCCTTCTCCGTGATCTTGATTCCGGGGGCCGCCTGTTGCCGCTTGTATTCACTGCGCTCAACCATCCGAATCACCCGCCTCACCAGTTGCGGATCGAAATTGCGCGAACCCGCAATGTCTTCTGCCGAGCGCGAATCCTCCACGAAATCCTCGAGAATCGCATCCAGCACGTCATAGGGTGGCAAGGAGTCCGAATCCTTCTGATCGGGCCGCAGCTCGGCAGATGGCGGCTTTTCTATCGTTGCTTCCGGAATCACTCTGCGCCGCGAGTTCACGTAAGCACTCAGACGGTACACCAGTGTTTTTGGCACGTCCGAGATCACTGCCAATCCGCCCACCATGTCACCGTACAGCGTGCAATATCCGACCGCCAGTTCGCTCTTGTTGCCGGTCGAAAGCACCAGCGCTCCGAACTTGTTCGACAGGGACATGAGCAGCAATCCGCGGGCGCGCGACTGAATGTTTTCCTCGGTAACGTCGGCCGGCATGCCGGCAAATACCGGCGCCAGCGTCTGGCGCACGGCCTCATCGATTTGGTTGATCGACAGCAGCTCGAACCGGAGGTTGAGGTTCTTGGCCAGTTCCCGCGCGTCTCCGATCGATCCGGGCGAGGAGTAAGGCCCCGGCATGCCCACGCCGATCACGTTCTCAGAACCCAGCGCATCGGCGGCGATCGAAGCGGTAAGGGCGGAATCGATGCCCCCGCTCAGTCCGATGATGGCGCGCTCGAAGCCGCATTTCCGGACGTAGTCACGCGTGCCGAGAACCAAAGCTTGATAGGCGCTTGCTTCTTCGCCTGCGATTTGCGGGTGCACATCCCCGCTGAGCGTCCGGGAATCGAAATAGACCAGGTCTTCTTCGAACGACTTGGCTTGCGCGATGACCCGTCCGTCGGGAGCAATCACCACGCTTGACCCGTCGAACACCAGGCTGTCATTGCCTCCCACCTGATTCACCAGCGCCACCGGAACTTTCTGATTGCGTGCGATGGAGACAAGCATGTCGCGCCGCAGTTCGCGTTTGCCCAGCCAAAACGGCGACGCGGACACGTTCAGCACAAAGTTTCCTCCGGAGCGGACCAGTTCTTCGACCGGGTCAATGCGATACATCTGCCGATTCCAGAAGCGCTTGTCATTCCAAGCGTCTTCGCAGATGGTCAAAGCCATCTGGTGATTACACAGATTAAACAATTGCTGGTTTTTGGCGGGTGCAAAGTTGCGCATCTCGTCAAACACGTCATAGGTCGGCAGCAGCATCTTCGACTGGATAAAGTCAACCCGCCCGTCCCGCAACAGAGCGGCCGAGTTCATTACGCTCTTGCCCGAATCCGCCGCCGCTGGCGTGACCAAGCCACAGATCACAGCGATGCCCTGCGTTTCGGCCGCGATTTTTTCAACACTCGAGCGATTGCGCGCCGCGAACCATGGCTTCTCGACCAGGTCGCGCGGCGGGTAACCGCAAACCGCAAGTTCCGGAAAAAGGATCAGGCCGGCGCCAGCGCTCCGCGCCTCAAGCGCAAACTGGATGATCTTGGCAGCGTTGCCAGAGAAGTCCCCCACGGTGGGGTCGATCTGGCCCAAGGCAATCTTCACCCTTCTAGTGTAAAAGGTCAGCCAGAGAAGGTCGAGGCGGGCAGGCACCGAGGGCACCTAGTCTGCCAGTTCTCATGGGCGCGGACAAGGCGACCCCCATCGCGGCCGCTGAAAGCTCCCTCAGGGAGCCTTAGCCAGCGACTGGCGCCCAGCTCCAGTTGGGACCCGGGCCAGAACCGGGTGGACCCGCCGGCGGCGGCGGCGCTCCCATCGGCGGCGTATTGGACGGGTTTGCCGGACTCAATTCCGGTATCTGTTCCCCTGGACGCCGCAGCGTGGGCGCGTTGGCCGGGCGCTGTTCCTGTTTCTTGGCAACGGTTGGCGCGCCCAGGTCAACTTCCTTCTCGACGCGCACAATCTTCTGGCCATCCACCTTCATGGTCTCAACCCGGATCACCTGGTCGTCGACGAAACGTACAAAATCCACGTCCTGCGGCGGCTCCCCGTAGATCCATTCTTCGTATTCAATCTCGTCGGCATGCTCGCGTATTTTTTTGGGCGGACGCCCTTTCGAGTAAATCACCATTTCGCGGTTCATGCCCACCAGCACGCGGTGGTTCTTGATGGCGTCTTTGAGCTTGGGGGAAAGGGTTTCGAGATAGGCCTCGACCGCCGACTTGGCATCGAAGTCGAATACCGGCCGCAGCAGCCGTTTCAGCTCCGGTCCGGTCAGCTCCGGAACATACTTGTCGAAGTAGAGATCCACAAAAGACCCGCGCGCGTTGAACGAAGGATCCGACGGCGACACCGGCGTTTCCGAGGTGGCGCCCACAATCGTAATATGCTGATACCACTTCTGTTTCCCGGCGGGGCCGCCATTGATCTCGAAGCGAATGTGGTCTGGCTTGACGACCACGTCGCTGATGCGGGCCCGATCACCGGGCTTGGCAGCTGGTCCCCAGAGCGCCATCAGATGCTGCAGCTCTGGCCCGCTGGGGGTTACGGTTCCGTCCTTGAGTTTCAACCCCGTCTTGCCCATCGGAAAGGTGGTGCGGATGTAGACCAGTTCTTCATGGAAGGCATGAATAATCGCTTCTCGCGTGTCATTCGAAATTCGACTGGGAGAAGTACTATCGGCGAGCGCCAGGGGGGAAACCAGGAGCAGAATCGCCAGCAACCGACAGGCAACGCAGAAGACTTGAAAAGGCCGCATGCAGCACCCCGTACGGACTGCCCTAATTATAGGTTGTTTCGGGAATTGCAAAAGGGGTTGCTTGCCGGATCCGCGATTCCCCTGCCATTTTTCCATCCTCGGCTCCCGGAGTCGGAGGGGAACGTGCGGCCGGGGCCCGACGGGCGCCCGTCGCCGACGGTGCACATGACGGCACAGGGGTCACCCCTTGGCGGCCTCGCCCATGGCTTGCCGCGGCTCCGCCGTGGCCAGATTGCTGCCGCCGGGCGGAGAGGTCACCAGCGGTTGGGTACTTCCGTAACGGTGAGCTGTACTTTAAGCACCTGAGAGGGTGGCGGCAAACCAACTTAAAATAAAAGCCATACGGACGAGCTCATCGCCACACCTCGACCGACAGGATTGCTCTTTGCCGCTGAACCTTTCCATTCCCGCGCGGGTGCCGCTGCTTTACGTCATCCTCGGAGTGTTGCTGGCGATCAGTGTGCTGCCCATGTATTTCTATTCGGCGCAGATCGAAAACATGAACCGGACGCGCCTCAAAACCAACGAAATGCTGTTGCAAAACACGGTCACGCGCTCGTTGGCCGACGACATTTCCCAGCATCAGGAAGCGCTGCACATGATGCTCACCAATTTGTCGTCCTCGATCCAGGTCATGATGCTCGACAGCCTTTCGTTATCGGCGAAAGCCACCGGCGCGAACGACTCCATGGCGCAGAAACTGCTGACGCCGGAGTTCCGAGCTATGCTCGAGAACTTTGTTTCCTCGTCGAATGACATTGCGTACGCCACCTTGCTCAATGCCGACGCTCGCGGCGTTTCCGCCGGACGCATCGAGCCCGACGCCTTTCTGCAGCGCGAACTGGAGCGAGCCTATCAGGCGGCCCGGGAAGGCCGCGCCTACAGCGGTCAGCCGTTGATGGTGGGCAGCGGGAAGTCGGCGCGAACCGTCATGCTGGTCAGCTCGCCCATCATGTATGACAAACGCTTTCTCGGGATGATCGGATCGGTGGTTGACATGGACTACCTGATTCGGAGGCTCCAGCAAGTGAGCCTCAGCGGATTGATGCCCTACGTGGTCGACAGCCAGGGAAGACTGGTGGCGGCAGCGACCGCGGAATATGCCACCGGGCAGGACATGAGTCACTTCGAGATCGTTCGCAGCTTTGTGGATGACGGCGCGAAAGCCCAGTTGGCGGCGACCCGGGAATTTACCATTGGCGACGGAAAAGACACGACCGAGATGCTCGGAACCTACAGTCCAGTGACCTCTCTCGACTGGGCCGTGGTCGTACAAAAACCGCGCGAGGAAGCCTATCGCGGTATTTATGAAATGCAGCGCACCGGCCGGCTGCTGGCATGGCTCGCCGTGTTTGTGAGCGTCGGACTGAGCATTTTCTCGGCGCGAAGGATCACCAGTCCACTGCAAGTGCTGGCACATTCCAGTCGGGCCATTGCGCGCGGTGATTTCTCCCAGCGTGTGCAACTGACAACCCGAACCGAAATCGGAGAACTGGCGGCCACCTTCAATGCCATGTCGGACGAACTGGAACAGTTTGTCGAAGACCTGAAGCGGGCGGCGGACGAGAACAAACACCTGTTCATGGGGTCGATCCAGATGCTCGCCGGTGCGGTCGACGAAAAAGACCCCTATACCCGTGGCCACTCCGACCGGGTGACGAAGTATTCGGTGCTGATTGCCAGGGAAATGGGGCTGGATGAAGAATTTCTGGAAATTGTGCGCGTTTCCGCGCAACTGCACGACGTCGGCAAAATTGGCATCGAAGATCGCATCCTCAAAAAGCCGGGTGCCCTGACTCCGGAAGAATTCGAAATCATGAAAACTCACACCACCAAGGGCGCGAACATCCTGCGTCCTGTGCCGCAGTTGCGTGAGATGCTGCCCGGAATCGAACTGCATCATGAAGCTCTCAACGGCCGCGGATATCCCTACGGCCTCAAGGGGGACGAGATTCCTCTGCTGGCGCGGGTGATTGCCGTCGCCGATACCTTTGACGCGCTGACCACAAATCGCCCTTATCAGCAGGCTCACGATCCCGAGGAGGCGATGCGCATCATTCAGAACCTCTCGGGACAGCGTCTGGATCCTAGGGCCGTCGCTGCGCTGCTGGCACTTTTTGAGCGCGGCGAAATTCGCATCCAGAGAACCCTGGCGCAGAGTTTCCCGATCGAAGCGAGGACGGTTGTGCTAAAGCCCCAGCCGGCGGATCCGCTGACCGTCGAAATCACCCGCACCTGAAACTTCCCGCCTGCGCAATGCCGGAAGCGAAGTCCTTCCCCGGAGCGGTTGTTTTCGACCCCAGGTCGCAAAATACCCCATTGTCGGTGGCCGGTCTCCTATAATCGTTTCTGGCTACCCATGATTCAAACCCTGTTCGGCAGTCTGGACGAAGCAAAAAAACCGAGTTTTGTGGAGCGCATGAAAGAGGCAGTCTCGCGCACGCGCGAGAATCTGGCCGAGCGCATCGAAGATGTCGTCTCCATCGGCAAGGAGATCGACCGTTCCACACTCGACGACCTCGAAGCCACCCTGATCGGCGCCGACCTCGGCACAACCACGACCCGCGAAGTTCTGGCCACGCTGCGCGACAAGGCCGACCGCAAACAGATCAAGGATGTCAATGAACTCAAACGGTTGCTGAAACAGGAGCTACTGGCAATCTTGACCTCGACCGCTTCGCGCCCCCTCACCAAAGTAGACGGCTCCCCGGAAGTGATTATGGTGGTAGGCGTCAACGGCGCGGGCAAAACGACGACGATTGGAAAACTGGCGCAAGTGTTTCGCGGGCAGGGCAAGACTGTGCTGATGTGCGCGGCCGATACGTTCCGCGCGGCGGCCATCGAGCAACTCGAAATTTGGGGACAGCGCACGGGCACGGAGGTGATCAAGACCAAGCCTGGTGGCGATCCGGCGGCGGTGTTGTTCGACGCGCTTCAGTCCGCCACCGCGCGCAAGACCGACTACGTCATCGTCGATACGGCCGGGCGCCTGCACACCAAGCAGAACCTGATGCTCGAACTCGAAAAGATGAGGCGCACGGCGCAGCGCCTCGTACCCGGCGCGCCGCACGAGACCTTGCTGGTGATGGATGCCACGACCGGCCAAAATGGACTGCAGCAGGCGCGCCAGTTCACGCAATCGTCCGGCGTCACCGGTATCGTGCTGACCAAGCTCGATGGCACGGCCAAGGGCGGCGTTGTCGTCGCCATTTCGCGCGAGCTGGGACTGCCGGTTCGCTTCGTGGGAGTCGGAGAGAAGGCTGGTGACCTGTTGCCCTTTGATCCGCAAGAGTTTGTAGAATCGCTTTTCTCCTGAACCGGGCGATGGAGCGTCCGATCAATGTCAGGTGGCTTCGGTCTTTTCTCGGACGTCCGTGCCACGGTGGTGGATTTTGAGTTGCTTGATAAAATCGCCCTTCTGATCTCGTGACTGTCGACGAACAATACGTGCGCCGGGCGCTCGAGTTGGCGCGAGCCGGCATCGGCCTGGTTTCGCCCAATCCCGCCGTCGGCGCGGTTGTCGTCGATGCATCGGGGCACGAACTGGGCGCGGGCACACATACCTACGACGGCGTCAAGCATGCGGAAGTTCTGGCGCTCGAAGCCGCCGGCGACAAGGCACGTGGCGCAACCCTGTATCTGAATCTGGAGCCATGCTCGCACCATGGACGCACCGCCCCCTGCGCCGAGGCTGTGATCGCCTCCGGCATTCGCCGCGTAGTCTGCTCGATGCAGGACCCCAATCCGCAGGTATCCGGACAAGGTTTTGCCAAGCTGCGAGCGGCAGGAATCACGGTGCAAATCGGTGGCTGCGAAGCCGAGGCCAGGAAGCTCAACGAGAGTTTTGCCAAGTACATACGGCACGGCAAACCGCTGGTCACTCTGAAATCGGCCATGACGCTGGACGGAAAAATCGCCGACGCCAGCAAGCCTGGCGCGACCACCGGCGCCGCCGTCCCGGCGACCGAAGGCGCACGCAGCGGATACCACTGGATCACCGGCGAAGCGTCCCGAGCCCACGTGCAGCAATTGCGCCATCAGCACGACGCCATCTTGGCCGGTGTCGGGACGGTACTGGCGGATGATCCGCTGCTGACCGACCGCAGCGGTCTGCCTCGTCGACGCAAGTTGTTACGCGTGATCCTCGATTCCTACCTGCGCATTCCGCTGACCTCACGCGTCATACAGACGGCCGAGAACGACGTTGTTGTCCTCTGTTCGACGGCCGAGGAACCGACCAGGCAAGCGCTCGAGAGCCGCGGCATCCAAGTATGGCAGATATCCGCCACTGCCGACGCACGGCCCGACTTCGCAGCCATTATCAAGAGTCTGGCGAAAACTGAAATTACCAGCTTGCTGATCGAAGGCGGAGCGCTAGTAAACGGCGCGGCCCTGGCCTGCGGCGAAGTGGATAAGGTGTTCCTCTATTACGCGCCCAAGATTTTTGGCGAGGGCGCCGTCCCCTTCGTCGCCGGCGAAAGCCTGCACGGGAGGGCACAGTGCGTGCAACGCTTCGAATTGCATCGCTTTGGCGAAGACTTCGCGCTCGAAGGCTATCTTCGCGATCCCTACGCGGGCTAGGCTGGCTTTGGTCCGCTATACTCGCAATTTACCGGCGATGTGCCCTCCGGTCCTGCTGCGGCAAGGCAAAAATGGTTCCGTGCGCTTGGCCGGCGTGTTCGAATGGAAATGTCGTTCGCTCGGGCGCAGAATGATCGGAATCCACGAGGTATCCATTTTATGTTCACCGGCATCGTTGAAGAGGTAGGAAAAGTGGTAGCCATCGAGGAGCGCGGGGAGAATCGCCGCATCACCGTTGAAGCCGCGCATCTGCCGAAAGAACTGGGAACCGGGCATAGCGTTTCGGTCAGCGGCGTCTGCTTGACTGCCCTGGCCATCAAGGCCGGATCCTTCTGTGCTGACCTGGCGCCGGAAACGTGGGAGCGGACTTCGTTCTCGCGGATCCGCGCGGGCGCTTTGGTCAATCTCGAGTTGCCGATGAAGGCAGACGGCCGATTCGGAGGCCACATCGTCCAGGGACACGTCGATGGAGTGGGCAAGCTCGTCGAGTTTGCCCGCATCGCAGATTCCGGTAATTGGTGGCTGCATATTGAGATTCCACCGGAGATTGAGAAGTACACGGTCTATAAGGGGTCGATCTCGATCGAAGGCATCAGCCTGACGGTCGCCAAGCTCGAGAACAACCGCTGCACGATCGCCATCATCCCCCATACGGTTGAGAGCACCAATCTGGGATCGCTCGAGCCGGGTGATCCGTTGAATCTGGAAGCCGACCTGATCGCGAAATATGTCGAGAAGATGATGAAAGGCGATCCGGCACGGCGTTCTTTGTCGGTCGATGACTTGGTGCAGCAAGGATTCTAGAGGCCGATCGGAGGCTGCTCGCTTCGGCGGAGGCTGATTGGAGCGGCAAGGCATGGAGCTGAAAAGATCGAAAGCGGGCTCATTTTGCCGCCCTTTTTGTCGGGGCCGAATTTACCCTTCGAAATCTCGGACTATAAATAATTTATGCGCGACCTCCGAACCGGGGACGCGGGCCGATCGTGGCTTGCGGGCTGCGGTTCAGGTGCGCCCTGCTCCACCGGAGACTGCGTCGTTTCGGTTGGAGGTGAACTCGCGGCTAGGCTTCCAGCTTTAATTCATCCAGTTCCAGAAATTCTTGAATGATGGGCTCGGCGGATTTCTCCATGTCTTTGTAAGGACCGAAGAATATGGCCCGGCCCTCGTGCAGAAAGACAAGACGGTCGGCCAGTTTCTTGGCCAGGCGCATATCGTGGGTAACTACGACCGAGGTCAGGTGCAATTGCAGTTTGAGCCTGGCGATCAGGTCGCCCAGGAGGTTGCCCATCATGGGATCGACCATGGTGGTGGGCTCGTCATAGAGCACGCACTCGGGTTGGGCCGCCAGCGCCCGCGCGATGGCAACGGAACGCTTCATGCCAGTGGAAAGGTCGGAGGGCAGCAGGTCGCGCATCTCCTTCACCCCGACCATTTCGAGCAGTCCGTCGACGACCTGCAGAATCTGATCTTCGGAGAGCTCTCGTTTTTCGCGCAGCGGGAAGGCTACGTTTTCACCGACCGATAGCGAATCAAACAGGGCGCCATTCTGAAACACCATCGTGACTTTCTTGTGGATTCCTTCGAGCTGCTTGTCGGTGTAATCGGTGATATCCTGGCCGGCCACGATCACACGGCCTGAATCGGGTTTCAGAAAGCCCATGATGCTGTGGAGCGAAACCGATTTTCCGACCCCGCTACGCCCGAGAATGCACACCATTTCTCCCGGCAAGACTTCGAAACTCACGTCCTGGAGGACGACACGATCTCCGAAGGCCTTGGAGACATCCTTGAACTCAATGTAGGGAGAAAGTATATTGGCCACCGCCATGCTTATCAGGATGGCACGAGATGGCTGCCGGGCTCAAGCGGTTGCGCTCGCCACGACTGTCTCCGCGCCCTACGGGAGGGGTCAGGTTCCCTCTCCGCCCGGGCCACAATCGGCGAGCACAGTGAGCCCGCCGCATTCGCGAGACGGAGCCGCAGATGGCTGCGCTGCTCCGGCCTCATTGCCTCCCCGCGGCCAGGAGATCCTGCGGGGTGTTGAGGTTGAAAAAACTCCTCTCCGAAAAGCCCGCCGCTGCCAGTTCACCTTCCTCGATCAAGTGGACGGAAGTGTCGGCGAATGTGGCATCGATCCGGTAGTTCCCAGCCGCCAGCGCCTGCTCGGCGGCGGAGAAGAAGGCGCGACGATAGATCGCGCACAGTGGCTGCAACCGCCCGCCGGCACGTGGCACGGTGAGTACGGCATCGCTTTGCTCGGCCGCCTGGAAAAGGAACGCCAGAAGATTCTCGGTCACGAAGGGCATGTCGACGGCCAGCATCAGGTTCAACTCGGCGGCGGAATGGGTGAGCGCGGCGTGAATGCCGCCCAAAGGACCGCACCCCGGGAAAATATCGACGATGACTGGACCCCACCGAATGGGTGGAGGGTTGCCGATTCCGTAGTTCAGAAACTTGCCGGGATCGCCCACGATCGAGACGCTATCGCAGACGCCGCCCATCGCGTTCAGCCCGCGTGCGACCAGCGTTTGGCCGTCAAGATCGAGGAAGGCCTTGTCGATATTGGCGCCCATGCGAGTGCTTTTTCCTCCGGCAAGGAGAAAACCAGCGCGAGATGTTCTGCCGCGTGTCATATGGAGAAGCATAAGGCATGGGCCGCAGTGCACGAAAGTAACCTATCCAGAACGAGGCTCCCGTTGGATGATGGTGGTGTCCGATTGGTACGGGGCGCTACTCGTCATCATGCCGCAAAGACTCATGGATGTGCTTATGCTGGGACGGTGTTCGCATGAGTTCTCCTGGCCACGCCGCGCAGCCAGTGGAGACTACTATCAGGTCTGCTTACTGTGCGCGACCGCCTACCAGTATGACTGGAAAACCATGCGTCGCGGGAACAAGGTCGACGAGCCCGCCGCGGACACCACCACGGTGCGACGCCGTTCCGGCCAGAAGCAACCGACCTGGATGCCGCGGGCGCGTCGTTTGCGGTTGAACGGTCCCATTCGATACCGCGGAAAAAATCTCAGCATCTGGTACGAAGGCAAGATTCAGAACATCAGCCAATCGGGCGTATTGTTTCTTGGGCCCCAGCAACTTCCGGCGAACGCGCTGGTGGAGCTGATCTTCGAAATGCCCGAAGAAATATCCGGTCAAAAAAACAGCAACGTGCTTTGCCAGGGCCGGCTGATTCGCACCCGGGACGCGGTCGACAATGCCGAAGACGCGTTCGGGCTGGCGGCTTCCATCCTCGACTACAAGTTTCTTCGTCACGAATAATCCCGGTCCCGCCCTCGACAGGCGACCTCTGCCCTCGAGACAATGCCCGCGCCCAGTTGCCGTACTCCTCTGTGGCTGCTACAGTTTGTTCGAATGTCGCGGCCCGTCGTGCCGGGCCCGCTCTGATACCGCTGGTCCGAACGCTGGAGCGGCAGCGATTTTGAATAATGTTGGGAATTGCGTTCAATCTGAAGAATTGGCTCGTGCGCAATCGCCATTCTCCTGGGGTTCAATACGGGGGTGCGGCGGTCGCGGTGTGGGTGGCGCTTAGTTTCTGGACGTTTTCCGCTCCCCTGCATCGCCATCTCTTCGTCCTGCTGCTGGCGGCGGTGCTGTTCACCGCGCGGTTTCTGGGTTTCGGGCCGGCAATTTTTTGCTCGCTGGTTGCCACCGCTTGTCTGGATTTTTTCGGGGTTCCCCCTTATTTGAGCTTCGCGATTCACTCCTACGCCGAGTTGGAACGTCTGCTGGCCTTTCTTGCCCTGTCGGTGTTTGCCGGAAGTATGGCCCACCAGAAGACGCTGGCGGAATCGCGTGCCGATCGCACGACTCGGGAGATGGCCGCCATCGTTGAGGACTCTTCCGACGCCATCTACAGCACTCGTCCCAACGGGACCATCACCAGCTGGAATCGCGCCGCGGAACTTCTTTATGGCTACTCGGCCGAGGAGGCGGTCGGATCATCGATTGCGCGAATGGCTCCTCCGGAACTCCGCGACGAGGTCGAACGCCATCTGCAAGCGCTCAACCGCGGTGAACCGATTGCCTCGTTTCGAACCGAGCATATGCGTAAGGACGGCACGCGTTGGCCGGTACTGCTGTCGGTATCGTCGTTACGCAACGCGCGTGGTGAAATTGTGGGAGCGTCCGCCATCGCGCGCGATCTTTCCGCCGAGAAGCAGTCCGAAGAAGCGATACGCCGCAGCGAGAAACTCGCAACCGCGGGACGCCTGGCGGCCGCCATCGCGCACGAAATCAACAACCCGCTGGAAGCGGTGGTTAACCTGCTGTATCTGGCGCGCCACGACTCCAGACATGCCGGGGATTATCTGACGCAGGCCGAGCAAGAGGTGGGGCGGGTCGCCCGACTGGCACAACAGACGCTGGGGTTTGTCCGCGATACCCACTCGCCGGCTGCCATGGACCCCGCAGCTATCATGGACGAAATTCTGCAGCTCTATTCGCGGAAACTGGAGGGCCGGAAGATCCGCGTAACACGCCGCTATCGGGGAAGCGTCGAGGTCAGCGGCTACTCCGGTGAATTGCGGCAGTTGATCGCCAATCTACTGGTCAATGCGGTCGACGCCATGGCGGATGGGGGCCGGTTGCAGGTTCGGGTCGCGGAGACGCGCGACTGGTCTGACGGTAGAACGGGAGTTCGCATCACTATGGCGGACAATGGCAGCGGCATTCCGCGCGACCATTTGCGGCAGATCTTCGAGCCCTTCTACACCACCAAAAAAGACACCGGAACCGGCCTCGGATTGTGGGTTTCGCAAGGCATCGTAGACAAGCACGAGGGATCGATTCGTGTGCGCAGCCGAGCCGACGGCGGCGACACCGGAACCGTGTTTTCCATTTTCTTACCGCAAAACCTCGAAGTCAGCCGGGTGGCATAGCCTGGCATTCGCCTGGGCCTGCGAGACGCCGGAGTCATCTGAAGTACAGAGACTTTCGTACTTAGAAGCCCGGCGGGCAGCGGCTTATAATCATATAAATCCAAGCAGTATGGGCACTTAGCCAACGTGAATCTCTTTCTTGAAGCTGCGATCTTCGTCTACGGGCTGTGCTTTGGCAGCTTTCTGAACGTGTGTATTTACCGCTTGCCCCGCGGCAAGTCGGTTGTCACACCGCGCTCGGCATGCCCTGATTGCGGGGACATGATCCCGCTTTACCACAACCTTCCGGTGGTGAGCTGGCTGATTCTGGGCGGAAAGTGCCGCGCCTGCAGGCGGCCGATATCGCCTCGTTATCTGGTGATCGAAATCCTCACCGGCCTGCTGTTTCTCGGTTGTTACCTGCATTTTGGATTGACGCTGGCCGCGTTAAAGTCCGCCGTGCTCGGCTACTTGCTGCTGGGACTGGTATTCACCGACGCGGAAACCAAGCTTCTTCCGGACGCCCTGACCTTGCCCGGGATCGTTTTGGGAATTGTTTTCAGCTGCGTGGTTCCGGTCAACGATCTGGCTTCCCGCATCCTGCCTGGCCTGGTATCGCCCGCTTGGCGCGGCGAGATATCCTGGCGCCTGTGGTCCCTCGCCGATTCGCTGCTCGGCGCAGCCGTCGGCGCGTCGTTTCTTTACGGCGCGGCGGCGATTTATTTGCGGACGCGGGGCGTCGAAGGCATGGGATTCGGCGACGTCAAACTGATGGCGCTGATTGGCGCTTTTCTCGGAACCAAGCTCACCGTCCTGACCATTTTTGCCTCTTCGCTGGCCGGTTCGCTTTTCGGACTGAGCACGGTCTTCGCGGTCTGGACAAAGCGTATGCGGCGCTTTGCCGCGCCGCGCCCGCTTTCAGGAAGCACTTCGAGGACTACGGCCATTCCCTCACCAGTTGCCCGACGGCGAGCCTGGCAATCGGCGCGACTGGCCCTGCGCTATTACGAGATGCCTTTTGGGGTCTTTCTTGGCGGCATGGCGGCGCTGGCATTCCTGTTCGGAAACCGCCTGCTGCATTGGTATTGGAGGGCGCTGTGAGGCTGCTGGCCAATCCCATGGCGAATCCCACGGTGTTGCGCATGGCCCTGCTGATGTTCGTGGCCGTGGCGGCTTTTGGGCTGGGTCTGTTTCTGATCCGCCGCCTGCGGAAAAGCCTGGTCGCGGAACCGGAGTCGCTCAATCCCGCCCCCTTGCCCGCGGAAGGCTTGCCGGCGCACGCCTATCACGCCGTCATCCAGCAATTGAAGCAGCAAAAACATGAACTGGCGGCACAGCAACTCTCCGAGCGCAGAAAGGCCAAGGCGTCGGAGTCCTTGAGTTCGACCATTGTTTCGAACCTTTCCTGCGGGGTTCTGTTTCTGAATACCAGCGGACTGGTGCGGCAAGCGAACTCGGTGGCACGCCAACTGCTAGGCTTCGCCTCGCCCATCGGGCTCGAGTCGGCTGATCTTTTTCGCAACGCGAGGCTGCGGCCGCAACCCGGTAACTCGGGTGCAAGTTCCGGGTCCGGGATGAGCGTCGAGCAGGCACTGGCTCCGGCCCTGGCGGGCCAGGCCGCGGTGCGCGCGCTGTTGCTGAATTACTTTACCCGCGAGGCGGAGAACCTGGTACTGGAAGTGACCGCCTCTCCGGTATTGGCGGACGACGCGAGTCTGATGGGCACGACGCTGGTGCTCACCGACAGGACCGACCTCGAGCGCATCCGCCACGACCAAAAGACGCGGCAGGAAATTTCTTCGGAAATGGCGCTCAGACTGCGCCAGTCGCTGGCCACGATCGCCGGCTATGCACAGCAGCTGGCTTCCGGCCGGGATACCGCGAGGGCGCACGAGCTCGCCGATCGCATCTCCTATGAAACGGTCCAATTGGAGCGAACGATTGGGAGTTTTCTCGGTGGCGTACAAGCCGCCAGCACGAGTTCTTGAAATTCGCAAACGACAGGCCACGCTCGGAATCGCGGGCCTGCGAAAGGATGATCCAGATGAAGCACTCGAAACTCATGGCAACAGTCACTCTGCTGTTCTTGGGAGTCAGCGGCGCCGCCGGCCAGTCGCTCGGGGACTACGCGCGCACGGTTCGCAAGAATAAGCCCGAGACCAGCTCAGCGACCCGCCATTTCGATAACGACAATCTGCCTACCGATCAAGCCGTGAGCATCGTCGGTCCGCCGCCAACCAGCAACGCCACGGCCGACAATTCCCAAGCGGCAAAAGCCGCTGTCGATCCCGCAGCCGCAGCCGCCGAACGGCAGAAGGCAGCCGACGAGTGGAACAAGAAACTGGATACGCAGAAGGCAAAGATTGACGCCCTGCGCCACGAACTTGATCTCGAACAGCGTGAGTATCGTCTGAAAGAGGCCGCATTTTATGGCGACGCGGGCACTCGCCTGCGTGACGCGGCGCAGTTTGACAAGCAAGACAGCGACTATAAGAACGACGTCGACTCCAAGCAGAAAGCAATCGAGTCGGCCAAGCAAGCGCTGGCAGACCTGCAGGAACAAGCACGCAAAGCCGGCATTACCGAGAAGGAAGAAAAGGACGCGGACAAGGACAGCGCCAAGGACGTGGCCAAGGATAAGGACAAAGACAAATAGAGCAAACCCGCCTCTTTCGAGCAGTTGAGGGCACGAGTCGACTTCGTGCCCTTTTGCTTGGCGGAGACCTCGCCTGCGGCCTCCGTTTCAGCTCTCAAAACCTGCCTTCAGCAGCCGGGCGGTGGAGCTCGGTCGCGGCGAACTTGAGGTTATTCCAATTTCCCCATCCGCTCGCGAATCTGTCGGGCGTGATGCCGTCCGTGCACCCAATGAAACTTCCGCCACTCGTTGGCGGTTAAGGGCCCGAGAAACGGGTGGTCCATAAGTTTGGTTCGAGGGCCAAACCGGCGTTCGCAATCGGCCAAGGCCAAGCCCATCTCCTCCAGTTCACGCCCGACTGCTTGCATCACCTCTGCCGGCGGCATACCCTGCGGGAGGGTACGTGCGGGGGCTCTGCGACCGCCCGGCATATAGGTGAGATTGACGACCACGAACTTGGCCAGGCGATGCCCGAGGGTCGCGCGTGTGGCCAGCGGAGCGCTCGATTTCAGGCATTTCTCGATCCCGACATTGGTGCCCCTGAAAGTAAGAAACAGATGTTCGAGAATCTGCGCCGGGCTCCACTTCCCATCCGGGGCCGGCGACAATTGGCCGCCGCTGGCGCCGCCGGTTGCCTGTTCGAGTTCCTGCCGCAGCCGTTCGAGATAGGAATTCATGGCACCGGTTCAGTACAATGATTCGCGATCAACGATTCGCATTCGCAGCAAGAACAGGAAATCCTCGATGATGAACACGACGAAAACATTGCTCGCGGCAATTCTAGCAGCAGGCTTGATGGCGGGGTGCTCCTCGGAACCCGCCAAGCCGGTCGCGCCGGAGACCTCGCAACCGAAGACCCCCGAAGCGATCACCGGCAGCAGCGCGTTTTACAAGTGCTATGTTTCTGCCCGGGGTTGGGCGCCGGATGCGCAACCGTTTCGTGCGGAATCGGCAATCTCGAAGACCCGCGACGGCAAGGCTACGGAGTGGCGCACCGGATTCGCGTCGCCGGCGCAGCACTCGGTCCGGCCCTATACGTGGTCGAATGGCGACATCTCGCACGGCGTTGAGGATAATTACAGCCCGACCAACTCCAGTACGCAGGTTTTCAACGTGCAGTTCCTCAAGACCGACACCGACAAGGCCTTTTCGATAGCCCAGCAGCATGGCGGGGACAAGTTGACCTCGAAGGATCCCGACACTCCGGTTCTTTATATCCTGGATTGGAATCGACAAACGAACGAACTGCTGTGGCACGTTATCTACGGAACGGATCGCGAAACTGCCGCCCTGCGCGTCGCCGTGAACGCGACCACGGGAGAGTTTTCGCGGGTGGAGAAGTAACAACGGTAGGAGAAGTGAGAAACGACTTGGGATGGCGGCGCACCGGGCATCCCCCTACCGCCACTGGACTGGCAGGGCTCCCGTCCCTCGTTCGGCCTCCCCTTATTGTGCTTTGGCCAGTCGCGCCAGCGAAGTGCGCGCCTCTTTGGCAAACGGCCCGTCGGGAAGAATCTTCAAATACTGTTCGTAGTATTTCTTCGCTTCGGATTTATCTCCGAGCTTTTCCTGGCATTCGGCGAGCCGGAAGCTGGCAACCGCGTCGCCCTCTTTGTAGTAAAGGGCATCCTTATAACGCTCGAGTGCACCTTTGTAGTTCTTGCGCCTGAAGTAATAATCGCCGACCTCAACATCTTTTATGGCCTTCAAGGGGTTCCAGGGATGGAATTCCCGCACATCGCTGGCGTCGGAGGAGATGTCGGTCTTGCCGGGATTGTCGGCCACGTCGAGACCGGCGACCGCATCTTTGCTGCCAGGATGGTTCTTGGCATCGTCCTGCGGCGGCCGGACATCGATTCTCGTGTCGTGACTGGAACTGTTCTCCGATGGCGGTGCCTGGTCGGCAGCTTTGTCGGAAGCAGACGGATCCGCTGCCGGCTTGTCCGGCTTGTCGGCGGAGTCCTGGGCCCACACAGGGCCCGTCAATAAAGCCAGAAAAACGATGAGGAAACGAATCCGCACGCTTTTATTGTATCGCTTTCGAAGCCGTCTGTTTTCTTCCCCTATCCGTCACCGTGCGCCCGCGGCCAAGGCTCTCGCCCTGTCGCTCGCTCGGCGTGCGGCCGGAAAAAATCAGGCCGTCCATAAAAAGCGGACGGCCTGCTTTGGCTAAGTACCTCCGGGGAGGAGGGAATCAAATCCTTACATCGAAGGCGGATTTGCAGTGGCCGTCGGAGTCGCCGGCGCCGTGGTGGTAGTACCCGCCCCGGTGTTGGTCATCAGGCGGATGTCGACACGGCGGTTCTTGGCGCGTCCGTCGGCAGTCTTATTGGACTCAACCGGCTTATCCTTGCCGAGTCCGATCAGATAGATTTTGTAGGCGGGCACGCTTTTCTCCGCCGCCAAGTACTGGATCACGGCATTGGCGCGGCGCTCGCTCAACTCGTAGTTATAATCCGCGCTACCGATCGAGTCGGTCGCACCTTCCACCGTAATGATGTATCCCTTGGTGGTGGCGACACTGGCGGCCAGTTCGTCGATCGCCTGCTTGGCTTCCTTGGTCAGGTTGTCCTTGTTGAATCCAAAGTGCACCGCGGTTTCAACCACGGGACGATAATTGTCGAGGTTGACGACCGTGTTGGTAAGCAAATCGACACGCTGCGTCGCGCTGTTGGCCGACAGCTGCGCCTTATCGGCCTCGCCACTTGCGGCCAGAGCTTTCTGGTCGGCGGCCGCGGCCTGCGCCTGCACGTTCTGGATTCCGGCTTGCGCGCGCTGATCGACATCCTTGATGTCTTTCGAGTTCTTGGCAGTCAGGTCGTCAAGCTCATTGGTCTTATTGATGAGCGGCGTGGTCTGCTGGCGGACATAATTCTTGGTTGAACATCCGAGAGATGCGACCATGGTCGCCGCCAGCATTAGGGTCAACGAAGTACGGGTCATAAGGGATTGGGGCTCCTTGCCCAAATATTGCCTATTCGCGACATCTATTTCATCCGAAAAATTCTGCGGACCGTGTCTCACCCTTGCGTTAGTGCACGGGTGATGCCATTTCGCATTCTTCAGCCGAACATACAAGTACTTCAGTATCAATACTTTAGATGATGACCGTGGGAAACACAAACGCTCCGCAACCGGGCAATCGCGATATGAACCGTAGAAATTTTATACTGTCTGAACTCTCGAGCCTGGATTATAAACGCTTTGCCAGCCTCAATTGACCATCTTTTCCCATGCTTTCTCAAACTGCGAAACCAGCGGAGCTTCCCCTTTTTGCAGCCCCCCCCGACCCATCACTCGCCAGGAATAGGTCGAAGGAGGTCGGCTGCCCCAGGCGCCGCGGTGAGCATCATAAACTGCGAGCACGTCCTCTGACGGCCGCGACTGGACGGCCAGCACGATATCGGCTTCCTGCGGTTTGTAGACCAGGGTGAGCTTGCCCCACTTCTCGATTCCCTCCTGCACGCGAGCAATCGCCTGGCGGTCCTCGGGCAGCAGGCCGGGATCGAATTGATCGCCATCGTAGGCGGTGACGTATACGAAGCGCGCGTTGGCTAAAGTGCGTGGCAACTCAGGAGAGCTGGCCGCAGGGCCAGCCATGCTCAAAGTTGACAGAGCGGTAGACAGTGCGAGGCTAAACAGCACTGCGGCAAACATTTTGTACTTTTTCATAGAATGTCTCGACTTCCTGCATAGAGGGATGCCCAACCGGGCGCCGGAGATGCCACGCCGGTTCTAAGGTCGGGGCTCACATGACCGGTGGAACCGTGATTCCCATGACGGCGAGAATCTGGATCAGCTCGCGGCGGACGACGGCCGCGGTGGTAAGCAGGAATCGCTTCCGGCCCTCGTCGGCTTCGCTCAAAATGGGAAAGCGATGGTAGAAAGTATTGAAAAGTTGGGCCAATTGGAAGGCATGTTTGGCCAGATATGCCGGCTCGGTGGTGGCAATACATTGGCTCACGACATAGGAGGTTTTTGCCGCCGCTAACCACAGCTCCCAGATCTCATTGCCCGCTTCGCCGTTGAGATACTGAGCCAGAATTTCTCCCCCGCCGCGGCTCGCCGGGCCCGCACTCGCACCGGCACTCGGCGGGGAGCCGGAGACGCTGAAATCCGTGTTGCTACAGAAATTCTCCGGGCTGATTCCACCTTTGCGGAAAATATTCGTGGCCCGCACGACGGCATATTGCGCGTAGGGTCCGGTGTCTCCTTCGAAGCTCAGCGCGTCTTTGAAATCGAAGGCGATTACCGACGCTTTGGTAAATTTCAACATGAAGTAGCGAAGCGCCCCGATCGCGACCTGGGTGGCAACGCTGGCGCGTTCCCCCTCGCTCAGGTCGGGATGGCGCGGGTCCACTTCTTGTCGCGCCGAACTGATGAGCGCATCGAGCAGATCGTCGGCTTTGACGCCGAAGCCCTTGCGGCCCGACACCTCGATCCACGACCGGGCCTTGTCTTCTTCGTTCAGCGTATAGCCCAGTTCGGCGGCGCAGCGCGGAGTCAGTGCGACCATTTCGTAGGAAAAATGTGTGTAGCGCTCGGCAGCCTCTCCGTGGCCTAGACCGCGCAAAGCCTCGATCACCGTGTTCTGCGCCTCCGACTGGCGCGCGTCGATGACGTTGTAGATTTCGGCCACGTCGCCAAAGTGGGGATGTTCTTTCTCGCCGTTGCTTGTCGAGATCCAGCAGTCATGGGCATTTTGATAGCGAAAGAATTTCCGGTACCCGAAGTCGCGGCCAAGCAATCCGAACTTCCACATGTGATACGCGATGTCTTTGCCGACGTAGCCGACCGTGCCGTTGGAGCGGACGATGACTTTTTGATCGTCTTCCTGGATTGGGGAAGTCTCCACGCCCGCACCGCCTTCGTCCTGTTCTGGCTTTGTCGTTCCGGCACGACGCATGACCCAGCAGCCCTTATTCTTTCCCTGGTCTTCGAAACTGAGCACGCCGGCTTGTTTCAGCTTGGTAAAGGCGGCATCCCAGAAATGGAGGTGCAGGATTTCGCTTTCCCGAGGCAGGAAGTCGTAAGCAATCTCCAGCCGTTCCATGGTCTCGAGATGACGCTTGAGGACGGCTGTCGAAATCAAATCGGCAATTGCCGCGGTCTGGTTGTTGCCTTGTTCAATCGCATGCAGTGTCGCCGACCGAGCCTGGAGGTTCGCTTTGTCCTCTTCATACCAATGCGCGACCCGGGCATAGACATCCCAGCAAGCGTAATCGAACCGGGGCGAGACGGAGAGCGATTCGATCTCGGCGCGCGATTTCTTGTCGAGGTTCAGAAACCCGACCACCACGTCGGCGACCTGCACGCCGGTGTTGTCAATGTAGTTCTGGACATCCACTTCGCGTCCCGCAAAACGCAGCAGTCGGACGAAAGTGTCGCCGAGAATGGCATTGCGCAGGTGTCCGATGTGGGCAGCCTTGTTGGGATTGATGCTGGAATGTTCGACCAAGACCTTCCCCGGGGGAAGGTCAGCGGCCGGAGATTGATTGGCAACCAGCGACGCCGCCAGCTGCGCACGATTGAGGCGAACGTTGATGTAGCCGCCGCCGGCTACCTCGAATTTCTCAAAGCCGGCTATCGGAGCGATCCCGGCAACGATTTCGGCGGCGATCTTGCGCGGAGCCTGCCTGAGTTTTCGCGCCAGCTCGAAAGCGACCGGCAGCGCATACTCGCCGAATTCGATTTTCGGGGGCTGCTCGACCACGATGTTGACGGTTTCCAAATCGTAGGTGCGCCGCAAAAACTCGCGCAAATGTGCAATCAACTGGCGTTCCAGATAGCGATACAAGCGTGCCCTCGAGCGGATCGAACAAACAGTGATTCTAACAAACTCCCGGCAGACGCCGGGTTTGACGGAGCGGGAGGCGTTCCCTATGATGGAGTTTTGCTCTTCCGTGGTCGTTGGTGCTTGGTCCCTGCTCGTTCGCGAAAGGCAGTCGCGGTCGTTCGTCAGCAGCCGTCAGCAATCCCGCGCCGTGTGCCCGCAAAGTTCGCGAGCATCCGGTTAGAGTCGCGGCTCCCGACCCGGCGACTAGCGACGGCGTAGGGCGACGAGCCACCGTTTCTATGCGCATTGCCTACCTCGACTGTTTTTCCGGCATCAGCGGCGACATGTTTTTGGGCGCGCTGGTCGACACCGGCGTGTCGCCCCAACTCCTCGAAGACGCCGTCGGGGCGCTCAACATTGGCGCTCGGCTGGAGATCAGGCGCGTGGTGAGGGGAGGAATCGCAGCCAGCAAGGTCGACGTCTACAGCAACGGCGAGCGCGACCTGCCGCGGGAGGTTTTCTGGAACAACCGGGGACACGATCATGCTCACGACCACGCCCACGGAGACCTCCACCAGCATGCTCACGAGGATCATCGCCCTGCCCACGGCCACGGTCGAGGTCTGGACGAAATTCGCCGGATCATCCAGCAGGCGGCCCTCAGCCCCACCGCCGAGCAAACCGCGATTCGCATTTTCGAAGTGCTCGGCGCCGCCGAGGCCGAGGTTCACCAAACCTCGATCGACGAAGTGCATTTTCACGAAGTTGGCGCGGCCGATGCCATGGTTGATATTGTCGGCGCCGCCGTGGGATCGGAATCTCTCGCCATCGAACAGTGGGTGTGCTCGCCCGTCAACGTCGGTGGCGGCGCCGTCCAGTGCGCGCACGGGACCCTTCCCGTGCCTGCCCCGGCGACCTTGAAGTTACTGGCCAACGTGCCGGTGTATTCGGCCGGGCCCCAGGTGGAACTGGCAACCCCGACCGGGGCCGCCATCGCGAAGACCTTGTGCCATCGCTTCACGTCGTTTCCGGCGATGCGGGTCGAGAAGGCCGGATATGGCGCAGGGACCCGAGATTTTTCGGAGCATCCGAATCTGCTGCGCTTGACGATCGGAGACGCGACGACACCGGATGCGGTCGCAGATGGTGCGCCTCGAACCCTCGCGGCATCCAATGAAAGCATCACGGTACTCGAAGCCAATCTCGATGATCTCACTCCGCAAGTGCTCGCCTACGCCATGGAGCGCTTGCTGGCGGCGGGCGCACTCGATGTATTCAGCGTTCCCGCGCAGATGAAAAAGAGCCGCCCGGGCGCGTTGCTCTCGGTGCTGGCGAAAGTCGAGGACGCGGATCGGCTGGCCCAGTTGATGTTTGCCGAGACTACAACCCTCGGCGTACGGCGCCGCCAGGAGCAACGACAGACGCTGTCCAGACGGTGGGAAACGGTCGCTACAAAATGGGGGCCGGTGCGAATTAAGATCGCCAGCATGAATGGCAGCATCTCAAACTATGCGCCGGAATACGAAGACTGCCGGGCTCTGGCGGAATCACAGCAGGTGCCGCTGCGGGCCGTCATCGAGGAAGCGGTGCAGGGCTATCTTCGCGGCAGTCGAAAACAGTAACGGGTTTGGTATCCAGCACAGGTACACTCAGGAGATTGCTATGGTAAAGAGTCTGACAATGCTCGCCCTCGGCGCGACCCTCGCAGCGCTCGCTCCGCTTTCGTCGTTGGCCGAAGGCGCTCCCTCGGTCGGCAGTACGGCCCCCGAATTCACGCTCAACTCGCAGGAAGGTACGCCCGTCAGCCTCAAGGATTATCGCGGCAAATGGGTGGTGTTGTATTTCTATCCCAAGGATTTCACCAGCGGCTGCACCATCGAGGCCCACAACTTCCAACGCGACCAGCTGCAGTACCAGCAGAAAAACGCGGTGGTTCTGGGCGTCAGCGTGGACAGCGCCGACTCCCACAAACAGTTCTGCACCAAGGAAGGGTTAAACTTCAAGCTGCTAGCCGATACCGACTATAAAGTGTCAACCGCGTATGACTCGCTGACCAGCCGCGGACCGGTCAAGTACGCGGCCCGGCACACCTTCCTCATCGATCCGGAGGGGAAGATTGTGAAGGCATTCACCGAAGTGGATCCCAATAAACATAGCGAGGAAGTGTTGGCGGCACTGGCGGAAGTGCAAAAATAGGATGGCTTGTTTCCCCCAGGCTTTGGGTTGATGCGTAGGGAGACTTATGCGAGCACTCGGTTCGTTGCGCGATCTTTTGCAGAACGTACCTCATCGGCTTGAGAAGCTGTCGCTCGACAAGGTCGAGAGCAGGCGAGCGCCGTCGGCCTGGTCGGCCAAGGAAGAATTGGGGCATCTGCTCGATTCGGCGGCCAATAATCATCAACGGATCGTGCGCGCGCAACTGGAAGACCAACCGGCCATGCCCGGCTACGAACAGAATGGCTGGGTCGCCGTGCATGGCTATCAGCGCCGCGATTGGACGGAGCTGGTCGGACTGTGGCGGGCGCTCAACCGGCAATTGTTGGCGGCGGCGGAAGCGGTTCCCGCTTCTGCCTGGTCACGGACGCTGACCATCAAGGATTCTGCACCGCTGACGCTTCAGTTCGTATTCGAAGACTATATCGCACACATGGTTCACCACCTGCAGCACATTGGAATCGCAACCGATGACAACCCGCCGAATGCGACGAGCGCAGGCTGAGAGCCTGGATTGAGCGAAGTTTCTTTACGCTGACGTTTCTTTACTCTAAAGGACGGGAATGAGCAAGAAGTTCTACATTACGACTCCGATCTACTACGTGAATGCCCACCCGCACATTGGGCACGCTTACACGACGATCGCTTGCGATACCATCGCGCGCCGCCAACGCAGTCTGGGTCATGACACCTGGTTTCTGACCGGCACCGACGAGCACGGACAGAAAATCGAGCGCGCTGCCCTGGCGGCGGGTAAAACGCCGCAGCAATTCACCGATGAGATTTCGGGGGAATTCAGCGCGCTCTGGAAGCGCATGGGTTTGACGCCCGACGATTTCCTGCGCACCACCTCCGAGCGGCACAAACGGGGTGTACAGGCGCTGTGGCGCAAGATCCGCGATCGCGGGTTTATTTACAAGGGAACCTACACCGGTCAATATTGCGTTTCCGACGAGCTCTACGTCGATGGCATCGGTCCCGGAGCTCCCTGCCCCGATTGCGGACGCCCCACGGAAACCGTCAGCGAAGAGAATTATTACTTCAAGCTTTCGGCGTTTCAGGACCAGCTGATCCGGCTTTACAGCGAGCAACCCGATTTCATACGCCCCGAAACGCGGCGCAACGAAGTGTTGGCGTTCGTGCGGGGCGGACTGCGGGATCTTTCCATCAGCCGCTCCACGTTCTCCTGGGGCATTCCTGTGCCCGACGATCCCAAGCACGTGGTCTACGTCTGGCTGGATGCGCTCGCCAACTACATCACGGCGCTTGGCTATGGCTCGAACGACACCAGCAAATTCGACCGCTACTGGCCGGCCGACGTGCACATGATTGGCAAGGAGATTGTGCGCTTCCATTGCGTTTATTGGCCGGCGTTTCTGCTCGCCGCGGGATTGCCTCTTCCGACCGGCATTACGGCGCATGGCTGGCTGCTGTTTGAAGAGAGCAAAATGTCGAAGTCGCGGGGAAACATCGTGCGCGCCGAATCGATTGTCGATGTGCTCGGCAGCGACGCCCTGCGATACTTCCTGTTGCGCGACGTCGTCTTCGGGCAGGATGGCTCGTTCAGCTTTGATGCCCTGGTCCAGCGCTACAACTCCGATCTGGCCAATGGTCTCGGCAATCTCGCCAGCCGCACGCTGACCATGATCACGCGGTACTTCAAAGGAGAGGTGCCCTATCCCTCCCACACGGCGCACCAGCCGGCCGATGATGCGATTGCCGATGCCTCGAAGAAAACGATCGCCGACTTCGGGACCTTCTTTGACCAGTACCAGTTCTCGCGAGCGCTCGAAAGCGCCTGGGCGCTGGTCGCTTCCGTTGACAAATATATCGTTGAGAACGAGCCCTGGGCACTCGACGAGAAAAAGGATGAGGAGAGTCGCGCGCGGCTGGCCACCGTGCTCTATACCAGCGCCGAAGCCCTGCGGATTGTGACCGCGCTCGCACATCCGGTGATGCCCGAGGCAACCGCAAGGATCTGGACACAGATGGGCCTCGGGGACATCAAGAAGTTCGACCTCGCGCATCTGCAGTGGGGACAGCTGCAACTCGGCACCAGACTGGGTGAGGTACAAGCCGTATTTCCGCGAGTCGACAAGTCGGCAGTGGAGAGGATGCAGAGAATGGAAGAACCAAAAAACGGCGGAGCCGCCGTTGTCGTGCCCGCCAGTCCGAAGACGGGCTCCTCGCCTGTTCCACCCTCTGCAACCACGCCGTCGGCGGCTGCGATCGCGTCCTCGAAGCCGCTGCCGTCGATTCCGGATGGCAAAATCAGTATCGACGACTTCGCCAAGGTGGAGCTACGGGTGGCGCAAGTCAAGACCGCCGAGCGGGTGAAGGGGGCTGACAAACTGCTGCGTCTCGAAGTCGACCTCGGAACCGAGGTCCGCCAACTGGTGGCCGGAATCGCCGAAGCTTACGCGCCGGAAACGCTGATCGGACGCAAGGTGGTGATCGTGGCCAATCTGGCGCCCCGGAAACTGCGTGGACTGGAATCGAACGGCATGATCGTCGCCGCTTCTCCCGAAGGCGGCAAACCGGTGCTGGCCAGTTTTCTTGAAGATGTGCCGGTGGGCACGCGGCTGAAGTAGAGCGCGTGACCCGGGCTCGGCGTGGACCGGCGAGCACCGGTCGCTCCGGATAAGGGCGCACGAAAAACCACGGATGCTCATCGACTCCCACGCTCATCTGGAAGGCAAGCGCTACGACGCCGATCGTGACGAGGTGCTGGCGCGGGCCAAGCAAAACGGAATCGAAGCCTATCTGGCGATCGGAAATGGCGACGGGCCCGACACCGCCGACTGTGGAATTCGGTTGGCGGAAAAGTATGGTGACACCTCGGCCTATCCGCAGGTCTGGGCGAGCGTCGGAATCCATCCCCACGAGGCCGGTCTCGCAAGCGATGCCGCCAATTCCCAAATGCTGCAATGGGCGCGGCATCCCAGGGTTATCGCCTGGGGAGAAATCGGCCTTGATTATTTTTACGACCACTCGCCGCGGGAAACCCAGAAGACGGTTTTCCGCGAGCAGATGGAAATGGCCCGGACGCTGAAATTGCCCATCATCATCCATTGCCGTCCGTCCGATGGGAGCGAGAATGCCTGGAACGACTGCCTGGCGATGATCGCCGAACATTGGACTTCGAGCGGATTGGGCGGCATTCTGCACTGCTTCACCGGTAGTTGCGAGCATGCACGGCGGGCCCTGGATATGGGCTTCATGATTTCTTTTGCCGGCAATATCACCTTTCCCAAGGCGCAGCCCATCCGCGACGCGGCGCAAATGGTTCCGCTCGACCGCCTGCTGATCGAAACCGACTCGCCGTATCTGGCACCGATTCCCCATCGCGGCGAGCGCAACGAACCGCGGTTCGTCGCCCTGGTGGCGCGCAAGATCGGGGAACTGCGCGGCCTGTCGGCAGAGGAAATCGGGGGGCAGACCACGCGGAATTTCTACCGATTCTTTGGGCTCGCCGGTTAATGCGCCCCGGCTGCCGCTAGAGACCCGACTCTAGTCTTCGCAGACTGTGCCTCTTCTGTTACCCTCAACAGTAGATGTTTGGGGTGGGCGATCGGTTGAGGCTCGAACCATCGACGCGACATCCCTGCAAACATGACAATCGGAAGACTTTGGCAGGCGGCAGCAGATTTTGACGGTGATATTTCATGCCCGATAACAGTTTCGATATCGTGAGCAAAATCGACCTCGCGGAGGTGTCGAACGCCATCCAGCAGGCAATGAAGGAAGTAAGCACTCGCTTCGACTTGAAAGACTCGAAGTCGCAGATCGCAATGGAAGGCGCGGACGCAATCCTGCTCCACTCCGCCGATGAATTCAAAATGAAGGCCGTGAACGACGTCTTGCAGGCCAAATTGGTCAAACGGGGAGTGCCGCTCAAGGGCTTGACCTATGCCCCGCTGGAGACGGCCGCCGGGAGCACGGTGAAACAAAAAATCACCCTGCAACAAGGCATCCCCATCGAAAAGGCGCGGGAGATTGTGAAGCTGGTCAAGAACTCGAAAAAGAAAGCGCAAGCCTCGATCCAGGGCGACGTCGTGCGGATCAGCGGCAAGGATCGCGACACCTTGCAGGAAATCATCGCCCTGGTGAAACAGCAGGATTTTGGCATCGATTTGCAGTTCACGAATTACCGGAGCAACTAAGGGATTGGGCACCACGTCGTCCATCAACGGCAAAGAAATCTTTGATCTTCTGCGCGACGACATTGTCGCCATCGAAGAACAATTCGGGCACGACACCGTCTCGAATGTCGCCGCCATAACCGAGATCGGGGAGTATCTGCGCCGTGGTGGAGGCAAGCGCATTCGTCCGGCAATGCTGCTGCTTTCGGCCAAACTGCTCGGCTATAAAGGCGATGGCGCCGTCAAACTGGCGTCGGTCGTGGAAATTATTCACACCGCGACGCTTGTCCACGACGACATTATCGACGAGGCTCAAATCCGACGCGGCCGTCCCGCGGCCAACACGCAGTGGGGCAACTCGATGTGCGTACTTGCCGGCGACTGGCTCTACATGCAGGCCTTTAAGATCGCAGTCCAGGAACGGAATTTCCGCATCCTCGACGTCCTCATCGAACTGACGCAGCAAATGGTCGAAGGCGAACTGCTGCAAATGGAGAAACTCGGCAAGCTCATTTCGCTGCAGGAGCATCTCGATCTCATTTATCGCAAGACGGCCTGCCTGTTTTCGGTGTGCATGCGGGTGGGAGGAATTCTTGGCGGTGCCACCACGGCCCAGGAGGAGCGGTTGGGCCAGTACGGACGCGACCTCGGCATGGCTTTTCAGATTGTGGACGATGTGCTCGACCTTACCGCTTCTGAGCGTGTTCTGGGCAAGCCCGTCGCGAGCGACCTGCGGGAAGGCAAGGCGACGATGTCGGTCATTCACGCCCTGGAGCGCTGCACCTCCGCCGAACGGCGCCAGATCGAAACCATTCTGCACGACCGCGCTTTCAATGGTGTCACGCACACCGACATCCTGGCCATCCTCAACCGCTACGGCTCGCTTGAATTCGCCCACCTGGAGGCTACCCGCTACGCCGAATCCGCGCGCACCGCAATCTGCATTTTTCCCGACTCAGAGATCAAACGCGGCCTGCTCTGGGCGCCGGAGTTCGTGGTGGCGAGGGAAAAATAGGGCGGGCTCGGAAATATCCCTCGCACAGCAGAAAGTTCGCTCACCTGCGGTCTTTCCGCCCGTCTGATGGGCAGGATCTGAAACCTCTAGGAGGACTTCCGATGACCCACAAGGGCTACAACCGTTTCTGCCCGGCTCTGGCCGTCGCCCTATGCATCAGCAGCTGGGCCTTCGCTCAAGATCGGGGTCATGATTTTGAGTGGACCGGCAAGCTCGCAGCTGACCAGATCCTGGAGATCAAGAACCTCAGCGGCAGGATTGAAGCTCGCGGCGATGCGAGCGACCAAGTGGAAGTCACCGCCGAGAAAATCGGCCCCGGTGCGGACGCTGTCAAGATCGAGGTTGTGCCCCATGGCGCGGGCGTGACGATCTGCGCCATCTATCCGGGGGGAGAGACAGGCGCTGTTTCCGGCCCCTGTGAGCCTGGCAGAAAATGGCATGTCGACAGAGACGAAAGCAAAGCGAAAGTAAACTTCGTGGTACACCTGCCGGCAAACCTGCGCTTCGCCGCAACCACGGTCAACGGCAGCATCACCGCCGACGACATTGGTCGAAGCGTGCGCGCAGACTCAGTGAACGGCTCGCTACGAGTGTCGACCAAGCAGTGGGCGGAACTCACTTCGGTCAACGGTTCGATCGAAGCCCGGATGGGGAGCGCCGACTGGACGGGCCGGCTGAAAATCAGCACCGTGAATGGATCGATTGACTTGAAGATGCCCGGCGATCTCAATGCCGACGTGCGATTCAGTTCCGTCAACGGCCGGCTCAGCTCCGACTTTCCGCTTTCTCTCAGCGGCACTCTGGGTGGCCGGCGGATGGAAGGACGGATCGGAAATGGTGGGCGAGAACTTGTTCTGAACACGGTAAATGGAAGCGTGCACCTCCGGGGCGACTCCATTTAGAACCGCTCGCTTTCGCCGCGCACGCCTTGGCTGGCGGACCGGTCTTTCCGGTGGTTTCCGCGATCTCTTCGACCGATCATTTTTTGGTCGCCTGGCAACCGAGCTGATTCCCGACCAAGTTTTCCTCTCGATGGAGGCGGGCGTATCCCAGCCGCGGAGATGCGGCCGCCTTGCCGCCCGGCACCCGTTGCCGCCTGCAATAGCGGACCTTCGGTGGCCCCTCGAACCGCCGCAAGAGCGAAGGCCTGGTCCGCGGTTGCTATACTGAAGGAACTCCCTTCTCCATGAACGACGTGATTTCGTCAATATCGCACCATGGCTATCTGTTCCTGGCGGTCGTGTGCTTCGCCGAGGCCTGCGGCCTTCCCCTCCCCGGCGCTCTCGCCATTCTGACTGCCGGCGCGGTTTCGGCCTATGGACCTCTGCATTTTTATCTCGTGTTCAGCATCGCGCTGCTGGCGATGATCGCCGGCGATGTCCTGCTCTATTTCACCGGCCGCTTCAGCGGCTGGGCGCTGCTTGGCTTTCTCTGCCGCCTTTCGGCGAATCCGGAAACCTGCATCCTGCGCTCGGCCGAATACTTCTATCGTCGGGGCAAGCAGACCCTGCTTTTCGCCAAGTTCATTCCCGGCATCAACACGATGTCTCCGCCGCTGGCGGGCAGCATGAAAATGCGCCTCGCGGATTTTCTGCAATTCGATTCCATCGGCGCCGCCCTCTATGTGGGCGCGTATGCTTGTGCCGGATACTTGTTCAGCGACGCCTTGCGGGCCATTACCCGCGGACTGCGCTCGGCCGGCTTCGCGGCAGAAGTGGTCTTCGGCATCGGACTTGCGGCCTACGTCGTGTATCGCATCTGGCTCTACCGCAAGTACCGGCTGCTCGATGTGATTCCCCGGGTCCAGGCGGAGGAACTCGCCGGCCGACTGGCGTCCGGTGCCCGCAACCTGCTCATCGCCGACGTCCGCAGCCACGGCTACTATGATGCGGATTCCGAGCGTATTGCCGGGTCCATCCGCATCGAGCCCAACAATCTCATGGAAGAGGTCAAGAACCTCCCCAAGGAGCGCGAGATCTATCTCTACTGTACTTGACAGCGCGAAGCCACCAGCGCCCGTGTGGCGCGTCAACTCCAAGATCTCGGATTCAAAGTGTTCGTTATCGCCGGCGGGCTGCGTGCCTGGCGCAAGGCCGGCCACGCAGTAGAACGGGTCCCCAACGACGACCTCGTCAAGCTGCCCACTTTCAGCTAGACAGAGATGGAGCGAACCGGGTCAAAAAGTCCTCTCGGGCTTCTCCGAGCCGTCACGCGCTCAAGTCCGCAACATAGCATCCCCAGAAGCTAGAAGTCGGACGAGAGCGCGTGGAAGAAAAAGCGCTTGTGCTGGGAGCCTGCCCGTGTCCGCGAGCTCCCTTCGCCGGGGGCAGGACACGCAAAATCCCTGGTGGTCGCAGACCGGGCGCAACCGTCGCGCCGCCGGCCGAAACCAGACGCTCGACACGCCGGATCTCGAACGCTGACTTCGCCGTGCGGAGAGCCCGGTCTCCCTTGGGATCCGGTGGTCGAAGTCGGCGACCGCCAACCAATGGGCGGTGGCCGGGAGTGGCCCGTCCGTGCCCTCCAATGCCTGGCCCTCCCTTTGGTGTCGGTAACCGATGGCTATCTCCCCGGGTAATCGAACTCGAAAACCGGTCTGGCCGATACAGACAATGTGAAACCCTGTCTCGTAACCAATGCTCGGAGTCTAAAACCCGGCAAGCCGGTGGTGCTTGCGCTGTCCGCCCTGATCATTTGCCTTCTGAAGCCTGCGTCGCTCGAGGCAGGGGCGTGGACCGAACCCGCCGGACACGGCCAAGTCATTCTTACATCGTCGCTGTTTCGCACGGGAACGATGTTCGATGAAAATGGCGATCCACAGCCGTTTGGCTATGGCGGACGCTTCCGGCAGTTTATTTTCAACCCTTACGTCGAATACGGATTGACCCCGCGTAACACGCTGATCGTGAATGCCAATGTACCCTGGCTGAACTTCAGCAACAGTTCCTCGAGCGAGTCCAGCGCGGGCTTCGGCGACATCGAGGCGGCAATCAAACGGCGCTTCAATTCCACCGAATCCAAATGGGCGCTTTCCGGCCAGTTCACCGTGTTATTTCCGGCGTATTCGGTCAGCCGCAATCCGGCGCCGGGCAATCACAACCTGGACGTGGAGGGTCGGGTGATGGCCGGGCGCGGCCTCACGCTAGCCAAACATCATGCCTTTTACGACGCAGAGCTCGCCTATCGCTACCGCAATGGCGCCCCTGCCGATCAGGTACGCGCCGACGCCAGTGCCGGCCTGGATGCCGCTCGCTGGTTGACGTTGATGGGGCAGTTCTTCGCCATCAAGGGGATGCGCAACGGCGAACCGCTCACAGTCAATTCCAATCCCAACGCCCAATCCGACTTCGATCTATACAAATACCAGCCGTCGGTCCTGTTCAATTTCCGCCACGGAACCCGCTTGCAAGTGGGCATGAACAGTTCCTTTTCGGGCCGCAATACCGGAACGGGTCATGCGGCGATTCTGGCTCTCTGGAAAACGTTCTAGCCCGCGATGAGCACCCCTGCGCCAGCACGCATTTCGGTTCCGAAATCGGCGCCGCAGAAGAACCAGGAAAAACCGCAACTCCAGATCGGGCGGCTTCTGGTCGACGCCGGGCTGATCAACGAGCGGCAGCTGGCCCAAGCGCTGGTGAGCCAGGTGGCGTGGGGCTCGCGGCTCGGCGACACGGTGATGGGATTGGGCTGGGTGAAACCGCTCGACTTCTATCAGGTGCTCGCCCGCCAGCTTGGGCTGGATTTTATCAACCTGGTGAAGACGCCGGGGGACGATTCCTTGTTCGCCCGTTCCGAATACGCCAGCTACGCCCAGGATCTCTACCTTCCCTGGCGGCGGGAGAACGGGATCCTGTGGGTGGCAACCGCCGACCCGCTTTCGCCGGCTCTGGCGGCTCGCTGGGGCGATCGCTCGGACGTGCGCTTCGTGGTGACGTCCAAGTTCGATATTATCTGGGAGCTGCAGCGCGTGGCCGGCAAAGAATTTAGCCAGGATGCGGTGCTCAGTCTGGCGGAGTTCAGTCCCGAACATTCGGCGCGCACGGTAATCACGCGTGCGCAAACCTGGTGGCTGGCCGGTTTGCTCGTTTTTGCCGGAATTTCGCTGCGGATGTTTCCGCTGCCGTTTGCCATCGTTCTGAACACCCTCGTCAATGCCGCCCTGTTTTTCTCCTTCGCGTTCCGCACCCTGCTCTGCTGGTTGAGTTGCGAAGAAAACATCGGCATGGCCATCACCCCGGACGAGGTGGCGGCGCTCCACGATGCCGATCTTCCCCTCTATACCGTACTCGTTCCCATGTACAAGGAGCCGACCGTGCTGCCCATCCTGGTCGCTGCCCTCAAGCGCATGGATTACCCGCAGTCCAAGCTGGACATCAAGCTGGTGCTTGAGGAGGACGATCACGAGACGATCGAGGCCGCGAAATCGCTCGGCCTTTCCGCGAATTTCGAGATTGTGCGCGTGCCCGCGTCTCAGCCCAGAACCAAGCCCAAGGCTTGTAACTATGCGCTGCGCCTGGCGCGCGGCCAATACCTGACCATCTACGATGCCGAGGACAAGCCCGAGCCCGACCAGCTCAAGAAAGTAGTTGTCGGCTTTCGTAAACTTGGCAGCCAGGCCGCCTGTATCCAGGCACACCTGAATTACTTCAATGCCGAGGAAAACTGGTTGACCCGCATGTTCACTCTGGAATACTCGCTGTGGTTCGACATGTTCCTCCCTGCTCTCGATGAACTTCGGGTACCGATCCCCCTCGGCGGAACGTCAAACCACTTCGATCTCGCCAAGCTCCGCCAGGTTGGCGCATGGGATCCTTTCAACGTCACCGAGGATGCCGACCTCGGCCTGCGTTTTGCCGCGCTCGGTTATCACGTGGGCGTGGTGAACTCGGTTACTTACGAGGAAGCAAACTCGCATCTCGGAAACTGGATTCGCCAGCGTTCGCGCTGGATCAAGGGTTACATCCAAACCTGGCTGGTCAACATGCGGCATCCCGTTACCCTGTTCCGGAATGTAGGCTGGAGAGGTTTTTGTTCCTTCCAGTTGTTTGTCGGGGGATGCATTCTCTCCGGTCTCAGTTATCCCTTCCTCGTCATTCCATTTATCGTGTGGCTGTTTACCCGAAGCAACATGATGCACTCGTTGTTCCCGGCACCGGTACTGCTGATCAGCATGGCCAATCTGATCGTCGGCAACAGCTGCCTGATTTACCTTTCCATGCTGGCGGTGGCCAAGCGCCGTTTTCCCGCACTTCTGCCGTATGCCCTCACGGTGCCGGGATATTGGCTTCTGCAATCGGTCGCCGCCTACAAGGGACTTTGGCAGCTCATCACCAAGCCGTTCTATTGGGAGAAGACCGTTCATGGCATCAGCAAATACACTCACGCCGAGCTCAGCCATTCTGACGCCCAGCAGTAGCGCTTCGCGCCGCTGGCAGATTGTCGCAGTCATCGCCTGTCTGCTGCTGTCCGTCGGCCTGGTCTACGGGCGCCACCATCTCGGCACCTGGGTCGGGTCGGCTACGGCATTGATTCTTCTCCTGCTCGCCTCCAGTTTCTGGTGGTGGCATCTGAGCAGCAGAGAACTGCCGGGCAGGTGGAGCGTTTTGTTCTCTTCTCTGCTCGCCGCCCAGTCCCTGGTTTGGCTTTGGCATCACCCGCGGGCCGATGTCGCGGTGTGGCAAGGCGCGCTCGGCGGCGCAGCATTTACCTACGCCATGCTCTGGGTGTTTGAACTGCACGACCGCGACGCAGGACTTCGATCGCTCGCCACCGCAGCCTTGCTGCTTTCGATCGGCATCTTGGCCAAACCTCCGCTTCTGATCTGCTGCGCCCTGCTCGCGTTGGCGGTCTTCTACGACGACCACCGGCCCGCGGATGGCATCGTAAATTCCTTGCTTCTGCTGCTCACGCCAGTTTTGCTCTGCACGCTCGCCGTGTTCCTTTTGCGCGCCCTGGCGGCCGAAGGACTTGTCCCCGTGGACTGGACCATCGGTCGCGCCCATCTCGACGCGGCGCCCCTGCACCTGTCTCTGCTGGCGCGCCAGATTCCCGCGCTCGCGTTTTGTGCATCCGTGCTCGCGGCTCGCTGGCTGATGCGCAAAACCGGGAGTTCGGACCTGGCCATCGTCATCATGCTGATTTTTCTCCCCACCTTCGGCATGGCTCGGTGGATGCCGATGCCGTTGTCCCTGCTGGACGTGTCGATGATCGTTTCCTGGGGCGCCGCGTGCCTGATGGCTCTCGATCCACCGATTCCGCTGCTGCCCAGGCTGGTGGCGCTCGCCGGAGCCTGCGCTTCACTGTATTTCTGCTGCTGACATCGCGCCGGAAAAGGTGACCTCGCCTAGGTGCGCGGGGCGGGAATTATCGCCGGACGCGTCGCCACCGTCTCTCCATGCTCTACAAAGGCCTGCATCCATGCGATAACCCGCTGCCAGCCTTGATAGTGATCCTGCGCCGCCGCAGGCGCTTTGCCAAAGCCACTGTGGCAGAGGCGGACCCGCGTGCCGTCGGCCGCAGGCTCCAGTTCCCAGCGCACCAGCGTTTGCAGGGGACCCGACCAACTCGCTACCCAGGTGTAGGAGACAAGTCGCGGCGGATCTAGTTCTACGTATTCACCGCCGACATGATAGGGCTTGCCATCGACATCGCTTACGCCGTCCGACCGCCACCGCCCTCCAGGGCGGACGTCGCCTTGCCACGCCGTGGGATGGTAGGTTCCCTTCTGTCCCCACCACTGCAGCAGCTGCCGCGGATCGGTAAGGGCCTGAAACACGCGCTCCGGGGGGGCCGCGATATGAACCTCGGCTTGAATCGCCTCCCTGTCGTGAGAGACAGTGGCAGTCGCCATGATGGTTTGCGCCGTTCCGGTTTCCGCGAATTGTTTGAGCTTGTCGACCACGCCGAGCCAGCCACCGCTGTAGTCCTTGCGCGCCTCGGGGTCACCGGCGAGACCGCTGTGCGTCACTTTCACCTGCGTGCCCAACGCAAGGGGCGTAAGTTCCCAACGCACGATGGTGGCTTTGTTCGGATCAAGATGCCAGTTGCCCATCCAGGTATAGACCAGCAGGCGCGGCGGATCCCATTCCAAGATCTCGCCATGGCACTCGAACTCGCGGACGCCATTGACCGCGAAGTCGCCGGGCTGGGTGGCATAGCTGTATTTGCCGCCCAGCCGCGCATCCATGTGCCAAAATTTCACCGGACAGCTGGCGTCCGTGAACCAGCGCAGCAGCTGATCGGACTCGGTGAGCGCGCGGAAGACGCGTTCGGCAGGCGCCGCGATCTCGATCTCCGCGATCACCACATCCAGCTCGGGATCAACTGCTTTCGCCATGACGCGCCTCCGACCCACTTGGAAGTGTTGCGATATTGGCGGACGGCGACCTGGCGGCGCCCTCCAGAAGAGATCAAGATGCGGGCCTTTTCCTCCGTTACTTCGCCCGCTCCAGCGCGAACACTTCCTTCAGCTCCTTGCCGTGATCGAGGAAGATCCATTCCTCGGTATGATGATCGGCGTCGGTCTGGGTGAAGGTCACGTGCTGCATATGTCCGTCGCCCGGGCCAATGTTGGTGCCGTCGAAAAATTCGAAGCTCACCGATTTCGCGTCCCAGGCTACGACCTTCATCCGCGGCTGGTTACCGGCTCCGCAATAGTGGGTCATCAGAAGCCGGTCGCCGTCCATATGAAACATGGTGACCATGTTTTCCGGACCATGGCCGTGAATCTCGCTCATGAGCGCCGAACCGCCTGCGGTCATGCGAAAGGTCACTTCGATCGGCTGCCCCTGGGAGTTTTTCCCGGCCCAGCTTCCTTCCATGCCTTTGAGTTGGTCGAAGGTTCTGTGCGCGTCCGACTCGGCCATCACCCCGGTGGCGGAGAGAACGACGAGGAAAGCGACAGCGACGACGGCGATTGTGCCTAGCTTCATGGAATTCTCCTCAGCTTGATTTGGGTTGCTTTCGCCCTTTGCTTGCGGCCTCGCCCAGTTCGCGGGCGTACTCTCGTTCGACAAACGACTTCAGGTTGCCCAGATTCATCTTCCAAAACTGCCGGTATTGTGCAAGCCAGCGATCCACGGCTTCGAGCGGCTCGGCATTGAGCTGGTAAACGCGATGGCGTCCACGGCGGGATTCCACCACCAGACGCGCTTCCCGCAGTTGGCGCAGATGCTTGGAAATTGCCGGCCGCGAGACGGGAAAGGCCCGTGCAATTTGCCCCGCAGGCTGGGAGCCGTGGCGCAGCAAGTCGAGAACCGCGCGCCGGGTGGGATCGGCCAAGGCGTGAAAGGCAGCCTCCGCTGAATACGTAACCGATCGATTCCGCATAACGCGTAACTATACGGTTACGCGTTAAGTGGCGTCAAGAGGAAAATTCGGATTGCCGCCGCCGAGTTTTTCCTGGAGGTGGGCGGCGATCACCTTGCCGTGAAAGCGGCCATTCTCAATGAAAATCTCATTCGTCCTTGAGCCCGCGACAATCACGCCCGCGACATAAATTCCCGGAACGTTCGATTCCAGGCACTCCGGGTCGCAAACCGGGCGCATCTGCTCGTCGGAGAGTTCGATGCCGACGCTGCGCAGGAAATCGTAATCGGGATGGTAGCCGGTAAGGGCAAACACAAAGTCGTTTTTCAGGCGAACCGGCCCGGACGGAGTTCGCAGGGCCACGTAGTCGCCGCCGATCTCGGTCACCGAACTATTGAAATAGGCGTCGATTTCACACGCCTTGATGCGATTTTCAATGTCGGGCCGCACCCAATATTTGACGTGATTGTGAATTTGCGATCCGCGATGGACCAGGGTGACGCGCGCGCCGTGGCGCCATAAATCCAACGCCGCTTCGGCGGCGGAGTTCTTACCGCCGATGACCACCACGTCGGTGTCGAAATAGGGATGCGGCTCGCGATAGTAATGGAAAACCTTCTCGAGGTCTTCGCCCGGGACATTGATCGGGTTGGCGAGATCATAGTAGCCGGTGGCAATGACGATCTTGCGCGCGCGGTAGTCGTGAATGGCGCTGTGCCGGTCGGTGGTGGTGACGCGGAAGTTGCCGTCCTCGCCGGTCACGGTCTTGACCCATTCGTACTGTCGAATGTGCAAATGATGGTGTTCGGCGACACGGCGATAGTATTCGAGCGCTTCCAAGCGATTGGGCTTGGCCGAAGCGGTGGTGAACGGGACGTCGCCGATTTCGAGCAACTCGGGAGTGGTGAAAAAGACCATGTTGGTCGGATAGTGATACAGCGAGTTGACGAGGCATCCTTTGTCGACGACGATGGCTTTGAAGCCTGCCTTCTGGGCCTCGATCGCGCAGGCCATACCGGTCGGACCTGCTCCGACGACCAGGACATCGGCCGAAGAGTCGGGCCGCGCATGGGCCTGTGTGCGCGGCAGCGTTTCTGGAATCTGTTCGACAGGGGAAGGCGTCAGCGGTTTCATGGCCATGAGGGAAACTAAGCATTCTAGCACCGCGAGGGGCGCACGGCCTCGCTACTTCTTGAGGCAAACCGCAACCCCGTCGCGAATAGGCAGGATGGTGGTAAACAAATCCTTTGCATCGCAGATCAGGTTGTTGAATTCGAGAATCGCTTTGGTTTGCGCATCGGGGTTGGGTTTGCCGAGCTTGCCGCTCCACAAGACGTTGTCGCTGATGAAAAGGCCACCACTTTTCAGGCGAGGAAGGGCCAGCCGAAAGACGCGCGGGTAATCGGTCTTGTCGACGTCGTTGAAGATGATGTCGTATTGTTCCTTTTCCTCCGAAAGGAATTCCAGCGCGTCGCCCACGCAAATCGTGATGCGCGGCGTTACCCCGGCGCGATCGAAGTAGCGGCGGGCCTTTTCGGCGCGCTTGGGGTCGCCATCGGTATAGATGACGCGGCCGCCTTCGCCCACCGCCCGCGCCCACCAGATGGTGGAATAGCCAATGGCCGAGCCCATCTCGAAGATTTTCTTGGCCCGACTGATGACGGCCAACTGATAGAGCACGCCGGCAACCGCGGGGCCCACAATCGCGTAACCGTTCTTGGCGGCGTCCGCTTCCATGTCGGCCAGCACCTCGTCGCGGGGAGCAAGCATGTTGTAGAGATAGTCGTCCACTTCCGGGACAGTAATGCCCCCCATGCGCCATTCAGGGTGTGCGGACGGGTCGTTCATATCTCTCCTCGCCATGCGGATCCATGGCGGCGAACCGATCAGACGGTTTCGCCAGGTTTCAGTTCCCGTATCTCGATATCCGGCACCAGTTTCGCGAGCTCACCCGGCCGCCCGGTTAGCATCGGGAAGGTTGCGAAGTGCATCGGAATGACGGTTTCCGGCTGCAAGAGTCTACAGGCGTAAGCGGCCTCGCGCGGCGACATGGTGAAATGGTCGCCGATCGGCAACAGGGCGATCTTGGGCGCGTAGAGATCGCGGATGATGGCCATATCGCCGAAAACAGCGGTATCACCCGCGTGGTAGAGCTTGACTCCGTTCGAGAACTCGAGCACGTAGCCGCAAGCCTCGCCGCCGTAGATGATCTGATCCCCGTCCTGAATACCGCAGGAATGCACGGCGTGAACCATGGTAATCTGCACGCCGGCGACGGTTTGCGTGCCTCCCTTGTTCATAGGGGCGATCTCCTTGACCCCTTTTTTCTGCAGCCACAGGCAAAGCTCAAAGATCCCGACTGCGACCGGATTCAGTCTCTTGCCCACTTCCACCGCGTCTCCGATGTGGTCGCCATGCCCGTGTGTGCAAAGCAGCACGTCGGCCTTGGTAACGCTTTTCTCGCGCTCCGGACACGCCGGATTGCCCGCGATCCAGGGATCGACATAAAGGGTCTTGCCTTCCGGGGTCAGGATGCGGAAGGTGGAGTGGCCAAGCCAGGTGAGCTCGATGCCTTTCAGATTCACAAAACGCTCCTCGCGAAACCGCGAAGGAGCATTTTAGTGACTTGGAGAGCAGCGCGCAATGACCGCGGCGTCGACCTGCGAGGCCAGCCGCTGAATTTATCGCTTTCCGGTTGCGCCCGAACTCGTGTATAAGATTGTCGTCAATGCCTGACCTTAAAGTTTTGCTCTCCCGCGAAGCCATTCACCAGCGAGTCGCCGAACTCGGAAAAGAGATTGCCCGTGATTTCGAGGGCCAATCCGTTGTTTTGGTCGGGGTGCTCAAAGGAGCGGCCATTTTCCTCGGCGACCTCGCGCGTCAGATTCCGCTCGATGCGACCTTCGATTTCATCGGAGTTTCGAGCTACGGAAACCGTCCCACCGTCAAAGAGGATCCCGCCGGCCACGCCGCCTGGGATTCCCTCGGTGAGGTCCGCCTGACCAAAGACATGGACAGCTCGATGGCGGACCGCAACGTAATTCTGGTCGAAGACATTCTGGACACCGGCCTGACCCTGAACTACATTTCGAAACTGGTGCGGGCCCATCAGCCGAGGTCCCTGCGCATCGCCGCCTTGCTCGACAAGCCCTCCCGCCGCAAGCAGCCGATCGAGGCGCAATATATCGGCTTCACAATTCCCGACGCCTACGTGGTGGGCTATGGTCTGGATTATGCGGAGCGGTACCGCAATCTTCCTGACGTCTGCGTTCTGGAAAACCCGGAACCGGGCCCGTCGGAAACCTGAGCCGTGACGGGCACCGAACCCGTCTGGCTGTCGGAGGGCGGCTCGGACCGGCTGCTATGATGATGCCTGTGAAACCGACCGCCGAGCCGACCGAACTCACTTCCGAGGTGGAACCCCTTCTGCTCGAAGTGGCCGACGTGGTCAACACCACGCTCGACTTGGAAACGACCCTGCGGCGGGTGGCGGAAGTGGTACGCAAGGTCATTGACTACGAAATCTTCGCCATCCTGCTGCTCAACGAACAGCGGCAGGAACTGTATGTTCGTTTCAATGTCGGCTATCCCCCCGGGGTGGCCGACCGCCTGCGCGTAAGAGTAGGCCAGGGTGTCACGGGACGCGCGGCGGAGACCCGGCAAGCGGTCCTGGTCGCGGATGCCACGCAGGAGGATTTTTACATCGAGGCCTTGCCCAACGTTCATTCGGAGCTGGCCATCCCCTTGATCGTCAAGAACCGGCTGATCGGCGTGATTGACATCGAGGCCCGCCAAAAAAACTATTTCACCGAAGAGCACAAACGGCTGCTGACGCTCATCGCCTCGCGCATGGCGGTGGGCATCGAGAACGCGCGCCTGCACACGCGCGTCACCCGCCAGGCTCGCACCCTGCTGTTGCTCAACGAAATTGCCCGCGAGCTGACGTCGATTCTGAACCTCGACGAACTGCTCAAGCGGGTTGCCGAGTTGCTCAACCGGCTGATCGACTATCAGATGTTCAGCATTCTTCTGGTGGACCCGACGGGTGAAAAACTGCAACACCGATTTTCGCAGCGCTTCGAGGAAAGACTCCATCTGAAGCACGACATCCCGCTCGGCCGCGGCGTCGTGGGCTATGCGGCACAAGCCAAGGAAGCCGTGCTGGTGCCGGACGTCGCCAAAAACGCTCGCTACATCGCGACCAATCCCGAGACCCGGTCGGAATTGGCGGTGCCGCTGATTTATCAGGAAAAGGTCATCGGGATTCTCGATCTGGAGCATACCAAACGCGGCTATTTCACCGAAGATCACAAGCGGACCCTGACCACACTGGCGGCACAACTGGCCATCGCCATTGAAAATGCTCGCCTCTACGAACAGGTGGCCCGGCAAGAACGGAGATTGGAACACGATCTCGCCCTGGCGCGAGAACTGCAGTTCCGCCTGCTTCCGCATTCTCTGCCGAAATTGCACCATCTGGAGGTCGAAGCAAAGTTCGTTCCCGCTCGTGCGATCGGCGGTGATCTCTATGATTTCGTTCCGTATTCGCTGTCGCGCCTCGGCATTGCGATCGGAGACGTGAGCGGCAAGGGCGCTCCGGCGGCCATTTATGCCGCGCTCGTGAGCGGCATTCTGCGCTCGCATGCTCCGATTGAGCCGGGGCCGGCGGAGATGCTCTCCGCGGTGAATCTGTCGCTGGCGGAACGCCGAATTGCAGCCCAGTTTGTTTCCATCATTTACGCGGTGTGGGATGACGAGCAGCGGACGCTCCTGGTTGCGAATTCGGGTTTGCCGAGGCCAATTTACTATCACGACGGTAAAATCGAAGTGATCGAAGCGACCGGGTTGCCGCTCGGACTGTTCGACGAGGCCGATTATGACGAATTCAAGTTCAAGGCCAAGCCCGGCGATTTATTCGTGTTCTACAGCGACGGCATTCTCGACGCGCGCAACCGCCATGGCCAGTCTTTCGGACAAGAGCGCGTCGAGGCCATCATTGCCGGATGCGCTACAAAATCGGCGGACTGCGTGGTCAACGAAATTTTCAAGGCGGTGACCGATCATGCGGCCGGCGCGGATGCCTTCGACGACCAGACGGTGGTCGCCATCAAAGTGAAACCGGGGTCGAGCAAACGCAAGTGACGCGTACGCGCCAATCGTCCGCGCTGCGCCCGCCCGGGCTGTACTATCGTGCTCCGAGTTCGGGCCGGACGGCCGGCGAACTGTACTGCGAGTCTGCCTCGCTCCATCGTCTCGCCAGTCGCTACGGAACTCCGCTCTACGTCTATTCCGCAGCCGCGATCCGCACCCGCCTGCAGGCTTTCGCTCGCGCCTTCGCTTCCCACCCGCACACGCTCTGTTATTCGGTCAAAGCCAATTCGACGCTGGCGATTCTGCGTTTGGTCGCCGACCAGGGTGGCGGCTTCGACGTGGTCTCGGGCGGCGAACTGCAGCGCGTCTTGCGAGTGAACCGCCAGGCAGCGCGCCATGTCGTTTTCTCCGGTGTGGGCAAGAGCGAGGCGGAAATCGACTTTGCCTTGCGCTCGGGCATCCTGCTATTCAACCTGGAAAGCGCGTCGGAATTGAAGCTGCTTTCGGCCACCGCCAGGCGACTGAAAAAGCGGGCGGCGGTGGCGGTGAGAGTCAATCCGGACGTCTCCGCAAAGACTCATCCCTATATCTCGACCGGATTGCATCAGCACAAGTTCGGCGTGCCCATTCACGAGGCGCAGACCCTTTATGCGCAGGCCGCCAGGCAGCCCTATCTGACCGTGGCTGGAGTCAGCGTGCACATCGGCTCCCAGATTACCGACGTCGGCTCGTTTCAGGAAGCGCTCCGGCGCGTGGCCGATCTGGTCGACGAGCTCCGCAAACAGGGTCACGACATCCGCTACCTCGACGCCGGGGGCGGTTTGGGAATTTCCTATGAGCACACCCAGGATCGTTTCGAACAACAGATTGCGGCCTACGCGCGGGCCGTGCTCGGTCCACTGCGCGGGCTCGAGTTGCATCTGCTGCTCGAGCCGGGGCGATCGATCGTGGGGGCAGCGGGCGTGTTGCTGACCCGCGTTCTCTACCGGAAGACCAATCATCGCAAGCGCTTTCTGATTGTCGATGCGGCAATGAACGATCTGCTCCGCCCCTCCCTCTATGGGGCGTACCACGAAATTGTTCCGGTGAGCGCGACTTCGCGCCCGACCGAAATCACGGATGTGGTCGGCCCCGTCTGCGAGACCGGCGATTTTCTCGCGCGCGACAGAAAGCTTCCCGTAATTGAGGAGGGTGAGCTGCTGGCCGTTCTCGACGTGGGCGCTTACGGGATGGTGCTGGGATCGAACTACAACACGCGTGGACGCGCGGCGGAAGTGCTGGCGGACGGCGCTCGTACCAGACTGATCCGCAAACGCGAAACCCTGCAGGACCAGTTGCGGCTGGAGAAGCTTTAGCAGGAGTGTCGGAGGTCTGCCCCGCGGCCGAGCCGGCAGTCGCCCATTCCCCACCGAGCTCTACAGCGATTCCAAAAAATTAGTCACCGCCCGCAGCACCGGCTCGGGCTGCTGGATAAACAGCGCGTGGCCGAGATTGCGGAACTTCACGTGCGCGTGGTGGGATAACCGGCGCGTGGCCAATGCCACGTCGGCGTCGGACATGAGACCTCCCAGTTCCTGGCTGGCTTGCAGCAGCAGCGTTGGGCACACGATTCGGCGCAGTGCCGTTTCGCCATCCCAACCTTCGAGCGAGGAGCCATCGAGCGTCATTTCGTAGGCGTCGGGGTCGACCTGTTGCACGCAGCGGGCCCAGGAGAGCAGGTAAGCTTCATCGTTGCCGGGAAATTCGCGAATGGTTACCAATTTGCCGCCCTCGGAAGGCAGCGGTATTTTGCCAATGCCGTCGGCAATCTGCTCCAGTGAGCCGCCGATCCGCGCCAGATCGCGCAACCCCGTGAACAGCGCCGCGTACATCGGGTGGCTCAGCTGATGAACAACGATCATGTTATCGCCCAAGATCAGGGCCCGCATCAATTCCGGATGATGCGAGGCGACCGACATGGCCAACATTCCGCCCAGCGAATGGCCAAAGAGCACCGCCGGCGCCGAAACCTTCTCCCGCAGCAGACCGATGATGTCCTCCGAATACTGCGAGCCATGGTATCCGCGGGCCAAGTGGGAAGACCTTCCATGTCCGCGCAGGTCCGGGGCGAAAATGTGCCAGCGCATGCTCAGCGCCGGAATGATCGGCAGAAAGACCTGCCAGCGCCGTCCCAGTCCATGCAACAGCACGAGCGGAGGGCCGTTCGGAGGACCCTCGGCATAATTCAGGTGCACGTCCCCGGCATCGAAGCTGTGTTCGACCAGGCCTGGATGATTTCCACTCACCACAATTTCACTCGCAATTCCGAGCGGCCTGCCGCGTCGTATGTCAGTCTGCCCCCGACCCAGGTCTTAACCACCTTGACCTCGCGGATCTTCGCGGGATCGATGCTGAGCACATCGTCGCTCAGCAAGACCAGGTCGGCGAGTTTGCCGGCAGTAATCGAGCCTTTTTCCTGCTCCTGAAATTCGGCATACGCCGAGCCCATGGTGTAGGCTTCGACTGCCTCTCGGATCGACAACTTCTGCTCGGGAAACCATCCCTTCGGATTCTTACCATCGAGTGTGGCGCGGGTGGTGGCGGCATACAGAGTGAGCATCGGGTCGAGCGGCGCGACATCCCAATCGGTCCCCAATGCGAGGCGAACCCCATGGTCGAGGAGGGTGCGGAAGGCGTAGGTGCGGGTGGCGCGGTCGTGTCCGATGCGGCCTTCGGCCCAGCGGCCGTCGTCGATGGCGTGATAGGGCTGCACGGACGCGATGACATGCAAAAGCGCGAAGCGGTCGAAGTCTTTGGCCGCCATGTGTTGTGCGTGCTCAATCCGCCAGCGGCGATCACGGCGGCCGTGCTGCTCTTCAATGGCGGCATAGATGTCGAGGATCGCCGAAATTCCAGCGTCCCCGATGGCATGGGTGCAAAGCTGCAAGCCGGAGGCGTCGGCGCGCATCATGCGATCCTGCATCAGGGAGATGGGATGCATCTCGTCCGATAGCAGCCCGCGATTGCCGGGCTGGTCTGTGAAGGGCGCAAAGAAATACGCGGTTGCCGAGCCGAGCGAGCCGTCGGCGTAGGCCTTCACGGCGCCGATGCGCAGATACGGCCCGCCAAACGCCCGCCGTATGCCGATCTTTACCTGATCGTCAACCTGCGTAATCAGCGGCGCGGCGTAGATGCGCGTGGTCAGTCGACCTTCATCGAGCAGTTCGGAATAAATCGCAATGTCGGCATAGTCGGGATTCATGTGCTGCACGCTGGTCACGCCAAGCGACGCCGCATGGCGAAGCGCGCGCTCAATGGCAGAGCGGCGCTGATCGTGGGTGAGGGGCGGAATGGCTTTCTGCAGCAGATCCTGCGCCGCGTCCTTCAGAGCGCCGGTCGGATTTCCCTGCCCATCGCGGACGATGACTCCGCCCGGCGGATCGGGGGTCTGTGCGGTGATCCCGGCCAGCTTTAAGGCCAGCGAGTTTGCCAGGACCATGTGGCCGTCGTAGCGACCCACCGCCACCGGAGTCTCAGGCGTCAGAGAGTCGATCAGCTCTTTGGTCGGGAGCTCGGCTGGAGTCCACTTGGTTTCGTCCCAATCGCCACCGACGAGCCACGCACCCTTGACCGTGTTCCGGGCGCGTTCGCCAATGCGGCGGGCAAATTCCTGTTTGCTGGTGGCGTCGTTGAGTTCGACGTTATCGAGTTGCGCGCCGCCGTCGGTGAAGTGCACGTGAGCGTCGTTGAATCCGGGCAACAGGAGCTTGCCTTGGGCATCGAGCATGTGGGTATGGGGCCCGCGCCATGCGCTCAGTTGCTGGCTTCGTCCGACGGCAACAATGCGGTCGCCCAAAATGGCAACCGCATCGGCTTCGGGTCGCGCCGGATCGACCGTCCAGATGTGCGCATTCTGGATGATGAGGTCGGCGGCGGGCCTGGCTTGCCCACGCAGACAAATCCCGCAAGCGAGAAACCCAGCGATCGCGAGGAAACATTTTTTCATGCGTTTCTGGCAGAAAACGACCGCCGTAGTGGCACGGCCTGCCGCATCTCCGATCTCTGGCGACGATCCGGCGGACAACGCCGCGCCTCTCCATGAATTCCTTGCCCCGGTTCAAACACCTGGTCGTCAGCGTTCTCCCCACTTCAGCTTGGTGGCGAGCACCTCGAAAAATGTTTTGTGAAAGCGCATCAGCCGGGCAGGGTGCTCCGCTTTAGCGCAGCGCGCGACGTCACCATCTCGCACCGGCATTCCGACCTGTCCATCCAGACTGAGGTACGCTTCCTCCTGTCCGGTCTTGACGTGAATTTCGATTTCCACCGAATCGCGCACCACCACCGGGCGGTGTGTCAACCCGTGGGGCGAAACGGGAGTGATCACGAAGGCGTTCACATCCGGCTTCAGGATCGGCCCGCCGGCTCCGAGCGAATATGCGGTGGACCCGGTCGGAGTCGCAATGATCAGGCCATCTGCCTTGTAGTTGGAAACGAACTCGCCGTCCACCGACAGCTCGAAGTAGTTCAGCCGGGCTATGGCGCTCTTGCTCACCACCACGTCGTTCAGTGCGTGGTGAACGGCGACCACATTGCCGCCGCGAACGAGCGAGCAACGCAACATGGAACGGCTCTCCACCGCGTATTCGCCCCGGGCAACGGCTTCGAGCGCGGGGTAGAGATCGGCCAGCGCCAGTTCCGTGAGAAAGCCGAGGGTGCCGAGGTTGATCCCCAGAATTAGAGTTCCGGCTTTTGCCACCGCGCGCGCCGCGGAAAGCAGCGTGCCGTCGCCGCCCAGCACCAAAGCCAGCTCCGGCGAATGCGCGGCGAGTTCGCCGCGCGGCATGCTGGCGGTGGCCGAAAAATAAGCCGCGCTCTCCTCGTCCACTTCCACCAGGTAGCCGCGCTCCTGCAGCCACTTTTCGAGCGTGGGGAGCAACTGGCGGAGTTCGGGACGGTCCGGTTTCGAAATGATGGCAACCGTCTTATGGCGCGCCGAACTGGGAGAAGCGTCAGACATGTTTTCGCGCATTTTCTCGAGCATCAAGCTTTCGATTGTACAGAATCAATCGATGACCGTCCGGGGAAACTCGGCCCGCAACAGAAATTCGCGATTGCCTCCTCCGCCGAGAATGGGAGACTCGATGCGCTCGGGGCGAGTGCATCCAAGTGCCGCCAACGCCGCTTCGACGCGAGCGACGGCCGCTCGTTGCGCCGATTCGTCGCGCACAATTCCGCCTTTGCCCACCAATTCCCTGCCCGCTTCGAACTGTGGCTTGACGAGCACCACGATCTGGCGAACGCTTTCGCCAGGCGCGTCACAACCGAGCACGGCCGCGAAGACCGCCGGCAACACCAGCGTTGCCGAGATAAAGGACACATCCATGGCAACAAAGTCGACCGCCTCGCCAAGGGCGCCCGGTTCGAGATAGCGGGCGTTGGTTCTCTCCAGCAGCCGCATGCGCGGATCGTTACGCAATCCGAAATCCATTTGACCGTAGCCGGTATCGACGGCAATCACTTTGGCAGCACCCCGCTGCAACATGCAGTCGCTGAACCCTCCGGTGGATGCTCCGATGTCGAGACAGACCCTGCCTTGCAGATTAATCTGCCAGTACTCCAGAGCCCTCTCCAGTTTGAGTCCGCCTCGGCTGACATAGCGGAGATCTTCGCCCAGCAGTCGCAGCCTGGAGCAGGAATCGATCGACGCCCCCGCCTTTGCGATCTTCTGCTCATTGACCAGAACTTTTCCCGCCAGGATGAGGGCCTGCGCGCGCTCGCGCGATGGTGTCAACCCGCGGTCTACCAGCAACTTGTCGAGGCGTGTCTTCACGGAGGATCAAGCCTTGCGCAGAGTCAATACAGCAAGCACCCGATGCAGTGCAGAGTGTTGAACGCAATGTATTAACAGAAGGTTACAAGCGTAAGGATCCGCTTTTCCACAAACTTTTCCTCAGCGGTGTTGAAAACTGGGAAACACCAGCCAAGCAATCGGGCGCGAGCAAAAGCCAAGCGCCACCGGCTCGATCGACCGGTTGAGTTTCCAGAATCGAGACTCCGAACCGGGATGGTTTTTCGAATTAGGGGACCCGACGGCCCGATGATCGGTCGACGTGATCCGGTCAACCGGCAACTTCTTCCAGCGTTTTCTCGTCGATATCGAAGTTGGCGTGCACGTTCTGGACATCGTCGCTATCTTCGAGTGCTTCGAGCAAACGAATCATCTGCGCCGCCTGTTGCCCTTCCAGCTTGATATAGGTGTCCGGAACCATGCTCACGCTGGACGAGGCGGGGGTGATGCCAGCCTTCTTCACGGCCTCAAGCACAACTTCGTAGGCAGAGGGCTCGGTCAGGATTTCCCAGTTCTCGCCTTCATCCTTTAGATCTTCGCCGCCGGCTTCGAGGATGATGTTCATCAGATCGTCTTCCTTGGCAGCCGACTTGGAAACGACGATGTCGCCCTTCTTGTGGAACATCCACGAAACCGCGCCTGCCTCAGCCATGTTGCCGTTATTCTTGCCGAACACGTGCCGGATTTCGCTCACGGTGCGATTGCGGTTGTCGGTCGAGATCTCTGCCAGCAAAGCCACGCCGCCTGGGCCGTAACCCTCAAGAATAAACTCTTCGTAGGTTGCGCCGGGCAGTTCGCCGGTGCCGCGCTGGATAGCGCGCTTGATGTTGTCCGCCGGCATGTTCTCGGATTTGGCCGCCAGAATCGCCGTCCGCAGACGCGGATTCATATCGGGGTCGCCGCCCGACTTGGCAGCCATCGCGATTTCCTTGATGAGACGGGTAAAGATCTTGCCGCGCTTTGCATCAAGCGCACCCTTTTTATGCTTGATTGTTGCCCATTTCGAATGGCCGGACATAGCTCTACCTCATCTCTGATCTTTTATAAAACGAGAACTTGAATTGCGCCGTTTCTCGGAATTGTGGATCCGCCCGCGGAGGAAATCACAGGATCAGCCTCGACCTAAAACGTTCAGGCGAATGGAGATTATAGCATGGGGCCCTCTCGGTTGGTCCTTTACCGCTCCCCGGACTCCGGGACACGGCATGCGCAGGCCCGATCGCGGTGCGAACCCTCAATCGGCCGCGAATGCGGTACCCTTGTGGGGAATCTGCGATGGCCGCGAACGCTCTCGATCGACAACTCGCCCGGCTTGAAGCCTGCCGCTACCGCTTCGGCTATCCGGAAGCGACCCGCATCGCGGAACTGCTCTCGAGGCTCGAGACGGCGCGCTTTCCCGATCCCGCTTCTCTGATCCGCTTCCATGAGACGCTGCTTTTTTTGCGAGCCTTTCCGCAAACACCAGCCTTGGTTCGCGCCATCGAAGGCTTGCTCAATGGCTTCCACAGGAAAGTGGAAGCATTACGCAAAGCAGGCGCCAAAATGGGCGACTTCGATCCCACCGAGGTCTCCGGCATTGCCGGCACGCTCATGGAAGACACGCTCAGCTTCGATGTCGCAAGCTGGCTCATCCAGCGCATGCCGGGCGAAGTGGAAATCGCCTGGGAGAAGTATGAACCGGGACGCGAACTGGGCAACGTCGGCCCTCGCTTCATGCCCTTGCTCGAAGACGACGCAAACGTAGAGGCCGACACGCCTTGGCGGCGATGGCTCGAAACCGCCGCCGGCAGGAAGGACTCCGATCCTGCATGGCTGGTCGAGCGTTTCGCCGCTTTGCCGCTGGCGCCTATGCAAAAAGCCGAACTTTACGAATCGCTGCACCTGCCCTTGCGATGGAATCTTCGGAACTCTGGTATCGCGCGAACGCGGAACTGGAAGCGGGTTCGCAGCTTCTTCTACCATAACGACGCCCAGGGCACGCCCTTGATCAATCGAAACCAGGTATCGCTCGAAGGCGAACTGGCGCGCCGTCCACCGCAACTGACAAAGCTTTCCCGCCAGCAGGGCGAACAGGTGGTCGACCTGACCCGCGAGGTCATGCTGGTGCGCTACCGCGAACTTTACGGAACCACGCTCGGCGATCCGCGCTCGGTGGTGCGGGCAAATGTCGGGCGAGGCGTTTCGGTCTATCTTTGGAATCTGCCACCCGATCGCCGCCTGCCCCTGCGCGCCTACGTCGCAGGACTCACGTTGAAGAATGGCGTGCCGATCAATTACATCGAAGCCATCGGTCTCTGCGAGTGGATGGAAGTCGGCTTCAATACTTTCTACACCTTTCGTGGCGGCGAAACCGGATGGATCTACGCGCAGGTGCTGCGCTGTCTGTGCCATCTGATGGGCACTACCTGTGTCTCGGTCTATCCCTATCAACTCGGCCACGATAACGAAGAAGCGATCGAGTCCGGTGCCTTCTGGTTTTACCGCAAGCTGGGCTTCAGGCCGGGACGCGCCTTGCTCGAGCGACTGGCCGAGAAGGAAGAAGCCAAAATCGCTGCCAACCCGAACTACCGGACTCCCGCCCGAACTCTGCGCCGACTGGCCGCCGGTCATGTCTTTTACGAACTGCCGGGCAGCGAAGCCAAAGCATGGGATAGCTTCAGCACACGTAACATTGGCCTGCGAGTGAATGCCCGCATGGCGCGCGAGTTTGGCGGAGACGCCATCCGCATGCGCGATCGTTCCAGGCGCGCGTTCGAACGCATCCTGGGCATAGGCACATCGGAGTGGCCGCCGCTCGACAAGGCTGCTTTCGACAATTTCGCCCTCGTTCTGGCGCTGGCGCCGGGATTGGGCACATGGACACGGCCGGAAAAGGAAGCCCTCCTCCAAATCATCCGCGCCAAAGATTCTCCGAATGAGATGCTCTACCTGCATCTGACACAACGGCATGGGCGGCTCCGCCGGGCTCTGCTGACGCTGGGCTGGTAGTCGCGGACTGAAGTGGCACCGCGACAATTTGGCTTTACGCTCCATCCGCCGTTCCGCAGCTTTGCCGGCTTGACACAGCGCCGCCATGGGTATGGCTCAGCTGTTTCTGAAAATTGACCGGGATCAAGGGGGGAATGCCACTCTCACAATTGTCGGCGCCGGCTCCAGTGAGGAGCGAATGCGATTTTACCGGCTCCCCGACCCTCGCGCCCGATAAGCATAGACCACTGCCAGGAGCGGGGGGGCGAGCAGAAATCCCCAAAACGGGATCACCAATCCGAGGACCAGGGGGGCAAGAATCGACGCCCACATCGGCACCCTTGTGAAACGGCGCATGATGTAGGGTTGGAGCAGGAGTCCGTCGAGCACGACGATCATGGCGTAGAGAATAACCACATAAAGCGGATGCTGCCAGTCATGCCAGTGCAGCGTTGCCGCCAGCACGGGTCCGAGCAGCCCGAGAACGGTACCGAAGTGAGGAATGATCTGCAAGGTGGCGGCAAGCAGGGCCCACAGCGGAGACCAGGGAACGCCGAGAATCCACAGGCCGAGTAGCCAGAGAATGCCCACGGCGATCGAGTCTTGCAGTTGAGCAAGGGCCCAGCGTCCGAGAGCGGAGCCGGTGATTCGGAGATGATCGGCGGTAGACAAGCGTTGTCGCGGTCAATTGACCTGCTGACAAATTCTACCGGCAACTGCGGCCGCCTGCTGCAGGCCTCTGTAAGGGGCAACTGCGACAAACGCGACAAACGGGATTGACTGAATTGCGTCGCCCGGCTAGGGTAAATTGGACTCGTTTGCAGGGCGGAATCGTTCAAGTCAGTCGCAACGTTGTGGACGAGCAAGGAGACGACGGCGAAAAAGGCACGTGGCATCTATCTTGTCGGATTTAGTGGGTCGGGCAAGTCGACCATCGCTAAGCTGATTGGCGAGAGGCTACGCTGGCCCGCTTGTGATCTCGACGACCTTATCGTTGAGCGCAGCGGCACTGCGATTCCGGCTTTATTTGAGCGCGAAGGCGAGGCGGGATTTCGCCGGCGGGAGACCGCTGCCCTGCGCGCGGCGTCCGACCAGGACCGGTTCGTTGTTGCCACCGGCGGGGGCACCATCGTCCAACCGGAAAATCAGAATTTTATGGCGAGCAAGGGGTGGATCATTTGTCTCGAAGCTCAGCCACAGACTTTGCTCGCCAGAATTCAGCAACAGCTGAAGACGTCCGACCCCCGGGCAATCCGCCCTCTGCTTGACGCCGGAAATCCGCTCGAACAGATTCGATCCCTGAAACAGACTCGGCAATCCGCGTATCGGCTGGCCGACTGGACCGTGCAGACGGACCTACTGAGCGCCGAACAGGTGGCGGACGAGGTGGTTCGAGCCATCGAAGTTCTGGAGCACGCGGACGAGGCCGGTTCCAGGCGGAAGTGAAGGTCCTGCGGTCTCTAAACTTGTTCCCGCCAGACCGATGCCCAGGTATCGGGCAATGCGGGCTTGATGGACGGGAGCAGGTTTGGGGCGGGACGACGATGGCGCCGTGCCCTGCGATCCTGCGATTTCGCTATTCTCTTAGCCGCGCGAACCCACATCTCATCTCGGGTTGACCTGGCGTCCGTCCGAGCGCACGCAATACAGGCTGACCCCTGCTCGCCGGTGCCCTTCAGCGAACACGCTCTGAGCACCGGCGATGTCGTTGATCGATAGAGTCGCGGTCCGCGGGCGGCGTTGCCGAGCCGCAGTCGAACGGGAGCGCGTACATTCGAATATCCCGCAACTCTATTGCCCGCTTGGCCCCTTGGGAGGCTATGACTTGCCATTTTTAATGCTGTTCATCTCAATGCTGTTCATCGGCCGAAGGACCATAGATGGCAGGAACGCTTGCCTCGTTCAACCGCAAATATACCGTTAGCTGCCCGCGGTGGTGCGCCAGGTGGCTAAAAACCGAATCCAGCAAGGCCACATATCGTGGCGCTTCGTAGAGCACCTGATCACCCATGGCGAAGCGCCAGCGCTTCATCAGATGTGCTTCGGTCGTGCCCTCGAGCGCCCTGCGCGCCCTGGCAGCACCTTCTTCCAGCTTTGTCAGTAGCTCCGCTTTGGTGGAGTAGGTCTTCGTCTTGAATTCCTCGCTGGAGGAGTCCTTGAAGTTCAGCTCGTCTCGTTCGATTACGAATGCAACCCATCCTGGCATGGTCGCCACCAGCGCCGCCAGATACCCCAGTGCCATCGACTTCTCGTGGGGCTTCCAGTCATTGCGACCCTCCGGTACACGCTCCACTGCCTTGCGTGTCACCGTTGTTTCCCGCTCCAATTGCTTCAGGAAAAGTTCCTTCAACTCCATGTCCGTATCCTCCTCCGCCAGGCGTCTTTGCCCGACATCGTGAAGCTTACGAAGACATATATGACATCGGCTGTCATACTTAGATAGGACGAACAAATAAAGTTCAGATCAACCTGAGATCCTTCCGTGAAAGCCGACCGGCTCCTGACCGCGCTGCTGCTGCTCCAGGCCCATAGTCAGCTCACGGGCCGCGAACTCTCCGAGCGTCTGGAAGTTTCCAGGCGTACGATTCACCGCGATATGGAGACTCTCAGCGCCGCCGGCATCCCCATCTTTGCAATTCGCGGTCGACAGGGCGGCTGGCAAATCGAAAGCGACTGGCGCACCCAGGTCCCGGGCCTCGATGAAGCCGAACTGCGCGCCTTGCTGATGACCCAGCCCCGCGCCCTCGGCCATCCCCGGTTGGTCGCCGCCGCCGAACGCGCCTTGAACAAACTGATGGCGGCACTTCCGGGCCGGATGCGCCACCAGGCCAGGGCGATGCGCGAACGACTGTACGTGGATCCCGCCGGCTGGTACGTCTCGCACGAGGACCTTTCCATGCTTCCAGCCGTGCAGGATGCGGTTGCGCGTGACTGCAAGCTCGCTTTCGATTACACCCGCGCGGACGGTCAAAAAAGTCGGCGGACGGTTGATCCGCTCGGCATCGTCTCCAAAGGAAACTCGTGGTATCTGGTTGCCCGAGCGCCCCATGGCTTGCGCACGTTCCGTGTTTCGCGCATGCAGGCGGTGACGATGCTGGCTACGCTTTTCAAGCGGCCAGCGAATTTCGATCTCGCCGCCTTCTGGAAAAAATCCACCCGGGAACTGCAAGCGCAGCGCAATCATTACGATGTTATCCTCGCGCTCGATCCCCAGGCCGCGCAGTCACTCAGCACCTGGCGCGAGGTTTCGCCAGCACCGTACAAGACCGGCCAGCCGCCCCAGGGCTGGCTTACGCTGAGTGTCAGATTTGACAATCAGGAGCAGGCGCGCTTCATAATCCTCGGCTTCGGACCGAAGGCCAGAATCCTGGCTCCCACGGCCCTGCGGCAGCGGGTTCTCGCTGACGCAGGAGCCATCGTTGACCACCTCACCTGACGATGTCATCGCAGTTGTGTTGGCTGAGGTCGCGGACCTGGCAATTGGCGCCCCGGAGGTAAAGGCCACAACCTTCCTCTTCGTGGCAATCCTCATGTGGTCATCGCAGCCTTACCTGGAAACTGACCGAAACGTCGCAACTGACTCGCGGCAACAAAACGCGACTACGATGCGAACGCAGCGACGTGATGACGATCACATAAATCTGTTTGCGCCGCCGTTACAAACGATGGAGAGCCACCGCCGCACCATCTAGTAGGTTCGAACTAATGACGAGGCGCAAATGACTGAGTAGGATCGCCGGTTGGCATTTATGAACGCTCGATGGAACGGTCGGTGTTCGGGTTTCGATCTTGTCGCGAACGGCGACAATTGCGGTCGCGCCATCGTTCCCATTGGCGACCTCGAAATTGGTGGCATCGACGTCATCGGGATGGCCGACCGCCGTGCAATCGACTCCGATCGACGGTTCATCCAGACTGCTGAGGCTGCGGCCGCTGACGGCGCACGCATTCGGCGCCGAGGCGCCTTTCCTCGGCGTTGCTCTCCTTATTATTCTGCGCGACTTTCCGAAATCGTCGATCGCGGTGAAGCCGCCGGGGTTCGGTCCAGGGTTTCGGTTCTGATGCCGGCGTGGATGCAGCCGGCCCTCCAATTCGGTTCCTCTACCTTTGCTTTCGAAGCCGGCATGGCCGGCGGCAATTCCCGACGCGCTGCTTCCCGTCCGGCAAACCACATGCCGGGTGCCCTTCGCATTCCGGACAACCAGATGGCGTGTTCCTGTAAGACCAAGGGTGCGCCTTCGCTTCGCGGCCACAGCGTGTCGGAGAGAGTGCCGCCGGAGGAGCCCCCCTTGTGAGAAAGCCACCCATCTCCGCAGCGATAGCCCTGCTGCTGGGGTGCACGGCATTGCTGGCGGCGCGTTTATTACCATTCGAGGTCAGCGCAAGACCGGGCGCCATCGGCGCCAGCAATACCATGCTCAAGGGCACGGTTTTGATGTTTGCGCGCACCTCTTCGTATTCTGCGCTGGCCTGGATTGGTGGTGGAGAGCGGTTTCCCCAGGGAGGGTCGATTATTGTGACCCAGGGAAACGACTCGCACCCGCTGGTTGCCGACTTTGCCGCCGCGATCGATCCCAGCCTGAACTTCGATGCCACCTCGGTTCTGTTTGCCGGAAAACAGAAGCTGGGCGATCCATGGCAGGTGTATGAAGTGGCTTTCGGCGGCGGGCGGCCACGCCAGGTGACTTCCAGCGAGGAAGACTCGATCCGGCCGATGTACCTGCCGGACGGACGTATGGTGTATGCGCGCCAGACCGGTGGCCACTTTGTGCTGGAGGTAGCAGCCCTCGACGGAAGCGGCAAGTCGCTGCGGCTGACTTATGCTCCGGGCGATTTTCTTCCCACGGCTGTGCTCCACGACGGCCGGGTACTTTTCGAATCCAGTTTCCCTCTGGGGAGCGCCGGGTACCCGGAAATTTATACCGTGTATCCGGACGGTAGCGGCGTGGAGGCGTATCGCTGTGACCACGGGCATGCGCGCTCGAACGGAATACAGTCGGCGAGTGGCGACATTCTGTTTGCCAGTACGCGCGGGCTCGGCCGGTTCACCTCTCCTCTGGCGCACGAGGTATCGGTCAATGTTCCGGCTGGCGACTACTCCGGCGGCATCGCGGAAACGCAGACGGGTGACCTGATTCTTTCGTCTCGACCAGCTCCGGCAGGAGCCAAGAATGCGGCGCAGCAACCCTACGCTTTGAAGTTATGGTCAAGGTCCAATCGTGTGCTGCCGATGGTGGCCGCGGAGCCAGGCGAAAACCTTGTGGAGCCGGTGATCGTTGCCCCTCGTCCGGTGGCGAAACGCTTTCCCACGGCGCTGCACCCTTGGAAGACGACAAACTTGTTGGCGCTGAACAGCTACATCTCGCGCGATGGGGGAACTCCGCTCGGCACCTTGGCCGTGGTGCGCGTCTCTTCCATGGATGCGACCGGCAAGGTGATGGTTCTGGGGACCTCCCCGGTGGAGAAGGATGGCTCTTTCTTTGTGCAAGTGCCGGGCGACAGTCCTCTGAAGTTTGAATTGTTGAACTCGCAAGGGAATGTAGTGCGCAAAGAGAACGGCTGGATGTGGGCACGCGGCGGTGAGCAGCGCATCTGCGTGGGTTGCCACGCGGGACCGGAACGCGCGCCGGACAACGCGGTGCCGCAAGTACTGCTACGTACCACTACGCCCGCGGACCTAACGGGTGCGCCAACCGAAGCGGCGGAAGGAGAACACTAGAATGATGGCCTCGCTGCTTGCATTGATCCTCGTGCTGATGCCGTCCGCGACGGCAGAAACGGCACCGCTCACTGCACAGTCGAAAACCACGGCGGTCGCACCCAAGCTGACACCCGCACCGATTCGCTTTGCGGATGCCACTGCGGCCTCGGGCATTCACTTCACCCACAGCATGGGTTCTCAATCGCTCGGCTCCCTGCTCGAGGCAACCGGCGGCGGATGTGTGTGGTTCGACTACAACAACGACGGATTGCTCGACCTGTACGTGGTGAGCGGAAAACCGCTCGAAGACAGCATGCACCCGCATCCGATGAAGGTAAAGCCGGACCCGCCGCCGCACAACCATCTGTATCGCAACAATGGCGATGGTACCTTCACCGACGTGACGCAGGAGGCCGGGGTCGCGCCGGACATGTATTCGATTGCGGTGACCGCGGCCGACTACGACAACGATGGATTTGTGGATTTGCTGGTAACGGGTTACGGCAAAGTGGTGCTCTATCACAACAACGGCAACGGCACCTTTACCGACGTGACAGCGAAGGCCGGCATCAAGGTGGACCGTTGGTCGATCAGCTCGGCATGGCTGGACTACGACCAGGATGGTTGCGTCGATTTGTTTATCGGGCGCTATGTGAAGTTTGACCCGACTTACCACAATTACTATGCTGCCGATAACTACCCCGGGCCGCTTGATTATGAAGGCGACACCAATGTGCTCTACCACAATAACTGCGATGGAACCTTTACCGATGTTAGCGACAAGAGCGGAATTGGCGGCCTCATCGGCCGGACCATGGGCGTGACCTCGGCCGACTATGATGGCGACGGGTGGCCCGACATCTACGTCTCGAACGATAAGACACAGAACTTCCTCTTTCACAACAACCACAACGGAACCTTCACGGAAGTGGCGCTAGACGAGGATGTTGCCTACGGCCAGAACGGCGAGGCGACGTCTTCCATGGGCCCGGTGTTTGCGGATGTGGACGGCGACGGAAAGCTCGACCTGTGGGTGACGGACTCGAAATATCACCGGCTGATGCACAACACCGGAAAAGGGCGATTTGAGGACGTGTCGACCGCGTCCGGGCTGGCTCAGGCGGAGGCGCAATACACGAGCTGGGCCACGGGCGTCTACGACTTCGACAACGACGGCTGGCTGGACATCATGTCGTTTCACGGCGGGCTCATCAACATGATCCCGCAGGAGCAATCGCTGTTTCGCAACCTGGGCGGCGGGCGATTCGAAGACGTCTCACGCCAGGGGGGCCCGGTGCTGGACGTGAAGACCGTGGCGCGCGGAGGCTGCTTTGCAGACTACGACAACGATGGCAAGATCGACGCCTACATGGTGAACCTGAATGCGCAGGGCACCTTGCTGCACAACGTGACCGAAACTTCAAACCACTGGATCACAATCAAACTCAAGGGCACGAAGAGCAATCGCGACGGGCTGGGCGCACATCTGGAATTGACCGCGGGCGGCCGCACCCAGGTGGCCGAGCGCTCTGCCGGCTCAGGGTATCTTTCGCAGGATGACGACCGGATTCACTTTGGCCTGGGAACGTCTACGAAAGTGGATAAGCTCCTGATTCGCTGGCCAAGTGGCAAAGAACAGACGATCGAGAATCCAAAAATTGACGGCGTGCTGCAGGTGGAGGAACCACGGTGAAACGGGGGTTAGGAATCGCACTGGCATCGGGCGCCGCAGCTCTGGCGATGACGCTGCTGTCTGCGGTCCCTCCCCACGCACAGGCCAGCGCAGCGAACTCGGGCGATCAATATCTTTCGCCCTCGGAAATGGCCTTCTCGCCCGACGGGCGCCTGCTCTACGTGGTGTGCGAGCGCAGCGATCAACTATTGGTGTTGAATGCCAGCCAAGGCGTGGTTGTGCAACGGATTCGCGTAGGCCACGTTCCCCGCACGGTTGCGGTTTCTCCGAATGGGCGCCAGGTCTTTGTCACGAACTCGTGGGATGACACCATATCCGTGATTGACGCGGCGACGATCGACGCCGCAAAGAGCACCGCAACGCGCACCATCGCAACCCAGGCTGAACCGTACGGTCTCGTGGTGGATCATGGAGGAAAGACGCTGTATGTTGCAAACCGCATCGATAATGACGTTTCGCTGATCGACATTGCGACCGGCGTAGAGCGGAAGCGACTGACGGCAGGACACGGCTCGAGCTACCTGGCGATCTCGGCGGATGGACGCCGCGTCTATTGCACGCACGTGTATCCGCGAATCGTCCCACAACGCAGGGTGCCGCAGTCGGAGGTCACGGTGATCGACACGGCAAGCGAGGCCGTGGCCGAGCGCATACCACTCGATGGGGTAGCCGGCATGTTTCACGTAGCGCTGTCGGCGGATGGGCGGTTGGGCGTGGTCGCGCAGATGCGTCCGAAGAACCTGGTGCCTCTGGCGCACGTCGAGCACGGCTGGGTTTTCGGGCATTCGCTGACTGTCTTTGGCGCGGACGCGGGCGGCACGATTGAAGTGCCTCTGGACGAACTGGAACACTACTACTCACTCCCGTATGGCGTGGCGATTGCGCCGGACAAGTCGCGCATTTTCGTGACGGCTTCAGGGTCGGATGTTGTCACCGTGATTGATACCAAGCGTCTATTGGCCTTCGCCCACAGCCGCCGGAAGCCGTTCGTAAACGATCTGTCGGCCTCAGCGAATTACGTGCGGGCGCGCATCGTGGTGGGACGGAATCCACGCGGCGTGGCCATGAGTCCGAACGGGAGGCGGCTGTACGTGGCCAACCGGATGGATGACACACTGAGCGTGATCGACACCCTGAATGACAGATCGGTGGGAACGGTCGACCTGGGCGGCGGAGCGAAGACAATCTCTGCCGCGCGGCGCGGGGAGCAGATCTTCACCACTTCGCGTTATGCCTTTCAAGGCCAGTTCAGCTGCGCGAACTGCCACATTGACTCGACGTTTGACGGTTTGACCTGGGATCTGGAGCCGGATGGGTTTGGCAAAGACATTGTGGACAACCGACTGATCGAGGATCTGGCCGGTACGGAGCCTTTCAAGTGGAACGGGGGTAATCCGAGCATGGCCACCGAATGCGGCCCACGCACAGAGATGTATTTTTACCGGTCGCAGAGTTACTCGCCACCGGAACTCGCCGACTTAGTGGACTACATCTACAGCCTGCCCCCCCGGCCGAATCGCTTCCGTGCGTCCGATGGACAGCTGACCGCGGCCCAGGAGCGGGGCAAGGCCATCTTCTATCGCCAGGTGAATAAATTCGGCAAGGCCATCCCCGAGGCAAACCAATGCGCGTATTGCCACAGTGGACCGAAGCACACCAGTCAGAAAGGGTTTGATGTGGGCACCGGCAAGTGGACGGATCGCTCGCCGGTCTTTGACACTCCCCAACTGGTGAACATTGCCCTGACAGCGCCGTACTTGCACGACGAATCAGCAAGTTCACTGGAAGAGATCTGGACCGTTTTCAATCCGCACGACCAGCATGGAGCGACAAACGATCTAACCAAAGATGAACTTAACGACCTGGTCGAATACTTGAAGACGTTATGAAACTACGCATATTGATGGTACTTGTTTTCATGACCCTGCTGCTTCTGGGCGCTGGAAAGTCGGCGACCGTAAAACCGGCCGGCGCCGGCCATGAGGCGGAAGCGGTGACGGCCTCGATGCCGCGCTTTCGCTGGGAAAACTTTACCACGGCAAACGGGCTGCCCGATAACCATGTCTTTGCCGTGCTGGTGGATGGCGACCGCGTGTGGGCGGGTACGGAGAACGGGCTGGCCGTATTCGAGGGTGGCCGCTGGAAAGTCTTCACTCCGAAGGATGGCCTGGCGCACCGGGCAGTGCTCGCCCTGGCTCTCGATAAGAGCACGGGCGATCTGTGGGTGGGCACAATGGGTGGTCTGAATCATGTCTCCGCGGGGCGGATCGACACCTATACGCAGCTCAATTCGGGGCTGTCGAATGACGTGGTGTATGGCGTCGGAGTGCAGGGTGACTATGTGTGGACGGCGACGGCGGCAGGAGCAAGCCGGCTGAACACGCGCACCGGCGAGTGGTCACTCTACAACGAACGCAACACGCCCATGGCAGAGATCTGGACCTATGCGGTAAGCGTCGGCGCCGACAAGGTCTACTTCGCGGTATGGGGCAGTGGCGTACTGGAATACACCATCGCGACTGGGCGCTGGAAAGACTACACCGATCCCGACGGCGAGAACGAGCTGGTATTGTTCAAGGACCAGGGATTGATTCATAAAATCACAAGCTCAGTGAGTTATGTGGATAACACGCTCTGGGCGGCGACTTACTTTGGAGACAGTCACTACGACGGACGAAGCTGGCACAACTTTCTTACCAAAGACAGCGGGCTGCCCTCGAACTTTACCAATCAGGTGAGGGGCCTGGACGCCAGGCGCGCGTGGTTCTGCACCGACAGGGGATTGGCCTACTATGACGGCGTGAATTGGGCCGTGTACCGGCCGGCGTTGGACACGGGCAAGCCGGAAATGTATATCCGCGAAACGAGCGGCAAGATTACGCCGGTTCCGGTCGAGACGGCTCCCGCCCACAACTACATGCTCGCGATCGATTTTCAAGGCAATGACGTTTGGGTTGCAACCGCCAAGGGATTGAGTCATGGAATTCGGCAGAAATAATCACCGTGGGCGCGCAGAGCGGCTGCTCGAGATCGGAGCGATCCTCAATGCTCAGGAAGATTGACCGGTCGACGTGCACCGGCAAATGCGGCACTCGCCCGGGGATATAGCTCATGAAAACGCATAGTGGTTCCGAGCGTTGCACGGCAGCCATATCGCTGGTTGTCGCCATGCTTGCTCCGCTGTTGGTGTCTACCTCTGTGGCCCAGATGGGCGCTGATCCGGCAAGGTCACCTGAATCCTGCCCGTGCGCGGGGAATCCGCCAAAACCGCGCCCTGAGCGCACGGTGGCGCCCTACGCCAACGAGCCGAAGGACATGCGGCCGTATTCGAAGTTCGCCGAGGCATATTACTATCACTACACTCAAACCAACGTCTACTCGGGAGCGGCGCGGGACATTGCTGACCCGGACCTGAAGGATCTGACGGAGATTCGCATCGGGTTTCTCGGACCGATCGACAACAATCCTGAGCAGGCGTTCGGCCAGAGGATGCTGAACGGGGCGCAGCTTGCGGTCGACGAGGCGAATGCGCGCGGCGGATATTGCGGCAAGCCGTTCAAGATGTTGCCCCGCAATGACTATGACAACTGGCAAGCGCAGGCGGTCTACGGCGACAACCGCCCAATGACCCAGGAGATCTGGGGATCAGCCTCCAACCAGACAGTGAAGATGGTTTACGACGACCAGGACTGGGCGATCTTCGGCTCAATCAGTTCGGAGTCGACCCACATTGCGCTACGGGTGGCGCTGCGCGCGGAAATACCGATTGTCAATTCAGCCTCGACCGATCCGACGATTCCAGAGACCTACGTTCCGTGGTTCTTCACCGATCTGCAGGACGATCGGGTGCAGGCCAATACGCTGGCCCGGCACATTTTTCACGAACTGAAGTTGAAGCGGGTCGCGTTGCTGCGTGTTAACAATCGCTACGGGCGGATGGGCGCACCGATGTTCAAAGAAGTTTCGCAGCGCCTGGGGCATCCAGTGGCGATCGAACAGCGGTTCCCTGCCGGGACTACAGACTTCCGTCGTGAACTACGGTCCATTCAGGACTCGCGCGTGGATGGCATTGTACTGTGGACCGATGAAGCGCCCACGGCGATGATCCTCAAGCAGATGCATGAGCTGGGCATGAAGCAGCGGGTGTTCGGAAGCTATCGCACGATTGGCGACGATCTGATGGCGCAAGCCGGGGGGCTGGCCGAGGGGTTTGAGGCGGTCTTTCCCTATGATGCGTCGCGCAACGACCCGCGCTGGCGGAAATTCAACGGCGACTATGCGCTGAAGTACCACCAGAAACCAGAGCAGTTTGCCTCGCTTGCCTACGATGCAATGAACGTGCTGCTGGAATCAATCTGCAAGGCCGGTCTGAACAAGGCTCGCATCATGGATGCGCTGGCGCAAGTGTATGAATACGACGGTGTGACCGGGCGCATGATTTTCGACACGAACAGCAAGAACACTTCGCCTATGTATCTGGCGCGGGTGCATAACGGAGCGATCGAATATCGTCCGGCCTCCATGGATCCATTGCCCGAACCCCTGAACCCTGCACCCTCGGTTCCGGCGACGATTTCGAACCGGACTCAGACGGATGGTATTACTGTGCCTTACGCGCGGGTAGGCGAGGAGGGCGTCGGATACTTTGGCCCCCCGGTGGCGGACTCCGTCACCAATGAAGTGCGCATTGCAGTATTCGGTCCACATGCCGAAGAGGCCATCGAGTCACCGCAAGTGCAGGCTGAGCTGAAGACCACGCCGGCTGGGCGTTTCCAGTTGATCGCGGTTCCGTCAGACGTCTCATGGGGCAAGGCATCGACGGGCCTGGTGCATGCGATCTACGATCAGCACGCCCTCGGTTTGATTGCCCTTGATCGCGACTCAAGCCATCTGGCTGAGCAGCTTGCGCTGAAGTCATTTTTGCCCGTACTGGCGCTGTCGACCGATCACGCCCTTACCTCCACTAATATTCCTTGGATTTTCCGTCTGCCGCCCGGCTCGACCCTGGCCGAAGCGGTGCGCTGCTTCATGGCCGCGGAGCAACAGGCCGGTCCCAATGCGCAGCGGATTCGCAATGTGCTGGCTTCCGGCTCGAATCTCGCCGGACTGCGCTTTGGGCCTACGGGCGAGCCTGGTAGTAACTAGAATTTGCGGGCTGGTTGGCAACCTTCTCGTGGTCGGGGCGTCTGCGCACGCGGAGCGACCAGGTAAATGAAGAGTGCCCAATATGCCAGCGGCAACAGGTCGGAGAAAGGCCAGTCCTTTATCGCAGGCCGGGTGGGTTCAAATCGTTGCGAGCGCCACGCTGCCGGTAACTTCAATTTGAGCCATTACCCGCCAGCAAAATCGCGGTTTCGGATAGTTTCGACATCGCCGGAAATATCGTCACGCATCCCGGCGTCGCAAGAACTGAAAACACTCCAGGTCCAGAAGGTCTGAATCAAACTCTGTAGGAGTCGGGATTTGACGGCAATCCGGCCGATGCGAGGAACCGGAGTCCTGAACCTGTTTACCAGGGATGCGTTCTAGTATGAACCCGCTATTGACCGCCACTGGAAGTCCCATCAGAATCCGAGATCAACGAATGGTGGGGATGGGGTTGCCGACAATGGCAGCGACATTCACAATCCACGTTTCCGCAAGGTTCCTGCCCTAGGCAGAGCTGCCGGCTTCCCGGATTGAAGTGGCGGAATGGCAGCGTTCGGGCAATGCGAAAACGTTCTGACTGGGGAGGAGATGAAATTGCAATTTACATGCTGCCTGAGCCTGTGGATGGTTCTGTCTTTCGCCGGCTCGGTCTTTGCACAATCATCTCTGAGTGCAACTGACAATCCAGACTCGGCGCCACGCCAAACCACGGCGCCGATGGCGGACACACCCTCAGCGCCGCAACCAGCAACGGCCACACCACCGCGGGCGTCACCCGACACATCACGCAAAACCATGCTGGGACCGCTCGAGATTTCGGTCAACTGGCGCACCCGCGCCGAGGGTTGGTACTGGTTTCAGGGTGACACCGGCAATAGCGATTACGGTCTGTGGGATTCCCTGCTGCGGGTTGGAATCGGCCAAACCGGTGAGCCATTTGACTGGTTCATCGAAGGGGAACAGCCATCGATCCTCGACTTACCAGACGACGCCGTGGTGGCAGCCCCGCAAGGCCAGCTCGGACTGGGTGGCAGCTACTATGCGGCGAACAACAATCACAGAAATGTCGCCAACGGATTTGTCAAGCAAGCGTTTGTGAACTTCAAGCGGCTCGGACCGGCCGCGTTGAAATTGGGCCGATTCGAATATTTTGACGGTCTTGAAGTCACGCCCCAAGATCCGTTGCTGGCGACGGTGATTCAGACGCGAATCTCAAGCCGCCTGATTTCCAATTTCGCCTTTACCGCTGTCCAGAGGTCGTTCGATGGAGTCCAACTTTCTGCGAATTCTGCGCAGAACAACTTTACCTTCTTCGCCGCGCGGCCGACGCAAGGTGTCTTTCAGGTCAAGGGAATGGATGAACTCGATGTAAACACCTACTATGGTGCGTACACTCGGTCCGTCACGACCGACCGTAGCGCGGGTGAATTGCGCGTGTTCGCGCTCGGCTACATCGATCACCGCACGCTCGTACTAAAAACCGATAATCGTCCGGCGGCGACTCGTGCGGCCGATGTTGGCAAGATTGAGATTGCCACCTGGGGCGCGGACTACGCCCATGTCTTCAACACCACCAATAGTGGCAAGGTCGATGTTCTGGTCTGGGGAGCGCTGCAGACCGGTTCCTGGGGCGACCTCGCGCAACACGCCGGCGCGTTCGTGGGCGAAGTTGGATGGCAACCGCCCGTCAAATTGCTGAAGCCCTGGGTGAGCGCGGGGTATTCCTACGGTAGCGGCGATGGGAACCCCACTGACTCGCACCACGGCACTTTCTTTCAAATCCTGCCTACACCGCGGCAGTATGCGCGCTTCCCTTTTTACAACATGATGAATAACGAGGACCTGTACGCCAGCCTGAATCTGCGGCCAGCCGCAAAGCTCGCTCTTCGCAGTGAGATACATACACTGCGGCTGGCGAACGCCGCCGATCTCTGGTACTCGGGCGGGGGCGCGTTTCAGGCGAACACCTTTGGCTATACCGGTCGACCCAACGACGGAAACCGTGGCTTGGCGAACGTCTTCGACCTCAGCGCTGACTACCAAATTACACACTCTTTCAGCACCACCTTCTATTATGGTCATGCCTGGGGCAAGGGTGTGATTCGAACGATCTATCCGCAAGATGCAAATGGGCAGCTCATTTTTCTGGAAACCAACTTGCACTTCTAAAACTGGGGCGGACTGGCATACGCTGCCAATATAGCTCCGCCTTCGCTCTTCCACTTCTCCGGATGCGCCTGCCGTGTATTACCGTCCGCGTTTGCTCTTGAAAGCAATACGTCCCCCGCGCGGTTGAGCAAGGAAACGCCTTGGGCTTTGACGGCGGTTCTCCCGTCAGGGACCGCGCGCGGCGTCGCCCGCGGCAGAGGGCATCCGACCTGGTTCGGCACCGGTTGGGTAACCGGGTGGATCCGCTTGCGCTCCCCCTCGACCCTTTGGTGTACCGCGGCGTACTCTACAAGTCGCGCCGAGGTGAGACAATTTCCCCGTTTCATCGGCTTCGGTAGTTAGACACGGAAATTGCGTGATTGGAAGCAAATTTGGGAGGTTGCATATGGACCTTAAGACTTTGCTCGACACCCCGCCCTGGGACTGGCCGGCAGATGCGGGAAATGTCTTTTTGCGGATTCTGAACGATCCGCGAGCCAAACCATCCGACCGCTTGGTCGCTGCGGAACTGGCGGGCGACTTTACGGTAATCAACGACGATCTGGCCGATACCTTATTGAGGATCGCAAGCAGTGCTCACGAACCAGAACAACTGCGCGCTCGGGCGCCAATTTCCCTTGGGCCGGCGCTCGAACGAGCGGACACCGACGGGTTCGAGGATCCCGATGACGTACCCAGGGAATAACCACCGATTGCGGACCGGCGAATTTGGCTCTTCGAGAGCGACGATGAGTTTCGTCCAAATAGATGGTTGGCACAATCGTCGGGTCGAGAGTTGACTCCAGTCCTCCGGGCAAGTGTTTGTGCTTAGGTCGCCTTAGTCGGGGAAACAAGGTTTACGGAGAAGCCGAAGACCCATGCCACGTCAACCTCTCTTGAATCGATGGAGGGCGTCCTGCCGGGAGCCCATTAAGCGGGAAGACCTTACTGAACCTCCCGCATTTGTTGCCCAGCGAGAAGGAACTGACCTGCGTGATTGACGTTGCGTTTATGCGCATTCGCCGAAAAAGGCAAGAAATTTGTGGGCTCGCCAAATCGAATGACCGGCCGCGCAGCCAGGGGCAGCAAGCGGGGATTTGCGAGGAGCCAGAACGGATTAGGCGGCGGGAGCAACGCCTCCGGTATTTCCCCGCAGGCCTGAGGTAGCGACGCGCGTCCGTTCATGATCGGGTGACGAAAATCACAGCGCGTCCCCCGGTATTGAGCTACCGTAGAGAACATCAGGTGACCCATGCCGGGTTCGTCGGTCATCGTTCCACCTGTCGTTGAACTCGATCTGCGCCAACTCGCTCCGGAACAGTTGCGCGCCGCCCTCTCGACCTTCCTGCCCAAAGGCTCCACCGCCGCCGAGCAGACCCGTGCCATCGAGGCCGGTCTGCGAAGTCCGGCTGGAGAATCGATGCGGAACGCGATGGCGCGATGGATCGTTGACGAAATCGTTCCCGTGAGCCGCTTGGTTCCGAAATCCTACCTGCAGTGGCGTGCCCCGGTTCGGGACGCCATGATGTTCGTTGTGGCGCGCCTTTCGCCTGCGCGCCTGGCTCCCAAACTTATGGAGCAACTCGATCTTCCGCTGAACACTTCTGCGGAAGAGCGCCTGCTGCGGCTGATCGCAAGAGTACCCGGCCTGCAAAAACTGGGACAAGTCATCGCCCGCAACCAGCACCTTCGTCCTGCTCTGCGAAATGCCCTCACCCGGCTGGAAAACGGGATTCGCGATGTCCGTCCGGAAGATGTGGTTGCGATCATCCGACAGGAATTGGGGCCGCGAATCGAGAAATACGCCGTCAAGATCGCGCCGTCTATCCTTTCGGAGGCCAGCGTCAGCGCGGTGGTGCGCTTCACCTGGCGCGATCCGGAGAGCGGAAAGCGGGAACGAGGTGTTTTCAAAGTCTTGAAACCTCACATCCCAGAATACTTTGCCGAAGACATGGACTACCTGCAGGGGCTCGCACAGTATTTCGGGGACCGGCACCGCCATTATGGATTTCCCGCGAATCTGCTGCCCGATACTTTCAGGAAGGTCCGGCGATTGTTGCGCCACGAAGTGGACTTTGTCCGTGAGCAGAAAACGCTGCTCGAAGCCGGGAAACTGTATCGGTCTATGAAAGGTGTGCGCGTGCCGCGACTGATTTCCGCCCTTTGCAGTTCGCGAATCACGGCCCTCACTGAGGAAAAGGGCATCAAGGTAACCAGCGCGGCCGCACGTCTGCCACCGGCACGGCGCCGGAAGGTTGCGGAGCAACTGATCGAAGCTCTGGTGGTGGTGCCTCTGTTGGCGGCGCAGGAAGACGCCATTTTTCACGGCGATCCGCATGCGGGGAACTTGCTCTACAACAGCCGTGCCGACGAGTTGACCATCATCGATTGGGCGCTGCGCGAGCGCTTGAGCCGCGATCAGCGACGGTATCTCGCGCTCCTGATTCTGATGGTCGCTTTGCGCGACCCGGTAGGCAGCTGCACGGCGGTTCTGGCGCTCAGCCAGCAGCGTATCCGCGGCGCCTCCCCGAAGGGACGGATGGTCGCGGAATTGGTCAAGCGATTTCTTGACGAACTGCCGTTCGCGCCCCTGTCGAGCGGCGTGGATGCGATGCAACTCCTGGAACGCCTGGCGATGAAGGGCGTCAAATTTCCCGCGGCGCTGATTATGTTATCGAAGGTGATGTTCACCCTCGATGGAATCTTGGGCGATATCGGAGGCTCCGACAACGCGATGGGCTTCACCATTGCGCGTCACATCGCCCAACATTGGATCAGAAATCGCAAAGAGTTCCGTTCCCCGCTGATCACCAGGGACTGGATCGAACTGCAGTGCAGCGCCCTGCTTTACAGCAGCCGTTTGTGGCTGCAGGGTGAACAGGCAATCTTGGATCGTTTGCTGCCCGCAGGTTCAAAGGCATCCCCCGTCTCGGCCTGATCGTTCCATTTGCGTCTGTGTCGATTGCGGGATGAAACTCATCGCCCGTTCGGCCAGCGCGGTAATCGTCAGGCTGGGATTGACCCCCAGGTTGGCAGCCACTACCGACCCGTCACAGATGTACATGTTCTTGTAGTTAAAAACGCGGTGGCGAAAATCCACCACGCCATGGGCGGCAGTGTCGGCAATCACGCAGCCACCGATGCAGTGCGCGGTGCCCGGAACATCGAATAGAATCTCGGGAAGCATGCTCATGGCGAAGCCGCCGGTCAATTGCGCAAGCTTCTTGGCAAACTCGTTCGCCTTCGGAATATAAGTGGGAACCTTGTCGCCGCGGCTGACGAGAAATTTCCGGAAGGGCCAGAACCAGGGGCGTTGCCAGCGCATCGCGATCTCCCCGTCGAGTGCTTGCATGCACAGCAGAATCACAAACTCCCGGGCCCATCCGAGCGGCTGCAGCACGCGCACGGTCCTGAAGGGGTGGCGAAAAAGGGAGACGATCACGTTCTTCAACCAGAGAGCGACGCGCTCCGGACCCGGTCGCCCGTCGGTCAAGATGGTGGTCAAAAAGCCCATGGCGTCGGAGCCACTCGGATAGCGGACCGCCTCAATGTGAGTGTGTTCATCGATATAAACGCCGGAGCCGATTGCTATGCCCTGCGACACATCCTCAGCGTAGCCGGGCGTACGGGCTCCAATGAGCGATTCGGAATTGGTGCGTACATGTTGACCCAGCTGGCTGCTGATTCTTGGCAAAGACTTGCTTTCTCGGAGCCGGAAAAGCAGCTCCATCGTGCCCAGAGAAGAAGCGGCGAAGACCACCCCACGGCAGGTAAACCGCCGCGACTGGCGACGGATCCACGTCGTCGAGTTCACCGTTCCGACCTCATAGCCCGCACCGCCATCACCGGCACCGCCCAGGGGCTGGACGTTCACCACCCTGGTTTCAGCGAAAAGCTGCGCCCCCAGCTTTTCCGCCAGATACAAGTAACCGAGGTCCAGGGTATTTTTCGCGCCATATCGGCAACCCATCATGCAGCCACCGCAAGCGATACAAGTGGTCCGTGCCGGACCGTCTCCACCGAAAAACGGATCGGGGAAGGTTTGATTGCCCGGTTGTCCCTGCGCCGCCTGAAAAATGCCGACCTTCGTGCGATAGAACGTATGCCCAGAGCCAGTCGCTTCCGCGGCCTTCTTCAAGAGATGGTCGGCGGGTCCGAGGATTCTGTTTTCCGTCACACCGAGCATCCGCGAGGCGGTTTCGTAGTGCGGGGGCATCTCCGATTTCCAATCGGCAAGTCCGGTCCAGGATCCTTTGTCCCACACTTTCTCCGGAGGAGCGAGCAAGGTGCTGGCGAAGGTGATCGATCCCCCACCCACCGCGCAGCCGTGGAAGATGGTGGCATGCTTGAAAAACCGCATATTGAAGAAACCGCGCAGACCCAGGTTCGGACGCCAAATCCAGCGGGCGATGGACCAGCTGCTGCGCGGCAGATTGTCAGCAGTCCAGCGCCGCCCCATTTCGATGACCGCGACTTTATAACCTTTTTCCACCAGCCGGAGGGCCGAAACACTGCCGCCAAAACCGGACCCGATAACAATGAAATCAAAGTCGAATTGGCTGTCGCGCCGTGCTGCCGATTCCTCGACCGGCTTCTGCGCATCGGTGCCCATAATCCTTTTCACGGTCTGACGGTCTCCGTAACGTTTTGTCCTCGAACCCTGGCATCGATGACTTGTGCAATTCTCCGCAGCGCTGCCGCACTCTGCGGCGAATCAAGTCCAAATATCTGGAAGTCGTGGTTCATGTCTTCCCAGGTCTCAAGCACGACATCCGCTCCCTGTTTCCGGGCGCAACCCATGAAGCTTTGTATGCTGTCGTGGAGGATCTCGACGCGACCGGCCTGGATGTAGATTGGAGGCAGACCGCGCAGGTCAGCCCGTAGGGGTGACACCAGAGGGTTCCGGCGCTCGGCGGAGTCGCAGAACCAGTCCGCCCATTGCGCCAGCATTCGCTTCTCGATCCAGTCGAACTCCCCCTTCCCTGCGAGGTCGGCCTCAAAGTCGGTGGGCGGGGAGAGTGCGACCGCCAATGCCGGCAGAGGGAGGTTGTCCTCCCGGGCCGCCAGCAGCAGGGCCAGGGTCAGATTCCCGCCCGCCGAGTCGCCCGCCAGAATCAGATTGCCCGAATCGACGCCGTTCGCGAGCAGCCACCGGTAGGCGTTGACCGCGTCCTCCAGTTGCGCCGGAAAGCGATGTTCCGGTGAGAGGCGATAATCGAGGGCCAGAATTCTGGATTTCGTAGCCTGCGTCAGCAGCGCAATAAAGTTGGCGTATGCCTGTGGATAGAACGAGTATCCGCCACCGTGAAAATAGAGGACGGTATCTCGCGGATCGGCGTTCTTATCGGCAAGCCAACTTCCTCTGAACTTCTCTTCGACCATCGGCGTAATGGTCACCTCGGATAATGCCGGCGATCGAATCACGATCGAGTCCAGATAGCGACGCGCTCCCTCGACATCGGCCATCTGAAAGGCGGCGAGGGTCTGCCGCTTCAGAACCTCGGTCGCCACTTCCACGAACCAGTTCCAGCCGGGCAGGCGTGGACCCTTGAGCGCGCGCCGGGCGGACACCTCGAGAACGGACTGGCTCAGATCGAGAGCGCTACGAAGTCGGTGCTGGGGCGGGCCTCTGAAATGTATTCGAGCAGTCATAACAATCGCCCGTTCTTTAGGCGCACGGGGATGCCGCATCGGGACCGTAGGCCGGGATGCGCAGCAGAATCGGCGGGTCGGGCGGAGGAGCGGCCACCACGGTGCGCACCATGTTGTCGGCATGTTGCCACCACCCGTGGAAAACTTCTTCTGCTCGATAGGCACCGGTATAGCGGCCGCCAGTATGGCGAACCCGCAGTTGGCTCCAGCCCTTGCTGTCGAATGACAGGGCGCATGGAATAACGATCATCGATCGGGAATCGAGTCGCAAACCCTCATGCAGTGCTTTAAGAGCGCTCTCTTTCGCGCTCCACAGCAGGGCTAAAACCCGTGGCCGGTCGGCGGCGGAGGCGTGCGCAATCAGGGTTTGTTCTTCGAAGGTGAAATAGTCGGCGACGAAAGCATCGCTGCGCGGCTCGCTCATTTCCAGATCACAGCCGATTTTCACGCTGGACATCGCCATGGCGCAGGCGGCCAGGCCGGCTCGATGGCTGATCGAAATCGTGACCGCTGCCGGATGGCTGTCAAAACATACCTCGGGCGCCCCCGACGGCGCTGCCAGTATCTCCAATCTTTGGAAGTGCTGGGGATGGGCGGGTACGTCGAGGCAGACGGACAGGGAGCGTTTGGCCGTCCAGCGTCCCAGCAGCCAGTCGGCCCGGCGCTTCGGAAAGTGCATCGCGTTCAGGCGTGCCGCTTCGCTCGCGCTCAGCCAATCGTGATCCGTCGGTATATCGGCTTCGGTTTGTTCCAACCAATACACATTCATCGAATTCCCCCCGGCCGAAACTAGGCCGCCGCTTCGGTGATGCTGGTTTCCGACTTTGCGGAGTCCGATCCCTCCTCTCTTGCGATACCGCGCTCGATCGCATGGATGAGATACGCCCGCAGATTGGCGGGCGGAATAATATAGCTGAGAGCGCCGACCTCGAGAGCCCGCTGCACGCAGTGCACTCGGTCAAACTCGGAGGCCATCTCGCCCAGTTTCTCGGAGTGGACGACTTTGAAAAGCTCATTCCACTGGGCCCGCAACCGGCTGTTCTCGGTGCCGTCGGTTCGGGCTATTGCCTGGCTCAGTGCCTGCAAACGTGCGTCTTTCCTGGCCCTAGCTTCAACCTCACTGGCGAACACCACAGCTGCCGCCGGAGCGCCACCGATAACCGAGGCATACGTCCCCTCCAAGGCTGCCACCTCGAGGTTTTCATTCAACGCGCGCGAGAAAACCACGTAGGCGCCACCGTGATAGCGGGAGATGACGCAGAAGACAATCGGCCCCCTGAAGTTCACCACCGCTCTTCCGATCTCGGCTCCGTACTCCAGTTGCAGCCGGCGCATCGACTCCGGGGAGCCGTCAAACCCCGACAGGTTGGCAAGGACAACCACCGGGCGATTGTTGCTGGCCGCATTGATGGCGCGCGCGATTTTCTTCGAGGACTGGGGGAAAAGCGTGCCGGAGGTCCAGTGATCCGGCCCGTCCGCGGGAACAAAGCCCAACCGGGCAACGGGCTGGGATTCGATCCCGATCAGGCAAACCGGATAGCCGCCGAGGTGAGCATCCCAGACGACCGCTGTCTCCGCGGCGCGCATCCCTGCCCAGCGCTCCAGTGGAGAATGGTCCTGGTCGGTGACCGCTCTCATTACCTTGCGCATGTCAAACGACTTCTTGCGCCCGGGGTTGGTCGCGTCGGACAGGATGTCGCCAACCAGCTCGAAGCCATCCTCTGAGCCGGAGCCGGCATCGCCATCCTGATTCCGGCCGTGCGGATAGGTTCGCACGTCGCGATCGAGAGGATCGATCGTCATGGCCCTACGGGGAAAGCGTTCGCCTGGTGCTACGTAGGTGTGATCGTAGTGACGCAACAGAATGTGGCAGGCTTCATCGATGTCGTGCGCCCAGTACTGTGCCTGGCCGTTGATCCCCATGATGCGATCGTAACCACCGATTCCCTGATTGTCCTCAGCCGAAATGCTGCCGGAGAACTCCAGGGCCCGCTTGCCGGTGAGCACCATGGCCGCTTTCGGTGTCATGATCAGAATGCCCCGAGTATGCATGAGCATGGTGGCCTCGGCGTTCCAGTACGGTTGCGCGCCGACGTTGATTCCGTTCACCACCAGATTCACTTCTCCGCCCGCTTGCGTGAACTCGATCAGGCCCCGGAGCACGCGGGCAATCCAATCCATGTTTTCGACGCCACTGTCCATCGAGATCTTGGCGCCGGCGGAGAGGGTAAACCACTCGAGCGGAACACCCATCGTTTGCGCCAAGTCCAACGCCGCGAGGATGCGCCGACACTCTGGTTCCGCCACGGCCCCCATATCCTTACTCGGGTCTCCTAGCATGAGCACGCGGGTCATGCCTTCGGGATATCGGGTGGTAAAGTTGCGAATGATACCTACAATGATGTTCGCTTGGTTTTGACCGTGCGGGCGGGCGACCTCGACCAGGCGGCCTTCGGAATCGAGATCGTGCTCGACAAACTCGCCGGTGGGAAATTCAGCCCGCGTGTGCTCGAGGGCCGGGGTAAGCATGCGAACGATTTCGTAGGGATAGATGAATCCGCGCTGGCGCATGCGGACCACTTTCTGGTCGTATTCGGTCAGCGGCTTGATCGGTTGCAATTGGCTGGCCGGCCGGAAGGTAATGAGCATGGCACGGCTACCCGGGCTCGAGATGCGCACCACCATGTCGCGCAGTTCGCCAGTGGAAGGATTGGGAATGCGGACACGAACCACTACCTGTTCCAGCCCCAGGCCTTCGGTTGCGGGCGCCAGTCGGCGCACGAGATCGCGTAATTCCTCCCGCGCAAGATTGAGCGGCGGCCACACGTTGAGCAGGATGCGGTTCCAATGCAGGCGTTGGTGAGTCGGCCGCCGGGACTGGAACAGCCGGATGGCGGCCATTGCTTCCGATAACATGCGCTCCAGATGCGGCAGTTGCACGATGCGACCCGCCTGGTCTCGTACCGGAGTTACGTCGCGGACTTCGGCGCACGAGAACAAGCGTTCATCCTTGGGATTATCTCGGGCAACGGCGTGGATGAGATACACATCTTCGACTGACGGCAAGCGGTCAATGTTGAAATTGGTGAGCCGCCAGAGATGCAGCCGTTTGCCCATCATGGGATGGATCCCGCGGTAGAACTTTTCTTCTTCGTAGGTGTTGCCGTTGGGGCGAAAGGTGAAATGCTGCGCGCCGACCACGCCCTGCGCGTTACCCTGCCCGGCAACGGTTGCCACAATGCGCCGGATCGTTCGCGGGAGACCGACCCGGTTGAGTACCGAACGCACTTCCTGTTGCGTGGTCTCGGGATCGGCCAACCGAGCCGATTGAAAAACGTAAAAATCGATCAGGATGTCGTGATCCGCGGGGACCTCGGCGATCATCGGAAACAACGTTTGCGCCGCCTCGAAGAGCCGCGAGTATTCGGCATGCGTGGTGAACAGGTGCAGGTGCTTTCCTCCATAATCGTACTCCGTGGTCGCACAGCACTGCCCATCGCCGACGGTCGCGCAATGGAAGTTCGTGAGATCCCGAAATCGGTAGTATCTCCAGGTCAGAGTTTCTAACATCAACTCGCGCATGGCCTGGTTGGCGGTGGCAAACCGGCTGGAGAGTAAGCTCACCAGCGGCTGCGGAGATTCGACGAGCGCGCAGACTCTCTCCGGGCGGTCGACGGCATCCGGATTGGCCTCCAGATAAGCCAGATGTTCCTCGACTTGCTTATAGATCTGCTGGCGTGACTGCTCAAACAACGGTTGGTCGAAGTAGCGATAGCGAACCTCCCGGGCCAGGTCCGTGACTGCCGGGAACAGGCCGTTCGTCATCGAAGCCAAGCGGCCGAGGAGAATCCGAAACGAGTCATCGGCCTGGGGCAGCCGCCCCTGTGCACGCCGTAATCTTCGTTCGAGAATCCCAACCACCGGCGCGATTTGCTGCTCCACGCGCTGATGGGACTTGTAGATCCAGAGCAGGCTCTCTTCGAGTTCGGGAGAAGGATCGAGCGTCGTTACTCCATAATGAGACACTGCCCGTTGCAGCGCGCTGACAAAGGCAGGAGGGAGTCCATGACCGCGCGTCTCCAGCATGCGCAGGTAAGAGAACAGATGCGCCTCGGCGCTCGGCTCCTCCCCGCTGGCCCGATGGTTTACTTCCGGCTCACGCTGGAACAGCGAACATATGTCCACAAAGATGTTGAGGATTTCGTCCTCGCGCTGTTTGATTTCGTCGTTGTCGACGGGGCAATTCTCGCTCCACTCGCGGAGCAGCTGCGCCGTTCGTTTGGGATCGACGTCAAAACCCAACACAAGCTGGCGCAGCTCGTCCAGGCTGTGACGGCAGCTGGGTTGGATGGTGTCTCGGTTCCCATCCGAGGCCTGAGAAGCGCCAAAGACCACTCGCTCCGCGTCGACAACGGTGCCGGAGTCGGCGTCGGGATCGATCTGTAGGAGCGGGGCTCCCGTATCCACCTGCACATTGGGTATGGCCATCACCTGTCGCACTTTCCCGGGGAATGGAGCCGTGATCTGGGTTTCCATCTTCATGGCTTCGAGCACAGCCAGACGGTCCCCGGCCGCGACCACATCGCCAGGCTTGACCAGAACGGAGACGACGACAGCTGGCGCAGGTGCATGGATGACGCCCCCGTCATCGCGATCAATCTGGTGCGATACCCCATCCACTTCGATCCGGTAGTTCAGTCCCTGAGCGATGGAGACGAGGCGATGCCGCCGCCCGAAGACGGTGAGCCAGCATTCGAACTGGCACAGACGATCGATCTCGGCATCGATGCGTGACCCATTGATTTCCACGCGATATCGCTGCGGGCCGAGGCGGTAGGTTTTAGGCGAATAGGAACGACCTCGATAGCGCAGTTCCGCGGTCAGGCCCACCTCGGTACCGACCTGCGGCCGGCCGCGGACCGCCGAAGCATAAAACTGCTTCTGCTCCACCGCCAACTGGGCGTCGTAGGCCTCGATCGCCGCCTGCACCAGAGCGACATCGGCATACCGCCGGGAGAGGTGCTCGCCAGTCGCCGCCAGGGCATCCATCCACTCCACATGTACCTGTGCGTGCTGCACCTCAGGGCGGCGAAGCAGGTCCAGCAGAAACGCCTTGTTGCTGGTTCCGCCCTTGATCACGACAACACTTGCAAGCAGAGCTCGCCGGAGGCGGGCAAGCGCTTCGTTCCGGTTCTGGCCGTAGGCGATAATCTTGGCGATCATCGAATCGAAATCCGACGGGATAGCGTCGCCTTCCGCCACACCGGTGTCGATGCGTACCCCCGGCCCAGCCAGAATCCTGAACCGCTCAATCGCGCCCGGAGCCGGAGCAAAGCCGTTGTCCGGATCTTCCGCATTCAACCGTACCTCAATAGCATGGCCGATAGTGGGCGGAGGTTCGCCTTCCAGGCGGCCGCCACGCGCGACGTGAATCTGGAGCTTCACCAGATCGAGGCCCGTTGTGCACTCCGTTACCGGGTGCTCGACCTGCAAACGCGTGTTCATCTCCATAAACGAGAAGCGATTGATTTCCGGTTGATATAGAAACTCGACTGTCCCCGCATTGTGATAGCCCGCTGTTTGACTCAAGCGGACCGCTGCCTCGCGTAGTTGCTGATCCTGCTGCGGGGAGAGCGCCGGCGAGGGGGCTTCTTCGAGAATCTTCTGATGGCGTCGCTGGATGGTGCAGTCGCGCACACCCACGGCCCACGTCGTGCCGTAGTGGTCGGCGATGACCTGGACCTCGACGTGGCGCGCGCCTTCGACCATCTGCTCGAGAAAAACCGTCGGGTCGCCGAAGGCTTTGAACGCCTCCGCGCGGGCGCTGGCAAAGGCGTAGGAGAGTTGGTCGGCCGAACGAACCACGCGAATCCCGTGCCCCCCGCCTCCGGCGGTGGCCTTAATAAGGAGCGGATAACCTATGTGCTCGGCATCGCCGCAAGCGTCCGCAAGCGTTTCGACCGGCCCATTGCTCCAAGCGACTATCGGAATCTGCGCCCGCTCGGCCAATCGCTTCGCGGCGATCTTGTCGCCCACAAGCCTCATGACATCGCCATCCGGACCGATGAACACAATGCCCAAGTCGCGGCAGAGGTCGGCGAATCGGGCGTCTTCCGCCACAAATCCCCATCCTGGCCAGACCGCGTCCGCGCCTGTCGCCCGCAACGCGCGCTCCAGCACGCCATAGTCGACGTAACTACTCTTGAGCTGGTTCGAGGTGGGATCGAGAACGCGAGCCGGTCCTAGACACAGGGCCTCGTTGGCCTCCCGCACAAACATGCTGCGCCGCTCAGGCTCGGTGAACAACGCAATCGTGCGCAGCGACGTGTCGTGTTCTTGATTGTAATCGCGGACCGCATGGATGAAGCGCATGGCCGCTTCGCCGCGATTCACAATGGCCACGCGTTGAAATTCGTGCTCCATAAGTCCCCCCATCCGCTGATCGCCAGGACGACATTTTCCGGACGGCCAGGGCCAGCTGTTTCATGCGGCAACGGTTTCTAGTGCCATCGCCGCTTGCAGTGCCTTTAGCCGCGCGACATCCACCACGCCTGGGAGCGCGACTGTGCGGTAACCGCCGAGATACAGGTAGAGGTTTCCTCTGGCATCGACAACCTCCGCATCGAAGCTGCCATGACTGAGGTCGGGAGTGACTACGGCATACAAGCGCGTGCCGGTCGATTCCGGCTCCGGTAACAATCGTGAAACTCGATCCAGGTGCTGCGGCAGGCCCATCCGACCCTCGGTTCCCATCTCCCAGAGTCCCGCAGTTTGGAAGCAAAGCTCGATCAGCCGCGGCGCCATCACCGTCGGCAGTTCAGGCGGCAGATGATTCGCGGGCAAGCAACTGGCCATCAGCCCGACAATCCGGTGCCCGTCCCACCACGCCCGCTCGAGAACCTGATATGCCGGCCCGTGGAAATAGAGGCGATAGATCTCGGGGGCTTCGATGATAGGTCGGCCGGAGGCTCCTGGCGCTCGCGTGGTCACGGCGCCAGGCGCCTGTCGGCTGAGCCGCACGCTGGCGGTGAAGTGGGTGGTCAATTGCGGCTCGGGCTGACTGGGGAGCGACCGGCTGCCAGTCAGGCGGCAATCTCCGAGCAGCATGTCGCCCTGCGGACGGATAGTGGTCTCAACCGCCACCGCGCGTGCTTGGTTCCGATAAAACTTGAAGGGCGCCAAAAAGTTCACGTTTTCGATCGAGGCAACGTGCCACCCGGGAAGCAGGCGCAGCGCAGATTCGGCAAACGCCTCGATACCCATGACCCCGGGCAAAACCGGTGTGCTGTCGATTTGATGATCGTGCAGGAAAGGTTGAATGGCGGGGTCGAGAGTCGCCTCGATTTTGAAGCCGCTCCGCAGGCCGACGTGTACCAGTTTGCCAGTCATTGGGCCTACGGGGGGCGCTGAGTTCTTCGCACCTTCGGTGGCAGACGTGTCCAGCCCGCTGGTTGTGTCCCATTCGTTCAGTAGAACGCCGAGACGCTGGCCGATCAGAATTTCACCGCGTGTGCCTCCCAGAGTCAGTTCGCGGCGGATCACAGGAATTCCCGCTTCTGGCGGCAGCATGTCGATGCCGGCCGCCTCCATCATTTTGGGAATGGAGCCGCGAGTCGCCATGCCCATGCCACCCCACGCCGTCCAGTCGATCACAATGCCGCGGGTTGCCGGACGAGTCGTGCGAAAACTCGACGTGATCTTGCATAACAAATCGTTGGCCGAACTGTAATCGCACTGTCCGGCGTTTCCGAAGCGGCCGGCAATCGAACTAAACGCCACCGTCGCCCCAAGGGGCATGTCGCCAATGGCGTGCAGCAGATTGAACCAGCCATCGCTCTTGACATCGAAAACCAGATCAAATTCGCCCGCATCCTTGTCCGGCAGGAAGTGGCTGCGCTCGGTGCCGGCGGCGTGTAGCAGGACGTCGATGCGCCCGCTGAGATGGCGAACTTGCTGAATGATCTGGCTTAACGCCTCTGCGTCGGTGAGATTGACGCTGAAGTACTGTGCCCTACCCCCAGCGGCTTCGACCGCGTCGATTGCTCGCCGCGCTGCTTGCGCGCGCTCGAGCGCAGCTAACTCCTTCTCGACCAGCGCAGGCGTGGCTCGTTGGCCGCGTGCCTGTATGCGTGCGAACAGATCGCGTTTCAGACCATCCTTGTCGGTGACGAAGCGCCGGAGATCAGGATCGTCCGGATCCGGCTCGGGCACCAGGTCGAGCAGGTAGAACGTGCCTCCGGAGGCGGTCGCTAAATCGGCGGTGATGGCCGAGACGATGCTTCCGGCTGCGCCGGTGACGAGAAACACGGTGTTGCGATCGAGCGACAGACCGGGCGTGCCATCGGCGGCCGGTTGCTCCTCCAGTCCAACCGTCCAGCGTGACCCTTGCTTGTAACCGATTTCGAGTACGCCCGGGTCACGGAGTGTCTCCTCTATCAGGATGTCGACAACCTCGGACGGTGGTTGCTCGGCAAAGTCGACCACCTTCGCCAGCACACCGCTGCGCTCGCGCTTGTAGGTTTTCGTGAAGCCCACGACCGCACCGCCTAACGGAAGCGTCGCACCCGCCTCATCGTAGCCATGCTGTCCACCCAAACGCGTCGCAGACAGGAGAAACCTGTCCGGCGCCGCAACCTCCTCGTACAGACTCCGCATGGTGACGTACAGCGATTTGACCCGCACGCGGAGAGATTCATGCCAGCAGGCGAGGTCCATTTTTCTCAGGTCACCCTCGTCATCCAGAGCGGGCAGCCAATACACACCGTGCACCGGACCTGCAGCGAGCCAACCGTTGAGACGATCGGCCAGCTTCTCCGCATCGGCCGTGGCGTCAAGGCGGAGAACTTCCACGTTCAATGCTTGTAGCCTTTCGGCCAGCACATCTGCGACACCAGACGAGTCGGGCATAATGACCACTCGGCGACCCGATTCGAGCGCGACCGCGGTGGGCCTGCAAAGCGCGAGAGGCGGACGTAAGTTGGCAACCGGTACGCGACGCGGAATTCGATTGGCAGCGGCGAAATCGGCGGGAGTCGGAGACGGAGTCATAATCGGTCTCGCGCCCGAAGACGCAGGAGCCGCCGGTTCCTTCCGGGCGGCTGCCGGTTGGTCCAGAACAAGGGACGAACTTCGAGCCACCGCTTTTGCCGATTCCGGTTGCCGGTCACGGGCGAACTTGATCACGTGGGCCAAGGTCGGAAAGTCGCGCAGCTTGAGATTCTCATCCCGTGCGATGCTGTACGCCGCGCGCACCGCCGCGAACATTTCCGCTTGTTTGACGGTATCGATGCCGAGGTCCGCCTCGAGATCAAGGTCGAGCTCCAGCATGTCTTTGGGATAGCCCGACTTATCCGCCACGATCTCCAGCACCTTCTGCTTGATCGCATCGTCGGTTACTGGTTGGGCGGCGACCAGCGGCGGCAAGGGCAAGGGCGCGCTCGCCGTCGGGGAGTTTGGAGTCGCCGGCACCGCAGCCAGGTCGGGACGCCTCTCGTACACGAACCGAATGACGTGCGCCAACGTCGGGTAATCGCGCAGCTTGCGGTTCTCGTCGCGCGGAATGTCATAGGCCGCCCGGATAGCCGCAAACATCTCCGCCTGTTTTACGGTGTCGACACCGAGATCGGCCTCGAGGTCGAGATCCAAATCCAGCATGTCGGTCGGATAGCCGGTCTTCTCAACCACCAGCGCGAGAATACGTTCCTTGACCGGATCCCTGTGGACGGCCTCGGTTGATGCCGCCGTAGGTGCAGATTGCTCGGCGACCACGGCCGTTGCCAGAGGGCCCAGCTTGAGGTCCGCCCGTGCCTCGGCCGTAGCTGTCGCCAGGTCCGGACGCTTTTCATACACAAAACGGATCACGTGCGCCAACGTCGGGTAATCGCGCAGCTTCCGGTTCTCGTCGCGCGGAATATCGTAGGCCGCCCGGATGGCGGCAAACATCTCCGCCTGCTTGACGGTGTCGACACCCAGATCGGCCTCCAGATCGAGATCCAAATCCAGCATGTCGGTCGGATAGCCGGTCTTTTCGACCACCAGCGCGAGAATGCGTTCCCTGACCGGATCCCCGTGGACAGCCTCGGCAAATGCCGCCGCAGGCGCAGGTTTCTCGGCAGCCACAGCGGTTGTCGGGGTGGTGAGCTTGATTTTTTCCCGCGCCTCAGTGTTCGCTTTCGCCAGGTCCGGACGCTTTTCATACACAAAACGGACCACGTGCGCCAGCGTCGGGTAATCGCGCAGCTTGCGGTTCTCGTCGCGCGGAATATCGTAGGCCGCCCGGATGGCCGCAAACATCTCCGCCTGCTTGACGGTGTCGACGCCCAGATCGGCCTCCAGATCGAGATCCAAGTCCAGCATGTCGGTCGGATAGCCGGTCTTTTCGACCACCAGCGCGAGAATGCGTTCCTTGACCGGATCCCCGTGGACAGCCTCGGCTGAGACCGTGGCCGGTACAGGTTTTGTGGCAAGCAGAGCCGCTGGAGTGGTGAGCTTGATTTCCTCCGGCGCTTCGGTGGCAGGTGTCGCCAGGTCAGGACGCTTCTCGTACACGAATCGAATCACGTGCGCCAGCGTCGGATAATCGCGCAGCTTGCGGTTCTCATCGCGTGCAATGTTGTAAGCTTCGCGGACGATGGCAAAGACCTCCGCCTGCTTCACGGTGTCGACGCCCAGATCAGCCTCGAGGTCGAGATCTAAGTCCAGCATGTCGGTCGGATAGCCGGTCTTCTCGGCCACCAGAGCCAGCACTCTCTGTTTCACCGGATCGGTTTGTGAATCTTGTTCGGGATCGCTCTGGGCCACCGCTTGGCGCCGCGCCGAACTGGCGGGTGCGGCAGCTTGAACCTTGGGCGCCGGTTCTGCGACCACGCTCGGCACCGGCGGGCGGATGGTGCTCTCGACCGTGGTTCGACCATTCTGAGCGGCTTCAACCACTCGTGTTGTTGAATGTTGATCGCGCACCCGCAGCGTGCGGTGCACCACTTCCAGGCCGGCTGCAGGTCGGCCTGCAACCGTCGCGAGCCAGGCGCTCCAGGAAGTCTCGTCGGCGATGCGGGAGGTGTAGCTGAGAGCGTTAGGACTGGGCCGAACGCCGTCTTTCGTGCTCACCCAGCGCAGTAGCATCATACTGATCTGCGAACCGAAGCCCGCCCCGAGGTGTATGGCGTACTCAACGGGATAGGAGCCACCTTTCGACAGATTGAGCTGTCCCAGCTCCGGGTCCACCTCCTTGAAGTTGGCGACCGGCGGCACGCAGCCGGTTTCGAGCGCCTTGACCGCGACGACATCTTCGATGCCGGTGCCCATGGCGTGACCGGTGAATCCCTTAGTGTTGGCGATCACGATGCGATCGGCGACGTCACCGAACACGCGACGGAGCGCATTGATCTCGGCCGACGCACTGCCGCCGCGGGCCGGTGTGTAGGTCTCATGGGAAACGAAGACGGTCTGCGGCGCTATCTGACGACGCGAAATGCCGCTTTGCGCTTCGGCTTTGGCCACCAGAGCCTCCATCACTTGGCCGATGTGCTGCACATCGAGACGGGTCCCGTGGAAAGCGCTGTTGTTGGTTGTCGTGGACAACACTTCGCAGATCGGCCGTATCCCTCGTTCGCGAGCGGCGCTGCCGCTCTCCACGACCAAAGCGGCGGCACCCATACCGATAATCATGCCGTGCCGCCGCCGGTCAAAGGGAATGGCTGCATCTTCGACCACCTCATCGGTTGCCGCCGCCCCACTGGCCAGGAAGCCAGCGCCCATCCAATCGATCAGATGGTCAGAGGTAACATCGTCGGCCGAAATTACGATCACCCGGCTGCACCGCCCGGCATGGATCCAGTCCTGTGCGAGTGAGACTCCTTGGGTAGTGCTCGCGCAGGCTGCGTTCAGTTGGGTGTTGGGACCGCGGGCGCCGATGAATTCGGCGAATTGCGAATGGCCCATGGATAAGACTCGGAGCAAAAAGCGTCGGTTGAAGATATACGGGTCTTGGTCGATGGTGGCGCGCAATTGGTCGATTCGCTGCGTTATTTCTTGCACCAGTTTGGAATGACCATTAGTCCCGGCCGCTCCAGCGAGCAGGCTTTCAAGTGTGGCCAACTGCTGGCGGCGTTCGTGGTCGGCGTAATAGCGTGCCATCTCATCCGCGAAGGCGTCGTATCCTGGAAAAGCGGAAGCAAAAATTACACCCGTATCGTCGCGCAAAGAGTCGGGCAATCCCCAGCGCTCCGGCAATTGCGTGCCTTTGGTCGTGGTTTTATAACGCATGACCAAGGGGATGCCGGCATCGCGCAATGCGTCGAGGCCCGCCCCGATTGCCAACTGAGTGACCCGGTCCAGAGCGCCCACGCGCTCGGCGGAAATCCCGAATTCATCCTCCAGATTGAAAGCGCCACCGCGGCCCGCCAGCTTGATGACGTCGGCGACGCTGCTGAGCGTCTCAAATCTGGGTTCTCCATTCTCGCTTTTCACCAGGCGTGTGATGTGTTTGTCGAGCATGGCGTGGCGGAATTGCGAGGGGATCGAAGCGATTAACTGATCGCCACGCAGAATGCGCGCGATGTTGCCATCATCGAAAATATGTTCGGTCCCGGGTAGGCCTAATGCCGCTCCCGTGATGACCACGGGTTCCAAGCCTGAGCGCCCGTCGTTACCGCGGTAGATCTCGTAGCTTCGATCGAGAATGTCCGCAAACAGACGGCCGAGTTCGTTGTAGCGGTTTCCGTTCGTAGGCGTGGTTTGTACGGCTGCTGCTGAGGATACGGGCGTGGTTGAATGTGTCGTGGACGAGCCACCGGTCGCAGGCTCTGCTCCCGCCATCGGTTGAGAAACTTGCCCTGGTGAAATCGTCGCGGCCTTCACCGCCGGCTCGCATATGGCTTCCGCCATCCCATGGCCCAACCCCGCAGCATACAGGCCGCACAGCGCCTGGTTGAACGCAACGATGTCTCCCACTTTCGGATGATTCGTAAATAACGAAACCACGTCGCCCATACCGCCAAGCACATCCTCGGCAAATCCCTGCAACGCCTTCTTCGGTCCAACTTCAACAAAAACACGAGCGCCGGCACGATACAGGGTGCGCAGGCCCTTCACAAATTGCACCGGAGAAGCAACTTGCTGGGTGAGAATGTCCAACATCTCAGGCACGACATCAGAAGACCCGGTGGGATAAAACTCGCCATTCGTGTTGGCCACGATGGGCAAACGGGGAGACTGAAGATGCAAGTGCTCCAGAACTCGTCGCAGGGGCTCGCTCGCTCCCGCCACAATCTTCGTATGGAAGGCATGGCTCACAGGCAACCCGGACACGTCATAGCCGGCTGTTTGGAAGGCCGTCATCGCTTTCTCGACTGCTTTACTCGCGCCGCCGATGACCCCCTGCCGGTTGCTGTTCACGTTGGCGATCACGACGTAGCCGTCGATCGTGTGCAGTATGCGTTCGATTTCTTCGAGCGGCGCAAACACAGCCGCCATGCGGCCGTTGTCATTCATCGCCACCTGAGTCATGCCGCGACCGCGAGCACTCACGGCGTGCAGCGAATCGACAAAGGATAAGCCGCCGGCGGCCACCAGTGCTCCGTATTCACCCAGGCTGTGTCCGATGGTGAAGTCGGGTTCGATTCCGTAAGCAGCCAACAGTCGGGTCAGCGCAAGATCGATTGCCAATACGGCCGGCTGAGTGATTTCAGTTTGGCGCAGATCGTCTTCCGCTTTGGCAGTGGCCTTGGCATCGGCCTGGTCAACGAATATGAATTCGCTGAGCGGCTTGCCGAGTAGCGGCGTCATCACCCGATCAGCTTCGGCAAAGGTATCAGCCACAATCGGCTCCGTCGCCCGCAGCAGCTCGAGCATGTTCGCGTACTGCGAGCCTTGGCCGGTATACATGAACGCCACCTTGGGAGCGGGCCCGCAGCCGCGGAAGATCCCTTGTGCCCGCAACGCTTTCCACACCGGTGGCTGACCGGCGGCCAGCGCTTTTAGTGCATTGCCCGCTTTGTCGGCCAGTTCGGCGGCGTTGGCGTAATCGATGGACAGACGCTCGGGCGCTCCCAGGTCCGCTTGAGCCGGCGCCGCTGGTGCCGGCGCCCGGCCTGCTTTTGCGTCCTTCTCCACTGCGTGCAAACGCTCGGCGAGCGCAGCTTCGGAAGCGGCGCCGATTACCAGTGCCCCGCGTAATGGAGCTTTGTAGGAAGAAGAGTTAGGGGTGGCGGAAGCAGAACTGTGCGAAGCCTTTTCTGCACTCATAACCGACTCTTTCTTGTGCGGCGGAATTTCGCTGACCGCAACCCACCGCTTGTCGTTTCCGTTCAGCCGATGGGGAATGTATTCTTCGAGCACGGCGTGGAAATTGGTACCGCCAAAGCCAAAAGCGCTCAGACCGGCTCGCCGCACCCGGTCTGCGGGCATCGCCCACGGCTTCAGTTCCCGGTTGACGTAGAGCGGCGAATGGGCAAAGTCGATATTCGGATTGAGCTGTTCGCAATGCACGCTCGGCGGCAACACTTTGTCTCGAAGCGCCAGCGTGACTTTCAGCAGTCCAGCAGCGCCGGCGGCTCCTTTAAGGTGCCCGACGTTCGACTTGACCGAACCAAGCGCCACCGAATGCGAGGGGAGATTGGAGTTGCCGAGCACGTCGATTATGCTCTGCGCTTCGACGACGTCGCCCACGGCGGTGGAGGTACCGTGGCCCTCGATCAAGGTCACCGTATCGGGCGATAATCTGGCATTTTGCCAAGCGCGTTCGATGGCAAATTTCTGTCCGATCGGATTGGGCGCGGTGATACCTTTTCCCTTGCCGTCGCTCGATCCGCCCATGCCGCGCAGCACGGCGTAGATCTTGTCCCCATTTTGCTCGGCATCGGCCAAACGCTTGAGCAGAAAGATCGCGGCGCCTTCGCCCATCACAAAGCCGTCGGCCCCTTCGGCGTAGGGACGCGTGCCGGTAGCCGAGAGCGCTCCGATCTTCGAGAACTTGACGAAGCTCGAGGCGCCCATGTTGCGGTCAATGCCGCCGGCGACGGCGAGGTCGAAATCGTGTTGTACAAGTCCTTCCGTCGCGGAACTGATCGCTGCCATCGCCGATGCGCATGCGGCGTCACAAACGTAGTTGGGGCCGTGGAAGTTGAAGACGTTCGCGATGCGGCCGGGAATACAGTTGGACAATTCGCCGGGCATCGTGTCTTCGGTAATTTCCGGAAGTAACTTTGCCATGCGGTCATGGAATTGGCGCGTAATGTCCTGGCGGACCGACTGCGGCAAGGCGGCGAAGCCGGCAGATTCGGCTAGTTCACGCGCGAATTCCGGAAAGAGCACGCGCGCCACGGTGAAATAATGTTTTTCGCCGCCTATCGCATTGCCGATGATCACAGCCGTGCGATCGTTGTTCAGCGGACGCTGGGGATAGCCATAGTCTTCTAACGCTTCGCGGGTGCAGGCGATGGCCCATTTTTGCGATTCATCCATCGCTGCCGCCACCCGTGGCGGTATAGGCAACCGCCATTTCACCGGGTCCCACACATGCTCACGCACCCATCCGCCGATCTTCGAATAGGTCTTGTCGGGAACGCTGTGATCGGGATCGTAATAGAGCGCCGGATCCCAGCGCTCGGGTTTTACCTCGCTGATGCTGTAGCGGCCCTCCTTCACGTTCTTCCAAAAAGCGGTCACATTCGGAGCATCGGGTAGTACAGCTCCAACTCCCACGATTGCAATTGCGCGATAAGAAGCGTTTTCCATGACGAGGCTCCTGCGGAGGCCGATCCTTAGACGCTATGCGGCCGCAAGCGTGGTCTTGACCGCGCGTCCGTACAGTACGTCTGCTATGTAATCCAAATCGGAAATTAGGCCCGACTGTGCCCGGTGCACGGCGGGCAGTCCTAGACCTGCTTCGAACATGGCGATCTCGGAATCGCTGATGCCACCCGATCCGATGACCCAGCGCAAGCCGTCTTCGGCCACCTTGAGTGCCGCGTCCCGGGCAAACACACGGCTGATCGCCGCAAGAGCGATCGCGTCGAAGCGACGATTCGCTTTTTCGTTGAGCTTGCCGTCGGCCAATAGTGCGGCCCGGCGGGACAAACTCCCCGCACACTCGGCATAAGCGATCAACTCACCGAGGCGCAGGAGAATATGTTGATAGCGCGTCAGGCGTGCGATCCGCGCTTTTTCCATTACCTCGGCCAAAGCGTGGGCTGCGAGCGCCGCGATATCGGCGCCTACATTGGCATGGCGAGCGTGCAACGCCTCGAGTTCGCTCGCGCACTGGTGATAGTATTGCCCTCGGGTTTTGAGATGGGACTGCCAGCGATCCCGGCTGATCGTCATCTCCATGATCTCGGAAGTGCCTTCGTAAATCGTGGTGATGCGCACGTCGCGGCTGATTTTTTCCACCATGTATTCATGCGTATAGCCGTAGCCACCCAGTGCCTGGATGCTGGCCTCGGCGGCCGCGTTGCCGGCTTCGGTCGCCATGTACTTCGCAATTGCGCCCTCCGTGTTCAGGCTGCCCTCGGCTCCTCGATCGATGCGCTCCGCGGTTTCTTCGATGTAAGCGCGGGCGGCTTCGAGACGCGCCACATTCGGCACGATGAGCTTGTGCGTGTAGCCCTGCTTTTCGGAGAGCGGCGCCCCGGCCTGGATGCGTTTGCTGGAATACGGAATGGCGCGATCGAGCGCCGACCAGCCCGCCCCCAGTCCGAAGGCCGCCACCATCAGCCGCGTGTAGCCGAACACCGCCTGCGCCTGATTCAACCCCTGCCCTTCGACGCCGCCGATAAGCCGGTCCGCGTTAACATAGACATCGCTGAAAGCCAGAGCTGCGGTGTTGCTCAGCCGGATGCCATGCTTATCTTCCGGCTCGTCGTGGCTGAATCCCTTCGCGCCTTGCTCAACGATGAACCAACTCGGACCGCCGGGCGTGTTGGCCAAGACCGTGTAGGCACCAGCGATCCCGCCGTTGCTGATCCATTGCTTGTTGCCGTTGATCTTGTAACCGACGACGCGGCCATTCTCGGTGACCGGGTCCGCCACCGTGCGAAGCGACGCCAGATCGCTGCCGGCCTCTGGCTCGGTGGCACCGTAGGCAAACAACAATCCCTCCTCCGCGATTCGCGTCAGCCAGGTTTTCTTCTGCTCCGCAGTAGCGCCTACGGTGATGGGATCGCTGCCCAGAAAAGTCGCCAGCACGGCCGTCGCGATGCCCAGATCGATGCGCGCCATCTCCTCACAGACGCAATACACATCGAAGGCGCCGCCGCCCATCCCTCCGAACTCTTCCGGAATAAAGAGGAGCTGAATGCCCAGCTTGTCCGGTCGACACATGTGCTGGACAATCTCGAGCGGGCACTCGTCGCGTTCATCCAGTTCCCGGAGCACCTCATCCGGCAGACGTTTCTTGGCGAAGTCCTTGAGCGACTTTAGACTTAACTTCAGCGTTTTATTTGCGATCATGAGTAGAACCTCACTGGGTCATGCGACGTGTTGCAATTCGCGAACTTTCTCGGTCAATGCCGGCAAGAACTCCAGGATGTCGTCGACGATACCAACGTCGGCCACCTGGAAGATCGGAGCCTTCGGATTTTTGTTGATTGCGATCAGGAACGGACTACCCTTAATTCCGGCAAGGTGCTGGAACGCGCCACTGATGCCGCATGCCAGATACACCTTGGGCTTTACGGTTTTTCCCGAGGAGCCTACTTGACGGGACTTCTCCATCCACTTGGCGTCGACCACCGGTCGCGAGCAGCTCACCGCTGCACCGAGCGCGTCCGCCAATTCTTGCGCGATGACCACGTTATCCTTTTCCTGGATGCCGCGGCCGATCGAAACCAGAATGTTGTGCTTGGTAATGTCGACGTCACCCGCCTCGGGGGCAACCGTCTCCAGATAGCGACGGCGCGCTGTCAGAGTGCCGGTCTCGTTTGACTTGTCGACGACGAGCCTGTCTGCCTGGGCCGGTTGTCCAGCCTTGAACGCACCCGGACGGATGGTGACCACTGCGCCCGCCGTAATGTCGCACAAAACGTGAGCACTCACCTGGCCGCCAAATTCCTGGCGAACCAGGTTGAGGCTTGCCCCTTCGACGCCCACGACATCCAGCACATCGGAGACGAAGGCTGAATTCAGCTTGATGGATAGGCCGGGCGCCAGGTCGATTCCGAAGTGCTCGTGGGCGACTAACACAATGCTGTTGCCCGGCAAGACCCGCAGCAGGGCTTGGCGGACCAATTCCGCATTGGGGTAGGCAAGAGCTTGATTAGCGATTTTCCAGGTCTCCGGATAGAAAGCACCGAGGGCGTTGCAGGCAGCATCGAGGTTCGCACCCCACCCGGTCAGAATCGCCGTGGGCGAAGATGCGGGATCGATCTTGCGCGCAGCCGCGGCCAACTCGAACGCCGAATCGTCGGGCACGCCGGCGTTATGCACGATGGAACAAAAGATGCGAGGCATTATCTCAACCCTCCTTTGGCTGCCACTAACTGCAGAACCTGGTCGATGTTTTGTTCTCGAGTACCGCGCAGAATTTCCGCGCCCCGGCCCGAGGCGGGGATGAAGTAGTTCAAGCGTTTCACTTTCGCGGCCGCTTCCCCGATCGTGTTCACGCCAATTCCCAGGTCCGAGGCGGCGAAGGTGGGGATAGGGACGGAGGCGACTTGCCGGATGCCTCGCATGCCGACATAACGCGGCTCGTTGATGCCGGTCTGAATCGAGAGCACGCAGGGCAGGTCGATCTCATTCATCTCTTTGTTGCCGCCCTCGATCTCACGACTCACTTTCAGCTTCCCGCCATCGAGAACTTCAATGGAATTGACAAGCGAAGCGAAGGGGTAGTCGAGCAGCGCCGCGAGCATTCCGCCGATCTGGGCGCCCCCGTCCTCGGCTTGCACTCCGGTCAGAATCAGGTCGTAGTGCCCCTGCTGGACAAAGGCCTTCAGGATGGTCGCGATGCCGCGCCCGTCCGATCCGTTGAAAGCGTCGTCCGTGATCAGCGCGCCACGGTTGGCACCCATGGCCATCTCGCGGCGCAGGATCTCCTCGTCCTCTTCGCCGCCCACGGTAGCCACGGTGACATTTCCTCCCACTCTCGCGACTATCTGCAGCGCTTCCTCGACCGCATAGTTGTCCGCCTCATTAATGGAGTAGACCAACTCGTCGCGTTCGATGTCATTTCCCGTCGCCACCAGTTGAATCTCATTTTCCGAAGTGTCAGGCACTCTTTTTGCGCAAACCAGAATCTCCACATCGACCTCCGTGAACTGCGATTTGCTACCAGCCTCAACCGACCTTGTCGGACGAAGCCATTTCCCATTGCTTGGTTTCCTCAGGCCGCGCTGCCTTCGAATCCGGGCACGCGCGCGCGATTTGCTGATCCACCAGTTCCGTCAAATCGATGGCCGTCATCTTCCCTTCCAGACCTGCGACCTTGATCCCATCTTCGATATTCACCATGCAAAACGGGCAGGCGGTCACGATCACGTCGGCTCCGGCTTTGGCGGCCATCTGGACGCGCGTGACACCCATGCGGCATTCTTCTTTCGGCTCGTAGAACAGCATCAGTCCGCCGCCGCCGCAGCAGAACGAACGGTCGCCAGACCGCGTCATCTCGACTCGCCGCAATCCCGGAATCGCATCCAGCACATCACGGGGGGCATCGTAAATTTGGTTATGCCGTCCCAGATAGCAGGGATCGTGATAGGTGTGTACGCGGCTCACGTCGTCCAGGGGACGGAACTTGATCCTTCCCGTCTTCACTTCCCGGGCGATCACCTGGCTGATGTGCTCGACCGGGGGCACATTCTTGTAGTCGTGCTTGAGCGCGTTGTAGGCGTGGGGGTCGGCCGTCACGATCCGCCGGGCTCCGCAGGCTTGGATGGCGGCCACATTGTGGTCGCGCAAGGCCAAGAAGAGCGTCTCTTCGCCGAAGCGCCTGGCCTCATGTCCACTGTCTTTTTCCGCCCCGCCCAGGATTCCGAAGCTTTCCCCGACGTGGTTGAGGATCCTCGCCGTCGCCCGGCCAATCGCCTGCATCCGGTCATCGTAGGAGGTGATGCTGTCGACAAAATACAGGGTGTCGGCGCGCTTGCCCTTGCCAAGCGTCTGCACCTGGCAGGTCGCTTGAAACTCCTTCGTGTTCGCCCAGTCCCCCTTCTTTTTTTCCATCTTCCCGTAGGGATTGCCGCGGCTCTCCAGCGCTTTCAGCGGCTTTTGCAGCGACTGGGGCACCTTCCCGTCGTCGACCATACCGCGCCGCAGATCGACGATCTTGTCGATGTACTCGAGCAGCAGCGGGCATTCCTGTTCACAGGCGCCGCAAGTGGTGCAGGACCAGATTTCGTCTTCCGAATAAATGCTGCGGGAAGCCTGATTGCCGATCAGAGCAATGCCGTCGATCGCTCGTCCCAGAACCGGATAATGCTGAAAGCTGTAATCTCTCGCCTTGATGGTCAGAAAGCGGGGTGAAAGCGGCCTGCCCACGGCGTTGGCTGGACAATTGTCCGAACACCGGCCGCAGTCGGCGCAGGAATAAAAATCGAGCATGTGTTTCCAGGTGAAGTCTTCGAAGGTCTTGACGCCGAACGATTTCACCTGATCAAGATGCTCATCGTCGACGCCCCAGCGCACCGGCTTGAGAATTTCGCGGTCCAGTTTGGCAAAGTAGATGTTGAACAGCGAGGTCTCGACGTGGAACTGGATGCCAAAGGGCCGGTAACAGAGCAAAAAATAAAAGGTCAGTTCGTGGACAAGATAAGCGCCAAAGTAGAGCCGGCCGAGACCCGCCACCGAATTTGAAACCAGGACCTTCTGCATCATCCACGGCAGCGAGAGTGCGGCCAGGACTTCGACCGGTTGCCCCGAATGCAACTGGGCCGCCGCCCTGACGGCGGCGAACAGGCTGTCGGCGAGCATCAGGACGGCAATCAGAGACAACAGGAAAATAGCGTCGGCCGGGTGGCCCTTGCCGTACCTGGCCGGTACCGCGTACCGCGCCGGTCTGAAAACCAGGCGGCGGATAACCGCAATCACCATGCAGACAAAGACGATGGTGGCGGCGTAGTCGGTGACGGCGCCGTAGAGAGGCCCAACTCTCCCGGAGAAGCCGGGCATGACGAAGTTTTCCGAAACGCCGACAATCAGTACCGTGAAGGCTCGAATGGCGAGAAGTATGAAGCCGGCAAAAATGAAGATATGAAGCGTTCCCGCGAGCTTGTACCGCGGATGCTTCCACTGGCCGAGCCAGAATTTCAGAACCTTCGCCAGCCGCAGCCATGGCCGGTCAAACCGAAAATCGCGTTCGCCCCGAAAGAGCGGCCGCAAGCGTCTCGCCACAATATAGGCGAAACCCGCCACACCCAGAAGGTGAATGGTGAGAAACAGAACCCGCCCGGTGGCCAACCAAGAGGAAATCTGCGCAGCCGACTGGATGTCTCCCATGTCTTCCACCCGCACGAGCAGCATCAAGCGATCAATCGCGCCGAAACCTGCTCCTCCCGAACTAGGGGCCCAACTGCAACTGCCGATTCGACCGGACTACGCGGCGGAGCGGGAATGGTTGTGGCGACCGACGGCGGTTCGGGCGCTGGCGGTGCCGATACAACCTTCGCTTTTGTGCGTACCCGTTTCGTATGCTCTTTCTGTTGTGGAGACCTCGTCCCGGCGGCTTCGCGTAACTCCGAGAAGCTCGTCTGCAGAAACGCCTCCAACCGCCGCACATCCGGCGCGGCGTGCACCTCACCGCTGAACCCGAAATATGCCGTGCCGTTGTAGGTCAGGATGGCACAGTTCAGTGCCATCTCGCCCCCGACCGGGACATAGGGATAACAATGCAGAATCTTGCGGCCCAGCAGATAGAGCGCAGTCTGCGGTCCGGGTACATTCGTGCAGACCATGTTGAACGGCGTGAACGGTAACCGGCTTATCACGTGGCCGGCAAGCGCCTGCGCGGAGGCCGGGATCATGCCAATCAAACCTCCGGCCAGACTCACCAATTCCGCGGTATGGGCCCGTTTGAGAAGCTCGGTTCGCTGGTGCACGGCAGCGAGAAGTTTCTTGGGGTTGCGAATATCCAGCGGAATGGTGACCGGGACCAGCGAGATCTGGTTCCCTAATTCGTCGGGACTGCCGCTGCCCCGCAGATTGACCGGAACCATCATCCGGAGCTGGCGCCCCCTGACGGCGTCGCCGTGCAGTTCGAGGTAGCGCCGGATGGTCGCCGTAACCAGCGCGAGAATGACATCGTTTACGCTGGTCCCGCAGGCGCTCTTTACGGCTTTAATTTCTGCTAGCGGGATTTCGCTCCAAGCGAACTTTTGCGGGCCGCGATAGAGAACGTTGAAACGCAGACGTTCCGTGGACAGGGTAAATTCCGGAAACAGACGGGTGAACTCGCCACTGTCCATGTTGCCACCGTTGGTGGTCAAGCGCTCAGCCATCGTCGAAAGGTTGGCCAGCGCGTCGAACACCCTTTTGACGACCTCCGCATAGGAGTCGACACAGCCGTTGGTTAGCGAGGTTAGAACGTCACGCGGCGGCGGAACCCGGAGCCGGAGCTTTCGCCGGGGTAGGGGAGGAGCGACTGGGCTCGCATCCATCAGGACGTTCATGATCCCCACTCCGCCAATGCCGTCGGCCAGGCAGTGGTGCAGACGGAAGATGAGCCCACTGCGATTGCCTTTCAACCCGTGCACCAGCGTCAGGTCCCAAAGCGGATGCTGTCGGTTCATCACCGTGCTTAGAATCTTGCCCGCCAACGTCTTCAGTTCCACGTCCGAGCCGTGCTTAAGCACCACCTCGCGCACGTGATTGTGGATGTTGAAGGTGGGATCGTATTCCCAACTGGGAAGTCCGATGTTAAGCACGGGAGCAACGACCCGCTTGAGGTAGCGAGGAATCAAGCGCAGCTTGGATTCGACAAATTGGACGAAGGCCGGGAACGGGATCTCGCCTTCAAAAATACAGACACAGGCGACATTGAGAGGCATACCCTCGCGTTCAAGATGGAGGAAAACGGTGTCGCCCCAGGAGAGGCGGTCCCCCTGCTTATGACTCGGCGCATGGCTCGACATGGCAAGTCTCCTATTCCCTTGTCGAACTTCCGTTGCTCAACCGCACACGTGTTCAGCTTGCGAAACAAAATCGCGACGCCAGCTTCACCAGCTTGAGCACTTTGTAGGCAGCCACGTTGACGTCTTGCAACACCAACTTGACGCCCTGGTGGTCGGCCGTATCCGCAAGCTCTTCCATCGCCCGGAGCGCGCACGGATCGATGCGGCGCACGGACGAAAAATCCAGAACCATTTCACCCTCGACCCTGTCCAGTCTTTCGCGGGCTGCTTGTAAAGCCTCGACCACTCGTCCTTCATCAATTTTCAGCTGCTCGGCGAGCCTTGCCATACCCGACACCATCCGCTATAGAGTTGGTTGCAGCCATGTCTGGGGCTGAGATTCACTCTCGGCTCTGACCGGACTGCGCCCTTGATAAGCCTTCCAGTACAGCTCGGCCAATTCGCTCATCAGTGGCATGCGCGGGTTGGACCGCCACGACGGATCGTCAAAGGCGAGCTTGGTCAGATCAGGAATTGCCCGTTCGAATTGTTCCCTGGAGATTCCCAGATCCGCGATCGAAGACGGGAACCCCAACTGATCCAGTAACCGTTCGGTCGCCGCCACCAGATTCTTCACCTTATCTTCGATCGTGCGGCCGCCAAGACCGAGCAGGTCCGCAATGGTCGCGTACTTCCTGTGGGCGAGATATCCCTTCTGGTACGGCGACGGCAGAAATTTCGTGGGCACGGAAGCGTTATAGGCGATCACGTGCGGCAGCATGAGTGCATTCGCCCGGCCGTGCGCTACGCCGAACCGCGCGCCAAAGGCGTGCGCCAGCGCGTGATTCACGCCCACCGACGCATTCGAAAACGCCAACGCCGCAATGCACGCCGCACTGTGCATCATGGAACGAGCCTCTTCGTCGTGTGGCTGCTCGTAGGCGATGGGCAAGTACTTGAACACCAGCCGAATCGCCTGCATGGCGTTGGGGTCGGTATAGGGCGAGGCGTAACTGGAAACGGCCGCTTCGAGAGCATGGGTCAGGCAATCAATTCCGGTATCGGCCGTGAGACCCTTCGGCATGGACATCACAAACTGCGGATCAACAATGGCCACGTCCGGAGTCAACGAGTAGTCGGCCAGCGTCACCTTGCACCCGCGGTCTTTGTCGGTGAGGACGGCAAAGGGGGTGACTTCGCTGCCCGTTCCGCTGGTGGTTGAGATCGCAATCAGTCGCGCCCGGTTGACCTTCTCGGTCGGGTACTGGATCACGCGCTTCCGCAAATCAAGAAAAGGCGCGGCCAACTCCTGCAGGTCCGCTTCCGGTGACTCGTACTTGAGTTTCATGATCTTGGCCGCATCGATTACCGATCCGCCGCCGAGCGCGATGACCTGGTCCGCCTTGTAGAAAGTGAGCGCCTCCACTCCTTGCATGACCACCTTGACCTCGGGCTCGGCATCGGGGATGACGGAGATGTGGACGTGGGTTCCTGCCGGAATGTGGCGGCGGACAATATCCACGTGACCAAACCTCTCGAGCGCCGGATTCGTAATAATGACGGTTGACTGCGAGGGGAACTGATGCAGATTCTCCACCGCATTCATGTTGAAATAAATCTGATTGGGAACTCGGAACCACATATGGGATTGAGTCCTCCGAGCCACGCGCTTCAGGTTGAGGTAGTGGTAGATATTCACGTTATCGGTGGTGCTGTTACCACCGCCGGTGCCACATCCAAAGGAGAAGGTCGGCACCAGGTCGTTGTACACGCCACCCACGGCTCCGACCGAGCCGGGCGAGTTGACCAGAATCCGCCCCGCATTCATCAACTCAGAAAACTTGTGGATGACCTCATCGTTGCGCGAAAAAATGACGGCCGTGTGTCCCAGCCCACCGGCATGATTTACGTCGACACAAACCTTGAGCGCCTCCTCGACCGATCTCGCGCGATAGACGGCGAGCACGGGGAACAGTTTCTCGACCGAAAGCGGATGTGCACGACCCACGCCTTGAATGGGCGCAATCAGGAGCTTGGTGCCTGCCTTCACAGAAACACCAGCAAAACGGGCGATATCGGTAGCCTTCTGTCCGACCGCCATCGGTTGCATGAACCCGGTTTTAGGATCGATGACCGCGCGCGCCAACAATTCGGTTTCTTTCTCGTCGCATATGTGCGAGCCTAACTCTGCGAATTTCTTCAGCACGACGTCATAAATCTCATCGTCGATGACCGCCGTTTGCTCAGAGGCGCAGATGGTCCCGTTATCGAAGGTCTTGGAGAGGAGGATGTCGGTGACCGCCATACTGAGGTCCGCCGTCTTTTCCAGATAGACAGGCGTATTCCCCGGCCCTACGCCGAGCGCGGGCTTTCCCGAGCTATAGGCCGCCTTGACTGCTCCTGGCCCACCGGTAGCATCAATCAGGCGCACGTCCTTGTGGCCCATCAAATAGGCGTTGTCCTGCAAGGTGTGCGATTCGAGGCAGGCAAGAACCCCTTCGGGCGCGCCATACTGCAGGGCGGTCTCGAGCATGATGCTCACCGCCTTGGAGCAGCAGCGCCAGGCGTTCGGATGAGGACTGAAGATAACCGCGTTGCGCGTCTTGATGGCCATGATGCACTTGAACAGCACCGTGGACGTGGGGTTGGTAATGGGTGTAATGGAAAGGATGACTCCGATTGGTTCCGCCATCTCCACGAGATTGCGCTCGGGAAATTCGCGAATGATGCCCACCGTACGTTTGTCCTTGATGTAGTTGTAGACAAATTCGGTGGCCACCATGTTCTTGATGACCTTGTCTTCCATGACTCCGAGCTTGGTCTCCTCAAACGCCAGACGGGCGAGAGGTTGGGCGTGATCCAGACCTGCCAGGACCATCGGCTTGACGATGCGATCCACGTCTTCCTGAGTGAATTGGGTAAAGACGGCAGCCGCGGTTCGGGCTTGAACGACTAATTTCTCGAGGTAAGCGATTCGTTGTTCGCTAAGGCCGTCCGAGACAGGCGGGATCTGAACTCGGTCTTCGACTAATTCATGAGTCATCATCGCTGCCCTCTTTAACGATCTGTCGGAGTCTCTTGCCTAAGAGGAGCACGCTTGCTTTGTTGTTTTCAGTTCTAATGCCAGCTCTCGTGACGATCTGTGATGCGATAGGGTCATCGTCGGGATCGCTGTTAAAACGGATTTCGAGTCTACGCGTAATCGATGGGATTGTTCGCCAGCCAGTGCTCGTCGCGCACTTTGCCGATATTCCTCAAAGCACTCCTGGTGACGCTCGCGGTTAGACCGCGGCTCTCCCAAACAAGGCCCGCACTCAGGCAGACAGTAGCGCCCAGCAGCCCGAACGTCAGCGCTCTGCTCATCGATTTTTGCCGATACGCTGAATAGCTCGTCAACACACCGATGCATGCCCCAAGGACGGCGGGCATCAATGCGCTGTGAAGGGAGTCGCCCAGAAAGGGACTGAGAGGTTTTCCGTTGAGGAATGCTGCTTCACCCGACCGCGCTCCCCTGATCCCTGACTCCAGGAGGCTACGGCCATAATCGGCATTTGCCTTCGACCACTTGCGTAAGTCCATCGGGATCCTCCTCACGTCTCCAGTGGGGGTGCCCGCTGTGATTCCACCACGAATGGAATCGCTGGTCTGTAGCGCGCGTCACGCTTCGATGTGAGGGCAAGTCACAGGGGCGCCCGACGCGTGGGATCGGGTGTCCGAGGCCGGATTTGCGTCTCTCTACCTCCACCCGTCAGCGGAGACGCTCGACCGGATCGTTCTTATGGAATATCTCGATCGCTTGGCGCGCCACCCCTTGCGCTCGATCTTTCCCCCGTTCGGTGGCGTTTCCCGACGTGGTGAATGCGCTTGTGGCGTCCGACAATGCAGCTCGCGGTAGTCTTCTGCAGCAATTCAACAAGGTGGGATGTGCTTCTCAGTCAGTACCCGCCGCCCGAGACCTCGGCCTCGACTCGGCGGTGCGATCAACTGCGGCGCGGTCGACGCTGGCGGAATGACGGTTCATTTGCCGGGAGGCTCCCCCGCCCGCATGGTTAGGAGACCATGCTCTGGGGTTCGGTCCCATACTTCTGCCGCAGCTCCCGCTTCAGAACCTTGCCCGAGCCGCTCTTCGGTAAGCTTTCGACAAACTCGATCGAGTGGGGACATTTGAAACGGGACAGCTGGGAGCGGCAGAACTCCAAAATATTGCCCTCGGTCGCCGGGGATCCCGCTTTCAGGACCACCAGCGCCTTCGGCACCTCGCCCCACTTGGCGTGAGGAACTGGAATTACGACCGCCTCGTAGACACCCGGATGCGCGAGGAGCACTTTTTCCACTTCCAGGGAAGATATGTTCTCCCCTCCGCTCACGATGATTTCTTTCTTGCGGTCGACAATTTGAATGTAGTTGTGCCGATCGACGACGGCGACATCGCCGGTGTGAAACCAGCCGTCCTCGATCGCGGCTGAGGTGGCTTCCACCTGGCGCCAGTAACCCTCCATAACCGCGTCGCCTCGGGCTAGAATTTCTCCCATCGTCGTACCATCGTGCGCAACCTCGTTCCCGTCGGGACCGACCACGCGAAGCTCCACGCCGGGAATCGCAAAGCCGGTCATTGCCTGGCGGGCGTAGCGATGTTCTCCCTCGGGTGGAAGACCGGCCTTCAATTGTGACTTGGCGAGGGTGGGACAAGTCTCGGTCAGGCCGTATCCAGAGATGCAAGTGCAACCCAGTTTCTCCTCAACCTCCCTCACCAGCGTGGGCGACGAGGCCGCTCCGCCGATGATGAGAATCCGCAGGCTGCTCAAGTCATAATCGGCTCGGGCAGGAGAATGCAGCAGGGCCGCAACCATGGTCGGCACCATGGCACAGGTGCTGACTCGCTCCCGCTCGATGAGGCGGAACACCTCGATCGGATTGAAGTTGTGAAGCGTTACGTGCGTGCCGCCGACCAGTGTGATGCAGTGAGCGGTGCCCCATCCGTTCGCATGAAAGAGCGGAATGGAGTGCAGCAATACACTATTGCAGCACATTTCTCCAATCGTGCTGGGTGAGGTCTGGGCGGCTGCAATCACGCTCAAGGCGTGCAGATAGACATTGCGATGGGTGAGCATCACGCCTTTCGGGCGATCGCTGCTGCCACTGGTGTAGAACAGTTCGGCCACCGAGTTCTCGTCGATTTCCGTAAAGTCACACTCGAACGGGTGAGAATCCGACAGAAGCTCGTCGTAGTTCCTGGGCGCCAGCCAGGTCGCTTGCGGCGTGCCCTCTAAAAGGTAAGAAACTTCGATCGAAGAGGTGGTGGTTCGAAGTGAATCCAATAAGGGCAGGAATATCGGTTCGACAAACAGGAATCTCGCCTGCGCATCCTGCAGGACGAAGGCTAGTTCCTGCGGGCTCAGCCGAATGTTCAGCGGCACCAGGACGCAGCCGGCTTCCAAGACCCCGTAATAGGCCTCCAGCAGCCGATGACAGTTCGTGCTGAGAAAAGCGACGCGATCGCCGGGCTTTCGACCGGCCGCGATCAGAGCGCCGGCCAGGCGCGCGGTGCGCTCCGCGAACTGCGCATAGGTGAACCGCTGTTCGCCGCACACCACCCCGACCTTGTTCGGAAACTGTTCGCGCGCATAACGCAGGAAACGAATGGGAGTAAGTGGGATATTCATGGGCGCCTCACTGTCGACAACGATGATCGGCGCTGACGGGCGTGGTCCCCGTGGCAGCACGAACCGCCAACGTGCCCTTGCCGCAGCAGGGACACGTTGGCGCACTGAATTCCTGGCCCTCGGCGTACGGGAGGAAAACCGCAACCAAAGACGGACTACGCCGACGGCATCGTGATCGACCCTTAGGCGACCGCCACTGCATGCGCATGCTTCTTGGGCGACCGTTTGCCACGCGGTGCCACCTTGGGCGCATGTCGATGCTCACCACGGGGCTTTACCATGACGTCCATCAGCTCCTTCTGGGCGTCGACATAGCTCTTCACACCTTCTCGCGTCAACTCCGCCAACGGCAAGAAGGGGAAGGGACGCATGAGATCCAGGCTTTTGCCTGCCGCTTTTACGTTGGCGTTCATCTGCCGACCCGCAACGTCGACCAGCTTTCGTTGCGCATCGATGAATGACTCCGTGGCTTGCCGTGCCAGCTGGGACAATTCGACCTTCTTGCCTTTCTTGACCCCGTTGGTGTGCTGGCCGCCTGTGGCCTTGGCGGTCTCTTCGGCGATGACATCCATAAAGTGTTTCTGGGTCTTGACAAAGTTGTCCATCGCTTCGCGGGCGAGTTCCACCAGATGTTCGCTTTCATACGGGCTTCCCGACTTGGCGGCCTCGACCCAGTTATGGGTCTGCTTGCCGGCAATTTTCAGGAATTCCTGCTGCATTTCGATAAAAGTTTCGACGCTGCGCCGCAGCAGTTCGGTGACCGCTTGCGCCGCCGGCCATTCGCCGACTCGTTCTTTTACGCCGTTCATCAGGATTTCGTTCTGTTTGTGCCCCAGTTCGAGCAGCACCTTTTGCCCTTCAATGAAGTTCGACACACCCTCGGCCGTCGTTTCGGAAAGAATGGTGGTCGGAGAATGCTGCGGATCCGACAATTGTTGCCGCACAGATTGCATCAGACTTGCATTCTGCCGCATTGCCAGATCCAGGAGGATCCGTTGCGTAGCGAAGAAACTCTGCACTCCCTGCTGCGCCCAACCCGACAGAAGATGAACAAACGATGACTCCCCGGCATGAGATCGGGGATTTGTGGCTGTTGGCATTTGACACCTCCAAGCATGCTGCATTGCAGCATCGAATAAACTATAGTTTCTTTCCGGAATTGTGTCAATATAGATTTGTGATGTGTGCAGAGCAGCACAGGCCAGGATACGATGAAACCGACAGCGCTCGTCATCAAGAAATATGGGAATCGTAGGTTGTACGATTCAAGGAACAGCCAGTACGTGAATCTGGACGATATTGCGGGATACATTCGCGAAGGCAAGGAAGTCCAGGTACTCGATGCAAAAACCGGGAAAGATCTGACGCGTGTGACGCTCGCGCAAATCATCACGGAGGATGCGAAGGACAAGCCGACCGGCCTGCCCCTTGAATTGCTGCGACAGTTAATCGTGGCTTCCGACCAAGTGCGCCAGGAATTCCTCATGTGGTACTTGAAATCGGCCTTCGACACCTACGAGAAGGTGCAAGGGGCGTTCCAGAATCGGCTGGGCGAGGTGCAATCCGCCATCCTGTCTCCGGTCGAGATGGTCAAGCAGCTTCTGGTCACGCCGGCGTCATCGCCGGCAGTTGCCAAACCGGAACCGCAGCTGAGTGCGTTACGCGAGCGGGTCGCGGAATTGGAGGCCCGGCTGGAAAAGTCCCAGGAACGGAAGCCTCGCCCACCCCTGAAGCGCAAGAGAAAGGTATAATTCGCAACGGCCGATCGCAACTTGAGCCAGACGCATTCGAAGTCATCGCCAAAGTGCCGCGCAAAGTGAAAAAAGCCAAACGCGATTCGGATTCCTCGAGACCCGGCCGGCGCGAACCAACTCGAAGCGCCGACTTGAAACCCGACCTATTGCCCTGGACCGAAGCGTTGTTTGCCGCCGAGGTCCTCTTGCTGCACGCAACTCCGGTCTATTACGGTTTCGGCGTACCCCGCGGTGACGGCTCCGGGGTGGTCATTATTCCCGGTTTTCTCGGTACCGATCTTTATTTAATGGAACTCCGTGGCTGGTTGGAACGTATTGGATACCGGTCGTATTTTTCCGGCATCGGGATTAACGCTGAGTGCCCGAATCTGCTCGTCCAGCGTCAGCTGACGCGGACCATAGAAAAAGCCCTGACCGAAACCGAACGGAGAATTCACTTGATCGGCCACAGCTTGGGCGGGGTGATTGCCCGCTCAATCGCAGGCCAGAGGCCAAACGATGTGGCTTCGGTCATCACGCTGGGTTCGCCCTTTCGCGGCACGGTTACCAGTCGAGCGGTTCTCCATGCCACGGAAGCGATTCGCCTGCGCATCCTGCAGGAGAATGGGCGCAACGTGCTGCCTACCTGTTACACCGGGCGCTGCACCTGCAATTTCGTCGATTCGCTGAAACGCGATGTTCCCGACTCAATACTCGAGACCGCGATTTACACGCGCCACGACGGCATCGTGGACTGGCGCTATTGCCGGACCGGAAATCCTCAGGTCGACTTTGAAGTTCCCGGCACCCATATCGGACTGGCATTTAATCCTTCGGTGTACTCGATCATCGCCGAGCGTCTCACCCGGGCGCAATCTTCGGATTAGTCCTTGCGAACGATCTCAGCCTCCCACCATCTCCAATACGGCCCCGCCGCTTGTCTCTAAGGTTTCAACCGACCTACCCGGCCGCTCGAAGTGCAACACGGCTCGCGCCAGGCTGTTGTTCGCAACTTCAAAACTGCCCGAGCAGTCGGTCTTTCCATAAGGCAGACGGTGGATGCCCGGCGCTGCGCCATCGATCGCTGCCTCCAAACGGCATCCACCTTTCGTCGAGCCCCGAAAATTCCACCGCAATTGCTCTCGATCTCTCGCCATGACCTCGACGGCCCGGAATTCGTGTGACTCTCCCTCGTGCCACAGGACCGCTTTGCGAAAGACCAGACCGAGAGGCATTTCGTAAACCAACGCTTCGAGTGTGCTCGGGCCTGAGTCCGAGCGGAGGAAATAGGCATGTGTCCAAGTCCAGAAATTGCGATGCCGGTATCCGCAGTTGTGTCCCTGCACTCCAAACCCCAACACCTCCCCAGCCGAGCTTCGACCATCGAGCGCGATCTGGCCGGAAAAAAGCGCGTCGGAATGCGGTGTTCTTGAGAACCCGATCCAACCCTTGTTGCTGAGCGTGACGCGGAACTCGGATCGATAACGCAGGTCCCATGAAATCGTGTGTCGGTCAACCTCCAGATTTCCTCGGCAGGAATTTTCGCCCAATTCACAGTTGCCGACCCGGTAATGAAATGGATTCTTCCCCCGGGCGCTTAGGGTCAGGCCCGCGAGGGGAAATCCCTGAATAAAGCTCTGCGGTTTCCCATCCCGGGGAAACCATGTGGCCCATACTTGGACCGGCATTCCGCCTGGATCGCCGGGACACCCGGGCCGCCCGGGATTCATCAGCAGATATCGGAACCACCACGCTCCGCCACCGTCAGCCAGTCCCAGACGCACGAACCAGACCTCATAGCGGCGGCGGCTCGAAAGTGACGAATAGCGTTCGTTGAGCGTCTTCACAGACCTATCTTACTCACTTGAATTCCGGTTCAGGCGTTATTCTTCATTCAGCCATGGGATGGTTCCCCACGGCGCAAATCGACCGGTTTGGTGCAAGAAACTGTTAGGAAGAAACGAAAATTTCGATTCGACAAGACGGCTTCCAGTCTCCTAGAATTTGAGATTAGTATGTTTTGCTTCTTGCCAGCAACGCGGCGACCGATCACCTACACCAATGAACCCGAGGTGCGACTGCTTCTGCTCGCCCTTAGCACGGCCAATTCTGGCCTGGTGCTTGCACCCCCAAGACGCGGTGGATGATCCCGAGGCAAAGATAAACACTTAAACGGACTTTGAAGGGCCATCATCCCACCAACCGGAGATGGCCCTTTTGCTTTGTGCACTCGCACTAATTTCGGATCGATCAGGAGGACTCACTTGTCCGAGCAAGAACGCGTCACCATATTCGACACTACACTGCGGGATGGGGAACAGTCTCCAGGCTGTAGCATGACCGTGCGCGAGAAACAGCGCCTCGCCTGCCAGTTAGACCGCTTGGGCGTGGATGTCATCGAAGCCGGATTTCCCATTTCTTCCGACGGCGATTTTGAGTCCGTAAGCGCCGTGGCGTGCGACATTCGCCGCCCCGTGATAGCCGCTCTGGCCCGCTGCCGCCGAGAAGATATCGAACGCGCCTGGGAAGCGGTGAAACCCGCCGCCCGTCCGCGCCTGCATGTCTTTCTTGCTACTTCCGATATTCACCTTCAGCACAAGCTCAAGATTTCTCGCCGCGACTGTTTGGAGCAGGCCCGCGATGCGGTGCGGATCGCCAAATCCCTTTGCCAAGACGTGGAATTCTCCCCCGAAGATGCTACCCGCTCGGACCGAAACTTTCTTTGTGAAGTGCTGGAATCGGTGGTCGAGGCGGGCGCCACCACGCTCAACATTCCTGACACTGTCGGATACGCCGTTCCCGCCGACTATGCTGACCTGATCGAAACCCTGCGGCGTCGCGTCAGGGGTATCGAGCAAGTCACGATTTCGGCCCATTGTCACGATGATCTCGGGCTTGCGGTGGCGAACTCTCTCGCCGCAGTCAGCGCCGGAGCACGGCAAGTCGAATGTACGGTCAATGGAATCGGGGAACGCGCCGGCAATGCGTCGCTCGAAGAGTTGGTGATGGCGATGCGCGTCCGGCCGGATCGTTATCCATACCGTACGACAGTGTTGAGCGAACACCTTTTCCCGGTGAGCGAATTATTGACGAAGATCACTGGCGTGCCGGTGCAACCCAATAAGGCCGTGATCGGGCGCAATGCCTTCGCCCACGAAGCGGGCATTCACCAGGACGGAATGATCAAAAACCCGTTGACCTACGAAATCATGACTCCGCAGTCTGTGGGTGCTCCCTGCACGCGGCTGGTCTTGGGCAAACACTCCGGGCGTAGCGCGCTCCGGCAGCGCTGCGAAAATTTGGGTTTCCGCTTGGACTACCAGGAACTCGAATTCGTCTATCGCCTCTTCCTCGCCTTTGCCGATCGCGTCAAGGTTATAGAGGATAGCCAAATTCTGGACCTTGTCCGAAAGGCGCGCACGGAGCCAGCGTCTCCAGTTGGCAAAACCGATGCAGTGGCGGGCTCAGTTATTCGTCCCTCGGACGGAAGGATGCCGGGAACCGCAGCCCCGACAACCGCAACTGGTCGCGAAGGCGAGCAGCAGGATGACTACCTGTGGGGAGTGTGATTAGGACCGAACCTACTTTCTAACCGAGGAGTGTTCTCCTCTACCCGCACTGGTGAACGTGCGGTTCGAACCGGGACGCGGCCATGCGCTGATCCTTATTGAGACGATGCCGCGACCATTTCGTGCCGTCGGACCTCATTGCAATTGGAGCAACGGTGCTCTCTCCAGAGCCGCAGGAAGGGTTAAGGGTTGCGGATGCCATGGGCTCGTTTGATCTCTCCAAACACCCCTTCACGATCGTCTTGCGCCTTGAGTAGATAGCTGCTCCCGTCGGTCCGTAGATACACAAGCATGAAGGAGCGGAGCGAGAAAGCGACTACGTCCGCGGTCCAGAGCAACACCTGAGAGCGATGGAGAGCGGAGCCGCATCCTTCCACTTCATGCGGGTTGAAGCGACGACACTGAAAAGCCGCAATCCGAGTGTTAACCGGGACACCAACAAACACGCTCAAAATCTGATCTCGGCCCCGCAACCGCATCGCTATTCCCCACTCCCGTCGATCCCATCGCACCGCTCGGGCCCGACGCAGCCCAGCATGTTCAGGTGCACAGATTTTCGACGGAGGCCCGCCAATCGAAGGCCTCGTCGACCTGTCGCGCGACTTTGATAGCGTGGCGTTTACGCGTTTACGTGAGGTTACGATCATAGAAATATAGAAATGTGCCCTCATCGGGGGCTCCTGCGATCAGGAGCGAGGAATTGCGAGGAGCGGGAGTACTGGCGCGAGGGGAAAGTGGGAACCGAAAACTCGCAGGACGCAGTGATGGTGGGGTTGAGCTATCGACCGAGCAAGCGATTGGCAAAGGGCCATCGAGAACAGGAAGGCGCAGGGGGAGAATCGAACCGAAGGAAGTCGAAGAAATTCAAGGGCAGGAAGTATTTTCGGGGAGCAACGAGAGCGGTTCCGCCCGCGATTAGCGGCTGTGCACCTGGCGAGCAGTCGTCGTGTGGACAAGAATGCACAGAGCCTGCGGCGCTCGAATTTGGCCGCGGGGCTGCGAGGTCGAGTGGGGAAGCACTGCTTGCACCGGAAGCGGCGAGAGCGGAAAGTACCTGTGGGGGAGTGGGTGAGGACGGGGGGGAGGTTGCAGTACTGTTTGGCGAGAACGAGGACCGGGATGTCTGTTTGGACGAATCTGGCAGATGAAACCAGTGGAGATACCTCCCGGCCATTATCGGCTTTTTGGTGGCGGAACCACGCGCCGCCACATCAACGCGGTCGGACCGAGGGTGTCCGCATTCCATCCACCCGTGCCAAAATCAAAGTCGCGTGGCAGCACGAAACGGATGCTCCGTGTGTTTGACTAACCCATCACTCACATGAAGCCCGGGAATCGTCCGGCTGCCAGCCGGAGGCGCGAATCGGACAGCGCATTCCGTCATCGACAGAGATCGAACGGAGGGCCTAGTTGGACTTTTTCCACGAGGCAATCGAGAAGGAGAGCTTAGCACACGGAATCACGGCGATGCTTTCCATCCCGTCAACCAGTCGGTGGGATTCGCCTAATGCGGCGGCTTGATCGGTGCGGCGTCCGCGGCCCTAGTACATCGTCCAGTTAGTTATTTATAGTATTGCGAGCCGGGTGCGGCCGGCGGCGGCGCCTCGGCTTGCGTGGGTGCTTCGCTTGATATTCTTTCGTCGCCTCGATAATGTGCTGGAGTTTTTCCGGCCCTTTGGTCCATACAAACGGCCTGGGATTTTCGTTGTTCCGGGTGATGTAGTCCAACAGAAATTCTTTGAGTTGGCGCTTCGAGGTATGAACGCTTTGTGAGAGACCCTGCTTGCCCAGGATACTGAAGAAACATTCCACCATATTGACCCAGGAAGCATGGGTCGGAGTGTAATGAAAGTGCACGCGGGGATGCAGCTTCAGCCAGCGCTGCGCCGCTTGGTTTTTGTGGATGTTGAGATTGTCGAGAACCATGTGTAAGTCTTGCTCGGGGAAGGCCTCGACGACATCCTTGAGGAAGCGCAGGAAGTTGACCGAGGTGCGGCGTTGCTTGACGTGGGCCACTACTTGGCCGCTGGCAATCTCCAGAGCCGCCAGCAAGGTCTGCGTGCCGTGGCGGACATACTCGTGGGTCCAGCTGCGCGGTTTCTTGGCGCTCAATGGCAGCAGGGGTTGAGTACGGTCCAGCGCCTGAATCCCCGTCTTTTCGTCGACACACAATACCAGCGCATTTTCTGGCGGATTCAAATACAGACCGACAATATCCAGCAGCTTGACTTCAAAATCGGGATCCGGGCTGAAAGTAAAGGTACGAATCCGGTGGGGTTGTAGGTCCGAAGCCACCAGGATCTGGTGTACGGTGCTGCGCGGCAGCTTTAAATCCTCAGCCAGCGTTCGTACACTCCAGCGGCTGTAGTGTTCCGGTTGTTGGCAGGCGCGGTTCTGCACCCGCTGTACAATCTCCGGGCCATGTTTTACCGGACGGCCGGAACGGGGAGCATCTTGAAGACCTTCCAGACCTTGGCTGGCAAAACTGCGGCGCCACTTACTGACGGTCACTTCCGGCAGCTGCAGTTCGCCAGCGATTTGCTGATTAGTACTGCCGGCAGCGGCCGCCAAAACAATCCGGCCTCGCTGCACCAGACCTTGCGGAGCCGAGGGGGATCGCACCAGTTGGTCCAGCGCGGCTTTCATCGTCGGATCGAGCGAAACAGCGGGAGCAACTCGCGGCATATTCCCACTGTAGTCGAAACTCGTAATAAAATAAAGAACTATCTGGACGATGTACTAGAACATGCCGCACCCTCGGAGATCCCCAGAGTCTGTCATTAGAATCACGGTACGGCCGAAGCTGGGGCTTTTCAGTAGATTCTGCGGGTTCGCTGCATGAATCTGCGAGCAGCAGCCCTCATGCACTCATCTCCTGCAAGACTCTTTGCAGTTCTGCCTCGGCCACGACCTTACCGTCGAACAAATGAAGCTCGCGCTGCGCGTGTTTGGCGAAACGCGGATCGTGTGTCACGATACAAATCGTTGATCCCTCGCGATGCAAGTTCTGCAGCAGTTCCATGACCGCTTCGCCATTGCGCGAATCGAGATTTCCAGTGGGCTCATCGGCGAGCAGAATAGATGGTTTCCCCCCCAGCGCTCTCGCCACTGCGACGCGTTGCTGCTGACCGCCCGATAGTTGTGACGGATAATGACGGACGCGATGCGCCATCCCGACCCGCTCCAGAGCTTCGATCACTCGCGACTTGCGATCCGCCGCCGACATCTTCTGCCGATAGGTTAGCGGCAGTTCAACGTTTTCGAAGACCGTCAAGTCGCCAATGAGATTGAAACTTTGAAAAATGAACCCTATCTCCTGATTCCGGATGCGCGACCGCTCCGCAAAGTCGAGGTGCTCGACCATCCTCCCATTCAGTGAGTAGCGTCCGGCGGTCGGAGTATCCAGCAGCCCAATGATGGACAGCAGCGTTGATTTACCGCAGCCCGACGGGCCTGACATGGCGACGTACTCTCCTTTCGCGATCGATAGATGGATGCCCGATAAGGCGTGCGTTTCGATCTCATCCGTGTAGAAGACTTTGGTGACATCTTGAATCTGAATAAGCGGCTGTCCTATTTCGGTCATAGCTGACTTCCTCTCTTGTTTGGTTCGTTGGTTGGCTCGATCTGGCTAATCGAGCCGGATGCGATCGGTATTATCCAAACGCGACATGTCCGACAAAATTACCGTGTCTCCTTCGCGCAGCCCTTCGATCACCTGGATCGAATTCACGGAGGCCCGTCCAACCTTCACGGGCACGCGCAAGGCTCCCTGCCCGTCCGATCCCAGTTTGAACAAACTGATGATGCTGTTCTCCTGCCCGAATGCTGGACGGCCGACATAGAGCACGTCGGCCAGTCGTTCCAGGTCGATGGTTCCATCCACACTCAGGTCTGGGCGTGCACCCCTCGGAAGTTCGCCAGTGAGTTTGACGTCGACCGTTACCGTTCCGTTTTGTACCGCCGGATCGACGCGCATCACTGCGCCCGTGATCACCCCGTTGTGAGTATCGACCGAAGCAGGCTCACCAATCTGCACGTCGCGCGCCTGGGTCTCGGCGACTTTCAGTCTGGCCATCAGGTGATCGGGTTCCACCACTTTCGCGAGCATGGTTCCAGGCAGGACATGCTGGCCAACTTGCAGCGGGAGATCCACCAGTACCCCGTCAATTCCCGATCGAACTTTCAACGCGTCCAATTGTCTTTGCTTGAGTTGAGCTAGGGTCCTCATCTCGTCGACTTTGGCTTGCTGCACCGCCATCTGCGACGCAATCGCGCGCTCGTTGGCGGCGAGACGCTGCGTTTCAAGATCATTTCGGGTGGTGAGTTCGTCCGCCTTCCCCTTCGAAGTCTCGTAGGCCAACGACGAGATGACTCCGAGATCGTAGAGTGCTTTGTCGGTGTTGGCCTGCCGTTGCGCTTGTGCATCGTCCCCATGCACGGTCGCGGCACCAGCCTTCTGATTCATCAGGTCGCTATCCAGCTTCAAGCGAAGGCTCTGGTATTCGGCTAGGGCGGCCTTCAATTGCAGCTGCGCGTCGACCGCAGCTTGCTCCGTCTGCGGATTGCTCATATCGACCAGGACCGTGCTCGCCGTCACCTGCGACCCCGGCAGCATATGAATACGAAACACGGTCGCCTCGGTCTCCGCTGGAATCTGACGCACCGATTCCTGGCTGGGCACAAGGGTCCCCAACCCGCGAACCTGGCGCAGCATCGGACCGCGTTTGACCATGTCGGTCCACACGGTTCCCCGCTCAACCGCAGGTGCCGCAGGCTTCAGACGTGAAACTCCAACAGAAACCGCAACCACGCCTACGACTACCGCCATCGCGATAATCATCTGGCGGCGACGTTTCTGACTCTTGAACTCAGGTCGAGCGATGTCCATACTGAGATGCCGTCTTCCACGGAGCGTTAAGTATTTTGAAACAGGTTCTGATGTAGAGGGTTAGAGGCCACGTCTAGAAATCTGAACTGGACCGTCACGTCCGCGAATGAACGGCTTCCGCCGCACCCAACAGACGACCACGCCACCGGTGATCAGCCGGTGAAAGAACGGTTGCCTGCCCTTGCGCTTCGACAAGAGAACGACTCGAATTTTCAGCTCCTCGCAACACCTTTCATGCCGAATATCCTGCCCCAGCGTCTCTGGTTCGGTCCTAATCGTTATTGCTCACGCAGCACCTTCGCCGGATCGATCCGCAGGGCGCGTCTAACGGGGCCGATGACCGAAAGCGACCCAGTGAGGAGGACGGTGAATGCAACCGCAAGGAGTACGACTGGATCCTGCGCGGAGGCCTGGTAGACGATCGACGAAAGTATCCGGCTCGCGGCGACACCGAGCAGCATCCCAACGATTGACCCGCTAGCGAGCAGGATTAGCATCCGACCGAGCGCGGCCGAGAGAACCTGCTTTGCCTGAGCCCCGAGAGCGACACGAATACTCAAATCGCGCAGGCGCTTGCTGACGGTGTACGAGGCAAGTCCGAAGGTCCCAATGATCGAGAGCAGGAGTCCGAAGGCGCCAAAGATACCGAGGGCGACGGTAGCCACCTGAGCCGGAAAGAAGGCCAGTCCAAGCTGGCTGCTCCAGGCGCCAGATTGCCGGACAGGTACACCGGGGTCGAGATCGCGAACCACTTTGCGGATGGTGGCTGCCATATCGTTCGCGGCCGCTTCGGAGGAATTCGACCGGGTTCGGACAATGAGCGCTGTTTTCGTGTCTCCTCCCTGCGAGATCGGAAAGAACGCCGCCGCTTTCTGATCTTCACTGAGCGACACGTATTTGCCGTCTGCCACGACGCCCACGATCTGAATCAGCGTACCGGTGCGGTCTTTGAAATAGCGACCGACGGGGTCCTCGGAGGGGAATAGTCGCCGGACGAACTCCCGATTTACAAGCGTGACCGTGGGGGTCTTTTCACTGTCGGCAAAGCTCACATCGCGTCCCTCGAGCAGCGGTGTTTGAGCAGCGGTAAAGTATCCCGGTGAGACGGCGATGTTGGTGGTCTCAAATACCTCGTTGGAGGGCCTGAAATCGGTAGTTTGTTGAGAGAAGACGGCAGTAGGTGGGCAATCCTGATTCAGGGGCGTGCAATTCGAGTAGGCCGCCGCTTCAACTCCCGGGAGCTGCGAGACCCTCTCGAGCAACTGGCGTTGGAAATGGTCGGCAGTCTCGATCGAATAGCCAGCATGACTCAGATCGAATCTTGTCACCACAGCATGTCTCGGATTGAATCCTATGTCCATGCTCATGGCTTTGCCCAGGCCACGTAGCGAGACAAAAGCGGCCGTGACCGTGACGCAGCAGAGCGCGATCTGCGCCGCCAGCAAAATATCGCGAAGCGCCCAGCGGCGCCCAGCGGGCGTATGGCTTACGCCGTTCTTGATCGTGTCATTTGGATCGGCCTTGAATATCTGCAGCAGAGGCATCATCCCGAACAGCACGCCCGCGAGTACCGAGATCAATAGCGCCATCAGAATCAGGGATGGCTGCGGCTCTATATGGAACATGAAGGGATATTCGGTGGGTGCGTGCCAGTTCGCCAGACCGGCGAGAGCGATCCACGCCAAACCGCAGGCGAGCGCACCCCCGAGGATCGAGATCACAAGGGTATCGACAAGGATCTGGCGAACGATGCGCCAGCGGCTCGATCCAATGGCCATGCGGATGGCAATCTCGCGTGTGCGGTCCGCCGTACGCGCTGCGAACAGGCTGCCGAGGTTCGTGCAGGCGGCGAGCAGGACGATCCCGGCGAGGGCCAGCACCCCAGCCAGAAAAGCGCGCGCCGGTGCCCCCATAAAGTCGCCCGCCAGGCCAGGACGGGTAAGCTTGAACGATAGTTTCTCTTCGTCTTTCGGATACTGCCGGATCAGGGTGCTGGCAATCGTGTTCAGTTCGGCCTGCACCCGGGGCATGGTGACGGCGTCCTTGAGACGCACGATGCACCAGAAATACGGTTCGCTCCGCGAGTCAAGCCGGTTGAACCCGTCCAGCGATGCTCCATTCGCCATGGGAACGAAAATGGAAGGCTGGAGAAATTTTTCCGTTCCGTAGAAGCCTTCCGGGGTAACACCGACGATGGTGTACGGATGCTTGTTAATGCGCACGGTCTTCCCCACGACGTGGGGATCGGCGCCAAAATCACCCTTCCAGGAGGGCCAGGAGAGGACCGCAGCCTCTGAGGCTCCGGGATGGTCGTCATCGGCGCGCTGCAGCAGACGCCCGAGGTACGGCTTGATGCCGACGACCTCGAAGTATTGCCCGCTCACTTGGTATCCCCAGACAGGGCGGGTGACACGGTCGGCTTCCAGACCAAACTCGTCCGGAACAAAAGCGGCAACCGCAGAAAACACCGAGTTATCATCGCGGACATCGCGCACTTCCGGATAGGAAAAATCTGGATAGGCCTTTTCTTTGTGCGCAAGCGTCATCACTCGGTCTGGATTGGGCACGTTAATGGGTCGCAGAATCAATGCCTGGACTACGCCAAAGACAATGACGTTGGCGGCAATGCCCAGCGCCAGAATTAGGACCGCGGTGACGGCAAAGCCTGGAGAACGGCGCATCTGGCGTAGGGCGAATCGCAAGTCTTGCAGCAAAGTGGTCATGGTCGGCCTCGGATGACAATGTGGCTGGATGGGAAGAGCTTCTTCGCGAACCAAAGTGTTATGAACAAACTTTCTGAGTGGAAACCTCTCGCGGGGTCTCGCGGGTGTATGGGAACCGAGTTGTAGGCACCGGTTTCACCACGAAGTGTGGTCAGTGAGCGGAAGCTGGCTCCGTTTCACCAACCGGGACGCAGTTTGCAGTAAACACGTTCTACTAGTCGAGGTTTTTCATCGAACGATAAACGGGATCTTGACCGTTGGTCTCACCCAGGGGTAAGCTCAATCGCCGGTTTCCCCGCTGGGGAGGAAATGGGCGGTTGATCCCGCGACCTGTGGCGATTATCGATGTAGATCAGTGCATCTTTGCCTGTAGTGCGAGCACGTCAGTTTCGGGACTGTAGCGCTCAGATTGTCGCCGAGAATAGGGGATTGCTCGTCTAAGAGATCCGATCATAGTTTCTTTGAAATTCTTTGATCTCGGTCAAAAAAACCATTTCCTTCCCCTGAGCGTTCCTCGCTTGAGGAATGAAGTCAGTGTCCAAAACGACGTTGCGAGTGCCGAATTTCACGGCATTGTTGCCCACAAGCAAACTCTCATATTCTTCCATCGACAGCTCATATCTTTTGTCCAGTTGATCCTTGATTCGTAGCGCACGCACGCGTTCCTGACCGTCCCTGGTGACCGTTCCGCTGAAGAACTCGGAACAACATCCAGAACCGTACGAAAAGCAACCAATTCTCTGGGGCGTGTGGAAATCGCCATGGTCGACCGCGCTGAGCAGCGAAAGCATCGTGGTCGCTCCCATGATGTTGCCCACGCGCTGACAATAAGTCAGGCCGGGACTCACGCGGCGTTCAAAATCCGCTTCAATCTCTTTGGGATTCGCCTTCGCCATTTTGCGCATCATGTCGCGATGCGCCCCCTTGACCATGCCTCCGAAAGGAGTATGCATCGCCAGATACCCAAAGCTGCGGGCGAAGTCCGCGCCTGGCACACGCTTTTGGTACTCCAGGAAAGATTTCTCGCAACAATCCAAGTAGGAAAGCAGGGACAGATCGGGATCGCCCGCCTCACTGTCGGGAATGGGCCGGCAACTATCCATCACTTCATAACCATAATAGCCGTTGGCTCCGACATCGACCTGAAATACATACGGCACTTCGCTGACTATCATCGCCACCGCACCAGCTCCGCCACTGGGCTCAAAAAACGACCAATCGAGCGTGAGCGATTCGCCGCCCTCCGCCGTCATGAAGCGGACAATGTCGGTTGCGATCACTAATACCTTGGCCCCGGGCGAAGCCTGAGACAAAACAAAATTTACCGCCATCTGAAAACCGGCCACACCGGAATAGCAGGCGTTTTTCAGCTCGAACAAGCGGCAATTACGATTCAAGCCCAAGAGTTTGTGAAAATAGGTACTCATCGACTTGCCAAAATCGAAGGCCGATTCCGTACAAGTAATTACCGTCTCGATCCGTTCCTTTTCGCTCGGACTCATGGCGTCGATCAGTGGCTTGGCTGCATTCAAGCCAAAAGTGATTGGATCTTCGTAAGGGAGAGCGATGGTTTTCTCTTTCATTAGCAAATTCGCAAATCGCGTCACATCCAACTTGCGATGGATAGCAAGCTTTTCTACGTTCACGCAAGCGCCACCCGCATAAACATTCGCCGCTTCAATTCCAACTGAGATCATATGTTGTCCTCCGATGTCATGCTTACAACGCTGGTGCAGGTGCTCAACTAAAAGCGAACATCTTGGCTATGTTTTGGCCGCTTCGCAGGCGAAAAGCCGAGAAAGAATCCTTGTCCGAAAACTGAAGATAAATGTTGTCTTTGAGTAACTGCGACATCATTTGACCTGGCGGTTTCCCATACGAATGTCCGGGGAAGATGCGCGTTTGCGGATGGAGCCGGATTTTCAAGTGCTCCAAGCTGGCAAACATGGCGTACGCGGCTTGGGTATTGGGACATAGGCCACATCCCTCCGCAAACAGAACGTCACCGGTAAACAGGTTGTCCCCGATCAGATAGCAGATGGAGCCCGGCGTATGCCCGGGCGTGAATATGGGCTCAATGAGCATCTGGCCAACAGCCCATGGCTTTTGATCGATGCCCACCAATTGCCTGGCGTTGAACCCTGAAACCGCTATCTCTTCGTTGGACATCCATATAGGACACTCATACTTTTCCGCTACCGGTTTGGCCAGATGGATATGATCGGGATGGGAATGAGTGATCAAAACCCCTCGCAACCGGGCTTGCGAGTCCATCAAGGCCTGGTCGATTGTCTCCATCTGCCAGGCCGGATCCACAATAACTGCTTGACCGCTGCTCGGGTCGGCCACCAAATAGCTAAAGTTCTTCATGACTTCATGATGCGTTTTCAGCACCATGACCCGCGGCATGACTCCGGTGTGCCCTGCATCTGCGCCGTATTGATTCATTCTGTAATTCCTGAGCATGGCTGATCCTTGTGCATACTGGCTATGTTCGCCTGCTCGCAAGGAGCGTTATTGTTGCGGGCAAACCATGAAATCTGGCAGGCGCGACGGAATTCTGGTGGAGGTTTCCCTTCACCACCAGGCGAAGTCTCCACTTCACGCTAAGTGACCGCAGTGCTCACGCAGCGCCGGCAGTGGCCAACGGTGCCGCAGGAGAGCGAAGACTCGGATGGGCTTTGGCGAGCGCCCTGAAGAACAGGCTCTTGAACTTGATTAACACGTCTCCGCTTTCGTTCAGGAGTCGAATGTTTAACTTCCTGACGCCCGCGTGATTCTGCGCCTGCGACTCCGCAAATTCCGCGTAGGCATAACAAGTCTCACGCACCGGGTGGACGATATCGAGTTCGTCCAGCGCAAACGGTAGGTGGGGCGTCGCCGATTCCAACCGTCCCAACAAGCCGGCAGCAGTCTGCAAGGCGCCGTCAATCATGCTGGGATGAAGAATGAAGCGCCCAAAATCGTTTTTCAGGTGATCCCCTATTTTCAGCTTGGATAGAGCGAAGCAGGGATTGACGTAAATCTCCTGTATGGTCCGGAAGGAGAGGCCGTGATGAACTCCGTATTTCCTGAACGCATCGTAATAGGCAGCCCCATCTTCCGGACTTGCACATTGCGCTTTCAGGGCTTGAATCGGGATGGGTTCCTCTGTTTCGTCTGGATCCGCCCCTGCGTTTCTGAACGTCAGCCTTCCTTCCGAGTGAAGGATGACTTCATTTTCGTCGTCCAATGACATAATTGAATACTCGACATCGTCTCCCATCGGTTTCAAAAGAGTCCGAAGGGTCTGGGGACCTTTGCGGAAACTCAAAGGCTGGACCCAAACGATATCCTTGATCTTACGAACCCTTTGCTCGCCGGCAATATTTCCTGCGATGCACGCCATCTCCAAGAATCCCGCTCCCGGGAAAATGCTTTCTTCGTTCACCCTATGATCCACGGCATAAAACGCGGTATCCGACAGCGCCGAGCTGAAACTAACTTCTTTCAAAGTGGAGGAGTTGTGGGAAATCAAAGGATGCAGTTGGTTGTTGGAGAGCCTCCGCTTTTCCGGTATCAGAGCGTCCGAGACCCAGTATCTTTCTCGAGCAAACGGGTAGGTAGGCAGAGCGATCCGGCGAGGTTTGTTCCGACCATACAGACTCTCCCAGTCCGCTTCCTCGCCTGCAGCCCACATCGAAGCGAGCTCGATCAGGCTTTGCTCTCCTGAAGCTGTCAGTGCACGCTTCGACGACCCCTTGGACCGCCGGCGTGGGCCGAGACTGCCACGGTAGATATTGGCCGAAGGTGCTCGTTTGGTCCAATCGGTTAGTCGATCGATGAGTTCATTCACCTCCGAAACCACGACCGCCAGCCTCTCTTGCATCCCTTCTCTGCCGACTTGCAGGGTGTAGCAAAGGCTCGCAAGATCGATTCCCTGATCACTTTTCAAACGAATGAGCAAACGATTGACGTATTCTCGAAGCCGCTCCTCGTTTTTGGCGGAAAGTGTGAACAAATAGGGACCCGATTCTTGGCAGTTGTCGGGCGAACCCGGTTTTTCGTATTCTTCCAAGACCACGCACGCATTCACCCCTCCCGCCCCGAACGAGTTGATTAGCGCACGCCGCGGGTGAGCAGGGGACATTTTCCATTCGGACAACCCATGTTGCACATAAAACGGCGATTCTTTGAATTCAATATTCGGGTTGACCTCCTCCGAATGGATGGACGGAGCCAGTTGTCGATGCTCGATTTGCAAGATGACCTTGGCTAGCCCGGCGATTCCTGCCGCCGACTCCGAATGCCCGATATTGGCCTTGACGGAACCGATCGGACAGAATTGCTTTTTCGCGGTCTGTTTTTCAAACGCCTGGCTCAACGCGGCAATTTCAATGCTGTCACCCAACTGAGTGCCCGTGCCATGACCTTCGACATAGCCAATGGTTTCCGGATGAATGTGCGCCTTCTTGAGGGTATGGCTGATTAAACTCGCTTGAGAATTCGGGTTCGGAGCGGAATATCCGTTCGACCGACCACTATGGTCGAAGGCGCTTGCCGGAATGACGGCATAAATTCGATCGTGATGGTCTATGGCTTTGCTCAGCCGTTTCAGTACCAGTGTTCCCACCCCTTCTCCGGGAACAAACCCGTCATCCCCAGCGCCATAGCTATGACATTTTCCATCGAGAGAAAGCATGCGTCTCTGGCAGAGGGACTGGTACTTCGAGGGATGCAGATACAAGTTCACGCCGCCCGCAATCGCGACTTGACATTCGCGATTCTTGAGGCTTTCGCAAGCGAGATGGACCGCAACCAGTGAAGAGGAACAAGCAGTGTCAACGGGCATGCTGGGTCCATTGAAATCAAAGAAGTACGAAACCCGATTCGCGATCGACCAGGGCAGTGCACTGGGACAAACCATATTCCCGCGGCTCCGTTCTTCGGTCGCGAGCAAATTATAGGAGTTCGTGGTGACGCCGACAAAGACGCCCACGTCTGCGCTTCGTGCTTTGGGAAAACTCTTCTTCAAGCTATCTCGGGTATATCCCGCGTCTTCGATGGCGGCCCAAACCGATTCCAAGAACAGCCGTTCCTGGGGGTCGATGATTCTGGCTTCATCTTGGGAAATACCAAAAAACAGCGGGTCGAACTTGTCATGGTCCTCCAGGAAGCCGCCCCATTTGCAGTAGATTTTTCCGTCCGAAGCAGCCGCGGGATCCGGATGATACAAATCCTCATAGTCCCAGCGATTGGGCGGTACCAAATCGATCAAGTCTCTTCCTTGTTTCAGATTTTCCCAATATTCGTCCAAATTCCTAGAGTGCGGATAGTAGCCATGAATGCCGATGATCGCGATAGGCTCACGGTGATCGTTTCCCTCTGCCGGCGACACTTCGGCTTGAGTTGCTTCTTCCTCGATGGCTTCTAACGGAATCACCGATTCATCGGCCGAACCGACAATAGCAAACAGAGCGATCAGCGCTTCTCGCGCCTCTTGCAGCAGGAATTTCGCGAGTTCCCCGATGGTCTCGTGCTCGTACAGCAAGGTTTTCGGCAGTGCGCCTAAATCCCTTTCCAAAGTAGCATTGAGCCGATTGATCATCACCGAATCAATGCCAAAGGACTCTAAACGATCTGACCGACCAATTCGATCCGGGGTGAGTCTGATTTCCTCGCCGATCAGCGCCTTCAGATACGCTTCCGTTCTCGCAAAGAGAATCGCGGGGTCAATGCCGTCCGCCGGGGCGCTCACATTTCTATGAGCTCTCTCGGGCTTTTGGGCAATGTAGGCAGTTATCTTCGAAGGAATTCCATAAACGGCGACACCCTGTGCCGCTTCGGAGCGCAAATAGTCTTCCCAGTATCGAATACCGTCTTGCGTCGGTAAAGGACAGATTCCGGTTTGTTTTTCCAAAAGAATAATGTCCTCGCGAGAGATGCCCATCCCGCCCTCTTCCCACAAGGGCCAATCGATCGATAATGTCCGGCCCGATCGCTTGTGCGCTCTTCTCAAACTCTCGCGACTTTCTGCAAAAGAATTCAAAAACTGATTCCCATAGGCATAATCGCTTTGTCCAACGTTGCCCATCACGCCTGCGATAGAAGAAAACAGCACAAAGAAGTCCAGATTTTCGCCACTGGTCGCTAGATCCAGGTTGATCGCGCCGTAAACCTTCGGGGCCAGCACGGCGTCCATCTCTTCCTTTGTTTTCTTGAGAATGAAAGAATCGCGATTCACGCCGGCGCCATGAATCACTCCATTTATTTCCGCGAAGCGCGTTTTCGCCTCGCGCACCACCATTTCCATGTCCTCTAATTTGGAGACATCGGCTTGAAGACATAAGATTTCGGCACCGTAGCCTCTTAGTCGGCTCAGTTTTTCTTCTTGCCTGGAGTTGGGCAACGAGCGACCAACGAGAACCAATTTCGACTGGAAATTCTTCGCCAAATACTCGCTAAAGATGAGTCCCAGGCCGCCGAGCCCGCCCGTAATCAGATAGGTACCGTTCGATCTCAGCGGCAAGGGCGACAATTCTTTCTCCACAGGCGTGAGCGGCACCAGATCCCTTACCCATCGCGCATGGCTTTGCTGATCGACGCCCGCGTGGCTGCGATAACGAATCTCGGTTGCCGTCCAGTCTTTCCCGCAAATCTCGTCCCAAATGAGATCAGCCTTTCCCGAAACAGACATTCCCCCATCCTTTGGAAGGGCGCCTTGAATCTCGACCACCTTGGTACGATACCTTTGATTTTCCTGCGTTAGGGTCTTGAAAAAAGCGCCTATGGCGGCATCCAAGGGAGCCGTTGTTTCTGAGTGGCTGAAGAGGATCGACATAATTCTAGGCGGCGCTTGATTGGTTTGCTTCATCAAGGCTTTGCATAGATAGAGGAGTGCATAGACTCCGTTATTTAGCTGCTGAACTACTTGCTGTCTGACTTCTAGATTGCACACCTGCGAACGGTGATGAAGAACCACGCCAGGAAACTGGGCTTTATTCTTGAGATCTTCTAGGAGTTCGTGAAACTGCTCCTCTCGTTCAGGATTTATTCTGTAGACATTCGGCGCGAGTTCTTGAAATGACTTTCCTGGTTTCACCAGGACGACAGCATTCTCTCCCGAACCGTTCTCTATCCGCTGTTTCACCGCGCGAAACAGTTCCTCCGACGCATCCAGGATCAGGATTGGGCCAGTCGCCGCACGTTTTTCCTCAGGTGCGGGCAGGGGCTTCAAAGTCCAGCGGGGGGAGTAATACATCCTCCGTTTTTCCTCCGGCCGCTGGGGCGCTGCACCCTTCACGGTATCCGGTGTCCCCCTTTGAAGAACAGGAGGAAATGGCAGTTCCTGATTTAGCCAGCACCTTTCTTTGGCGAATGGATAGGTGGGGAGGGATACCCTCCTTGAAATTGCGTCTCGGTGCATGAGGGACCAGTCAATCTCGACGCCCAAAATCCAGAGTCCGGCTACCTTTTCCAGATCTTTGTTCGCCAGAAGATTTTCCAGAAAAGCCTTCCCCGCCTGTCCTTCAATCAGATTGCGCGCGCTAAACTGAGCCTCTTTGATGTTTCCATAGAAGACATCTTCCAATTCAGGGATGTTACCTCCGGAATTGACGTCCTTGTTCTTTCGCAGAGTGATCCATCGATTCAGTTTGCCTCTGAGGTCTTCCAAACTCGAGGTTAGAATCACTAGCCGCACATCCATCGGCGTCCTTCCTACTTGTAGGGTGTATGCGATGTTCGCGAGCGAACCCTCGGGCGTAGTTTCCAAGAAATTGACAACCTTTTCGGCATAACGGCAAAGGGCGTCCTGGTCCCTCGCCGAAAGCACAAAGGCTTCGGGTGCCGTCGTACGTGACTCTCTCTCCGGTTCTCGTGCATCAGCATATTCTTCTAAGATGAGATGTGCGTTCGATCCGCCGGCGCCGAACGAACTCACACCTACGCGCCTGGGATGCACTGCAGGACGCTTCCATTCCGTCAGTTCGGTCTGAACGTAAAACGGCGAATCCCCAAAATTGATGTTTGGATTGAGAGGACTTGCGTGCAAAGAGGGAACCAGCTGCTGATGCCGGATCTGCAACAAAGCTTTGGTAACGGATGCAATTCCGGCCGCCGACTCAAGATGTCCGATATTAGATTTCACCGAGCCGATAGGACAGAACTGCTTGTCTTCCGTGAAACCTTCGAACGCTTTCATCAACCCCGTAATCTCGATGGGATCTCCAAGGGAAGTGCCTGTTCCATGAGCCTCGACGTAACTTAAAGTTCTAGGATCGATATTGCCCTTTTTGAGAGCGTCGAGAATCAGATCGGCTTGGGCATTCGGATTGGGAACTGTGTAGCCGTTGGTTTTTCCACCATGATTCACGGTGCTTGATTTGATCACCGCGTATATTTGATCTCCGTCGCGGAGAGCGTTTTCCAAAGACTTGAGCAGAACGGCCCCCACCCCTTCTCCGGGTACGTATCCATCTCCGCCTTCCCCAAAGCTTCGGCACTTGCCGTCGCTTGCGATAAACTTTCCCTGACTCAGACTTAAGTATTTGTATGGATGAATCGTCACATTGACGCCGCCTGCAATGGCGGCATCGAGCTCTCCTTTCCGCAGCTCTTCGCACGCCAGATGAATTGCGGTCAGGGACGAGGAGCACATGGTATCCAGCGCTATGCTAGGACCATGAAAATCGAAGAAATAAGAAACCCGGTTGGCGATTGAAGCGCGGGACGAACTGGAGACGCTTGTTTTCCCCCTTAAAATTGATTCCGCTCCGAAGAGTTCATACTGTCCCCACATGACGCCGACAAAGACGCCGACGCGCTTTCCGGAAATGTTGTCTTTGCGATAGCCGGCATCCTCAATGGTTTGCCATGCCGTTTCGAGAAATAAGCGCTCTTGCGGGTCGATCAGTGCGGCTTCTCTCGGTGAGATGTTGAAAAACAAGGGATCAAATTTGTCTACATCGGCAATGAATCCGCCCCACTTGCTATAGCATTTTCCTAACTTCTTTTGGTCGGGATCGTAGTACAGTTTGTGATCCCATCGTTCTGACGGAATCTCCGTAACGCAATCGCGACCGTTTTGGAGGTTTCTCCAAAATTCTTGCAAGTTTTCAGCCAGCGGATATCTTCCGCCCAGCCCGATAATAGCGATGTCCTTTGGATAGGTTGTTTTGCAGCCAAGGAAGCGATTCTTACTCCGTTTGGCTGGAGCTGGTCGTCTCTTTTCTATCGTGATTGGAGCAACTTCCTTTGCCTGCTCGTGCAGAAATCCGCGAACGATTGCCGGATGCGCTTTCACAAAATATCCAGCTAGCTCAGCTATCGTTTGGTATTCGAAAAACAACGTCTTGGAGAGCGAACCAAACGTCTGTTCCAGCTGGTTCGTCAGCTTCATCGCCAGAATCGAGTCAATCCCGTATTCCTCCAGCGCCGCTTGCGGATC
>JBEKPJ010000012.1:0-160088 GCA_049520935.1 Terriglobales bacterium | reverse complement strand
CCGAGCATTGAAGCCTAGAGCGGAAGATCCTCAGTCGACGTCCCGAACCCGATCTGGCAGAAACGAGGGGGGCCAAAGTTCAGTAGACAATCCCCCACAAGGCCGAATTCTGTGCATAAGTCAGGTTACAGCAATATTCTCTCCCGCCCTCCGCGCGCTCCGGGAGAGAGGCGCCCAAGCAGCAACGGTGCCCGGCAATCGTGCCGAGGTGAAGCAAAGGCAGCTTCGTTGTTGGTGAAACGGTTGACGGCTCAACCCCATAAATGAACGAACCGTTCGAAACGCGATCTCCGTTGATGTCAGCAGGACATCATGCAAATTGAACGGGGGTCAAATGACACTGTGGCGATTTGTCGCCAGTTGAGAATGTCATCGCGCAAGCTCCCACCCATTCCGGATCCACCCTTCAGTGGAACCCGTGCGCTGTCAGGACCGCGGTGACGCCCGCTCCCAGAAAGAAAATGAGGCGTTTGCAACCACCATCAGGGCTCGGTCGCTCCGGGCTTGCAGAGGGTGTGCCTTCAGTACCCGAAAGCAGCAGCGCTCGAGACCGCCGCAAAGGGCGGCGGCGCCAAACTCTGCTCAGGCAAACATCGCTGCCAGCGGTACCGGGCTGTATTCCCGGCCGATCACGACGATGCCGGAATGGGTCACGTGCCACCCCCGCGCGCGGTCGGCATCAAGATTGTAGCCGACCGTGGCGCCTTGCGGAATACGGACGTTCTTATCCAGGATGGCATTGCGCAGCTTGGCGTGGCGCCCGATGTCGCAGTTGTCCATGATGACGCAGCCTTCTACGAGCGCTCCGGTGTGGACGCGGACACCGCGTCCGAGGACGGACTGGCGCACGATGCCCCCGGAAAGAATGCATCCGCCCGATACGATGCTATCAAGTGCCTGGCCGCGTCGATTGGTTTCGTCGAAGGCGAACTTGGCGGGCGGATCGGGGTAGCTCGTGCTGCGTACCGGCCACTCGCGATTGTAGAGATTGAGCTCAGGCTTGATGTGGTTCAGGTCCATGTTAGCTTCGTAATAAGCGTCAATGGTGCCAACATCGCGCCAGTAAGGGACGGCATCTTCGGCCTCGCCGGGGATTCGGTTGGCCTCGAAGTTGTAAGCGTAGATGGGGGCATTGCCGGCGAGCTTGGGCAAGATGTCCATGCCGAAATCGTGATGACTGCCGGGGTGCTTGGCGTCAGCTTTGAGCAACTCCACAAGAGTGCGCGTAGAAAAAACGTAGTTGCCCATCGAAGCGTAGACCCGGCCGGAATCGCCGGGCATGGTGGGGGCGTGGGGATTCTTTTCGTGGAAGGCCATGATGCGGCCATCCTCGCTGACCTCAATCACGCCGAAGTCGCTGGCCTGCACTCGCGGCACCGGGATGGCGGCGACGGTTACTTCCGCGCCCTTTGCGATATGAAAATCAATCATGCTGGCGATGTTCATGCGGTAGATGTGATCGCCTCCGAAGATGGCCACCAGGTGCGGATCGGATTGCTCGACCAGGTTTATGTTCTGAAAGATGGCGTCGGCGGTGCCTTGGTACCAGGATTCGTTCTCCGAGCGCATCTGTGCCGGCACGTTGATGATGAAGTGACTCTTCAACATACCGCCGAACTGCCATCCCTCGCTCAGGTGCTGTAGCAGCGACTGGCTGCGGAACTGCGTGAGCACGTAGATGGAGTTGATTCCGGAATTGACGAAATTGCTGAGGACGAAATCGATGATCCGGTATTTACCTCCGAACGGAACCGCGGGTTTGGCGCGCTCCCGCGTCAGGGGAAACAGCCGGGTTCCTTTTCCACCGGCCAATACGATGCCCAACACCCGAAGGCGTGAAGTTGCTTGCGCGGCGACGGGGGAGTCTGGTGCGGAGATCATATTTTTATCCAATCGGCCTACCATGACTGTTCTCCGGCTACATGTTATCAAAGGTTGCGCCGGGATCTCAGTTTCCGTGATTCCTGGTGGCGAGACGGCGCGTCCTACGGGTCCGGTACTATCAACGCAAGAGGTGCGTAGAAAGGCTGGGCATATCCATAGTCAACAGAGTTACTCCAGGGTTCGCTGGAATTGCGCTACCAGCGGGTGCTAACGGCCTTCAAATGGATCGGCCTCAGTCGGGTGCGGGAAGTAGGTTGTCCCGCGCCCGGGAAAACGACGTGGCGAAAGGATATCACCAAAAAATCGAGCGGAGCTCGGCGAGCATGCCCTACGCCCTGCCTCGGGCGCCAGGTGAGGATCACGGGCAGCCTGGAATCGATCGCGGGCCCAAAGTCAGACGCGAGATAGGTGGGGTGGTTCCATCCACCCCGCAACGGAATTTCTCCATTTGGTTTTAACGGGTTGGTGTGGAACCCCGTCCGAAGCGGTACGTCATGCTCACGCTGGCATATGAAGGGATGCGCACACCCACCACCTCATTCACAGGATTTCCGGGAACCAACCCGTCGCTCCCCAGGCCCACTTTCCCGGGTCCGTATACCGAGGCCAGAGCGAAGTTCTCCGTGGTTTGCCCCGTCCAACCGGTGGCGATCATCATGTTCACACCGACGTTCAGCCGTCCTTCGAGAAAAGGCCGCGATACCGCCAGGCGGAACTCCTCGTCAGGCACGCCCAGGCAGTAGTCGTTGAGTGCATTCGGGGCACCGCTCATGTAGCTGCTCTCGCTGCAGCCGTTGCCTACGACCTTCCTACCCACATACTCGAACTCGCCCTTCGCCTGCAAGCGGAAAGGAAGCGTTTGATAGGTCGCGGTGAAGTCGCCAATCAGCCGTGGCGCCTCTGGCACAATAGAGAAGGACGGGGTCACCAGGCGCGCATCCGCCTGCTCGAAGGTCGCCAGTAACGCTCCATGCGTGAAGCTCTGGCGCAGCGTAACCGCCAGGTAACGGATGCGGCCCGGACCGAGGTCGAACTGCAATCCCTGGTCGGGATCGATCTTGCCATATTCAGCAGTTTGCGTCTCATGGCCCAGCGTCAGCTTGACGTCCGTTTGGTGGAACGTCTTACTTGCGACCAATTGATAAGAACGTGCGGTCTCGACGGGATCAACCGTCGTCGGGCCATCCAAAGCCGTGCCCTCTCTAGGATCTTCGGTGAAGAACGACTTACCAAAGCTGAATGCGATCAGCGGGACGTACCACGAGTCCTCGGGGACGATCGTGAGTGTAGCCTTCGGCGAATTCACCCCCACCCACTTGTTCCAGGAATTCGACGGCGAGATCAGGTCCTGATTCGTGATCTCGATCTCGTCGCGCCGCCAGCCAACGTAATAGTGAATATACTTGCTCAACTCGCCCTCCCCAGCAACATACGGGGTCACCGGAGCGATGGACACATTGTTGCCATCGATCTTAATGAATGAACCGTAGTTAGACGGAGCCGCGGGATTGTAGAAATTGTAATGATCGAGGTCGTCGCGGCGCGGAGCCTCACGCTCGTAGTCCATCCCCGCCAGCAACGCAAAGCGCTTTGCAATTCTGTTGACGTAGGTCGCGTTTCCACCGGCCACGGTGCGGAACTCGCTCTGACGGATCAGTCCCAATCCGAAGTCAGAGTAGAGAGACAGGTTATAAGTTCTGAAGAATCCGGCGAGCTGTAACTCCTGATGATCGTCTGGTTTCCACACATCATTCAGCGCCAAGAGCGCCGTATGGGTTTGATCCTTTTGTCTCGGATCGATCGTATCCGCATTCTCGACCCATCCGGCGGCGGTATCGACGGAATTGAATCCATAGATCGGTCTCAGTCCCGCCACGTAGCCGTAGCCGAGGTATGCGATTCCGAACAGCGTCAGGGTATGATCTCCCGTGTGGTAGAGCTGCCCGCCGTTGAGCTTGAACTGTTTGCGGTGCTCCAGTCGGCCCAGAAATCCGTTGCCGAAAGAGCCCTCCATCGCAACCCAAGAGTTCGCCGAAAGGTTCATCCCTGCCGCGGCCGTAAGATCCCGGTAGTCTCCCGTCAGCGTGAAAAAGGGATCGAGATGCGAACGTAGTCCATAGATCGCGGCCAGATTCAGTGCGTGATTCCCCTCACGCACGTTATACGCGCCACCATCCACCTGAACGTTCTCGATCACGCTAGCAATATAGATATTCGGGTCGGAATAACCGTTGCCGTGCGCGTTTGCCGACAGATTGTTCGGCACCAGATAGCTACCGACCTGAATGTACTGCGCGATGGGTTCACCGTGATCGCCGGCAACGCCCGGGGCAAAGTATTGCGGAGCCTTGATACCGCTCGACGCCGTCTCAATCGGATAGCCGGGAATCGAAATCGGGGCACCGGGACGGCCCGGGTTCGCATCCAGCAGATTTTCCGAGGCGAAAACTTTGATCGCCGGATCGGGTGACTGCACGTCCAGATCGTTCACGTCGGCGGTAACCGAAACACTTTCGCTCCGGGTCGAGAGCTGGGTCATTTTCACAGTGATTTCCGGGTTAGGGCTCACGGCAACGCGGATCGGCTGTTCTACCAGGCGAAAGCCGGTTGCCTCGACCTCGACGACGAATTGTCCCGCCAGGAAGAGCCTTATTTGAAACAAGCCATCGCTTCCAGAAATCGCTTGTCCGAGAACCCGGTCATGGTCGACCAGTCGCACGGATGCGTGCGGAAGACTGTTCCCTTGCGGGTCGGTGACGCGGCCTTTCACAATGATCTCTTGCGCTATTGTCGGAAGCGACGACGAAAGTATAAGCATCAGGAACAGCCCCAGAGTTCGGGCGGCAGCGACACCCCGTTTCACATCGCCGGTGCACCTGACGGGAGTCTTTCGCATATCACGTTCTCATAGTTCGTGCTACCGCCGGCAATAACGCCATTTTTCCTATCGTGCTGCCCAGTAGTATAAGTCCTAACACCAACTCCACGATCACGCGAGACGAGACTTTCCCGGGCATTCCCGCTCCGGGCTTTCGCGATTATTGCGTCAGCGGGCCGTTGGCGATGACGGGACAGGGTCTCAGGAGAACTCATAACGAGGCGTCCGTGCTGCACGCTTTTTGTGCTGAGGAGTCGATCCGCCAGCCTTTGCACATCTCTCGACTTGCCGCGAAGGACTTCCAGGCAGCTCTGGTGGTTGAGATGGACATGCAAGGTGGAAATGACAATGGCATGCGACTCGTGCTGGAGATCGGTGAGCTTCTCCGGCAGTAGACGAGAGTGATGATCGTAGATGAGGGTGACGGTGCCCACCACGAGTGCCTTGGTCGTGAACACCACCGAGCCAACGAGGCGGTCGCGAATTAAATCGCGAAACGCCTCCGAACGGTGGTCGTACCCACGCTCCGCGACGAGCGAATTAAATCGCTGTAGTGGTTCCGAATCGATAGATACCCCGATACGACTGAGATCTCCCATGAAGCGCCTTTCGCGCCACTGATCGATAGCGTGGCAAATCCATTAGACCTGTAGCACTCCTGGCGCACGAACGCACCAGGCGAATCTCGCCAGATTGGATGCTCGGCAATGGCAAGCTTGCTTCCCAGACGCCCTGATCTCGCCGACGAAAAAACGTCTCCAGGGGAACCCGGAAACGAGCGGCCAGCTTGCATCGTTCTTCCGAAGGTGCCGCATGCCCGATCCGAACCACACCTACCGATTCAGACGAGAGATCGAGATTTCACGCAGCGAGCAAGACTAGAACAGAAGTCATTGGACGTTCCAGTGATCCTCGGATCACGACACGGATTGAAAACCTCCGGAGCGTCGGTCTTCGGAACCATCTTGCTCCGAGACTCGGCGCAATCTGCGCTGGTTCAGGCGGGAACACCAAGTTCTGGCAGCAGCCATTGCCTCAAGATCACATCGGCGACCAGGAATGCCACTCCCCAAGACCAAACGGGCACGGTCTGATTCGGGAACCGCTTGCGGCTGGTTTCTGGTTTGTTCCTCCTGATCGCTCCGTACAAAAGGCGGCTAGTTGAGCGTCTCTGAACTGTAGCGCGCGATCAGACCAGTGCGCACACCATGACGATACATGCGCGAGAAAAACCATGAAGCGATAAGCAGATACAGGAGCGCCAAACCCGCGCCGAAAGCGAGTGACGCCCAAGATACGGTTCCCCCAGACACAAGGCCGCGAATATTTTGAAAAACATACGAGGGAGGAATGATTCTGCTTGCGTACTGCATCCAGCGCGGAAGGGTCGTGAGTGGGTAATAGACAGCGGCGAAGGGCGCGAGCAACGCGGGGATCGGCCACACGAACCACTCTGCAGCGGGCCCCATTCTCAGCACCATGCCAGTTGCCGCAATGCCAAGAGCAATACCGAAGAAGAAGAGAATGAGAAGGGCTGGGATAAGCACGACGCCATAGCCGAAGAAGGGCAATTGAAAGACGCCGCTGGCAATGATCAGCATGAAAACGAGTCCTGCCAGACTGGTGACGATGCTCGACATGATTAGACCGCCCAGGTATTCGGAGATGCGCAGCGGCGAGGCGAAGAGATTCAGGAAGTTGCGCGACCAGACATCCTCGAAAAACGTCATGGTGACGCCTTGCATCACGCGCGTAAAGAAGTCCCACAGAAGGACAGCGCCGAGCAAGGTGACAACAAAGTTCAGCCCGGCTGAGGTGAGCGCGTTGAGATAGCGGCTCATGAATCCCCACAGCACGATATCCACACCCACCCACGCAAAGAGCGGTACGACGCGCGCAGCGCTCCCGCGCATGAGATAGAACTGGCGGAGCACGATCGCGGCAGAACGCCGAAGGCTCATTGCTCGCTGATCTCCAGGCTTAAGGGTTCGCGTGCTACCGCAATGAACAACTCTTCCAGAGAGGCTTTGCCACGCTCCTCAGGCAGTCGCCTGGGATCGCCCTCGAGCAGAATCTTCCCGCGCGACAGGAACAGAACGCGATCACAGACTTCCTGGACTTCGTACATGTTGTGTGAGGTCCAGAGAACACCGCCCGAACCACTGCTCGCGAATTCACGGATGTGCGCGCGAACGTCGTGGGCGGTGGATGGGTCGAGCGAAGCCGTCGGTTCGTCGAGCAGCAGCAGGCGCGGACGGTTCAGCATCGCCTTAGCCAGCGAAACGCGCGTTTGCTCGCCCGACGATAACACCCCGCACTTCGTGTCGCGAAAGCGAATGAGGTCGAACTCTCGGAGGACCTCGTGGATTCGGGTGGCCACCTGTTTCACTCCGTAGATCAGGCCAAAAACCCGCAGGTTCTGGTAGACCGTGAGATTTCCCGGAAGCTGCGCATACACCGCGGCGAAATTTGTGCAGCCGAGAGCCACCGATCTGTCGCGCGTCAGGTCGACGCCTGCGATCGAGATATCACCTGCGCTCGGTTGGAGCACGCCGAGCAGCATGTTGATCGTGGTTGTCTTACCGGCTCCGTTTGGTCCCAGAAGCCCAACGATCTCATTCGAGGTTACCTCGAACGAGACGTGGTCCACAGCAGCGTTATCCCCATACATCTTTCGCAATCCGCGGACTGAGAGAACTTGCTGGGGAGCTGAAGGGGTCAACATGCGCAGCTTTAGTACCTATTTTGGATTCGGTCGATCAAGCTGTGATTGTAGTAGGAGAAGCACGTCGCTGTCCGCACGACTCCCGAGCGCCGTCGCAATCGGCCGGTCAGGATGTTAGGGCCGCATCGCCAGTGTTTCGCTGCTGATCGTTTCGCTGCCGACAGCCTCACTGAGAATGCGACTGAGATTCCTCGTGCTCCCGCTTCTTCACAAAAACGTGGTAGGTGACGGCGTCCCACGCGTTGTGAATGCCGATGAACAGCAGCATCAGTGCCGTGGCTGCAACACCAAACATCGCCTCGTGCCCATGGGCACGGACCAGGCAAGCCGATGCAGCCAGCATTGCGTATGCGGCTATAGGCAACAGTGCATGAAACAACCAGTCTTCAAACAGCGGCTGGTAGGCGGTCATATGTAGACGCCGAACCACGATGAGGGCATACGCAAGCCCACAAAGTTCCATGAAGCCCCACAGGAATGAGGCGACGCGCATGTCGTGCCAGGGGGCGCTCAAGACTGCGGAGAGCAACCGCACAGTTCCGAAATGAACGATGGTAGGGGTCGCATATGCGCCGCCTGCCTGCTCCTGGCCTGGGGCGCGGGGCAAGGCGGCGACCAGGGTTATGACGACGAACTGCAATCCGATCAGGGCTCCGGCCGAAGACCCCACGATTACGAAGAAATTCTCCTATCCCGCAACTTCCGTCATGCCGTTGCCTCGTCTGCTGGGCGCCTTTGCGCAAGGCAAGCATACCGCGTCATGGCCCGGAACGAGCTGTTAGGCGCAATTTTGCGGGACTCTCGCCTTAGCGGTTGGGACGCGCGATCACTGGGGTTTTACGCAACAGGATCATCAGGATTTGGAGTGCGTCTTTGGAGGAGTTTTCCATGAGCGTGCTGAATAGGAATGGAGTCCGGCACGGGTTCAAGAGGTTGGCGACACCCTGCTAGGCTGCGGGTTGCGCAACGATCGGCAAATGATCGGTCCGCAGTGTGACCATTTTGCCGGGCCTGGCTGGCGGAACAGGACATATTACGTGCAGAATGGGACGTTGGTATGACCGCCCTCGTGATGGCAGAAGCAGTGCAGATGTGCTCTACGAATAAATGAAAGCGACGGCAAGCAGAATTCCAAATACCAGTCCGTGCCTCATCTCGGACCAGCCGAAGCTCCGGACGTCCAGGGGTTCCGGTTTCCGAAAGAACCATAGGCTTCCTCGAATGATCGCCGAAACAAAAGCTACGACCACTAAGGGAGGAAGCACGTGCCCCCACGATGCCACGACCAAGCATACGAAAATGCCGGCTGCGCCAGCAAAAAGATCCTTCCCAGCGCGTATTTCTGAGAAAAAGAGGAATCACGGGCAGAATGAATTCGCAGTTGAACGAAATGAATCTGGTTGCCGGCGAAAATCCAGTTCGCCGCCCATAAAATGAGCGCGCGCTCGCTTAGCCGTCCGGTACCGATGTAGTAAGCCGCCGGTGCAGTGCAGGTGAGGCCAATCGCGCCGGCCAACTGAGCGATCATCCGTGTTTTCCGACCGAGTCAACTTTCCGGCGAGAGGAGGCTCCTCGCCTACGAATCCTAAGAACCTCGGCTGAATACGAGGCTTAGCAGTGATCGAGACACCCTCCAATTGCGTAGGGGTACTGTCGGGGGACCCGCTGCTGAACGAAACGGCGGCGTCTGGTTGTTAACCGCCTGCTCGATGGTTTCGAGGGGGCGGCTCACGACCATGAAGCTACGAGGACCTTGCGAAATGTTCGCGCGACACGGATTTTCGTGACCTCGCCGCTCTTGTTTGCCCGCGGCATCCTGGTGCGCACCCCGGTATGTGCGCAGTACGAGTGATTCGCTTGCCGCGGTCGTACGTCGAACTCTGCAACGCGGTTAGGATTGCTGCGTGCTGGTGATACCATACGGGACTTCTAACGCCGGCACTCCTCCCGAACCTCGGATGTTCGGATCTCAAATCTTTCTATTCGCTCGACGGTTTATCGCGCTCATCCGTCTTGGCGCAGGTTGGCATGCACAGTGAGTGAGCCATCCTCGTTCAATTGCTGATGACATGCCCACCGCACCGGGTAGCGCATGCCTTTCACTTCGATCTCGGCTCGAAGTCTCAGTCCCTTGAGCATCGTCCCCTGGGGCAACAAAAGCTGTGCCTGGCGGATTTTGCCAGGCAGAGGATAACCCGGATCCAGGCACCCGGTCTTGAGCACCTTGCCGTCCTCGCTTTCGACCGTGACCCGTAGAATGCCGGGAACGCCAGCGATTCCGTCATTGGCGAAGCCAATGATCAGACCGAGGTAACCGTTGTCGTCATATCCCCAGATCAAGGACGGCCTAACGTTGTAGCCAATTCGCCGGTTGATACGATCGAACCATAGTGAATTTGCCTGGTAGTAGGTCGCAAGGGTTTTCGCACTTATCTGGTGAAAATTCCAGAGTGACCAGTAATTTGCTCCTACATCCATCACGTGGGCAATGATGTTTTCAGCCGGGGAGATTCCTTCCTGCGCCGCGGTTGGGTCCGGAGGCTTGCCTGGCAATGCCTGTTCGAGCAACGCCGCGATCCATGGCGGGCGGTTGCTGAGCGCTTCAATCTGCTCGTTCTCAATGAAGATGGTATCGCTTCGAATCCAGTTATCGCTGCGAAGCGTGCGATCAAGGAGCTCAGAGTTTCCAACCCGGCTGAAGTCGGGCTGCGTGTTGGTCAACAGAGGAGTCTTGGTGAATTGCTCGAGTTGAACCTCGAGCATCTTGATCCACGTCCGTTCTGCCGTCTGGTAATCGGGAAAAGGATTGTTGGCGAATGGCCAGGTGTGACCCTCGCCCCAGAAGCCGTACATGAATGTGTCGATGAACTCGATCTGTGGATTCCCGTTGAACTCCGCCGCCAGTAGGCCCACCAACTCACGGAAAGCTTGCTGGAAGAAAGGATCGTCAAATCGCGGCTGGTAGCGCCCGTGCGGATTCCGCAAATATCTCTCCGCTGCCGCGCCATTCTCCTTATCCTTCATCACTAAGTCGACCTTCGGTACTTTTTCCAGCACGAAATCCGGCAGAGCCGCTTGATGGGTGTAATCGGGAGCGCTCATCTGCACCCGCAATCCGACGCGCTTGTTGGTTTGCTTGGCCAGCGCAAGGACAAGTCTTATGTAATCGGGCAATTCCAGGCGTCCAGGCCGCGGCTGGACCTCGCGCCACGTGGGGCGTATATAGAGCTGCTGTCCGAGTGGGAATCGAACCAGTTCCTCGATCGCTTGGGGAACATTGTCCGTTGTGATTTCTTCGGTCCCCATATCAGCCGTGATGTATGTCACGAGTCCCTTGCCATAGTTAGGCACGACCTCTTCTGAAGGAGTCGTGGTCATTACTACCTCGTCACCGGGAATGGCTGCATCAGGCTGATATTGCGGGAAGGGCCCTTGATTGAGGCGGTCTATCACGGGAGGGCCTGAACCAAAATCGTATTTTTCCCAATTGTGAGCGCGGACCAGCCCGCGCGCCCTCTGCGTTCCCAGTTCAGCGGCGACTGCCAACGCGATACTGCTCTTGAGAAAGTCCCGGCGCTGCATCGAAGTTGTCTCTCCTTCCGTTGGGTATGATTTTGATCTGACCACACCGGTCCAGCCTTTCCCGCGAAAATGCTGTCGTCGAAGTGGGGACTCCGGTCATACGTCGGCTCGTAGTCAGAGCGCAGAGAGGAGTGTACCGCTCCGTTCGGCAATCGTCCCAAGACATCCCGAGGATCCTGCGAGTGGGCGAGAACAGCCGCCAACACGCAACCATGATCTCCGGTTCACCCGCACTGGGGCGGGAACCAAACGATCCCATGGCACGGAGCAATAGGTTGCGGCGCCGTCAAAGGGCGCTCGGAAATTCCCTAGGTGTAGTCGGTGATCGCGATGGAGAGGCGGATCGGTAGCGACAAAGTTGGTATAGAAGTCGGACCTATCGCCGCACAGTATCAAGATCAGATGGGCAGGAAAATACGCGGATGCATGCGCTTTTCCGTCGCCGATCGTGACGCTCGGCTGAGGATTGATTGATCCAGGACTGTCGAGACCCGAGAACGCTCCCCGTCCATTCATTGTGGTCCCGGTCGGGCGCTCGGTTGTTCAACCTGACCGGATGCGCAAGGGGTAGGAACTCAAATACAATGGGTAAGTAGACGACCATCTTGCCGGAACGCTCCACCCGTACAATGCACCCCCGCGACTGAGGACAACAATGCTGAAATGCGGACTGATCTCGGTGGTTGTGTATCTGCTTCTCGTTGTATCTGGATTAGCGCTTCCGACCGCAGATTCGGATCAGAAACTAGCGTTCGATTTCTGGTCTTGGCGAGCTCGATATGGGCAGTACACGAGCGATGACGTGTCGCGTATGGAGCGTCCCGCCGGCGTCGTGCGCAGCTGGTCCGCTGCGAGCGTGGAGGAGCAGCGTAAGGAACTGGCAGTGTTCGGCGAGCGCTGGAGGAATCTTGCTGATAAGACGGTGCCGGTTTCGCAGCAATTGGACCATCGACTCATCGGATCCGCGTTGGCGCGCGTGCACTGGGAACTGGATGTTCTGAGGCGATGGCAGAGGGACCCGGGTTTTTATATCGAGCAGACACTAACGCCTGTGGGCGAGGCGTTGACTTTGCCGGCACCCTACGACGAAAAACAGAGCCGCGAAATCATGTTGCGGTTCAACAACATCCCTGAAATCCTGCAGCAGGCGCAACAGAACCTGGTGTTGCCGCCAGCACCGTTTGCCAAGATGGCGATTGAATCGCTCGTCGGTATTCGACCGAAACTGGAACAGGTAGCGAAAACGCTCGCACCGCAGACTACGATTGCTACGGGAGCGTGGCAGGCGTCTGCGGAACGAGCCGCAGCATCGCTGGAGGCATACAGGGCATGGCTGCAGAAAGCCCTTCCAGAATTGCCTGCGCAGTCGGCGATAGGACGCGAGAACTACACGTGGTTCCTCCAAAATGTGGCCCTCATACCCTACACGCCGGAAGAACTGGTGGCTGGGGCCGAGCAGGAATTTCGGCGTGCCGTAACATTCGAGGTGCTCGAGGTGACCCGAAACCGGTCGGTGCCGCCCCTGATCATGGCGCCAAGCGTCGAGGAGTTGATCATCCGGAATGGGACAAGCGAAGCGATGGTGCGCAAATTCCTGAAGCAAAAGGGAGTCCTGACATTGCCTGCCTGGCTGCAGCACTACGTCCTTCGACCTGTCCCTCCATACCTGGCGGCCGTAGGCGATTTTGTTGAAACCGATGACTTCACGTCGCCTTCGCGGCTTGACCAGGACGGGATAAGATACGTGATGCCGCCGTCGCCGACCGCAGGCTACTTCTGGGTTGCGGATGCTAAGGACCCGCGGATACAGGTCGTTCACGAAGGGACCGTAGGCCACTATGGGCAGCTCTGCGCGTCCTGGAAAAATCCGGATCCCATCCGAGGTCACTACTATGACTCAGGTGCCAATGAAGGCATTGGCTTCTATGCGGAAGAGATGATGCTTCAATCTGGGTTGTACGATGACAGCCCGCACACGCGGGAGATCGTCTACAACCAGATGGGTTTGCGGGCGGTGCGGGTGATCGCAGATGTGAAGGTTGCGTTGGGACTATTCACGCCAGATCAGGCTGTCGATTTTCTTGAGCATAACGTACCCATGGACGAGACTGATGCGCGGGCGGAAGTGGTCGAAATGGGTGAACTGCCGGGACAAAAGATCTCGTATCAGACCGGAAAGCTGCAGATCATGCAGATGCTTCAGGACGCGCGAATCAACCATGGCGACAAGTTCAGTGTGGAGAGTTTTCACAATTACCTGTGGCTAAACGGGAACGTGCCGATCGCGCTTCTGCGCTGGGAATATCTGGGGCTGGACGATGATGTCAGAAAGCTCGCTGGCGTGAACTAGCGGGTGTATCACCGTCAACTCGTACTCCATCTGTTTTTTGGGGTGGGGTATCGGTGACCACCCGGTACCCAACGCCAGGGTAGTCACGGGCGCGCGGCATCGTCAAAACGCGGCTCACGATTACCAACCCATTTGGCGCATGCGCTTGAGGATAACCGTGCTGTAGTTATTCATGCGTTCGGGCCGTCGCTTCAGGGGCGCCGGTAGAATCGCGGCGAGCCGCGCGGCCTGTTCCCGGCTGACATCTTGGGCGGCGGTTCGGTCGTAGTAACGACACGCCGACTCTGCACCATAAATTCCAGGGCCCCATTCGACCACGTTGATGTAGATCTCCAGAATGCGTCTCTTGCCGAGGACGAATTCTGCCACCGGTACCAGGGTGAACTCCGCACCCTTGCGCAGGATGGAGCGGCCCGTTCCGAAGAATAGGTTTTTTACGAGTTGCTGCGTAATAGTAGACGCTCCGCGAGTGCGATCTCCTTCCAGATCGTCTTCGGCATCGATTTGGATCTCGTGCCAATCGAAACCGTGGTGCTGGTAGAAGCGCGCGTCCTCCGCGGCGACCACGGCATGCTGGAGATCGGGCGAGATCTGGCTGAGCGGAATGAATTTGTAGTGTTCGCGATACGGCCTATGCTGTATCCAAGCCTGCAAACGGCGCTGGCTGTGCACCGCGGTTGAGGGCGGGTCGATCCAGCGTGCGGCTACAAGGAGCAGCGCTGCGAGCGACCAAAGAAGCACCACAGCGAGGACAAGCCATCGAACAAAGGATCGGCGGAACGTCTTCGGCAGCGGGGCCCTAGGCAACGATTGCATTGTAGTCACATTTCAGGATAATGACCGGGGCTGGGTTGTTGCTCATGGCCTGATCTTGCGGGTGCGAACACGGAGCGTGGTCTATTTTCGCCACTCGGGACAGAGCCCCTCGGCTCGTGAACGACATTGACCCTACAAAGATAAAGTGGGATTCGCGCCGCAGCAACCCTGTCCGGTCATCCGTAGTGGAGAGGCTGAGGGGTGCCGAGTGGTCGGTCGCCCGCCGACATCGCTCGCGTCGCAAAAGTTCGGCCGAAGCGGGCATGGAGACATCCACACTCCGGAAGCATGTGGCCTGTCGGCGCCCGCCCGATCGCGAAGACACGACTTTATGGGCTGCGGAAGTTTGAGCGGGTGGCCGCATCCAATCCACTGTCCGGGACAATTATGCCTTCACAAGCCATTCCAGCCCGGGACAGACTGTAGACCATGTCCCGATCCCTGTGACACGATTCGGTCGGCTCGGGAAGAACATTTTCTTCATCTGGCTCCACTTCGATTCCTACGCCAATTTCACTCGTTCTTGCTGTGGCGGCGCAACCGGCGAAGGGCTTCTGTAGTCATCATGCAAGGACTCTCTGTGGTGGCTGGCCTTCTGTCCGTGCCTGGCCTTGTAACCAATCTCTGCACGGTTGTATGCCAGCTTCTTGCCGCAGTTAAGACACACCTCATAGGTCCACCCGGACAGCGTGAATGGCCGGCTGAGATTGCGGTGCCAGCAACCGAAGAGGAACTCGAGGGCCAGTAGTATTGTCTTTGCCATAGTCGGGCCTCAGCGTTCTTGTGTACCGGAGTCCGGTGCATTCCTCGGACGGAGACGGAACGGGTCGTCTAATTGCTTACGAGCAGCAAACCCGCGCCGGCCGGGCCTTTGCCCTGCCCCAGCCGTGGCTGCAGTTCGGGTAACTGGATTGAAAGGAATACGCAGCGAAAATGTCTCGATCTTCGCAATGATCATCGTGGACTCCGAATGTGGCTCTGCGCTCTGTATGGACAATCTCAAATGTCTTTGATGGGCTCGAACCATACCTTGCCTGGGTTCCGTGGTAACTGCTGTTTCCTGGGCTGACATAGGAGCCTCGTCTTGTAAGTTAGGCGTGATGCACAGCTAGGATTAGACAAGAAGCGTGGCAGCAAAACAATTGGACGAACGTATCGATTGAGGCGGTTGCTTCGATTACCGGGACGAGCTCACGCTTACCCTCGCTCCGGGCGACGAATAGCCAGTCCCGTCCGGTGCCATACAAGTCAGTACCCAAGCCCCTGAGCAAGCATTCCGTGGCGCGCTTGGCGCCTATGCTGCCATGCCGCTCCGCGATCTTTGTGCCCGGTCCGGTGAGCTCGGCGGCACCCCTAGCCGGCGCGCCGAGAGACGAGATCTCGACGCGAACTGACAAAACCTTGGATCAATCCGGCGATCTCATCGGCAGCCGTGTCCAACGCGAAGTGACCGGCGTCGAGAATGTGGACTTCAGCATCCGGCACATCCTTGCGATAGCGTTCCGGTTCGCCGACGTCGAAGGAGAGGTCATACTTACCCCAGATCACCAGCAGTCGTGGCTGCTTCTCGCGCATCCATGCTTGCCATTTCGGGTACGCTTCCACATTGGTTCGATAGTCGTAGAACAGGTTGCTTTGAATCTCGGCCTGGCCGGGTTGGTTAAGAAAATAGAATTCATCAGTCCACAGATCCGGGTCGTAGCGCTCCAGGTTCGGATCTTTCCCCACATGACGGGTACGCGTAGTCGCCAGGGACAGAAGATTGGTGCGCAGCGCGCTTTCGCTGGTCGTGCGATCGGCCCAAAAGGCTCGCCGTGTCTTCCAATTGGTTCCCAGGCCATCGTTGTGCGCGACCGCATCCTGAACGATGAGGGCATCGACCCGCTCCGGGTGCGACAAGGCCATGCGAAAACCCACCGGGCCACCGTAGTCCTGCATGTAAAGCGTGTAGCGCGAAAGCCCGAGCGCTTCGGTGAAGTGATTCATGATGTCGGCAAAATGATCGAACGTATAAGCGAAGCTTTTGGAATCCGGCCAGTCACTGTGCCCGAAACCCGGGTAATCGGGCGCGACCAGGTGATAGCACTCGGATAGCCGGGAGAAGAGCGGCTCGAACATCCGCGACGAAGATGGCAGTCCGTGCAACAGGAAAAGTGTCGGTGCGTCTTTTGGGCCGGCCTCTCGGTAGAAGATCGATAGCCCATCAATCTGTATTGTGCGATAGAGAGTCGGATGTTTCATGGCACGTTCCTTTCCGCCGGCTTTGGCCGGCGCCGGAAATGATGCAAGCTAAACAGAAACCGCCAATCCTATGCCGTGAACCTGCGGGATCGGGTCCTTCGGGGTTTTTGTCTGATTCCGTTCATGCGAGCGTGCAACGAGCCCTCGCAGAATTCGCCGGGTTCCCAGATCGGAGCGATTGCTCGCTCCATTTCATGTCCCGGTCCTGCGGGGTTATCCGTATGCCGATCGCCCATCCTTAGGCGGTCACCAGTTCCGTTGGTCGGGCTTTGTGCCGCGGGCCTAGGGAAGGGAACCGGCCGAGCCGTCGCGGTGAGGATCTACATTATCTCGCGTCACCACCCTACTTGTGAGAGACGAAGACGTCCATAATGTCGTCGGAGATTTCCCGGCCATCGTGTCCGGCCAAGCCACTGGCGTCAAACGTTGGGTCCGCTTTTTTCTGCGGTTGCGCATTTTTCGATGGCATCCAGTGCCATGACAGCATCACACCAAAAGCCTGAAGGAGAGACAATTGGACGATGGTGTTGGCGATACCTTCGTATCACTCGACGCGACCAGCGGCGTTCGATTCTTCACTGCGGCGGTCAGCCGATTTGCCAATCTCGCCGCAGCCGCGACCGTGACCGCTCGCCACTCTCGATTTGTCGATCGCGGCGGACTATCCATTAGTTCCGACTCGTCGAGCCAGTCCTCGGCCGAGAGCCTTGCCTGATCTGGACCGATCCTTTCCTTCACCGCACTGATGAACGCTGCTAACTCGCGCTCCGCCATGTGGATCTGGTCTTCGTAAGTCGAACTGCTAAACGATTCTTCCCGATTCATGGAATTCCCCTCTGCTTCCACTCTCCACCGTGGCGTTCCGGCCGCCTCGCCTGCGATACGAGCATCAGAGCAGAAGTGTGGAGGAGAAACAATTGGACAAAGGTATCGGCAATATTTGGAGTCGGCCATCGGGGGTATCGGGGTTACGAAATTGCTTTCTCGGGGGTACAGTCGATGAACTTCCTCCCCTCTTGGAGTCTCTGGGATACGTGTGGTTCAATTTCCTGGCGATTGCCGTCGGATCATTGCCGCCGCCGTGACCGGGGCTGGGCACCGGGCGCATGCCCCGCCGCCAATGGTCGGGTGCCCCTCGAGTGCAGTCGTCAGAGGGCGTGTTAGGTTTGACGGCGGACTCACTGGACGAGGCGACTCTCCGCTTTCCGTAATTCTCGGTCATCAGGAAAAATCCGACTCCCCTTGCGAAGAATTGCGCGCGCAGACTTGGTGTCCCCAAGGGCGTCGTATACCGCTGCCAGAGACCGGAATATCGTTGCATTAGTCTCGGGGAAGAATCGCACGACCCACTCCAGGGTTTCACGAGCTTGCGGGAGTCGCCCGCTCCGCCAATATAGTTCACCCAGCCCGAGGTGGCACGCATAACTGTAGGGGTCCTTAAGAATTCCCTTGAGCAATGCTGACTCTGCGTCCGTGAGATTCGACAGGCTGAGCCAAATCATTCCCAATCGACAATACTCGGAAGCTGGTGGATCCCGCATCACCCTGACCCGTGTCAATTGCGCCAGGAGCGCAGTCCGAAAGTCCTTTCGGTCTACTGCAAACTGCATCTCATCGTCTATCGCCGCCAAGAAGCGAGGATTTCGCTTGAGGATCTCGCCAACTCGGGACCGCGCAGAATCAATCTCCCCGCTGCGGTGCTCGGCAACAGCCAGCCAGTGCATTGCATTGAGCGAATCTGGATCCAGCCGGAGAGCAGCCCCAAGGGATGCCTTCGCATCCGGGAGTGCGCCCTCGATGAGTTGGAGACGACCCTGAGCGATGGAACGGATGGCGGACTCGGGCTGAGACTCGAGGGCTCCCAGGAACCTCCTGGCATTAGGGGTGTCATTGAGATCAAGTGCTGTGGTCACACCCGCTTCCAGCGCGGGTTGAATTTCTGTGGCGTCCAGTTTTTCTGGAAGCGGTCCTGAGCGGAGTTCTTCAATGAGCTCGTGGTCTCTGTCGATCATGCCGCGTACCAGGATACTTTGAGGGGCATGGTATTCGAGCAGAGTGCGGTCATCAGTATTCAAGGTGCTGCCCTCCGCTAGTTTTCGCACGGCGCTGTCGTCCAACAAGAAGTAGGCGGCGAGGCCCTCTGGCTGATGGATATCCATGGATTCAAAGTCAGCCCGGAGAGCCTCGTTCGGCCAGAGTGAGCGGAGGTGGCTGAATTGGAAGGGAGTTGCATCAGTGCGGCCCAAAAGCAGGAGGTCTGTCTCCCCGGCACGCCAGAGAGTGACGTCGGAAAAGTGTGGTGCGAAACTCGCAGCAATCATGCGTAGGTCAGCAGGTGCAATCGAGTAGGCCTGAACCCATTGGACAAATGACCCACCCGTTGCGAGACGTTCGCGGGCGGCTCGGTAGTACTCATCTGTAAAGAGGGTCGCGATTCCGGCGATCCACGGATTTGACGGTTCGGAAATGATTAGGTCGTACTTCTCCCGTGTAGTTAGCAGGAAATTTCGCGCATCATCGACGATAACGTGGAGACGAGCATCCTTCAGCACGTTCCGGTTCAGACTCTCGAGATAAGGTGCGGCGCGGATCACCGCGGGCTCAATCTCAACGCAGTCAATCTTCACAACATCCGGATAACGCGCCACCGCCGATGCAGTCATGCCGCCCCCGAAACCTATGACAAGCACCCGGCGTGGCGCGGAATGAAAAGCCGCTCCCAGGTGTGCTAGGACAAGTTGGGTTCGGGCATCATCCGTGGAGGCGTCAACTTTGCCGTTTACGCGGAGCGCGACGTGGTTATCAGTACGGACAACTGCGATCGAGTCGTTGATCCCCTCTGTTGCAAAAACTAAATCCTTGGTTGCGGCGATCTCATCGAGGGTCAGGCGACCGCCATAGGAATTTCCGTATAGCGCTGCCGAGAAGAAAAGGAGCGACTGGTTATAGAAGAAAGTCGACGACGCAACCACGAAGACGATCAGGAGGCAAGACAAATCGAGTGCCAGAGGCAGAACACGCCGTAGTTGACGCAAGTCGAGGATCAACGCCAGCAGCAAATTTACCCCAGCGGCGGCCGCGATTACCCGAAAGCTGCCCACCAACGGGATGAGCCAGAACCCGGTCACCACCGACCCAACAATCCCACCAATCGTGTTGGCGGCATAGGCCATTCCCATCGTCTCAGCACTGCCGCGTCCACTATCCGCACCGCGGTCCAGGAGAACGAGAAACAACGGGAAGTTGAAGCCGAAGATTGTTGCCAACGGAATCAAGGTCATAGCACAGGTGACCGATTGCGTCAGAACCAGGCCGCCAAATGTCTGATCGGTCGTGCGCAGCAACAGCGGGATGACCGCCGGAATCCAACGGAAGAGGACCAAAGAAACAACTGCGGCTGTTCCTAATCCAAATTGTGTTCGAGAGAGCGTTGCAATGGAGATTGGGTGCGAGACCGCAACAAAGCGTTGGAACAGTACGCTGCCCAAGACCGTGCCGGCCAGGAACGTCGCCAGCATCAGCGTGAATGCATAGGTGGAACTGCCGAGTGCGATGGCGAGCAACCGAGTCCAGGCAATCTCGTAGGCAAAGGCGGTGCAGCCCACAATCGCAAACAGGAAGAGCAGGAAACGGGATGTGATATTGCCGGTCTCGTGCGCGGCCACAGTCGCCCTTGCAGCCGCGACGGCCGACGCAATCCCAGCCTCTTTCGCGATCCGGATGGCGCTCAGGCCAGCCAGTGCGTTGATGGCGGCACCACAGACGATCGTCAGACGCGAGCCAAAAGCAGGGAGCAGGACGAATCCAGAGATCAGTGTCCCGGCAACCGCGCCTAGGGTGTTGACCCAATACAACTGGCTGATTCGGATATCGATCTGCGCGGCATCTCTCGCGACACTGGAAACAAGGACCGGAAATGTCCCTCCCATCAAAAAGGTCGGAATGAACAGGACGACTGCAGTACCAAAGAATCTGAGCGCAAGGAGAAGCGGCCGCGAGCCACCAGCGGCCGGATACGCCACCGCATAGAGAGTTCGCACCGCGGCGAGTCCGGCAAGGGATAGGGTAGCAGTTATAGCCACTAGAAATTCGATCCGCGCGTATAACGCGACAGGTTTCGCATGCCGCCCGCCCCAGGTTCCGAGATACGCACTGCCGGCTGCAAGTCCAGCCATGAAAACAGCGAGCACGGTGGCAACGGCATAGGTCGTATGTCCAAAGATCAACCCCAGGGCCTTGGCCCATGCGACTTGGTAGATGAGGCCGGCCGCTCCGGAGAAGAAAAAACAGATCAAGATACCTACGCGTTGGGTCGGAGGTGTGGGCTGTTTTTTCTTCCTCCGAGTAGGCATAGATATTCGAAGGCTTCAATCATAGCGCAGAGGACAATCCGGACTCTCGATGCCGGCCGATCCCCGAAGCGGGAGTACGTCTCTGGAGGAGCCGAATCCGAAGGTCCGCGAGACCAGGAAGGATCACGGCCAGGGAATCGCGCGCCGAAAGCCCAGACCGGCGGCCGCTTTCCACCTGCGAAGGATCGGCCCCGTCTTTCGCATCCCCTTGTGCACTGTCCGGGTGGATCCGGTTCCTGCCTCCGATAGCCGCCGGACGCATCGAGTCGGCTGCAAGGCTATTGCTCGGCTCCGATTTCTTACCCCCGAGACTCGACAGTGGCTTACTGCACGACCGAGAAGACGTCGTGCAAGGCGGCTGTCGAGCTGTTGCCGACCCAGATGTCGAAGTCCGAAGGTTCTACAACCCAGCCGTTCTTGGCAGCGCTCCAGTAGTTTCGCTCCTCGCGACCGACGGTGAAGCTAATCTCTTGTTTTTGACCCGGTAGCAGTGTGACCCGACGGAAGCCCTTCAACTCACGAACCGGTCTCGATCCAGAACCGAAACGCTGATGCAGATACAGTTGGGCGACCTCGTCCGCTGCTCGCGAACCGGTATTGGCAACCGTGACTGTCGCAGTGATCGAGCCCTCCAAACGAGAACTCCTGGCACTCAGGCGAAGGTCGGAAATAGAGAAGGTCGAATAGCTTAGGCCGTACCCAAAAGGGTACAGGGGCGAGGTTGAGACATCCCAATAGCGAGAAGTGAAATCTGCCGAATCATAAGGCTTATGTGAGTTCGTGTGGGCATAATAGATTGGAACCTGCCCTACGTTGCGTGGCCATGTGACCGGCAGCTTCCCACCGGGAACCGCATCGCCCACAAGAAGATCCGCGACCGCATTCCCGGTTTCGGTGCCCCCGAAGTAGCAATCCATAATCGCCGGGATGTGTTCCGACGCCCACGAAATATCGAGCGGGCGAGTGCTGAAGATCAACAGAACCACAGGCTTGCCGAGTGATTGGATTTTCTCGAGAAGCTCCTGTTGCTTTCCCGGAAGGCTCAATGAGGAACGCGAGGCATACTCAAAATCCATCCCACTCAACTCTCCGAGCGTCAAGATCACGACGTCTGAGGTGCCGGCCAGTTGCAACGCCTCCTTCATCTGGCGCTCCGCCTCTTCAGGCGTCCAGGGTTTCTCTAGCTTCGGCCCGATGAAATCATCGAACGAAGAGGGGAACTGCTTGGCGATCTGCACGCCCTCTGCATATTCCACGGTCGAATTCGGGAGCTTGGCGCGGATCCCGTCCCAGACAGAAACGGTATCTTCTTCCTTCGCAGTCAGGCTCCACGGCCCGTTCATGTCTCCCTTACGGTTGCCGAGCGGTCCGATTATTGCAATTCGCTTAGGAGTCTTCGTCAGCGGAAGGAGAGCGCCTTCGTTTCGAAGCAACACAGCAGAACGTGCGGCTGCGGTTCTCGCTGCCTGACGATGCTTGACCAGCATCGCGGAATGGGTTTCGTCGGTAGCATCGGCATACGGGTGCTCGAAGAGCCCGAGATGATACTTGGCCGCGAGTATCGGCCGGACCAGATCATCGAGCTGCGATGCAGTGATCTGCCCCTGATCAAGCAGCGACTTCATCTGCTCCAGATAGGTTGCGCTGCCCATGTCCATATTGACCCCGGCCGTAGCCCCACGCAGCGCCGCTGCTTTGCCGTTCTCGGCGAAACCTTGCACGACAAGACTGCCGACAGCGAAGGCATCGCTCACGACGAAGCCTTTGAAATTGAGCTCTTGTCGGAGAATCTCTTGCAGAAGGTGCACATTGCCGCTCGCAGGGACGTTGTTCAGGTCCATGTAAGCGCTCATGACGGTTCCCGCGCCCGCCTCAATTCCAGCCCGAAAGGGAGGGAGATAGACGTTTTGCATTCGCTCTTCCGGAATGTACGCCGCGTCGTAATCCCTGCCACCTTCGGCAGCCCCGTAGCCGGCGAAATGCTTCAGGGTCGCCATGAAAGGCCGTGGATTCTCTGATTTTCCTTGAAAACCGCGCACTTGGGCGCGCGCCATGGCCGCGCCAAGGTAGGGGTCCTCCCCCGCTCCCTCGGAGATGCGGCCCCAGCGGGGGTCTCTTGCAATATCCAGCATCGGAGCGAAGGTCCAGTGCACTCCGGCATGGGTCGCCTCCTCCGCGGCGATCCCTTGTGCTTGTTCGACCATCGTCGGGTCCCAGGAGGCAGCCATAGCCAGGGGCACGGGGAACTCCGTGTCAAAGCCGTGAATCACGTCGAAGCCAAAAAGAATCGGTATGTGCAAGCGCTGCTCATTCATCGCGATCTTCTGCAGGCGATTGATTTCCTTCGGGTCGGTAAGAAAAAGAAATGAGCCGACCTCACCGTGCCGCACGCGGTCTTCGTATGGTACCGGGTCAGTCTTTACGCCAGGAATCGGAAGTTTTAAGTAAAAAGGCTGGTTCAGCTGTCCTATCTTTTCCTCGGTTGTCATCTGCTTTAGGAGCACATTGGCCCGGTCCGTGTCGTTCGGCGAAGTGGGCGGCTGGGCTTGGGCTACTAGGGAGAGAAACAGAGCAATGAGGCTGGAGGAAAGATACACTCTCAACCTATTCATAGCATCCTCCTGAAAGTTGTGGTTGATCGGCAATGCGACGCCCTCGCCTTCGGAAGGGCACGAAGGGCGCTGCGACGGGGGCTTTAACGGGCAAGTGTCAGCCATTTTTCATCATCTTCGAATCGCCGGTGCTTGGCAGTCTGGAAGGGAGCTTAAACCTGGCGACCCATCATTGGAATTCGGATTCGCGCAGACTGTCAACACTGCCCGACAAATTGGCGTGTGTTTCGGCTGCTCACGGCCTGGAGGTCGAGCGTGTGGCCGACGCTCGAGTGTCGGAGCAGCCTGCTTTGTACCTTCAAAATCGGTGTCAAGCGCGAGGGGAATATGCCCACCTTGATGCCTGCTCGCTCGCGCTATCGCACGCCTGACAAATCTTGCAGAACCGGTTCGGCGAAGAATGTGAGGCACCCGCTTTTACGGCAAACGCCCAGTCAGCATGGGCCGTGTAAGCTGTCCATGCACGCACCACATGGGGGAATTCGCAAGGCCCGCAAAGCGCTTCAGAATCGAGTCTCGTAGCTGCCCCCTCGTTTCTCATCAGTGCAGCGTGCCTTGGGCATCCAAAACTACTCCAGTCCGCGAGAGGTCGTTTGGCGCTAATGGTCTGAAGCATCAAATCCTGTCGTACCCTGAAGTGGTATTGAAAGATGCCATGACCCAGGGGTTTCGGGGTGCTACGGACCGATATTCTCAAATGGTCGAAGCCATCGTGGACTGGGGCCAACACTCCGCACAGAAGCCATTTTGTCGAGAGTGCAAAATCAATCCTGACTGGCGTAACCTATTGTCACGCGCAAAGCGTGTTGGGGTTTCCGGGCAACAACCAGAAAATGTGTGGTCACTGGGTGTAGATGGAGTATTCAGCGGTCCTTGACTGTCCCCGGCACAGCGTAGAGCAACAAGAATAAGACTGCGATGTTCCTCATAAGGTCCTCCGAAAGGCTTGGACCGGAATTATCGCCAACCCTACACTGCGGGCCAGCGGTTGCACATCTCGCGATAGCAAACGTCTGCGTTTTACCTTTGCCCGTCTGGCGAACGAAGGGCGCAGAGTTGTTGATAACGCCTGTGGCTGTTGATTTCAACCATTAGAATCCCTGCGCCGGCCCTTGAGATTCTTCAACAGTCGTATGATCGCAACGATTGTGTTCCAGTTCCGAGTCGTAGCTGGCACGCCGTAAAGCTTGTCGATCTGGCCAAGATAGCCGATTGTCTTCATGTGACGACGGTACATTCCGAACACGAACTGCCCTTCGGACGCAATCACCCGCACCAACCACTCTCGGTCTGAGGGAAACGCGACTGGAAGCGACACCCGGACACCCCCGGCCCTCGACAGGATACTCACGAAACGGACAACATCCGGGGGTAGGGGCGGAGTTCCAAACGGGTTCTCCGTCTCCAGTCGCATAATATCGCGGCTCTCGCACAGCACAATTTCTGCTTCGAACGGCAGCTTGCGAAGCAACGCGGTACGGAAGTTGGCACGGGATCCAGGCCTACGAACAACAAAAGTACCCGCAGCACCAATGTTCAGGACATCATAGTCGCTCAGTTGTCGCGCGAGGATGCTTGGGCGAAACGTTCTGTGTCCGCCAACATTGACACCCCGGAGGAAGACAACAAGGGCCATACCCCGAATTATGAAGAAAAAAGCTACGGTGTGCTATAGCAGCATGTTGATCATGGCGGTTAGCGATTCTTCGAAAGGAAGCAGCCGAAAAACAAAGTGAAGGCTCCGCCCCATTGCTCATTGCATGCGCCATACTCAATATACCCTCCAGCGATCAGCACGTTGTGGGGGCTCAGCTCACTTGATAGCCGCATTCAGCGCATCGAGCAGAGCTGTTTCGCTGAATGGCTTGAACAGGCACTCCACCGCACCCTGCTCGAGCACTAGGGGGCGAACAGTCTCATCTTGTTGGGCGGTGATGAATACGACGGGAATCGGTTGCTTTCGAAGTTTCAATTCCCGCTGAAGCTCGGGTCCGGTCATACGGGGCATAGCGACGTCAAGGATCAAGCATCTGGTTTGGCGGACGCAATCGGACGCAAGGAACTCTTCCGCGGAGGAGAATGCTCGGGCGGCAAAGCCGAACTCTCGCAGCAAATCGGGCAACGACTCGCGCACGGACTCATCGTCATCGACCACGGATACAAGTGAATGGTTGACCCTCATAATCTTCGATTGCGCGATCTTCGCCGCTGCCGCCCAAAAGTCGTGACCGATTCCGGCGTCCCGCACGGCCAGGCCCATTCACCCGTTTTCATCTCGCCCGGTTCAGAACGCCAAGTGCATCGTACGATCATCGACTCCGGCCATCGCGTCTCGCGCGTTCCAAAGGCCCACGCGCGAGGGCTGTCTTCTTGCAACAGCCTTCGTCCCGAGAAGTCGATCTACCGGTCGGAACGTGCGGTCCATCCCAAACCGGGAAGCGCATTAATCACGCGATTGACAACGTTGGCGAAGCCGTCCTTTTTCGGCTGGCAGAATGGTGCGACAGGTCGCGAGAAAGTGTCCATTGTACTTTAGTATCGGTGTCCCGCCGATATGAGAACCGCCTACCCTTCACGCCACACCCTAGCGGTCACCGCAGGCGCCTGGATGTTGCAGATAGGATCGTCGTGCGCGATCCCCTCGGGCGCTCGAGGAATGGAGAAGGAAAACGTGGCTCAACGACCATCGTTCAGAGACGCCCACCGGCGGCCATGATGACTCTTGATCATGAAGCGACTGACCAACCGACCCATTCCCATACCGCTGCTCTTAGTTGGGTAGAACGGTTCGAAGAGATTTTGCACCGCTTGAGGATCGAAGCCAACTCGGGAATCCTGCACATTGAGGCGCCGGCTGTCCTCGTCGCCTCGTTCAGTTCTCATCACGAACAGTTTCGGACGGTCCCCGACGGTGCTCATCGCCTCCAAGGCATTGTGCACCAGGTTCAGGGGATCACGATAGCTGAAAGCGGCTGGTCAACTTCGTGCACAAGCGACGCATGCAGCGCACCCAGGCTAGTCAGCCTGGGCGAGCGCGGTTGGAACGCCGCGAGGGCTTGTTCTCCGCTCGACGCTTCCGCAACCAACGTAGAATCGATTCAATGCGGAACATGACTCAGGCCCCGAAACAGAGGCAAATTCTCGGCCGCTTGTCGGCAAACCTAGCTTGCCGGATTACGGCATGGTTGCCCTTCTTCCGTCTGCTACTGCAAGTGGCGCGTCGATGTTGCGCTACTCGACGAATCCAACTAGTGATGAGCCTTGCCCAACTGCTACGATTCAAGGAGGGAGGCAAATCTCGAATGGCCGGGGTGGGAATGTGAATCGGATTGATTTGACGCCGTACCGATTTGAAGCTCTAATCTTCGACTGTGACGGAACCTTGGTGAACACCGCGCCATTGCACTTCCGGTCCCTGCAGCGTGCTTTTGCCTCTCAGGGGCTAGAAATTAGTGAGTCTTGGTATCGAGACCGGCTTGGTTTTTCCAGAAAGCCGCTGTTCGAAGCATTCGAGCGTGAATTTGATGTAACGCTTGACCACGAAGCAGCCGGGGTTCTGAGCGAGTCGATTTTTGCATCGATCGTTCATGAAGTACAAGAAACTCCTGTAGTCGCGTCGATCGCTCGTAGACATCACGGGAGGATGCCCATGGCAGTAGCCTCTGGCGGACAGAGGTTCCTCGTGGAAGCTACATTGAAAAGCTGTGGCTTGCTGGACCTATTCGACGCGATTGTGACGGTCGATGATGTCCCGGAGGGAAAGCCATCTCCTGCCCTTTTCCTGGAGGCTGCGAACCGTCTGCAGACCAGCCCCGGTTTGTGCCTGGTCTTTGAGGATTCTGACGAAGGTGTGGAAGCGGCCAAACGGGCGAACATGACTGTCATCGATGTTCGATCGTCTGTTTCGGATTCGGAGTAGAGCCGCCGCCAGTCTTGGGAACAATGTACTGCATTGGGCGCCACGTTAAACCCTTCCAGCCGAAGTCGGAGGGATTTCGATTCGCTGAGACGTACATTCCGGAGAAGATCCATATCCCAGGTCAACTCGAGCAGATCGTCGTCAAAATGGCAGTGAACGCTGGCGACGCCATGCATGGTGGCGGCAAATTCCGATCAAAAGTTTAATATTTCTCAGTTCAACGAGGGCCTCCTCGACGGCAATATCGGCAGTCCCACGTTTGGGCGAATACTGAACGCCAGTCGGTCGCGTCGCGTTCAGTTGGGTGTTCGATTCTTTTTCCAGCAGGCCGTAAGTTGCTGCAAGGGCGAGGTGCTCTATGGCGCGGGCTATGTCCGCTTGATGATGAACACCGTTTTGTCGTCGATAAGGTCTCCCTCGCCACTGCGCTTGCGAACATCGTCGAGCCTCACCGCGTGCTCTAGCAGGGCATTGCAGAGGTCTTTTGCGCTGTGATGGCAATGCTCGCGGATGATATCTTCGAGCTGCCCGTGTTCTTGTTCATCGTAGCCGTCATAGACACCGTCCGTATAAAGGAAGAGGATATCTCCCGGACTCATCAGCTTGAGTTCGGCGACATTGGAAGAGTTCAATTTTCGGTCCCGCGGCTGCATCGAATAATATTTGTTGCGGTCCGGATCATCTTCGGGGATCTGCAGGCCCAGGGCGAGGAATTGAACCATCTGGTCCTCGGGGAAGTCCATAAACTTGAGAGATTGGGTGGAGAACACGAGCGGGGGCGGATGTCCGAAATTCACGAACCGAAAATACCCTTGAGGGTGTATTTCCCCATACAGCATCGTGGCGATCTCGCGCGCGTTCTCTTGTTCAGTTCGGCCCAGGGCATTGCGAGCACTGACCGATTGTGCCAGCCTCAGGTTAATCTTCTCGAATAGCTCAGGTGTCGTTCTGCCGCGCTGGTCGAGCTCGGAGAGCATGAGCGCATGAAAAGTGTCATGCACCGTGGACGCAATCTTTGCCGAAATAATGCCGTGTCCCTGCGCATCCACCAAAAGCACGCCCGCCATCGTGTAAAGCTGATGCAGGTCTTCGGCAACTCGCGCCTGCTCCGAGCTTTTTGCCTTCCGGTAGTTCGTTTCCGTCTGCGGTGTGTCGTTCGGCCTCGATTTCAGCCATTCCACATGGTCGTCCACGGTGTTCCGGGGCGTCTCACCGGCGGGCAGAGGCTTGAGAAACTCTTTCGACTGGGCCTCAGCCCGTCGAATGCGGGCATCGATATCGTAACGCTGCTGAAAATTGATGTACTCAAATAGATCGCCACCGACGGTGCCAGCGGGTATGGAGTTCCCGTACATCTCAATGCTTGGTAGGTGGGGTATTGAGCCTTCCACCGGCATCAGGCGCTGGCGCAAGTATTCATCAATACTTGGCTCGGTATAGGTTTTGTCCATAGCAAAACTCTACAGCACTGCAAGCGCAAGCTTCCGGTCTCTGCCAGGTCTTTTCCGCGGGAGGCAACGCCGGAAACAATTCTGCACCCTCGACGCGGCCGACGAAAACCATTTTCCGCCGATTCTCGGGGGTGCACCATCCTCAAGGCGGGGAAGTCAATCCTGGAATCCCGAGCGCCTGAGAACTCACACGCAGTAGCTCCATTGCACGTTCGGTACCGCGCGTTTCTTGCTCGCGTGGGTGGAGCAGTCCCATCCGGTCGAGAGGAATGGGTGATTCGGCAAGCGCGAATTCCCGACGGTTTCGGAGTCCAAATCTGGGCATCTCGCCCGTTTCCGGCTGCTAACGAGGGCGCACCACTTTTCAGGGACACTGACGGCCTCGACGCTTAGGGCTGAATGGCTGGGAAACAATGGTGGCTGACTTGTGGCACGCGAGCCACATGTCTGACCCTAAATCACCCTTCCGTCTACCAGCCGAAAAATCGCTCTGGCCGGAGCCCCAAGATGCCTTCGATGCGCGCCAACAGTACGGCAGGGGCAGAATCTTCCGGGCGGTACTCTGACTGCATACGCACACCCGAGGTCCATCTGCGTTTCCGCGGCGGCGCGCCCCGCCCGAAAACGGGGTGGCGCGTGTCTCCCGATCGGCTGCATCCGCGCCGAGTCGGTACCCACTCAGGTGCAGGATCGAATGTGGCCTGGGGTTGGTTAGGGGATTTGCCGGTGCTACACTGCGAAAATGGCCACTCAAAAAAAGGGTAAAAAAGCGAAGAAATCCGACCGTACCTCGAGCAAGAAGATGACGGCAACAAAACGCGCATCAAAGAAAAACGGGAAGAAAAAACCGACGGCCAAGAAGAAAGACGGGACGAGGTTCAGCAAGGCGACGGGGAGCGCCGGCCCTTTACGGCGAAGAAAGACTCGTGCCAACGACACACGACGGAACGCGGCCTTCCAAGGGGCCTCAGGGCGATCGCGTTCAGGTCTGCAGTCCGGGGACTTGCAGGGGTTGCGCGACATTGAAAGCGCCGATTCGGAAAGTGTCAGCGAATTGCTCGAGGAAGGGAACGCGTTTGAGGCTGATGTCATAGCGGGTGTCGAAAACGTCGAGGACGGCGAAGAGCAAGAAGTGCACACCCACGAGGTGCCGGAGGATGACGTACCCGAGGAATACTTGGACAAAGACTGATCGCTGGGGAGTAATGGAAAGGGACCCTCGTCCGAAGCGCTCAGCCATGAGGTGCGGACCTGTCGGTTCCGCACCTCCTATTTCCGAGCGAACGGTGTAGTTCCTGGTTGGCAACCCGCAACCGGGGAAACCGGTCGACCCCTGGCGCGACCTCTGTCGCCCAAAACGGTGACAGATTTCTGGCAACCATGTCGCATCTTTGTCTTTGCCTGTGCCCTGCCGCCTCGTGCTGACCGAATAGCTGTCCGCTCGAACCATTACAACCGAGACAAAATGATTACTTGAGACCGTGCACCTGACGCCTCAAGATGTGTTCGTGAACGGTAAGTCGTATCGAGGGCGCGGGCACCACGACAACGCGAACTGAGTCGTGATTGCCGTTGGGTGCCGCCGCCTGTCGTCAAGCTCCAACTGAGAGCCAGACTTGACGCCAGTCCGTCTGACACTTGCCTTGGCACTTGAACTCTCGACCGCGGCCCCCCATTCTCCCCCCACATTCAGGGCACACCCAATTCACAATACTGGAGATCACTTCTACAGTGGCTTGGAAGGGACTCAACCTGATGAACGTCATTGGACACCTCACCCCGTTGCGAGCAATGTCTGCGCGTCGCGATGCCCGATCAGTGGCGGAACCCGGCGGGATCCTGCCGAATTACAAGTTGGACAACAACAAAGCGCATTTGCAATGCCCGTCATTGCATTTTCCGTTCCACAACCGCAGGGAACGCAAAACTCGAGCCATGAGATCGGGATATGGTTTGCGTGAATCCGACTAGGTTGTGAAGCACGGCATCAAAAATGCAAATGAAAATGACAAAGAGAGTCGGTCGCTTTGGCAGTCCCGCCAAACTTAGAACCGTCATTCCACTGTGAAAGCGGCCCACTCTCTGGGTTTCCGAATCGAGATTTACTCTCCTGATGTCAGCCCTACGACACGACGGAAGAACAATCCTGATCTATAACCTCTCAATTCGCCCCCCGCAGTCGAATTATGAAGCCGGCCGGATTGCGAACGGGTTTTTGGGAGGACGACTCTCCACTGAACCTTTATGAAGGCAGCCCGGTTTCTCCTGAGGAGAAGATCTAATTCCCGTTGACATGCGAGTGATTGGAACGTCGCGTGCCGGTCGTTTCGTGACAGGAGCCATAGCGACATGGAAAACGTCAATGCATATATCGAGAATAGCGAGTGTCTTGAAGCTCGAAATGGTAAAGCAGCAGCTCAAGAATTACGGAATATAGTGTTGACCCGCCTACCGTCGTTTTACAGAAGCGCTTACCGACTTTTGGGCAACGCAGCCGATGCCGAAGACGCAGTTCAGGACGCTCTTCTCGCCGCCTACAAGCATTTGGACCAGTTCAAGGGCCGCTCACAAATGTCTACTTGGCTGACCGCGATTGTCCACAATTCCGCCCGGATGCAACTGCGAGCGCGGCTACGCCACCTCCATGTGTCTCTGGACGAGTCGATCGCAAAGGATTCGGAACATTCAGTGTCAGATCGGCTGGCGGATGACGGACCCACTCCCGAAGATGAGTATCGACGTGCCGAACTGGATAAGCGCCTGCGGCATTTGACGACACAGCTCTCCCCCGTGTTGCTGAAGACTTTTCAGCTGCGCGATATAGAAGGTTTATCGATCCGCGAGACAGCAAAGATTTTGGGAATACCAAACGGAACTGTCAAAGCCCAATTAGCGCGTGCGCACAAGAGGCTCAAGCTGTTGATGCGGCGAACGCTCAGGCCTCGATCTCCTAATCTGACTGGCGCTTACCGACAGGATGTCCTGGTATAGAAGGCAAAACGTGAGATGGGGAAGTGGATTCCCTGCGTGCTGGTGCGGCTGCGCCCATCGTCGCACCAGGTTGGCCCACTGCGCTGGTACCGGACTCGGCTAAGTCTGCCGTCCCGATGGCGGAATGGATGGCCATTTTCGACTCGACCGATGAGCATCGTGAGCGACGAAGAACTGGGAAATCGGATTATCACGTTGAGGAATGCCCCTTCGGGGCGTCACGTACCAGCGAAAATGCAAAGGGGCGTCGACGCTAAAAGAGGCACCTCCATTTCCGTTGCTGACAGAATGGCTAAAACGGGCGCAGGTGATCAGAGTTAAGCCTTGTTGCCCGAATCGGCACCGCAGCTTCCTGTCGATTGATACCCCGAGATCGATTGATACCATCGTCCAATTGCGTCGTCCCTACAACTCTGGCTTAATGGCGACAGCGAATTGGTTCCGAATCAATGCCATACCGTTAATCGGCAATGTTGTAACCCAGGAGAACCCACCATGATCAATGCCTCGACTCAAATCGAAAAAGTGCTCTATACCGCCAAGGCGCACACCACGGGTGGCCGGGACGGAGGGTCGTCCCACACCTCCGATGGCAGGCTGGACGTTAAGCTTTCGGTTCCTGGCACTCCAGGCACCGGCACCAATCCCGAGCAGTTGTTCGCGGTCGGTTGGTCGGCGTGCTTTCTTTCGGCAATCAAGATTGTGGCTGCCAAAATGAAGGTCAGGCTGCCGGCTGAGCTCGCCATCGACACCGAAGTAGACTTGGGCACGACCGGCGGCGCGTACCTCCTTCAAGCTCGCCTCAACGTCAACTTGCCGGGTATCGAGCGCGAAGTCGCACAAGCTCTGGTGGACGGCGCGCACCACGAGTGTCCATATTCCAAAGCCACACACGGCAACATCAACGTGGTGACGAACTTCGAAACCAAGCCTGTCGCACATGTGGCGTGATCGTGTGGTGAAGCCAACAGCTTCCCAGTCGGAGAGAGCGCGGTGATCGCGGAATTCACCCACAATGACGGTAATCGCCGCCGCTTTGTTGGCATTTGCGGCCATGACCATCACTGCTCTTCAGCTGTGATCGGTTGTGCGAGAGCTCCGCTCGGTCAGACATCGCCGGCAGATCTGCGAGAGACCGTGCCCAGCAGTTCCGTGCGATTTTGCGTACTCATCGACGGACGGGTCGCCGGGTTGCGGCTCACGGCAATGCCATCGACGGTGTCGAAGTGCCCAAGGACATGGAATTGTGACTAGCGCAATTACGTCAATCCGTCCTCCTTTGCCTCCGTTCACTCGCGAAAGTGCGATGCAAAAGGTGCGACTCGCCGAAGATGGCTGGAATAGTCGCGATCCCGGGAAAGTCGCTTTGGCCTACGCGATCGATTCACGATGGAGGAACCGCTCCGAGTTCATCGACGGGCGAGACCAGATCATTGCTTTTCTTTCTCGCAAGTGGTCCAAGGAATTGGATTACCGGCTCATCAAGGAACTGTGGGCGTTTACGGGAAATCGCATCGCGGTGCGCTTCGCTTATGAGTGGCACGACGAGTCGGGTCAATGGTATCGGTCCTATGGCAATGAGAACTGGGAGTTCAATGACGACGGCCTGATGCGGTCGCGCTTTGCGTCCATCAACGATCTTCTCATCTCGGAATCGGAACGCAAATATCGTTGGCCGCCTGGGCACCGCCCGGATGACCATCCAGGCCTGAGCGACTTGGGTCTATAGTCTGTGCAAGTTTTGCCGTCGCTCCCGCGAGTAGTTTCCGGCCCAGGTGCACATGGCGGTGTTCAGCGGGGCTCGATTCCCGAGCGCTGCAGTCTGGGTCGATATGCAATTTCAGGTTCCACCATTTCGCCCCCGCGTGAGTTTCGTCCTTGTGGGGATCGGCACCATCGCTAATTTCCGGCTGCCGCCGGTTCTCCCGAGGCGTTCGCCATCAGACGCAGGTGAAGCAGAACGGTCAGGTGGTTTCCGACGATGCCATTGAAATTCTGTTGGACACCGATGTCTTCGCCGTTGGTCGCGTGAGGCGCTTCCGGAAGCCCAGCAGTTGCCAGGTATGTTCCGGTGCATTGGGAACCGCTATAGGCCTCATTCGCGTCCGGCGCTTGACAGTTTTCCTCTTGAACAACGGGCGGCCAGTAGGTACTGACTACAGTCCTTACCAACTGGGGAAAATCCTCGCGGAACAGGCTCGTCGATCCCGATGCCTGGATAGAGCTTGGCTTCTGTTCACTCGCACCTGCGGCCGGGAGGTCAAAAACAAAAGTGGCTTCGCGCGAAACGCGGTGGATCACCGGGGGACCGTAGACGGGACCAGCATACCCTTCGCTCGGAGTTGCCTCCACATTGCGGTCCACACGTGTGACGGCCAGTTCGCCAGTGGTTTGCAGCCGACCGTCAGGCCTCCGCTCGACCCGCTTCGAGTGGAAGCACACCAAGGTCTGGTTGGACAGGTTTTCAAGCCAGTGGCTCAAGAATTTCCCGTCTTCGTCTATGGAAGGTTCCATAGATGTTGCCGGATAGAACCTGAATTCGATGCGGGAGTTTGTAGGATCGCCGTCGTCAATTTTCACTCTCCCGTAAATCCTGGCGTAGCCTAGGGTCACGTTCATTTTCCGTTTCCCGTAGTCGGTCGTCGCGTCCGTCACAAGCTTCGCGTCGGAATGGCGAGTGTCCACACGCCAGGACCCGGCCCTGGAGGGACTTTTATTGGGAGCATCTAGCCCGAGAACGGCTAGGACAAGAATCACTGCTACCGCGAATAGAGCCGTATGCTTAAGCATCGCCTTCTCCTTTTTCCTCATTCGGCGCAGCCAGCCTTTAACCGATCTCTTTCGAAAACAGTTCCGGCTGCTTTCCGCACCTTAGAAAACCGTCTTCCCTTTGTTCTCGGCGGACGACTGGTAGCGACACAGTCGCCCGATCAGTAATCGGTCGCTGACCGATCACGGGTACTTCTGCGGGATTCACCCTGGATTTCTTCTGAAGACGGCTGGCATTTCCGGTTTTCCACCCGATGCGCTGGCCGCATTACACCAAAAGTGCGGGCGCGAAACAATAGGACGATGGTATTGGCGACACCTTAGTATCGGTCGATGCAACGAGTCCTGTTCGATGATACCGGGGGGACGACGAGCCGATTTGCCAGTTCTCGCCGGAGCTGCAACCGTGGCCGCTCGTGAATCTCGACCGCGGATCGAAGCGGCCGTCCATTTACTACCATTCGTGTCATCGGAAGGCTCCAACGTCAGCGATGACGGCGAATGCCGGGAATCCACGCTGGCTCCTGTGAAAGCACTCGGGGTGGTCGTACTTGAAAGCCAGGGGGACGCCGAAACGGCACCCCGCCGGGCGCGGGAATTACTCGCAACACTCGCTCGGCCGGGGGGATGGCCCGCTGTACCCGGTGTACACGCTGTCCGAGATAGGGATTGGCGTTTTTCCCGGGTCCACGGCGCAAGGCGCGGCCCGGCACGGTCCCGCTTCCGATTGCTCAATCGGCTCAGGTTTCGGAAGAAATCGAAGAGGATGAAAGAGCCTGCTCGCTCACGATGAATACCTAACGGGGAGCGGCTTGCGGCCAGCTTTGGCATAGGGCAGGAGCCATGACGCGGTGCAGGAAAGCCGCTACAGCGTTGGGCGAGAGATTCCGAATTTCTTCATCTTGTATGCCAGTCCCGTCCTATTCAGTCGGAGCCGGGCGGCGGCTCCGCGAGTTCCTCCAACAACCCAGTTGCTTTCGTGCAGTGCTCTCAGAATCAACTCTCGCTCCACTTGCTCCAGCGCACTGTTGTCAGCGGAAGCACTTTGATCGAAAACAGCGGGGATGTCCGTCAACGGTACTCGCAGCGACGTGCCGGGAGACAGCAGCACGGCTCGCTCCATAAGGTTCTGCAACTCCCGGATGTTGCCTGGCCAACTGTGTCGGGTAAGGGCTTCCATGGTGTTCCTAGGGATACTCTCAATATGCTTTTCCATGCGTCGAGCGTATTTGTTGGCGAAGTGGCGGACGAGGCATGGAATATCATCGCGGCGCTCGCGCAGAGGCGGGACAGCAATTGGAAACACGTTCAAGCGATAATAGAGATCACTGCGAAATTTCTTTTCCGCGACCATCGGGGCAAGGTCGGCATTCGTAGCCGCCACCAACCGAACATCGACACGTTGGGTGCGCGTGCTACCCAACCGCTCGAACTCCTGCTCCTGCAAGACTCGGAGAAGCTTTGGCTGCAACTCGAGGGGTATGTCTCCAACTTCGTCCAGAAACAGAGTTCCTTTGTTCGCCAGTTCGAATCTTCCGATCTTCTGGGCTATCGCGCCCGTGAAGGCACCTTTTTCGTGGCCGAACAATTCGCTTTCAAGCAGTCCCGAAGGAATGGCGGCACAGTTCAGTTTGACGAACGCATGATTCTTGCGAGGGCTGAGGTCGTGAATTGCACGTGCGATCAGTTCCTTGCCCGTTCCCGTCTCACCCAGGATCAGCACGGATGAGTCCGCGGGTGACACGATTTGAACGTATTCGAGCACAGCTCTTAACCTGGAGTTCTTTCCGACAATGCCTTGAACGGCGTTTTCGACGACGGTTTTTTCCTCCAGAGGGAGGTTCTGTTCCGCCAGCCGATCCCTCGCTTCCGCCCCTGGTTTGTATTGCCAATGATTCCTGAACGGGAACACAATCGGATTGGTTCTTTCCGACGGCAGATTGCTGCCGCTCGGCTCAGGCCATGTCGTCGCTGAAGCTGCGCCGCGGAACATTGGATTTTCCATAACTCACTCCTGTTCTCCAGATTTTCGGCGGCCTCGCCCCGGTTCCGATACCAGACGCCGCGGGGCGTTTCCGCAAAGCGACTATTTTCCGGCAGTTACCACCGACCGGCGTGAGCACCGCCATCCACGTGGAGTATCTCACCGGTCACTTGACCTGCTTGTGCCAGGAAAAGCACGGCGTCGACCACGTCCTTTACATCCACGATCTTCCCCATTGGCTGAAACGTCTTCATCAAGTCCTCGGGATCATCCTTGTGCATGGGTGTGTCGACGACGCCTGGGGCCACAGCATTAAAGCGGATACCTTCTTTCGCATACTCAATTGCGAGACTGCGAGTCACCGAATTCAGGCCACCCTTCGTAATCATCGAAACCGACGCGTTTACACCTGCGACGGGCTGGTCGACAAGTGCCGCGGAAATGTTCACGACGTTCCCCGATTTCTGTTTCAGCATCTGTTTCACGCTGAGCTGAGTGATGAAGAGGAAGCCCAGCAGATTGGTCGACACCAGAGCATTGAAATCGTCGGCAGTGAAGTCGGTGAAAGGCTTGGTGCGGAAGATTCCGGCGTTATTCACCAAAACATCGATGGATCCGAAGTGCTGGGTAGCAGCTGCAACGGCTTTCGCAGCGGTCTCCTGCTTGCCGATATCACCTTCGACGAGAGCCAGGCTGGGTGAGGCAGTCCACGACGTGGGGACGTGAAGGGACGTCGCGACAACGTTATAACCGTTCTTCAGGAAGGCCTCGACCAAACCCGCGCCAATACCCTGCCGCGCGCCGGTCACGATTGCTGTTTTCTTGTCCGACATACACGACCTTCTATTGAAAGTTCAGACCATGCTCATTGCGTCGATTAGGCCACAGGCGCGCGGCGGAATCTATTGGACGATGGTATCGATCCGTACCTTGGCCGATCGGATCGTTAGGTTTCTGCAGCGAGATCGAAACCCCTCAAAGTCGGAGCCGGTGATCCTAGTTTTGGGGGAGGTCCAGCTCGATAAGGCCGCGCTTCATTCCAATGATTACGGCTTGAGCTCGATCATTGGCGCCGAGCTGAGACAGAATGTTCGAGACGTGGCTCTTGACGGTCGCAGCTGGGTAGCCGCGTGCCTCCTCCGAGCTCACCGGGAGTAAGCCGGTCGTGGCCGTGGTCCGATCCGCAAGTCTGCCGGATCATCGCCCTGCATCATCGAAGGCTGCTCTCCGACCGGGTCATATCCATCGAACGACGATGCCATCGTCGATTGCCCGCTCCACCTCTGGCGTGGTGGCCTCCTCGTCTCGGGCGGAATCGGGTGAACTGCAGGACGTAGGAATCGGTAGTGTCTCAGTTTGAAATATCGGCCTTGGGTGGAAAGCGGACCTCTGGTGATTGGCACCGACAACGCGATTCGCAGATGGTGCCCAACCTCAATGCCATGCAACGTCGACTTCAGCTATTCTGAAGAACCTGGCATGGAGGTTTTGTAGCATGGCAAAGCTCGTGTATGGATTGAACCAGTCCCTCGACGGCTACGTCGACCACATGCGAATTGGGCCACCCAGTCCCGCGCTCTCCTGTCACTTCATCGAGCAGGCGCGCGGCCTGACGGGCGCAGTGTACGGTCGCCGCATGTACGAGATCATGCGTTATTGGGACGATGACCTTCCGGATTGGGACGCGGAGGATCGCGACTTTGCGGCGGTGTGGCGGAGCCAGAGGAAGTGGGTTGTGTCGCGCTCGTTGAAGTCGGTCGGCCCCAACGTCACACTCATCGAGGATGACTTCGAGGCGGCGATACGTCGGCTGAAGGCTCAGCTGGATGGGGAGATTGACGTTGCCGGACCAAACCTGGCCGGGAGCCTGACCAATCTTGGTCTGATTGATGAGTATCGACTCTACCTCCATCCCGTCGTGCTTGGTCATGGGCAGCCATTCTTCGTCGGCCCCCGGCCGCCGCTCCGCCTTGTGGACAGCGAACGAATTGGCGAGGATGTGATTAGGTTGACGTACGTTCCTGCTTAATCGCGCGACTCACGCGGCGGACTTCGCCGACTCGTCAGGTGCGCTTTGGGTCGAACCCGAATTTTCAAACTGAGATACTACCTAGGAATCGGTTCGCTTGTGAATCCACCGCTTCTGGCTGTATTGTTTACAACTTCGGAGGAAAACAATTGCGAACGATAATACTCGCCATCCTTGCCGTGTGCCTCGCCGATTTAGTGTTCGGGCAAAATAGACCGCCAAAGCAAGACCCCGCTTCCAACCCAAAGCAGGCTGCGCAGCCGAAACGGGCGGGGGTGGTGAATGAGCAGGCTGGCGGAACCAAGAAGGATCGGGAAGGAGAGGAAGACGAGGGCCCATGGAAAGGTCTGCAGTATCGACTGATCGGCCCCTTTCGCGGCGGTCGGGTCGTTGCGGTGTCCGGCGTGGTCGGGCAGGATAATGTCTACTATTTTGGCGCCGTTGCCGGAGGCGTGTGGAAAACGACGGATGGTGGTCTTAACTGGAAGGCCGTTTTCGATGAGCAGAAGGACGCATCGCCGGCGATTGGTGCAATCGCAGTTTCCGAATCCGATCCGAATATCATTTATGTTGGAACGGGTGAGGCGTGTATTCGCGGTAACATCGTCGGTGGCAACGGTGTTTACAAGTCGATGAATGCGGGGAAAACCTGGACATTTGCTGGTCTTGCCAACACGCATGCCATCGGGCGCATCGCCGTGAATCCCAGAAATCCTGATATCGCGTTCGTGGCGGCACTGGGACATCCATTTGCCGACAATGAGGAACGCGGAATCTTTCGCACTCTCGATGGTGGCAAGACTTGGGAGAAGGTCTTATATAAGGACGCAAAGAGCGGCGGCATCGACGTTGTGTTCGACCCCAGCAATTCCAACACCCTGTTCGCTGCACTCTGGCAAGCCAGGCGAACTCCTTGGAGTTTGGACAGTGGTGGACCAGGGAGCGGTCTCTATCGTTCGATTGATGGGGGGACAACCTGGAAACAACTTAAGAATCATGGACTGCCGGAGGGGGTTCTGGGCCGCGTCGGCGTGACCGTCTCCGGCGCCAATCCCGACCGGGTGTGGGCGGTGATTGAAGCAGAGAAGGGCGGAATCTATCGATCGGACGACGGTGGCGATTCCTGGCGCTTGATGACCGACGACCACCGTTTTCGCCAACGCGCCTGGTACTACTCGCATATTTTCGCTGATCCCAAGTCGGCGGATACGGTGTACATCTTGAACACCGCCGCCTATCGATCGAATGACGGCGGCAAGAGCTTTGCCAATTTACACGCGCCCCACGGAGACAATCATGCGCTGTGGATCGATCCCCGAAATCCGAAGCGTTTGATCAACGGCAATGACGGAGGGGCCACGGTTTCTGTCGATTACGGAGAAACCTGGACCAGCGAGTACAACCAGCCAACGGCGCAGTTCTACCATGTGGTTACCGACGACCGCTTTCCGTATACCATTTACGGCGCTCAACAGGACAACTCCACCATTGCCATCGCCAGCGCCAGCGCGGATCGCGCGATTGATCGGTCCGACTGGTACGACGTTGGTGGGGGGGAGAGTGGGTATATCGCGCCCGACCCGATCGATCCCGAGATCGTATACGCCGGCTCTTATGGCGGAGAAATCACGCGGTTCGATCATCGCACCCACGAGCAGCAATCGGTCAACCCTTGGCCGGTGAACCCAATCGGCTGGGCTGCCGGCGATGTCAAACACCGTTTTCAGTGGACTGAGCCCATCGTTTTTTCTCCGCACGATCCGAAGACAATGTATTTCGCCGGCGAAGTGCTTTTCAAAACCACCGATGGTGGGATGAGCTGGACCATCATCAGTCCGGACTTGACTCGCAACGACCGGTCGAAACAGGCGAGTTCGGGCGGGCCGATCACCAAAGACAATACCGGAGTGGAAGTTTATGACACGATCTTTTCGGTAGTGGAATCGCCGATAGAGAAGGATTTGATCTGGGTGGGCACGGATGACGGTCTGGTTCAAATCACCCGCGATGGCGGCATTCACTGGGAGAATGTCACTCCGAAGGCCATGCCGGAGTGGGGCACGGTGAGTATGATCGAGGCCTCTTCCCGCGATGCCGCCACCGCCTATCTCGCCGTCGAACGCCACAAGTCGGATGACTTCGCTCCCTATATTTTCAAGACGACCGATTTCGGGAAGACATGGACCAAATTGGTTGCCGGGCTACCGGCCGCCGACTATGTTCACGCTGTCAGGTTGGATCCCAGACGTGCCGATTTGCTTTTCGCCGGCACCGAACAGGGCGTGTTCTTATCCTTCGACGATGGCGCGCACTGGCAGCCGCTGCAGTTGAATCTGCCTGCAGTTCCAATTAACGACCTCGTGATCCACAACACGGACCTGATACTGGCGACACACGGACGCAGTTTCTGGGTGCTGGACGACATTACTCCGCTGGAGCAATATCAGGAATCAGTGGCGCAACAGGACGCCCACCTGTTCACGCCGGCGGCGGCGAACCATACTGTTTTTCCAGGGGGGTTCTCTGCCGGCGGTGGCAATGGGGGAAGGAATCCTCCGGCTGGGGCTGTGATTGATTATTGGTTAAAGACTTCTCTCAAGAAGTCCGATACTCCCGCGACAGCCGGTGAAGCGAGTTCATCGACTTCCGCTCCCAATACGAAGAAAGTCGATAGCGAATCGCCCGACTCTCCGAAGATCACCCTGGAGATTCTCGACTCGGCGGGCAAAGTCATCCGCAAGTATCCCAAGAAGGAACAGGCGGCGAACGAAAATGACGAGGAAGAGTTTTTCAATCGCGGCACGGGGGCGGGCAGCCTGCCGCTTGAGGCGGGCCTGAACCGCTTTGTATGGGACCTTCGCTACGAAGGTGCTACGAAGGTGCCCAAAGCTCCGCTATGGGGTGGCAATACCGATGGTGCGAAAGCGCTTCCCGGCGGCTATCAAGTTCGGTTGACAGTCTTCGGCAAAAGCCATACCGCACCGCTCGAGATCAAGACCGATCCACGGCTTAAAATCAGTCCGGAGGAACTGGCCAAGCAATTCGACCTGCTTCTCAAGATTCGGGATAAGATCACGGCGACCGACGATGCCATCATACAAATTCGCGATCTGCGCGAGCAAATCAACGGGTATAACACGCGACTGAAAAGCGACCCGCGCGCTAAGGCGATTGCCGATGCCGGTGAGGCGCTCGATGCCAAGATGACGGTGGTCGAAGAGGCCCTGATCCAGACGAGGGCCAAAAGCGGCCAGGACGTGCTGAATTTTCCCGTCCGGCTGAACAATGATCTGGTGGCGCTTAACGGTGTGGTAGGAAGTGCCGATGCCGCTCCCACGAAGCAGTCTTACGAGGTGTTCGATACGCTCAGCAAAGCGGTCGATGAACAGCTGACAAAATGGAAGACGATCATCTCGACCGACGTGGCGGCTTACAACAATCAGGTGAAACAGCAGGATATTCCGGCACTCATACTGGCGGACCCCGAGTCGGGAAAATGACCCGGCCGCCTTGCGGCCAAAACCCGCGATTCCTTCGGCCGGGAATGGTGGTCGATCACGGGGAAGCTTGTGCAATTCTGACTTTAGAAAGGGTGTCCAAGTGAGACGCTTATCGCGCTATTGTTTCGTTCTTCTGCTGGCTGCCGCCTGCCTGCTGGCGGCGAGCAACGGGTCGTTGTGGGCGCAGGGCAGCGCTGATGAGCGAATCCTCTTCCACGCCCAGGTCTTTACCGGCGAGCCGCAAAGCCCATACGCGGAGGCGGTTGCGATTCGCGGAGACAGGATCATCGCCGTGGGCAGCTTGGCCGAGGTTTCGAAAGCCGTATCGGCGAGTGTCGAACGGATTGATCTGGAGGGCAAAACCCTTTTCCCCGGTTTCATCGATTCGCACAGCCACTCCATTGACGGAGGACTTGGTCTGATCTCTGCCGACGCCAGCGAGAAAGTGCAATCGCTCGAAGCTCTTCCGGCGTTTGCCGAGGATGCGAAAAGGACAGGCCGTGGCATGCGCGGCGATATTCTCGAAATTCTCGGCATGCCACTCGAGTTCTGGTCGCACCTCGATGTTCTCAATGCCGAGTTCAGCACGGGGGCCTATGAGCAGCAAAGCGTTCTTCTACGCGGCATGGACGGGCACACGGCGTGGGCAAATCGTGCTTTGTTACAGCGTGCCGGCATCACGGCAGAGTTTGTAAAGAAACTCTCCGCGGGACAGCGGAGCTATTACGGGATCAATGAAGATAGCTTGCAACCAAACGGCTTTCTGGTTGATGCCGGCACCGAGAGGATCGAATCCCTTCTGCCCCAGCCCACTCCCGATCGTTTGCTGGCGGCGGGGCGTGCCGCTCTGCAATATAACTACAGCCTCGGGATCACGGCATGGCTTGATCCGTTGGCCCGCGAAGACGTTTTGCAAGCCTACAAGCTACTGGCTGACCGGGGAGAGTTGATCTCGCAAGTCGTGGCCTTTCCCCAGGTCTGGGCGAAGGATCCGGCGGCGGAACTCGCCGGGGTGCAAAGGACGCGCGAGCGTTACAAAAACGTTGCCAATCTGCACGTAACCGGGGTCAAGATCTTCGCGGACGGAGTGGTGGAGTTCCCCTCGCAAACCGCAAATCTCAGCCGGCCCTATAAGAATACAAAACGCAATGGTGAGCTGCTGTTTGATCCGAACAAGTTTGCCCAGTTGTGCATCGCTGCCGACAAGCAGGGTCTGATCCTACACGTGCACGCGATCGGCGATGGTGCCGTCAAGGCCGCGCTCGATGGGATCGCGGCGGCGCGCAGGGCCAATGGCAATTCCGGTTTGCCGCATACCCTTACCCATGAACAGTTCGTTCAGCCCGAAGATTTCCCGCGATTCCGGGAACTGGGCGTGGTGAGCGCGTTGCAGCTTCTATGGGCGGATGCCAGCCCGGACACGATTGAAATTGTCAAGCCTTACCTGGATGCTGCGATCTATACGTGGCAATATCCGGCACGATCGATTCTCGACAGTGGCGGGGTCATTTCCGGCGCCAGCGATTGGCCGGTCTCAAGCGCCAACGTCTTTTGGGCAATTTATCAGGCGGAAACGCGCCGCGGGCCGGAAGGAGTGCTGGACCTGTCGCAGGCGATGCCGCGCGAGGCTATGTTTTATGCCTATACCCGGAACTCGGCCCGCGCCATGAATCTCGATTCGGTCGGCACGATTGTTGCCGGCAAGCGCGCAGATCTGGTTTTGCTGGACCGCGACGTCCTAACGATCTCTCCCGAGCAGATGCGGGACACGAAGGTGTTATGGACGATGGTGGCTGGAAAGACGGTGTATCGAGCAAAGTGACCACTCGCAGTCGGCCACAAGACTCCTGCTCCCGTCTTTACCGTCCGCCAATGCAATGCGCGCGATCGCGGCCGCCGGGATCCACCCGGTTCGAAAGCAGTCGAGAAAACTGAGACGACGAGTTGCCTTGATTGGTGATCTCTGGGGTCCGGCAACACTGCGAGGCAGCTCCGGGACGACACGGGTTGTGAGTTCGTGGTCACGAGCGTCGTCCGAGAACGGCCGATGTAGCCGAGCTCTCGCAGGAGTGCAAGGCGGTCGAGAGTCTTCAGCGGAAGGTCGAGCGACAGGCTGATTCTGCGCTCCAAAATAGAAACCGCCTCGCGAAAGCCCCGTTCCACTTCGGCCTCCGTTCCGTGAAATCGCCGTTGGATGGGGAACGCCCCAATGAACGGTCATCGGCAGTCCCGGCCAGATTGGGCAGACCTCCATGGACGCCTGATCGCAAACCGTAAAAACAAAATCGAGCTTTGGCGAGCCAGGCTGAGAGAATTCATCCCATGCCTTACTGAGCAACCCCTCGGTTGGCAGGTGTTCCGCGATCCAGGCAATCCCCGACCTGCAGTGACCGACCGGATGTGATGAATGACGTTGACTTCGACGGGCCTCTTTTGCTGTACTTGTGTCGTTAACCACGGTGAAGGAGTTCACCGCCAACCGCTGTCCCAATGCTTAAGCCGGAACAGCTGATGACTCCTGACAAGCGGATTGTTTCGTCGCGGGGTCATGGTGCCGGCAATGATCCGCCAAACTAGTGGAGGCTTCATGGAAAACGTGTGGGTGCTGGCCGCTGTTTGGGTTGGCCTGGCATTGATCGCGACCCTGGTTGCCATCTGGCTCAGGATCTCCACTGCACTGAGTGAAATTGTGGTTGGCACCGTGGCCCAGTTGGTGATTGGAGCGCTTTTCGTGCACGCGGAACTGGGTGGGAAGACTAACTGGATTAGCTTCCTTGCCGGTACGGGTGCCATTGTTCTTACCTTTCTGGCCGGGGCCGAACTCGATCCCCAGATCTTCCGGATGAAATGGAAGGAGGCCACCGTCGTCGGACTGGTCGGTTTCTTCGGCCCGTTTCTGGGGTGCACGGCCGTCGCTCACTACATCTTGCATTGGACCGGGCGATCGAGTTGGCTGGCGGGCGTGGCCCTTTCGACGACTTCGGTGGCAGTGGTCTACGCCGTGATGCTGGAACTGGGTTTTAACGTCACGGATTTCGGCAAGGCGGTGTTGGCCGCCTGCTTTATCAACGATCTCGGTACTGTGGTCGCTCTGGGAATGATTTTTTCGCCGTTTACCATCAAAACGCTGATTTTCGTGATTGTCAGCGTGGTTGTTTTCGCGATTCTTCCCTTTCTGACGCCCCGTTTCTTTAAGAAATACGGAGGGCGCGTTTCCGAACTGGAGGCCAAATATCTGCTCTTTCTGTTGTTCGCAATGGGAGGGCTAGCCGTCTGGTCCGGCAGCGAAGCAGTCTTGCCAGCCTACATCATCGGAATGGTGCTGGCAGGCAGCGTGGGGAAGGATCACGTTCTCATCCGGCGTTTGCGCACCCTGACGTTCGGATTGCTCACGCCGTTTTATTTCATTCGGGCGGGATCGTTTGTCTCGGTGCCCGCGTTGATCGCTGCCCCGCTCGTGTTTACCGCCCTGTTCTTCGCCAAGATGCTGTCGAAGGTCATTCCCCTCTACCCCACGGTGAAAGCGTTTGACTATAAAAAGGAAGAGGGACTGTACTTCACGCTGATGATGTCCACCGGCCTGACGTTCGGGACGATTTCTGCGCTGTTTGGACTGAACCACGGTGTCATCAGCCAGGCGCAGTATTCCTATTTGGTCGCCACCGTGATCGGCAGCGCCGTGGTACCAACAATGATCGCCAACGCCTGGTTCATGCCGAGACACTTGCTGGCCCCCAAGAAAAAAGAGGAGAAAACGACGTTGATCCAAACCGTGAGCGGTGAAGCAAACTGAGGAGGGAGCATGACGGGAAAGCGACAAAACGCGTATTTTCGGAAGTTGCTGGTCGGCTACGACGGGTCTCCGCAGTCGGAGAAGGCAGTGGATATGGCCTTCTCCCTAGCCGAATGTCTGGACGCGACGGTGCTCATCTTTGCGGTTGCGCGACCGCCTGAGCCTGCCACCTCGGTCGAATTGGAAGCGGTTCTCGATGATGCGAAGGAACATTTTGAAGAGGGGTTCAAGAGGATTCGGGAGAAGGCACGTTCCCACAACTTGGAGGTGAAGACCGACACCGCGGTAGGGCACCCGGCAGAACAAATCATTCACCGGGCGGAGGCAGACGGCATCGACCTGATTATCTTGGGACGGCGCGGGCGCTCCATGCTTTCGCGGATGATGTTGGGTTCGGTGTCCGAGCGAGCTTTGCGATATGCGCATTGTCCGGTGATGGTGGTGCACTGAATTGGCCGGCGGGGGGCGTATCAGGAGGCAACACCAAGCGCTCCAGAAAAAGCGTTCGCGGCGGTCCCCGCGCTGGTTCGGGAAAGGAAGGTATGAAAGTTATCATCATTGCTGACTTGCACGCGAACTATGAAGCATTGCGGGCACTGCCGGAGCCGTACGACGAATTGTGGGTGCTGGGAGATCTGGTCAACTACGGACCTGAGCCCGGGGCGGTTGTTGACTTTGTGAAAAACAAGAGTGCCGTCACAGTACGCGGCAACCACGATCATTCCGTCGGTTACGACGTAGATCCGCAGTGCACGCCGCGCTATCGAAGGATGGCGGAAACCACACGCCAGCACACTGCTTCCGTGTTGCACCAAGATCAAAAGGAATTTCTACGCCAGTTACCGCTTCACAGGGAAATCCAAAGACAGGACAAACGCTTTTATCTCTGCCACGCGAAGCCCTCCGACCCTCTTTATGGCTATTGTCCCGAGGATTCCGAGGACTGGTGTCGGGAGGTGGATGGCGTTTCGGCCGATGTGGTTCTTGTCGGACATACGCATGCTCCGTTTATACGCCGGATCGGAGAAAGTCTGGTGGTCAATCCCGGCAGCCTTGGCCAGCCGAAGACCGGCAAGCCGGACGCGTGCTACGCGGTGTGGGAGGACGGGTCCTTTGCGCTGAAATCCTTTCCCTACGCGATCGAGCCGACTGTCGGAAAACTGCAGGCTCTGTCGTTCCCCCAAGATGTAGAGAAGGACTTGATCACTGTGCTGCGGACAGGTTCGGTTGGATGAAGTCCTGGAACTCATAGGAAGGAGACTTGTGTCGAAAATAAAGGGTATGGATGCGCTGGAAATTCTCGACTCCCGGGGAAATCCCATGATCGAAGTGAGCGTGACACTGGATAGCGGGGCTACGGGCGTAGCCAAGGTGCCGTCCGGGGCGTCCACCGGAAAACACGAAGCGGTTGAACTCCGCGACGGCGACTAAAGCCGTTATAACGGAAAGGGTGTCTTGAAAGCCGTTCATAACGTCTTCCATGTCATCCAACCGGGAGTGAAGGGCCTGGATGCGTCAGATCAGCAGGCGCTCGACGAAACAATGATCGCACTCGATGGCACGCCGAACAAATCCAAGCTGGGAGCCAATGCCATTCTCGGGGTATCCATTGCGGTAGCGAAGGCCGATGCTGCGGAGAAGGAAATTCCTCTTTATCGTCAGTTTGTCATGCGCGAAGAGTACCTGCTACCCGTGCCCCAACTCAACGTGCTCAATGGCGGAAGGCATGCCGATAATAACGTGGACTTTCAGGAATCCATGATTGTCGAGGTGGGCGTCAATCTTACGGCGTCGAATATGAACGAATTCCTCGACAAGGTCGTGCAGTTCAGCGCGGGAAATCCGGGAGCAATCGTGGCGCTGGTGGAGGCGGCAAAGCATCCCAAGTATCGTACGAATGAACACATCAAAATCAGCCCACTCTACATCGACTTTCGCATGAACTGGAAAGTCGCTGGATGAATCGCCATGCGCGGTGCGTGGTTGCAAACCGTGCGGATGGGTTCGCTCCAAAATCGGCGTTCGGGCACCCGAGGGAATGAGATGCGATGACGGAAGAAGCGGTAAATTCGCTCAACGCGAATCATGAGCGGCGTCTGAGTGTGACCTGCCGCTATATCGACAAGCTGCTCTCCGACATGGAGAGCAGCTTGAACGCTGCCTCGTCCAGGCTGGCGTTCCCGCAGTACATTCCCGATCTCACTTCCGCCCAGCGCCGCGTGGTCGAGGACTTCATCCAACGTCTCCGGGCGCAGTTGATTCGAGTGCTGGATGGACAAAACATCGAGCGGCCACCGGCCGATATTCCGGTGGCCAGGTCTCTCCACTCGACGCTCACATTCGTGGACATCGCGATTGAGGAGTTGAAGCCCGAATACATGCGCGGCTTCGGTGTCGTCCCGCCCCAAGCCGCGGTTGAATTGAACGGCATCGCCGGGGAACTTCAAGGCCTGGTAAGGCAACTGGACCAGTATCTCAAGCATGGCGCAGGCGAGAACCTGCAGCAGCGACTGGAGAAACTGGAGCAACCCGGCGACGAGGCGGCGCTTCTGCAGAAGCTGGGGCAGATCATTACCCGATACGGGCTGGTGGAATTTCGTTCTGCGTTGTCGATGATTCTCGATCGGCTGGAGGACAACAGATTCGAAATCGCCATGTTTGGCCGCGTCAGTTCCGGCAAGTCGTCTTTGTTGAACGCGATCCTGGAACAAGATGTACTTCCGGTCGGAGTGAATCCCATTACTGCGGTTCCCGCTCGGCTCGCTTTTGCCGAATCGCCCGCGGTCAACGGCTGGTTCGCCAACCGCCCGCCAGAGCAGTATGAGATTTCGCGACTTCCGGAGTTCGCCGCCGAGTCGCTCAATCCGGGCAATGAGAAACACGTGACCAGAATTGTCGTGGGACTCGCCTCCGCTCGCCTGCGCCAGGGGATCACCTTCGTGGATACGCCCGGGCTTGCGTCCTTGGCCACTCGAGGAGCGGCTGAAACCCTGGCCTACTTGCCGCGTTGCAACCTGGGTGTGGTTCTGATTGACGCCGGTTTCACACTGACACCCCACGATCTTCAGACCTTGCAGACGCTCTACGATTCGGCCATTCCGGCGGCGATCGTGCTGAGTAAAGCCGATCGGCTCACCGCGCAGGAGCAATTGCGCGCGACCGAATATGTGAAGGACCATCTCCGGAAGGAACTGAACCTTGATCTCGCGGTGCATGCGGTCAGCGTGGTGGGGGAAAGCAAAGCATTGCTTACCCACTGGTTCGAGGATGACATTGCGCCGCTCTACGGCCGGTGGCAGGATCTGAAGACCCGTTCCATCCGCCGAAAAATCGGAGGCTTGCGGCAGTCGATCGGGATCGCCTTGCACAGGCGACTTCCCCGGCAGGATCCCATCCCTCTCCGTAAAGTTGAACAGCTGCGGGTGGTCGAAGGCGAACTGCATCAAGCGAGCGGAAGACTGGAGGAAATGAAAACGACAGCACGGCGCCTGGCGGACGAGTTGCAGCCGTCGAGTTCTCGCAAGATGCTTCAAATCGCTGGCGCTTCTCTGGTTGAGTCGTGGTCGGTGCCCGGCACTGATACAAGGTTTCCATCCGAGATTGTGAGCGACGCGTTCATACGAACGGTTCAGGAACAAACGGAAGCTCTGCGCGGGCGTATGGACCTGCTCGCTCATAAACTTCACGAAAGTCTTCGATCGGCGGCCCAGGTTCTGGAACTATCGGATGTGCCGCAGGCGGAGGAATTCGCGGGCGCGCTGCGAGAACTGCCGGCATTTGATCCCGGACGACTCACATTTCGTTTCCGTCGTCCAAGGCTGGTTGCGCTGCTGGGGAGAAGATTGGCTGAGTCCGTAGTGACGCAACAGCTGACCGGGCTGATCGGGGTTCATCCGGCAAGAGCTTTGTCCACGTATCGCGCTTTGCTTTCCGACTGGTCGGAGAGAACCCTGGGACAGGTGCAACGCCGATTTGACGCCTATGCAAACAGCTATCGTGCTCAACTGGAGGGGTTGCTGGGGAACCGGGATCTCGAAACCGGACAGGACGAAGACATTCTTCGTCGCGACCTGGAGGTGTTACAAAGTACTGTGGGAGAAACGAGGCTGGCTTCATGAAAGCTGTGCGCGGCGGCAGATGAAGGGGAAAGGAACAGACCGACATTGCTGAAATATCTATTGGTTGGCATCGGGGGTTGTCTGGGGTCCATTCTGCGCTTTTGGTTGGGCAGTTACATCGGCAGCAGAATGGGAACTCGTTTTCCCTACGGAACTCTGATCATCAATATTACGGGTTCGTTTCTGATCGGCTTGATCTTTGCTTTACTGACTGTGAGAACTCATTGGAGTCCCAACTGGCGCTATTTGATCCCCATTGGTTTCATCGGAGGCTACACGACATTTTCCAGTTTCGAGTATGAGACGCTGCGTGCGATCCAGGATGGCCAGATTGGCCTCGGGCTTCTCTACGTGGCCACCAGCGTGGTTTTCGGATTCGTTGCAGTTTGGGGGGGCGTGATAGCGGGGAGGGCGATGTCGTGAAGGCGGATGCGGCGACACCGACGAGTGTACCCGAGGGGCTCATCTCAGGCACGCACCCCAGGTTGGGGCTCTTAAAGGATTGTGGGTGGACGCGAGCTGGAACGGTGCGTCCGCAAGCCGGCTTGCGCACGTGCAATTTTCACGCTCGGGCTCTTGCCCGTTCCCGAGGTACGGAATTTTTGGCCGGTCAGAGAGGGACTCTAATTTCAGGAGGACAAAATGCTTACAGCGGGGCCAGGTAAGAAGGTCGGCATTTACGTGGCCGAAGACCAGCAGTACCACGGGAGCTCGGCCTACGCCGCTGTTCTTGATTTTCTCTTCTTTCACGGTGTGTCAGGTGCAACGGTGACGCGCGGCATTGCCGGGTTTGGGGCCGATCATCACCTTCACACGACCAGTCTGGTGGACTTGGCCGTCCGTCTACCGGTGAAAATAGAGTTCATCGAAAGCGAAGAAAAGGTGCAGGAGCTGTTACCCAAACTGCAGGCAATGGTAGGTACCGGACTGATCGAGATGCACGACACCACCATCGTCAAACCTGCCGAGAGGAAGCAAAAGCAGAACGACGGGGAGAGGCCGGCCCTGAAGCGCGAGGGCAAAGCCAAGATGATGCGGATCTATATCGGCGAAAACGACAAGTGGAATGGCAAACCCTTGTATGAAGGCATCGTCAACGGCCTGCGCTCCAATGATATTGCCGGCGTAACCGTTTATCGGGGTGTTCTCGGCTACGGAGCAAATCGAAGGATCCATAAAGATGCTGGGCTCAGTCTTTCTCACGATCGCCCCATCCTGCTCTCAGTGGTGGACACGGAGGAAAAACTTAAGGCGTTCATGCCCATTCTTGAGCAGATGGTGCAGCAAGGCTTGGTCGTACTGTCCGACGTGGACATTATTAAGTACGCGCATAACTATGAGAAAAGCGAGAGACGGCAGGAGGCGCGGACATGAAGCTCGAGGGAAAAGCCAAAATGTTGCGGATTCACTTCGGCGAGGACGATAAATGGCAAGGGAAGCCTCTGTACGAGGCGATCGTGGCCAAGTGCCGGGAACTCGATATAGCGGGCGCCACGGTGTTTCGCGGGATTGAAGGCTATGGCGCAAGCACGCTCATTCACAAGAAGCACCTGCTTCGCTCTTCCGACAGACCGATTATGGTGTCCGTAGTGGACACCGAGCAGAACCTCAAGAAATTACTGCCCGCTCTGGATGAAATGGTGGATGAAGGGCTGATTGCCATGTCCGAAGTGGAAGTGATTCGCTATGTGCATCAGCAGGGGCTGCGCTCTCCGGCGCCGTAGCCGCGATACGGGAAAACCAGGGGCAGGGAAGACAACTATGCCGGGAGATTCCGAAGAAAATTCGCTGCTTGACGATCCGGTGTGCTCGCCGCCGGCATCCTCAAGTTCGGAGCGTGGGCTCGTGCCCGAGAATTCTCCTGGGGAATCAGCGCTCTTGCGCCTGGCCGCGTTGGCGGAGGAGTTTGACGCCGGGCAAATCGCGGCGGATGCCCGTTCGGTGGCGGAACGAATATCCCAAGGGCGCTTCTATGTCGCCTGTATCGGGCAATCTAAGCGCGGAAAATCCTCCGTACTGAATGCGCTCGTGGGAGACGACGTACTGCCGACCGGAGTCGTGCCGGTCACGGCCGTCCCAACCATTGTTCGTTACGGTCGTCGTGCCGTCGCGCGCGTGCGCTTCGGGACCGGGGGGTGGACAGACATTCCGGTGAAGGCCGTCGATGAGTATGTCTCGGAAGAGGAGAACCCTGAAAATCGAAAGCAGGTTGCCGCATTGGAGATCTTCGTTCCCAGTCCGCTGCTCAGGACCGGGATGTGCTTCGTGGACACACCAGGATTGGGATCGGTGTTCACGGGCAACACGACAGCAACCGAGGCCTTCATTCCCCACATCGATGCTGCGCTCGTGGTGCTTGGGGCAGATCCGCCGCTGGTGGGCGAAGAACTTGTCCTGGTTGAGGCAGTGGCGCGGCACGTCCAGGATCTCATCATCGTCTTGAACAAGGCGGATCGGACAACCGACGCAGAACGAGCCGCGGCCACGGCCTTCGCGCGAAGGCAGCTCGAAAAGCGACTTCAATACAGCGTGCAACCATTTCTCGAAGTGAGTGCTGTGGAACAGATCGAGCGGAGGGGGAGCGGTCGGGACTGGGGAAAGCTGGTCGCTTCGCTGAGCGGGTTGGTTGAGGGCTCAGGCCGGCGGTTGATCCGGGCGGCTTGTGCCCGCGGTCTTGAACGGATCAGCGAGCTGATGCTCGCGATCGTCACGGAGGAACGCGAGGCACTGCAGCGGCCGGTCGAAGATTCGGAGAGCCGTATCGCCAGCCTGAAGCAGACCATCGCTGATGCGGAACAATCGATGAGGGAACTGGGGTATCTCTTCATGGGCGAACAACGGCGACTCTCCGACCTGTTTGTCGATCGCCACAAGGCATTTCTCGCACGGGTAATTCCGCAGGCGGGAAGGGAATTCGAAGTTGCTCTGCAGGGCATACCGGGCGGGATCGGTCCATCGTACCGCCGCCGCGCGTTCCATGAGGCGCAGGGAGTCGCGCGCCACCATATTGTGCCGTGGTTAAAACCCGAGCAAGAAGCAGCAGAGAAAGAATATCGGCTCGTTGCAGGACGCTTCGTGGAGATGGCAAACCAGTTTCTCAAGAAACTCGCCGCTGCCCGGGTTCCGGAATTGGCGCGCATGCCTCACGCCCTCGATCCTGAAAGCGGGTTTCGCGTTGGTTCAGAATTCACTTTCATGGAGTTCATTGAAGTCGCTCAACCTGCCTCACCGCTGCGCTGGCTGGCTGACCTGATGCTTGGTCTGGTGGGGGCCCGTAAGATCATCCAGAACGACGCCCGGGAATTCCTCCGAAGGCTGCTGGAAACCAACAGTACTCGGGTGCAGAGTGACATCCTGAACCGGGTTCAGGAAAGCCAAGGAAAGCTAGAAACCGAGATTCGCAAGCTGCTGCACGAGATCAATCGCTTCGCCGAGCAGGCCCTGGCGCGCGCCAGAAAAGTACGAGAAGATGGCGCCCCGGCAGTTCATGCTGCGTTGCAGCGGCTGGAGTGCCTGGAGCAGGAAGTGCGCATAATCGGGGTTCATGGAGGCGCAGACATCGGTGACTTCCTAACGCGCGAGGATCCTCCCGCGAAGTTCGAAAATGAATTAACCACCTAGCGCACGCGGCCAAGAGCGCGCTTCGCGTTTGTACACCGAATTATGCGCGCCCGGTAGAGAAGCACGACTCGCGACGTCATAACAAAAGACACTCGAGCGTCAGATTTGTGGCCGTGCGGATGCGAACTGCTTCGCGCACCCGTCTCACCTCTCGCGCCTCCCGCCAGGTTGCACCAGGATTGAGGGAGCGCCATGTTTTCCTCTCCGCTCTCATTGCGAAGAACGAGGGCGCGTAGGGATCAGATCGGTCCCTGGTAGCGGCGCAACCGGATCGCGGCCACGAGAAAGGCGGCGAAGATGGCCAGCCCGATCCACATCCCCGGACCCATCAGAAACTTGGCGAGACTCAGTACCGTGAGCGGATCCATCCCGTGACCCGGTGCAGACAGAGCGCCAGCGTCGTCGCCGCCCTGCAAGCGGGACCCCAGCATATTGGCGAAATACATGGTGTTGAAGGCAATCTTCTCGACGACGCCAATGGCGAGCATCGGTAAACCGGCCCACAGAAATGCCATGCGCCGCGCCCAGCCTGAAACCAGCAGCAGCCAGCCGTAGACCGGCGCAAAGTAGAATCCATGCACCACCACAAGATGGTAGAGCAGCATCAACCACATCTGGAACAGCGGCAAATGGCGCCACAGCGGGACAGCACTGAGACCGCTACCTAATAGCACGGCCGAGCTCAGCAGCAACATGAGCCATTGCGTGGCTACCGTAATTGCCCAGATGAGCAGCGGAAGAAGCAGAACCGCGATGCTCGCCTTCGTGAGCACGGTGGTCCCATCGGAAACCGGCAGCGACTTCCAGAACAGGATGCTGCGGTCACGACGCTCGCCGTGCAGCGCATCGAGACAGTAGAAGACCGCGACGATCAGATAGGTCGCCATGAGCAGCAGCTCGGCGAAGTCGTAGGGCCGCTCGATCATTTCATCCAGCTTCATCATGTCGAGTGCCGACGCGGCCCGCATCTTGTCGGGGAGGTGAATGGTGCTGAGCATGAAGCCAAGCAGAAATAGGGCGGCGACCGCCAGCGGCGCAATATAGATGGAACGGTTCTCCCACAACTCGCGGCGTAGCGACCAGTAGAACGGTCGAGTCGCCGCCAAGGCCGAGGGCGCGAAGACTTGCGATTCCTTGATCGGCGAGTCGGTTGCCGGAGAATCTTTTCTCTGAGCACTAGGGGAAGACTCGGGCATAGCGTTCGAGTTAGGGTTTATCGTATTCACCGGGCAGCTCCTGGTACCTGGCCGATCTGATTGCCGGGCTTTTTCCCTAAGACGGCAACGAAAAAATCGGCGATGCTGGGTGTGTGCACTTCGCCAAGCGCAGCCAGTTGGGTGCGATCGACATCCTCGAAAAGCAGGATGCTGCGACCGATCGCCGACCGCTCGTGCATCGGCTTAAGCGCCCGTGCCGCAATTACCTGCTCGGGGCGCACGGCCACTTCCACATAGCGCGATTCGAAATCGTCCATGCTGCACGAGAACACGACGCGGCCGCGGTCGATGAACATCACATCAGTGAGGACATGCTGGACCTCTTCCACCTGATGTGTGGTCACGACGATAGTGCGACTGCGGTCGAAGTAGTCGTTAAGCAGAGAATCGTAGAACTGCTTGCGATAGAGGATGTCGAGGCCAAGCGTGGGCTCATCGAGCACCAGCAATCTGGCGTCAATGGACATTACCAGAGCAAGGTGCAGTTGGGCCACCATCCCCTTCGACAATTCCCTGACTTTGCTGGCGCGCCGAATGGTGGTCTGGGCTAGAAAACCCTCCGCCTTGGCGCGGTCGAATCGCGGATGCACCCCTGCCACGTAGTCCATCAGCTGCGAAACCCTGATCCAGCGCGGCAGAACGGCGACATCGGCGATGAAGCAGACGTCGCGCATGAGCAGATCGCGTTCGGTCCAGGGATCGCGTCCAAGTACCCTCAGTTCTCCCTGGTACGGGGTGAGTCCGAGAATTGCGTTGAGCGCAGTGGTCTTGCCGGCACCGTTGGGACCAATGAGTCCGAGAATGCGGCCCTCTTCCAGACGCAAATTAACGCCGTCCAGCGCGATCGTTGGTCCGAACGCCTTGCGGAGACTGCGTGCTTCTATGCATGGCATGGCTTCAGCGCTCCTCCTTCGTGGAATTCGATTGGGGCGGATTCGACGGGTCGGTTTTCGACTGTGCGGCAGCGGGCGACGACCCGTTCGCTGCTGCCTCCAGGAGTTCTTCCACCTTCAGGCCGAGCCGCTGGATGGCGGCGCAGACCCTCGGCCATTCTTCGCCAAGAAACTTCTGCCGCTCACCCTGCAGCAACAAATTGCGCGCTCCGGCATTGACGAACATCCCGCGGCCTCGTCGGGTCTCGACCAGCCCCTCGTCCACCAGTTGCTGGTAGCCCTTCAGAACCGTGAGCGGATTGACCCGATATTCGGTCGCGACATTGCGCACGGAAGGCAGTGGATCGCCTTCCTTGAACACGCCGTCCAGGATCATAGCGACCACGCGGTCGCGAAGCTGGCGGTAAATCGGCTGACTGTCGTTCCACTCATGGTCCATCGGGTTTTCCAATTAACGTTGGCGAGAGATACTCCCGTCATTTTGCGCGCTGCAGATCCATGTGGGCTTGGAGGTGCTTGTCTCCGGGAAGCATGAAGGTCCAGTCCTCGGTGTGATGGTTGGCGTCGATCATGGTAAAGATCGCATGGTGCATGTGCCCGTACTGCGTGCTGCCGGCGACGTCGGCGAACTCGAATTCTACCGTCTTGCCGTCAGGCGAGGCCTTGGCTATCATCCGCGGGCGATTTCCGGCGTCGCAGTAGTGGGTAAGGGTCAGGCGATCATTATCTATGTAAAGCAGGGTGATCGGATCGTCCTTACTGGGATCGTCGGGCGTTCCCGGTTTCTTCATCTCATGCACCAGCGCGTTTCCCCTGGAGGTCACGCGCATCGATAGCCACAAAGGCTCCTTGGTCCAGTCGGGTTGCGGAGGGTCGACGGTCACGGGTCCGGTCCAGATACCCGCGAGGGTTTTCAGTTGATCGAAAGACTTTTGCGCGTCCGAGGGCGCGGGATTCGCGGCGGACTGCGCGAACGCTACGCTGGACAGCGACAACAGAGCAAGCAACAGCAGAAAACGAGGCGATTTCATGTTTTTCATTCTCCTTCAAGGGTGTTCTTTTCCTTCTTTGCATTGGGATTGGGCATCCTTAACTAAGCTATCGCTAGCCGCGGCCTTGCTAGCCCTAGAGGATGTCTATCAGTGTTATACTTAACTATAACACTGATCATAATGCAACTCTTTTTTTCGCCTATTTTTCAATCGCTTAGGAAGGGTTGGTTTGGCGACACTTGGACGTAGGGCAGCAATTCGCCGGAAAATTGGGTCAGCTCAGGATGCGGGCTGAACCTCTAGCTGACTTCTGATTATCCGGTTGCTTCAGCAACCCACAATCGGTTGTGGTTGAGGTCTTTAGCTCCTCGAATCTGCTCATACTCGGTTGATTCGCGGCCGGTTCCGAGACCAAGAAGGGTCTGAAATGCAGCAGGTCGTGTCTTCCGTCGATTATGCCTGAAAACAAATTCATCGAGCCTGGAGTTGGGCCTGGCTCACCCCGTGGTAGGTGCCGATGAGCCACTGTTGGAGATTGTCAACGAAACCTGATGCCGGCATTTGACGCATTGGCGACGCCTTTGCTTCACCAATGCATCTGCTTTTTCATGCCCGCATCGAGGACAACTGAACCCATCCGGCCAACGGCACGCCGTCAGATACTCCCGGCAAGCTTCCTCTGTCGCGAAGTCGGTCTGAAATTGGCGAAGCGTCTTGGGGAACGGTGGTCGAGCCCCCCCTCATACACTACCCATGGGACGTGCTGAAGCAACCGGATAATCAGAACCTGACTTGAGCGGTGCCCAATCCGAACCACCAAGTAGACATTTGAATCAATAGACACAGGTACTTACCAGAATATGACCCACATTCAGGCTCTTACTCGATCTTGGCGCAAGCCCGGCCCTCCAAAGACCTGCAAGTAATGGAAACAGCTTGAGATGCAGCGTTTTCCGCACAGGCAAACTCCGGGGTCGGCCTCTCCAGGCTTTGTTCGCTCAAAGGGGCCAGCTTAAGATCTCTCTCCAAGAACTTGGCCAATAACCCCTTTCGAATCAATCTGGACCTTGCCCCAGTTCTTGGTACCAGTGACCACGGCAATGGGCGCGGTCAACTGCTAAATTTGACCACCTTTTCGACGGATTAACCGGCACCAAGATTGTGGGAGAGCTTCGGCAAGGAAACAAAACCCAGGCGCTGACCGCCCAGACGAACTCCGTGACTTGATCAGCCGATTCCGTTTTGACTCTTGCAGGAGTTCGACGTCAGAGTCTGCTAAAGTCAGCAGCCAGTCGCGCTGGGGCATCCAGACGGCCTCACGCATTGATCCCTCCTGCGGGCTCAAAGATCAGAGATTGCTTGCCGGTCGATTGCGTCCACAGCCACCATGCCGCTGATCGCATTCCCGGTCTCATACAAGGAAAGCGACGATCGTCTTACCGTCAGGCGACCAGGCGGGACGAGACAGGAATCGGTGAAGGTCTGCGGTAACCAGAGTCCTCTCATCCCACTCTTGAAGTCGCGCTCGTCATCAGGTTGCGGCGGTTGGGTTGTGAAATCGAGGCGACCACGGGTTGCAACTTTCCCGCGCCAGCGATCTAGTGGAGAATGTGGCCATGGCACACCCCACCCTGTTGTGCATCGCCGAAATTCCGCAAGCTTTGGAACTTCGCAAAGCGACTCTGGAATCTCATGGTTATTGCGTCAAGATCGCAACCAGCGCAGACGCGCTGAAGACGTTGGAAGAAGTCGCGGTGGCTGCGGTTCTGCTGGAGTACAAACAGGAAGGCATAGACGCGGAAGCCATAGCCTGCTATATCAAGCAACGGTTCCCCAACCTGCCCATCGTCCTGCTCTCGGCGTATTCCGAGATGCCGGAGCGAATTCTGTGGCTGGTGGATGAATACGTCTTGAAGAGCGAACTGTCGGAACGGCTGGTGCCGATCATCGAACGAGCGCACACGCTGGCAGCAGGCCCCAACTCAGGCCTCCGCCGACGAGGGGCAGTAACCTGAGCGGTGGTCCGATTTTTAGGCATGACAATGGTCTTGTCGACCGACGACCCGCATTGGGATCGTCGGGAAGCAGTCCCGTCGCATTTGTTCATCCTCCGGCGCGAGCTCTGGTGACGCGTAACAAACGGAAGCGTCCCATGGCTGAACGGGGCTTTCGTCGACAGCCCTCTGCCGAAAAGGGCGCTTCGAAGCGTGCATTCGAAAGTGTCGCGGCGCTCGATCCGTCAACCGAGTGGCAGCCTGAGGTCGCCTTGGTTTAGAGTCGTTGAATTGCCCGACACAGCCACTCAGGGTGATTCTGAATCTCCCGCTTCGGGAGCTTTGTTCACTCAACCTTCAATCCCCCGGATCTTTGGTTTAGAGTGGCAGCGCGATGAAATCCATGTTTTGCCTTGCTCTTGTTATCCTGGGCGTGAGTGTTATGGCCGCTGAGACGACCGCGATGCCCTCGAGGTTCGATATCCAGGCTGCGGAACGGTTCGCGAGACTTGCCCTGCTCTGCGTTCACAAGGAATATCCGAACAAAATCAGTCATAGTCTGAACAGCGATGCCGACATCGCTCCGCCCCGAAAACTGACGCCCGCATTCTACGGCTGCTACGATTGGCATTCTTCGGTGCACGGACATTGGTTGCTGGCACGTCTGATTAGAACTTTCCCCAATGCCGCCTTCGCATCCTCCGCGCGCGAAGCTCTGCGGCAAAGCCTGACTGCCGACAACATCGCACAAGAAGCGCTCTACCTGAGGGCTGAGGGACGAGCCAGCTTCGAACGTCCCTATGGATTGGCGTGGCTGCTGCAACTCGTTGCGGAGCTACGGGAGTGGGATGATCCTGAGGCGCGCTCGCTGGCGGCAAACTTGCGTCCGCTGGAACAGGTCGTGCGCCTTCGGCTGGGCGATTGGCTCCCCAAGCTCTCCTACCCGGTTCGAATCGGAGAGCACGCGCAGACCGCTTTCGCTCTCGGCTTGATGCTCGATTATGCACGCGCCACGGCGGATGCGGAATTTGCCTGCCTGCTGGAATCGAAAGCCCGGCAGTTCTATCTCGGGGACAGAGACTGTCCGTTGGCTTATGAGCCCTCCGGCGAGGACTTTCTTTCTCCCTGTCTCGGCGAAGCCGACGTGATGCGGCGTGTGTTGCCGAGTCCGGCATTCGCTCGCTGGCTCCAATCCTTTCTGCCGCAGCTCTCAGTGGCGAGAAAAAGCGCTTGGTTGCAGCCCGTGGTTTCGCCCGACCCGAGCGACCCCAAATTGGCGCATTTGGATGGGCTGAATCTGAGCCGAGCCTGGATGCTCGAGGGCATCGCCTCGGGTTTGCCAAAGGACGACAGACGCCGGCCAAGGATTATGGCGGCGGAAAAGGAGCATAGACATGCGGGACTAGCGGCCGTGACGGGAGAACATTATGAAGGCGGGCATTGGCTGGGGAGCTTTGCCGTATATCTGGTCACCAAGCGCGGGCTTTCGCAGAACTGATGCCCAGGTGAGCCCGGGATGTGCACCGACTGTCCCCCCGCACGGATAAGGACAGAGACCGCGCGAAATCGAGGCTACCGGTTTTGGGCGTTGATCGCCGCCAACCCCGCCTGAAGTTCCCCGGATTTCCTATAGTCGTCATCGTTTTCCGTAATGAACTCCACACCGTAGCTGTTGCCGTCGCGGTTGCGGACAAAACATCGGAAATTCATCGGCTGGTCGGAATACGGCAGTGTGAATTCGACCCCGACCTGCACACCTACGGGCAGGTCGATGTCGGCGTTAACTGCTAATCCCCCAACACTGATGTCCGTACCTCGCCCTTCACAGCTTACGATCCTGGTGGGGCCTTGTGTGGTTAATCGAACGTGCACCGGCAGGTCCACAGTCAATCGCGGCCATCGCCTTTTCATCACTGCAGCAGTGTCTTCATCCTCTCGGCGGCCGCCTGCCTGGTCAGCGGTCGAGGCGAGATCGGCATCGGCGATCTCCGGTGACAAGTCAGCCGACAAGCCTGCGTCTAAATCAGGAACCATGAGCACCCTCCCCACTGTTCGAACAATCTGAATATCCCACCGGTGGCATCAGGGCTTCTGTGATTTGGAAACAACCGGATAACCACGTTGGTAACCGAGATGGCGATTACTTTTCGGCGCTGGTCGGAGCCAATGTACTCATGCCAATGAGCTTGCGAGCGGGCCAAACATCAACGTCGGCGCCGGTCCCGGGTATACCAGGCTGCTGCCGGGCCGGGTAGCGCTGAAGTTGCCGTGCCCACACCTCCTATGGGAAGTGCCTCTGGGTGGACGCCATCGGGAAAGGCGTTTGGCCGCTTCTCGCAAGCGGCCGCTCCGGGAACCAGGAGGCGGCGGTTAGTCTTCCTCGTCCTGGAGCCACGATCGGTAGTGCTGCAATGTCTCCTCTTGCAATCGCGAGTTCCGCCTGTTTTTGTAAGAGCACTTCTTCCTCGATGGTTTTCATCTTAGCGATGCGGTTACCGATCTGCCGGCAATTTGCATGTGCCAGGCAGCACGCTTTAATGGTGATGAAATCCCCGGGATCCCCGGCAGCACTCCGGCGAAATTGCCTGCCATGACCAATCCGTGAGGTCGAATGCCTGGCGTCGTTTGCAGAATGGTGGCGAACCACAGAAAGGAGGGCGACCGCGGCGCGAATCCTACGCCGGTGGTTCTGGAGCGGCGAGGACATCATCCGTAACTCGTGCCTTTCCGCTAGCTAGTCGCCGAAACGGATCCCGATCGCCCGGGCGGCACTTGCGATCTCTCCGTTCGGATCGACCACTTTCATCTTTCCCACGGCGTCGGCAATGCTTACCGCGCGAATTGACTCCTGCTGCAGGCAGACCATCTTCCCGAAGCCAGCGGCGGCGATCAGATCGACTGCCGCGACTCCGAAACGCGTACCCAAAATCCGGTCGTAGGGAGAAGGGGAGCCTCCTCGCTGAATGTATCCAAGCACGCTTACCCGTACCTCCTTGCGTGCCAGCAGCGTGATTACATCTCCGATCAGGTTGCCCACCGGTGATGTCCTCGCCATATGTGCCATCTCGACCGGCAATTTCACGCCCTCGGCCACCACAATAATCGTGAAGCATTTTCCGTGGCGCTCGCGCTCTTCCAGGATTTCGCAGATCTTCTGCATGCGGAATGGTATTTCCGGGATCAGGATGATATGTGCCCCGCCGGCAATGCCCGCCTCAAGCGCAATCCACCCGGCGTCCCGGCCCATGACTTCCACTACCATCACCCGGTGATGCGACTCGGCCGTGGTGTGGATCTTATCCACCGCGTCGGTGGCCGTGGCCAGCGCGGTGTCGAAACCAAACGTCACTTCCGTTGCCGAGAGGTCGTTGTCAATCGTCTTCGGCACGCCGACGATCTTGAGGCCCTTGCGGTAAAGGTCGTCGGCAATCTTCATCGAACCATCGCCGCCGATCGACATTACCGCATCGATTCCCAGTTTGGCGGCATTGGCGATCACTTCGGCGGAAATGTCTCGGACCACTTCCTGTCCGTTCTCCGTTGTCTTGTAGCAGAAGGGATTGCCACGGTTGGTCGTGCCGAGGATGGTACCGCCACGCGGCAGGATGCCGCTGACATCCTTCAGGGAAAGCTCGCGCGACCGCTCCGGCCAGATGATGCCATCGAAACCATCGGGGATGCCGATGACTTTCCAGTGGTATTTGAGGATCGCCGTCTTCACGGCGGCACGAATGACGGCGTTCAATCCAGGAGCATCACCGCCCCCGGTGCAAATTCCGATGCAGTGTATATCGGGCATGGCAGTCCTTCAGTAGTACTGCGACGTTGTTCGTGGCGCAAACGTTCGCGGCCAGCAGTTTGTCGGAGAATCCCCAACCACAGCAAACAAGAGGTTCATCTCCGTCTTCGGGGTTCTAGGTGCTTAGTCCTGACTTTGCGGCAAGACTGTGCGCGTGCTGCGAGACACAGTTTCCTGCCCACAAAATCAAGCCGGGCAAAAATGGGCTGAGCGCGTGCGTATGTTTTGGCAAAACTCGTATGGCATAACCGTACAGGCCACTTCGCGTTGTGGGCTGAACGATGGACTGAAACAGGTAGTGGCCCGAAGAGTCGTGTTCGCGCGCTTCCATTGCGGTGGCCGTGAAGTCAGTGATCTCGCCGTCCGCACTCATTCGTCCGACCACGCTCTCGACCGCGACGTCCTCGGGCGTCAGCGTGTCCAGAAATACCCTGGCTGAGACCTCCAGACTTGCCCCCAGTTCGATTTCCGGGACGCTTTCGGCCACGGATTCGATCCGCAGTCTTGGCCATGCTTGCTCCACTTTGCTGAGCCAGTTCGTAAGTTGCAATGCTTTTGACCCGTTGTCAGAACTCAGATCACGAAATCGGTCGTGGGCCACCAGATAGTATTCGTTGGTGTATTGCTTGACCATGCGATGCATGTTGAACTCCGGACATAACATGGCGATGGAAGATTTCATGCGGGCGATCCACTTGCTCGGTAAACCATCGGCGCGTCGTTCGTAGAAGGCTGGAATAATTTCACCTTCCAGAAGGTCATATAGGGCCTGGGCTTCGACATCGTCCTGGCGTGACGAGTCGCCGTAGATTTCTCCCCTGCCGATGGCCCAGCCAATTTCAGCGCTGCGCCGAATGCCGATCTCCCATGCCTCGTCCCACCATCCGTCGAGCGTGCTCAGATTGAGGACGCCATTTGCCTGCGCCTTCATTCCACTGGTGCCGCTAGCCTCCAGCGGCCGCAGAGGGGTGTTCAGCCAAACATCGCAACCCTGGAGCATGTATCGTGCCGAGGCCACGTCATAGTTCTCCAGGAAGACGATCTTCCTGCGAAACTCCGGGCGCCTGGCCAGCTCGACGATCGACTGGATCAAGTGTTTTCCATTGTCGTCGTGGGGGTGCGCTTTGCCGGCATAGATAATCTGCACCGGCCGGGCCGCGTCGTTCAAAATGCGGACCAGACGTTCCGGGTCGCGAATCAGAAGATTAGCGCGCTTGTAGGAAGCAAACCGCCGCGCGAAACCGATGGTGAGAACATCCGGGCTCAGGACTTCTTCGGCGTCGTCGATCGCCGCCTGTGGAGCGCCACGACTGAGAAGCTGGGAACGCAATCGTTGACGGGCGTAGGCAACCAATCTTTCCCTGCGTCTCTCGTGGGTCCGCCACAATTCGCCTGCGGGAATGGATTCGGCGCGTTCCCACAACTTCGGATCCGCCGGCTCCTCGCGCCACTTGGGCCCGAGATAGCGGTCGTAAAGCTGATTCATTTCAAAAGAAACCCAGCTTCGAAAGTGCACGCCATTGGTCACGTGCCCGATTGGGACCTCCGACTCCGGAACCCCTCCCCAGATGTTGTTCCACATGCGCCGGGAAACTTCCCCGTGGAGTTTGCTGACGCCATTGGAGAAACACGCCAGACGAAGTGCCAGTACGGTCATACAGAAATCTTCGGTGCTGTTTGTGGGATTCCGGCGGCCTAGGCCAAGGAATTCAACGGGCGTGATTCCAAGGCGCTGAATGTATCTTGCGAAGTAGCGATCGATCAAAGCAGGAGGGAAATAGTCATGCCCGGCGGCGACCGGAGTGTGGGTCGTGAAGATCAGACTTGCCGAGGCAAGCGTCCTGCCTTCCTTGAACGAGAGGTTCTGCGTCTGCATCAGGCGGACCACCCGCTCCAGCCCGAGAAAGGCGGAATGTCCTTCATTCATGTGGTAGACGGTCGGTTTCAGCCCGATTGCTTCCAGAGCGCGATAACCCCCGATCCCGAGAACGATCTCCTGCTTGAGCCGCATTTCCAGGTCCCCACCGTAGAGTTGGTAGGTGATCTTGCGGTCTTCGGATGAATTCTCCTCCGTATTGGTGTCCAGCAAAAATAAACGAAGGCGTCCCACATTGGCGGACCAGACTTGCGCGGTGACCGGTCCGTGGGGTAAATCCACTTGCACCTTCACACCCGGAACGGGACGGATCGGCAAGGTGTGGAAGTCATTGTCTTCATAGGCTTCCTGCTGCCAGCCGGCACCGTTCAGGTACTGCCGGAAGTATCCTTGCTGATAGAGCAATCCCACGCCGATGAGCGGCAATCCCAAGTCGCTCGCCGCTTTAAGGTGATCCCCGGCCAGAACTCCCAATCCGCCTGCAAAGATCGACAGGCACTCGGTAATTCCGAACTCGGCCGAGAAATAAGCCACCAATAGCTCATCGTTGCCGTGCTCGCGACCATACCAGTCGCCTTCCCCGGAAACATAAAACTTCAGAGTCTCTGCCACCCCCCGCATGTGCGCCAGAAAGGAATCATCGGATGCGGCCGTCTCCAGCGCACCCTGATCGACGGTTCCCAGCAAAAGGACGGGGTTGTGGCCTGACGTTTCCCAAAGATCACGGTCCAGCCTGCGAAACAGCTCGATGGCAGCGTGATCCCAGCTCCAACGCAGGTTGTGGGCAATTTCTACCAGAGGTGCTAAGGATGATGGCAAGGACGGGCGGACCTTGAAGGTGCGAATCGGCTTCATCGTTATTTTTCACCGGATTGTTGGAATTGCGCTGCAATGTTCCAGACCAACAGAATAGGGAGCGTCGCAAGGCAAAGATATGATCGAGTGACACAATCCGCGGACCGGAGGGACATAGCTGTTCCGAAATGGAACCCATTGTCGATGATTCCGAGAATTCATCGGTCCCTGTTTCCCTACCGGTGGAGAATCTGATCCCGGTGCGCGGGTGTTTTTCTTAGTGTGAGCAACCGAGCGAATGAATCCCCGGTCGAGCAGTTGACTCATGCGATGAGTCGTAGCGAAAAAGGCAACCCACGTCCACGTCTCGCAAGGTTCCGTCCTGGGCGATCGCACGAGTGGTGTCTCAAGGCTCGGAGCGAAGTGTTGGACGGTTTGTTTTGCGTTCTGCCGGTTCTCTAGATCCGTAACCTCCGCCGGGGTAGCAGCCAGGGGAGATTTCCAGCTAAGTCTCTGAGGAGAGAAGCTCTTGCTCCCCCAGTCATCCAGCATCCCTTGATGTTGCTGAGTTCCCGGGTCAATCCTGGTCACAAGGCAAAACAGCTCCGGAGTTGCGGTCCCGCCGCAGGACGAGCACCGGCTCAGGTACCTGGCAACCTATGTCCCTTGCGTCGGTTGGAAGAGTAAACTTTGTCCAATCGCTGCTCGGGATCGCCAACTCTGGGGCGAGCAGCCTGTGGCTCCCGTTCGCCTGAAGGAAACGCAAATTGGACGCCATCTTTGTCAGCTATCGACGAAGTGACTCGCAGGGAGAGGCGGGGCGTGTCTTTGACGATCTCGTCAACCACTTCGGCGACCATGCCGTATTCATGGATGTGGTCGGCATCGAAGCGGGACGCGACTTTCGTAAGGCAATCGATGAAAGCGTCGCCAAGTGCGATGTCCTTCTGGCCGTGATTGGCCCGGAATGGCTCAACGCGAAAGATGAAACAGGAGCACGCCGCCTCGACGATCCCACGGATTTCGTTCGAATCGAAATAGCTTCCGCCTTGCGGAGGGACATTGCTGTTATTCCGGTGCTGGTGCGCGGCGTGGGCATGCCGCGCGCTGAGCAGCTGCCGGAAGATCTCAGGGACCTGGCTTATCGCAACTGTATCGAGTTGACCCATGTCCGATGGAGATCGGATATCCAGTTGCTCGTGGATGCGCTGCGTCGACTGGTCGGAGACAGCCGTCGAGTGGGAACTGCAATCGGGCCCAGCCGAGCAACGGCCTCAAACCAACCAGCCACTCCCTTCCTGGAAGCGCCCGCGAACTCGGAGAACGAAAGCCGCGGACGAATCGATCCCGGTGTGATCCAACGCGTCAGCCGGGAGCTGGCGCTCCGCATCGGACCGATTGCTGACATTGTGGTGAGGCGCGCAGCCTCGCGTTCTGGCACGATTGAGGATCTCTACCTCAAAGTCGCCGAGGAGATCGATTCCCGGGACGAGCGCGAGAGATTCCTTCGAGAACGATCCGCGAATGTTTCGACCGCCCTCGCCGACGCCAGCGAAGCGACAGCTTTGTCCAACCCCTCCCTAGGAGCCTCGGGATCGTCTGCCCTTTCGGAAGGCACCGACCGACCGTTCAGGGCACTTGAACCTGCGAAAGCGGGACAACGGCCGAGTCGATGGAAATACCGCTTTCTCCTGGGCGGGGGAGTGACCTTTATCGTTCTGATGGTCGTTCTCCTGCGATGGCTCGCAGCACCGAGAGGCGGCGCTTCGTCTCGAACTGCCCAGAACATGCGCCAAGAAACGGGCGCTATCGAGTCGCCACCCGTCAAGGTCGCCGCTCCCGCGACGCCCGTTGAAGGACTTGCCAGAACTGACACCCCGTCGAAATCGTCGGCTGCAGGTGGGGCCGAGCAAAGCGAGCCCCGGCGTCGCCAACCTGTTCGTGTGTCCCAGAAAGTGTCAATGGGTTTGCTCGTCCACAGAGTCCTTCCCGTCTATCCGCCCTTAGCACGGCAGGCGCACGTTCAGGGCACGGTCGTTCTCGAGGCCGATATCTCAAGCGAAGGCACAGTGGAGACTCTGAAAGCGACAAGTGGACATCCGATGCTGATTCCGGCCGCGATCGAAGCGGCAAAGCAATGGAGATACAAGCCCTTCGTGCTGGATGGCAGCCCGGTGGCGGTGAAGACTCAGATCATAGTCAACTTCACTCTTTCCGGCGGATAGGGTCGTTTTGCAGACTGGAAAATGTCAGTTCTCCATCAGCCCAACATTTTGAGGGCTTTGGCGAGACTGAGCTGCATGCGATTGAACGACGCGGTCACGGTCGCGATTTCGTCGTTGCCCTTCAAGGGCAACGGAGCCGCCGTCGTCTCTCCCTTACTGGCGCGATCGGCCGCCTCCGACACCAGTTGCAGCGGCCGAATCACGATGAGGTAGACTGCCGTATCGAGGGCGAGGATGGTCGTGATCAACGTGATCGCGAGGTACACAAGCAAGAGGCGAAACGTCCGTTTTGCGTTGTTTACGGGTACCGACATGGGAACGGAAACGATCTGTGCGGCCACGATGGTGCCGGATTTCCAACCAAAGCCGTTGTTGGGCCCGTAAGTGTCAATCATGGCCGGAGGAGCCAGAGCGGGACGGCCGTGACACTCCAGGCACGACGGATCGGCCGAGATTGGCGTCGCCAAGTACAGCGAAGGTCCGGTCGGTGTCTCCCGCTCTCCGGTAACCTGCGTCTGCTCAGGGTGATCGCTCAGATAGCCAATGACATCGGTCTCCCAATCGGCGGCATGATGCTGGGGATTGGTCGGATTCAGCGTGGCTTCGCGGTAGGTGTAGTCGGGATACTTCTGCCGCAGCTTGGTGAATGTACTGATGGCTCCGAAAGACGGCACCGTCTCCGCAAGGAATCGTGTCTTGTGCTCGGGGTTCTGCTCGAGCAAGGGCGCCAGCTCGGAAGAGGTGTAGTCCCGTACCGCCCGGGCACTCGCCATCATCAATTCTGCTTCCTGAAGGACCTCGCGGCGGGCGTTCGCGATGAGTGCGGCGTAGGCAACCTGGGAAAGAATCAGCCCGCCCGCCCCGAACACCACCAGCAAAATGAGATTGAACTTTGTTAGCAGCTTCATGGTCAAACCCCTTTACGGACCCCGGGAGTCCGGGGCAGCGCAAATGCACCCCATTGGCTTGCGTGCACCAGAAGAATGCTAGTGTAACGCCGATCACGCCGCTGATTCGCAGTCGCCGGATTTGCTGCGCGCCCGCAGAGCGGTTTCTTGCATCGCAAGCGCCGGAGGAACGAACAGCTCACCTCCGCCGGGCTTGCAGGTCGAACAGTCTTTGCCGCTGGACAACTCATGGGTTGCGCTTCTCACCGCGGAACTGCGGGGCATTCCCCCCTGTTGGCGCTATCGGCAAGCGTGTCCTGTCGGAAGGAGCGGTCGGCTGCTGCCCTGGTGACCAATGCCAAGGTCGGACTCGGCGAGCGCCGATCCCGCGTTCCGTGGAAATTTTGCTACCGGATGAGGACCGCGGCATTTTTACCAAAAACGAGTGTGCGGTACCATAATGGAATGGAAGCGAACACCCTCGCGTCGTTTCTTGAGTACTTCAACAAAATCCGTGAACGTACCATGCGGGTGGTTACCTGTATACCACCCGATAAAATCGAGTGGCGCGCGGCGGCCGGAAAATTTACTTTGGGCGACTTCGCCCGACACATTGCCGCAACCGAACGGAGTGTCTTTGTGGAGCGCGCGTGCGGCGGGCGCAATGGATACGCCGGATGTGGTCGCGAACTGGCAGACGGCCGCGACGAGGTGGTGCGATTCATGGAGCGGATGCACCGCGAATCGATGAACATGTTGACGCAGCTGAGCGATCACCAATTGCAACAAAAGTGTCAGGCGGCGGACGGAACGCCGATCACGACCCGGAAGCTTTTGCGTTCGATGGTGGAGCACGAGGTTCATCATCGTGGAGAACTTTACGCCTACCGCGGTTTGCTCGGGGTCAGTGTGCCGCCACTGTACGGCCTTACTTCCGAACAATTGCGGGAGCTCGCAGGGCGTGCCGACCTTGCAACCCACTCCCGCTAGGTTGGGATCGAACTGCCGTTGGACCAGATCGCGCAGTGTATGGGCTCGTCGCCCACTCCCCAGGCTGCCCGCGACCAAAATAGGCGCCTCTTGCGGCCGATGTCTTCCCGCTAAAGAAGTGCGGCGCTTTCGTGCAGACCCGATGCGTGTTGTGTTGCTCCCGAAATCCGCCGATTGCATCCTACAATGGACAGGAACGGTTCCCATGAAAGCACCAGGCAAGTCAGTCCGAAGCGCTTGCATCAAATCCGCTGATTGCGGCTTCGCAGACGGCTACCGTCCTTTTGCCGTACCTTGGGCGCTGGGTTTCCTGTGGGGAGAGATTCGATAGCATGGAAATTGCCGGGCCGAACTCCCTGATTGTCCGCACCGAGAACGTCTGCCGCCATTACCAGATGGGTGACGCGCTGGTGCGCGCGGTGGACGGGATTTCTATCGACATTCGCGCCGGGGAGTTTGTGGCTCTGCTGGGCGCTTCGGGATCCGGCAAGTCCTCCTTGCTGAATCTGGTAGCGGGCCTTGACCGTCCCACTTCCGGGGCGGTGATCGTTGACGGGAACAACCTGGCGGCGCTCTCACGGGAGCAACTGGCCAAGTACCGCCTCCATACGGTCGGCATGGTCTTCCAGTCGTTCAATCTGATACCGAGCATGACAGTGTTGGAAAATGCAGAGCTGCCCATGCGCTTTGCCGAAGTCGATCGAGTCGAGCGCGCCGGTCTAGCCCGCCAGTCGCTCGAACGGGTGGGTTTGAGTGGACGGCTTTCGCATCGTCCGATGGAACTGTCGGGCGGCGAACAGCAGCGCGCTTCGTTGGCGCGTGCCCTCGTCAACCGGCCCAAGCTTCTTCTGGCCGACGAGCCGACGGGCAATCTCGACAGCCGTACGGGCACGGAAATTATGGAACTCGTTTCTCGCTTCAATCAGTCGCTGGGCATGACCGTATTAATGGTTACGCACGAGCAGGCCCTGGCCGAGAAATATGCCGGGCGCCTGATGCATCTGGCGGATGGAAGGCTCGTCGATGACGTATCCAACGATAGCAGAACCGGTATCTTGTCAGTCGAGGCGCCCGCGCCGCGAGGAGAAACACAATGAGGTTTTATGACGTCACCGACCTCGCTGTGCGCAACCTGCGCGAGTCCTTCTTCCGCAACTCACTGACCACGATCGGGATCTCCGTCGGTGTGGCATCGCTGGTAGCGATGCTCTCGCTCGGCATTGGCCTGCAGCAACTGGCTTCCCGCCGACTGCAGAAGTCCGGCTTGTTTGACACGGTCGTGGCCACTTCCAGGCGGGATCCGCGCAACTTCCGCGAAGCGCGAGAGGACGATCCACTCCCCGCCGAAAGCCCTGTGCTCGATGAGCTGGCGCGACAGAAAATCGAGCGACTCTCCGGTGTCGTCGAAGCCTATCCTGACATTCGATTCGTGACAGAAATGCGCTTTGACAATCAGCTCCATTTGGCGATGGTGGCTGGCATCCCATTCTCTGCCAGAAACAACAACGATGCTTTCGACGGAATGCAAGGCACCTTCTTTTCCTCGGAGGCGAGTCGGGAAGTCATCCTGCATAAGTCGTTTGCCGAAGAATTGCTGGGCATAAAATCCAAGGCGGGCGTGGACGATCGCAAGCTTGACGAGTTAGCCAAGCCTCTGCTCGGCAAAGAGTTGATGATGCGCTATGCCGAGCGCACCCCATCTCCCTCGCCAACCGGGCCCGGAGCGGGCGCGGCGTACTCGGTCATTTCACGCCAGCAAGCGCTGAAAATTGTGGGAGTGACAGACCTCGAAGCTGACAGCTTGCGCGGCGTCGCCCGGGCTCGTGTCTTCCTCCCGCTCAAACTTGCCCAAGACTTGCACGTCATGCAGTCCGGCCTCCGCGATACATCGCCCAGCAGCGCGCCCACCTACACCTCGATCAGCGTACGGGTAGGAACTCCCAACCAGGTCCCGGCGGTCGAGGACGCCATCAAGAAGATGGGATTCAGCGCTTTCTCCCTGGTCGACGCGACTCGCAGTGTGCGGCAGTTTTTTGCCGTGCTCGACGGGTTCCTTGCGATCTTTGGCAGTCTGGCCTTGGCTGTTGCTTCGATCGGTATCGTGAACACGCTGGTGATGGCTATTCTCGAACGCCGGCGAGAAATCGGAATCATGAAGGCCCTGGGGGCGAGTGATGCCGACGTGCGTGACCTTTTCTTCGCCGAAGCAGGGGCGATGGGTCTGGTCGGCGGTGCTGTTGGAGTCGCGCTCGGCTGGTCGATCGGACGCATCATTAATTTCGGGACGAACATCTATCTCGCACGCCAGCATTTTCCCCCGGCCCAGATCTGGTCCGTGCCGCTGTGGCTTTTTCTCAGCGCGATCGCTTTTTCTGTCCTGGTCAGTCTGCTGTCGGGGCTCTACCCGGCGACCCGCGCGGCGCGTCTTGATCCGGTGCAGGCACTGCGCTACGAGTAAACTGATCCGATGCGTCGTGGTTTAGGAAAGCTCGCGCTTTTGTGGCTCCCGTTCCTGTTCTGCCACGCCCATGCCCAGGGTCGCATCGATTGCAACGCCCTGCAGAGTCATCTCCTCGGTCAAACCCTGCGCTACTGCGTTATGTTGCCACCCGGCTACGGTACGGCCAGTGCCGGCCTTTCCCCGCGCCATTATGCCGTGCTTTATTTTCTGCATGGACTTGGCGACAACGAACAGGCCTTTATCAAGAGCGGGGGATGGGACCTGATCGAGGACCTCCGCCAGCAGGGGCAGATCTCAGACTTTCTGATCGTCGCGCCCGAAGGGAAGCGCAGTTTCTACATCAACTCGGCCAATGGCCGCGTGCGCTACAGCGATTTCTTTACCCGCGAGTTCATTCCATACATCGAGTCCCGTTACTCGATTCGCCGCGACCGGTCGGCACGAGCAATCAGTGGTGTCTCGATGGGCGGCTACGGTGCGCTCAGGTTCGCGTTTGCCGATCCCGAGCTATTCTCCTCGGTCAGCGCGCAGAGCGCGGCTCTCCTCGCAGAATCCCCGCGGCCGGCCGAGACTGCCCAGGAATCGGGACCGCTCGGCGAAATTCTGGGAGCGGTGTTCGGCAACCCTGTTGATCTCCGTCACTGGAACCAGAACAGTCCTTTTGTCCTGGCAAGGCAGAATCGGGCACGGATACGAACTGCGGGGCTCTCCATCTATTTCAACTGCGGCAGTTCGGACGAGTTCGGATTTGATCAAGGAGCGGCGGACCTCCACCGGCAACTCCAGGCAGAAGGCATTCCGCACCAGTTTCACCTTTATCCCGGTGACCACGGCCCCGCGTATTTTCTGGCGCACCTTGGTGAAACCTTGATCTTTCATTCGCATGTATTTGCCGCGGGGAAGTAGTGTCGGCGGGCCGCATTTGATTCGAGCTCCCGGCGAAGGGCCCGATGCCGGCGAGGCGTGCGCCGTGCGCAGGTCGAGCCTGGACACAATGCTTGCTTTGCGGGCGAGACCGGCAATTGAGGGCACGCCGGGTTGCGTCCCTGGCAATTCTGCAGAGGCGCCATTACGGTCCCGGCGTGATTCGACACCCCAGGAAGGGAAAACGAGCGGCGATGGGAAAGCAGAGCGCAGAGTCCCGAGCCCTTCGAGTCGAACCTGGATTCCTTTCGGCTTGCGGTTCTTGAAATTCACCAGCCCGGAATGCAGCCATTGCAACATGCACGCGTCCTCGCAGAGCGGTTTGCCCTTGATCAGGCCAGTGCGCTCGGTGGACATGTTGCCTTGGCCTACAGCTCGATATCATTGATGAACGCGATTTTTCGGCAGCGGAACAGACGTCGTCGGATGAGCGACGCGCCGCCGGCGGGGAGGGATTCGCGTCCGTCCGACTAAGACGCCGCTCGAGCACGGATCACGGTGGTCAGCGCGCACAACAGAATTGGTTGCCCGCCACGATCGCGGAGTCGGATTGCCAAAGAGTCCAACTCCGATAGGCCAACCTCGCTCGAAAGGAGAGAGCTGAATGAGTTTGGCGTTTCGATCGTCCTTCACGGCAGGCGCGCGCGATACAGCGCGGGCAGGCCGAATGCTCGACCGCAATCGCTGGCGAAGAGGATGGACTTGGAATCCAGCGCCCACGCCGGAGATAGGCTGTTACAATTCCCTCCCGTCAACCGCGTCTCTCGACCGTCGGCCAGGTTGCGCAGCCAGATTTGCTCCGGTCCGTTCCGGGTAGACGTGAAGGCTGCCCATTTACCGTCAGGCGAAGCAACCGGCTTGCTGGTATCGACCGGAAGGGGCGCAACCAGGGGTGTCGTTTTCCCGGTGGTTGCGTCGAACTGCATCCATGTCGATGTTCGGTCCGCTACTACCTCAAAGTAGATCATCCCCTCCGGGGTCGTCGCGACCGGATGAAAAGCCTGCCCAGAAAATGCCAGTTCTTCGTTGTGATGGTCGTGTAACCAGCGCAATACGTACCGATCCCTGCCCCTCGATTGGTAGAAGACCCCGGCTCGAGTGACCGCAGGGTAGGAGGAGAAGATCGCTCCCTCTTCGACGGAGACTCGCTCGAATTGTTGGCCCGGCTCCTCGGCGTAGGCCCGCATGTGTTGTCGCGCATCGACGAACGCGATGAGCGCTGCCAGAACGGTGGCGCCGACGATCCACCGGCGGGAAAGACTGCGCCAGCGCTCCCATCCCAGCATGACAAACAGAGCCATCAGCAACCACACCTTGGGAAAGAGCCAGAGCAGACCGAGAGGAGCGGTCAACAGCACGTAGAAGCCGAGGAAGAACGCGCACTGCCATGGCGGCGATTCCTCCAACAAAAGCACGAGCGGAAGCAGCAACAGGATATAGGTGTACGACGCCGAATTTGTGGACAACAGAATCACGGCAATGACGACCCAAGCAAAGTCACGGCGATCGCTCGACGGCCGTAGGGTTACACCCAGGAACAGAAACAGAACCAGCATCAGAGTCGCGAAGGTACGAAGGAGAAAAAATATCCAGGGCGAGTCCAGCAGCGGGTGGGGATTGAGTTCCGGTTCGCGGACAAAGAAATGCCGCAGCATGGTCGAAACCGTCGGCACACCCGGAGCATAGGGATCGATTGCACCACCTTCCAGGGATCGCGGAAGAATCTGTCGAGCATAGTACGCAATGTCACTCCAACCGAACCAGGCGATCGCAATCGCTCCCAGGCAAGCGCTAGCGGCGATCATTCCGACGACCGCTTTCCATTTACCCTTGGCAACGTAGTAGAGCAGAAACGGGCCGCCGTACAGTTTCAACACAAACGCTATGCCCGCCACCGCCCCGCTGCGGGTTTGATTTCCTCGGTGCAGCCAATAGAAAGCAAGCGTCAGCAGAAAAAGCAGGAAAACGTAGTACTGGCCAAAGAGGAAGTTTGTCCGGAGGGAGAAATATCCACAGAATGCCAGGAGCCAGATTTGTTCGATAGGGAACCGCGTCAGGCGCGAGAGCAGCCACATGGCCATCGCCAGGAAACCAAGGTTGCAGACCAGCCACACCTGCTTGGCCCGAAGCGGTGCCAGCCCAGTCAGCCCAACCATGGGTAACATCGTCAGCGGCGTGTGGGGCGTGTAGTTGCCGCATTGACGATCGGCGCCGGCATAATTCATCTGCCGTTGAAACCATGTCCAGTCGTAGTAGTTGTGCAAGGGCTGGCGTCGGCGAGCCAGGACCGCAGCCGTGTAGTAATTTGGGAAGTCCGTATTGAGGTGCCTCCAGCCCCCTCGAAAGGCGGTTGCCAGAAAGAACAGCAATGCGAGCAACGCCACTCCACGCGTTGCCCGAGTGAGGCGCGAGTTCGAAAGTAAGCCATTCACGTGTTGACCGGGCCGGGCCGGCGCTGCCTGCAGGGCCTGCCCGGAGGACAATCGTACAGTATCGAAATCTCTGGGCCCGATTCGCGATCGCTTGTCTGCCGCGGCAGACGGTTAAGAGAAAGAGTGCCGTGATCGACTCAAAAAAGCTGTCGAGTAAGGTCAAATCCGATAAACACCTTCGAAGGTTTGTCGGCACTGGGGTTGCCGGTGAACGTCGCGTTGGTCCCGGAGCGCTCGGAGACGATGGTGCCTGGGCTGTTCGTGAAGCCCAGCGTAAACGCATGGCGCCACAGTCTTTTCTGGATGCCGAAGGAAAACTCCGGCCGATGAATGGCCAGTTCCGTCCCGTTGACCAGGGTCGGTATGGTCTCGGCAATCAGAGCCACGGTGGGGCGGAAACCAACCGCCGCGCCCATAGCGAGTGAGAAGGTATTGGCACATGGCCGCGCCCGGAAGGAAGCCGCGAGCGCGACGGCCGCTAGAGCGCTGCAGGGCTGGTCGGGAACCGGGTCGGCCAGAGAGTTATTCGGAATTGTGGGATTTGCCAGCAAGGGACGCTGATGAATCGAGAATGTCGGCGCGGCATAGAGCTGAGCGCGGTGTCCCAGACTGCGGGAAGCAACCAGTTCGAAATTCTCGGTGTAGTTGGCAGCGAAGTCATTCTGACCGTCGACCGAAAACCTCAGCGCCGCGTTGAAAGGCTGGCCATCGCTTTCATTAAGGAAATTGTATGCCGCCATGAGTTCGATCGGACGGCCGATCTCACTGGGCGAGCGATACGCCATCACCGAGAACTTCGAGGTCACTCCATAGCGCAGACCGAACGACGAGATGGAAAAGTCGTCCAGTCCCAACAGCGTGTCGCCGCGGCCGGGAGAGCTAAACGCCGGCTCGAACGGGAAACGGTGCGTAAAGTTCAAATAGAGGCCATGCCGTTCCAGACGTCGTCCGGTGGGAACGCTAAACAAGGAGTCGTCTGCCGGAGTATAAATCTTGGCTGCCGTCTTCTTGTCTGCCTCCGCTACGGCGGACGTTTTCGAACCGGACGTCGTCTGCGCCGCCGGGGCGGCCGGGGACGTCGGCGAATCCTCCGCCATGGAGAGATCGGCCTCGCGGATGGAACTGGTGGCCAGGTCCACAATATAGCGCTTGCCATCGCGTTCGATGACCAATTGCGAGGCCGATCCTGGGAGGAACGTAATCCCGAGATCCCGGGCGCTGACAGCGAGCCGAGAAGACGCCGCGGCCGGCAGCGGGGCGGAGACCTGCGCAGCTGCAATCGTGATCCCCGCCGTCACCATGACCGCCGATGCTAGAAGTCTTGCGAACGAACCGCTGACAAACATGACTGCTTTTCTCCTTTGGAGATGGGCTAATTTCGGCTGCGCGATCGGAGCACCGACCAGCGCGCCTTGACCGAGTGGACAATCGTCCCTGCCGAGGGCAAAGACAACATACGCACCGCCGGCAGATCGGGTAATCGCGATGGCGAAGCTCCTCGCCGAAACCGTACGCCGGTGAACGGTTCACCATCGCTCTGCGAAACCGGGACCCTGAAATGTTCCCCCGTCCGGATGAAACAATGGCCGGACGTCTGCGCAGCGAGCTCATCATTCTCGGTGGCCATCGCGTGCGATGCGCCGAGCAGCCCTTAGCGGACCGCGCGGACCGGTTTTGTCTCGCCGCACCGGGTGAACGGCCAGTCCTGCCACCGCCATTACGGATTCGCCCGCTCAATCTCGGCAACCTTGATTTTCATTTTTTGTAGTGTGCCGGATACATGGACTTTCTGTCCGGCGAACTCCGCCGCTTTTTCCTGGTCATCCAACTGGTAAATGGCGCGTTTGGCCGAGTCGTACAGAACATACTTGGCGCCCAGCCGAATGCACTGGACGCTGCACGAGCCTTTATCACGGCCCATGCTCTTCATGTCTTGCATCATCTGGTCATGCGAGCCGGTTTTGGCGCAAAGCGAGTCCATAATCTCGCCCGTGAAGGTCGAGGCAACATTTGCCTCAGATTGAGCCGCATAGAGAGAGCCGGCCACGAGCACGGCCGAGAGCAGATGTGAAATGCGGATGAATAGGCGTTTGGCAGTCATTGCAGAGCTGACCTCCACACTTTCCGAGATGTGATCCGGAGAAAAATGTAAATGAGACGGATCAACGATTTGTCATCGCTTTGTAAACAGTTTGCAACTCGTGCGGAGGGCGGACCTCGGCTGGTGCCAGAGCTCAGGTCACGCAGGCGTTGGGATCAACGGGGAAACTCTCGGCTGCGGAACGCCCGGAAATATGGAAGCCGGGTGACGCAGGAGCGGCCGCAGAGGTCGGCGGTAGTGAGATCGAAAAAATGACAAAGAGTTGACCCTTCCGTGACAAAGAAAGTCGCCGTTAGGTTTACGGTTGTCCGGGAAAAAGAGAAATGCGCAACTTCATTATCGGAATCGTCGCCACATTGCTGCCGCTTGGACTTGCAGGGTTGGTCATTGCCGGGCTGGGTCTCCTGCCGACCAGCGCCGATTCCAGTCCGCCCGCAATGGAACGACGGGTTGCCACGATCGCTCTCAATGCCGCCCTGAACCGGCGTGCTTTGCATTTGAGCAATCCCGTTGCGGGAAGCGATCAAGAGCTGATCGAGGGCCTCAAAATCTACACTATGAACTGCGCTGTTTGTCACGGCACGCTCGACAATGAACCGAGTTCTCTTGAACATTCGTTTTATCCACCCGTGCCGCAACTCATCCTGCATCCGGTCCACGATCCCGAGTGGCATACCTACGATGTGGTTCGCAACGGTATTCGCTATACGGGGATGCCCTCCTGGCGCCACAGCCTGAGTGAGCAAGACATGTGGAAGGTCACGGGCTTTCTGTCACGGATCGAAACGCTGCCCGCAGCGGTTCAGGACTATTGGCGCCAGTCCTACGGCGTCGGTCCGCCGCCCGGCAGGTCACATGGGCGCAGCCAGCTTCCATAAGCAGTTCTCGTGCGGATGAAAAGGCCCCTCCGTAGAACAACATGGGCAAGAAATCGACTGCCGGGTGAAGTCGTCATGTGCCCCTGGCCGGATCTTCTGCTTTCCGGGTCAGATGGAGCGAGCACACGCACCGCCGGCAGATCGGATTGCTGGCGATGTCAAGCTCGTTACGGAACCGCAATGCCTGCGGACTGTTCACGATCTCCTGCAAACTGTGGTCGTGAAGGTTCCCCAAGGCGGGATGAAAAAAGCACGGCCGTACCTCACCCTCGGCACCGACCACCGCGGAAACCCACGGGGCATTGCAGCGCGGGGCTACAGGTTGCGCCTGGCCAACATAGACACGGAACTGTTGGACGATGCGCCGCAATTTTTCGGCGGTCTCCACCACGAAACCCGAATGCAGGTCGCCTCCGTACTCGTCGATGAGCTCTTCCATTTCTTTTTCCAAGACCCCGATTTGCTGACCATCGAGGATGATGGAATCGGCGTCAGGCTGCGTCCGCCCTTGCGGATGATTGAAGGCATCGGAAACCGCATCCACGGCCAGAAAGGAAATGGAATTCAGCTTGTGATCTTTGGCCGATTGCACGGTGGCGCGTAACCAGGCGTGATTTTCCCGTTGCACGGTACACCGGGCCCGTACGACGATTTCGGGCCGGAAGTGCCGCAGGGCCTGTACTCCTGCCATGAGTCGTTCGAAAGCGCGCGGTATCCTCCGGATGCGATTGTGCACCGGGGCGGGACCATCGAGCGAAACGATGACATCGTCGATGGCAGCTGCGAGGAGCTCGGCTTGCGCGGAAAGAAGCGTGCCGGCGGTGAGTAGCGTTACCCGAATTCCGAGGTCGTGGAGCATTCCCGCCAAGAGGCAAAGTTGGGGATTGCGCTGCGGTTCACCCCCACTCAGCACCACCCACCGCACGCCGAGTCGGCGAAACGAATCGAGCTGCGCCTCTAGAAGTGCGGGTGTAATCTGCTTGGACTCGCGGATTTTCCAAATGTCGCACATCAAGCAGCGGCAGTTGCATTGGTTGTGGGGAGAGAGGACGACCACGGGCAGAGAATTGATGGAGTGAGCAGACGGCAGCAGGTGCGTCGCTTTCGTGGTGCCGGCGATGGTTGCCTCCGGCGCGCTCATGACGGGGCGCGCTCGAGTCGAAGCAAAATATGATCGGAGAAGCCGCGAAGCACCCGACACCGTGCCAGAGAGGAATCGGCCCATTCTGCCAGCTTCAGCAGGGGTGAAATCCGCTTCGCAGCGGACTCAGCATAGCTGGGGGGGACCAACAGGCCGATCCCCGTCCACGAGTGCAGGCGCAAGGAGGGTGCGAAGATGCGCGCCAGCGAGCGGGCGCCGTAATAGCGCACCTGAAGGCTCGCTCCGGGCGCAAGCGTTGCGGTGACGCCGCCAGGGTGCCAACGCCGGAATGCCTTGCGGGGCTGGCCTCGCAGCAGATACCAGAAAACCTCCCAGAAGCAGGAAGGCCCGAGAAAACACAAGAGTGCTGTTCCCCCCGGCTTGAGCAAGTGGCCGAGGCTGCGGGCGACTGCCTGCAAGTCTTCGACGCAATTGAGGGCGCCAAAATTGGAAAAGATGCCGTCGAACGGAGCCTCGGACTGAATTCGACCGAGACCCTCAGCCGACAGCAGACGTAGATCCACGCGATGGGCACGCCGCTGTCGAACCCTTCGTTCGGCGATGCGGATCATTGCCGCCGAGCTGTCGCAGGCGACCACGCTCACGCCCCGTTCGGCCAGGAAACAGGCGTCGATGCCTGTACCGCATCCGATTTCGAGAACCCGATCCCCGGAACGGAACGCGCGGCTGAGCTCTTTCCATACGGCCGCGCGCTGGGCTTGGCCGATCTTCGAAAACGTGAACCCCTGATCATAGCTGTCGGCAACGGCGTCGAAAGGAGACCGAGTCGCGTCGGTTGGCAGGCTCGACATGGTCATGCTTCCATCTCGGAAATCGTTGCCTGCAGCCCTTGACGGGCCAGAGCAGCCTCGGAGCGCAGCTGGTGAATCGCCGGCAAATCCAGGCTCGACTTGGCTTGCATCCTGTCGAGCTCCACTTCGGAACGAAGCAAGCGGTCCGCGAAGCTGTAGAACCGGCGGGAGCGACGGCCGCGTATGCGAAACTCTCGATCGGAACTCAGGTTCCAGGGTCGGAGTGCCTCCACTCTTTCGGCAACCTCCGCGAAATAGGGCGTACCCTTGATCGGATACGCCACCGTGGTGAAGAAGATGTCGGGATTGGTTCGCTTGACGTGCTCCACGGTGGCTTCAATGTCGGCGAGTTCCTCGCCCTCGTATCCCCACATCAGAAACATTCCCGTTTGAATCCCGCGGGACCGGCAAAGTGCCACGGCGGACTGAACCTGTTCGACGGTGACCCCGCGCTCCATGGCGTCCAGCACTCGTTGGGAGCCGCTCTCGGAGCCAATCCAGACGCGAAAGCAACCCATCTCGGCGAGAGTGTCGACGACTTTTCGGCTGAGTCTGTCCGCTCGCGAAATGCATTCGAAAGGCAATCGCAGGCGACGGCGTTTGAGCTCTTCGGCATACTGCGAGAGCCAGCCCGGGTGGATGGTAAAGACATCGTCGGCCATCCATGCCATGTCCGGCTGGTAACGCCCGATTAGCCACTCGAGTTCGTCGGCAACCGATGCCGGTTTTCTGCGGCGATGCGTCTTGCCGAAGACCTCGTGGCTGCACCACCGGCAGTGGTAAGGACAGCCGCGGGCGGTGATCAGCGAAACCGAACCCATGCCGTGGTGTTTGCGCCAGGTTGCGACATACTCTCCCAAATCGATGGCCTCGCGATCCGGCCAGGGCTGGGCGTCGACATCGCGTAACTGCAGGCGAGGCTTGGTCTGCACGATGCTGTCCCCCGAACCGCGAAAGGCGATGCCATCGACCAGGTTCAGCGATTCCCGGGAACCACCCCGCAGCACGGGAAGCAACTCCTCGACGGTGACTTCGCCCTCTCCGATGACCACCACATCGGCTCCGGCCTTGAGGTACTCGGGGATATAGGCGCTCGGTTCCGGGCCGCCCACCACGGTCTGCCAGCCTGCGTCCTTCGCCCGGTGCAGGATTTCCAGCACGTTCGCGCGAGTCATCAAGTTGGCATAGACGCCGAGCACTGCGGGTGGCGACTGCCGGAGAATCTCGAAGAGCCGGTCGCGGGAGTCGAAGGTGGAATCGAAGACTTCGACCTGAAATCCTTTTTTGCGCAGATGCGAGGAAATATACAGAATGCCCAACGGGGGGTAGGGCTTCATGATCTGAAGTTCTTTCGGATCTTCAGATAAGAAATACCCGTGCGTAAGAAGCAGGTCCATATCAGCAGTACACCGAGGTTGGCGCCGCCCGCAGAGTCTTACGAGCCGCACCCGGATTGCAATTGCAATTGCACGAAGCTGCCCGCATGCGAATCGTCGAGCTTTGTCGGATTGGGCATACGACTGGTCGGTTCGAGTTGCCGCACTCGCTCCCAGAGTTCCCGGCGGTTTTTCCCGCCGGCGCTCCCGTTCCAGGAATCCACTTCCGCATGCAGCGCATCGTGCAGAGCACGATAGAACTCGCCGTCATAGGCCCCCTGGAACATCATGGAGAGGTCTTCACTATCGGACCAGTTGGTTTTTGCTCCCAGCTGCGCTTGCACTCGGCTGAAAAACTTGGTTCCGGGCAGGGGATAGGACACAGAAACGCCGATATCGTCCGGGCGAGTGTTCCACACCAGGTCCACCGTGCTCTGGATGTCATCCCAGGTCTCGCCGGGATAGCCAAATTGCAGGAAGTAGCAGGCGCGAATCCCTTCGTTGCGGAGGTTCTCCCGCGCCCTGGCGATTTGCTCGACGCGAGTGCCCTTCTCCATGGCATTCAGAATCTTTTGCGACCCGGATTCCGCCCCCATCCACACTTCGGCGCAGCCCGCGCGGCGCAATGCCGCGGCCGTTTCCGGTGTCATCAGGTCGACGCGGGACTGCATCTTGAATGCAACGGCAGCGTCAAGGGTTTCCACCGCCGCAGCAAACTCCAGAACCCATCTCGCTTGCAGGCCGAAAATGTCGTCGGCGAACCACAGATGCTCGACGTTGTAATCGCGTTTGAGCTGGTGCATTTCCTCCGCCACACTCCACGGCGAGCGCACCGAAAATGTGTCGCCATAAATCGGCTTGGCACACCAGTTGCAGCGATACGGACAACCGCGACTGGCCACCAGGTTGAGAGAGAAGCATCCGTGGGCGGATTTCCAGACCTCGCGGTATTGCCGCATGTCGATCAGATCCCGCGCCGGGAATGGCAATGCATCCAGATGGCGTAACTGGCTTCGCCTCGCAGTGTAAACAACTTCTCCTGTCGTGGGCGATCGATAGGCCAGACCGGCGACTCCGCCGAGCGCCGCTGTTTTGCTCTCCAGCAGGCGCGGTACCACCTCTAACAGAGTGAATTCTGCCTCGCCCAGCAGCACGCAACGGAAGCCGTTCCGAAGATAGTCTTCCACGTGATCTGAGGCGTCGGACCCGTTGACCAGGACCGCGGCGCCTAGGTTGCGAGAGGCCGCGAGAATCCGGAAGGCAACCTCCCGCATCCGGGTCAGACACATTTTGGACAGAAAATTGAAGTTATCCTCGTAAACCACCACAAGCGCTGGACGATGTTGCGCAAGGGCCGCCTCGAATTCCTTTTCGGGGTCGTTCAGCATGCTGTCGAACACGGCGACCGAGATGCCCAGGCGGCGCAGCATGGCCGCGGCATAGAGAGTGCCGAGCGGTGGATAGGGCTGCATCTTGCGCGTCTGCTTGCGATCGTAAAACAAATGGTACGAGTGAGTCAGTAGAACATCCGCCACAGGGTCCCCCAGAGTACGCTGAAATTCAGCAAACTTCCTGCATTCGCTCCGCCAGTTTTTGTCCAGTCAACAGAGATCGCCGCGTGACCACACGCTGCGCGACGCGAGAAACCCACAGCTCCCACGGGAAGGAGTACCGGTTCTTTCCGATGCGCCAGCGAACGGGCACTCCGAGTGCCCGACGGAATCGCGTCCGCAGCCAGGCCTTGTTTTCGGTCGCCTTGCGGATCTGGTTGTTGAGCAGAAAATATTCCAGACTGCGCCGCAGCCGGCGCAATGGTTCGCCTTGCAGCCACGGAAGGACATTTCGACCCAGTGCCAGGGTCTGCCATTCCTCCAGGCACTGCGGCTCGCGCAAGCCCATGTCTTTCAGTTGCGGCCAAATCGGAATTCCTGGGTAAGGAGTGAAAATGTTTGGCGAAAAGCTAACGTTGGAAAACTCCCGGGCGATGTCGCTCATAACGCGAAAGGTGTGCTGACGGTCGGCTTCGGTTTCACCCGGGTACCCGAGAATCACGTTAAAGGTAACGCGAATGTCAGCGAGATGAGCCTTGCGAGCCGTCTGCACCATTTGTTCGACGTTCTGGTGGTGCTTGTTCATCAGCTTCAGCACGGACGGAGAGGCGGACTCGGTGCCAAAGCCCATATGCGAGACACCGCTTTCCCCTAACAAACGGACATCGTCATCGCTCATTTTCCACAGAAAGTCGGTGGACGCCTGGAAATCCCAGCGAAACCTGACCTTGCTGTCCACAATCCCCCGCGCAATGGCCACGGCTCGCTTGAGGTCAACGAGAAAATTGGAATCGAACAGTGCCACTTCCTGGATGGCGTAGCGAGGGACCAGATCGGCGAGGTCGGCCACCACTCGCTCGGCCCGGTAGGCATTGAAGCGGCGGTTGTAAAAAACCATATCCGTGCAGTAATTACAGGCGTAGGGACACCCGACGCTGGTGGTGTAGGACAATTGCCGGAAACCAGCCACGGCGGCATAGGCATCGAAATTGGCGAGATGAAACGCCGGTGCCGGGAGGTCGTTGATATTCGCCACCCGCCTCTCGGGCGCATGGTGAATCCCGGCCCGGTCCTTAAACGACAGTCCACGAACGCCGTGCAGTGGTTCTCCATCGGCCAATCGTTGCGCCACTTCGAGGAAGGTTAGCTCTCCCGGGCCGCGTACCACCGCGTCCACGAAATCCGGTTGTAGGGTCTGCTCGGTGGCCAGGGTCGGATGCCATCCGCCGAAGATAACCGGCAGGGACGGGCGGGCTTTCTTCACCGCCCGGGCGACGCGGATGGCCGACCCGATCATCGGTCCGGTAAGGACAGAAATGCCGAGGCAGAGTGCGTCGCTGGTTTCTCGGAGGATTTCGCTTTCGAAGTCCGGAGAAGTAATGTTGTCGATCAACCGGACTTCAAATCCGGCCTGCAACAGTGGCGATGCAAGCGCGAGCAGGCACAGGGGCGCGCTCAACGGGGGACCGTCGTAGGGCGGATAAAAAAGCACAACCTTGTTCTTTCCGGTCAACCGCACCCCCGCGGGGAGAGAATAAGCACGAGTCAACGTAAATCTCGGCCAAGGCGCGCTTGTCAGCGATTTGTAAAATTCTTGTTGATTCTTTTTTACAGCATGTTGACCGAACCGTGACACGGCACCCCGGTGGGGTTGATAACCTCACGTTTCTTCCTGTGCTCGAACATTCCAAAGACGAGAGGTGCCCGCGTGAGATCCTCGAACAAGATCGTATTCTTCGTCGCATCTTTCTCGAGTATTGAGGCTACTGCCCCGCTCGGCATTTTGGCGGTTTCGACTCCCTTGCTGGACGCGGGCTACGAGGTCCGAATCATCGATTCCACCATCACACCGGACTACAAGCGGCGCGTGCTGGAAGAAGTGAAGGATGCGCTTTGCCTCGGAATTTCGGTGGTGACGGGACCGATGATCCGGGAGACGGTGGCCGTCGCCCGGGCGGTGAAGCAATGGGATCCCGACTTCCCGGTGATTCTGGGGGGCTGGCATCCTTCACTGTTGCCCAGGCAGACGATCGAAGCAGAGTACGTGGACATCATCGTGCGCGCCCAGGGAGAGGACAGCATGCTGGAAGTGGTGCGCAGCCTGCAAGGCGATGGAGCGCTGGAGAAGATTCTGGGCATCGGCTTCAAGCGCGACCAGCAGGTCTGTCTTACGCCCGAACGGCCTTTGAAGCCATTGACCCAGATGCCACGGAAGGCCTATGAACTGGCGGACTTCGACGGCTATGAGCGCGTCTGCGGACGACGCTGGGCCATGTACGTTTCCAGCCTCGCGTGCCCGTTCAACTGTTCCTATTGCACCAATGCCGCCGTGTATGGCCGCAAGTGGAATGCGCTTCCGGTCGACCAGGTGGTCGCCGAGACGATGGAACTCACCGGTCGCTACCGGCTGGAATTGCTTTGGATGGCAGACGACAACTTTCTTGTCGATCTCGATCGCTCGCTCGAGATCGCCGAAGGGCTGGTGCGGGCGGGGGCGACGTTCAAATGGAGCATTCAGGCAACCACCAACCTGACGGCTCGCCTGAGTGTCGAAGAACTCTCGCTGCTGCGGCGCTCGGGCCTGCACCAGATCTGCCAGGGCATCGAGACAGCGTCGCCGACGGTGATGAAATTCATGAATAAGGATTTCCAGGTGCTGGCCGATATCTACGAGTCTACCGAGCGCTGCATTGAGGCCAACGTCATCCCGTCGTTCAACATCATTTTCGGTCATCCCGGCGAGGGGCCAAAAGAGCGACGGGAAACCGTCAGCTTCATGATGGATGTGTGCCGCCGCTTCCCGGGAGCCGAATTCTGGACCAATATTTTCACACCCTATCCCGGCTCTCCCGTATTTCAACGCGCGGCCGAGCTCGGCATAGAAGTTCCCACCTCGCTGGAGGGCTGGGTCGACTACTTTCCTCGTTATACGACGTTGCCGTGGCTCAAAGGCAAGGATCACGAGCGCGTGCAGACCATGCGGGATTATCTCCGCATCGCCTTCGATCGGGCGCCGATCGCCGCCAAGGGGCCGGGACGAATTGCAAAGGCCATACAACATCTGACTGCGTATCCAGCGCGCTGGCGCCTGGATCATGACTTCTACGGTCTGCCGGTGGAGCTCTGGGTCAATCGGACTCTGAAGAATATTGTGCGGCTGCCCAAACCGAGTGTAGATGCAAAAGTGATGGAACCGGCATCCGTGCCGAGTTGCTAGTCGGGCAACCCGGTCGGGAATGACGGTGATCGAAATCGAAACCGGTCATCGCGAAAATGATCATTCTCTACAATCCGAAGGCGGCGCGCTACCGCAATCGCCGCCTACCGCTTTCCGTTTTGGCGATTGCTGCCGTTCTGGAGGGCCGCGAAGACTACGCGATTGTCGACGGAAATCTCGACCTTCACCCCACGGAAACCATCGCCAGCCTGATTCAACAGCACGCGGTCGAGATGCTGGCGGTCAGCGTGATGCCCGGCCCGCAAACCGTGGGTGCGGTTTCCACCTGCCGCGAGATTCGGGCCCGGTTCCCCCATGTGACCATCGTTTGGGGGGGCTATTTCGCGACCAACTATACGGCGGCGGCGCTCAATTCCGATTACGTCGATTTCGCCGTACGGGGCCAGGGAGAGCTCACTTTTCTGGAACTGCTCGGCGCCGTTCGCGAGAAGCAGGGGATCGAGAACATCGCCGGGCTTTCCTACAAGGCGGACCGGCGGGTGCGCCACAATCCCGAGCGGCCGATGAAGGCGCCAGATGCGTTCCCCTGGCTGCCCTATCATCGGTTGCCCGTCGAGAAGTATCTCCTCCCGTCATTCCTCGGCCGGCGCACGGCCGTACATCAGGCCAGCATCGGTTGTCCGTTCCGCTGCAACTTCTGCGGAGTTGTGAACTTTTCCGGGAGCCGGGAGAAGATGGAGGCTCCGGAGCGGACCGAATCGGTGATGCGCCATCTGGCGCAGAACTATGGTGTCGATGCCATCCAGTTCTATGACAATAACTTCTTCTTGCGGGAAGATCACACTCGGGAACTCGCGGACCGCTTGGCGCCATTGAACTTGCATTGGTGGTGTGAAGGCCGTGCCGACATCATGATGTCCTATTCGGATGCGACCTTTGAGTCGATCCGGCGGGCCGGCTGCAAGATGATCTTTTTCGGGGCAGAATCAGGCAACAACGAAACTCTGAAGGAGATGAAGAAGGATCTTCGTGCCGAAGATACTCTTTCCCTGGCTGCCCGCATTCGCCGCTTCGATATCATTCCCGAGTTTTCGATTATCTTCGGAAACCCCAAAGATCCGGAGGGTGACACCGAGGAGTGCATCCGCTTCATTCGCCAATTGAAGCGTCTCAATCCGGACTGCGAAATCGTGGTTGAACATTACACGCCGGTTCCGCAACGCGCGACGATGTATGGCAATGTCGAAGATCAGGTCCGCTTTCCGGATACTCCCGACGAGTGGGCTACCGAGCGCTGGCAGCGGTTTGCCACCCAGAAGGACCCGAGGACGCCGTGGCTGCGTCCAAGCACCAAACAGCTGATCGACAACTTCGAACTGGTGGTCTCTTCGCGCTGGCCCACCGTGCAGGACATCCGCCTGCCCAAATGGGGGAGAGTGGTGTTGAAGGCCTTGAGTGCCTGGCGCTACGAACTGGGTATCTATTCGCTACCTTTCGAACTGAGGTGGACGCAGCGCATGATCGACCTGCGAAGGCCGAAGGTGGAGAGCCTGTGAGCGCTCATCCGAGGAGCGCGCCGGTGACCGATCGGCAGGTCTCGGGATCGGATGCCATCCCGCGCCGTGTCTCTGTCGAAGACGGCTACGCGCGATGGGCAGCCACTTACGACCAGAGTCCGAACCCACTGCTGGCCCTCGAACAGCGTTGCCTTCGGCCGCTACTTCCGGACGTGGCAGGGAAGCGGGTGCTCGATCTGGCGTGTGGGACGGGGCGTTGGCTGGAGACCTTGCTGGCCGCAAATCCGAGGTTGGGAGTGGGAATTGATTCATCGGCGGCGATGCTGGCCGTGGCCCAAGCGAAGACCGCCATTGCGGGGCGCTTGGCCGGCGCCAACTGCCTGCATCTCCCGCTTGCCAGCCATGAGTTTGACTTGGCGCTATGTTCGTTTGCGGTGGAGCACATCGGGAACCTGGGCGAACTGGCGCGGGAGTGTTGGCGCGTGCTGAGGCAGCCTGCGGATCTTTTCCTCACCGGACTTCACCCGGCGGCTTACTCTGCCGGTTGGCGGGTGGGATTTCGGGATGCCCAAGGTGCTCACCAGATCGACGCCGCGCCCCATTCCACGCAGGACATGGTCACGGTCTTTGGCGGTGCCGGATTTGAACTCGTGCAGGCGCTGGAATGCTTTCTCGGTGAGCCTGAGCGCCCGCTGTTTGCCTGCGCCGGCAAAGCAGGGTTCTTCGACGCCGCGTGTGCGCTGCCGGCGATCGCAATTCTGCATCTCTCGGGTGGCTCCGGGCGATCGGAAAATTGAAGTCGAGTGGGGTCAGGAGAAAGTCAGCCATGCGCAAGACGGCGATGGGCCTAGCAGCCAGCCAGGGCCGCTGCGTGACCGAGACTGCCGGCACCGGCGTTTGTCGGATCACCACCAACCCGCCCTTCTCCTGGGCTTGGTCGGAATTGTGGAAGGGGCGACACCTGCTCGGGGTCTTCCTGTGGCGGGACATCAAGGTGCGCTACAAGCAGACGATTCTGGGACTGGGATGGGCGGTCTTGCAGCCAGCCCTCGGCGTGGCTGTGTTTACTTTGGTGTTTGGCCGAGTCGCCAAAGTGCCCACCGGGGGCGTTCCCTACCCGTTGTTTGTACTATGCGGGTGGGCTCCCTGGCAGCTTTTCGCGCGCGGCCTGATGCGGTCGAGCAATAGTCTGGTGGAAAATCAGTACCTGCTGACCAGCGCGCGTGTACCCCGATTAATGCTGCCCCTGACCGGCGTGTTGAGCGCAGTCCCCGATTTTGCAATCGAGTGCCTGTTGCTGCTGATCATGATGTTCGGTTACCGGGTTCGGCTGGCTCCGGAAGTGGTTCTGAGGATGGTTCCTTTTCTGGTCCTGGCGCTCGCGGCGTCTTTCGCAGCCGGTCTTTTTCTGTCGGCCGTGAATGTCCGTTATCGCGACGTAGGCTACACCGTTCCCTTCTTTCTGCAGTTGCTATTCTTCGTCACTCCGGTGGTTTATCCCGGCGCCTTGGTTCCTTCGCGTTTCCGCTGGCTGAGCGGACTGAACCCCATGGCCAATGTGGTCGGAGGTTTCCGGTCGGTCTTGCTGCAGAGCGCGGATCCTGCCGTCGGACGGCTGGTCGATTCCCTGTGGATAACGTTGGGGTTCCTCGGGGTGGCCTGTCTATATTTCCGCCGGGTCGAACGCAGCTTTGCGGACGTGGTCTGAACATGAGTGATCTTGCGATTCGCGCCGAGAATCTTGGCAAGCGGTACCCCCTGAAGCAATTCCGGGGTTCCCTGGACTTTCGCGAAACCTTGACTTGCCATTGCGCCCGCGTGTTCGGTGCGCGACATGACCTCACGATGCTGGCCAATCCTGTCCGGCGCGAACACTGGGCACTGCGGCAAGCGTCTTTTGAAATTCGGCGTGGTGAAGTCGTGGCCTTGCTCGGACACAACGGCGCCGGCAAGACCACATTGCTGCGAATTCTCTCGTGCATAACGGAACCGACCGAGGGTTGTGCGGAAATCCGCGGTCGAGTCGTGCCCCTGCTGGACGTAGGAGCGGGTTTCCATGGTCAATTGACGGGAACGGAGAATGTCTACGTACACGGCGCAATCTTGGGCATGAAGAAAGCCGAGATTGGCAGAAAGTTTGAGGAGATTGTGACTTTCGCCGGGGTCGAGCGCTTCCTCAACCTGCCGATCAAGCGCTGGTCAAGGGGCATGTGTGTGCGCTTGGCATTTGCTGTGGCGGCCCTCGTCGAGGCCGATGTCTTGTTGGTGGATGAGTTGCTGGACGGAGCCGACGCTGAATTTCGGCGGAAATGCCTGGCCAGAATCTTGGGCGGCGCCGTCCGGGAGGGACGGACCGTAATGCTTGTCAGTCACGACCTGGCGTATGCGCGGCAACTGCGTACTCGCGAGATGCACTTTGCGGGAGGGCGGATCGTGAGCGACTTGCAGGGAATTCACCAATCGAATCCGGGGGCCAGGAACCCGGGTTTGGTCGCTCTGGAGTCCGGGTTGAAATAGCATCATGAATCGACAGCTGGCGGAAACCATAATCCGGTATCTGAGCTTTTCCGGCGAAAGCGACGAGCGTCAACCTGCGCCTCCTAATTTCAGTTTGCGGCAGTGGGAACACACCTTCGCGTGGCTGGACAACATGAATCTCGCTCTCTACTTGCTGCAGAAACTGCGCGACACCCACGACGATCGGAAACTTCCATCCGCGGTACTGTCACGTTTGCAGCAAAACGATTTCCGCAATCGGCAGCGAGTCGATGAAATGGCGAGCCAGTTTGCAGTTCTCAATGACAGGTTCGGTCAATCGGGAGTTCGCTATGCCGTGGTGAAGGGTTTTTCTCTGGTTCCTGAGTTCTGCCCCAATGCCAGCCTGCGCCAGCAAAGTGACCTGGACTATCTGGTGGACCGGGAATCGGTGCCGGCAGCACAGCAAGTGCTTGGCGAACTGGGATATTTCCTCAAGTCGCATGAATCATCTGAAGAGTGGATTTTCTGGAAATCTCCGATACCACTGGCCGCGACGGGGAGCGATCAGTACGAAGCCAAGGGGCGGTTCGTGATTGAGCTGCATTTGACCCTCTGGAGACCGGAAGAGCACGGTATAGCCCTTACCGGTCCGCTCTTTTCTCCGCGGCAGACGATCGAGCGCGAGTGGCGAGGAACGCGATTCCACGCATTGCGCGATGACGATGCGTTTATGCTGCAAGTCCTGCACGTGATGCAACACGTGCTGAGCGGATCGATCCGGATGTCCTGGTTCTATGAAATCGCGCATTGTCTCCGTCATCGTGCGCAGCACGCGTTGTTCTGGCAGCAGGTCGAGGAGCGCGCCGCCTCGGATGTCTTGCTCCCTCAATTCGTGGCCATCATTGCGGAGTTGGCGGTGCAGTTTTTCCAAGCCCCACTGCCCTCGGTCGTGCAGAAGTGGAGGACCGAGCTGTCTCCTTCGGTGAAGGTGTGGCTGCAAAACTATGGCCGGCGTCTGGCTTTTGAAAAAGTGCCGATTTACGAACTGAGTCTATTCTCAACTTCCAAGCTGGTTGTATTCCTGCATTGCCAGTTTTTGCCCGATCCGAGTCGGCGCAGGCATTTCCTGCGCCGACGCTTATTACCCTGGACCCGACCGGCGAAGATCGTTCGTTCGATCCGGCAGCGGCCCGCCGAGCTTTTGGACTCGCAGTGGCGGCACCGACAGTTCTTGTTTTATCGAATCGTCTTTCACGCCGGTGCGGGCTTGCGGTATCTGTGTGAGATTCCGCGCTGGCTGTGGCTCAATCGAGCGGCAACAAGGGGTTGTCGACAATCGCGGACGACTCTGAGGGAGAGGAGGCGAGCGGGGGGATGAGTTTGAGTTGGAGTTCGCAGAAATGGATTCGGTCATGACGGCGGGAGACTTTTTTCGCCGGAACGCCAGCACGCCCCTTCATCGGCGGTTCTTGGCCGCGGGGGCCGTGTGTGCTCTCCAGACCAATTGCGAGTCCATCCTGGAAGCTGCGGAGGAGGCTTTTTTGCCTGTCGAGTCCTCTACCCGGGGAACCGACTTCGCGCTCCGTCTGTGGGTTGATCCGCAGTCTTCATCACGCCCTCCGTGGCCAAAGCCTTATGTCCGAGGACTCGATCATCTGGTGTTTGCCGGCTTTGATTCCGACAGTTCCATGCTTGTCGATTCATCCAAGCGATGCGTGCTGGGGCGTTTCTCGACCAATATGGGGTCGGATCGAGAGCACTGGAAGGCTGTAATCTTTCCGGTTCTCATGTCGGTGGTAGCGGCCTCGGTTGGAATCGTAGAACTTCATTGCTCGTGCGTGGTGAACGGCAACCGAGGATATCTTCTCGCGGGGCCTTCGCGGTCGGGAAAGTCGACACTGGCGATGGCTTTGGTGCGCAGCGGGCTCGCGTTTCTCTCCGACGATCGAACGTATTGTTCGCGACAAGGGGAGAAGTTGTCCGCATGGGGGATTGCCGCGTCCGTGAAACTGCGCCTGGAGGCTCGAGGGTGGTTCGAAGAACTGAAGAAGCGCACGCCCACCGGAGTCCAGAACGGCGAGTCGATTTTGCGATTCGAGCCCGCACTTCAGTTTGGACGGACGCGAGCCAGGTGCTGCCAACCGGAGTGTCTGATTTTTCTCGAGCAATCGGAAGAGCCAAAATTCTGCATGACTCGGATGTCTCCACGGGAGGCCGCAAAAGTCATCGACCGGGAACTTATGGCCGAGCCTCCTCGCCTGGTTGAGCAGCAGTGGAAAGTGATCGAGCGATTGATCGAAATCCCCTGCTGGCGGCTGCAATATGGCGGCGATCCCGTCCAGGTTGCCCGTCGGCTCACTCGCCAATTTCGAATCGGTTCCCAACCATCCTGCAGGATGCCATTCGTAAAATACACAGAACGACGTGAGGAAACGCGCTCGACCGCAGTCGTCCAGTGTGGCAGCGGCCGTCTGGACCCAATTCGCCGTTTCATTCCCACGCCCTTCGGTATCAACTTGCAGCTGATGGGAAAGATCGTACGCGTGGAGACCAATAGCCGGCGGGTTCTCGATCTCACACTCCAGTTCTTCGGGTCTTATCGACAAGTGCCGCAGAGCGAGCCCGAATTTAGATGGCGCGTGGTGAGCGAAGGCGAGGGTTTCACCGGTCCGGGAGCACCCACCTCGGCATTTTCTGACACCGACCTCAACTTCGTGAACATGGGGCAGCGGAGTTTTCTGGCTGCCGACGCAGACACGCGACTGGGAATCGCATTCTTGGATGCAGAGTTTGCAGAAGCGCGCGACGCTCGATTCATCAGTCGGCCTCCACTCGATCTCTTGTTTTGCATGAGCACCGCCAGCCTCGGGCTCACGAGCCTGTCCGCAGCTTGTGTTGCCCTGGGGGGAACCGGTGTCCTGCTTCTCGGGGAGCCGAACAGCGGTAAGACCACCGCGAGTTACGTGGCCGCAATGCAGGGTATGGAATTTTTTGCCGATCAGGTGGTTTTCTTGGAGCCCGCTTCCTCTGGCGTCCGAGCCTGGGGCGACCCATTCCCGGCGGTGTTTCGTCCGACAACGCTCGAATTCTTCCCCGACCTTCGCCCCCAGGTTCACGCGTCGTCGTATGGGGATCTCAGTTTCTATTACTTCGACAAGAGCAAATTGCAACGCAAGCGTCCACGCAGCGTGACGCCGCTCTGCTCGGTATTACTGCAGCGGGCGGCTGCAACCTCGCCTCGTCTGCTTCCCTTGAGCGCCGGCGAACTTTCCCGACACCTTTCCGCCAGCCTACTTTTCCGGGACGGCGACCGCTTTCGGTCGCAACACGCTGCGTCGGTCGCCGCGTTGGCAAAGCTGCCCTCGTATGAGTTGTCCTATGGGGAAGATCCGGCCATGGCCGCGAACATCGTTCGCGATCTGCTGCTTAACCACGCCCGAGAGGAAGACCAATGAACGCTCGATTCTGGAAAACCCTGCTGGGATCGCTCGGTTATGTCGGTTTGGCGTTGCTCTGCCTCATTCGCTGGGGTAGGCCGCATCCCTGGGTGAGGGTCGACTTCTTTGCGGGAGGCTACCTGTGTTTGAAGCTCCTGAGCGTATTCCACTCGGTCTGGTCAAGTCGGAGCGTGTTTCGCTCGAAATCCCTGATGCGGCAGTGGTGGGCGCTCGATTCAGATCCAAAGGGACCGCACTGGATCGCTCTTCTCATGGTGGCCGACTTGACCATTTTTCTGGACTATGGGCATTGGCGATTGCTTCCCGAGCTGCAACAGCCGGTGCTGCAGAGCTTCGGGCTCGGTCTCTATCTTGCGACGTCGATTGGGAAAGTCTGGACCGATGTCTACCTGGCGAGGTATTTCAATTGGCGAGATCGCGGGCTGCTTCCCATGGACTGCGGACCCTATCGCTATGTGCGCCATCCGCGGTATGCGGCAGCCATCGTGGCCAGGTTGGCGCTCGCCCTGACGCTGGCCAGTTTCCTGGGGTGGCTGCTGGCCGCCGTGTGGATGGTGATCCTGCTCCGTCAAATCGCGGTCGAGGAGCTTCATTTGAGAACGATGTTTGGTTCCAGCTACGAAGCATACTCGCAAACAACCGCCAAAGTGCTTCCCGGGATCTATTGAACGGCAGGGAGGCGCGTTTCGTGGGATTGCCGAGGACGGCGCGTCCGTTGCTGCGCCGCTTCGTTGTCGACAGAGTGGCGTCGCTAGAGGGCGACTTGCAGGATGACCACTAACCGGCGTGGTCCGTGTGCACCCTGCACCAGAATTTTTTCGATGTCGGCGGTGCGGCTGGAGCCGCTGATGACACAGGCGAACGAATGACGGTCGAGTTTCCGTTCCTGCCCGATGCGGGCGAGAGCCGTTGCCAGATCGGGAACCAGTTGAGCCACGGTCGCATAAACGATGTGACAGGGGGCGATCACCGAGGCGCCACGCCCGCCGCAGGAAGCGCTCACCAGAATCGAACCGGTCTGGGCGATGAGCGTTTCGGCAAGCGTTACCGTGACCTGAGAAGCTTCGCGGGGCGCGCCCTCGCTCGACCAGCGGATCGATCTTGCGGGCGAGGTCAACTCGACGAGCCGGCGCAGCGCGGAATCGTCTTGCACGAACGCTTCTCCGGCGGGCAGGGATGCCAGAACCTTCGCCAGGTGTTGCGCGCTGGAGACAAAATCGGTGGTGAGTGCACATTCTGTCAAGTTGGCGATACATTCCTGCTGGAAGCGTTCGAGCGGATTGTGGATGGGTTCGAAGATGACGCGTCCGGATGGTGCCGCAGGGGCGGACAGCTCTGGCGCCGAGGTGAGCAATGCCTGGCGAATGCGGCCTAAGATCAGGTCACGGCTCGGGTTTCCGGCGGATGTTTTTTCCGTTCTCGCCTGCTTATTTTGCGGCATGGTCTTTTCTCCAGCGCGCGCGGAACGATTCCGCCGGAAGCGGCACAGGTCCGCGATGACGGTTCCACGCCCGCATTGGATCGAGGACGGTTCCGGCCAGTCCCAGGCGGTAAAGCATTCGCAGCGCCCGGCGCATCCACCAGCCGCCTAGAACATAGAGCCACGGACGAACCATGGCGAGCCGCCACATGCGGAAAGTCAGACGCTCGCTCCAAGCGGTGGCGCCCGCTTCGGTGGCGTTGCGGCGGTTCTGCAGCAGGTGGTGATGCAGATCGATCTTCACCGGACACACACTGCTGCAAGCGCCGCACAGTGAGGATGCAAAGGACAGATGTTTGAATTCCCGGATTCCATTCAGATGCGGCGTAAGTACGCTGCCGATCGGTCCGGGATAAGTCGTGCCGTAGGTGTGTCCTCCGACGTGGCGGAAAACGGGACAAATATTGAGGCAGGCGCCGCAGCGGATGCAGTGCAGTACTTCGCGCTGCTCAGCGTCCGCCAGCAGCTGACTGCGTCCGTTATCCACCAGCACCACGTAGAATTGTTCCGCGCCGTCGATTTCGCCCGGCAGGCGCGGGCCGGCAATCATCGTGCTGTAGGTCGTGATGCCTTGTCCGGTGCCGGAGGTCGCGAGCACGGGCCACAACACGGCCAGATCCTCAAGCCGCGGGATCACTTTTTCGATACCCGTGACCACGACATGGATGCGCGGAACGCTGGTGCACAGGCGGCCGTTGCCTTCGTTCGTGGAAATGGCCACCACGCCAGCGTCGGCAACGAGAAAATTTGCGCCAGAGATGGCCATCTCGGCGGTAAAAAAAGCCTCGCGCAGTTTGCGGCGTGCGACCGCCATCAGGTCGGCCGGATCGTCGCTGGTGATGCCCGGCTCCAATTTCTCGCGAAACAAGTTGGCAATTTGCCCGCGGTTGAGGTGCATCGCAGGGGTCACAATGTGGTAGGGGCCTTCGTTGCGGAGCTGCACAATGAACTCGCCCAGGTCGGTTTCCCATACCGTAATGCCTTCGTTTTCGAGCGCCCGGCTGAGGTGGATTTCCTCCGTCACCATGGATTTTGATTTGACCACGGTACGCACACCAAGCCGCAGCGCGAGGTCAGTGACATAGCTCGAGGCTTCCTGTGCATTGGCGGCCCAGTAAACCTGGCCGCCGCGCGCGACCACTTGTTCTTCAAACTGGAGAAGGTAGCGATCGAGGTGATCGATGGCCTCGCGCTTGATTTCCTGACAGCGCGCGCGGGCAGCTTCCCAGTCCTTGATTCGGGCGCGCCCCTGGAGGTGAGCCGCGTCGTAGCTGTCCATGCCGCGGCGGATGATCTCGCGGTGGACCAGGTCCGCCGACTTCAGGGCGGCATTCTCCAGAAAGCGCTGGGCCGCGGTTGGGTTCACGGTTTCTCCCGGGCCGGAACTGGTGCCGGCCCTCCGGCCAGACTCTGACTGGCAAGGATGCTGGCGAGAGAAATGGTGCGAGCCGTGGCCTGGCGTTTGTCGAGGATGCCTTGCAGGTGCATGAGGCAACTGGGATCGACCGCGGTCACGAACTCGGCGCCGCTCGCGACGACGCTGTCAGCCTTGGAGTTTCCCATGGCGCCGGAGATGGCGGCGAACTTGGCGGCGAAGGTTCCCCCGAAGCCGCAGCATTCCTCGGAGCGGACCAGGGGGATGAGCTTCAACCCCGCGACCGCGTGCAACAGCTGCAACGGTTCACTGCCGAGTTGCAGTTCGCGCAGCGCGTGGCAGGAAGCGTGATAGGCGACCGTGTGCGGGAAACTTGCGCCGACTTGCGTGACCGACTCGATCTTCACCAGGAATTCCGAGAACTCAAAGGTGCGGCCGGCGAGGGAGATGGCATCCGCGCGCCATGAAGTGTGAGCCAGCAGTTCCGGATAAAACAGCCGGATTACGCTCACACAGGACCCGGAGGGACACACCACGACCTCGGCGTTTTTGAACACGCGAACAAAATGCTCGGCACAGGGACGCGCTTCGCCCCAGTATCCGGTGTTGAGCGCAGGCTGGCCGCAACAGGTCTGATTCTCGGGGAATTCGACGGCATAGCCCACTCGGCGCAGCACCTGGACAGTGTCGACGGCGACCTCGGGAAGCAGTTGGTCGACGAAGCAAGGAACGAATAGGGATACTTTACCGCGCACGGCGAAACCTCATCACGCGTTTTGCCATCCTGTCCAACCGGGACTGGAGTTCGGCCGGCACAGCTATCGCAGCACCAGGCGAGTAAAAGGAAACACATAGGCCTGGAGGGACACAAAGACGCCCACCAGAGCGGCGAGAGCCAGGCTGTGCCAAAAGACATAGCGCAGGATATCGCCTTCGTGTCCGTACCACTGCGTGGCAGTGCTCGCCACGACGATACTCTGGGCATCGATCATCTTGCCCATCACGCCGCCGCAGGAATTGGCCGCCGCCATCAGGCTGGGTGAAATTCCGATCTGCTGCGCTGTAATTTTCTGCAGGCTGCCAAACAGCACGTTCGACGACGTGTCGGAGCCGGTCAGAGCCACGCCCAGCCAGCCGAGCAGGGTCCCGAAGAACGGGTACAGCGTGCCGGTGCGGGCGAAGGCGAGGCCCATGGTGGCATCCACTCCTGAATAACGAGTCAGGACCCCGAGACCCAGCATGGCGGCGATGGTCAACAGCGAGAATCGCACCTTCACGATGGTGTGTCCGTAGATCTTGAAAATATTCGGGATGCTGACGCCCATCACCAGGCCCGACAAGACTGCCGCCAGCAAAATGCCGGACCCGGTTGCGCTCAGCCAGTTGAGCGCGAACACCGCCGGTTCTTTCGCCGGCTTGGGCACGACGGGCGGCACGCGCTGCACCCAGTTGTTCAGCCCCCTTACCGGGAATGACGGATTGGTGATCGCACTCGGCAGCGTGTGCCAGCTCGATAGGGACGGGAATATCTTTTCGGGAGTGTTCATCAGATTCTTGCCGGACTGTGTGCCCCAGGCGAAAACCGCGACGCTGAGGATGACCCACGGGATCCAGGCGCGGACCACCTCCGAGCGGCTATACCCGTGGGCGGCGCGAGCATTCTTGCTCTGTTCTCCTGCAAAAGTCCAAATCTTTTTCGGGTGCCAGATCAGCAGGAAGGCAATCAGGCAAATCATCGAGACCACGGCGGCGACAATGTTCACCAGCCATGGACCATGAAAATTGGAGACGAGCAGCTGTGGGATCGCAAAGGAAACGCCGGCAACCAGGATGGCCGGCCAGATCTCCATCATCCCCGCGAAACCGGCAAAGGCCCAGATCAGCCAGAACGGAACCAGGATGCAGAAGGGCGTCAAAATGCGGCCCGCCATCGCGCCGAGCATCAGTTCGCTCATGCCGGTGACTTTGGCGAGCGCAATCAGGGGAGTGCCCAAGGCGCCGAACGCCACCGGAGCGGTGTTCGCAATCAGCGACAGGCCCGATGCCTGCAGCGGTTCGAAGCCGAGACCAATGAGCAGTGCCGCGGTCACGGCGACGGGTGTTCCGAATCCCGCGGCGCCCTCGAAAAAAGCGCCGAAACAAAAGGCGATCAGCAACAATTGCAGACGGCGATCTTGCGTGATTCCCGTCATGCTGTGTTGCAGCACTTTAAAGCGTCCCGACTCGACGGTGAGCTGGTACATAAAGATGACGTTCAAGATGATCCAGCCGATCGGAAACAGCCCGTATCCGGCGCCATACACGGCCGTCGTCGCCGCCAGCCCGGCCGGCATGTGGAAGACAAGAATTGCTGCCGCCAGCGCCGTAGCTAATCCGAGGAGGGCGGCAAAGTGCGCTTTGACGTGCAATAATGCGAGGGCACCGAGCAGTACGACGATCGGCAACGCTGCCACCAGGGTGGAAAGCCACCAATGGCCGGTCGGATCATAGTTCTGCGACCAGGGCGATGTCGGCACGGGCATGCGAAGAATGGCTACGGCGGCGACGGCCGAGACCAGAATCGCGAGGACCCAAGCGACGCGATGGACAGACGGCGGGGAGGAAACTTTGCCTGAACCCGGTGGGGTTGCGGTGGGCAGATCTTGTGATTTCGCGGCCATGCGGCCCTCCCTCATCTGACGGGGACGAGTGCGGTCTCCAGTTATGCCTTAAAAGCATATGTATGTCAAGTATATTATCAGCTTGTCTGACAACTTTTCTGGTATTCCCCAAGTGCGACGGCTCCGAGGTTTGCTGTAGCCCCAACCTCCATCGAAAAAACCGGTTTTCAATGACCCTTTCGCGAAGCCGTGGGCGACCGTGCTACTTGTCTGCTATTCTGACAACAGACAAACGGGGGGCCGACGCCGATCGTGGCGTCCAATTCGGGCGGCAGCAAGAAGCTGGCGTATATCAGGAGTTCTGTCCATGGGCAGCAGCGGGGTGGCGACTTTGAAGCCGGTATCCAGAACCACGCTCAGCGAACAGGTTGCCATGCAGCTTGCATCGGAACTGCAGGCTAAACGCTGGCAGCCAGGCGAGAAGCTTCCCTCCGAAGCGCAGCTCTGCGAGGTGTTTAACGTAGGTAGGTCCACGCTGCGCGAAGCTTTGAAGTCGCTGGCTTTCATCGGAATGATTCGAATGCGCGCCGGAGGAGGCAGCTACGTTGCCGACCAACGATCCCGGTACATGGACGGGCCCCTGCTGGCGAAGGGAGTTCTTAACACGGAAAAGAATGTAACCGATCTTTCTGAAGCGCGCCTGCTTTTGGAGACCGAAGTGGCCGGCCTGTGCGCCGAACGGGCGACGGAGCAGGATTTTCAGATCCTGGAAGGAATCGTAACCGATATGAAATCCGCCATGGAGGCGGGCGGCAAAGGATTCAGGGAGCTCGATTTGCGCTTCCACTTGGCCATTGCGTCGGCCAGCAAGAATGAGGTCCTCGCCGAACTGCTGAAACATATCCGGGACGGACTCGAAGAACTGATCACCAAGAGCTTGCTTCTGCCGGCAGGAACCGAGCTCGCCTACAACCAGCACCGGGCGATTCTCGAGATCTTGAAGCAGCGAAACCCGAGCCGAGCACGCCAAGCCATGCGGACTCACCTGCGAGCCTTCCAACGCGGCTACAAAGTCCTGTTTCAGATTCCCAAATAACCAGCCGCGGCTCCACGGCCGCCCCGCCAGGTGCCCCGGCAGCCGGAGGGACTGTTGCTAAGGAGCTCCGAGACATTGCCGGGTAGTGCCTCAGTTTGAATTTTCATAGGGTAGACTACGCGCAACTGCAAAAGATTTACGGCGCACCTTCCGACGAAGAAACGCGGCGCTATTCTCCCGCGCGTTGTATCGGCTGCGAATTGAAAGTTGTGAGCGGCGATCCGGACCCCAAGCATGTCAGCACGTCCTACGTTGAACGCCACAATCTGAGTATGCGAATGGGTATGAGGCGCTTCACTCGTCTGACTAACGCTTTCAGCAAGAAAATTCAGAATCACGCGGCTATGGTTGCGATCGACGCCGTACACTACAATTTCGCCAGAATTCACAAGACGCTGAGAATCACCCCGGCAATGGCTTGCGGCCTGAGCGACCATGTTTGGAGTCTTGAGGAAATCGTGATGATGGCCGATCGCTACGCTCCTAAACCAGCACCGCGCGGCTTCTACAAGACAAAGAGTTGCAAACTGAGGTATGCCCCATACGGTTGTTAAGTTCCCAGTGATTGTTTGCTTCATCGGGGCAGTCAGTTGGTTTTGGCTGACGGCTAAGCTGCGTCGCTTCAAAGTCCCAGAGAAACCTTCGGCTTCGCGCGCCCATTTATTACGGGAAGAGAGGCAGCGCAAAGTTGTCGTCGGGAGTTGGATAACCTTTGCTGGGGCTTGCGTCTTCCTGGTCGGAGGTTTTGTGCTCCTGTGGGTTGAAAATTCAAACTGAGGCACTACCCCATTGCCGAGCGGTGGGATAGGCCTCGGAAGTAATCTCCGTATTCTCTGCACCCATGCTCGCGGGTGTGTCATCTAAGAATCGCTGTCACCCTTGTGCTCGCCTGCGGTCCGGGTTGCGGGGCAGGGACGGTTGAGGAGGTTCGAATGCTGGCCACGGGAAGTGGTCCCGCGACGCGCGATGGGCTCCTGGAGCGGTTGTCCGATGCGCAGCGGCAAAGCGACGATTTGTTCCGCCTGCTTCCGGTCGAGTCCCTCTACGATCGGCCGATCCCGGAGCGTCATCGGATCATTTTTTACCTGGGACACCTGGAGGCATTCGATTGGAACTTGCTGCAGGCGAAGGTCTTTGACCGAACGAGCCCGCATCCGGATTTCGATCGGTTGTTTGCCTTCGGCATCGATCCGGTGAAGGGGGAACTCCCCCACGACCGGCCCTCCGACTGGCCCTCCGTGCAAGCCGTGCGCGAATATGCGGGCGGCGTTCGCGCTGCGCTCGAAGAGCAGCTTGGCCGGCACCACGAGCCGCGCAGCGGGTCTTCGGCGGACGCTCTACTCCTCGATACTCTGCTGCAGGTGGCCGTCGAACACCGCTTGATGCATGTCGAAACCTTGTCCTACATGTTGCATCAGTTGCCGCTTGACCGCAAGATTGCTCAAAAACAGGAGCCGTCCCTCGCCGCAATTCCCGTGGTGGCGCGAATGATGGAAATCCCCTCCGGTCTCGCCACCCTCGGGCTTCGCCCGAACCCGGAAGCCTTCGGTTGGGACAACGAGTACGAATCGCACCGGGTGTATGTCCCGGCGTTTGCCATTGACCAGTACAAAGTGACCAACCAGGAATATTTGAAGTTCCTGGCTTCTGGTGGCTATGAGACTCGCGCCTTTTGGAGCGACGAAGACTGGAATTGGAAAATCGCTCAAGGTATATCGCATCCGGTGTTCTGGAAAGCCACGGGCGATCGTTGGCTGTACCGCGGGATGTTCCGCGAAGTGCCTCTCCCGCTCACCTGGCCCGTCTATGTCAGTCACGCGGAGGCAAGTGCGTACGCGCGATGGGCAGGGAAGTCGCTCCCCAGCGAAGCCGAGTGGCATCGCACTGCCTACGGCACGGCAGGGGAAAAAGAAAGAATCTACCCCTGGGGAGATGAAATGCCCGGCCGAGGCTTGGGCAATTTCGACTTTGATGGTTGGGACCCCACGCCGGTCAATGCATTTCCGGACGGCCGGAGCGCATTCGGCGTCGATGATCTTTTGGGAAATGGGTGGGAATGGACCTCGACGGCCTTCGCGGCGTTTCCCGGGTTTGCGCCCTTTCCCTTTTACAAAGGGTACTCCGCGGATTTTTTCGACGGCAAGCATTTCGTCATGAAGGGAGGCTCGGCGCGCACCGCCCGTTGTATGCTTCGGCCTTCGTTCCGCAACTGGTTTCAGGCGCGTTACCAATATGTGTATGCGGGATTCCGCTGCGTCAGCCACTGAATAGAAGAGCGACCACCGAGGGAATACGAATGCTTGTCCATGCAATTGCCAGCGACCCGACTTACGAATTCGCCGCGGACGTGCGGATGGGGCTCACGCGCGCGAAGCAAAAGGAGCTCCCTTCCAAGTACCTTTACGACGATGTAGGTTCGGCGCTGTTTGAGGTGATCAGTCGTCTGCCCGAGTACGGCCTGAGCCGAGCCGATGAGCGTTTGCTGCGGCGCCATGCCAATGAGATCGTGGACTGCCTGGCCATGCCGGTGGCGGTGGCTGAGCTGGGCAGCGGCAGCGGCAAGAAAACGCGGTCGCTGCTGGAGGCCCTGGGCCGTCGGCAACGTACGTTCTACTATCCGGTCGAAATATCGCGCTCGGCCTTGGCCATGTGCGAGCGGGAACTCCGGGATATGGACTCGATCAGCATGGTTGGTTTTGAACGCGAATACCTGGACGGGTTGCGGCAGGTGGCCACGGAGTACCGCAAGCGCGGCCAGCAAGTCCTGGTGTTGTTCCTGGGGAGCACCATCGGCAACTTCGAAGGCCTCGCCGGCTTGAAGTTTCTGACCGAAGTTCGACGAATTCTCGAGCGTGGCGACTCGCTTCTGCTGGGAACGGATCTGGAAAAGCCGAACCAGCAACTGCTGGCGGCCTACGATGACGAGCTCGGAGTAACGGCCGCATTCAATCTCAACCTGTTGGCTCGTATTAATCGAGAACTTGATGCTAACTTTGACCTCAGGCAATTCTCGCACCTCGCGCGAATCAATCGTGAAACCCGAAGTGTGGAGATGCATCTGCGGTCCCGGCGTCGGCAGACGGTGGTCATCGCTGCCGAAAATCTCGAGGTCGAGTTTCAGAAAGGTGAGACCATCTGGACGGAAAGCAGCCACAAGTATTCGACCGAGGAAGTGCTGCACATGGCCGGCACCGCAGGCTTTCGCTGCCGAGCCCAGTGGATTGATGAGCAGTGGCCATTTGCGGAGAGTTTGCTGGTAGCGGAATAGAGAGTCAGCGGCCAAGCCCAGGAGGAGGAACCGATGGCGGAGGAATGCACTCATCTCGATCAGATCCAAGTAAGAAAGACCAACCAGCATGTGTGTGAAGATTGCGTGAAAACGGGCGACACATGGGTTCACCTGCGGCTGTGTCTGATTTGCGGAAAGGTCGGCTGTTGCGACTCCTCCAAGAACAAGCACGCCACCAAACATTTCCACCAAACGCAACACCCCCTGATGCGCTCGATCGAGCGGGGAGAAAGTTGGGTCTGGTGTTACATTGACGAGGTTGAAGCCGGCGAGATTGCGGCCTGACCGGGGCGCGAGCGCCATGTCCACCGCAGATCGGAAAGAACAGATTTGCGAGCCCATGGACCTTGGCTCAAATTGCCGACGTCGACGCTAGAAACCATCATGGCAAAGCCGATTCTGTTGAGTGTGGACGACGATACTGACGTTTTGCACGCGATCGAACGCGATCTGCGGACGCAATACGGCGCCGAGTACCGGGTGATCGGCAGCGATTCCCCGCAGGGGGCGCTGGAGATACTAAAGCAGCTGAAGTCGCGCAACGATGGCGTGGCTCTGCTGCTAGCGGACCAGCGGATGCCGCACATGGACGGCGTCGGTTTTCTGCAGGAGGCGAGGCAGATTTTTCCCGATGCCAAGCGGGCCCTGCTCACCGCCTACGCCGACACCAATGCCGCTATCAGCGCCATCAACCAAGCTGGAATCGATTACTTTTTCATGAAGCCGTGGGACCCGCCTGACGATCATCTTTATCCGCAACTGGACGACTTGCTGGGCGACTGGCAGGCCTCGTATCGTCCCGCATTCGAAGGAATCCGGGTCTTGGGTACGCGGTGGTCACCGCGCTCCTACGAACTGCGCGACTTCCTGGCGCGAAACCACGTGCCTTATCAGTGGATCGACGTTGAGGCCTCAGCCAACGATCCGGAAACGATCCGCTTGTTGGAATCCCTGGCAGGGGAAGCGAGCCACATTCCCGTCGTGCTGTTTCCCGACGGAACAAAATTGCTCGACAGTATACCTGCGCAAATCGCACAAAAGGTCGGGTTACGGACGCGGGCCCAAACCGATTTTTATGATTTGGCGATCGTTGGCGGTGGTCCCGGCGGCCTGGCGGCCGCGGTCTATGGCGCGTCCGAGGGGCTGCACACGGTAATGATCGAACGCGAGGCGCCCGGCGGTCAGGCAGGCATGAGTTCGCGCATCGAGAACTATCTCGGATTTCCCACCGGACTGAGCGGCGGCGATCTGGCACGACGGGCGGTGGTGCAGGCGCAGCGCTTCGGAGTTGAAATCCTCTCGCCTCAGGAAGCCGTCGGGGTGCGAACCGAGGGTTCCTATCGCATCCTCAAGTTGGCCGACGGTCATGAGATTTCCTGCCATGCTCTGATGATCGCGACCGGAGTGCAGTGGCGGCGGCTGGAGGCGCCGGGGATCGATCGATTGCAAGGAGCGGGTGTTTACTACGGTGGCGGCGCGACCGAAGCTCTGTCCTGCAAGGGAGAGGTGGTCTATGTCGTGGGAGGCGCGAATTCCGCCGGCCAGGCCGCAATGAATTTTTCCAAATATGCCGAGCGCGTGATCATTATTGTGCGCGGGAGTTCACTGGCGAGCACGATGTCGCAGTATCTGATTGATCAGATCCAGGGCACGCCCAACATTCAATTGTGGGCGCACGCGAATGTGGCTGAGGTCCATGGCGATTCGCATCTCGAAGAAGTTTCCATCCTCTGCTCGGACACAAATAAGGTAGAACGCGTTCCCGCCAGTGCCATGTTCATCTTCATCGGAGCGCTGCCGCAGACCGATTGGCTGGCTGGTATCATCGAGCGCGATGACCGCGGCTTCATACGGACCGGCCCCGATCTGATGCGCGGCGGTCAGCGGCCCAAGGGGTGGGAGCCCGACCGCGATCCCTTCCTGCTTGAAACCAGTGTCCCGGGGATTTTCGCCGTGGGCGACGTGCGATACGGCTCGGTCAAGCGGGTCGCTTCCGGAGTCGGCGAGGGCTCCGTGGCCGTGCAGTTCATCCATCAATATTTGAGCAAAGTGTAAATGGTTGATCCATCGGAACTACTCCGCGTCCCTGCGTTTGCCGATCTCCCCGATGACCAAATCAACTGGTTTATCAGCCAGTCGCGCGAGGTTCCAGTCAAGGCGGGCGAGATTTATGCGCGTCAGGGCGACCCCGCGGACACGATGACCGTGGTTCTCGATGGCCAACTGGAAGCCCGCGGGGAGTTGGGCGGCCAAACCATCGTGATTCCCATGAAGTCCGGCGATGTTACCGGCGTGCTTCCGTTTTCCAGGATGAAGCAGTTTACGGTGACCGGGCGCGCGATCACAGACAGCCGTCTGTTGCGATTTCCCGCTGCCCTTTTCCCCGAACTTGTGCAGAAGATGCCGGAGTTGACCAAGCGGCTGGTGGGTCTGATGTCGGACCGCGTTCGCGAAGCCACGCGTATCGAACAGCAGCGAGATCGCCTCGCCGGCTTAGGCAAGCTTTCCGCGGGACTGGCACATGAACTCAACAACCCCGCATCGGCTGCCAATCGCGCGGCCAGCCAATTGCGCGACGTTTTGAAAAAGATCAAGGATGCAAGTCACGATCTCGGCAGGCGCGATCTTACCTCTACGCAGAAAGCGGAAATCGAGAAGTTGGAAGCGTCCTTTACTCAATTGAATGACCCTCCCGCCGACGCGCTGACCGTCAGCGATCTGGAAGATCGGATCGATTCGCTCTTGCGCAGTCATGGCCAGAATGACTTGTGGCAGCTGTCGGCCGGCCTGGCGCGAAGAAATGTGAAACCGGAAGTGCTCGAACCCCTGTTCGAGATCCTCGACGCCGATGTTGCCCGCGCCGCTTTGGTCCGGATCGCCTCCTCGGTCGAGGTGGCGGATCTGTTGAACGCCATCGAAAGCAGCACTTCCCGTATCTCGGACCTGGTCCGGGCTATCAAGGAATACACCTATATGGACCAGGGACCGGTGCAGAACGTCGATCTCGCCAAGAGCCTGGAGACGACCTTGATCATCCTGAACCACAAACTGAAACGCGGTGTAACGGTGCAGCGAGATTATCGGGCAGATCCCCTATTGGTGAATTCGTTCGGCAGCGAACTGAACCAAGTCTGGACCAACCTCATCGACAATGCGATCGACGCGATGAAGGGAAATGGCGAACTGCGGGTCCGTACCTACCGCGACAACGATTGCGCGGTGGTCGAGATCGGGGACAACGGCCCCGGGATTTCGCCGGAAAACAAACCTCACATCTTTGAACCCTTTTTCACGACCAAGGGAGTGGGTGAAGGCACGGGGCTCGGTCTCGACACGGTCCAGCGTATTGTGAAAAAACACCGCGGCAATGTCCAGGTCACTTCGCAACCTGGCGACACGCGCTTTCAAGTGTGGCTCCCCTTGGCAGAGGTTCCCGCCGAGCGATAGATGCGGATTCGGTCCGGTCGCCGGACCTCGGTTCGCGCACCGCATCCTTGCGGGAGGCTTCTTCGAAGCAACGTTAACAAAGAGCGTGGCTGTTTCGGCGGCACGCGCCATTGGTTTTTCGGCCCTCTGCGGGGCGAGAGATTGCATCCTGGAGTTTCGACCTCACCGGTTTTTCGCGGCTTCACCCGCCAGCACCATGCACGTCGACGCCGCTTTGGCAACCAGACGATCCTTCTCATCCACAATTTTGCATTCCACGAGCCCTACGTTGCGCCCGCGCGAAACCACCAGCGCCTCCGCGGTCAACAGCGAGTCCCAAACCGGGCGAAGAAAATTGATCTTCAGCTCGAGTGTGGTGAAACTCTCGCCGCTGCCGAGCGTCGAGGCGAAGGCCGCTCCCATGGCCGCATCTGCCAGGTCACACAGGATGCCACCGTGCAGCGTCCCCATCGGATTGCGAAACCGGGGCCTCGGTCGCAATTGCGCGACCACCCTTCCGGCAGAGCGGGATTGGAAGGCGATGCCCAAAAAATCGGCCACCGGGAAGGTTCTCGAAACAGTCTGGCTCTCGGACTGGTCTTGACTCACGTTTGCACTCCTCGGATGGTCGCAACGAAATTTTGGCAGCCGGCTCAGCCGGCGTTCCGGGACGCATACTCCGATGGCAGAAAAGACCCGATGGTCGCAGATATTTTGGGCGTGGACTGCCCCGCAGAACGAGCGGTTCCGGGCGGGGCGGGATTGGTCGCGGGTTCTCTCGACATCATCGGCGCCTGTCGGCGATTTGGCTACCGTCACGCCACTAGGGGCAGCCGGAGGCGCACACCGGGGTACGCGCAGCATAGATACCAAAAGAAACCTGTGCCGTCGCCTGGCTGACCAAGTCGGTTTCGATCCAGAAGCCGTGATCGGCGTCTACGGGATAATAATTCACGGCCATGGGGAGGCTGGGAGCCAGGGGGAAAACGGCGTTGAACTGGGCGTTGGGGTTGGCGTAGAGAGTGCCCGCGAAAGGCCCGCCGGAGTTCGGGGTACTGAAACCGCCGAGGAAGCCGTTATCCGTGGAAACACCGCCGCCGATATTGGCGTCCGCAATGCCACTTACTGCCGGTGTGTTGGCCGAGTTGGCATTGATCTGGGCAGTTCCGTCGTTTTCGCTGCCATTCTGCTGGGTGAAGCGGAACCCGTAATCGCCGGCGAAGGCTATCGAGCCATTTTGCGCATAAGCGACTCCCGTTCCGATCGACGGATAGTGCTGATTCGGCCCGGGCCCGAGATTGCCTCCCCCGAGCACCAGCGCCGCCGGGCCTTGCGTCCCATTGCCCGTGAGATAGAGAAAGAGCTCGGGACTGTACGCGGGAACGGGAGTCGGGCTGAAGTTGAAACCGGTCAGCGTGGTGCGCCCGCTTCCGCTCGCGTCGACGGCATAGGTCCCAGTGAAGGCGGCGCTGATCTGGGCCCCCTGGGTCCCGTTTGTTATACAAGTCGACTGGACACAATTGAGCTGCAGGAAACTGTCGGTGAATCCGTTGCTCAGTGCGCCGTCGTTCTGGCCATCAGCGCTGAATGAGCCCGCCTGGGTCCAAGTCGACGGGGAGTAGCCACTGTTATTGATGGAAAGGTCTACCCCGGTGATGCCGAACACATAGCTTCCGGACAGCGAGGCGGAATTGAATGTGCCAAAACTGCCTGACGCCTGGGCGAGAGCAAATCCGCCGGTGGTAGCAAAGGCAGCAATGCTGCCGACGCCAGCCGTGTCGGACTCGATGAGTTTTATATTGCCAGAATCCACGATGTAGCCGGTCAATACGGCAGTCACTGGTTTTGGATGGCTGGCGTCGAGCAGGCCGATCAAAGTGAAGGTCACCTGACCGAACGCGTCGGGACCCGACGATAACTGCGACCCGGTGAGAAAAGGCCCGTCGCTCACCTTCTGATGGCTGGCGATGAGCTCATCGGTCACCCCCGACAGAGTGGTTTGGCCTGATGGAATATTAAACACGCCGCCAAAAGCAAGCGGCAGGCTGTCGATCACATCGGTGCCGCTCATCACAAAGGCGTAGCTGCCCGAGGGAGGCGCGATGGTCGCGGCCTGCTGCAAATCCATGGTTCCGGTGGCCGAGAAACTGTCGATCTCGGAAATCAGCGCTTGCGGATTCCGCGAATTGTTCAGGAACACCAGAGCGAAGGTCTCGGTGCCGGTGCTGTTGGGGTTCGCAACCGCGCTCCAGACGAGGTTTATCGTTCCTCGTCCGTCATTGCCAATGAAATAGCTGCTGCCATGGGGGGTGATGCTGGCTGCGGTGGACGTCCCTCCGGAATTGACTGTCAGCTCGCCGCCCGTAACGTCTCCCTGGCCATCGAGTGCGATCACGCCGGCAAACTGGTAAGGAAAGAGATTTGCGTCCACGCCCTGGGCCTCGAGAACGTAGTTGCCCGCCTGCAAACTGCTGTTGAAGGTGGAGATGGTGATTAGAGCGAGCTGGTTCTTCGTCGGGTCCGCGGTCGCATAGGCCACAATTTGGATGGCCGTGCTGTTGCCGGTAATGGTTGTGGGCGCGGTGTAGGTTGTGGGGGTGCCGCTCGGGGTGTGAACCGCACTGAGACTGCCGCAGAGGCCCAACTGATTGTGGGGGTCCGCCTGGCAGGTCAGCGCCCAGTCGACGCCCACCGGAGGATTGTTCGGGTCGTTGCTGACCACGGCGGTAAGATTCTCCGAGAAACCGACGGCCAGTGACCCTCCGGGCACGCTCTGCCAGGCGATGCTGACGTTCGACGGTGTCGGTGGGGGAGGATTCTGCACATTCGCCGTGGAACCGCTGCTGCATCCGGCGAGCACTGCTGCCATTGCCGCCAGCGGAAGAAAGAGAATCCATCGTGGATTGACCACTGCCCAACCTCCTGGAATTCGGTGCGTCATCTTGTCTCGCCGCTCGATCCGACCGGGATTGAACTGCCGATTCCCAATCGACCGAGCGCCCGCAAGGCAGGCCATCATTGCCCCGTACCCCGCAGGTAAACAAATTGCCCCTGCCCGGTGGGTTCCGGCGTGTAGTTGATGGTGATCGTTCCCGGAGAGAACCCCACGCCGCCCGGCTTGAAAATCACGCTGAGAGTACAACTGCTGCCTGGAGCCAAAGCCGCCGGACAATCGTCACTCTCCGAGTAATTGCCACTGACCTGGATCTTGCCGACGAAAGTGACCGTCTGAGGGCTTGCCAGGTCGGGATCGTTGAGCAGGGTAACCGTTTGCGCGGCACTTTTCTTGCCTGCGGACTGGGTACCAAAATCGAGGCCGGCGCCCGGAGACATGCGCAGTGGGCTTGGTCCATTCGTTTTCAGCTCCACCGGGAAGCGCCCGCTATCGATTTCGCAAGGGGTCGCTTCGGAGGGAACGCCGCCGGCACACTGCAGTGTATTCAGCTCGACAAAGGCATCCAGACCATCGCCTACGTCGGTGTTCGGCTGCGGAACATAAGCAATCGAAAGACTGCAACTTGCCTGGGGAGCGAGGGTGGTTCCCGAGCAGGTGTCGGAGGAGATCTGGAAGTTCGGCAGAAAGGTTCCGGGATCGGTGTCGCAGCTGTAGATGATGGTGGTGACGTCTGGGGTGATGAAATTCGCGATGCCGGAATAGTTGGCAACCACTTGCAGTCCGGCAACCGGCCTGGTCTGCACCGGATGCGGAAGAATGCCGCCCACGCAAGCCGCTCCCTCGAGGATTTCGACCGGGTTTGGGCTAGTGTTGGTGAAAGACAGCGATTGAGGGAGGCTCGCTTCGGGGGGATGAAGTTGCTCCTCGGCACCGAAATCGAGTTCCGCAGTCGAGGGTCGGATCGCACTGAGCCCGATGCCGGTGATGGGCACGGCAAACTTGTTATCGCTGTCCGCGCTCACCGGGCTGTTCACCACCAGGCTTGCGTCGAGTGGAAAGGGACAATATTCGGGCGATGCTCCGGAGATCGATTGACCCGTTCCGGCGAGCGCAAACGGGAGCCAAGGGCAGCTTTCCTGTGGCGTGAAGGTCACCACGGCGGTGCAGGACGCACCCGGCCCGAGGGAAAATGGTGTCCCTGCCGTTCCGGAAGGCGACAAGACCTCTCCCGGGACGCAAGTGTCTTGGGCGCTGAAATTCGGGACGCCGTTGAAATCGCTGTACAGCAATTGTGTGCCGTATCTGAACGCGGTGTTGTTAGAAATTGTGAAACTCAAATTCAGATTCAGCGATGAACTGGAGTTGTTGGTCACTGTAATGGTCTGCGTCTGTGCTGCTGCGCCGAGCGTTTGACCGGGAAAAGCTATTTCCGCCGGAGACAGAGTGATCGGCTGCTGGCAAGTCGAGGTACTGTTTAGTCCCAGACAAATATTGCCGGAGTCTCCGGCGACTGTAGTGTCCGCCAGACTGCCCCCCCCGGTGCATGCGGGGGTTTCCACTAGGTAGGAAGGCCCGGTGCCGTGAAGAATATAGCCGCCCTGTGCGGAATCGAGAGTGACGGGTTGAACGCCGGTCGGCGAGCCGGATGGCGCACCGATCTGCCCTACGGTGATGCCGCTGGTTCCGATGATCTGCAGGATGACAGAATTGCCGCTGATCTGGCCGTTCACGGAGGCAATCGAGAAGCAGGGATAGTCGCTGAGATTGCTGGTAGGGTCGATAAAGCTCAACGTGCCGGTGATGGTCGCGTTGCTGGCGCCGACGTTCTCTCCCTGGGTGAGCGAGCCCGACACCAGGAAATCCTGATCGCTCAGGCCCGAGTTTCCGCTCGTGCTGTGGAAGCTCCCGCTGATCGATCCCGTCAGTGACGGCACCGACACCGCGCTCCACGACAGCCCGGTCTCCGCGTATCCGCAAGCAGAGCCGTCAGCAGCAGTTCCCGCCGTTGACGTATAGGTTCCCGTCATGGTCGACTGATCCGCGCTCAGACTCCCGGTCAGAGTAAATGTCTGCGTGCCAGCGACTTCGGTGAGGGTCACGTTCTGGCCGCTGACGGTTATTGTGACTGGGGCCGATCCGCTGTTACATGGTCCCGTAGCCGAGGTCGATGACGTAACCGAGTAAGTCGTCTGCCCGGAGAATGAACCGTTGTTCTGCTGCAAGAACCCGCCCTGCAGTCCACCGCCGAAGGTCGGATCGGACGGGTTTCCGTCGCTTTGTGCCGCCATGGTGAACTGCCAGTTGCCGGCCAGAGTTGCGCTCGGCTGCGAGCCCGCCGAACCGCTGCTCCCGCACGACGAAAGCAGGATGACCGCGCTTGCGAGCAGCAAAATTCCCAGGGCCTGCCGGTTTCCGCGGCCCAACCGCGATTGAAGTTCGCGCTTCCTCCGCCAGGACCCGGAATCTTCAATCAATGTCTGCATGATGCTCAACTCCCGCGCTGGGATTGAAATCGGAAATCGCCGAGCCATGGGCACTGCTCGCAGTACCGGTGACAGGCACGGTCAAGATCATTTCGCTGCTCGGACTGGCGACAACCAGTGTGGCAGTGAGAGCCGATGGACACTGTGCCGGCGGCAGTCCGGCCGCGCAGGTCTCGAGCGGGGTGAAAGTGACGGTGACAGCGCAAGACTGCCCGGGAAGGAGAATGACAGCTTGCCCCAGAGAAGGGACGCCATCGACCCCGCAGGTGTCTGTCTCGGCAAAATTATTGGCTCCACTGTCATTCGTTAGGTTCAAGGTCACGCTGCCCAGAGTGGCGCCCGAGGTATTTGACAGCGTGATGGTCTGGCTGGTCGGAGGCGAGTTCAGAGCCTGGACGGCGAAGGTTAGGGCAGATGGAGCGAGCGTGATCGGCGACTGGCAGGCACTCGCACCGTTTAGAGCCAGGCAGATGTCGCCAAAATCTCCGCCCGCAGCGATGTTTCCGAGGCTCCCCGGGCAAGCCGCAGTGGCCACCAGATAGGATGGGCCGGCTCCGTTCAGAACCGCTCCGCCGCTGGTCGAAGCAAAGGTGACGGGATTTACCCCTGTCAGTCCATTGGACCCGACCGGTTCGCCGATCAGGCCGAGGTCCGATCCGTCCGGCCCGACAAGCTCGAGAGCGACTGAATTGCCGCTGATTTGGCCATACACCGACGCCAGAGAGAAACAGGGATAGTCGCTTGCATTGGTGAGTGAATTTATGAAACTCAAATTGCCTGTAACCGTAGCTGTGCTGGCTCCGGTGTTGGGCCCTTCGGTGAGTGAGCCGGACAGCAGAAAATCCTGCTCGCCCAGCCCGGCCGCGCCTCCCGTGCTGTGAAAGCTCCCTAGGACCGGTCCGGTCATGGGTGGAACCAGCGTCGCGCTCCAGGCGATCGGCCCCGTCTGGACGGTGCCGCAAGGCGTGCCGTTGCTGGCGGTGCCACCGGTCGGCGAAGTGTAGGTACCCACGATGGTCGAGCCATCGAGACTCTGCGTTCCGCTCAAAATGAAAGTCTGGGTTCCCGCTACTGCCGTGAGCGTCCAGACGTTGTTGCTGTCGATCGATCCCGTGATCTGAGCCGATCCGGTGCTGCACGGAATCAGAAGTTGCGACAGGGAGACGGCATACTCCGCTCCCCCCGAAACCGACCCGTCGCTGTCGATCAGAAAGCCGCCCTGCAGGCCACCGAAGAACGACCCGTCGGTCGGGGGCGCCATGGTGAATTGCCAGTTGCCCGAGAGCGTCTCGGGCGTTTGGGAACCGCTGCTGGAACTTCCGCCCCCGCACGCCGAAAGCATCACCGTGCTCGCCAGCGACAAAAACAGCAAAGGCTTCATCCCGGCTCTGGCAAAGCGCCGCGAAAACGACTCGCGGCTCGGCTCGCAGTTGGCTCGACTTTTTGTGAATCCATCCATGTTCCGCGTTCTAGAAACCTAGCTTGAGACCAAACTGAATGGTGCGGGGCCGGTGGGCATCGATCGGGTGCAGGAAAGAAGCCCCGGTGACGCAGTCGGCTCCGCTGCCTCTGAACCCTGCGGAATACAGCGGGCCGGCGTAGCAACTGACGATGTTATTGCCCGTGCTGCCCGGGTTGTCGGCATCATAGATTCGAAACTGAGTGTGATTCAGAACGTTGAAGGCCTCAGCCCGGAACTCAAGCTGACCAGATTCCCGGAGTTTGAAATGCTTCAGCACCGCCATGTCGAAGTTCACGCGTCGCGGATTGTTTAGGAAATTTCTTCCCGCGTCCCCGAAGGTGAGTCCCCGCGGCGCCACGAACTCCGAAGGATTGCCTATCAGTGGCCCAAAGCTTTGTGGGTTCGGGCCTGGCGAAGCGATTCCGCGCATCACATCCGGGTAAGAGGCCGCGATGCCAAGTCCGCTCGACACGCCGGCGTTGTCGGTCAGGGAGATTCCTGTGTTGCCGGCGCTATTGATGACCGTGAAGGGCGTTCCCGAAGCAATCAGCGTGACTCCGGAAATTTCCCAGCCGTCCACCAGCTGATTCGTCAATGCCGAGCAACAGCTCCCGTGGGGCGGCGCGTTCGTGTCCTGCGGTTTGCTATCGTTGGCCCAGTCGAGGAAGTTGCGAAAATTTTTGAACGGCAGCTGATACACATAGCTGACGTTGAGCAGATGACGTTCGTCGAAATTGGAGCTGGCCTTGTTCTCTCGGAGATTGTAAGAATCGACCAAGACCGGATCGCTGCGATCGGAAGCGTCGTCGATCGAGTGGCTATACGAATAGGAAACGCCGAGCGTCAGCCCTCCGCTGGTGTGTCGCACGGTGCCCTGAAACGCGTGATAACTCGAGTCCGCCACATTCTGCAAGGAGAGCACTCTCGCCAGACCGGGGTACGGCCTTCCGGGCAGGGAATTGACGTTCGGGGTGTAGATATTGGTGCATGCCGCCTGCAAATGAACGTAGGCGGGATCCTGCGGCGTCACCACGGTTCCGTTCTGCAGAAAAAACGGAGTCCCGGCCGCCGCGTTTCCCGGGTGGGCGTTCGGGTCGACCGGGTCGATGGTGCAATCGCTAATCGTCAGTGGCTCGTTCGGACCGAAGGGGTTCTCGCTCAGCGGCAACGGCCTGAGCTGGTTGAGCTGACGCTCCACCGTCAAATGCGTGCCCTTGCTCCCCACATAGGCAAAATTGAGAACAAACGAGTGGGACAATTCGCGCTGCCCGCCAAAGCTCCATTGCTGCGCGTAAGGCCAAATCGCCTTGGTCGGGATGGAGGTGACGTCGAGCGGAAAGGCGATGCCGCTCGGGGGCGGAGTGCCCCCGAGCGGGTTGGCACATTCGGAATTGTTTCCTTCGCCTGCGGTCCCATAGCCGACATTGCCGATGCACATGTAACTAACCGGAAGGGGTTGCGTCATGCTGAGCACGGTCGGCGCGCTCGCTTCGAGCGAGCCGGTGTTGGCTTCGTTGCCGGTGCCATGCTCGAAGAAGATGCCATAGCCGGCCCGGATCGACGTCTTTCCGTCGCCCCACGGATCCCAGGCAAAGCCTACCCGCGGCGCCGGGTTAAACAAATGTCCGCTCATGCAGCTGGCTGGCGTGCCGTTGTAGCCGCAGCGAACCAAGCCCAAGGCGCTCACCACGCCGGGGTCCAGCTGGAAGGTGACGGGGTCGAAGGGCACCGTGTTGCTGTTATTCAGAAGCTCTCCATAGGTCGGATCCACGGTGAATTGTTTGGCCTGGAATCGTGACGCTTCCCAGTTCCATGCGTTGCGATTTTTTTCGCTATAGGTGCCAAACAAGCTGATGCGCAAACCCAGATTCAGCGTAAGGTTGTGAGTGATCTTCCAATCGTCCTGGAAATAAGGCTCGGCGATTTGATAGCGCTGATAGTAACGCCCCTGTGCCGAATCTTGCGTGAAGCTCTGAATGAATCCGGAGGGATTTCCCGCCGAATTGACATCCTGAACCAGGAAGTCGGCAAAAGCGTTTCCTGTGCTATTGGCCAGGTTGCTGAAGGTCAAAAGGCCCTGTTGGTCGCCAGAGGCCGCGCCAATCGCGTTGTTGGTCTGATTACGCTGCGAGTACACATATTGCGCCCCGAATTCGAGCGTGTGTTTGCCGATCGCCTTGGCAATGTCGTCGCGCACGGCATACGTCGGATTGGTGTGGCCCCAGGGCATGTACGAGGGATCGACCGCGAAACCTCTGCCGCCATAAGCGGCATTCGTACCCAGGAAGTTGACGCCCGGCATTTTGCCGCCAAAGCCATTGTTGAAGATGTAACCGATGGCGCATTGCGGCAACCCGGTAACCGGGTCCGCGCTGATGGTCGGGTTGCAAACGGCGGGGTTGCTGGGATTGCTAACCACCAGCGGCAGATCAAGCGAGGGATTTCGTTGAAACACGGCGCCGCCCGGCCCGTTCTGGTCGGTCAAGGTTATGCTGGAATTGACATAGCTGAGAACCAGATCGTTCAGCAACGTGGGCGTGATGGTGTCGGTCACGCGCGCCACCAGACTTGTACCCGGTCCAAAGAAACGGTTCTGAATGGTGGGGAACGTATCGCGCACCACCCCCCATTGCGGGGTCAGCACCGACGTATCCCAGGCGTCGTGGATGTAGCGAAACGAAACCTTGAGCTTGTCGGTCAGCGTTTGATCGACGCGCGCCAGCTCCTCGCGCCAGTATGTGGAAGGGGATACGCTCGCGTCATAGCAGCGGTTGGGATCGCTCGGGTCGGGACTGGCGGGATTGTAATTGGTCAGACTGACATCGCAGCCAAAAGGGGCGTTGGGCAACGGGATGAGGTTTGAGTTCAGGATGGTCGCCGCGTTCTTATCGACATTCAGCTGATTGTTAGGAAATGTCACCAGACCGTTGGAAGCGAGGGTGGCCGGACAGTCCGGGAACTGCGCCCGGGAAAGAGGCCCGGTACCGCCGCCGATCGGGCATACGTCGCTAAAGTCAAAGGCCTGGTAAACCGCCCCGGTGTTCGGATTCGTCAGCAGGTTCTTCTGTACTCCTTGCGGAGTCAGGATCAGACCACGCTCTTTCAACCCGGGCACGGCTTGGTTGTACTCCACGGGCGTTTTCTCCAGCCGGAACTCCTCGGAAAAAAAGAAAAATGTCTTCTCTTTCTTGGTATTGAAAAGGTGGGGAATGAAGAGCGGTCCCCCGATCGTGCCCCCGAAATCCTGCCGCCGGTAAAGAGGTGCATGGTTCCCGATGATCTTCCCCGGCGTAGTCTGCCCGGGGAGGGTCGGTTCGGTATAGACAACGTCAAAGTAGTTGCGCGAGTTGAACGCCTCGTTGCGAACGAAATCGTAGAGGTTCCCGTGCCACTTGGGCGTCCCCGATTTCGTCGTGACCTGCACCGTGCCCGATGCCGTGCGCCCGTACTGCGCGCCGTAATTGGAGGTCAGCACTTTCACTTCCTGAATCGCATCCAGGCTGGGATAAACCATCAATGTGCTGGCGGCCCCGTTCAATCCCGTGTTCAGCACGTCGCTGCCATCGACGTCAAAGGTGTTGTACTCGACCCGGCCCCCGTTCACGCTGTACTTCACACTGCCGACCACGCCAACTTTTGCTTCGTCCTGGCCCGTCTGGTTGCTGACGCCGGGGGCGAGGGCAATCAGTTGCGTGAAATTGCGGCCGTTCAGCCCGATCGATACCACTTCTTTTTGTGTAATCGTGCCCGAGACACTGGCGGTCTCGGTCTCGACCGTCCCCACGCCCCCGGATTCCACATTCACTTCTTCAGCCTTGGCCTTGCCGGGCACGAGCGAAGCGTCCAGCGACAATTCGAGCCCGCCCGTCAGCGTCACATCGTCAAACGGCAGGTCAGCGAAGTTGGGTGCGGATACGACCAGCCTGTAGAGACCGGGCTTCAACCCGCTGAATGCGTATATACCCTTGTCATTGACCTGGGTTTCCAGCTTCTCCCCCGTGGCGCTCGTCAGTACCGCTTTCGCATCCGGCACGACGGCCCCGGTTTGATCGGTCACGGTCCCGTTGATTGCGCCGCTGTCTCCCGCAAGTTTCTGCCCCCGATGAACGCCACTTTGCTCCTGCGGTTGTAAGGCGACGGCACCGGCTACCGGCTTGGCGTTTGCCGGCTGCAGGGTTGCGTCCAATGTCAACTGCCGCCCCGGTGCCAGCGTGATGTTGTCAAACACGACATCGGCGAACTGGGCTGCGGAAACGGTTAACGTGTAAGTTCCCGGGTAGAGTCCGGTGACCGAATATTGGCCCTTGTCGTTGACCGGAACGGCAAGTCTTGCCCCCGTCCCGCTAGCCAGCACGACTTCCGCATTGGCCACGACCGCGCCGGTGCGATCGGTAACTTTCCCGCGGATCGTGCCTTTGTCGGCCACCGGCTGCTCCTGAGCGCGACTCACCGCCAGGCTCAGGCAGACGAGCACGAGAATGCTGAGAAGATGAGAAAAAACGGCAGCCATGCCGAGCCGCACACGAATGGCTACGGAGTAAGGTGATTGTGAAGAGAATGGCAAGTCGGGATTGTATATGGCTGGTTACGGTCGCTTAGGTTAAAAGAATGTGAAATCTTGCCCGGGTTTCCTTGGGCTTGTAACACTTCCTTCACAAAGTAACTCGGCGTGCAAACAACTGACGGCCGCGGCTTTCCGATGGGGCGAGCGGCAACCCGCAACGCCTCAACCGCACAGTAGCGCGAGCGCGGCTGGTTTTTCCACAGCCAAAATTTCCACAACTCAAGTCGCCGGCCAGGAATCGTGGCACGTCGGGCCAGGTTTCATGTTGATCACGTCGCGAGCGAGAATGGCTTGCATTGACAAGGCTTCCCGCACTCCCAATCGTTAAGGAATTTTCACTAACTTGTCACACAGCCTTAATACTGCCGTCTGAATCAGCAGATAGACTCGGCCTGCTATTCAAGCTCCGCTGTGATGAGTTGCTCAGTCTGGAACACTAACGCGCGCTGCTGTCCAATCCACCGGGCGGCGGATGGTAAATCGTCCCCGCGTTTTTCAGTTCGTTCAACTTCCTGCGTGTGGCAGAACGCTCCACGTGCAACCCGATCGCAATTCAACCATTGAGAGAGGATTCAATACTATGTCGCGTATGAAATCGATTTTCGCGGTGCTGGTACTCGCAGCGACCGCGTGTATCGTACCCCAGGCGCAAGCCAAGGTTACAGTCGAAGTGACGATTGCCGGGTCCTCGGCCATGTGGCAGACGATGGCGCTCGGTGCCTTTAGCTTGGCCGGCGCCGGTGCTGGCCACTGGACCAGTGCTTCGAACGCGGTGAACCTCACCGACACTCGCGTCACTCCCAATAACAACGATGCCGGCACCATCTGGATCGTTTGGAACAAGGCCGCCACCAAGGTCTGGTCTTTCAACAAAGTGGACTCGGTCGTCGGAGACCGCTGCTACTTTGCTCAACCGCACTGCCTGGTCAACGCAACGGCGGCGAATCTCGCCGGCGCCGGTGCGCAGCAGATCTCCTCGGTTCTTTGGGGAGCGGACTCGGCTCTACCGACGGCGGTTGCGGCTCTGTTTGATAGCGGTAGCCCGGTTGGAACCCCGGTCACCGTGGCAGCCACTGATATCCGTCCCGAAGACGCAGCTTTCGCCGCCTGCCGCGTGAACTCCGCGCTCGGCGCCGGAAGCAAGGGGGGCTCTTCAAGTGACGGCCTCGACGGGCTCGGATTCAACGCCTTCAACAGCGCTCCTGGTGCTTGCCCGGCCAACGGTCTTGGTGCTGGCTCCGGCGCCTACCAGGGTACTCCGATCAAGAGCGGCTATCCCGGCAGCACCGCCACCGCCAACGTTCTTGCTTTCAATATCGCGGGCTCCGATCCGATCACCGGCGACGCCATCCCAGCGTTCACGGTGGTTGAGGTTGGCGCTGAACCGATTGTATTTATTGATCAGCGTTCGACCGTGCTCGCCAATTTGCAGAATGCCACCGACGTGCAACTGCAACAAGTGTTCTCCGGAAAGAGCTGCGACGCCAGCGCTTTCGGTCTCCCGGCGGGTGGGATCAACGCTTTCCTGCGCGAGCCGCTCTCGGGCACTTACAACACGACGGAAGCTACCGTGATGCGCAAACCGACCGTCTATGGCGGCGGAATCCTTGGCGTGTCCATGGAAACCGGCGTTAACAGCCCGGCCAACAACCCTCTCGCCGGCCAAGCTGGAACCTGCTCGAGCAGCAACGGTCTCGGCGCGCGCTATCGCGCGATTGGTACGGGCGAGGAAGTGAAGTCGGTCTTCACGTCGTCGTCCAAATTCCCGAACTCCCTGGACGGCATCGGTTACACATTCTTCAGCTACGGGAACGTGAGCTCGATCGCCAACAACCCCACGTTTGGTTACATTCAGCTGGAGGGTGTTGACCCAATCTTCAACACCTACGTGGCGCCGTTCGATCCCGGTCAACCCGGCAACGGCACACTCCCGGGCGCGGCAAATCTACCCTCAACTTGCGATATCAGTGGAGTTCCCTCATTCCCCTGCCCGGAAAACAAGATCTGGTCCGGTGGGCTTTCGTTCCCCAACGTTCGCAACGGCTCTTACAAGGCGTGGTCGATCGTACGCCTGGTTAGCAATGGAGCGGGTTTGACGGGGGCCAAGGGTCTGGTCGCGCACTCGCAGCAGTTCGTGGTGACCTCGGTTCCCGACTACGTTCCGTTTGCCAAAACGGTCGCCGGTGGCATCACCGATCCGGGCCTCAAGTACCTGCGTTCGCACTATCAGCAGTACGATGGAGCCGGTACCTTCCTGGGCGCAGCTCCGGTTAACAAGGGTACGAAAGAAGCCGGCGGCGACATGGGCGGTTGCATTCTGCCCATTACCGGAAAAACCGCAACCGAGACACAGGATGTCAACGCTGATTTCCCAAACTGTGTCACTCGACCGTAACCGAACTTGAGTTCGGTTTCGTAGATCAGAGAGGGCGGGCCGTTTTCCTCGGCCCGCTTTCTGTTTCAACCCCTAGACTCCTACGTTGCGGGGCTAGCATTACGAATTCGGAGAGACAAGATGTACGGTTTTCCCTCGAAGTTCCTACGAGTCCTCGCCCTCGGAAGCTTAGTGCTATTGCAGGCGGGAGACGCAGGTGCACAGTTGATTCCCGCCTCCCCTCCTCTGGCCGATCCGGCGGATCACCGTTTTCAGTCTGTCCACGAGGACTGGTCCTCGCCCGCGCTCGCCGACAGCCGTCTCCTACCGGTTCGCCCCCTCGCCGGATTTGTCGCTGACAAACCCGGTTACACCGTGGAATTGTTGCAACTGCAGTGGCGATGGGGCGACCCCATCGACCTTTATGTGATGAAACCGAAAGGAGTCCAAAAACCGCCGGTAATCCTCTATCTTTACGGCTACCCTACGGAGACCGACATCTTTCGAAGTGATGTCTATCAAGATCTTGTTACCAAAGACGGCTTCGCTGCGGTCGGCTTCGTTTCTGCGCTCACCGGACACCGATACCACGACCGCTCGATGAAAGAATGGTTCGTCAGCGAACTGCAGGAGAGCCTGGCTACTTCAGCGCACGACGTGCAAATGGTCCTCAACTACCTCGCCGCGCGCGATGATCTCGACCTGAATCGCGTGGGAATGTTTGCCCAAGGCTCAGGAGCGAGCATCGCGATCCTGGCTTCGGCCGTCGATCCGCGCATCCGCGTGCTCGAGGCTCTCGATCCCTGGGGCGATTGGCCGACTTGGATGGCAAGTTCTCCCTTCGTGCCCGAAGACGAACGGCAGAGTTACGTGAAACGCGAGTTCCTAACCAAGGCAGCCGCGCTTGAACCGGTCGACTGGCTCCCCAAGATCCAGGCGAAGAAATTCCGACTGGACAACGAGCTGTTCGATACCATCACACCTCCCGCGGCCCAAGAAAGGCTGCGTTCGGTCGCCCCGCCTGGCACAACCGTTGAACTCTACAAAAGCATGGATGAGTTCAAGCCAGCGTTTGAAGGCGGCAAGAACCTGCAATGGATTGAACACGAACTGCAGTCTCTTTCGACCCCGGCAGCATCCGCGAACGCCGCCAAAGCTCGTTAGATTCGCCGCCGAAGGACCACATTTCTCGACCGCGGGCCGGCCGTAACCGGCGCGACCGCCCCGGGCTGAACCGGCAAGATGGCCGTCTAGAGTGGCCGTGGCCTCTCAAATTAACCCTCCTTTAACACGCCCGCAACATTGCTGCAACACACACCCTCTACTGTCAATTGCGAAGCACGCGCTCTTTCTCGACATGGGATCTTTGCCAGTCACCGACAACCCGCGTTTTCCCGACCTGATCTATGTCGTCGAAGACGATCCGGATGTATCCCAACTGATCGAACACAATCTGCGAACCGCCGGATACGAAGTCGCCACTTTCTTCACCGGAACGCCGGTGGTTCCCCACGCGGCCATGGAGAATCCGTCGCTTTTCCTTCTCGACATCATGTTGCCGGGCCTCAGCGGCTTCGATATTTGCCGTCAGATTCGCCAGCATGAGCGACTGTCGAAGACGCCCATCATCTTTCTTTCCGCCCGGACGCAGGAACCCGACCGCCTTCAGGCCTTCGATGCCGGCGGCGATGGCTACATCACCAAGCCCTTCAGTCCCCGGGAGTTGATCGCGCGAGTACGAAACGTGCTCCGGACTCAGCCGCAGGCACTCAGCACCGAGGTGCTGCAGTTGGGAGATCTGGAAATTGATATTGCTTCAATGACCGTGCGTGTGCGGGGTACGTCCGTACTCACCACGGTCCGCGAGTTCCGTTTGCTCGAATATCTGGTCCGGCACCGCGGTCGCGTTTTTACCCGTGACCAGTTGCTCGACGCCGTATGGAAGGAAGGATCGTTTGTAACTCCGCGCTCCATCGATGTTTTCGTTCGTCGTCTGCGCGAAAAAATCGAGCGGGACCCGCGACATCCCCGTTACTTGAAAACGCTCCGCGGAATCGGCTACCGCTTCGAAGTCGGCCGCTAGCGCAGGCCACTCTGGCAGAGATCTTCGGCCCGTCTGAGTTGGACATGGCAGCATTCGGCACGGCGTTTCCAGGACTTCTAGTTCAGGCCGCTCTGGGTGAATTTGTACGCCGTATTCACCGACCCGCCAGTCAGATAAATACTGGCCGCCTGCGAGGCCGTGCTGTAGTTATCGACCACAACTCCACTGGAACCACCGGTCAGCGTCGCCGTTGTCGAGGTAACGCCGAGAGCGGTGTTGGCGAGAGCCACCACACAGCCAGTCGTCGACGTGCCCCCGAGCAGAGTACAGTCGCCGGTCAAGCCGAAGAAGAAGAAATCCGTGGGAATCGATGCGGTGCCGGTGTCGGCGGCGTTTGAGTAATCCGCGGCGGGAAAGCTCGCGGTGAATCCTGTGTAGGTGGGACCCGGGCCCAACAGGGCGGCGACGGTCACCGTCTCACCGTTCAGGAAAGCTTCCGCCGTTCCCTGGATGTAAACCTGCTGCCCAACCGCGAGATTTCCGTTGTTCGAGGTGACCGTCAGAACATTGGAGGTGACCGATGTCGAGGTGATCGTGTCGGCGCCGACATTGGGATTGTAGAACTCGGTCCATCCCGCCGAGCATTGGTCGCCGGCAACGGCGGAAAGCTGTCGCGAGGTTGTGGGGCTTGGTAGCATCTGGCGGCCGCTGAATCCGAAGACATACTCCCATGGAGTGGTGTCGGAGGCGCCGGTTCCGCACAGTTCGACTGCCCCGGTGGTGGGATCGTTGTAATAGGCATTGCTGAATGCAGGCTCGTAGAAATCTGTGGTCGAGCCGCTGAAATTGCCCTCACCGATGCGCCCGACCGACAGCTTGGTCATGGACGCCGTGTCTGCTTCGAGAAGGATGGCGGATGCGCCGTCATCGCCAGTGACGACAAATGTAGTGCCGTTAGTCACATCGACAATCGGCGCGCCGGCGATACCGTGGTGGACGCCGCCACCGACCGGAAGCGTCAGAATCGAGGTTGGGCTGCTGACGTCGATCTGGTAGAGGTTTCCGTTCGCACTGCCCACCATGACGACGCCGAGATTCGAGTCGAGCACCGGTGAAGTCAAATGGAACCCGTTGCTGAGCAAGACCGGCCACCCGGCTCCCAGAGTGGGTGTTCCCTGAAAGACTCCCGTAATTTGGTAAAGGCTTCCACCGTCGGTTCCTATGTAGGCGATATCGTTGGCGAAATCAATATACGGCGATGACGCCGTGTCATTGCTGGTGGCGGAAAGCGGCAACGACGTCATGGTGGGCGCTGCCGCGGAGGCGAGTGTGCCTTGGCCGGGTCCCCAGGACAAAACGTGGAAAATGCAGCCCCCGGCGAAACTTTCTACGAATGCGATCTTGGTTCCATCCAGCGAAAGCACGGGAGAGGTTATGACGTGACCGCCCGCGGAGGTTGTGACGTTATAGGCAAACAGCACCTTCGGAGCAGTACCCGTGCAATAGCCGGTGCCGGCGCTGTTGACGTAGAGATTGTTGAAGCCCACCAGATTGGCAGGGCCGCCGGTCGTGCCCTGGTTATTCAGACCAAATACCACGTAATCGCTGGTGCAACTGGGCGGAGCGCTCGGATCAAACGAAAACTTGGAAGGATAGGTATCCGCGGTCAGGCGGCCCGACAAGTTGACGTTCCAATCGCGCCCGGGAACGATCTTCTTCACCGATCCGCGCCAACGCGGCGTCTCGCGGTAGCGAATGCGCGGCTCCCGATTGATCAGATCCGGATGCAAAGCGAGCGAGTCACGACTGAACACGATATGGTTCTGCGACCAGTCTTCCGGGAATCCGATGTGCTTCGGGGACTTCACTGCTTGCGCATAGGTCCCCGACGCGAGAGCAAACAACATCACAGACCAGGCAGCCACAATTGAATAATAATAATAATGACCGTTGGGTTGCATGAACCGCCTCCGAGTCACGATTGGATAGCCGCCATTGTAGCCGCTTTTCGGTCTCGCGTGTGATAACTGATTTTAGACAGCTTTGTGAACGCTTAGTTAGGCCGTAGCTGAGGGTCCGCTCGCATCGTCCTGCCGCCGGCAATGAACGCAACATGATTACTGCGCAACCAATCGCGCTCATTACGCGACCTCCTGCGATCCCTAAGACCCGGCGATTTGCCGCCCGCTCGTCCGTGGTAACCACCTCACCAAAGGATCGCTAGCCTCCTACACTGCCGCGTGCTCCGACCGACCATTCCGCGTGGGTATCTCGACTGGCGCCGCAATCAATTATCGACAAGGAAGACTCAGTCAACCCACAAAATTCGTTTCAGAAATGACTAGCTAGGGCGTGAAATCCGTCAGCTACCGCCTCTCTCCTTCCCCGAAATGACTGAAATCTGCTTTTGTTCGCCCGCCTTCTCCTAAGTTCTTGTTGACCGAAGGCCCGCGCGCATGGGCATGGGAACGGTCGCAGGTACTCCAGAGGCCATCTTCCATTCCTGGCGGTCGTCGCCGGCATGACCGTCCCCGGTAACGACCTCAGATTCGCGTTCGGCAAGGTGACTGGCGGCGCCGCGCTCGCAAAAATCGATCCCCGGTTTCCATTTCATGATAAGGTCCCGGCCGCCTGTGCTTTCTGACCGCCCCCACGGCTTGCGCTCAAACAAGCCTCGCTGCTGGCAAACTTCGCTGAAGCCGCGGCCGTATCTGCTTGCTCGACGGTCGCGTCGATAGCAGTCAGGTTCCTGATCGAAAGCGGCTCGACCGGCCGAAACCAGAGAAATCCTCTCCGCTCGGCAATGCAGCCGCTGGCCCCCATCCTTCCGACGCCGGCATCGCGCTGACTGATCATTTCGGCCGCTTGCCGATCGGCACGAAGGTGTAATGTCCAACCGTCTCCTCCTGTGGTACTATTTGTGCCGATCCGGGAACTCCGCATCGCAGTGCGATCTTTGATGAAAGTTCTTGCAGTATCTCTGTTAGTTTTTGTTCTCGCTGTGTGAATTGAGAGTATTTCCTGAAGCTATGTTCTTGTATTCAGCTTCTTTCTGTGGCACTCTTCTGTGGCAGTCGTTGCGGTTGCGGAATTCTCGATTAAGCACGGGCGGCTGTGGGCCGCCGGGTTCGACTCTCAGGTAGGTGCTTTGTGGACGATGCTGTTTGGAGCGACACAGCAAAAGGGAAACGCACCCGACAAAGGCGGACTTGGTATCGCCGTCGTTTGCGCATTCGGCGGACCCTGGGCGCAGTCGTCGTCGTCGCCCTGATTGCGGGTGCCTGCTGGCAGAATGCCGCGCGGTTGTTTTCCAGATCTTCCCAAACCGCGTTCCAGAGTTCGTCCGATTCTTTTTGGGCACGCGGGAACATTCACAAGAACCTCGCCTTTGCTGCCGCAAACTCCAGCAAGGGCGGAAAAGGTCTCGCTCGCATTCCCGGTGTGTACCCATATTCGGTTGTCCCCGGAGGGGTGAAAGATCCTGCCGATTTACGCGAGGCGGCGGCGCGTGACTATGTAATTCGCCGCCACTTTGCCCATTTCGATTACAGCAAGGCCCGTCTGGAGCGCCTCAAAGAAGTCCGCGACGTTTACCTTTCCTACCGCATACGTAATACGGTCTTCTGGACGCGCAAAAGGATCCGCCTTTACCCCGGTGAACTGCTCCTCACTGATGGAACCGTCCAGGCCCGCGCCCGTTGCGGAAACCAGATTTCTGACGTCGCCAAGCCCGAGGTTTCCGAGGAAGAGCCCGACGCAGACGTCATTGACCAGCCGGTAGCCTCTCTCGAACCACTTCCGCCTCTGCCATTCGGTTCCTCGCCTGGCTCGCATATTTTGCCCATCGGTCAGGCGGCTCCGCCTGCCGCATTCGGTGGTGGGTTCGTTTTCCCGTATGTGCCGGTATCTCTGCCGCTTACTGCCGGCTGCCCGGTTGGCGAACAGGAACTTGACGGGCTGTGCCATCACAAACGTCACCACGGAGGCTCGGCATCTCCGGAGCCTTCGTCCATGATCCTGCTGGGGACCGGGTTGGTTCTGGTGGCCTGGCGCTATCGAAGACTTTCCCGTCCCGCCTCTATCTAGCGCTTCCCGCCCCGAAAACGCTGAATTATTGCCGGGCGTCTCTGTCCGTCGTGCGACCGAGAAAACGATTGGCAGAGCTCTGGCATCTGCTTCCGCCACCGCCGGCGGGCTGACCTCATGCGCGACGCCGCTCGGTGGTCCTGATTGGAGAGTGGGCGCCGACTGCGTAAATCCTTCCTGCCGGCCGAGAGCGATGAGGTGCGACCGGGTCTTCGGTTTCAAGATCCCACCTCGCCCTCTTCTTCGTCGCCGCCGTCTACCACCGGGCCAACTTGCAGGAAATCCTCGGGAGCCGGAGGGACCGGTCAGCCAGCGGACATCGCACTTCCGCAAGCAAGCGCCCTGCAATCGAACCCGTCGACAAGATGATCCGAGCAAAAAAAGGCAACGCCGCAAGCAAGACGACATCCAAGTCTTAAAGGTCGAGAACCGAGAGCGAGAAAGGAATCTGCGCGTTGCGACGAGTCTACCCTGCATGGTTTCTCTTAGTATCGACTGCACTGGTCAGCGCGCAACCCGGCAGTTCTACCGGCAAGCCCCTTCCCCCGGGACCGGTGCAACGCAAAATCAAAGCGGCCTGCATGCAGTGTCACAATACATCCCGGATCACGGAGCAGCACCTGACCGAGCAGCAATGGTCCGGCGAACTGGAGAAAATGGAAGGGCTCGGTGCCGTCATTCCTGACGAGGATCGCAAGGCTTTTCTCGCTTACCTGAGCAAGAACTTCGGTCCGGACAAAGGCGCATCGAAGCCGGAGAAAAAATCCGCAATCCCATCCGACTAACTGGGAATTGCCGCGATCCCCATCGGGCGCGTCGGGGTGGAGTAGTGGGCGCAACCGGAGCGAGACCCTGTCGGTGGCACCGATGGCAGAGGCGAAGTTGAAGGCAAAGCGCTGCTGCCCCACGTCCGAAGTGGCGTTACGCCCGCGGCGCCTGCGACTGGGCTCCAACTGCCCTCCGCATGACTGCGGCCCGCCCGGACTTCTCCACCCATCTCATGAATGCCTCAGCAAGATCCAAACAGATGCCGTGCAGCAGTCCGAGCACCAGCGCCAGCCTGGCCAAGCCGGCTGAAAAACAGGATCGCCACCAGGTCAGCTCTTGGCCATGGACCTGATCATTCGTTCCTTCGTGCGGTTTCCTTTCGCCGTCGCCGCTCGCTCTCCCTCATCATTTCGTTCAAATCCGCCGCTGGACGTATCTCGATTAGCCCACACCTCAACTTCACTCCCGGATTTCGGGAAATGAGCTGAATTGCGTGATTCAGATCTCGCGCTTCAAGCACCAGAATTCCACCCAATTGCTCCTTCGTTTCCGCGTACGGACCGTCTGTCACTGCAACCTTTCCGTTCCTCCAATGCACGGTCACCGCCGTGTTGGCGGGCTGAAGAGGTTGCTCAGCGACCAAATGTCCGTTTTTCCGCAGTTTGGCTGAGTAGCTTAAACACTCGTCGAGCACGGTGTTGCGCTCGCTCTCAGACATGTTTTCGAACTTGCCGGGTTCGATATATCCCAAACAGACATATTTCATCAATGCCTCCTTGTTTCCCGGGACTCAGAGAGCCGTAGCTCGTCGTTCCGTTATCCGATCGTCGTTCGGAAGACCGAAAATCGACAGCTACTCCATTTTTTTATTTCAACTGCCGAATCCGCTCTTGCAGGAATTGCCGCTCTGGTTCTTGTTGGGTCAGCGCCAGAGCTTTCTCATAACAGGACCGAGCCTCAGCTGTCCTGCCGAGCCTGCGGTACATATCTGCACGGGCGGAATGCGCCAGGTAATAATTTGCCAATTCGCCATGTTCCAGCGCCGCGTTGATATGCGCCAGACCGACCTCTGGACCATCGCGCATCGCAACGGCCACGGCACGATTTAGCTGGACAACTGGCGAAGGCTGAATTCGTAGCAATCGGTTGTAAAGCGCAACAATTTGCCGCCAGTCGGTCACAGCCGCCGATTTCGCCTGGGCATGAACGGCCGCAATCGCAGCCTGCAGTGTGTACGAGCCGAAGCGGTGGGATTCAAGGGCTTTCTCCACCAATGCCACTCCCTCTGCGATCTGCTCCCGGTTCCAGAGTGAGCGATCCTGGTTCTCCAGCAAAATCAGCTCTCCGGTCGGCGAGGTTCTCGCGGCGTGCCGAGATTCCTGTAGCAACATCAGCGAAAGCAGCCCAATGACTTCCGGATCTGGCCGGAGTTCGGTCAGCAACCGGCCCAGTCGAATCGCCTCGCCGGTGAGCTCGGCCCGCGTTACCTCCGCTCCCGCCGCAGCCGAATAACCCTCGTTAAAGACGAGATAGATGACCTGAAGCACCGTGCCCAGTCGCTCCGGCAATTCCTGCGGCGTCGGCACCTCGTACGGAATCGGTGTCTCTCGGATCTTTGCCTTTGCGCGCACAACGCGCTGCGCCAGCGTACGCGGAGTGACGAGGAAGGCCTTGGCTATCTCCTCGGTTGTCAGCCCGCACACCTCACGCAAGGTGAGCGCAACGCGCGCTTCCGGCGCTAGAGACGGATGACAGCAGGTAAAAATCAGGCGCAGCCGATCATCCTCAAGACTGTCCTCTTCCTGGCACTCTTCCGCCGAACTCCATTGCGCTTCGAGATATCGCACGAGCTCGTCTTGAGACGCTTCCAATCTTGCCCTTCGACGCAGAGTATCAATGGCTTTGAACCGGGCCGTCGAAATCAACCATGGTCGCGGATTGCCGGGTACTCCACTCCTCGGCCACAGGCTCAGCGCAGCCGCAAAGGCTTCGTGCATCGCCTCTTCGGCAAGATCAAAATCACCCAGTAAGCGGATCAGAGTTGCCAGGATTCGTCCCGAATCCACGCGATAAAGGGAGTCGAGCAATTCCCGCGTCTGCTCGGTGGAACGCTCGGACATGACGACGACCTTAGCAAACCAGCTGCCCCGAATCAATCTGGCAGACGGCGGCTCGATGCAAAGTGCCCGGGTCGGGACTGTGAAGTCTGGAGCAGCCGAACCGCTTCCCCGGTCGAGGACAAATCGCCGCTGCACTGATTTGAGCTTCGCACAAGCCCAACATTACGGCGCTGCTCTCGAGTCACGGGCAATCCGGAAGTTGACCCACAAAAGCCAGACGGTCAGCATTAGGCTTCGGGGACTCGAGGCATTGATGAGATGGGTTGTCGTAATTGCCTCGATTCTAGTGGGGAGACGCCTTGCTTTCCTCGGCGCTCTCGGCGGGCTCCGCGGTTCCATGTTTTTCCGGCCGCAGCAAGGGAAACAGAATCACATCCCGGATCGTGTGCGAGTCGGTGATGAGCATCGCCAGTCGATCCACTCCCAGCCCCACTCCCCCGGCCGGAGGCATCCCGTAGGAGAGCGCGTTGATGTAATTTTCATCCATCTGATGGGCCTCATCGTCGCCGCGTTCGCGTTCTTTCAACTGCGCCTCAAAGCGCCGCCGCTGGTCTTCAGGATCGTTCAATTCGCTGAAGCCGTTGGAGATTTCCATCTGCCCGGCAAACATCTCAAAACGCTCGGTCCAGTCCGGTTCATCCGGTTTCTGCTTCGACAGCGGAGATACTGCAGTAGGGAACTCGTAAATGATGGTGGGCTGCAACAGGTGTTGCTCGGCAATGGCCTCAAACAGATTTGCGATCGTCTTGCCGACCGGCGCCGCCGCCTCATACGACAACTTCACTCCCGCGGAGCGCACTCGTCCCACCAGCGCTGCGACCGATTCGCGAGCCGCGAAGTCGCTTCGTTCCGGCTTGGCCCCCGCCGCCTCTGGCCAGAAATGCACAATGGCTTCCCGCATCGTCATCCGCCGCCAGTTCGGGTGCGACCAGTCGATCTCGTGCTCTCCCCACTTTGTTTTCATCCCACCGGTCACGTCCTTCACCGCCTGTTCGATCGCGCCCTGGGTCGTATCCAGAATTCCAAGATAATCGGTGTACGCCTGATACGCCTCCAGCATTGTGAACTCAGGATTCCATCTCCACCCCAGCCCCTCGTTGCGAAAGTTGCGGTTGATCTCGTACACGCGATCGAATCCGCCCACCGTCAGCCGTTTCAAGTAAAGTTCGGGCGCAATGCGCAGGAATAAGTCCATGTCCAGCGTGTTGTGATGCGTCTTGAACGGACGCGCCACCGCGCCGCCGGCAATCGGATGCATCATCGGTGTTTCGACTTCCATGAACCCGTGCCCGTCGAAATAGCGGCGCAGAGACTGCACCAGCTTGCTGCGTTTCAAGAACACTTCGCGCACTTCCGGATTCATGACCAGATCCAGGTAGCGTTGCCGGTACCGCAGCTCCACATCCGTCAGTCCGTGAAATTTTTCCGGCAACGGGAGCAGGTCTTTCGAAAGAAAAGTCAGTTCCTCGGCATGAACGCTGAGCTCGCCGGTACGGGTGCGGAACAGATATCCGCGGACTCCGATGTGATCGCCCAGATCCAGCAACTTCCAGAGCTCAAAGCCGGCGTCGCCGACGGCGTCTTTCTTGACATAGATCTGCAGTCGCTGTCCATCCTGCTGCAAGTGCGCGAACCCGGCCTTGCCCATCAGCCGGATAGCCATAATCCGTCCCGCAACCCGCACCGTGACCCGGGGGGACTCCAGTTCCTCGGTCGTCTGCCCGTCGTATTGGTCCCGAATCTGCGCCACCGTGTGGCTGAAGCTGAACTTCCGGGGATACGCCGGATGCCCGAGAGCCTCGATCCTTTTCAGCTTCTCGCGCCGGATTTCATAAATGTTTTCGTCGAGTGCCAAGGAGTGTCCTTCAACGCTGGGATAGAAGCCTGCTCGCGGAGATGCGCGCGAAACACTGATTATAAACGGGCGACGGAATCCGACGTTTCCTTGCCCCTACGTAATGCGCTGTATTGAGGTGCTCGCGAGCAGGTTGTTACGCTTGTAAGTCATAGCGCGGTGCAGGTCATTAGAAAAGTATTTGTGAGGATGGCCATGAGAAGTATTTCCGAGAACCTCCCGAACAGCGCTCTCATTCTGCTGCTGGCACCGGTTGTACTCTCCGGTGCGATCTTCGCCCAAAGCAACTCTCTACCGCTTTATCCCGGTACCACCCATCCTGTGGCGGTGCCGAATGCCGATGCCGACAATGCTCCGCAGTCGACAAACCAGGCCTCCGACGCGAATGCTCAGCCGCAAAACGATCTACCGGTGTTCCGCGTCAATGTGATCGAGCGCACCACGAAAGCGGTCAACTACCGGAACCGCGGCGGCTCAACGGAAGTGGACTTCCGGGGCACCGACCTCATGCCGGACATCGCTGGCCATGCCAAGGTGGAGGGCAAGAATGGCCGCCTCGCCATCGATCTGGAACTGAATCATTTGGCTCCCGCGAACCGTTTTGGAGGTCAATTCCTGACCTTTGTCCTGTGGGCGATTACCCCCGAAGGCCGCGCCGTCAACCTGGGCGAAGTGCTGCCGCGAGAAGATGGCAAGGACAAGATCAATGTCACCACGGACCTGCAAGCCTTTGGAATGATCCTCACGGCAGAGCCTTACTATGCCGTCACCCACCCCAGTAATAAGGTGGTCGCTGAAAATGTTATACGCCCGAGCACGAAAGGTTTTGAAGAACCGATTGATGCCAAATTCGACGTCCTCGAGGGTGGCCAGTACACGATCGACGTGCCAGGCGATCAGTTGCCATCGAGCCGAGCCAGTCTCAAAGTTCCGCTGGACCTGCTCGAGGCCCGCAACGCCGTTGTCATCGCCAAAGCGGCGGGAGCGCAGCAGTATGCCTCCGACACTCTCACCCGAGCGGAGGACTTGCTGCAACGCGCCGAAGATTACTACCAGCGCAAGCAGGGAAGCACGCCGATTGGCACGGCGGCACGCGGAGCGACGCAGATGGCGGAAGACGCCCGTGTGTTGACCCTCCGGCGAATCGAAGAGGCTAAGATTGAAGCCGACCGACGTGCGCATGAGCAAGCCCAGGCGCAAGCCGAAGCCCAGGCGGCGGCCGCCGAGCAGCAAGCCGTCGAAGCTCAGGCTGAGGCCGCGGAAAATGCCAGACGGCGGGCGGCAGCCGAGCAGGCCGAAGCCGATGCCCGTCGCCAGCAGGCCGAAGCCCAGGCCCAGCAGCAGCAGGCTCAGGCCGCAACGGCAGCCGCGCAGTTGGCTGCCAGCCAAGCCGATCAGCAGCGCCAGGACGCGATTCGCCAGCGCGAAGCCATGCGCGCCCGCCTCTTGGCGCAACTGAATCAGGTGCTGCAAACCCGCGATACCGCGCGGGGGCTCATCGTCAGCATGCCTGACGTGTTGTTCGGTTTCAATCAGTTCACATTGAAGCCTGAAGCGCGCGAACGGCTGGCGAAGATCTCCGGCATCGTATTGGCCTACCCCGATCTCAAGCTGGAAATTGACGGTTACACCGATTCGGTCGGTAGCGACCAGTACAACCAAACGCTGTCCGACAAGCGTTCCGAGGCGGTGCGCGACTATCTGGTGAGTTCGGGAGTTCCCGTTGCCAGCGTGACTGCGCGTGGAATGGGCAAGGCCGATCCCGTGGCCGACAACAGCACGGCGGCAGGACGCCAGTTAAATCGCCGGGTGGAGATGATCGTCTCGGGCGACGTCATCGGGAGTCAATCGTCTCCCGGCACTCCCGACGGACAGGTTGAATCTCCGGCGAACCCCTAGCAAGAACTGACAGATCCATGCCCTGACCGAGGGGCGGCATCGAAGTCGGATTTCCCCAATTCTTTCGCCCCGCCGAACTTACTGGAGCGGAATCTGCGAGGAGTCACAAGTGCTGATCGCAATTACGTTGACCCGCACCACGGCATCCTCGAACGAGCAAAAGTAGCGCACGCCCGTCTGGTTCGGAGTCAACGGCGAGGCGATACTTTGATAGCTCTTGGCGGGAGTACCCCCGGTGCTGGTCAAAGTGAACAAGTACCCGCCCTTGGTTCCCGACGCCAGGAGCGTGTCGATCAAACACGCCCCGGACGAGCCAGGCGGAGTGCAATTGGTGCCAGCGAGCGAGCCGAGAGTGCTCGAAAAACCGACTGTCGGGTAAGCGGCGTTGTAGGAAATCTGGGCCTTGTTGATGGTGCGCACCGACGCTACGGCCGACGATTCATTTGCCGCAATCCGGGCCTGCAACAGGTTCGGAATCGCTATCGCCGCGACGATCAGGATGATGGCCACGACAATCAACAGTTCGATTAGCGAGAAGCCGCTTTGTTTCGCCATAGGTGAATCCAGTTTTTCCCGTCCAGTTCGAGCCATCCTGCCACTTCCTCGCTGGACTATCGGCATCCTGCGTTCCGGCAATCACGTGACGAAAGGTCGGGGCGAATCTCGCTCTGGCCCGGCTGGAAAAATAAAGGGAGGCCATGTCCGACGGCAGCGGCGATCAAGTCTGCGGGAAAACCCGCGCTTGGAAGCAGATCAGGGCTCGACCCTATCGCCGGACACCGGACAGACGCGTGCCGATTGTTCGCGCACCCGTTTGGCCCGATGCAGAGGTCGGTTTACCCACGGCGATGGCGCACTCTGGTAGTCCACCGATCCAGGCGAGGGATCAATGGCCAAGGCGGCAAAGATCTTCTCTCAGGCGGAGGTCAGCACCAGTTTTGGCGATTGTTTCCCGATACGAGGATGAAGATCTCAGGCCCCGAACCTCTCTTGGGCGCGAGCTTTTGCTTTGGCAGCTTCTTCTTCCCGATTCTTTGGCGGAGCAGTGGTGTCGAGGGAAAAAAGAAGTCGCGATGAAACGGCGGCAATATCATCGATGGCGGCGAGAAAGGCCTGCTCATTGGCTTTCGACGGCCTGTTAAAGCCCGTTATTTTTCGGACGAACTGCAGGGAAGCGGCTCGCACTTCCTCATTGGTGACCGGCGGATCGAAGTTGAAAAGGGTCCTGATATTGCGGCACATGTGCTGAAGCCTCCCGCAGCGACCTCGACCAAACTTTATGCCATTTTCTCACGGATTGGGCTCCGTTTCGGGGCGGTTGCCTTCAGTGTGAGGCACCCGCGCGGACCGAAGATGGGAGCGGAAAAAAATCGTTGACCGCCGGGACTCGCCGTGGTATTTAACTTATATGTTATTTAACGTGATTGTTTAATAAGAAAGAAGGCTTTCCGCCCACATGACAGCCGACCACCTGAGCACCACGCTTGCCGCTCTTTCCGACCCCACCCGTCGCGCCATTCTCGCCCGCCTGGCCACTGGCGAGGCCACGGTGACGGAGTTGGCGGCACCCTTTGCCAAGAGGATGAGCATGCCGGCCGTCTCCCGTCACCTGAAGGTGCTCGAACGGGCGGGCCTGATCACGCAAGGGCGCCAGGCGCAATGGCGTCCCTGCCGCCTCAAGGCGACGCCGCTGCGCGAAGTGGCGAATTGGGTGGAGCCGTACCGCAAGTTTTGGGAAGCCAGCTTCGATCGTCTGGAAGCTTATTTACAGGCATTAAAAACAGAGGAAAACAGACATGGCCACAAACGCTAACGTCCACAGGATCACGACGCCTCCGGAAGCGGAGATCGTGAGGCACCGCGTAGTCGATCGGCCCGGCAGGCTTTTTGCTGCCGGTACCGGCGCGAGGCGTATTCCGCGCTGGTGGGCACAGGCCAGCCACTTGACCGTGGTCGACAAGCCGGAAGGGAGAAAGGGGGCCGGGCGGCGATTTATCCAGCGGGCTCCGGATGGGGACGAACTCGGGTCTGACGGCGAGTATCGCGAGATCGTGCCGAACGAGCGGATCGTCGTTACTTTCAGGTTTGAAGGCATGCCCCCCGGCCACGGTGCGATGCAAACCGCGCTCCGCGAAGAGCGCGAACGGAAAACCGCGCCGAGGGTTGCCCTGCTGTGCCGAACAGTGGCGGACGGCGATGGCAGGCTCAAGTCAGGCATGGTGCCGGATCGGCGGAAATTATGAGCCGCCCGGATGAGTACTTTCCACAGAAGGCCGAAGGCGAAACCAGGCCGGCGGAGCAGGAACTCGTGCTCCGCCGTACTCTCGAAGCGCCGCGCGCGCTGGTGTTCAAGGTGTGGACCGATCCGAAGCATCTGGCACAGTGGTGGGGCCCGCATGGGTTTACCAACCCGGTCTGCGAATGGGATGTCCGCCCCGGCGGCCGCATCCGTGTCGACATGCGCGGCCCTGACGGCACGGTGTATCCCATGTCCGGCGTCTACCAGGAGATCATCGAACCCGAACGCCTCGTCTTTATGACTGCGGCACTTGACCGAGCCGGCAATCCGATGTTTGAAATCCTGAACACGGTAACCTTCACCGAGCACGCCGGCAGGACAACGCTCACCCTGCAGGCGAAGGTGATGAAGACGACCGCCGCGGCTGCCCCGCATCTTTCCGGAATGAAAATGGGCTGGTCGCAGAGTTTCGAACGTCTGCAGGCGCATGTGGCCAAGGCGCAGTCGTGAGATACCTTGAGTGCCGCCGATCGGGAAATCGTGACCACGTGCGGGTAGCATGGTTCGTGCGGCGGGGTTTGAGTCAGGGGTGGGGGCCCGAATCGCTTTAGCAGCACGATCCGGGAAATGGAGGTGAGGCCGGGCGGGGCTGGGCGTTTCATCCTGCACGGCCCCGCGGGCACCGACTTTGAAAACAAGATCGTGACCTCGAAGTCTAGCCACCCGGACGTCTGGTCGGGTGCAAGGTCCCGCCCAGATTCCCGGTGACGGTGACTTTCGACGATCCCCATGGCATCTTCCTTTCGTGGTACATTTGTACCATGGTAAACGACTCGCAGCTCCTCATTGAACGCGTCCAGACGGGCGTGCGCATGGAAAAACGTCTGCTCAAAGTGCTTAAGGCGCTGGCCGAATATCACGACATGTCGCTCGGCGACCTGCTCGAAGGCATCGTGCTCCACGCCTTCGACGGCAAGACTGCCTTCGGTGCCGACTCGCGCAAGCGCATACAGGACCTCAAGAAGTTTTACGCTCTCGACCTCGATTCCAGCGCCAGCCACCGACTCAAGGAGACGCTGGGGGCGCAGAAAAGGCCGGCGGCCGCCAAGCGAAGCTGATCGCGATTCTGGCAGGCTCGAAAAGCACTTTGCCACGGCGATGGTCGCCGGTCACCGGGGGAATGTTCATCCGTCCTTGAAGCCGGAGCGCTTCGGCGTTACTATTCGAGGTCGCTCTTAATTTGTATCCGTTTCGAGGACTCATGCCGCAAAACTATGTTCCCATCTTCCTTTTCCTCGCCGTGGTCGGCGTTCTGATCCCGCTCACGCTGCTGGTTGCCAAGATCATCCGCACGCAGAGTCCGAACCGTGTGAAGTTGATGCCCTACGAGTGCGGCATAGATCCCTACGACAACGCGCGGGGACGCTACACGGTCCGCTTCTATATCATCGCCATCCTGTTCGTGGTGTTCGATGTCGAGACGATTTTCCTGTTCCCCTGGGCGGTGAAGTTCAAGGCGCTCGGCGTCTTCGGGCTGATCGAGATGCTGATCTTCCTTGCCATCTTGATCGTCGGATACGTATGGATATGGAAAAAGGGCGCGCTCGAATGGGTATAGCTTCTTCGGGCGCGAACCCGGTCGCTGCCGAAGAGACGTTCCTGGCGAGCCGCTGGACTAGGGGAAACTTCTGGTTTCCAACCCGCATCGTGGTCAGTCGGCTGCGTGTGAGCCGCGTCAAGCGCCGATTGCTGGGAAGCAATGAGGAAAGCATTTCGATTTCGCAGGTCGCTTCGGTCAAGATCTCGACCGGGGTCTTTTGGTCGGAGATCGTCATTGAGTCCACCGGCGGTACCGATCCGATCACCAGTCATGGCCATCGCAAAGCCGACGCCTTGCGTATCCGCGATCTGGTGGAAGGTTTTCAATCGGCACGGGGATAACGCGCGGTTGCCGCGAGAGGATGGGTAACGGCCCGGATTGCCCGGTTCTCCGCCGCGCAATGTGTGAATTGTGATGGCCGTCATTGACGGTGACGCGACCAGATGTTAGAAGTGAAAGTTTCCTGTACCTGGATTTCAAGGTAGCGCGGTTGTTGCAAAGACAGACCCCAGAATGGCAGAGGAAGTCAAAACTCCTGCTCCACCACCGCCGCCGGAGGGTGAGACCAAGCCGGCGGCGGAAAAGCCCGCAGCTGCGGCACCATCCGCCACGCCGACCAAGCCTGCTGCTCCCGCCGCCAAACCCGCCGCTCCGGCCAAGCCCGCGCTTCCGACACCGGCGCCCTGGAACTCGCCGATGGTCGAAAAATATAAGAGTCGGTATGGCTCGGGCCTGGATGCGCAGACCTATTTGGGGCAGAACTACCTGCAGGTTGACCGTTCACTGATTCCCGACATCTTGCGGCGGCTGCGCGAGGAAGAGCAGTTTGACTACTGTGTGGATATCACGGCGGTGCATTATCCGAAGCGGGAGAAGCAGTTCGATGTGGTTTGGATCCTCTACTCTTTCCCGCGCAACGAGCGTGTACGGGTGAAGACGCAGATTGCCGACGGGGCTTCGATTGAGTCCAGCGTCTCCATCTGGCCGACGTCGAATTGGCTGGAGCGCGAGGTCTACGACATGTTCGGGATCTGTTTTGACGGACATCCGGACCTGAAACGCATCCTCCTGCCCGACGGCTGGAAAGGTTTCCCGCTACGCAAAGATTACGGCATCCTGCAACAGGACCAAGAGTGGGTGCAGATCAACCTGGGAATCGAGAGCGGGCAATGAGCATTCCCGAAAAAGAAGGCACCAGCGACCTCTCGCCGGGCACCCTCGGGCTCGGCCGCGCTTCTTTCGAGGGTTCCAATCTCGAGCGCGAAACTCCCGGCAAGGCGTATCTCGATTCGAATGAGCTCATTATCAATATGGGGCCGCAGCATCCGGCGACGCACGGTGTGTTGCGCGTCATTCTGAAGCTTGACGGCGAAAAGGTTCTTGGCACCGAGTGTGTCATCGGATACCTGCACCGCGGCGTGGAAAAAATCGCCGAGAACCGCACTTACACGATGTTCAACCCCTACGTCGATCGCATGGACTATTGCGCCGCCGTCTCCAACGGACTCGGCTACTGCGAAGCGGTCGAGAAATTGATGAACGTGGAGGCACCGCCGCGTGCCCAGTATATTCGCGTGATCCTGACAGAGTTGAATCGCATCGCCAGTCACCAGCTCTGGCTGGGCACGCACGCGCTCGATATTGGAGCGATGACGCCGCTGTTCTACACCTTCCGCGACCGGGAGGAAATCCTGAAGATTTTCGAGAGGTATTGCGGTGCGCGTCTCACCACCCATGCCTTCCGCATCGGCGGGTGCCAGTATGAGACCTACGCGGGTTTTGAAAAGGACGTGAAGAATTTCCTGACGTTTGTGGCGCCGAAGATTGATGAATACGAGACGCTGCTTACGACCAACCGCATTTGGCTGGAGCGGACGAAAAATGTGGGCGTGATTTCCGCGGCCGATGCCATCGCGCTGGGCGTGACTGGGCCGGTGCTGCGGGCGAGCGGTGTGCAATGGGATCTGCGAAAAGCACAGCCCTACGCCAACTATTCGCGGTTTGATTTTGAAATCCCGATCGGCACCAATGGCGACACGTATGACCGTTACCTGGTGCGCATGATGGAGATGCGGCAGTCGCTGCGCATCATTGAGCAGGCGGTCGACGCGATTCCGGAAGGCCCGATCATGGGGAAAGTGCCCAAGGTGATCAAGCCGCCGGTCGGAGAAATCTATCATTCCATCGAAGCGCCCAAGGGCGAACTGGGATATTTCATTGTCAGCGATGGCTCGACGCAGCCCTACCGCTTGCGCGTGCGTCCGCCGTCGTTTGTCAACCTGCAGGCGCTCGACGTCATGGTGCGCGGCCTGCTGGTCGCCGACGTGGTCGCGGTCATCGGCACGATCGACATTGTGCTCGGCGAGGTGGACCGCTGATGCCCAATTTCATCATGTCGTATCTCGGCAGCACCCTGACGCCGGGCCAGGCGGGAAACCAGTTCTGGGCGCTCATGTATGTGCTCATCATCTTCGCCGGAGTTTCGGTGGCGGTGATGTGCATGAACTGGATCGAACGCAAGGCTCTGGCGCACTTCCAGATTCGGCTCGGCCCCATGCGCGTCGGCCCGCATGGATTGCTGCAGCCGTTTGCCGATGCCCTCAAGCTGATGCTCAAGGAGGACATTATTCCCGCCGAGGCCGACCAGTTCGTCTTCTGGGTGGCCCCCCTGATCGGGTTGCTGGCCGCGTTCACCGTTTATACAGTGATTCCCTTTGGGCCGTCGCAGGCGGTCAGCGACATGAACATTGGCATCCTCTTCATGCTCGGGGTCTCGTCGCTCGGCGTGCTCGGCATTGTGGTGGCCGGATGGGCCTCGAACTCGCACTATCCGCTCATCGGGGCGCTGCGCTCCAGCGCCCAGATGGTGTCCTATGAGGTCGCCATGGGGCTGGCCATCGTCTCGGCCATCATGATGACTAGCATGAACGCCAGCGGCACGGGAACGCTGAGCATGATCGAGATCGTCCGCGCCCAACAACACCAGGGCATCTGGTTCATCTTCAAGTTCTTTCCCCTGGGCTTCATCGCCTTCGGGATATTTGCCGTCGCCATGGTGGCCGAGACCAACCGCGCCCCCTTTGATCTGGCGGAAGCGGAATCGGAACTGACCGCCGGTTTCCACACCGAATATAGCGGCCTGCGCTGGTCGCTTTTCATGCTCGCGGAATATGCGGCGATGATCGCCGTTTCCTCAATCGCCGTGACGCTGTGGCTCGGTGGCTGGCTGCGCCCGTTTCCCAATCTCCTGCACGCGCCGGCCTGGGACTTCCTGTTTTCACTGTTTCCCGGTCTCACGTTTCTGGCTCTGGGGGCGATCGCCGTCGTGGGCACGGCGCGCATGCCCTCGCATTCATTCTTCAAGATTCAGCGGATCGGGCTGGGAATTTTCGCGGCGCTGCTGGGCTCGATCGGGCTGCTGCTGTTGCTGATTGCGGTGGCGGGGAACTCGGCCAACCTGGCCGTCGCCGCCAGGTTCAGTGAAGGCATCACTTACGTGTATTGGTTCATGCTGAAAGTCGCCATCTTCATGTATTTGTTCATCTGGTATCGCGCCACCTGGCCGCGTTATCGCTTCGACCAGCTGATGCGGGTGGGATGGAAGGTGCTGCTGCCGATCTCGCTGGGCGTGCTGATTCTCACCGCGATCGTGGGGGTGGTGGTTTCGTGAACCCCGCGCTGAGTTCGGGTCTGGATTCGGCGGTCAATGCGCTACCCGTGGCCACCTCCTTCTTCTTTTATACGCTGTCGGGACTGGCCGTGGTGGGCGGGTTGCTGGTGATTACCCGGCGAAATGCTGTGCACTCCGCGCTGGCGCTGATCGTAACTTTGCTGGCGGTGGCGGGTCTGTACTTGATGTTGTATGCCCCGTTTGTGGCCGGCGTGCAGATCATCGTTTACGCCGGCGGCATCATGGTGCTGTTCCTGTTCGTGATTATGCTGGTCAACATCGAGCGCTCCTCCAAGGAACGGCAGTTCAACCGCATGTGGCCGGCGGGATTGGTGGCGGCCGTTCTGTTGCTGGCGCTGTTTATGGGTGCCTTCGGCAAGGGGCGGGCGCTGTTTGTGGACCGCAGGATCCCGCTGCCGGAGTCGTCGAACACGCAGCAGATTGCCGCCATGCTCTACGGAGACGCGGGCCGGATGGGGCAATATACCTTCGCTTTCGAGATCGCCTCCCTGTTGCTGCTGGTGGCGATTCTGGGGGCGGTGATCATGACGAAGAAAAAAACCTAGTCGATGATCGGCCGTCGATTCTGGTGCGGCGGAGGGAACGGATTGAGGCCCGCGAACGAGCAGAGAATGACGAGCCAGGACCGACGATTGAAGAACGGCTGAAAATATGGTTCCCATCACCACGCTCCACTATCTCGTTGTTGCTGCGGCATTGTTTGTGCTGGGCGTCATCGGTGTGCTCACCCGCCGCAACGTGGTGATCGTGTTGATGTCGATCGAGCTGATTCTGAACGCCGTGAACTTGAATCTGGTGGCTTTCTCGCACATGTGGGGCAACCTGCATGGGCAGATGTTTGCGATCTTCATTGTCGTGGACGCCGCCGCCGAGGCTGCGGCCGGCCTCGGCATCCTGATTGCCTTCTTCCGCAACAAGGAGACGATCAATGTGGATGAGATTGATTTGTTGAAGTGGTAGACCAAGCCGCAAGCTGCGGGCTTCGAGCCCGCGCTCCGGGCGGCGGCAGACAAAGGCGGATCGTGAACGACTAGCGACGGACGACATGTTATTTCTTGACCACATCTGGCTGATTCCGCTCTTCCCGGCCTTCGGGGCCGCCCTGATGTTTTTCTTCGGGCGGCGGTTGCAGAAGGCTACGGTGAACGCCGTCTGCGTAGGCGCGGTTGTGATCGCGTTTCTGTTCGCCTGCTTTACGGTGGTCGAGTACACGCGCTACGCGCATGGCACCGGACACCCGTTCGAGAAAATCGTCTACACCTGGCTGGGTACCGGTGACGGGCATCTGGATTTCACCAGGCGCGACGGGACGCCAGCCCCGATCCATGTGGATGCGGGCTTCCTGCTCGATCCGCTCTCGTCCATATGGCTGCTTTTTGTGACCGGCGTGGGCATGTTGATCCACATCTACTCGACCGGATACATGGCGCACGAAGGGGGATACTACCGCTTCTTCGGATACCTGAATCTGTTCATGTTCTCCATGCTCACCCTCATCCTGGCCAACAACTACATGTTGCTGTTCGTCGGGTGGGAGGGCGTGGGCCTGTGCTCGTACCTGCTGATCGGGTTTTACTTTCACCGCAAGTCCGCTTCGACGGCCGCGAACAAGGCATTCATTGTGAACCGCATCGGCGATGCCGGATTCATTCTGGGTGCGCTTACGCTTTCCTGGTATTTGGGCTCATTTCGCTTCACCGACATCAATGCGCTCGTGCGCAGTGGACACTTCATGATCGGTGATCCCGTGCTCAGCATCGCCGCGCTGTTGCTGTTTGTGGGCGCCTGCGGTAAGTCGGCACAGCTGCCCCTCTACGTATGGCTTCCCGATGCCATGGAGGGCCCCACGCCGGTTTCCGCGCTGATTCATGCCGCGACCATGGTGACGGCGGGCGTGTACATGGTGGCGCGGTCGAACGCCGTGTTTGTCCTGGCGCCGACGGCAATGAAGACCGTCGCCATCGTCGGCGCGCTGACGGCGGTCTTTGCCGCGTCGATCGGACTGGTGCAGAACGATATCAAGCGCGTCCTCGCCTACTCCACTGTCTCCCAGTTGGGATACATGTTCCTGGCGCTGGGCGTCGGAGCCTTTGCCGCCGGCGTGTTCCATGTCTTCACCCACGCCTTCTTCAAGGCGCTGCTGTTCCTGGGGTCGGGTTCGGTGATTCACGCCATGAGCGGCGAGCAGGACATGCGCAACATGGGTGACCTGCGCTCCCGCATTCCGACTACCCACTGGACGATGTGGGTGGCCACGCTCGCCATCGCCGGCATCTTTCCCTTCGCCGGGTTCTTTTCGAAAGACGAGATTTTGTGGCAGACCTGGGCTTCGGAAGGCGGTGCTTACCGCATTTTGTGGTTCGTGGGATACGGAACCGCGCTGATGACGGCGTTTTATATGTTCCGACTGATGTATCTGACGTTCTACAGCCCGTCACGCATGAGCCACGAGGCCGAGCACCATGTGCACGAGTCGCCAAAATCAATGACCGTGCCGCTGGTGATCCTGGCCATCTGTTCGATCGGAGCGGGATGGCTGAGCTGGCCGCATAGTCTGGGTGGCTCGGCGCGTTTCGAGAAATTTCTCGAGCCGGTGTTTGCGCGGGAGGCCGTGGTCCTGGTCGAAGAAGGGAAGTCGGCACAGTTGGCGGCGGGCGAGAAAGAAGCCGAGCACACCGACAGCACCGAGTACTTGCTGATGTTTTTGTCTCTTCTGGCGGCCGGGGCGGGCTTTGCCATGGCGCGTGGCTATTACCTGAACGCCGGCAAGGACTTCGTCGAGCCCATCGCCGCCAAGGCTCCCCCGCTCTATACGGTTCTTTCCAACAAATGGTTTGTGGACGAGGGCTACGACTACGTTTTCACCGGACGGCGCAAGCTGGGCAAGGTCCGACTCGGGGTGATGGGTGCCGGCGAGGCGTCGTCATGGTTCGACGCCCAAGTGATCGATGCCGTGGTCAACGATGCGGGCTGGGTTACGCGTATCGTCGCCAGGGTTTCGAGCTGGTCGGATAAGTGGATCGTCGATGGCGTGGGCGTCAATGGTCCGGCGATTGTGGCGCGCCTGCTTTCCTATCCGGCGCGCCTGCTGGAATGGGGCCTGGTGCAGTGGTACGCGCTGGTCATGATCGCCGGGCTGCTCGGATTTGGCGTGTATTACGTATGGAAGTGAGATCGTGAGCCGCGAAGCTTCGGGCCGCGAGCAACCGGGCGCCGGCGCTAGCGCCGGAATGGATTGCAGGAAGTACGCAGCTCGCAGCCGCTGAGAACTGGCAACCGAGAACTGTTCCTATGCAGAATCATATATTGTCGATCATCCTCTTCACGCCGCTGATTGGCGCACTGGTTGTTCTGTTCGTCCCCAAGGAGAACAAGGACGCGATTCGCTGGGTGGCGAATATTTTTGCCTTGGGCGGATTCCTGATTTCGTTGCCGCTGGTGCCCATGTTCTGGGCGCAGCGTTTCTTGCCCGGCTTCAAGTTCCTGGAGGGCTCGGCCAACAACTGGATTCCCTCGATCGGCGCCGGTTACAACCTGGGCATCGACGGCATTTCGTTCCTGCTGATCATGCTGACCACGCTGCTGGGATGGATTTCGATCCTCTCTTCCTGGACGGCGATTGAGATTCGGGTCAAAGAATATTATGTATGGTTTCTGCTGTTGCAGACGGGAATGCTCGGCGTTTTCATGGCGCTCGACTTTTTCCTGTTTTTCGTTTTCTGGGAAGCCATGTTGGTGCCGATGTATCTGCTGATTGGCATCTGGGGCGGCCCGCGCAAACTCTATGCGGCGATCAAGTTCTTCCTGTACACCCTGCTCGGCTCGGTGCTCATGCTGCTGGGCATTCTATTCCTGTACTTCCATCACCACACGCTCACCGGGGTCTTTACCTTCAGCATTCCCGAGCTCTATAAGACTGCGTATCTGATTCCCTTCCATTCCGCCATCTGGCTTTTTGTGGCGTTCTTTTTGGGATTTGCCATCAAGGTTCCCATGTTTCCCTTTCACACCTGGTTGCCGGACGCGCACGTCGAAGCCCCTACCGCGGGCTCGGTCATTCTGGCCGGCGTTTTGCTGAAGATGGGAACCTACGGGTTCGTGCGCTTCTCACTACCGTTCTTCCCCGCAGTCGTGTCGCACCCCCGGGTGCAGGGGTGGGTGATCGGGCTTTCCCTGATCGGCATTGTCTACGGTGCCCTGGTCTCGCTCATGCAGAAGGATATGAAAAAGTTGGTGGCCTACTCGTCGGTCAGCCACCTGGGTTTCTGCACGCTGGGGATTTTCGCGCTGAATTCGGCAGGATTGACCGGGTCGGTGTTGCAGCAGATCAACCACGGCATTTCAACCGGCGCGCTGTTCTTGATCGTCGGAATTTTGTATGAACGGCGGCACACGCGCGAAATCGCGGAATATGGTGGCATCTCCAACGTGATGCCGATCTACGCCACGATTACGATGATCATGTTTCTCTCGTCCATGGGATTACCGCTGCTGAATGGGTTCGTCGGCGAGTTCACCATTCTGCAGGGAGCCTTTACTGCCAACTGGAAGTGGGCGGCGTGGGCTGCTCCGGGGGTGGTCCTGGCGGCGGCGTATTTGCTGTGGCTCTATCAGCGCGTTTTCTTCGGGACGGTGACGAATCCGAAGAATGAAAAGCTGCACGATCTGACGCCCCGGGAAATCCTTACGTTTGTGCCGCTGATCGTCATGGCGTTGTGGATCGGACTGTATCCCAAGCCGTTTTTCCAGATCCTCGAACAGCCGGTCAATCAGATCGTGCAGAACATTCATGACAACGCGAACGCGAACGGACAGGTGAACGCGGAGATTCGACCCGTGACTTTGCTGCCGGAACCCGTTCCGGCAGCAGCGCGCTCGGAATCGACTCCGGTGGTACCGAAAGCGAGCAATTAAGTGCGAGGCTTCTCCCCAGTCGACTACAAGTTGATGCTGCCGATGGTGGAACTCACCATTTTTGCGCTCGGCATTTTGCTGATCGATTTGATGATTCCACGGGGATGGAAGTGGATCAACGCCTTGGGCGCTTTTGTCGGTGTGGCCTTTGCGGCCGTCTGCGTTTACGAGATCCAGTTGACGCTGCCGCCCCGAGGTCTGTTCGGCTTCTATAATGCGCTGCTCGTCGATCGCTTTGCCATTTATTTCTGGTATCTGTTTCTGGCCGGAGCAGGGATCTCGATCCTGTCGTCGGCGCACTATCTCGATGTGGAACAGGAGCACCACGGCGAGTACTACGCTCTGCTGCTGCTTTCGGTTGTGGGCATGATGTGCATGGCCGCGGGCGTCGATATCGTGCTGATTTTTATCGGGCTCGAGCTGATGGCGATCTCGACCTATGTGCTGGTGGGTTTTCTGCGGCGCGATCGGCGTTCGAACGAAGCGGCCCTGAAGTATCTGCTGCTCGGTGCCTTTTCCTCGGGCATCTTTGCCTACGGACTATCGCTGTTCTATGGGATTTCCGGCGGCACCAGCCTGGGTCTGATCGGGCGCGCAGTGTCGGTGCAGAGTCCTCACAACCCGGTGGTGGTGATCGCCTTGCTCGCCACCATGGTCGGATTGCTGTTCAAGATAGCGGCCATTCCCTTTCACCAGTGGGCGCCGGATGCATACGAGGGCGCACCCACCAGTATTACCGGCTTCATGTCGGTGGCGGTGAAGGCCGCGGGATGGGCGATGCTGCTGCGCATCCTGCTGTTTGGGCTTTGGCCGTTGCGCTCGGTCTACATTCCGATCATCGTCATCGTCTCCATCATGACCATGAGCGGTGGAAACTTTGCCGCGCTTACGCAGACCAACACCAAGCGGTTGCTCGCCTACTCCTCCATTGCGCATGTCGGCTATATGCTGCTGGCGCTGGTGGCGATGGGCACCTCGGCGGTGGGCAGCCCCGGCTTTAACGATGGTTTTAAGGGAATCCTGATCTACCTGTTGGTGTACACCTTCATGAATCTGGGAGCTTTTGCCGTGGTTACCTCACTGCGGCACCGGAACGTGATCGGCGACGAGATCGACGACCTGTCCGGACTCTACGAGCGCGCTCCGGTCGAAGCCATGTTGATGCTGCTGTTTCTGCTCTCCCTCGCCGGCATTCCGCCCGCGGCCGGATTTCTGGGCAAGTACTACATTTTTCTGAGTCTGATCGAAAGCGGCCATTACGGACTGGCTGCGCTCGGCGTTCTCTACTCCCTGTTTGGACTCTACTACTACCTGAAAATTGCGAACTCCATGCTGATGCGCGCCCCGACCGAGACCGGGCGGTTGCCGGTCAGCGTCGGCATGCGCCTGGCGGTGGGCATCACGGCGCTGGCCACGATCACGATCGGGTTGTTCCCCGAGCCGTTCATTCATGGGGTGAACTGGTCGCTGGGGATCGCGCAGCCTCAGCGTATTGCGGCCAGGATGAAGTAGGGCTGCGGGCTTCCGAACGCGGGCTGATTTACAATTCCTTCGCATGCCTGAGCCTTTCGATCCCGCCGAGAAGACCCCTCCCAAGCCCGATCGACTGGTCGCGTTTGCCCGCTATTCCGAGATCGGGTTCATGATTCCCGCGTCGGTGCTGCTCGGCTTGCTTTTGGGCAAACTCGCAGATTCCTGGCTGCATACTCGTGGACTCTATCTGGTCGGGATCGTGCTCGGCGCCGTAATTGGATTTTGGCAGATGATCCGAAGGGCCGTGGGCGCCTTCAAGAAAGATGAATGAGCGTGAGCATCTCGACCGGTCCGGGGAAAGTCTGCCGGCGGAGAGCAAGGGAATAGACGCGGCCGGCGAAAGCTCCATGCTGGCCCGCATCGTTCCTCGCCTGCTGCGCAATATGCTGGTGGTGAGCCTCCTGCTGGTGGGGCCGGTGTTCTGGTTTTACCGCTGGGCCGGGTCGATGGGTTTTGCCCTCGGAGCTGCGGTTTCCTACGTGAATTTCCGCTCCCTGACCCGCGGCGTCGAGGGGCTGGCCGACCGCATCGTCAACCGCAACAGCCGGGAAAAGGGCGGTCGAATCCTCCTGCGTTTTATGGTGCGTTACGGGTTGGTGGGAGCGACTGCCTATGCTATATTCAAGGGTTCTTCCCTGGCGTTTCGGGGCTTTCTTTGGGGCTTGTGCGTGCCGGCGGCAGCCCTGATGGTGGAAGCGGTCTGGGAGGGGTACGCGGCCTTCCGGCGGACATCTTGATACCCCCGACGCCGCGCACGATTTTGCGGTTCATAGATCCGATATTTTCGAAGTTCGAACAAAGTCTGAAAAATGGAACAACTGGCCTTTACCGCACTTCTCAATCGTCTATTCGGGCCGCTCGTGCTGGCTCTGCTCGAGGCGCTGCATATTCATCCCCGCCATCCGGCAATGCCCATCTCAAACTCCTTTGCCATGGAGTTGCTGGTCGTGATGCTGCTCACGATATTTTTCCTTGCCGTGCGCTCGCAGCTTTCGGTCGAACGTCCCGGTCCGTTGCAGCACACCATGGAAGGAATTCACGGATTCGTGATGGACTTGGCGGCGGATACGATCTCGCATCACCCGGCGAAATATGTACCCTATCTGACGGTGCTGGCGATGTTTATCTTGATCGCAAACCTGATTGGGCTGGTCCCGGGACTGGAATCGCCTACCGCCGTGCCGATCGTGCCGCTCGGATGCGCGTTGTTCACCTGGTTTTACTATCACTTTTATGGCGTCCGTGAGAACGGGGTGGTTGGATATCTCGCGCATTTTATCGGGCCGCAAGATAAGGACATTCCGATCGTGTTGCGGATCGTTCTACCCATCTTGATGTTTCCGATCGAAGCCTTCAGCCACCTTGCCCGCATCATGTCGCTGACCGTCCGTCTGTTTGCCAACATGTTTGCCGGCGAAATGGTCACCCTGGTCTTCTTCTCGCTCATTCCGCTGGGGCTCCCGCTGGTATTCGAGGGGCTGCATATTGGAGTAGGGCTGGTTCAGACCTACATTTTTGTACTGTTGGCTGCGGCGTACCTGGGCGAGGCGACGTCGCACGGACATTAACGAAGATCCCAGGCCTCGGGTGTCAGGTCCCAGGAAAGGTCGCGGCGAAGTCTGCCAGAGGCGTTTCCGAGAACTGAGACCTGGTGTCTGACACCTGCTTTCAGCGTGAGGGCGCCGGCTCACAGAGTGCGGCGTCAACCACCCACTGGCGGCGATTCATAAACAGACAGAGGAGAGAGCAATGCGGAAAGTCATGATGTTGATGTCGGTTTTGATGGTGGCGTCGGTGATGGCGGTGCCGGCGTTTGCGCAGGGCGGCGGAAGCGCGGCTTCCACAACCAACTGGGTCGCCTTGACGGCTGGATTTGCGATCGCGCTGGCCGCGGGACTGGCGGCGCAAGGGCAAGGCAAAGTGGCGGCGGCAGCATGCGAGGCGCTCGGACGCAATCCCGCGGCGCGCGCCGGCATCCAGTTGGCTATGCTGCTGGGCTTGGCCTTTATTGAATCGCTGGTGTTGTTCACCTTCGTCATGATCTTCCTGAAAGTGCAATGACGACGTCGTCCGCCAGGTGCGGACGCATACGACCGAAGGAGCCTCTGCGCGTGCGGAGGCTCCTGGTTCTCGGTCTCGTATTTCCTGAAGGCCGGCCGCGGGGAGCGGGTATCTAGACCTTGCGTTCCCCGTCCCAGTTGGCGGTGCGGTTTTCCGGGATTTTATCCAGCGCCTCGACCAGGATGCGACGCAGGCGGTAGCGGCTGTCGAGGTCCATGCTGACGAATTCAAATCCTATTTCATTGACGCGCGCGCGGCGCAGCAGAACCTCCCCGCGAATTTTCTTCACGCCCAAAGAAATTTCAACGTGTGCTTCGGAGCCCACGCGAAGGTTGTCGTTGCGCGTACCCATGCCGCCGCCAAGACTCATTTCGCGCATGATGATGTTCGACTTTCCCCACGAGCTCGAAAGTGTGGCGGACAGGGTTCGCGGCAAGGTGATGCGTTCGTAGCGACGCTGGCGGACCCAGGGGCACCCGGGGCCGGAATCAAGGGGTGCAATGGCCAGTTCTCCGGCCTCGAGCCCGCTGTCGGCCAGAGCCTGCGTGCCGAAGCGAGGATCGATCTTGGAGAGCGCCTGGATAGCGGCGATTCTCAATTCCCGATGCTGACTGAAACCGAAGATCTTCTTGTCTTCGACAACGGTGCGCAGGACCGGGACGGCGTCGAGGTCGCGCAGGCGGCCGAGCGACTCAATCGCTTTCAATTGCACGAAGGGAGGACGGTTGTGCGCTTCGCCGGCGGTCGCCAGGGCGATCAGGCTGGCGTTGGCGCTGCGGTCCTGGCTCATGCCGATTTCATCGATGGCCTCGGGCAGAATGAAAGAGTCGAGCAATTCGAGCAGTTCCATCAGCGTGCGTCCGCGGTCGGGCGCGGCGCCGTAAGCAATCTGGCGGACGATGACGTCCTGATAGAAGCGGTTGAATTCGCTCATGCGCGAGGGCAGCAACTCGAGAAGCGAGGCCACATCCAGACGGCTGAGCAGGCCGACGGTGGAGGCGGCCTGGCGGGGCTGTCCGGAGTGCAGGATGTCTCGCAGATCGTCGATCGCGGGTTGTCCGAGTTCGCCGACGAGTTCGATAATACGGTCGCACTCCACACGCTTCTGGGCGCGGAAGAAACGGTCGGCAAGATGTTCGACGGAAACTCTCGGAAGCTGCTGCAGGACGTCAACCAGGTCCTCCGAGACCTGTTCGGCGTTGATGGCCTCTTCGATCATTTCCGGCAGACGGTTTTCGATGCCGATGCGAGAACGCAGATCCTGCACCAGCGCCGTTCGTTGTTGGCCGATCTGTTCGAGCGAGGCGCAAAGCTCGGAAATGGACTTGTATTTCTTGCGGCTGCAGGCCTCCTGCCCGAAGCGGGCGAAGGCGGCGGCCAGCAAGCTCTGAATCTCGGGATCGGTTTCCTTGCTCATTTTTTCGCCGATCATGGCGATGGCGTTCGATAATCCTTCATCGCCCGCGGTGGCGAACAGATCGGCGAGTTGCGAAAGGCCCATCGCGGTGCGGCGGCGGGGGTCGGCGTCTTTGGCACCCAGGCAACCGCAGTAATTGGCCAGGATCTTGGCGGCAAGCTCCTGGTCGTCGCGTTCGAACAGAATTTCCACGAATTGCCGGATGTTGCGGGGCGGCACGCAGGCGGCCTCGCCGGAGAGCAAGACACTTTTCTTCCCCACTTCCGGGATCTCGGCCCAGAACATCCGGTCGAGAATGTCGGCATGGGATTCAATCAGGATGCCGGCCTTTGACATCTTGTCTTCCTGCACGCGCAGGATCTGACGCAGCGTGTCCATTTGCCGGCTCATGTGCTCCATCATGTCGTGGACCGCATTGACCTTCACCTCGCCGCGCTGATAGCGGTCCAGGGCGAACTTGATGGCCATACTTTCGGCGGCCTTCATCAGAAGCGGCGTGTCGTTGCTGGTGTTGGGATTTTGCGAAGCCTGCGCCGCCAGATGCTCGAGCAATTGCGCGAGATTGACCTTGGCGCTTTCGGGTGCCTTGCCGAGTTCGACCTGAAGATGCTCGGGAGAAGAGCCGGGATCTTGCATCGCCTGGCCGAAGTGCGTGAGCAGGCGGATGGTCTGGATGACTTCCTCCTCCTGCAGCGGAACCACGCCTCCGGTCCAGGTGCCGTTGGCAACCGTTGCCCCGGAAACGGGTCCGCCGGAAGCCGCCCCGCTCGCCGGCGCGCCGGAACCCGCGCTCAGACCGGCAGGAATCGGGACGGTGGGCACGCTGCCGAGCGGTGCGCCGCCGGGCACACCGGCGCCACCGGCGCTCGCCCCCTGGGCAGCGGCGATCAACTGCAAGAGCTTCTGCGGATCATTGAGCCAATGCTTGAATTCGGGCCCGAGAGCCTGCGCGGCGAGCTGCGCCGCCATGGAGAATTCTCCGGTGGACGGGTCCGCTGCTACGAATTTGACTTCGTTGATGCGGATGGAGGAACCGGTGTTCTCGCCCAGGCTTTCCTTGATCTGTTTGGCGAAATCTTGTGCCTTGGAACCGCCCATGGCGAAAGCACGGACCAGGCTGGTAAAGTCCGGAAGGGTGACCTTGTTCGAGAACAGGATGCTGGAGAGTCCGGCGGCGGTCAGCAGCTGGGCGAAGCTGCGCTCCGCCTGTCCCGTTTCGAGCGGAATGCCATCGAGAAGTAATTTGTTGTCGGAGACGCCGAGCAGGAAACCGGTGTCGCCGCCTTTGGGCAGTGCTTGCTGGAGCTCGTTCCATGCGGTCTGGAACTGCCCTTCGGTGCGCTTGTGGGTTACGCCGTACAGCCGCGTGTATTTGATCAGGATATTCAGGCTGTGAAGGAAGGACCGAGCGGACGCGCTGCGGCTGGCATCGGTTTGAGTTGCGTTGGCGATAACAGCCTCCTCTCTGAATCTAGGGCGTCGTGATCAAGACTAAGCGGTAAAGTGACCTAATGCACGATTACGGAGGTAATGGGACCGAACGAGCAGCTGCCGTCGCGATCGGCACACCAAAGGGCACGTCCTTTGGGAATCTCGAGCGCTACACTGATAATTTGCAGCCCGCAATCCAACGCAGCCGGGAGTCAAAATGAAGATCGGCGTTCTTTTTTTTGGAATCTTGAAAGACGTGGTCGGTCGTCCGCTGGAGACCATCGATCTGCCAGAGGGGGCGCGGGTGCAAGAACTGCTCCTCCATTATGTACAGGCCGCTCCGCAGTTCGGCGCGCTCGTGGACTTGCTGGCGGTGGCGGTGAATCAGGAGTATGCGGATGCGGATCGCGTGCTGCGCGAGGGCGATGAAGTTGGCCTCCTGCCGCCGGTGAGCGGCGGCTCTTCCGGGGGCAGCGAATTTCGCGCTGAATTTCCCGGCGAGGTACGCATCGTCCGCGAGCGCATCGAAACCGAAAAGGCGGTGGCGCGGTTGCAGCGGCCCGAGGATGGCGCCGCGGTGATCTTTGACGGTGTGGTTCGTGACAACACGCGGGGGCGGCGCACGCTTTACCTCGAATACGAAGCCTATGAGGCGATGGCAGTCAAGCAGATGGAATCTCTGGCGGCGGAAGCAAGGGCGCGGTTTGGGGCGCGGGCAGCATCCATCATCCACCGGCTGGGGCGATTGGAGATCGGCGAGACCAGCGTACTGATCGTGGTGATGGCGGCTCATCGTGCCCAGGCGTTTGCGGCCTGCCGCTGGATCATTGATACCCTGAAGAAGATGGTCCCCATTTGGAAAAAGGAATACTTTGAGGATGGAGCGGTATGGGCCGATGGCGAGGCCTTCCCGCAAGAAATTCGGCAGCCGGGCGGCACGGGGGAAGAAAAGCCTGCATCATAAAGAGTGAATCCCTGATGAAACGAACCCTGCACGCCTTATCGGTTTGCGTCCTGATGGTGGGCAGCGGCAGCCGTGTGCTGCCGCAGGAGCCGGAGACCACGTTCAAGGTCGACGTGAAACTGGTCAACGTATTTGTAACCGTCACCGATGGACGCGGTGCGCCCGTGGCGAACTTGCAAAAAGAGAATTTTGTGCTGAAAGAAGACGGCATAGAACAGAAGATCGCCATCTTCAGCAAGGAGTCGGCATTGCCGTTGTCGATCGTGCTGTCGGTGGACACCAGCCTGAGTACGCGCAAGGATCTGCCACTCGAACTGACATCGGCGCGCAAGTTTGCGCACTCGATCGTTCGTCCGCAAGACGGACTGGCGGTGTACAAGTTCAGCGAAGAAGTGAGCCAAATGGTGTCGTTCACATCCGACCTGAAAAAGATTGACGCGGGAATCGAGCGCCCGCGCAATGGTGCGGCAACCGCCCTGTACGATGCCATCTTTCTCGGATCGCAGGCCCTGAGCCGGCGGCAGGGAAGAAAGGTCATGGTGGTCATCACCGACGGCGGGGACACGATCAGTCAGGTGGACTATAAAGAGGCATTGCGCGCGGCCCAGGAATCGGAAGCGATTATTTTCAGCATCATCATCGTGCCCATCGAAGCCGACGCGGGCCGGGATACGGGCGGCGAGCACGCCCTGATCCAGATCTCCGCCGATACCGGGGGGAAATACTACTATGCCAAGTCGGCGGCGCAACTGGACGACGCATTCCAGCAGATCGGCGATGAGCTGCGGCTGCAATATCTGCTGGCCTATTACCCTTCGCAGCGCTATACGAACTCGGAATTCCGCCAACTGCGAGTCGAGGTCACAAACGCGCCCGCCGGGGGGGGCTACCAGTCCCACTATCGCGCCGGGTATTACACGCGGAAAGGGAGTTTCTGAGCATGGTCTGGCTAGCGGTTGAAGCGGCACGGCAACCTGGCTGGCACGCGAAGGACTCCAGCCGCTCCGCAAGGCGCCTTCTCTGGCGTGTAAAAACACGGACATCGCCACGGCGAAGCGGGCGCATCTAGTAAACTGTCTTATTCGATTTCAGTGGAAAACCATTGCAGTGGAATAGTTAAGAACCCTTAGATGCAGAATCGCTGCCAGGTTCTACTCGAGGTTCTGCCCCCAGGAGAGTCACTTTGTTCGATTGGTTTGGCTTGCAGGTCCGTCGCTCGCTGCTCGTGATTTTGGCTTTTACGATGTTCGCGCCCTTGAGCATCTCGTTGTGGGCGCAGGAAGAAACGACAGAAAATCCGACGACGGGTACCATTCAGGGCACGGTGGTCGAGGATGGCGGCGGCCCGATCGAGGGGGCGCGAGTCCTGTACAGTTCGCAGGCGACCGAAACCCGTGGCGTGACCCGCACCGGCAAAGACGGTAAGTATGTTTCCGAACCGGTGCCTGCGGGAGCCTATGTGGTGCGGGTGGAAGGCCGCGACATGCTGCCCGTCGAAGGGATCGCCAACGTGGTGGTGGGAGCTGCCGCCACGGTTGATTTTAAGTTGGAATGGATCAATCCCGGCCCCGAGCACGTGCGCAGCACGTTTAGCGGTGAAGCTCCCGACTTGCTCCCGATCAACGGCCGCAACTATCTGAATGCCGGGGAACTGGAACCGGGAGTGCAGTCAGTGGACGGACGGATTCTCGATCCGGGCAAGAGCGGGTTCCAATCGCTTTCGATCAACAGCCAAGTGGGGCGAACCACACACTTCGACATGGACGAAGTCGAGGTAATGGATGAAACCAGGGGTGCGGCGACGCTGAACCTGCCGGCGGAGGCGGTGCGCGAAGTGATCGTGTCGCGCGCCACCCCGGAATTATTCCAGTCGCTCAATGCGACGGGCGCGGTACGCATTGCCACGCGTTCCGGCGGGGACGAATGGCACGGCAATCTGTTTGGAAATTTGCGTGAGCAGTTCCTTGGTCTCGCGGGATTTCCCGCAGGCAATGATGATTACAGCCGCCAGCAATATGGATTTGGAGCAGGCGGCGCCTTGATCCAGGACAAAGCGTTCCTGTTCATTGGCGGAGAACGCACCCAGCAGGATGGTTCCTTGCCCATCCTGCTAGGATATCCGGCGCCGAACGTGACCAGCCTGCAAAGCGCCTTGTTTCGCGAGAACATGCTGACGGCGCGTTTGGATTACAACTTCAACGACGATATGAAAGGTTTCGCGCGTCTGAGCTATGACAATGCGAACGGCCTTGGGCCGCAGGCCAGCGAATCCAATTTCCGCAACCAGGTCAATGTTCCCGCTGCCGTGTTCGGCCTGGACTGGAACCGGGGCCAATTTGTAAACAGCGCCCGCTTCGGCTATGAAAAGATGGTCGACGCGATCAACCCGGCCTTGAACAATTCGTTGCTTCTGCCCGGAGCGCCCTTCCACCTCCAACTCGGATCCTATGCGTTAGGTCCGAGCGTTGCGGGGCCGCGGCAAACGATTCAGCAAGACCTGTTCGGGCGCTACGACAGCACTACCGTCTATCGCAACAATCACACCCTCCGCTTCGGCGGAGCGATCCATCGTATCGCCCAAGGAGACTTCTACGCGCCGGGAAATTACGCTTCGGTCACCAGTTCGAACGGAATCGATGTGATCGGCGCCATTGAGGGCAACGTGAACCCGTTTGCGGGTGGAGCGACCAATCCGCTGAATTACCCGGTTGGCACCGTCACGATTTTCAACGGCCTCGACGGTTTCAGCGAAAAATCGGCTTTCCATCACTCGAGCGGCGGACACTATGATACGCGGCTCGAGGGGTATGTGGGAGACACCTTCAATGTTCTTCCCAATCTCAATGTGACGTTCGGCGTGAATTATGTACGCGACAGCGGGCGCACCGACAGCGATCTGGCGCCCATTCCCTGTTCCGCCATCAACACGACAATTGTGGCAACTCCGCCCTGCAGCAGCGGACTGCTTCTCGATCAATTCGGTCTGCTTCCGAACGTTAGCGTCACGGCGCACCAGAATCTGGGTGAGAGGGTGAACCAGCCGGACTGGAATTTTGCCCCGCAGCTCGGCGTGGCCTGGGATCCGGGACATGGCGGGCGGACCGTGATTCGTGCCAGTGGCGGCCTCTTCTATGACAATTTCCTCCTGCAGAATACCTATCAGGATCGCATCAACCGCTTGTCCAACGGACAATATAACCGCAGCCTGACGCTGTGTCCGAGCGGATCGGTGCTGTTTCCGAACGGATCGGTGGTGAGTTCGGTCGACAACCTCGACATCGCGACCCAGATTTGCGGCGCTCCGGTCGGGTCGGTGGCAACTGCGATTCAGGACCTGCAGTCGCAGTTTCTGGCGGCGCAGTCGGCGGTCACGGGTGGACCGAACGTCTATTCGCTGGCCAACAGCCTGGCCAATTTTGGAGGTCTGCTGGCTCCCGGTTTCAGGACGCCACGAATCGTGCACCTCAGCGGCGGAATCGAGCACCAATTGGGCGAGCACGGCGTTTTCTCCGCCGACTACGTACGTGAACTCGGCACCCAGTTTCCCCTGGGCATCGATACCAATCACGTGGGCGACGCGGGCTACATGACCGATGGCAGCAATTCCAATCCGGCGTTCAATACCTATCAAGCGGAATTATCGGCGATCAATGCCACCTTGGCATCGAACGCGGCGTCGTCGGGATGCCCGCAGGCGACCTACGCGGGCAACACGGGCCAGTCCGGCGGTTCGGTCGCATCGATTGCCTGTTATCTGGCGGCCGTCCCGACCGCCAGCATCACCGACTTCGCGCGCCACGGCCTGGATTCATCCAATGCGCTCTGCGGCCCGTTCCCCTGTTCTGTGCTGGGGAAGCCGCAAGCTTCGTTTGGCGGCATCAACCCCGCGGTGGGCTCGAACATCATGTACTTCCCGAGCGGTCGTTCGCTCTATCAAGGATTGCATCTCGCGTTCCGGACGAGCCTAACCAAACCGACCAGCCGCGTCAGCCGGCTGGATTTGGCCATGGCTTATGCGTGGTCGCGTTATCGCACGAACTTGGCGGAACCGAACGGCTCGGGTGGTGACTATTCGCTGATGAACGTGGCCGAAGATTACAATCGGCCGCACCTCGGCCACTTCGGTGTCTCCGGTCTCGATCGGACGCACCAGCTTTCCTTCACTCCAATCGCGAACTTGTCGTACGGGCTCCGTCTTGCGATGACCGCCCACCTGGCATCGCCGCTTCCACTGAGCGCCTATGTTCCGCAGCAAGACAACGGTGGTGTGGCGGGAGAAATCTTCCGCAGCGACCTCACCGGGGATGGCACGGTGGGCGACCTTTTGCCGAGTTTTATCGGCAGCACGGGAAGATATTCGGCCAGCAAGATCACCCAGTCGATCGCCTATTACAACAGCAACTTCGCCGGCAGGGTAACCCCTGCCGGGCAGGCGCTGGTGAATAGCGGTTTGTTCACGGGACAGCAGCTGATTTCGCTGGGCGCATTTTCGCCGCTGATCTGCTCGAATATCCGCTCGGCCGGCGAGCCTTGCCAGATTTTGCCGGGGCACTCTGCTGAAGCCACCTGGCAGAAGACGATGGACCTGCGGCTCAGCCGTCCGTTCCATGTGGGCGAGCGGGTGAGAGTCGAGCCGAATGTCGAAATCTTTAACGTTTTCAACTGGGCCAACTTCGGGGGTGCGGGTAACCAGCTCAGCGGCATCCTCAACGGCGCACCGGGTAGTTCGCTGAATAACGCGAGTTCAGGAGGCGGATACTGCGGCAACTCGACCACGTTCTGCACTTCGCGGCTGGATCGCGTTCTCGCGGGTTCGGGCACCTATGCCAACGGGGCTCCGCGCCAAATGGAGTTCGGAGTTCGTTTTACGTTCTAGGGTTCCTGGGCTGAGGTTCGAGGTCAATGGCGACCCTGGACCCGAACCGAACACGCGACCCAATAAGTTCGGGAAAGGCACTGCTCCGCGGAACGGCCGCAGCCCGCAACCCCTTGCGGCTAAGGCTGCGGAGACGTATTGGACTCCTGTTTCGGCGCCTGGGGAGCAATCTTTACCGTGCCTTTCTGACCCGACTGTGGGCCGGTGGTGCATTTCGCGGGATGGTGGAACAGCTTCGGATCGGGCGGCGCGAAGCTGACATTGCTGTAGTGCAGCGGTGCCATCGCTCTTCCGTTGTTGTCAACTTCGATCTTGATGGGAAAGCCCTTCAGGTCCTCCGCCTCCCACAGCTTCATTTTGATGACGCGCGGGCTGTCCTTGCGGCTGAAGGTCAGGTTTTCGATCTTGCAGGCATGGCCATCCAGGCTCTCTTTCTCGCCCGACAGCGAACGATCGATGTTGAAATCGCGATAGGCGGAAAAGGGAAAGGAACTGGCGTCGGGTGCAGCAAACTGTACGCAGCCATCCGGCTGCACACCCCACATGCTCAGAGTCTTCAAGTCGGTGATGCGATAGGAAGCTTCAAAATCGGAACGCAGCAAATTGCCCGAGCGATAGATCTTCCGGTCGTGATCGTCGGCCAGACCGCCGCTGAGGAGGGCAGAGAAGGACTGAAATTGGTCAAAGGGGTTTGACGAGGCCGCAGAAGTAGTCTTCGCAGGCGGTACCCGACCCCCGTTAGCCTGCGCTGCAAGGCCCATTGATACGGTCAGGAAGATGAGAACGGTAGCAACCCGCGGCCAACATTCAACCATTGAGGAAATCCCCCTAGGCGAGCATAAAAGGACAAGAAAAAGCCACGCCGTCAAACGCGCGGCGTGGCTATTGTAGGGCAAAAGCCGGAACTATTGAGGCTGCGATGAGGATTTTGTTCCCGCACCCTTCGCCGGGGCGTCTTCCCCAGTGAGAAGCACGCCATAACTCACCACAAACAGGCCGCTGCCATCGTCGGCATCGAGGACCCAAGTCTGGTAGGTGGTGTTGACTTGATAAAGCGCCGATTCGTTGTGCCCGCCGAGACCATACAGGGGATCGCTTACCAGCAGCGTGGCGCCCGTGGCGGCGTACTGATAAACGGACGCTACGGCGGCCTTGAAGCCGCCGACATTGCTATTGGCACCACCGCAGTTGTAGTTGGTATGCGTTCCCCCGACCACCGTTTTCGGAGTGCCGGAAAGAACCAGTGTGACGCCGTCACAAAAGGCACTGCCCCCGGTGGTACCAAAGGTGTAAGTGTAGGTGGTCGACTTCGCCGCCGCGAACGCGCCGAAGCACAGGACAAGGGCCGTGGCCAACAACATTTTTCTCATTTTTTTCTCCTGGAAGTTAGGGTTGTGATTTCCATTCACTGCAGAGCTGAATCGCAAAGACTGGCACTTGACTTCTGCGGGCTCGGGGAGAAACCCGTCAAGCTGGAGCGAATGATCGTATAGTTTTGCCGAGGTGTCAAGCAGGAAAGCTGATTTTCTCCATAAAATCTGCCTGACTGCAAGAACTTGCGTCTTTACCGCAAAAAGTATGCGATGGACTCGGTGCGCGATGAATCTCGCAAGCCATGGCCCTCGTCGTCATGCTGCGAGCCGCGAAGCGATTTGCGGCAAGAGCGCAAAGTTCTTCACGTGTTCCCGAGTTTATTGCCGCGGTCCTCAATTAATGACTTGACTTGGCGTGAAAATCCGTTAAGCTTCCGCATCGGTTGAAACATCGATGTTTGACGTTGTTGCTTGTCAGGCGACTGGCAGAAGCTCTCAATTGTGGTAGCTCCAGACCAACTAACTTCCAGGGGGAAACAAAAACATGAAGCTGAAAGGTTTAGCAGTAATTGTTCTTCTCGTGCTCGGCTGCGGCGCTGCTTTTGGTCAGAGCGGTTCGTTTAGCTTGGGCTTCCTGAGCTAT
>JBEKPJ010000011.1:0-164946 GCA_049520935.1 Terriglobales bacterium | reverse complement strand
AGCAGAGAACTACGAACGGCGGTATCGCAACCAACAGATCCAATCTCTACGCAAGAAAGCAGCCCAACTCGGCTTCCAGTTAATGGCTCCTTCAGCTGCGGCGGATTAAGTTTCTGGAGAGGATGGCAAGATGGGCACGATCGAAAAGCCGACGCTACCGGTCACGCGGCCAGTGCCAACCCCCTGTACTCCTCATCGGATCGGGCCGGCAAAAGCACCCAAAGCGTGTAGATACCCAGCCCGGTGCCCACCGGGACATTCAGCAACGCCACGAAGCCCACGACCAATGCAGCGGTTCGAGCCCACTCCTCCTTTTGCAGCAAGCCCCAACCAGCCAACAGCCCCGCCGCGGCTTTTGCCAGAATCAACCATCCGGCGAAGCTCACTAGAGGACGCAACCAGACCATGACTGCGGGCGGAGGCCCGCCGGGAAGAGCAATCACACCTCCGAGGATGGTGTGCGCGACAGCAATCAATCCCACTCCGGTCAACACGTGCAGCGCCGAGTACGCCATCCAGAGAATTCCCAACAGCCGCACATGATCGCGAACCCGCCCGCGCCGTATCTCAGTAAGCCCGAACACCGCTTTGCCGCACCGTCCACAAAGCGGCTGTCCGGTTTGCAACTGCGCACCACATTGATCGCAAAACATTACCTCTCCTCTCGCCTCCCGGCTGACGAGCCGACAAATTGTGCCTGCAAGGATTACGGTCGAGAGCAGCCAACGGTTCCAAAACATTGTTACCACTCTTGCCGAAAAGCAAACGTCTTCTTCAAGGAGAACGGAACAAGGTCTGCTGCAAAACGAAAAGGCCACCCGGCAACTGGGCAGCCTTTTCTTTCAAGGGAGAATAGTCCTAACGGAGGTTTTATCCATCAGAACTTTCTGCCGGAATCTTATGAGCCTTAAAAGGGGGGTGTCAAGCAAAATTTGTGACTTAAATAGTCTTATTTTCAACACTTTACAGAATACGTCCACAAGTCGCCAAACGGGTCCAAAATCAGCCGAAATCGCTCCTGTTCATCGCTAACGATATTCGATTGAGTCACTTACCGTTCCCGAGGCGCGGTGCCGGGAGCGTCCTCCAAGTGCAGCGAGATGAATTCCATCGCTTCTGGACGGTCAAACACGGAATCGGGGAAAAGTCGTTTTATGACGACTCGCAGTCCCCCAAAGGCGATCCCGGCAACCAGCGACACCCCAACCACAATGCCGCAAAGAACGATCGCGTTGAACAGGAAATTTGCCAGATTGTCCTTCTTGCTCACGTAGGTGTTCTCATTCCACGTGACGTCAGCTTCGTAGCTGATCGAGGACATCAGCGAGCGAGCTTCGCTTTTTGAAAGTGGACCGGCCGCGATCACGACCATCGGTCCGGTGCGCGCATCGAAGAACGGACCCACGTCGACAATCGAGGCAACCCCCGGCTGTTGCTGCGTGACCTGATGAGAGGCGTCGATTTGCCGAAGCCGTTCGGCGGCAATCTGTGAGTTCGGATACTCGATGAGCATGAGCGTCGCTTCCCCAGCCGTCGCCTCATACTTGCCAATCACCACTTCCGCATCCGCCGCGAAATCGACCAAAGAAGCCGGCAGAGGGGATCCCACCCGTTCGAGCGTCACCGGGCCTAGAATGTACTTCGCCGAGTTCCTTTCAAGACTCGGCCCCGAAGGTCGTTTTGGCAGACGCGTCGGCAGAGAAGGCGGATTGCCCTTATTGCCCTCCGCTTGTGGCAGCAGTCCCGCCAGTTGCCGAAGTTGCCCCGCCGACATGACGCTCATTCTGTCAAACACCGCGTCCACCAGGACATTGCCCTGACAAAACAGCACGCGGTTATTCAGAAACGCCGCCTGCCCGCCGATGGTCTCCTGGCCCATATCGGGAGAAGCGTAGTAGGTGAAGGCGCCATACGCCCCGCTGGCGTCGGCGAACACCGCGGCCTTCACTGTCAGGTGGCGTCCGTCGTCGCGCGTATAGGAGGCTTTCTCCAGGCGCACAAAACCATACTCTTTCAATACGGGAGCATTGGCCTCATCGGCGGCAGCCGGATCTTCACTCCGCGCGAGGTCGCCTTTCATCTCCCAGCCGGCAAAGTCGTTGGGAAGAACCGCAGTCGCAGACATTGGAGTTGAATGCACCGGGTTTGAAGAAGTAGCTGCCGGTGCGGCTGCAAAGACCGCACTGCAAAGAAGAGACAAAACCAAAAGCACGCAAGCCTGTCGCCAGAGTGTCATGCGGAAAAAAGCGCCACTACGCTATCCATTTAGACTAACGGCAGCCGAAGAAAGTTTCCAGCGACGGCCAAGTCCCTGAATGGTGCGGGCCTGTTGCACGTCCAGGTTGGCAAACCGTCTGTAGCCCTTCGGAGTCGGGTAAGGGCGTTTTACCTTGCCGACCCCACGAGACTGCCACCGATGAGGGCCCTTGGGAAAGAACCGCGGAAGTGACGGCCGCAAAAGCAGCCTTCCGCTACAGTCAACGCAGCCGGTCGCGGAGATTCGTTGTAGCTCGAATCCTGTCGCGCTCGAGTGATTCCCCCTGGCCGAGTACGGCTCGGTCCCTGATCACCGGGCTGTGTGCTTCACGGAAGGTCCGGCCAACCCGACTGCATCTTCCGCTATTGCGCCGTTTCCGTAAATGTAGCCACCGGGTGCCCCAGCCCAAATGGCCCCTCCGCAGTCACATGTACTGTTCCCGCGCTTCCGGGCAATGTCAGCACCACGGCCGCATTCCCCGAACCGTCGGTCGTCACAATGCGACTGGAGAGCGTTCCGGCGTCAGCAGTAAACAAAATGTCGGCTCCGGTCCCCGACGTCCCGCCCGATTTTCCAGGAGCCAATGTCACCGAAAGGTTCACGTTGCTCCCCGGCGCTCCCTTCTGACCGTTTCCCTGCTGGCTCAGCGTTGCCGGAGGATTACCGACCAGAATGTACCCCTCCTGCAGTTGAGCAACGCCAGCGCTATCCGTGCCGGGGACGCTGAAATGATAGAACCCGGCTTTCGCGCCGGCCGTCACCGTGATCACTCCGTTCTGTGCCGGAGTGATCGTGCCCTGTGTTACGGCCAGGGTGATTCCCGTGTCCGACTGCGGGGTTCCGAGCGTCACCGTCCCGGTCCCGGAAACGATCTTCGGAGAGAGGGTCACGGTTCCCTTCGCAGCCACCATCACCGTTTCAGGATTCAGATCCCACTCCGCGCTCGGCAAGGTAGTGGAACCGGTGATCACCAGAAGGGTTGCTGTATATGGAGCCAAGGTCATGCTCGAAGACCAGGCCTGCGGCGACGAGGCTACGATCTGTGTCGGGTTGTTCGGCCCCAGCGTGTAAGTCCTGACTTGCGAGGGCGCGAACCCACTGATCGCAAATTGCGCTGCCAGGGCGGTTGACGGAGCCTTGTTCAGTACCATCACCGTCAAGGTCTGGCCCAGAGCATCCATTGCCGCATAGCTACTGACCAGATTCGGATTCCCGTTGTTGGCGGCGGAAACCGAAGTTGTGGCAAACCCGTCATGTTTCCCGTCGTAATTGGTATAAAGCTTCAGCCCTTGATAGTTGGGATTCCCCGGAACCGGTGCCACCCAACGCGAAGCAAGGTAGACGCGCTCGCGCCCCAGAATGCCATAGGCGTCGGCGTCGGAAAGCGCGGTAGAGTAGTCCGACTCGCCCGCGATGGCGGCGTTCCATTCCGTCACGCTCAAGGGCGTGCCCGGATACGCCATGTTCGCGATCGCCCGCAGCCGGGGGAGCCGAAACGGAATCGTCTTCTTCGGCTGGATGAATGTGGTCCATTTCTGATTGATATCACCGGACTCGCTGACGTACGTCGGGTCCCAGTAATCGCGAAAAATGCGCAGCGCCAGGGCCCGCTTCTGGGCCAAGGTGAAGGCGGAAGTATCGGGCGTATCCGGATAGGCGTGAATATCGAACACGTCGAGCGAGCGTGTGCCCGCCACTTGATCTTCCCAATAGACTTCATTCAACCACCAAGGCAAAAAGTCATTTCCGGCGTGAGCCGGTTTGTCGTTGTTGCTGGCGCCGTTCCAGTAGAACCACCAGCAGCAGGTGATGGGCCCGAAGCGTATGGCGGCCGGGTCCCAGCCTTTCAGCGCGCGGCTCTCGGCGACGAAGGTGTCGCGGAGTTCGTCATAGGCCGAAGGCAGCGGATGCACATCACGATGCGTGCTGCCCCAGATTTCGATCTCATTGTCCATATCATAAAAATGCGGAGCGCTGCCAAAAGCGGCGGCCAGAGCTGTTGCCCACTGGTTGCGGTAGACACTGTTGGGCGGATCGTTGTTCCCGGGTTGGTCGAGCAGGGGGAAATAAGCGTCGCCGGGATTGGCGGTGAGGTAGGTCGGGTTATTGCACGTCCCGGCGACAATGCCGTCGCCTGCATCCGTGTTGTACGGGTCCACGCTGCATTGCGCACCGTAGTCGGCGACCGAAAAGCTCCAGTGTCCGTTGGGCGGGGAGGCAACTTCCGCGGTCTGCGCGACCCAGGGCAGCATCACCATCGTCATCAGCGGGTTGCTGCCCGCCGCTTTCACGTCCTCAATGAACTGCGTCGAACTGCTGTCGGAGCCGTTGCTGAAACCTTCAGCGCCAAAGTCTTCAAAGTAGTAGTCATTGGCGGCGTTGTAGGTCTGGAGCTGCCAGTTATAGGTTGAGGTCGCATCACCGCCCCACCGCACTTCGGTCAGCCCGCTGTCGGTAATGGTGGCAGCGTCCTGAGGATAAGCGCCGCCATAAACATAACTGCTGATCGGGTGCCGGTTAGTAAAAGCGTTAATGGTAATGGTGACCGCTTTGGTGGCGGCCGCTCCACCCCGGGTTGCCGGAGACGCGGCGGAAACATCCTCGTGCACCGCCCGGGTTGCCACCGGATTGGAGTTCGAAGCCGGGTCCGAACTCGCCTTCGGCGACGATTGCAGGCTGCCGGTGACCAACAACCCAAGGATGGTCGTTGTAACTGCACTACGCAGGGAGTAATTCATGGGGGAAGGTCTCCTGGCTGAGAATCTTATCCCCGCGGCAGCCCTTCCATGAAAATCGCAAGTGCACCCCGGGAAGCGGCCGTTTTCCCCCCGCGCGCAAATTGGCAAGTGCAGATCTGCCAAATTTCGGGTTCGATCGGAAGCGCAGCGGCCCCCATTCTCGCCGTGTTATTTCGAAACCAACTCGGCCACCGTCAGCTGATCGGCCTCGCGCAGCTCGGGAAACAGCCATGCCCAGGCGGCGATCACCAGCAGGGTTCCGACCCCGCCCAGCACCACGGCCGGTACGGTACCGAACCATTGCGCTGTCACTCCCGACTCGAACTCACCCAATTCGTTCGAGACTCCGATGAAGAGCATGTCGACGGCGTTGACGCGGCCTCGCATGGCGTCGGGTGTGACGACCTGGATCAAGGTGCCGCGGATGATGACGCTGACCATGTCGCATGCTCCGAGGAGCAAGAGCGCAACCAGCGAAAGAGTGAGACTGCGGGAGACCCCGAAAACAATGGTGAGCGCGCCGAATGCGGCAACGAAGCCCAGCATAGCCGGACCGGCGTGACGGCGGATTGGATAGTGCGCCACCGCGATCGCCATCATGGCCGCACCAACTCCGGGCGCGCTGCGCAGCAGGCCCAATCCCCAGGGACCGGTATGCAGGATCATTTTGGCGTACACCGGCAGCAGGGCGACAGCCCCGCCGAGAAGGACGGCGAACATGTCGAGCGAGATGGCACCCAGGATCAGTTTCTCTTCCCAGATGAAATGAAAACCGGCCAGCACGGCGCGCAGGCTGATGGGTTCTCGTTCAACGCGGATTTTTGCACGCGATGTCGGCAGCGGATGGATGCGGAACGTCAGCAGGATGGAAAGAGCCGACACGATTACGGCAATGCCATAAACGGCTTGCGGGCCGTGAAAGGCGGCATAGGCGATGCCTCCGATGGCGGGACCGGCGATGTTTGCGATCTGATAGGTGCTGGCGTTCCAGGCTACGGCGTTCGGGAAATGTTCCTCGGGGACCAGGTGAGGCAGAATGGCGCGACTCACCGGAAAGCTGAAGCTGCGGGAGATGCCGAGCCAGACCAGAACGATATAGATCAGGCGTACCGAGTGCGGCTCGCGCCAGCTGATGGCGAGCAGAAGGGCCGAGCATAGGCCGTAGCCGGCATAGCACCACATCAACAGCTTGCGGCGGTCGAGGATGTCGGCGGCGTGTCCGGCGAACAGAAAGAGGACGAAACCAGGCGCGAACTGGGCCAGACCGACGTATCCGAGATCGATGGGGCGATTGGTGATGGCATAGACCTGCCATCCGACAGCAACCGACAGCATTTCGAGCGCGAGCACGATGAAGAACCGCGCGAGCGTGTAGTTGACAAAGTTCGGATGCGTGAAGGCGACACGCCCATCTAGGCGTGGGTCTCGGGTGGTGAGCATTCCTTATTACTGTGCCACAAAGCGCCGGGGCGGGGGCGCGGCGAACATCCACTTGTTAATCCGCCTCCCACAGGCCATCTGCTCGCAAGAGCCGTGCGCGAACTCTTCCCGAAACTGGTCGGCCTAGGGTTGGGCGAGCTTCAGCAGGTGGCTATGGAAATATTGTCCGTAGCCGTCGGTCGGCGTTCCGTTCGCATTCTGGATGAGCACGTCATCGGGGCTCTGCCAGACATTCCAGGTCCAGCCGAGGTAGGAAATTCCGTTGGAATCGGCCCAAGGAAGCAGTTGGTGCAGGAAAGGTGATCCCTTGGTGCCCGGGGTGTCGTGCTCGCCTGTTTCCGTTATCACGACCGGTAACTCGGCCGCGATCGCAAGCACGGCAGGCCAGTTTGCGGGCATCGACCAGGTACCGGCCAGGTTCTCGAAGCTCAGGTCAAAACTGGCGCCGTGGCCCTGGCCTGAGGTTTCGGCTTGGTGCACGGGATCTTTCGGCAGGTGTGTCTGCAGATAGCTTCCGCCCTGGCTGATGCGAATACCGGTGAGCGCACCTCCGCCGCCGACCGAGGTGACGATAAACTGGGCCGGCTCATAGACCGTGTTAGGTTGCGGCAGAGTGATGCTGTCATTCACGGCATAGCCGGCGCCTGCCGATGCAACTGATGCGCCGGCCACGAACTGCTCCGGCGGATAGGGATGCCAGGTGCAGGCGAGCTCATTGAGCGGATCGGTTGGGCGATTGGCGAGCCAGTGGCTGAGATCGTCGTTGTAGCCGACGCCTGCGATCAGCACGATGTTGGTCGCTCCCGTGGCCCGCACGGCATTGATCATTACCTGCATGCTGGCTACATTCCAGCCGAGACTTGCATTGGAGACGGTCGCGGTTGCGCCAGAACTGCTGCCCTTGATCGTGCCTGCGTTCGAAAAGGGGCTGTTCTCGAGAATGCTTCCACTGGCAGCCTGGATGAAGATTCGATTGCTCGATGGTTCCCAGTGGTTGACGACGGCGCTGGCAGCACCCTCGGTCACGGTTTCGCCCGCAATGAATGCTCCGGACGCTCCGGAAAGCAAAACCGGAAAGACATTCTGATAGTTATAGGTGCCGCTCTCGGCGGGGTAATAGCTTAGCGTTCCGCCATTCATGAGAACTGTCCATTGATTTTCTGATCCGGTCAGCCCATAAAAGTAGGGTTCATTGTAGAGTTCGAACAGGACAGAGGGGTTGGCTTTGAAGGTGTTGGCGATCGACGTCCAGAAGTTGAGCGAATTGTCGGCGTCGGCCATCTGGCTTTGCATCATCGGAGAACTGGTGCTCGGCGCGCCCCAGTGCAGATCGAGGATCACATAGAGCCCCGCGGCATTGGCGGCTGCGACGGTATCTGCGACCGTCTGACGATAATCGGCGCCCGGATCAGCGTCGCGGATTGTGGCCGATGTGTCGATGGTGGTTAGCCCGAGCCACGACGCTTCGTTCAGCGGAAGGCGCACCACGTTGGCCTTCCAGCGCAGGACGGCCGGCCATTCCGGTTCTTGGCCGCCCCACGGGTCGGAGGGGTCGTACCCGTCGATGGCGACAAACTCCAGTCCGCTGGCGTTGACGCCATGCAGCAAGAGCGGGTTGCCATTCCCATCCAGCAAGCGATTGCCGGAAACACTGATGGCAAGTGTCGCCGCCGGGGTCCGACCGCGCGGCGGCGGTCCCGCAAACGCCGCGTTCTGACCCGAGCATTCCGCCACCCATCCCGCCAGCGCCCCGAGCAGCACCATCGCCCAGTACGGCAGCCCTGTGCGCAATTTGCTATTTTCCCGTCGCGCCACCTGAAACGGCGATCTGGAGGGTTGGTGGGAAACACTTCCGGAAGTCATTCGTCGAATCCTCCTGGAACCATTCGATCGCAGCAAAAGGCCGGTTTGAGCCGTGCGCCGAGCGGGACCCCATCAGCTAAGAGGGCGTCGATACGGCTGGACGTCGCAGTCTTGGAGTCAACCGTATTACGGTGGCCGAGCGGCGGCAAGAATCGAAAGGGCAGCCATGGCGAGTCTTGGCCGCCTACGGGCATAGGGCGGTGCAGGTTTCGAAAAAGTTATCTATCTCCGATTGACGAGCGACGCGACGTAGCCGGCGCCGAAGCCGTTATCGATATTGACTACGCTCACGTTCGAAGCGCAGGAGTTCATCATTCCGAGCAAGGCCGCCAGCCCTTCGAAGGCTGCGCCATAGCCCACGCTCGTGGGAACGGCAATGACCGGAACGCCGACCAAGCCGCCAACCACACTGGGAAGCGCTCCTTCCATTCCGGCGCAAACGACGATCACGCGAGCTTTAGCTAGTGCCCCGCGATGGGCCAGGAGGCGGTGAATGCCGGCAACTCCGACGTCATAAATGTGCTGCACGGGGTTGCCCATCAGCTCCGCGGTAACGACGGCTTCTTCGGCGACCGGGATGTCGCTGGTTCCGGCCGACACCACGACAATCACGCCCTTGCCATATTTCTTGCGATCGCGCTTCAGCACGATGGCGCGAGCAAGGCTGCGATACTCAACCCGATGAGCGCTCGCCGGCGCTTCATCGGCCAGAGCGGCCCGAACTGCACCGTACTGCTCTTCGCTCGCTCGGGTGGCGAGTACGTTTCCGCCGTGCGCCGCCAGACGCTGGAAGATGCCAGCCACCTGGGCTGGCGTCTTGCCTTGCGAGAAAATCACCTCGGGCATGCCCTGGCGCAGGGCGCGATGGTGGTCAACCTTGGCGAAACCGAGGTCTTCGAAAGGCAAATGGCGGAGCCGTTCGACGGCATCGTCTGGCGAAATCTGTTTCTTGCGGACCTGTTCGAACAACTTTCTCAGCGAGTCGGGGTTCATATTCGAGTCTTCGGGTTGGGCTCGGTGCAGCCCAACGTCATTGTAGATGGCGCCCGAGTCACTGTAGATGGCTTCTAATTATCTGGTTGCTTCAGCAGCGCACCGGATGTTGCCTAAAGACTTAATCGGCGCCCCTAGAGCTTGCGGTTTGCTTAAGCAACCAGATGATTAGAAGATGGCTACCGGCCATGCGAGAGTCGAAAGCTGACCGGATCAACCGCGAAGAGCATGGGGAGAGTGAAAAAATCATTAGAAAAATCAAGTAATTTCAGTAACTTACGTAGATTACTCCAGTGGTTCTACAGCCTTCGGAGAGATTGCTCCGGGTAGGCCCCGGTCCTATAATCGCGGTACTCTGGTTCTGGGTTCTCTGGCAGGCGTTTGGGGTAGGCAAGCCCTGGAGTGAGTGTGTCTTTTGGCCGATCTAAACATGGCCGAACGGTGATGAGGCCGAACCTGAACCCGAATGTCTAGACGCCTGCAAATCGCGCTGATGTCCAGTTTAGCGGCGACCTCCTTTCTTTTCACGAGTTTCTGGACAACTCCTGCGCACGCGCAGTCGAGCGCGATCACCCCTACGACCGACGACGCTGGCCGCAAGATCTATGTCAACGGGGACGGCGGCAGCGCAACCTCCTCGTCCTCGCAGGATGACAGTTCCACGCCAAAGCGTTCGCCCTTGTTTTACTGGAGCGTGACCGAACACCGTTTCAAGCCGGTTCCAACCAGCGGATCGGTGATGCGGGCGGCGCGCTCGGCGGCTTCGGAAGTGAACACCTATCTCGGCGGGCGGTCCAAGAGTCATCCGACTTTCAATCGGGCATTCACGCCGCAGGATATCGACGCCGCGATCGATGAGGCGGCGGCGAGACACCATGTAGATCCGAGCCTGGTGCGGTCGGTAGTCAAGGTGGAATCGAATTTCAACCCTAATGCGGTATCGCGCAAGGGGGCCATGGGACTGATGCAGTTGATGCCGTCGACGGCGCGTTCGCTGAATGTTTCCAATCCCTTTGACCCGGCGCAGAACGTGGATGCCGGGGTGCGGCATCTAAGGATGTTGTTGGACAGTTATGGCGGCAACGTGCGCCTGAGTCTGGCGGCCTACAACGCTGGTTCGGGAGCGGTGGCACGCAGTGCCGGGGTTCCGCATTTCAGGGAAACGCAGGACTACGTTCGCCGGATTACGGATCTGTACAACGGCGGCAACGGGCCAGGATCCTATGTGCGCCCGAGTCCGATCGTGAACCCGAGCGGCAATGAGCGCGAGGTGCAGGCTCCGGTGCACATGGAGCGGGATGCTCGGGGTGTGTTGTACATCAGCAATACGGAATAGCTGCAAACTCTCGTGTGGTAGCGAGAGGGAATGAGTCATTGAGTCTCGCCGTCATTGAGAAATTGAATCATAGCCCCCAATGACTGAATGATTCCGATGACGCGGTGGTTCAATGCTTTCCAGGACCCTAACTCGAAGCGGAAGCGCCGCTCGCTTGGCCGCAGGGCTTTTGCTGGCGCTACTGCCGCTGGTTTCTGCCGCGGCTCGCGTTCGCCACAACGATGGCTGGGCTCGTCAGCAATTCGCCCGGGCGGAGCGTGTGCGGGAGGCACTCAACGGCCGCCCTCTGGGTCAGCGTACACGCCGCGAATACCAGCATGTCATCGATTCCTACCGGCGGGTCTATCTGGGCTCACCCTCATCGTCGAAAGCCGACCCTAGCGTTGTCGCCACTGCCGAGCTGATGGTCGAAATGGGGCGGAGGTTCGACGACGGCAAAATCTTGCGCGGCGCCATCGATCAGTACCGGTTCTTGCGCAAGGAATACCCGGGCAGCAAATACCGCTTCGACGCGCTGTTCACCATCGGCGAAATCTACAAGGACGATCTCGATAATCCGGAACAGGCGCGCACAACTTTCGAAGATTTTCTGCGACGCTACCCCCACAACCGGCTGGCCGACGACGCCCGCTCGGCGGTCAAGGAACTCGATGCGCAGGCTCACGAGACGCAACACCCGGCACAGAAGGGGGCACGAAAACAGCGGCTTCCGATCGGCAATGCGAATGCCGGCGCCGCACCCAGCGCCGAGAACGCGGAAGAGTCGGCGGCCGGTGTCTATCGCGAAAGCTTGCCGCGAGTCACCGGCGTTCGCCACTGGTCCACCCCCGACTACACCCGCGTGGCCATCGACGTCGAGCAGGAAGTGAAGTTCGGTTCGCAGCGCATTTCACACCCCGACCGTATTTTTTTCGACCTGCGGGATACCCGTCTCGCTTCGACTCTGGTCGGCAAGACCTTTGATGTCGACGATGGATTCTTGAAAAAAATCCGCGTCGCCGAATATCAGCCGGGGCGTACCCGCATTGTGCTGGAAGTGGACGACTTGGCAAGTTACGATGCTTTCCTGCTGCCCGACCCCTACCGCCTCATCATCGACATCCACGGCAAAGACGCTCACCGAGGGCAGAACCGGACGACGTTGGCCCGGGCGGCTTCTCCGCAAGCCGATAGCGATCCGGACGAGAGCGCCGCAGCGAGCGTTGCTCAGCCTGGCACCTCAGTTTCCGGTGGCGCGATGCGGGGTCCCGCCCTAGCAACCAATGCTCGCAGGTCTCCTCCGAACTCAGGACTCGTAGAAACGGACTTGCCCGCGGAAGACTTGAGCCCGCGGGTGAAAGTGCCCGAGGCCGCGAAGGCTGCCAATGGCTCCAGTGTCGTTAGGACCACGGTTCCGGTACAAGGGACCAACCGCAGGATCCCGAAGACAATTGTGCAACCGGACGACGATGCCGACCCAAGCGCTGCCCGGACAGTGGCCTCGCTTGATCGCGAACCAGTTGGGGCCGAGAGGTCGGAAGACGACGAAGCGAAGCCCATGAAATCGGACGCGGCGGCTCCCATCGCCTCTTCGCCTTCCTCTCCGCGCCGAAAGAAATCCCACCCCGCCGTCCTCGATCCCGCCGACACCACGGATCTTCGTTCCGAGCGAAGCCTGGAAACCCGCGAAGCGCGTCCCACCGCCAGCGGCGACCGTTCCCTGACGCGCGTACTGGGACTTAAGATTGGCAAGATCGTAATTGATGCCGGCCATGGCGGTCATGACACCGGAACCATCGGCCCGAACGGCCTGCTCGAAAAAGATGTCGTGCTCGACGTGGCCAAGCGGCTCGGCCGGCTGCTCGAATCCCGGCTGGGCGCCGAAGTGATCTACACTCGGCAGGACGATACCTTCATTCCCCTCGAAACCCGCACCGCCATTGCCAACCGCGAGCGGGCGGACCTGTTCATCTCCATCCACGCCAACTCGAGCCGCGATTCCGATGCGCGCGGCGTCGAAACCTACTATCTGAACTTCACTTCGTCGCCGGAAGCACTGGAAGTCGCGGCCCGGGAAAACGCCGTGTCCGAGAAATCGATCCACGAACTGCAGGATCTGGTGAAGAAGATTGCGCTCAAGGAAAAAATCGAAGAATCGCGCGAGTTTGCTGCCGACGTACAGGAATCCCTCTACGGTGGCCTGTCCCCGAACAACTCCGGTCTGCACAATCGGGGAGTCAAGAAAGCGCCATTCATCGTGCTGATCGGCGCGAATATGCCATCGATTCTGGCGGAGATTTCGTTCGTATCGAATCCGACCGACGAACGCAAGATGGAAACCTCCGAGCATCGGCAGCGGATTGCCGAGTCGCTGTATCGCGGCGTTTCGAAGTATGTCAGCGGACTCAGTGGCGTCAAAGTGGCGAGCAAGATCGACAAACCCCAGGGGCAGTAAGGCGAGGTTCAGGCGCTCGCTCCTTTCGCCTACCCCATTCCGCGAATACCTTCGCGAGCCCCGGTCGCAAGTTCCCTTTTAGGCGGGTCGCTATCACCTCGGTAACCGCTCAAGCCGTGTTTTCGCTCGGAGAAAGAGCCGAACCCGGGTTATTGTCGTCTCAGAGTATGCGTCCGAAGACGAGAACTCGTTGGGGCAAGCAGGGGATGGGTTGCGCGGTGTTTACCCTGCTGATCGTCGGGTTGGTCGCGGCGCAGGTTCGCAAAGAAGCCGAATCCCAAGAAATCACGAGATTAATCGCGCTCGAGCGCATGTGGAACCAGGCCCAGGTCAGCCGCGATGCCGCCGCCGTCGCTAGTATGACTGGGGACAAGTTCATCGATACCGAATTTGACGGAGAGGTCAGCGATCGCGGGAAGTTTTTGGCCGAGTTCGCCGACCCCAAGTTCCAACCAACCACCATGAGTCTGGACGACGTGAGAGTTGATCTCTACTCTCCCAGCGCGATCGTGACCGGCAGCTATCATGCCAAAGGCACGTACAGCGGCAAGCCCTATGAGCATTTCGGCCGTTTTACCGACACCTGGGTGTACCAGAACGGCAAATGGCTGTGCGTAGCGAGTCACAGCAGCCTGACGAAGAAGTAGACCGGCGTTCCAGGTTCGAGCCCCAGCCATAATCAGCGCCCCGCCCAAGCAGACATCGCTTTCGGGATTTGCTCCGCGACGGAGTGAACGATCGTTCCGATGCGGCGCCGAGCCTTGCATTTCCGGGCCGTCCCCTACAAGGTTATCCGACCCGAAATGACCGCCGGACCGCAAGCCAACCGGGCGGTAGCGATCTCAGGTCTCTCTGCTGCTACAATTTCTCGTCCGCCATTCCTGCCAGACGCGTTGCGACGCGCCTTACGAGGTGTCTCTATGCCGGAAACGCTGCAGCTTGTGAATCCCGCTCCGCTTACCACTCTCACCGAAGATGAGGTCCTGTTTCGCGACAACGTCCGCCGGTTCGCCGAAGACAAGATTCGTCCGCTGGCCAAAGAGATGGACGAGAAAGCGGTCTTCGATCCTGCCCTGATTGATCAGTTCTTTCAGTTGGGATTGATGGGTATAGAGATTCCCGAGCAATATGGCGGTGCCGGCGGCAGGTTTTTTGAATCGATCCTGGCGGTTGAGGAATGTTCGCGCGCTGACGCCTCCGCCGGAGTAATCGTCGACGTGCAGAACACGCTGGTCGCAAACGCTCTTCTCCGCTGGGCGAGCGAAGACCAGAAGAAACGCTACTTGCCGAAGATCGCGGCCACTATGCTGGGCGCCTATGCCTTGAGCGAAGCGGCATCGGGTTCGGATGCGTTCGCCCTGCAAACCAAAGCCGAACTCAAAGGCAGCGACTTCGTTCTCAACGGACGCAAGCTCTGGATCACCAATAGCAAGGAAGCGGGCCTGTTTGTCCTGTTTGCCACCATCGATGCGACGAAAGGATACAAGGGAATCACCGCGTTCCTGATCGAGAAACATTTCCCCGGATTCACCGTCGGCAAGAAGGAAGACAAGCTTGGCATCAGGGCTTCGTCAACCTGCGAATTGATTCTCGAGGATTGCCGCGTACCGAAAGAAAACGTACTGGGCGAGGTCGGCAAGGGATACAAGATCGCGATCGAGACCCTGAACGAAGGCCGCATAGGAATAGGCGCGCAAATGCTGGGCGTTGCCCGCGCCGCGTGGGAATGTGCCGTCAACTACGCGCAGGAGCGAACCGCTTTCGGCAAGCCGATCTCCGAGTTTCAGGGGATCCAGTTCCAGATCGCGCAGATGGCAACCGAGATTGAAGCGGCACGACTGATGGTCTACAACGCCGCCCGCATGAAAGACGCCGGACTCAATTTCGTGAAGGAAGCGGCCATGACCAAGCTCTTCACCTCGCAGGTTGCCGAGCGCGTGACCTCGCTGGCCATTGAAGTCTACGGCGGCTACGGCTACACCAAGGACTACCCGGTGGAAAAATTCTGGCGCGACGCGAAGATCGGGAAAATTTACGAGGGCACGTCGAACATGCAACTGGCAACCATCGCCAAGCTGATCATGGGGAAATAAGTCCAACCGACGATTCAGGGTTGGCGTTTCCCGTTCCCCTGCCCAATCTCGCGGTAACGGCTACGGAAGTAAAGCAGCGGTTCCCCGTCCCGCACCACAACTTCTTCGACTTCCGCCACAAAGATGGTGTGATCGCCCGCCGGCTGCGACGAGTGCAACCGGCATTCGAAATACGCCAGCCCACCTTGCAACACCGGCGTTCCGTGGGCGGTGCGATCAAAGCGCGCGCCCGCGGTTTCGGGATGCTGATGCGTCTCCGCCGAGCGCGCGTAATATTCCGAAATACTCTGCTGCTCGCTGCACAGCACATTCACTCCAAAACGCTTTCGGGCATGCAGGTGAGCGTGGGTTCGCGCCCGGTGATCGACACAAACCAAAACCAGCAACGGGTCCAGGGAGACGGCAGTGAAGGCGTTGGCCGTCATGCCGTGGACTTCGCCCTCCTGATCCACGGTGATCACCGTCACCCCGGTCGCGAAACATCCCATGGCCTTGCGAAAATCGCTCGCGCTAAGACTCATGCCGGAACCTGCGGACTCTCGTTCGGTATCGTCTTTGCGAATACCGCCAGAGGACAAGAAATCGCTCCGTCCGTTATGATCGTTGCCAACATGATGGTGGCCATCGCCGGAAACCGTGATCGGCCAATTCGCCAGCCGCGAGTTCCGAATTCGAAACCTTTGGGTACCTTCTCTGCATCGCGGGCGGTAATGACGGAATTGGCGAACGCCGATGCGAAACCGATCTCGCGGGAAGGGGCGTGTCATCTGCTGCGCGCCGACGTCGACATGCTACCTTCCCTGCTCGCGTCCGCGCAACTTGCGCGCGCGAGATTTAAGCCGGCAACGATCACCTATTCCCGCAAAGTGTTCCTTCCCCTGACCAATCTCTGTCGCGACTACTGCGGTTATTGCACCTTTCGGCGCGATTCCGGCGAGCCCGGCGCACACACCATGACGCCGGACGAGGTCATGGAGGTAGTGCGGGCGGGCGAGCGCGTCGGTTGTACCGAGGCGCTGTTCAGCCTAGGCGACAAGCCGGAGCTGCTGTTCCCCCGGATGCGCGATACATTGCAGCGCTTCGGATACAAATCCACGCTCCAGTATCTGGAGGCGATGTGCGAGAAGGTGCTGCGGCAATCGAGCCTGCTGCCGCATCCCAATCCCGGACTGATGAGCGTCGAATGGCTGCGTCGCCTGTCCCGCGTCTCTCCCAGCATGGGCCTCATGCTGGAGACGAGCAGTTCGCGGCTGCTGGCAAAAGGGGCCGCGCACGACAACGCTCCCGACAAAGAGCCGGGGATGCGGCTGCGCGTCATCGAGAGTGCGGGGCGCCAGAGGATTCCCTTCACCACCGGCATTCTGATCGGCATTGGCGAGACGCTCGAGGAGCGCGTCGACGCCATGATCGCGATCCGCGACTTGCACGAACGATATGGACACATCCAGGAAGTGATCGTGCAGAATTTCCGCGCCAAGAGCGGGACGCTCATGGCCAACTGGCCCGAACCGGACCGCGACGATATGTTGCGCACGCTCGCCGTGGCGCGCCTTCTGATGCCGGAGATGAATATTCAGGCGCCGCCGAATCTGTCCGATCCGCACTACGCCGATCTGTTGGATGGCGGCATCAACGACTGGGGCGGAGTCTCTCCGTTGACCCCGGATTTCATCAATCCCGAAAAGCCCTGGCCGCATCTCAAGGATTTGCAGCAACGGACGGAAGCGAAAGGATTTCAGTTGCGCCAGAGACTGCCGGTTTACCCCGAGTTCACAACCAAGTTCATCGCCCCGTCGGCGGCCCCTCCCGATCTGCTGTCTCGCCGAGTGCGCTCCGCCACAGATGCCGAAGGCTACGCTCGGATCATGAGGGCGGTGGCATGATCACGGTCTTGACCGGCGGCACTGGCGGCGCCAAATTCGTCGATGGACTCCGGCAGCTGGTAGCTCCGGAAGAACTCACCATCATCGTAAATACCGGCGACGATCTGTTGTGGTGGGGGTTATACGTGTCGCCTGACATCGACTCCATCACGTATATGCTGGCCGGAAAGCTGAGCCAGGAACGCGGCTGGGGGGTAAAAGGTGACACCTTTTTTTGTCTGAACGCCATGGCGCAACTGGGACAGCCGACGTGGTTTCATACCGGGGACCGGGACCTGGCCACGCATATTTTCCGCACCCGGTTGCTGGCCGACGGCAAAACCTTGACCGAAGCCACGTCCGAAATTGCCACCAGGCTCGGAATCAAAGCGCGCATTCTGCCCATGAGCAATGCGCGGGTGGAGACACGCGTTCTGACCCCTGCCGGAGAGCTCAGCTTTGAAGAATATTTCGTCCAGCGCTGGTATCAGGACCCGGTGAAATCGGTGCGCTTCGCCGGTGCCTCGGACGCCGAACCGGCCCCGGGAGTGATTGCGGCAATCCGCTCCGCCGAGGTTGTGCTGCTCGCCCCCAGCAATCCGGTCACCAGCATTGCGCCGATTCTCGCCGTCCCCGGAATTCGTCAGGCGCTGCGCGAAAGCCGCGCTCGCCGGGTTGCGGTCAGTCCTATTGTCGGGGATGCGGCCGTCACCGGCCCGGCGGGCATTCTCATGGCGGCCGAAGGCTTCGCGGTTTCGATTGCCGGTGTGGCTGACTTCTACCACGACTTTCTCGATCTGCTGGTGGTCGATTCCGAGGATGCATCTCGGGCCGATGCCCTGCGCCAGCAATCCTTCGGAAAGACGGGCCTGCGGATGCTTTCCACCCCGTCGATCATGCGCAGAAGCGAAGACAGAGTCGCCCTGGCTAAAAACGTATTGCATGCGGCGATGGAAATGCCGCCCGCGCCCACGGCGGCTGGAGGGCGGACATGATCCTGGTTCCGGTCAAGAACCTGGCGGACGCCAAGCAGCGGCTCTCAGCGGTCTTGACTCCCAAGCAACGCCTTGCGCTGGCGCAAGCCATGTGCGAAGACGTGCTGCAAGCGCTCGAGGGCTGGCCCGGCCGGCCGGCCGTTACGGTGGTGACGAGCGACCCGTTCGCGCGCGATTTGGCGGCGCGCTTCAACTTCTATGTCATTGCGGACGATCAAAACTCGGGAGAGACCGACGCCATCGAGATGGCAACGGCGCTCTGCCGAAAGCAGGGGGCGCAGAGCACGCTGGTAGTTCCCGCCGACATTCCGTTGATCGACAAAGCAGAACTACAGCAGATTGCAGACTGCGCCCCTCCCGGCGGGGCGGTACTGGTGCCGGATGCGGCCGGGCGCGGCACAAACGCCGCTTGGCGGTCTCCGAGCGATCTTTTTCCGCTGCGCTTCGGAAACGACAGCTTCGTGCCTCATCTGGCAGCGGCCAAGGCAACCGGCTTGCCCTGTGTGGTGCTCGAACTGCCGGGGATCGCACGCGATGTCGATCGTCCCGCTGATCTTTGCGAAATCGCAGCTGCCAGCGGAGACCGGCGATCGCAGAAATTGCTGCGCAACTGGAACCTCGGCGTCCGGGTTCAGGCCCCGCATGGTCAGGTCTAGCGTGGGGCAAGCCAGCGGCGAGCGCTCGGGCGAGATTCGTATCTTGCCAATCGTGGTCGGCGGAGAAATCCGCGCCGGGGAATCGCTGAGCGCAACTTTATTGGCTGCGGCGCAGAGCTGCCGGCTGCAGCTTCAGGAAGGTGACATCCTGGTGGTGAAGCACAAAGTTGTTTCGAAGTCGGAAGGCGCGCTGGTAGCGCTCGATCAGATCCAGCCGTCGGCTGCATCGCGCGCCTGGGCGCGACGTCACCAGCTGGACGCACGCGTCCATGAATTAGCGCTGCGAGAGAGTCGGCGAATTGTGAGGAACAAGCGCAATGTACTGATCACGGAAACCCGCCACGGCTTCATTTGTGCAAACAGCGGCGTGGACGTTTCCAATGTGGATGGTGGGCGACACGCCGTGCTGCTGCCCGCGGATCCGGATCGCTCGGCTTCGCGCTTGCGGCGAGAGATCCAGAAGCAGCTGGGAATCGGGATTGCGGTCATCGTCAGCGACAGCTTCGGTCGTCCCTGGCGCCAGGGTTTGACGGAAGTGGCGATTGGCGTCGCCGGAATGCGCCCTCTGGTCGACTACCGCGGGCGCAGCGATCCCCATGGCTATCCGTTGCACTCGACGCTGGACGCGGTGGCCGACGAACTGGCTTGCGCCGCCGGACTGGTTTGCGGCAAGCTGGCTGGAACGCCGGCCTGCATCATTCGCGGCTATCGTTTTGGCCGCGGCCGGGGCGAGGGCAGGGATTTGATCCGGCCTCGGCGACAGGATCTTTTTCGATAGAGATTTTGATGAAAGGTTCCGGGCGCAGCGACGAATGCCGATTCGCGGCACACAGCTTCGGCCGCGACCTGATCGGCACCGCGTCTTCGCTACGGTCCGATCGGAGGATGCCATGACATTGCAATCTTCAGAACTCGAGCATTTCCCGGAGTTGACCTGGGATCAGATTGCTCCGCGAACATCGGCGGCGATACGCGCCGCCTTGGAGCGCGTGCTGGAAAGGCAGAACGGAGCGTGCCTGACCGATGACGAGCGCTACCGCCTGGCAAACTCCGACGGTGAAGACCTGCTCGCCCTTCTGGTCGCCGCCGATACGCTTCGGGCCGGTCTCGTCGGCAATATTGTCAGCTACGTGGTGAACCGCAACATCAATTTCACCAACATCTGTTTCGTAGGCTGCAAGTTCTGCGCGTTCAGCCGCGGACCGCGTGAGGCCGATTCCTATTTTCATTCGCTCGCCGACATGGGACGCAAAGCGAAGGAAGCCTGGGACGTGGGCGCGACCGAAGTTTGCATTCAGGGTGGTCTGCCGCATGGTCTGCCGCCGTTCTATTACCGTGACATTCTGCGCGCGGTAAAGGCTGCTGCTCCGGGAATGCACATCCATGCGTTTTCTCCGATGGAAATCGTCTACGGCGTGGAGCTGACGCGCATGACGCTGCGCGATTATCTGACGATGCTGCGCGATAACGGTTTGGACACGCTCCCCGGAACCGCTGCCGAAATCCTGGACGACGAAATCCGCCAGGTACTCTCGCGCAACAAACTGACGTCGGCACAATGGCAGGAGGTGATTCGCACGGCCCACGCCTGTGGCATCCCCAGCACCTCGACGCTGATGTACGGGCATCGCGAAACGGCCGACCATTGGGTGCGGCAGCTGTCGCTGTTCCGGCAGATTCAATCCGAGACCGGCGGCTTCACCGAGTTCGTGCCCCTCGGTTTTGTGCACCCGGAAACGCTCTTATTCCAGCAAGGCCTGGCGCGTAGCGGTCCGACGCTCGCCGAACACCTCAAGATCCACTCTCTGGCCCGAATCCTGCTCGCCGGTTCCATCGCCAATATTCAGGTCTCCTGGGTAAAGCTCAATCGCAAACTCTCTCAGCTTTGCCTGCACGCCGGCGCCAACGACTACGGCGGCACGCTCATGGAAGAAAACATCTCGCGCGAGGCCGGAGCCACCGCCGGCCAGTACACCGGTCCGGAGGAGTTCCAGTCTCTGATCCTTGAGCTCGGGAGGATTCCCGCCGAGCGCAACACCAGATATTCGCGCATGCAGATCAAACTGCCCGTCGAATCCCCTTCCTCCGAGTATCCTCTGGTGCCTTCTTGCCAAGGCGCCCTGCTTGCGGAGTTCGCATGAATCCCGCCCTGGGCCGTCCGATCGCTATCCTCGGCGGTACCGGCCCGGCCGGTACGGGCTTGGCGCTGCGCTGGGCGCGCGCAGGAGAGACGGTCATCCTCGGGTCGCGCGACCTGGCCCGAGCGCGCGAGACGGCAGAAGCAATCTGCCAGCGCGTCGGCACGACTGCGCAGGTCAGCGGGATGGAAAACTCCGCCGCGTGCGCTGCCAGCGATCGGCTCGTGCTCACCGTGCCCTTCGAAGCCCAGGCAGCTATGCTCAAGCAGTTGAAGCCAGCGATTCGTGGCGGCAGCATTCTGATTGATGCCACCGTTCCCCTGGCCGCGAGCGTTGGCGGACGCGCCAGTCGCACCCTGGGGGTGTGGCAAGGCTCGGCGGCACAACAGGCCGCAGAACTGGTTCCGAAGGGCGTTTCCGTAGCCGCCGCATTTCAAAATGTTTCGGCGGAGGTGCTCAACGGCGACGGAGAAGTGGACTGCGATGTGATCGTCTGCAGCGATGACCCCATTGCCACCCAGATCGCAATGGAACTGGCCGCCAAGATTAGCCGCGTCCGGGCAATTGACGGCGGAAAACTGGAAAATGCGCGCATTGTCGAGCAGATCACCGCTTTGCTGATTGGCCTCAATCTGCGCCACAAGGGCCACGGTGGCATAAGGATTACCGGCTTGCCCGACTCGGCGTATAAAACGGGGCCGGCGGCGCTCTAGCCAGCCAAGTTGAGGTCTATGGGCCTCAATCCGTGGCCACGGCGCCGCGCATTGATGGCCCGCCCGCGGGCACCTGGAAATCCACGCCCCGGTTGTCATTGGCCTTTCGAGTGGCGGACAGATCGAGGTCGGCGAGCAGAATCTTGCGCGTCCGACCATCGCCGAAGTCAAACAATGTGTCCCCTACGATCGCATAGTTCAACACCTCCGATCGGTGTCCGTCCTTGAACACCAGCACCGCTGAAGGCCGGGCGGTTATGGACTCTGCGGCGCCGGGATTCGACGCGAAATCGCCATCTCGAGCAGGGCGGCTGGCCATCGCGGGTCTGGTCGGGCGGGGAGCGTCGGCACCATCGACCTCTGCCTCCTCATCATCTTCAGTCGCATCGTCGGCGGCTGCCGTAAGGTAGGGAACGGCATAGGGCAGATAGGCGGGCTCGGCGATCCCAATCGGGAAATAGGAGTGGTCCTTTTGTCCACGCCGCCGGGGGTGCCGGACCGGGAACCGTTGTGGATTCGCCGTCGTCGAGAACGGATTGGCGCAGCAAGGTTCAAAACCCCTACGGCCATCGCCGTATCCGCTCTGCCCGAGGGCGGTGCCGCTGGCGAGGATGCCGAGCGGAGTATCGTGACGGGTGCCGAAGGTGAGCGCGGTTATTGACGGCGGTACGCCCCCGTATCTATTGGGTCCCATGGAGGTTACGCTTGGCCGGACGCCGGCCGCGAAGTTGGTGCCGGAACCGGCTGAATTCGCCGACGGTCGAACGCTCGTGACTTGGGCCGGAAGGGGCAAACCGGTGATGGGGAAAGATGCCAGGAGAAAAAAGCGCAGGAAACGGGAACGAACACCTGCCGGCATGGCAAGCCTCCCGCGCTCAGGTTACGTCTTTTTGAGCGCTTAACAGGGAGAACTCGCCGAGACGACAAAGTTGCGAAGAAAATCTCCCTGGGCAAGACAGTCGTCAGGGAACCGCCATGGCACCGAACCAGACTCCCGGAACGGTCGTCGATCTTTAGATCTTTCCCGGCCGGGGGCAGACGGGTTTATGCGGCCGTCAGCGACGCGCGCGAAGGGTGCGACCTCAGTCGACGCAATTCGAGCACCCGGTGCCGGACGTAACCGTCCTCTGTCAAATGCGCAGAAGCAATGGCTTTGCGAGCGCTCGCCACCATCTGATCCACCGGGCGGCGCTCGAGGAATTGCGGGTCGAGTTCTCGGCAGAATTCACAGAGTCGGCTCGAGCGGGTGTCAAAGCGATAGATAACTGCAGGATCAATATGTTCCACGAAAAGCGGCTCCTGGAAGGGCTAGCACAATAAATTCGAACGTGAGGCAGAGCCATTTTGGCTGCCTCGAATGATTGTCGTCGGTTAGACAGGCCTTTTTACTACAAAGGGTGGTACCTGTACAAGCCCCGAGTCCCGGCCCAGAATTCAGCCCTTTTGCCCGATAACTCCCGTGTCTCGAGAAGCACTCGGCCGGTCGCCGCGATGCTGGGTTGTGAGGCGACGCCGCACACCGATTTCTGGCATGATAGGTCCACTTTCATCCAATCTGGAGGCTCCGTGAGCCCGACTGTCGCCAAGCCGAGCACCGTGTTTTTTTTCGATGTTGACAATACGCTGCTCGACAACGATCGCGTGGCGGCAGATCTGAAACAGCACCTGATCCGGAAGGTGGGTCAATCAAGCGCCGGGCGCTATTGGGAGATCTTCGAGCAGCTCCGCAGCGAACTGGGCTACGCCGACTATCTGGGGGCGCTGCAGCGCTACCGCGTCGAGCGCCCCCGCGATCCTAAATTGCTGGCCGTTTCCCATTTCATGATCAACTATCCCTTTGCCAATCGACTGTTTCCCGAATCGTTGGACGCGGTCGAATATGTGCGGCCACTTGGGCAGCCAGTCATCCTGAGCGATGGTGATGTGGTTTTTCAGCCACGAAAGGTAGACTGCTCAGGCCTGTACGAAATTTTCGAAGGCCACGTCTTGATCTACATTCATAAAGAACTGGAACTGGAGGACGTGGAAAGCAAGTATCCAGCCGCGCACTATGTAATGGTCGACGACAAGGTTCGGATTCTGGCAGCCATCAAGAAGCATTGGGGAAACCGGGTAACCACGGTGTTTCCGCGCCAGGGACACTACGCGCTCGATGCGGCCGCGGTAGCCAAGTATCCGAAGCCCGACCTTACCATCGGGCGCATCGGGGAATTGCAGAAGTATTCGCTGGAGCAGATCCTGGCCTCGGCCGGGAAATGAGCGGCTACTCGGCTTCTTCCTCCTCCTGCGAGGCGCCGGCTCGAACCAGGTTGTCCAATTCACGATGCAGACTGACGCGGCCAGCCTCGGGCAGGTCGAGGAAGCGGCAAGGCTGCAGGCAGCCCTTGGTGGCCCACATGGGAAACATCATTTGCGCCCGGCACCGAATGCTGGTTGTACCGAGATGAAACACGACCGTGATCCGTATGCCTTCGTCGAGCGGATGTTCCAGCGAGAGCAGCCCGCCATTGACCGAGAGCTGGTTCATGCGGCCGCGAATCTGACGCCCGTTTTCAAGCACCACCAGGACAAGAATGGACCCTCCGAGCTTGACCCGCGAGCCCCGTTGTCCTTTTTGCGGAATGGGTGTGGAGAGCATCCTCGATTCAATTTTGCCCCAGGCGCCCGAAACAGGGCAGATTACGAAAGTCAGTCCACCGGCTAAGCCGGGATTTCCGGGGCATTTCTGGCCCTCTCGTAGGCATGGGCGACGCGAAGCAGGGTCGACTCGTCAAAGTGCGCGGCAAACAGCTGCAGCCCGATCGGCAGCCGTTCGTGATTCTCGCCGCAGGGGACTGAAATTCCAGGAATGCCCGCCAAGTTCGCGGTCACGGTATAGATATCGGCCAAATACATGGCCAGCGGATCGTTCACTTTCTCTCCCAGCCGGAACGCCGGGGTCGGGCAGGTGGGCGCGGCAATCACGTCGACTTTATGAAACGCCTCATCGAAATCGCGGGTCAGCAGCGCGCGCACTCTCTGCGCTTTCAGGTAATAGGCGTCGTAATATCCAGCGCTCAGCACATAGGTACCGAGCATGATGCGCCGCTTGACTTCCATGCCAAATCCGGCGTCGCGAGTGCGCCGATACATCTCGGAGAGATTGGCCGCCTTGGCCCTGAATCCGTAGCGCACCCCGTCAAAGCGCGCCAGATTCGCGGATGCTTCCGCCGTGGCCACAATGTAGTACGTCGGAATGGCGTATTCGGTGTGGGGTAAGCTCACCGGCACGACTTCGCATCCGAGCCCGGCCAGCTTCTGCAGCGCAGCCTCAACCGCAGCGCGTACTTCCGCATCCAGCCCCTCGCCGAAATATTCTCTGGCCACGCCGACTTTCAAACCCTTCACCGGTTTTTCAAGTTCGCCAACATAATCCGGCACGGGCAGATCGGCGGATGTCGAATCCATCGGATCGCGCCCCGCAATCGTGCGCAGCATGAGCGCCGCTTCTTTCACCGTTTTCGCAAACGGTCCGATGTGATCCAGCGATGAAGCAAACGCAATCAGTCCATAGCGCGAAACCCGCCCATAGGTCGGCTTCAACCCAACCACACCGCAGAACGAAGCCGGCTGACGAATCGATCCGCCCGTATCGGAACCGAGCGTGGCCACAGCAAACTCCGCCGCAACTGCTGCCGCCGAGCCGCCCGACGAGCCGCCCGGCACCCGGCTCTTGTCGCGCGGATTGTGCACCGCATAATAGGCCGAGTTCTCGGTGGACGAGCCCATGGCAAACTCATCGCAATTGAGCTTGCCGAGAATCACCGCACCCGCTGCTTCCAGGCGAGCCACCGCCGTGCAGTCGTAGGGCGGAATAAAATTGTCGAGAATCTTCGAACCAGCGGTCGTGCGAACGCCCGACGTCACCAGGACGTCTTTGACGGCGATGGGAACTCCCCCGAGCGGCGGCAGAGGCTGGCCCGAGGCAGCCAGGGCGTCGATGCGCCCGGCTTGCGCCAGGGCACGCTCTTCACACAGAGTCAGAAACGCGCCAATCTCCCCGTCTTCCTGGCGGATGCGAGTGTAAAAATCTTGCGCCAGAGCAGTCGCGGTAGTTTGCCGGTGCGAAATTCCGCTCCGAATGTCATCAATGCTCGACACGGACCTTGTCTCTCGCAATTCTCGGGTCACGATCTCTCGATCACCTTCGGCACTTCAAAAAACACTCCGTCGGTGTCGGGAGCGTTCTTCACCGCATCCTCGTGCGGCAGGGATTCCCGCAGACCGTCCTTCACATCCTCACGAATGGCGTATGCGAAGCGATCACTTCCCTGCCGCGACTGATCGACCCCATAGCGGTCGGAAACCTGCGCCATGGGCGCGACCTCATCGGTGTCGAGCTCGCCGAGCCGCGCCACGTATTCAAGAATGGAGTTCAAATCCCGCAGCATGCGAGAGCTCTCTTCCTCGGTCAACTCAAGGTTGGCCAGATCGGCCACGTAGGCAACGTCTTTGTCGGTTACTTTCATACGGCGGCACGCCGAATTATTTCAGCCCGGCCCGGAAATTTTGTCACGCCCGGCCAAGCGCCGGCCCGGATTCCGGGGTCCCCGTTTCGAAGACCTGGGACAGGGTTTTGCTCGGGCATTGCACTCCCGCGAACCTGGGTGCCGGTGAAGCCAGGCGCGCCGCTGCTGTTCGGCGGCACAGTTGCCGTCACGCCTTCACCACAAATTCGATCCGCTTCACCGCTTTCGCGGAATATTGATTGATCAATGCCAAATAACGCGGCGCCAGGTTGGTGAGTTCCCGGCGCCATCCCGCATCCGCGACTTCGACACGCAAAATGCCGTCGGCAAAACTCAAGGGTCGCGTCCGATCCGCCACTGCACTGCCGCAGGCCACCGGCCAAGCCAACAAAGCGCTTTCCTGTTCCGGTGAGCGATGAAGAGCCTTGGAAACGATGGTATGAAGGCCGTCGGAAGCGCGGTTCAAGGCATGACTCCAGGGTGGCGAACACGATCGCCCTGCATTTCGAAACGAACCTGATTGTAGCATCGGAAGATGCCCGGTCTCTGTGACGGCACGCCTACGATCCGTCGGAGATTGCAGGCGGGGCGGTCTTGGCGCGCTTCTTCGCCAGCTTGCGCAGGTGCGAAGCCGAATACAGACTCCCCCGGCACCGCGGTGTTCCGCACATACACGGCGCGTCGTCCTCGCCATCGTAAAGGTTGTAGTCGTAGGTCAGTTCCTCGCCCGCCTCAATATCCCGCAACGCGAGTACCCACATCTTGCCCCGTATCTGATCGGTCTCGCAGTTCGGATGGCAGGAATGATTGATGAAGGCAGCCACGCCGAATCCGTCGATGATGCGTTCGCCACCGTCCAGGCCAAACAAGTAGGTGTTCTCGAAATCATCGTACAGATCATCGGCCTGTTCGCAAGTGAGGTGCTCGCCCACATATTCGACGATCAGCGTTCCCTTGCAAATCGGACGCGTGGTGTAGCAACCATAGGAGTGAATGCGCGATTGGCGAATGCTGAGCGTCATGGGTGGACAACCAAAAACAGCGTTGCTCGATTTTATCCGGAATCGCGGCTGCTTGGCGCTCAGGAATCAGCACCCATGTCGAGCTGCCGCCTGCCCGGCCGCACTGGCTCGCGGCTCGCCGATCGAAGCCGGCAGCCCAGCCGCCTGCTATGATTTTCCGGGGCGAGATTCAACCAACCTTGCGAGGGGAACCATAACGACCATGGCTCATCAGCATCCACCGCGCTTTCTGAAGATTGTCAACGATGCCAAGCGGCGCGTCCGCGAAACCAGTGTCGAAGTCGTCAAGGCCCGGCTCGAGCGCGGCGAGAAGTTCGTACTCGTCGATGTCCGCGAAGACCTCGAATTCGACGCCGACCACCTGCCCGGCGCCGTTCACCTGGGCAAGGGCGTGATCGAGCGCGACATCGAAGCCCGGTATCCTGACCTCGGGACCGAACTCGTGCTCTATTGCGGCGGAGGCTTCCGATCCGCGCTGGCCGCTGACAATTTGCAGAAAATGGGGTACAGCAACGTCATTTCCATGGATGGCGGAATCCGCGATTGGCGTGAAAAAGGCTACCCGCTCGAAAAGTAGCCCCCAGTTCAGGCCGGCAGGAGGCCGTCACCCTCGAGTGGTACGCCCGAGCGGAGAGAGGAGCCGGGAGGAGGTTTGCATCCCACTGGCTTCTCTGAAAGGATAAGTACAGATACTGTGGGGTTCCAGCGATGTCCCAAATTGGAAGCTTTGCACTACTGCTGGCTCTTGGCCTGAGTGCGTACTCTTTTCTGGCAGGGTTTCTGGCGTTATTCCGCAAGGATGCCGCCTCGGCACGCCTGGGTGAAACCGCCCGCCGCGCCGGAATTGCCACGTTCGCCGCCGTGCTGCTGGCCGGCGCCGCTCTGGTGCTCGGCGCATTCCACGACGACTTTTCCATCGCCTACATCCGCCAACACAGCAATCGTGATCTTTCCGCCGCCTACAAGTTCGCCGTGCTCTGGTCGGGACAGGAAGGCTCACTGCTTTTCTGGTCACTGCTGCTCGGGGGCTACGGATTCGTCCTGCGCCTCCGCTACAAGACCGACCAGCGCCTGTTTGCCTACGCTTCGGTGGTGATCGCCGCGGTACAGGTTTTCTTTCTGCTGATTCTGAATTTCGCGGCGTTGCCGTTCGCTCTTACCCAAGGCCCGCTCCCCGCCGATGGCAACGGACTCAACCCGCTTCTGCAATACCCCGAGATGGTCATTCATCCGCCCATGTTGTACTTGGGATACGTGGGCTTCACCATCCCCTTCGCCTTCGCGCTGGGCGCGCTCATCATGAAGTATCCGGGCGAGAAATGGATTCACATCACCCGCCGCTGGACCATGGTGACCTGGTGTTTCCTCACCATTGGCGTCTTCCTGGGCGCGCACTGGGCCTACGCCGTCCTGGGATGGGGCGGATACTGGGGATGGGACCCCGTGGAAAATGCCTCCCTCATGCCCTGGCTGACCGGCACCGCTTTTCTGCATTCCGTCATGATGCAGGAAAAGCGCGGCATGTTGAAAATCTGGAATATGTCGCTGATCTTTGCCACGTTTCTGCTCTCCATGCTGGGGACCTTTCTCACCCGCTCGGGCGTGATCAGTTCGGTTCACGCCTTCGCCCAGTCCTCGATCGGAACCTGGTTTTTGGTCTTCATCGGCCTGACCATCGCCGTCTGCACCTTCACTCTGATCGCGAACCGCTCGCACCTCAAGACCGAACACAAGCTGGAATCGCTGGTTTCGCGCGAATCCAGTTTCTTGTTCAACAATCTTCTCCTGCTCGTGGTCTGCTTCACCATTCTCTGGGGCACGTTTTTTCCCATCATCTCGGAATTTATTCAGGGACATAAAGTCACCGTCGGGCCGCCCTTTTTCAATCGCGTAGCCGTCCCCGTCGCCTTGCTGCTCCTGCTGCTGACCGCGGTAGGACCGTTGCTCGCCTGGCGCAGAACATCCCTGGAGAGCCTGAAGCGCAATTTTCTATTCCCCGCCATCGGCTCGCTGGCGGTCGGCGGACTGATGATCATTTTTGGCGTCCGGCCCTGGGAAGATCCCTCGTACTTCTACGCCGTCATGGCCGCCATTCTCTCGGCACTGGTGATCTTCACCGTCATTTCCGAATTCCTCCGCGGAGGCCGGGTCATCGCCGGCAAGAGCGGCCAGAACCTGTTCATGGCGATGCTCCGACTCTGCCACCGAAACACCCGCCGTTACGGAGGCTATGTCGTCCATTTCGGTGTCGCCCTGGTCGTCGTCGGCATTCTCGGAACTCCCTTCAACAAGGAAGTCGAAAAGGAGATGGGCTTCGGCGACAAAATCAACATCGGCCCCTACACTCTGGTCTGCCAGTCCTACACCCAGGACGACAATCCCAATTACGCCAATGAGTGGGCAATCATTAACGTGTTCCGCGGCGGCAAGCAGATCACGACCATGTTTCCGGAACGCCGCTTCTATAAAGCCAGCGGCCAGCCGCAAACTCTCCCCCGCATTTATCCCAGCTTCCGCGAAGATTTTTTGCTGGTGACCGACGTCTATCTGGTCTATGAAGGCAAGAACGAGACCACCGGCAAGCCCATCATCAAGGCGCACCTCAATCCGCTGGTTCCCTGGATCTGGATCGGTCTGATCATCATGGTCTTCGGAACCGTCGTTGCGCTCGTGCCCAACGCGGCCACGGTCAAGGTGGCCGTGCCCGTTCCCGCGCGCGCTCCAGCGCCAGTAGGAGCAGGTGACTGAGATGAAATTTGCGGACCGTGATCTCCCGTTTGCTTCGAAGGGGCGCGACTCCCATCCTGGCTCGCCGGCGCCCAAAAAGCCTGCCCGCATAATATTCCACGGCTTGATCCTTGCTGCCGCCGTCTTCCTGTTCCTCGGCGCCGGGGATACCGACGCGCGCTTCAAAGACCTCGGCCACCGCATGATGTGCACCTGCGGATGCGGCCAGGTGCTATTGGAATGTAATCATGTCGGCTGCCAGTCCTCGGAGAAAATGCGCAACCAGCTGCTGGCCGCAATGGACCGAGGCGACAACGACGACCTCGTTCTTCAGGGATTCGTGCAGGAGTACGGGCCAACCGTGATTGCCGCCCCCACCTCTACCGGCTTCAATCGCGTAGCCTGGATCATGCCCTTCCTCGTCTTGGCTCTGGGCATCGCCTTCGCGGTTCATATTGTGCGCTCATGGAAGAACCGCCCCGAACCCGCCCTCGCCGACGGCATCATCATCCGCCCGGGCAGCGACCTGGACGAGTTCCGCCAGAGGGCCAGAAAAGAGACCGACCTATGAGCGCCAGGTGGGCCAGGCGTTATCCGCGGGCAAAGGGGGAACGGTGGGGCGTGGCGCGAGCCGTCCCTGAAACGCCGCGATCGAGAACAGATCTTCGGTCGAATGAGGTTATCCCATGACCCTGTTCGTCTACGTCGTCCTGACCCTAGCCTCTCTCTACTACATTTTCTTCTTTCCCGGCGAAGTCTACGCCGGAGAAGAACAGACGCGCCTCAACTATCTCCGCGAGCGCAAGGATGCGGTCTACGAGAACCTGCGCGATCTGAATTTCGAATACAAAGCAGGCAAGGTCGGTGACGCCGACTGTCAGTCGATGCGCGCCTCGCTGGAAGAGGAAGCTGCCGCGATCATGGCCGAAATCGCCCGACTGGAGCAGGCGGGTGATGGAGTCGTTTGATCGTTCCTAGGCTCCCCTAAGCGGGGCTTCCGATGAGCCGGCCGCCGTCACGATCGATCCCTGGCTTCTCTGAAAAGGAGTTGTTTTGACCAAGCTCGCACAGTCCGCACTCGTAGCCGTTATTGTCTCGCTCACCTTGGGCTCGGCCGTTGCCCAGACCCTGTCCGGCACCGTCACCAACGGCACCACCGGCACGCCCGCCGTGGGTGACCAGGTCCTTCTCATCAACCTGGCCAACGGCATGGATGTGGCCGGCACCGCCAAAGTCGACGGCAGCGGAAAATTCAGCTTCCCGCTGAGCGGCGCCCCCGGCCCGCATCTGATCCGCGCCATCCATCAGGGAGTGACGTATCACCAGATGGCGCCGCCCGGCGTGAACACGGCCGACGTTCAGGTCTATGACGTCGTGCCCAAAGTCGCCGGCCTCACCGTTACCGCCGACGTTCTGCGCTTTCAGGCCGACAGCGGAAGCATGCAAGGCATCCGGCTGTTCGTCGTCAACAACGCCTCCACTCCCCCCAAGACGCAAATGAACGATCACAACTTCGAGTTCTATGTCCCCGACAGGGCCAAAATCGAACAGGTACAAGCCCGCGCCCCGAACGGCCAGCCAATCGCCGCCCAGGCCGTTTCCCAATCCGAGAAGAACCGCTACACGATTGCCTTTCCGCTACGTCCCGGAGAGACGCAATTCCAGGTGGAATTCACTCTGCCGTACACCGGCGAAATCAAAATCGATCCCAAGCCGCTCTATCCCGCCGAGCATCTGGTCGTCGTTCTTCCCAAAACCATGCAGTTCACGGCCGCCAACCCGCCGAGTTTCCAGTCCATGCAGGATCCCAATCAGGGGGATAGCAACGTCGAAGTGGCAAGAGGGACCAAGCCCGGACAGCCGCTTTCCTTTACGCTGAAAGGCAACGGAGTCATCACCGAATCTCCCGGCGAAACCGCCAGCGGCGCGGCGCAACAGCAGGATCAGCAGACCCCGCAAGGACGCGAGAACCGTTCCGGTGACAACCGTCCCGGCGGCGGACTGGGCGCACCGATCGACGCGCCCGACCCTCTGCAGCAGTATCGCTGGCCCATCCTCGGAGGATTCGCCGTGTTGCTCGCTTTCGGCGGTTGGATGGTGACGAAACGCCAAGCGGCAACCTCGGTAGCCGCAGATGGCGCGAGCGCCGTCACCCTGTCCCCCACCGCCGGCGCCTCGGCGGCAAAATCGTCGACCTTGCTCGAAGCGCTGAAAGAAGAGCTATTCCAGCTGGAAATAGAGATAAAACAGGGCAAGATCACGTCCGAGGAATATGAAAAGGCAAAAGCGGCCCTTGACCAAACCCTGGATCGGGCACTCAGGCGGCGAGGCTAGTAAGCAACCACAGGAGCATGAGCCCTCCCCGGGCGATGGGCCGGGGGGCAATCCTATTTCGGCGCGAGGCGTCCGTAACGCGCATCGAGCGCCAAATTCAGGGCCAGCACGTTCACGCGCGGCTCACCCAGAAATCCCCACTGCCGATTCTCGGAGTTCTCACGAACCAAGCCGGCGATGTCCGCTTCCGAGATTTTTCGCTCCGCCGCCACCCTCCGAATCTGGAACTCGGCCGCTGCAGGTGTAATATCCGGATCGAGCCCTGACCCGGACGTCGTTACCAAATCGACCGGGATCGGCACGCCCGGGTTCTCCGCCTGCAGCTTGGCAACGTCTCCGTTGACGCGGGTAATCAACTGCGAGTTGGTCGGACCCAGGTTCGAGCCAGTCGAAGCAGTCGCGTCGTAGCCCGCCGCGCCCGCGGCGGACGGTCGCGAATGAAAATACCCCGCTCCGGAAAACGGCTGCCCGATCAGCCGCGATCCGACGACCTGGCCGTCCTGCGAACGGATCAACTGGCCGTTCGCCTGCCGGGGAAAGATCAACTGCGCCAGGCCGGTCACCAACAGGGGATAGATAATTCCCAGCAGAACGGTGGTGGCAATCGTCATGAGCAAGGCGGTGATGAGATTTTTCTTCATGGGGATATTCCTAAATCAGCTTGACACCGGTAATCAGCATGTCGATCAGCTTGATGCCGATAAAGGGCACGATCAGCCCGCCGAATCCATACACCAGCAGGTTCCGCCGCAGCAGAGATTCCGCGCTCATCGCCTGGTACGCCACCCCGCGCAGAGCCAGAGGAATCAGGGCAACAATGATGAGGGCGTTAAAAATAACCGCTGAAAGCACCGCCGAATTCGGCGATTGCAGGTGCATCACGTTCAGCGCGTTCAGCACCGGAAACGTGCCGGCAAACATCGCCGGAATAATGGCAAAGTATTTGGCCACATCGTTGGCAATCGAAAACGTCGTCAGCGCACCGCGAGTCATCAGCAACTGTTTGCCGATGGCCACCACTTCGATGAGTTTCGTGGGATTGGAATCCAGGTCTACCATGTTGCCCGCTTCTTTGGCCGCCTGCGTACCCGTATTCATGGCCACTCCCACGTCGGCCTGAGCGAGCGCCGGAGCGTCGTTGGTACCGTCGCCAGTCATCGCGACCAGCTTTCCCTCTCCCTGCTCGCGGCGAATCAAGTCCATTTTGTCTTTCGGGGTCGCCTCCGCCAGAAAATCATCTACCCCCGCCTCGCGCGCGATCGCCGCCGCCGTCAGAGGATTATCGCCCGTGATCATGACCGTCTTGATTCCCATCGCTCGCAGCTGATTGAAGCGTTCGCGCATGCCACCTTTGACGATGTCTTTCAGATAGATCACGCCGAGCGCCCGCTGATTCTCCGCCACCACCAGCGGAGTTCCTCCCGAACGCGAGATCTGCTCCACGCTCGCCTGCACCTCGCGCGGCAGCACGGTATTGAACTGGTAGAGATATTTCGTGATGGCGTCGACCGCACCTTTGCGAATCTCCCGGCCATCCAGGTTCACACCCGACATCCGCGTCTGCGCGGTAAAGGGAACGAACACCGCTTCGTGCGAAGCCAGTTCGCGTCCGCGCAAAGCATATTTTTCTTTCGCCAGCACGACAATCGACCGGCCTTCCGGGGTTTCGTCGGCCAGCGATGACAGTTGCGCAGCGTCCGCCATCTCCGCCGCGGTGATGCCCGGCGCGGCGATGAACTCCGCTGCCTGGCGGTTGCCGAGCGTAATGGTGCCCGTCTTGTCGAGCAACAAAGTGTTTACGTCCCCGGCCGCTTCGACGGCTCGTCCCGACATGGCCAGGACGTTGTGCTGCACCAGGCGGTCCATGCCGGCGATGCCGATGGCGGAAAGCAGCCCGCCAATCGTGGTCGGAATCAGGCAGACCAGCAGAGAGACCAGCACGAATACTGTCTGCGGCGATCCCGAATAGATGGCAAATGGCTGCAGCGTAACCACCGCCAGCAAGAAAATAATGGTCAAGCCCGCGAGCAAAATATTGAGTGCAATCTCGTTGGGAGTCTTCTGCCGTTCCGCGCCCTCCACCAAGGCAATCATTCTGTCGAGGAAGGTCTCTCCCGGATTTGACGTAATGCGGATCTTGATCAGATCGGACAGCACGCGCGTGCCGCCCGTGACTGCCGACCGGTCTCCTCCCGCCTCGCGAATCACGGGCGCAGATTCTCCAGTGATCGCCGACTCGTCGACCGAGGCGACCCCGTCAATGATTTCGCCGTCCCCCGGGACCATTTCGCCCGCGGCCACCGTCACCACGTCGCCCGAACGCAACTTCGAGCTCGGAATCGTTTCCGTGGACCCGTTCGGCAGCAGCCGTTTGGCTTCCGTCTCGGAGCGGGCTTTGCGCAGCGTGTCCGCTTGTGCCTTGCCCCGGCCTTCGGCCATGGCTTCGGCGAAATTCGCAAATAACACGGTGAACCACAGCCAGAGGGTGATCTGCAGATTGAAAGCGAAGCCCTGCTTCTCCCGAAAGAGCAGCAGAGTGGTCACTACGCTGCCCACTTCGACCACGAACATGACGGGATTTTTCATCATGGTGCGGGGATCGAGCTTCACCACCGCATCCACCAGCGCCCGCCGGATGATCTTTCCGTCCCACAAACTCTTGCTTTTCTTTTCTGCCATATCTTGTCTCGAGAAAACTTTCCCTTGGTCTCCGCTCTAGAAGGTCTTCCCTGCCATCATCAGCAGATGTTCCAGCACCGGCCCGAGGCTGAGAGCCGGGAAAAATGTCAGCGCGCCCACGATCACAATCACCGAGACCAGCAGGAGCGCAAACAACGGCGTGGTCACGGGAAACGTCCCCGCCGAAGCCGGCACGGTTTTCTTTTTCGCCAGATTACCGGCAATCGCCAGCATGGGAATGATCATGAAGAAGCGCCCCACCAGCATGGTCATCGCACCCGCCGTGTTGTACCAAAGGGTGTTGCCGCTCAAACCAGCAAACGCCGAACCGTTGTTCCCGGCCATGGAGGTGAAGGCGTAAAGGATTTGCGTCAACCCGTGCGGACCTGCATTGCTGATGCTCGAGGTACCAAATCCGGCGACCGTGGAGATGCCAGTGAGGGTGAGAATAATCAGCGGGAAAACCAGCGTGACCAGCATCGCCATCTTCACGTCATAGGCTTCAATTTTTTTGCCCAGATACTCCGGCGTTCGCCCCACCATGAGCCCGGCAATGAATACCGCCAGCACGACATAGATCAGAACGCCGTAGAGGCCTGCGCCGACTCCGCCAAAAACCGTCTCACTCAGCATGATGTTGACCAGGGGCACCAGCCCGCCGAGCGGGGTAAACGAATCATGCACGCCGTTGATGGCGCCGCAGCTGGCGTCGGTGGTGACGGTGGCGAATAGCGCCGAACTGGCAATGCCAAAACGCACTTCCTTGCCTTCCATGTTGCCGCCGGGCTGCACAGCACTGGCGCGCTGGTCAACGCCGTGCAGCAGTGGATTGCCTTTGCCCTCGGCCCAGTATGCGGTCGCGACCCCGCACAGGAACAGAGATGCCATCGCGGCCCAAACCGCCCATCCATGACGCCGCGACCTGGTCATGCGACCCAGCGTGTAGGTAAGACCCGCGGGAATGGCGAAAATTGACAGCATCTGCAGATAGTTGCTCAGGGGCGTCGGATTCTCAAAAGGATGAGAGCTGTTGGCATTGAAAAATCCGCCACCGTTGGTGCCCAGCATCTTGATCGCTTCCTGGGAAGCAACCGGCCCTTGCGCTATCGTCTGGCTGGTAACGGTGTCCATTACCGCTTTGCCGTCGGCGCCCACCATCGGCTTGCCGTCGGTGCCGGTCTTCTGCACTTGCTGCGGCTCGACCAGTTTCGCGACATCATACGGCTTGAGATTCTGCACCACACCCTGCGAAACCAGGACCAACGCATACACGATGGAAGCCGGCAGCAGCACCCACAGCGTGGATCGCGTCATGTCCACCCAGAAGTTTCCGATGGTGTCTGTTTCCTTGCGCGCGATGCCGCGGATGAAGGCAATCGCCAGCGAGATCCCCACCGCCGCCGACGCGAAGTTGTGGTAGGCCAGCCCCGCCATCTGCGTGAGATAGCTCATGGTCGACTCGCCCGAGTAGTTCTGCCAATTGGTGTTGGTCGTGAACGAGGAGGCGGTGTTAAAGGCCAGTGCCTGAGCGAGAGCCCCGAACTTCTGCGGATTCCATGGCAGCACCTGCTGCACCCGTTCCATCAGATAAAGCAGCAGCATGGTGGCGCCGCTGAACAGCAGCATGCTCAGCGCGTATTCGGTCCAGCGCATCTCGTGCTCTTCATCGACGCCGGTCAGGCGGTAAAGCAACCGCTCGAGCGGACGAAGCCCCGGATCGAGAAAGGTGCGCTCACGGCTGAACACTCTGGCCATAAAAATGCCGAGCGGCTTCGTGATTGCCAAGATCAGACCCAGAAATGCGAGGATCTGCACCCAGCCATTGGTTGTCATTTCAGAATTTCTCCGGTCTCAGCAGGGCATAGAGCAGGTACACCATCAACCCCGCACTGATAATCAGCATGACGATCGATTCTGCATTCATAGTTGATTGCTCCCAGGCCTCAGCGAATCCGATCGCAGAACCCCACGTAAGCCACCGAGAGCGCGAAAAACGCGATCGTGACCGCAACAAAGATCAGGTCTTGCACACAACCTCCTTCACCCGCCTACGAATCTTACGCCAGCCCGCAAAGGAAACCCGCGACAATTCTTTCCCGTGATTAGACAGGCGTTCCCATAAGAACGCGGTAAGCGATTCGTAAAGAAGTCATAAAGACGCTGGGAGCCCACGCGGCCGGACGAGAAACCCCTCAGTTTCCGGGCTCAAAACGATATCCTACCCAGGGATCGGTCACGATGTAGCGGGGGGAGTTTGGCGTGGGCTCAAGCTTCTTGCGGAGCTGGGCCACAAAAACCCGCAGATATTCGACCTGTTCGGTGCTTTCACCACCCCAAACCGCGCCCAGCACAGCACGATGGGTGACGACTTTGCCGGGGCGATGTGCGAGGAACAGCAGCAAGTCAAATTCTTTTGGCGTAAGGTGAACCGGGCGGTCCTTGACCAAGACGCTGCGCGAGCCGGGATCGATCCTGAAGTCACCGGTTTCGATCGGCACCAGTTCCGACTCTTCGGTCCGCGTGCGCCGCAAATTGGCCCGCACCCGCGCCAACAATTCCTCGATCCCGAATGGCTTGGTGACGTAATCATCGGCGCCCGCATCGAGGGCTTTGACCTTGGTCCGCTCTTCTCCGCGCACCGAGAGCACGATGATCGGAATTTGTGTCTTCGCGCGCAGCCGCCGGCACAGCTCCAACCCGTCCATGTTGGGCATGGCCAAGTCGGTAATGACCAGATCCGGAGACCAGTCTTTCATGATTTCGAGAGCTGTCTCGCCGTCGTTGGCCACGCGAATGTCATAGCCGTGGCTGGAAAGAGAGGTCCGCAGCACCCGCGTAATCTGTGACTCATCGTCCACCACCAAAATGTGTTTAGGCTCTGGCATTGTGCTCCGCTCTGACTACGAACCCGGCTCCTGGGTGACAATATGCACGTCCACGGCCGGGGCATCGCGCAAGAACTGATGAATCGCCGAAAGATAGAAATAACGCTTCCACCCCCGCGTGGCAGAACGTCCGAAGACAACTTGCGTAATGTGTTTCTCGTTGACGAATTCCGCGACCGCATGAGCCACGCTCTTCCCCTTCAGACGCACGATGGCAGCGCCCACGTTTTCCGCGAAGCGCACATTCGCGGCCAAGGTTCGCTGATTCGCGTCGCTCGTGTCCTGCCCTAGGTCGGTGTAGACCACAAAAAGTTCAGCATTCATGGCCTGCGCCATGCGCGCTCCGCGCGCCACCAGATACTGCGCCGCCGGATTCGAACTGATGCACACCGCGATCCGTTCGCGAATCGCGACCGGAGCCCGATCTGCCGGTTGGTCGCCGCGGTGTTGCTCCAAGCTGAGATCCACCTGTTGCGCCACCTGGCGCAGCGCCAATTCCCGCAAAGCGATCAGGTTCGTCTCGCGAAAAAAATTCTCCAACGCTCTCCCCACGCGTTCCTGGGGATAAACATCGCCGCGCCGCATCCGGTTCTGCAGCGCCTCCGGGGTGAGATCGATCATCACCACCTCGGTGACTCTCTGCAGCACCCAATCGGGCACCGTCTCCCGCACCTGGATGCCGGTAACTCCCTGCACCGTCGGAGTCACGCTCTCCAGATGCTGGATGTTCATCGTGGAAAGAACGTCGATTCCCGCTTCCAGCAATTCAAACACGTCCTCATAGCGCTTGCGATGCTTGCTGCCTTCGATGTTGGTGTGCGCCAGTTCGTCGATCAGTGCGACGCAAGGCTTGCGCGCAAGAATCGCGTCCACGTCCATCTCCTCGAAGACCGCGCCCTTGTATTCGATTTTCTTGCGCGGCACCACTTCCAGATTGGTAACCAGTTCGCCCACGCCCTTCCGGCCGTGGGTTTCCACCACTCCGATCACCACATCTTCGCCGCGGGCGTGCCGTCGGATCGCCTCGGTCAGCATGGTGTGGGTCTTGCCCACGCCAGGAGCATAGCCAAGAAAGAGCTTGAACTTGGCGCCTTTCTTGGTCGGCGAACATTCCTCCAGCCATTGGTCGGGAGTCTTGGACATTGCGTTTATTGTCGTTGAGACATCGCACTTTGTCGACGTGTGCAGCGATGGGGGTGCTAACTTTCAAGGTTTCAGGGCTCGGGGTTTCAGTTCGAAGGTCGTCCAACAAGCCTTGCCCAGAGTCGGTCCGGAGGCGGCCGGCGAAACTTTGGAACCTTGAAACTTGATCTTTGTCATACAATCGGCTCGTGACAGCCGGTGCCAGATCCATCTACGGATACCTCACGGCGGCGCTGTGTGTAGCCGGGATCACTCTGATCGGCTATCGCTGGCTTCATCTCAACCAGACCACCATGGCCTTGGCCTTCCTGCTGGGAGTCCTCGGAATCTCGGCGTCGCAGGGCCTGCAGCAAGCCATTTTCATGTCGTTGATCTCGACTCTCGCATTCAATTACTACTTCCTGCCGCCGATTGGCACCTTCACCATCGCCGACCCGCAGAATTGGATCGCCCTGTTTTCCTTTGTGATCACCGCGGTCACGGCCAGCGAACTTTCCGAGCGCGCCCGCCGCGGGGCACGCACGGCCGTGGAACGCAGGCAAGAACTCGAGCGCCTCTACGCCTTCAGCCAACTCCTGCTTTCGAGTGACAATCCGGCGGAGCTGTTGAACCTGATCCCCCGCTACATCGTGGATTCGTTTGGCGTTCGCTCCGCGGCGGTTTCGCTCTCCAATCGCACCGACGTTTATCGCTCCGGCCCCAACATCGACGGATTGGAAGCGAGCGATCTGCAACTGATCTGCCTGCGCGGCGAGCCGCGCTTCGACGCTGGCCAGCAACTGGCCTTCATGCCTCTGCGCATGGGTATGCGCGTGGTAGGCTGCCTCGGAGTCGCCGGTTCGGTCCTTTCGCGCCAGACGCTGGAGGCCATCGGCAGCCTGGTGGCCATCTCCATCGAGCGTGCTGGCGCTGTGGAAAAACTCAGCCGGGCGGAGGCGGCGCGCGAAAGCGAGCAGTTGCGCTCCGTCCTGCTCGACTCCGTCACCCACGAATTTCGCACTCCGCTCACCGCCATCAAAGCGTCGGTAACCTCGCTGCTCAGCCGCCCGAGCTCTTCTCCCGACGAAGCTTCGCCGGAGCACTCGCCGGCAGAGAGACAAGAACTGCTCACCATCATCAACGAGGAGAGCGACCGTCTGAACCGGCTGATCGGAGAGGCCGCCGAGATGGCCCAACTCGACGCCAACAAAGTGGAATTTCGTTTCGAGGCCGCACCCATCAGCCCCGTCGTGGAAGAAGCGCTCGCGGAGCTAAAGCAACCCCTGGTCCAGCATCCGGTGGAAGTCCGAATCCCCACCAACCTTCCCGATGCGCGCATGGATCCGGCTCATATCAAGGAAGTCCTCGTGCACCTGATCGAGAACGCGGCCAAATACTCCCCCGCCGATGCCCCCATTCGCATCACCGCCGAAGCCCGGAACACGGACCAGATGCTCACCGTCAACATCGCAGATCGCGGTCCCGGCATCGACGATTTCGAACAATCCCTGGTCTTCGAGAAGTTTTATCGCGGCAGAAACCAGCGGGTGCAAGTTCACGGAACCGGCATGGGTCTGGCCATCTGCAAAGCCATCGTGGAAGCCCACGGCGGGCAACTGGGCTTAACCAGCCAACTCGGGCACGGCTCGGTCTTCTATTTCAGTTTGCCGCTGGCCTAGCCCTTCCCGGCAATTGCGGCCCACCCGCTTCCCCACATTAGTCGATTCCAATTCCCCTATCCCTTTGGTCGTAAGCGCGCAAGCAGCATTGCCTGGGCGATCGTCGGAATCCTCGCCCCGCCCTCGCTCCCGGTTGGCTGACGGTCGTGACCTAATGCCTTGAAGTCGCACGCCGATAAACATAGAGGGAATCACCCGCTATCTGCACTCGCCGAAACGGGTAGAAGGAAATCAACAATGACCAGCACTGTGAAATTTGCAATGGAAGCAGCCATCGCGTCTTTTGTCATCGTGGCCGCGAGTTTTGCGCAGGCGCCTCCGGAACTGCAAGCAAAGCTGCACGCCAAAATGCCGAACCTGGAAGCCATCAGCAGCGAGGCCGCGGTAGTGACTGCGGTGAAGGCCTACAATGCGACTCCCGCTTCGCCCGAAGCGAAGGCCATGACCAACGATAAATGGCACAGCCTCACACTTTTCGATCCCTTCGTACGCTCGCTCGGCAAGAATTCCCTTTCCGAATATCTCAAGTCGAAGCGCGACGATGAGATCAGCAAAATCTTCGTCTCCGGAGCCGACGGAGGCAAGGTTGGATTCGACGCCAAGACCGAGCATTGGACACACAAAGGTATGCCCAAACATGAAGTGCCGATGAGCGGCAAAACCTGGACCGGCACCGTGAAGCTCGACGAATCCACCGGGCTGCAACTGATTCAAGTGGCACTTCCGGTGCTCGATCAGGGGAAACCGATCGGATCCATCGTTTTCGGCCTGCGCGCCGACAAACTGCGGTAGCCGGATTGATTTGCCTCCAGGAGACTCGATCATGAGGACCTTAAGTATTGTGCGCCGCATAACCTTGGCGCTCGTCGTTTCGGTCGCAATCACGGCGGGCGCGGTCTTGGGATTGTCCTACCTCCTCCAGGTGTCTTCGTCTTTGGCCCGCGCCCTCGCCTCAACCGCCCGCGCCCAGAGCCGCACATCGTTCGAACTGGTGGACCTCACTGTCAAAATTCAGAACGTGACACAAAGGATGGTCCAGGAACGAGACCCCGATGCCCTGGAAGCGCTGATGCATGAAGACGAAGCGCTCGGAAAAGAGGCGGAAGCGAAAATTCAGCGGATGGCCCCCGAAGACACCACCCTCCCGTCAACCTTCGCCAAGTTGACGCAGGCCAATGCCGAGGTGACTGACCTGCTTCTGCACGCTCACAACGCGGAGTCGACCCAGCTGATTATTGAAAAATCGAACCCCGCCTTCGCCGGGTTCCTGGCGGCGATTTCCGAGTATCAGGACAAATTGGGCCAGAACCTCGATAACCAGGCCGCCCAGGGCTACGTGCGCGCCCGCCGCCTCTCCTATGCCGTGTATCTGCTGGTTGCGGTGTGTATTTTCTTGATGTGCTGCGGCAGCCTCGCTCTGGTCCGGGCCGTCTCCCGCTCTTTTGAGCGCCTCACCCATATGCTGCAAGACATCGCTCAGGGGGAAAGCGATGTCACCAAGCGATTAGAGATCGTCGGCAACGACGAACTGACCGAAATCAGCCGCTTTTTCAACCTCTTCATGGACAAGCTGCAAAGTATTCTCCAGGGTGTCGTGTCTCAGACCAAGCAGCTGGGCATGGCGAGCCGGCAGTTGCTCGAGTCCAGCCGACAAATCACGGACAATTCCGGGGAGACTTCCGTCCAGGCTAATTCTGCTTCTCAGCTCACCCGACAGGTCAGTCAGAACCTGCAAAGCGTTTCCACCGGAGCCAGCGAAATGATGACTACCATTCAGAGCATCGCTGGCAATGCGAACGATGCCGCCAAGGTGGCCTCGGATGCCGTGCATACGGCACACGCCGCGAACGAAACGGTCGCCAAGCTCGGCCAGTCCAGCGCCGAGATCGGGGCGGTCGTGAAAGTCATCACCTCCATCGCCCAGCAGACCAATCTCCTGGCACTCAACGCCACCATTGAGGCCGCCCGCGCCGGAGAAGCGGGCAAGGGTTTTGCCGTGGTCGCCAACGAAGTCAAAGAACTCGCCAAGCAGACCGCAAAAGCCACCGACGACATTGGCAAGAAAATCTTGGCCATCCAGTCCGACACCAAGGGCGCGGTGGAGGCCATTGGGACCATTACGGACGTGATCGATCAGATCAACGGCATTTCCGGAACCATCGCCTCCGCCGTCGAAGAGCAGAGCGCCACCACCAACGAGATGACGCGTAACGTCGGCGAGGCGGCCCACGGTGCCGGCGAGATCTTGACCAATGTCTGTGGAGTGGCGCAGGCGGCCGATGGTACGTCGGCGCGCGCCCAAGAATCGCAAAAAGCGGCGCAGGACTTGGCCGACGTAGCCACAAAACTGAGCACCCTGATAACTCAGTTCAAGATCGAGCGCCGCGACGATCGCCGGCTGGATCGGGCCTTGCCGGTACAACTGACCGGAACCGACGACTCCGGAATGGCGCTGGACCAGACCGTGACTACCATCAATGTCAGCCGGAGCGGATCGCTTTTGGGAGGCGTGCGCGGAGCCCTTCATCCGGGCGACCGCATCTGGCTCGCCCGCGGGCGCAAGAAAGAAGAGTTCAGAGTCGAGTGGGTGGCGGCAAGGGGCGCTTCAAACGCAGGTCAGATCGGGGTATCAGCACTCGACCCGAATTGTTCGCTTTGGACTGACGTTCTCGAATCGAAGGTCGAGCCGAACGCGGCGAAAGCGAAAGTACTCGGCGCATGAATTGGCAGAATTCTCTCGCCAAACCCGGCCCTGACCCCAAATGCCGTGCCCGCCCGGTAGCGGGGCGTGACCCTGCTCGGCTCCGGTAGACACGGAGAACACCGAGGTCCCCGGCCGGGGCGACTCGGTATTTCCGTTTTCCGGAGTCACCTGCGCACCCCTGGTTCCGCCCGGCCTGGCAGGTGACGCCAAGATTTCACCGCGTCTCACGGCTGAGCCATTTCTCGACCCGTATCGGACGCCACTGCTCCAGCGCCTGCAACAAATCCGCCGGCGATTCCGAGGCGAGCACCAACGCCCGATTCTCCGGCTTCAAGAACCTCTCCGCAACCGCATGGTCGAACATTGCGAGCAGCGGCGAGTAATAACCTCTGACGTTCAGGATTCCGCAGGGCTTGACATGCAGACCGAGTTGCGTCCACGTTACTACTTCGCAAAATTCCTCCAGCGTCCCGAATCCACCCGGCATTGCGACGAACGCATCCGACAGATCGGCCATCAGCGCCTTGCGATCGTGCATGGAGCCGACCACGTGGAGTTTCGTGAGCCCCTGGTGACCGACCTCCCGTGCCAGGAGATTCTCGGGGATGACTCCAATCACCTCGCCGCCCGCTCTCAGCACGGCATCCGCGATCACGCCCATCAAGCCCACATTGCCGCCGCCATACACCAATGCAGTGTTCCTTCGCACCAACTCCGCACCCATCTCCTCAGCGGCAGCACGGTACTCCGGACGGTTTCCCTCACTGGAGCCGCAGAAAACGCAGATTCGTTTCATACAGCCATTCTAAGTTTTTCCTGTGCAAAATGAAGTCTGCTCGGCGGCCACAGCCTTGGGCAACTAGAGTTCCATCATTCGGCTGGAAACAGTTCATCAAACAAGCGGACAAGCAACGTGGCGTACGCCACCGAGCCATGCTCTTGCACATAACGTTGCTCTGCGGGGCGAATCGGATTTGTATCCGTATGCATTTCCAGCCGGACGGTGCTGTGGGGTTGCGGGTTTGGGTTCTCTGCCCGCTTTTTAGCTTCCTCGGACGGCACAATCCCTCTTTGGAGGCGTTCACGTGCTGCGCGCAGGTTTTGGAACAAGTCGTCAAGATCGTGAATCACGCGGATCGTGTCAAGGGCTCGGCAACCGTCAGCGACCTTGCCGTCAGATCCGATAGCGTACACGTTTGGCATCGACCAGATCGTTTGCATTCCCCGTGCCCACATCAACTGGGCAACTGTGTACGACGCATCCCGCATGTTGTGAATCTCGGCGACGGAGACGATGGCTTCGCCCGGTGCTCCGATCTCTTTCACGTATTGGTTCCAGACATCGACGATGCGCTGCTCTGGTATAAGCTTCGCCGGATTGCTAGCCGCTGCGTATTCAGTGCCGGCAATGCGCTGGCGAATGCTGCTGCTAGCCCACGCCGGAGGCAGTTCGTTTGCAAACAGACCCGCGATTTCGGACACGAGAGCACTGGCGTCGTCCTCAGAGTGTAATCGCCCGGCAAGATCGTTGATGCGAATGGCAGTTTGCTTGTGTTGTTCGTACTCGTCGCTAGCCTGCTGCTGCTCGGACGCCTGCGACTCGGCGGAACTGTTCTGCTGGGGAGCCGCGAACAGGAGGGCAAAGACTAGTCCGAAAGCCATCATGAATGGATGTATAACTGGCACAGGGGAGAATAATAAACCAACTGGAACGGATCACGGCCATGGAGCAGCCCGGAAGCGAGATCGTGCGGCCGGACTTCCTCGCCGATCAGGTCGCTTTGATTGGGCGGTATCGGGTGAGGCGGTCTTTTGCAATTGTTTACAGCCTCGCGTCTAGCGAGCTCATTCATCTTGTGACTCCCGCTCTCCAGATTCGGGCCTGCGGGTAGAACCTGACATCGGCCACGCGATCAAAGACCAACGTATGGCAGAGTCGGGAAGCCGACCCTCCCTCTCTGCCCATCGCAATACCATCAAGGCGATGGAACGGCGCGGACCCATCACCCCGGCAAAGGTCGCGACCCGCTTACCATCGTTCGGCGTCTAAAAAAGAAGTAGCCTTAGCATCCACTGGACATGCTCATTCCGCCCCTATCTTACAATCGAGAACCATGCTCAAGCGGCACATTCATACCCTCCCCATACTTGCCCTGGCGACGGCCGGATGCCTGTGGGGAACAGGTTTTTTCTTTGGCAAGATCGCGCTAACGGAGATGCCGGTGGCGACCATGATCCTGTTTCGTCTTACGTTCGCGTGTATTGGACTGCTGCCAATCATATTCTGGGATCGTCCTCACTTTGCCGGGGGTGAGTGGGGCTGGGTGTTCATGGCCTCTGTGCTCGGAGTACCCGTGCTGTATCTGGTGGAGTTCAGAGGGCTCTCCCTCACCACTGTCTCTCATGCTTCTCTGATGGTCGGCACGCTTCCGATGCTCCTCGCTATCGCAGCGGTATTGTTCGCGGGAGAGCGGTTGCACTTCGGCGGTTGGCTTGCGCTTGTGGCCTCGACAGTTGGCGCTGCTTTGATCGCGTTGTCGAGCAAGACAGGTTCCGGCGTCGTGCAAGCAACCATTCGCGGTGACCTGCTGGTTGTGCTTTCAATGTTTGCCGCCATTGCAGAGATTCTGATTTCAAAACGTCTCATGGGACGGCATTCCCCACTGACGGTGACAGCCTTCGTTTATTGGATCGGCACGCTCTTTCTGGCAGTTGTCGTCGTTGCCACGTCCGGCGTTCCTATGCTGCATTACTCAGTTCGCGCATGGATTGCCTTGGCGGAACAGGGATTTTTTGCGACCGCTGGCGCGACGGTCTTGTGGAATTGGGGACTCAAGCGGGCTCCGGCCTCTCAGGCAGGAATCTTCGTAAATCTCGAGCCGCTAGTCGGCGCGATTCTTGGTGTTTCCGTTCTGCATGAGGGCTTAGGCAGGATGGCGGTCGCGGGCGGTGCGTTGATTATTGGAGGAGCCGTTTATTTCAGCTATAAGCCGGGGAGGATCGCCGCCTCGTAATTCGCTCGCATAGCAATCCGAATGCGGCGACCAGCGGGCCCACGAGAGGCATTGGGTCGGGTTGCACTCGTGGAGGCACGCCGGGCACACTTCTCCCGTATCGAACTGCCTCAGGTCTGTGATTCTATTTCTTAATCGCTTCCTTCTTCAGCCGCTCGATCTGCTGCAGATGGTTCGGACCGTGTTTCGACATCATCCCAACGTAGTCGGCAACCGTGACCCGCTGATTAAGTTCAGGATGGCGCGCGGATTTCTGCAAGTCTACGGCTTTCAGCTGCCGCAGCAACCGCACATTGGCATGGCGGTTGAGTCCGTAGAGAGCGACCAACTCGGGGGGCGAAGATTCCAGATATCCTAGATTCTTTGCCCAAGCGTCCTGATCAATCGGCGCAATCACCGGGTCTTTGTCGGCGAGCATCTGCCGCAGTCGATAGGCGTACAGGATTTCAATGTCAGCCAGATGTCCAAGCATCTCCAGAATGCACCACTTGTCCGGAGACGGTTTGTAGCGCAGCGTTTTCTCCGGCAGGCCCAACACGGCGGCAGCAATTTGTTTGGGGCTTTCCTCGGCGGCGTCGAGATGGTTTTTCAGGTCGGATTCCGTCACGAACTCCCTCCCTCCGTAATCGGGTTATTGTAAGACCCGGTGCCTGCGCAGGTATATCTCTTGCAGTACCCATTTACTCTCAGCCCCCCGGCAAAGCAACTGGTGCCGCTCTGCTGCCGGAGGGAAATTCTTAGAGAGCCTGCGCTTTTCGTCACTGAGAAACAACCGACCTCCATTGCCATCGGGTGGAGGGAACCAGTTTTACGGGCCGGAGTTTCACCTGTTGAAGTACGGCGCCCTTCTGCGGCGCTCGCCTCGCTCGGACGGCGAATCGAAGAGGCGATGGGGTTGCGACCGCACGACCTCGATGAAAACAACGTGCTGCACATCAGGCGGGTGGTTTACCAGGGCAAAGTGGAGGTGCTGGAGAAGGAGCCCTTACTTCTGCTGGACTCGGTGGTGCACGCCGACCTCATCCGGCCGATTCGTGTGTCGGGCGTCGGTAAAAAGTGGGTGTTTCAGTCCCGTGCGGGCACGCCCGTCGATTCCGGCAATGTTCGCCGCCGTTTCCTGCATCCGGCAGAGGTCGGAGTGAAATTTGGCGGCTGGCACCAGTTCCGCCACACGCTCACACGCATGATGCGACGTGCAGGCGTGAATGCGGTGATGGTAAGCGGCACGCTTGGCCACAAGTAAGGTGAGCCTGGCAGCAGAGGTGTACGACCGGGCCAGCAGCACCGACATCGGGCAGGCGCTCGACGTCGTAGGCAAACAGTTGCTACCCGCTGTGCTGCCAAATCAGTCCGCGAACTGAGAAAAACGCGGAAACGTCAAAATGGTGGGCCCACTAGGATTTGAACCTAGAACCAACAGATTATGAGTCTGCTGCTCTAACCGTTGAGCTATGGGCCCAAGCCTCCCATAATCTTACACATTGATTTGTGCCGACGGACAACGAGGCGTTCGAGGGCTCCGTCGGGCGACGCGGGCGGCAGAAGAAGTTGCATCCAGGCACGCACCAGCGTTCACTGAATCGCGATTTGCATTGGAAAACGCGCGGTCGCAGGCTCGACCACCATTCAGACAGGCGCCGCTGCCCTTTACTGCGCTCCGGGTGGCGCTGGCGCCGGTGGGGCGGCCGGCGCTGTCACCGCCGTCGCACTGTGATTCACGAGGTCCTTCAATTCCTTACTCGGCTTAAAGAACGGAATCTTCTTCGCCGGGACTTCCACGCGGTCACCGGTCTTCGGGTTCCGCCCTACGCGCGGCTTGCGCTGGCGTGTGCGAAAGCTGCCAAACCCGCGAATTTCTATTTTGTCGCCCACGCGCAGCGATCGCACCACGCTGTCAAAGATCGTGTCCACAATCACTTCGCTGTCTTTGCGGGTGAGTTCCGCCAGCCGGGATACTTCTTCGATCAGGTCAGCCTTCGTCATATGCCTCTTCACTCCCTTTGAGACGGGTTTCAACCGAGCGACCCGCCTGCCCGAGGTCGAGCGCCCCACTCCCGCCTCCAGCCTGTCTATAACCTTCTCAAATTTAAGGGGTTCTGTGCAAGTGCAGCTCCCGGTTCCGGTGGTTCAGAAACCAACGCTCCGACACCCGCTATTTCCAAAGATAGTAAAATCCAACTTCCTTCTCTAACAGCTTTTCCCGAGTTGGTAAATAGTCGGAAACGTCGCCAAACAGCAGATCGAGCCCCGACCGCTTCTCTTTCGGCGGGTAGATCAGCGATGGCTCGCCGGAAATGTTCACCGCCTGCGCAGTATCCTTTACTGCGCCTTCAAAATCGGCGATCTGATCCACCAGCTTCAAGGCAGCCGCCTGTTCGCCGGTCCATACCTTTCCGTTCGCAATGGCGCGTATGTCTTCTTCCTTGGCATGGCGGCCATCGGCCACCGCCTGAATAAACTGACTGTGCATGTTGTCAATCAGCCCCTGCATATATTCACGCTCGGCGGGGGTCATTTCCCGCGTCGGACTGCCGGTATCCTTGAACTCTCCGGCCTTCATGGTGATCGCATTCAGCTTCGCCCACTTGAGCAGCTCGCCATAGTTTACCCACTCGGCAATCACGCCGATCGAACCCACTACGCTGCCCTTGTCCGCGTAAATCTTGTTGGTAGCCGACGCCACGTAATACGCGCCGCTGGCACCTACAGTCTCAATCGAAGCCACAATACGCTTTTTCTTTTCGTCGCGAATCCGCTTCACTTCACGATAAATCTCCTCCGAAGCGGCCACCCCGCCTCCCGGAGAATTCACATGAATGATAATGGCCTTGACGGAATCGTCGTCGGCAAACTTTTTCAGCTGCGCAACAATCTGCTTGGGAGAGAAAATCACGCCATTCAGGTCCACCACGGCGATCTTGGAGCCAAAGCCGGAAAACGACTCTTCGTCCTGTCCGCCGAAGGTCAAATACACCAGCGCGAACACGCCCACGACGAACAGCAGAAACAGCCCGCCACCGACGAGTACCCAGACCCAAGTCCGCGAACGCCCTTCAGCCATAATCAGACGAGTGTAGCATCAGGCACGCCCCGCCATCACGCCGGGGAATTGGTCATCCATAATTGTGTAAGCTGTAGTTTGGTAAATTGACGGCCGTTGCCAGAAATCGCCGCATTACCAATTCGAAATCACAACTGGCCAATTTCATGCGGGATCCCGTAGAACTCGAGGTTTTCAAGAACCTCTACCATTCCATCGCCGAAGAAATGGGCGCGGCGCTGCGCCGCACCGCCTTTTCCCCCAATATCAAAGAACGCCGCGACTACTCCTGCGCCGTCTTTGATTCCGCAGGTCAGGTCATCGCCATGGGCGATCACATGCCCGTGCACCTTGGCTCCATGCCGATGTCGGTCGCCGCCGCGGTCGAACATTGCAGGCTAGAACCCGGCGACGTCGTCATGCTGAACGACCCTTTTCGCGGCGGCACTCATCTCCCCGATATCACGCTGGTAATGGGCGTTCACTTGAGCGGGAGCCAGCGGGGAAAACGCCGCCCCCACCCGTCAGCCGACTTCTACGTCGCCAGTCGCGCTCACCATGCCGATGTCGGAGGAACCTACCCCGGTTCGATGGGTCCTTGCCGTGAAATCTACCAGGAAGGTCTCCGCATCCCGCCCGTCAAGATCATGCGGGAGGGAAAACTGGTAGCCGACGTACTGGCCATGCTCCTCAACAACGTGCGCACGCCGGAAGAACGCGAAGGCGACCTCGGCGCCCAGATCGCCGCCTGCCGCACCGGAGCGCGCCGCCTCGGCGAAATCTGCGCCCGCTACGGAAAGGCCCGGGCCCAAAAAAACGCCGCCGATTTGCTGCTTTATTCCGAGCAAATAATGCGAGCCTTCCTGCGCACCATCCCGCCCGGCTGTTACCAAGCCGAAGACTTTCTGGACGACGACGGGGTGGACAATAAACCCGTGCGCATCGCGGTAGCCATCCGCGTTCCGCGAACCTCGGCCATCCGCCCCTCTGCTTTCGCAACCCGGCCAGGGCCGTCTCGGTCAGCGCCCGAGAAACGGTCGCAGGCTTCGGTCATCGTGGACTTCAGCGGCAGCGACCCGCAGGTCCGGGGAGCAGTCAACGCCGTCGAGGCCATCACGTACTCAGCCTGCTTCTACGTTTTCCGTTGCCTGCTTCGCGACGACGTCCCCGCCACCAGCGGCCTCATGCGTCCGCTCGACGTCCTCGTTCCAAAGGGAACGATAGTCAACGCCAGGCCCCCGGCCGCCGTCGCGGGAGGCAACGTCGAAACCTCGCAGCGCATTGTCGATGTGCTGCTGAAAGCGCTGGCCCAGGCGATTCCTGATCGCATCCCGGCTGCCGCGTCCGGCACCATGAACAACCTGACCATTGGCGGCCGCGATCCCCGCTCGGGCGAGCCGTTCGCCTATTACGAAACCATCGCCGGTGGCATGGGCGCACGCCCCAACAAAGACGGGGTCTCCGGCGTCCACACCCACATGACCAATTCCCTAAACACTCCCGCCGAGGCCCTCGAATATGCCTACCCCGTTCGATTGCGCCAGTATTCTCTTCGCCCCCAGAGCGGCGGTCGAGGCCTGTACACCGGCGGCGACGGAATCATTCGCGAAATCGAAGTCCTGACCGATGCCCAAGTCACCCTGCTGGCCGACCGCCGTTCCCGCGGTCCCTACGGCCTAGCCGGCGGCGCCGACGCCGCTGCCGGCCGCACCCTCATTCTCCGACGAGACGGCACGGCAGAGGAAGTGTCGGGCAAAACCAGCACCCGGCTGCTCCCGGGAGAAAGAGTGCGCATAGAATCCCCAGGAGGGGGCGGCTGGGGCAAGTCCACGGGGAAACACGCGGGGATCAACAGCCGGAGGTGACACGGCTCGCGCGACAGTTGCTAAACCAATGATTCTAATATATCGATGATAGAGACGGGACCGTCCCCCAACCCCTCCGAAATCAGCCGGCCAGAGGGGGAGTGGCGCCCGCTTCGGATCTTCAACGCCAAGTCCCGCTTTTCGCTAGAATTCAAGCTGCAGGCTTTCAAGGACCAACCACAATGAGATTGCTACGTGCAATGATCTTCGGCATAGTTCTGGCGTCCGCCTTTTTCTACTTCACCACCTATCGAGGCGGACACCTTCATCCTCCCAACTGGATCAGCCGTCCGCAGCGCTTGGAAATCACCGAAGCCGCCAGCGGCGAGTCGCTTGACGCCGAAGAACAAAACAATATCGGCGTCTACCGCAGGAACATAGCATCGGTAGTGAACATCACCTCGCGCGTAATGACCTTCGACTTTTTCTACGGACTGGTTCCCCAGGAAGGCCAGGGCTCCGGTTTCGTAATCGATAAAGAAGGACACATCCTAACCAACTATCACGTAATCGCCGACGCTCGCCAGGTCGAAGTAACCATGCACGACCGCAAGAAATACAAGGCCACAATCGTAGGTACCGACAAGTCGCACGACTTAGCCATTGTCCAAGTCAAAGCCCCCAACTTGCAGCCAATGACATTAGGCGATTCGACCAATCTGCAAGTAGGACAGAAAGTCTATGCCATTGGCAACCCCTTCGGCTTAGCAGGAACTCTAACCCGCGGCATCGTCAGTTCCATCCGTCAGGTGCAGGAGCCCGACGGCCTGGTCATCGATGAAGCCATCCAGACCGATGCCGCCATCAATCCCGGCAACTCCGGGGGCCCTCTGCTCAACTGGCACGGCGAGGTCATCGGTATCAACACCATGATCGCCTCGAACGTTGGACAGAGTGCCGGCATCGGCTTCGCCATCCCCATCAACACCGCCAAAGCCGTGGTCAACGACCTGGTCACACTCGGACGCGTACGCCGTCCGGCGCTGGGAATTCACACCATCCCTATCGATTCCGAGATCGCCGACGAACTGGGTCTGGCCGCTGACTATGGGCTCCTGATCGTACAAGCCGTCGCCGGAGGCTCCGCCGACCGAGCCGGATTGCGCGGGGGCACCGAGCGCGCCTACCTGGGAAACACTCCCATTATGATCGGGGGAGATCTGATCGTAGCCATTGACGGAGAAAAAATCGAAAGCCAGCAGACTCTGGCCCAGATGATGAACCGTCATCGGGCAGGGGATACGGTGAAAGTAACCATCTTCCGCGGGAAAAAACAGCTGGAAGTATCCGTGGTACTCGGCGAGGCCAGAGATCAGGTGTAAGCCACCGATCCGGCAAGGGGACCCGAACACCATGCTCATGCGCGTCGGATTCATCGTATCCTTGCTCTTCTCCGCTCTCTCGCTGCCCGCTCAAGTCACGGCCATCCGAGCCGGGAGGCTGATCGACACCGAAGCCGGCACGGTGCTCACCAACCAGATCATTCTGGTGAGGGATGGCAAGATTGACGCCGTCGGAGCGAACCTCAGCATCCCACCGGATGCCAGCGTGCTCGATCTCTCCGGCATGACCGTGCTCCCCGGCCTGATTGATTGCCACACTCACCTCACCGACAGTTATGCCGACTCCGACCCGCTCTCGGAGCTGCGCAAAACCGCAGCCGTCGATGCCTTTGCCGCCATCCCCCATGTAAAAACGACCCTGCTGGCGGGATTCACCACCGTTCGCGACGTCGGTACCTATCGCGCACTGGTCGATGTGGCGCTGCGAGACGCGATCAACCGCGGCGATGTGATCGGTCCACGCATGTACGTGGCCGGAGCCTATCTCACCATCACCGGCGGCGCCGGCGCCATCACCGGCTTCGATCCCGGCCTGACGCTCCCCTGGGACCTCCATTACGGAGAAGCCAACAGCCCCTGGGAAGTCAGGCAAAAAATAAGGGCCCTGGCCGGCCAAGGAGTCGACGTCATCAAGATCTTGGCAACCGGGGCCGTGCTGACCCACAACAGCAACGTAAAATCCACCGAGTTCACCCCCGATGAACTAAGTGCAGCGGTCGATGAAGCGCAGCATTTCGGCCTTCGCGTGGCGGCACACGCCCACAGCGCCGAAGGCATCAAGAACGCCGTCCGCGCCGGAGTGGCTTCGATCGAACACGGCAGCCTGGCCGACGACGAAGCCAGGCGGCTGATGAAAGAACACGGCACTTACCTCGTGCCCACGCTCGAAGTGGATGACTGCATCCTCGACGCCCATGAGCCCGCGGATTTCATCGAACACGCAAAACTGGTAGCCCAGAAGCAGCGCGAGAACTTCCGCCTGGCGGTCGCGGCGGGCATCAAGATCGCTTTCGGTACCGATATCAGCGTCTGTCCGTTCGGCACCAACGGGCGCGAATTCGGATTGATGGTCGATGGCGGCATGACCCCGATGCGCGCCATTCAGGCAGCCACCGTCAATGCCGCCGACCTGATCGGGGTATCGCAGAAAATTGGCTCCCTCCGGCCCGGCAAGTACGCTGACATCGTCGCCGTCAAAGACGACCCGCTCCGAGACATCCGCGTGCTCGAAAAAGTGAATTTCGTGATGAAAGAAGGCCGCGTGTACAAGCAGGAATAATAGACCATGTCCGACGTCGAATGGATTCGCAGGCTCTGTCTCTCCTTACCCGAAGTCACCGAGGATATGCCCTGGCGCGACGACCTCTGCTTCAAGGTCCGCGGCAAAATCTTCGCCGGCATGGTTCTGTCGGACGGGCGGTTCCCGCGCCTCACGGTGAAATGCGCCCCGGAAACATTCCAGGAACTGCTGGAAATCGACGGCATCTCCATCGCCCCTTACGTCGGACGCTACAACTGGGCAATGCTCGCCAACTCCAACGTCGTTGCCGCCGACAAACTCGAGATGCTGATTCGCCAGTCGTACGAATTGGTCGCCGCCAAAGCCCCCAGACAAAGGAAGGCATCCGCAGGGTCGAAGGGTCGATCGGCCCAGCCTGGATCGCTCAAACGGCGACCCGCGCGGCAACGCCCGAGCAAATCCCGGTGAAGCTTTTCTGCAGTTCAGGTCTCGGAGGTGCACCGGTTTGACTCCCCGCGACCCGCTAGGCTAGCCTCGTACTTTCGCCCAATCCATGCGTATTCAACCCAGTTTTCACCGATGCCCACCGCAATGCTCCCTGCGACATCTTCTCCTTCTCGGCGCGCTTTGGGCCTTGCTGCAGGCGACCGCCGCGGCCGCTCCCCTGCGCCCCACGCGTGGTTCGCACGCCATCGTTACCAGTGTTCACGAACTCGCATCCCGCGCCGGCATCGAAATGCTGCGTGCTGGAGGCAACGCAGTCGATGCCGCAGTGGCCACCGGCTTTGCGCTCGCCGTGGTCCACCCCCAGGCGGGCAATCTCGGCGGCGGTGGCTTCATGCTGTTCCGCAATGCCAGCGGCAAGACTCACTTCATCGATTACCGTGAGAAAGCGCCCGCCGCGGCCACCGAAAACATGTACTTAGACGCGCAGGGCAATGTCCTCCCGGAATCCAGCCCAGGATCGAGCGTCGTAGGTTATCGGGCAGTCGGGGTCCCCGGCTCGGTAGCCGGCCTGGTCTACGCGGAAAAACAATATGGCAAACTGCCCCTCGAAAAAGTGATGGGCCCCGCGATTCGGCTGGCCCGCGACGGTTTTCCGCTCGCCTACGAAGACACGGAGGATCTGAAAAAAGATCAGTACCTGGCCGAGTTCCCTGAATCCAAGCGCATCTTTCAGCGCGACGGCAACTACTACCAATCCGGAGAAATCCTCAAGCAGCCCGAACTCGCCCGTACCCTGGAGCGACTCTCGCAGGACCCTGACACGTTCTATCACGGAGCAATGGCCCGCGAACTCGCGGCGGCTATCCACAAAGGCGGAGGCCTGGTCACGGCCGAGGACCTCGCCGCCTACGAGGTCCGGGAGCGGGAACCGATCCGCGGCACCTATCGCGGATACGACATCATCAGCGCTCCGCCGCCATCCTCCGGCGGAGTCTCTCTCGTCGAAATCCTCAATGTCCTCGAAGGCTTCGACCTCGCGAAAATGGGCAACCGCTCGGGCGACGCCATCCACCTCGAGGTGGAAGCCTTCCGCCGCGCCTTCTATGATCGCGCCGACTTCCTGGGCGATCCTGACTTCGCGAAAATTCCCGTCGCACCCCTGATCGACAAGAAATATGCCGCCGCCTGGCGTGACTCGATCGACCCGAACCACGCCAGTATCAGCCAGGACCTGAAGCGGCCATCGTTCAGCGAACTGGAGCGAGTCGCACAGTCGCGAACCACCGCCCCGGGTGAACCGGAGAACACCACGCACTATTCGGTAGTCGACGGCGAGGGAAACGCCGTGTCGGTCACCACCACTCTGAACGATTCGTTCGGCTCGCGTGTCACCGCCGAAGGCTTGGGCTTCCTGCTCAACGACGAAATGGACGACTTCGCCGCCAAACAAGGCGTCCCCAACGCGTACGGACTCATCCAGGGCCCCGCCAATGCTATCGGCCCGGGCAAGCGTCCGCTCTCGGCCATGACCCCGACGATGGTGCTGAAAGACGGCAAGCTCTTTCTTGTTCTGGGTTCGCCCGGAGGCCCCACCATCATCACCACGGTCGCCAACGTCGTTATCGGCGTCGTCGATTTTTCGCTCGATATCCAGGAAGCGGTCAACGCGCCCCGGTTTCATCATCAGTGGCTCCCCGATCAGATTCTCGTGGAAGACCGCCTCTCTCCCGATACAATGAATATTCTGCGCACCAAGGGGCACAAACTGACCGTCAGGCACTTCTGGGGGGACGGCGAGTGCATCATGATTGACCCGAGAACCGGCGAGCGTCTCGCCGGCAGCGACGGGCGCAACAACGGGAAGGCGGTAGGATACTAATGCTGAGGGCGGTATCGACATACCTCTATGTAAAAGAACGACTCCATCCGGGCCTGCTTGACGAACTGGTCAAGGCCGGAGCCCAGTCGATCGAAATTTTTGCCGCGCGCCAGCACTTCGACTACGCCAACCGCAAGCAGCACGTCCGCGAAATTGCCGACTGGTTCAGGTCCACCGGCATTCCCCTCAATTCCGTCCACGCTCCCCTCTATTCCGACTACGAATGGGGGCGCACCGGCTCGCCACCGGTCAACATCGCCTCCACCGACCGCGCCGGCCGCATCGACGCCATGGATGAGATCAAACGCGCCCTCGAAATCGCCGAGCACATCCCCTTCCGCTTTCTCGTCCAGCACATCGGTAATCCGAACGACGCTTTCGACGAAAAACGATTTGAAGCGGCTATGACTTCGGTCGAACACCTGCGCGCCTTTGCCAAACCGCTCGGGGTGAGAGTGCTGGTCGAAAATATTCCCAACGAACTTTCCACTCCCGACCGCCTCGTCGAGTTCATCAGGACCATGCACTTCGACGACATCGGCGTCTGCTTCGATTGCGGTCACGCCCACATGATGGACGGCATCGTGCAGGGCTTTGCCACGCTCAAGGACCACATCTGCTCGACCCACGTGCACGACAACAACGCGGATAAGGACTCGCACCTCTGGCCGGGTAAGGGATCGATCAACTGGAAAGAGACGATGGAATTGCTGCGCACGGCACCGCAAACGCCGCCCCTGTTGTTGGAGATCGACGGCGAAGAGAAAAAGAATCCCGGCGAAGCCGTAGGTGCGACCTTCCAGAAGCTGGAAGGTTCGTAATTCAACGCATCGATGCAGTTTCTTTCGGCGCCGAGGGCTTCCCCCGGCGGCGTCGGCGTCCTGCGTGTTAAAGGTTTGATCTTATGTCCCTACCCATCAGCACCATCGCAGATATCGGCAAGCACGAAGGCCAATCCGTCGTCATCCGCGGATGGCTCTACAACCTGCGCGAAAGTGGCAAGCTGCTCTTTCCCCAATTTCGCGACGGCTCCGGCGTCATTCAGGGAGTGGTTCCGAAGAATGCCGTCGCTCCCCAGGTGTTCGACACCATCAAGGGCCTGACCCAGGAATCGAGCGCCATCGTCGAGGGCAAGGTCCGCGCCGATAAACGCGCCCCCGGCGGTTATGAACTCGACGTCGCGAACGTGCAAGTTCTCCAGCGCGTGCCCGAGTCGGATCCTTACCCCATCTCTCCCAAAGAGCATGGCGTCGACTTCTTAATGGAACACCGCCATCTGTGGCTGCGATCCCAGCGCCAGGCGGCAATCCTGCGTGTTCGCGCTGAAATCATTCGCGCCGCCCGCGATTTTTTCGACAGCAATGGATTTACCCTTACCGATCCTCCCATCCTCACTCCCGCCGCCTGTGAGGGAACCTCCACGCTGTTTCCGGTCGACTACTTCGAGGAGCAGGCATACCTCACGCAGTCCGGCCAGCTCTACATCGAAGCAACCGCCATGGCGCTCGGCAAGGTCTACTCCTTCGGTCCAACCTTTCGGGCGGAAAAATCAAAGACGCGACGCCATCTGACCGAATTCTGGATGGTCGAACCGGAACTGGCCTACGGCACGCTCGACGATCTAATGGAACTCGCCGAAGGCCTGCTGACCTTTCTGGTTAAGCGATGCCTGGAGCGCCGCCGCGTCGATCTCGCGACCATCGGCCGCGACCTTCACAAGCTGGAAACAGTCGATGCGCCCTTTCCGCGCATCACCTACGATGAAGCGGTCGCGAAATTGCAAGAGGGCCACTCCCAGGGCGCGCTGGAAAACAAATTCGAGTGGGGCGGGGACCTCGGCTCCCCCGACGAGACCTATCTCTCCTCGCTCTACGACCGGCCGGTGATGGTTCATCGTTACCCGGCCGGAGTGAAAGCGTTTTACATGGAGCCCGATCCCCAGCGCCCCGAGCTCGCTCTCTGCGTCGACGTCCTTGCCCCCGAGGGCTATGGTGAGATCATAGGCGGATCGCAGCGCATGGCCTCGCACGACTTGCTTCTCCAGCGCATTCACGAGCACAACCTGCCCGAAGAAGCCTTCAAGTGGTATCTTGATCTCCGCAAGTATGGCAGCGTTCCCCACTCCGGCTTCGGCATGGGCATCGAGCGAGCCGTCGCCTGGATCTGCGGACTGGAGCACGTACGCGAGACCATTCCTTTTCCCCGCATGTTGCACCGGCTATACCCGTAGCGTCTTCATCGCCAAGAAGATGCGCGCTCCGGGAACGAAGACTGGAGACGGGCTCTCCCATGCTCGGCGAAGGAGGCGAAACTCGACTGCGGTTATCGCTTGTTGGGGCGGTGAAAGAGGAAATCCTGGTTGCTACCGAGGCAATCGAAACCGCTCTGTCGACCAGGCACAGCCATTGTCCGGCGACGAAGGAAAAACATGTTGGACTCGGGATGAATTTTTCTCCCAGTCCTCCCGGAACGGTGGGAAACGATTCGGAGATGAAAGCCCCGGCCCCGCGTTCGAGTCGAAAAACGGTACCGGGAGCAGAACCGCAGAGGGCCGGGGATTCTCTCCCGGCGGCTCTGACCTCCAGGCGGTGATTAGGAAATCTATGCCCCAACGCAGCACAACCTATAGCAGCATCACTCCACGCCAGATCCGTGTGATCGGCGTTCCTGTTGACCTTGGCCAGTCCCGGCGCGGCGTTGACATGGGTCCTTCCGCCGTACGGGTTGCCGGGCTGCAAGCGCGCCTCGAAGCGATCGGGCACATTGTCGAAGACGCGGGAAACGTTGCCGTCGCGATTCCAGAGCAGAAAAAGGAAGGCGCCGCCAACGCCAAATACCTCAAAGAAATCACAGCGACCTGCAGCAAGAGCGCCGAACTGGTATTGAAGACACTCGAGGACGGCAAAGTTCCTCTTGTTCTGGGCGGCGATCACTCGGTTGCGGCCGGTACCGTGTCGGGCGTCGCCAAGTATTTCCGCCGCAGGAGTCAGAAGATCGGACTCATCTGGATCGATGCGCATACCGACATGAACACGCCGGAGACTTCGCCGAGCGGCAATGTTCACGGCATGCCGCTGGCTGCGCTCATGGGGCTCGGGCCCGCCGAGCTCGGCAATATCTATGAGTTCTCCCCCAAAGTGCAGCCTGAAAATTGCGTGCTCGTCGGCATCCGCGACGTCGACAGTTTCGAAAAGGAGAACATTCGCAAAGCCGGAGTCGAAGTCTTCACCATGCGCGACATCGACGAGCGCGGAATGCGAAACGTCATGGAAGAGGCGCTGCGCATGGCCGGACACGACACCGCCGGTTACCACGTCTCGCTCGACATGGATTGGATCGATCCCGAAGACGCGCCTGGCGTCGGCACGCCCGTTTGGGGCGGCGCGACTTACCGGGAAGGTCATCTCGCCATGGAAATCATCTTCGACTACGGACGCATGCTGAGCTTTGAAATCGTGGAAGTGAATCCGGTGATCGACGAGCGCAACCAGACTGCAGACTTGGCCGTCGAACTGGCGCTGTCGGCATTTGGGAAAAAGATACTTTAGCGCTCGCCCGCACCCGTTCGCTCATCGGGCGACCCGCTCATTCCTGTCCTGGCTCGCCTTTTGGATGCAGCGTGGTCTTCCTGCGCAGGCAACATTACCGGGACTGCTGGAGTCCGCAGAACCGTCGGCGATGGCAACATCGGTGGAGATGCCGATCACTCGACGTCGGAGACTTTTCCGTTCAGGAACGTAACCTTGAGATCCTTGTAAAGGTAAATCTGTTTCGCGCCGAGATTGACGATCTTGTCGGGGTTGCCGAGCGCGGCTTTGACCTGATCGATGGTCTGGCCCTTTTCTATCTGCTGGGGCTCGGCGGGAGGGGCCGTCGGTTGCGCTTGTCCTGCTCCGCCGCTCCCGCCTCCGCCGCCACCCTGGTTACTGTCCTGATTTTGTGATGATTGATTATCGCCTGACGGGGAATCGCCGCCGGAATCGATGACCAGAACCTGTCCGATTGTGTCTTCCACCTGGGAAGCGCCGGTGCTCTGCAAACTGCCTTTAGCGAACTGAAAAACGACCTCGGACTTGTAAAATGACGGCTGCTGCACGCCGTTGCAGGAATCACACTCGATAACCTGAAGCGACACCCGGTCTTTGTCGAGACTAACGTCGATCTTGAGGGGATAAACCTTGGTTCCGACCTGCAGGAAGCGTGAACCCTGCTTGACCATCGCGGCACACAAACCGGCGGGTGCCTTCAGTTCGCCGTCCTGAAACTTAGAGGGGCAGAACATGGCAATTTGCGGTGCGATGCCCAGAAGTCCGCCTTTCTGTACCGTGAGAACGGTTCCCGGGTTGACCACCTTCAAGCCACCGGCGTCCGCGCCGATCTTGGCCGCGTTGTACTGTGCCTTGAGTTGCTCGAGCAGCGAAGGCGCGGCATTCTGCGCCGCCGCCGGTGAGCACAGAAAGGCCAGGCAAGTGGTCAGGGCAAATAGACACGGTTTGAAAGCGAACTCTGGTTGCATCTTAACTTTCTCCTCCAGCTCCTTGCGCTCCGCGTCTCACTGTACGTCGGACACTTTTCCGTTCAGAAAGGTAACTTTGATGTCCTTGTAGACATAAATTTGTTTGCTGCCGAGATTGACGATCTTGTCGGGGTTGCCGATCGCGGCCTTGACCTGGTCGGGAGTTTGCCCCTTTTCGATTTGCTGGGGCTCCGCCGGGGCCGCCTGCTGCTGGGCCTGTCCGCCGCCGTTGTCACCTCCACCATTGTTATTTCCCTGTTGCTGGTTGTTGCCCTGTTGGTTCCCGCCTGAGTCGCCGCCCTGCGACTGCTGGTCGTTAGTGCTGATCGAAAGCAGCTGGCCGATCGTATCTTCCACCTGACTTGCGCCGGTGGTGGCCAAGGTGCCGGGGGCAAACTGGAAGACCACTTGCGCCTTGTTATAGGTCGGGGGATCGGTTTTGTTGCAGGTATCGCAAGCGACGATACTCATGGTCACCGTGTCTTTAGCGGCGTTGACTTCAATCTTGGTCGGATAGACCTTGTCGCCCACTTTGAACAGTTTCGTGGTCATTTCGTCTTTGGCGGTGTCTCCGCCCGGCGTACCAGGGCATTTCTTGAACACACCACAAAATTTATCCTTCGCATCCGAGAGGTGGCCTCCTGCGGAACTGGCGCTCTTCACGGTTCCGTCTTGATACGTTGAAGAGCGCGAGAAGGTGGACTTGTAAGGAACACCGACAATGCCGCCTTTTTGAATGGCCAGAAGAGTACCCTCCTGCACGACCGACCATCCGCTGGAGTCCGAGGCCATTTTGGCGAACGTGTACTGGGCTTTGAGCTGGTCTTCCAGCGAGACTTGCGCAACCATTACGCGGGGTGTGATTGCGACCACCATTAAAGCGACAAACAGGACGGCCAATTCACTTTTTTGCCGCATCGCAAACTTCCTCCTGTGAAGTGCGCTCCCGGTTCCCGAGCGGGAGGGAGCTGCTGTGGTGTTCCGATTTTTCGATTGCAGAAAATGGGGAGCGCCGCCGGTTTGATTTCGGGACGCCCCCAACTCTGGTGAGCCTGGCACGCTCCTATTTCGGAGCTTCCTGCTTGGCTTCCGCTTCGGCCTGATCGGCGTCCTGTTGTTGTGCTTTCAAGTCGCCGTCCACGCTCTTGTCAGGGTCAGGTGGCGGAACTTCGCCGGCCTGCGTCTTGGTGTCGGGAGCGGCCGGAAGTCCGTTCTTTCCCTGCTTGTCAGCCAATTCCTTGAGCCCGGCATCCATGGTTTCCCGCAGGTGATTGTGCATCTCCTGCAAGTCGCTGGCGTTCACGCCGATGCTGGCGCCCACGGCACAATCATCTTTCTTGCTGCTCTTGATCGTCACATCGACCATGTTGTCGGCGTCGGGACTGTCGCCGGTGCGGTAGAGGACATCGCCGGCGCTGATTCCACACTCGGTGCCGTCGGAAGTGGTCGCATCCAGGGCACTCGACACGACGAAATAGCGGATCTCGGGTTTAAGAGCATCGGGCAACTGGTCGCCGGCCGGAGTATCTTTCTGGCCGTTGGCAGCTGCATCTTTCTCGGCCGCGATCTCGCGCTTGACCTGGTCGGCGATCGCATTCTTCACGTCACTGCTGAGTTGGGCGGAATTCGCGGCGGCTGCCGGTGCTCCGCCACCCAGCATATAGGTGCCATATGCTGCCTGGAGATTGGCGGCGACCAAGGGATCGGTCGACCAGAGCGCGGCAATCTCGTCCCCCGTCGCGTTTTGAATCTCCGGAGGAACCAGTTGCCCGCTGTCGTCGCCTCCTGTAGCGGCCGCCGCCTGTGCGGCATAGGCAGCCTGCAGGTTGGCGGCGATCACATAGTCCGCCAGCCAAAAGGCCGCCAGCGGGTAGACCGGATAGGGCGCGAAGTAAGCTCCGTAGAAGCCATACCACGGTGCCGCACCCCAGCCCCAACCGTAAACAACTGGCGCCGGCCACGGATTATAAGCCCATCCGTAATAGGCGGGACCATAGTAGAAGCCGGGGGCGTAACCGTAATAGGGATAGCCGCGATAGCCAAAGCTGCGATACCCGTAGGCGTAGTAGTGTCCACCCCGATAGTAGGTTCGCTGAACATAACTCCGGCCACCATGGTTATAGTAGGCGCGTTGGCTATAGCCGCCGTAACGTCCATTGCTGACCACGGTACGTCCGTTGTGGGTACTGACAATTCGCCGGTCGCCGTGCACGCCGTGATTGATCGTCATGCCGTGAGTCTGAATGGAGCGAACCTGGCCATTTTTGCGGAAGCTGGCGTTACCGCCGTTCTTAAGGGCAACGGAGCGGCTGCCGGCTGGCGCACGATTGTTGGCGGCGCCGGGTCCACGGGCGCCGGCATTGGTCCCGCCACGATTGTTGGCATTATTGGCGGGGCCATGGTTGGCATTATTATTGGTACCGCCGCGCTGCTGCGCGTTATTAGTACCGCCGCGCTGCTGCGCGTTATTGGTCCCGCCGGGCCGCTGCGCGTTGTTGGCCCCTCCCGGTCCGCGATTGGTATTGGCGGCATTTCCGCCCGGTCCGCGATTGCCTCCTGCCGGCGTGCCGGGCCGCTGCATATTGTTGGCTCCTCCCGGTCCGCGATTGGCATTAGCCGCGTTTCCACCCGGCCCACGATTGCCTCCTGCCGGCGTGCCGGGCCGCTGGGCATTGGCATTACCAGCCGGCCGCGCCGGAGCGGCGGCTTTCGGAGCGCTCGCCGGTTTGCTGGGGGCTGAGGTTTTGGGAGGCCCACCGGCCAGAACGAGCGTGCTCGCGGCAAGAAGAACTAGCAAAACGGACCATTTCGGCAGGACGTTGTTACGTCGAATCCTTGAATTCATAGCTACTCCTGTGAGATGCGAAGCTCTTCCTAGTGAATCCATCCGCCAGTGGCTAGACAAACCTTTGACCAGCCGCCCTACGATTCCCGCTGATGGGTTTCTTCGACGAGAGCTTCTGGGTCCGAGTGCCAATAGGGGAAGGGCCGGCACCGGCCTTCGAAGTCCGAATAATTTCACACCCGTTTGATCCCGGTGTCAATAGCGTGGTCTGAAGTTTTACATTGTTTGCGCTTTATTATTCCCAATTATTCCTAAAAAGTTTTCCAGATTGGTCAGGTTGAACCAAGCGAAGCACTTGTCTTGGTCAGCGGCCGCGGCCCGGAGTTTGGCGAGCTGACCGCGGCCAGGCCCGGCGCGTGGTGCATTTCGCTCACAACATCGCCCGCTTCCGGCGCGGTGGCCACCGGTCGATCGATCAGTTTCACACTCCGGCCCACCGTGACACCGGTGGCACTCGCAGCGAACAACTCCGTCCGCGACCACTGTCTCCCCGCGTTCAACCCCGGCCGGACGACGGGGTGCCCTGCATCGGTCTTGGCCCGTTGCGTCCGGGTGTCGCCAGCGCGCGGGTCTCATTTCGGCGCCCCTCTACTCTGGGCTTTGTTCCACGATGAGCGGCTGGGGCAGCGGAAACGGCTTGGTGGTTTCGTCTTTTCAGCTCCCCCCAGCGGAATCAAACCGCACCGGAGAACTTAGCGACTTTACGCACCGTCTAGTCACCTCCAAGAGTAACCACGGTAATTGGGGAGTGTTCCATCGTTCGCCGATGAAGCTAATGGACTGCAATGTTGGCGCATCGGCACATTCGGGTGGCACTGCTTGCTCTCTCGGTTTTCACCGGCTTAGCGGGGGCCGAAGGGCCTTCCGAGAACGCGAACGTCCCGGCCGGACTTCCTACTTACCACAGTAACGTCTCGGAAGTACGGGTTACGCTGTTTGCCACGGGCGAAAATAATCGCGCACTTGAAACTGTGACAAAATCCGACTTTGCGGTGGTGGACAACGAGCGGGTGATCCGCGATTTCCGAAGTTTCGCACATTCCGATGAAACCGCTCTCGATGTCGTGGCACTGCTCGATATGAGCGAATCGGTGGCCCCGCGTATTCGGGCCGCTATGGATGAAGTGCTGCAACTGATGGCGCATGAGCAATCCATCGCCAATGACAACCTCTCCGTACTGTCTTTTGGGGGGACGCTGTCGGGGCCGCCGGGAGTGTCGTCTTCGGCGATTCAGGCGGCCGTTCTTTGCTCGAGCGGCTGTCGCGATTCGGGCTCGGCTCAGCGGCTGCAGATGATCAAGAGCGGTGGCGTAACTCCCCTTTACGATGCGCTCATCTTCGGAGCCGATTTTCTATTGCATCACCGCCGCGCCGGGGCCCGGCCGGTCGTGATTCTGTTCTCGGACGGAAACGACACCATCAGCCTGCATTCCGCGCGCGAAGCCGTCCAGGCCGTGCTCGGCGAGGGCGCCCTGGTGTATGCCGTCGATATGGAGACTTCGGCGACGGCGGGCAGCGCATTCCTGTGGCACCTTTCCGAGGCCACCGGAGGACGCTACTTCGCCCTGCGCTCGCAGCAGAATGACGCCGTCACCGTGTTGAATGCCGCGCTCGAGGATCTGCGCGCTTCCTACGTGGTCACCTACGAACTGCCCAGCCATGAGGCTGGATTTCACTCGCTTCGTCTGTTGCCAACTCACAACCTCAACCTCACGTTCCATAGCCGGAACGGGTATTACTACGAACCCAGCGCCCAGTGAATGACTGGGAAAAGACTCGCTGATTGGAGACCTATGAAATCTGCATTATTTTTGGCGCTTGTACTGCTCCTGACGGCTGTTCCGCTTGCCTTGGCTGCACCCATTGGCATCTATCAGCAAGGGACCGTGGTGCGTATGCACATGGGCGATTGCATGCTTGCCCATCACGGACTGGTCACGTTTGGACCGGCGCAAGGGGCGGTGGCTGAAGAAAACTGTCCCGAATACACGCTGGTGACCGATAAGGTCGTTTTCCTCATCGTGGGCAAATCGTCCAATCAGCTGGTGCCGCTGGCTGAAATCATCGACTTCCGCTTCCAGAACAAGGAATTGGCGGTGCGGGTCGATGACGCTCGCCACGAATCCAAATTTGTAATTAAGGAAATGACGCTGCGCTCGGAATGGGATCGCCTGCAGAAACACATCGAACGACAACTGGACGAGCCCGTGCATCAACCGATGGACACGTCCATGGCGCTGCGAAACCGGTAGTCCGGCTGGGAGGCGCGGCTCCCTCGCTCACAGCGGAACCAATCCTGCGATTGACGGGAACTTCCCCGAGCGCCAGACTGAAAGGTCATGGCAAAGGTCCGGGTAGGCATTCTCTTTGGCGGGCGCAGCGGCGAGCATGAAGTGTCCTTGCTCTCCGCGGCGTCGGTCCTGAAGGCAATCGATCAAACCAAATACGAAGTCGTGCCCATCGGCATCACGAAAGATGGCCGCTGGCTGACGGCCGAACACGCCGAGCGCCTGCTGAAGGGCGAGCCTCACGGGGGGGATAGCGGCAGCCCGGTCCAAAGACAGCTTCGGGCGGGCGACCCGGAGGCCACTCCGGGAGCGGCGGTGCTGGCGTCGGGCGAGTCGGTGATAGTACCTCCGGAACCGACGCAGCGCGACTCTGGACTGACGCCGTTTCAGACCGACGCGAACCTGCGGCGCGCCTCCGATCGCGCCATCAACGTCGATGTCATTTTCCCCGTACTCCATGGAACCTTCGGCGAAGACGGAACCATCCAAGGGTTGCTCGAATTAGCCGACATCGCCTACGTCGGCGCGGGCGTTCTGGGCTCTTCCGCGGGTATGGATAAAGACATTATGAAGGCCCTGTTCCGCGCCGCAGGATTGCCCATGGTCAAGCACGTGACCGTGCTTCGCGGCCAGTTCGAGCGCCAGCCGACCCAGGTTAGGAAACTGGTCGAGCGCAAGTTGCGGTATCCGGTCTTCGTAAAGCCCGCGAACCTGGGATCGTCGGTCGGAATCTCGAAGGCCCACAATGGCAAGGAACTGGGTCCGGCCATCGCAGAGGCGGCAAAATTCGACCGCAAGATCGTGATCGAAGAAGGTGTAGGCGGGAAAAAAAACAAGGCCCGCGAAATCGAGTGCGCCGTGCTCGGCAACGACGAACCGAAAGCGTCGGTTCCAGGAGAAATTATTCCCTGCAAGGAATTCTACGATTACGAAGCGAAGTATCTAGTCGAAGGCTCTGAAGGAGTGATCCCTGCCAAGATCACAAAAGCGGAAATCAAAAAGGTGCAGAGACTGGCGATAGCCGCATTTCAGGCCGTCGACGGTGCAGGCCTGGCGCGCGTCGATTTCCTGATGGACCCGAGGTCACGGCGCATCTTTGTGAACGAGATCAACACCATGCCCGGTTTCACGGCGATTAGCATGTATCCGAAGATGTGGGCGGCATCGGGCGTATCGTTTTCCGAGTTGATTGATCGGCTGATTCGACTGGGCCTCGAACGGCACCGGGAAAAGAAGCGGAATCAGTACAGTCGGTAAACAGAGGGTAACGATCATCTCGTTTGGCCAAGTGCAAGCGGGATGGCGGCGTAAAGCGACGTCGAGTCAACATTGATCATTGATCATTCTCCGTAAACGTACCTGGATTTTGGCTGCGAAGCGAACCGCCCTGCATCGGGCTTTTCGACAAGAGCAGCGGCTAGTTAGGGACACGGGCCGGCGTCCATCGCAGCCGTCAGTCCCCAACAACCTGACCCCAGAATCACGATATTTCTGACTGCGGCTGAGCCGTGCATAGAAGAGATTCTCGCCGAGCAACAAATGGCGCGTGCGGCGTCTCCCCTGCAGCGGTGCGAGTAAAGATACTCCCGAGCCACACAAGGTCAGCGTTCGATAGGACCTTCATTGCTACCACTATCACCAGAAATCCCATAACCACTTTGACCGAGTTCATCGAGCCGCCAGACCTCAGCGACTGTGTCATCGGTTGCGGAACGAGCGCCGATGAGAAGCCTAGCGCAAACACTAATGAGAAGCCCAGCATGCCGACGAGGGGCCAGCGCCAATTCCCAGGGGCGGCCAAGACCACGGGAAGCTGCATGAAGAACCGACCGAGCCAGAAAGATCGCAGCCACCAGAATATCCTTTAGCTGGAAACTCGATGGGAATCGAACCGGACACCGTGGCTGCTGCTGTGCGGCGAGTACCTGAATCCCGCCTCGCCGTCAGGACTTCGTGTGATCGACGACAACGCCGTACGAAGCCATGCGAACCTCTCGCCCGGAAGCGTCGTGTCACGTTGGTGAAAGACCTCTCTCCATAGACCAACATTGCAGCATTGGACTGCCCGGGGACTACTGCTTTGCAGCCGTTTGACCGTCGTCGCCCGGGTGCGGTGTGCGTGCAGCGCCTGAGGCATCGGCAGTGCGGAACAAAGCCATCTGAATTGATCTGAAGAAATTCGCTGGCGTGAGACTTTTCGAGCCCAGTTCGCACTATTAGGAGTGGGAGCTAGAGAAATGGATGGCGACGATTGGCAAGGGGTGCCCGTCGCTGTTTCTCCCAGGGGGATTTATGGCGAAAATCATTGATTTCTACGTACCCAGCAGCTTCCGGAAAAAGGCAACCAGGTGGATTCCACCGGAACAACGTGGGAAAGTGATCCCATTCGGCGCTCGCGTCTCGACCGGCGTCAAGTGGCGGGAACTGCTCTTCGGAGAGGCGGTATCAGGCGACAAGGATGCGGTTGCCGCCGTCGAATAAAGAGGCGGGCCGGTTGCGGTCACCGGCCAGAACCACGGCTGAGCCGCGATCATTGCCCGGTCAACATCCACCCTAACCCTTTCGCCAACCGAGCGTTTCCACGGCCCGGGTGCCGTTATACTAGCGTTTGCCGAGCCACGGCCGACCGGAGAAAGACATGTCGAGTCTCAAGGAATTCCGATGTGAGATTTGCGGGACCGTCAGCGAGAATCCAATCCGTTGGTTTGTGATCGAGTGCGGTGATCAGAAGCTGGCGGTACTCAAGTGGGATCTGACGGCAGCCATGAGCCCGACCGCGCGGCATTTCTGCGGCGAAGCTCACGCCCAGGTCTATATCAGCCGCTGGTTCGAATCCGTGTGCGTGCCCCACAAAATCGGTCTCAGGGCAATTTAGCTCCGCGCTATTGGGAACGGGCGATTTTGCGATCGGTTACCACAACGGGAAAATCCCCCTTGACAGACCACCCAGTCGGTTATAGTATTTATCCCCAAGTCCACCCTTATTTTTGAGTGGGCTGGAATTTCATGCAGAGTGGCTGAGGGACGAGCCCTAGGACGCCACGGCAACCGGATCGGGATCATATATCTCTATCGCAGGTGCCAACTCTCGCCCGGTAACGGGGACCATGAGATTCGGGCAAGCGAAATTTGATTCGCATTTCCCGAGCCTCTTTTCCCATTCGGAAAAGGGGTTTTGTGTTACCTGGGGTTATTTTTTACCCGGCTCGTCCCGCAGTCACAGAAAGAAGTTGCAAAATGGAGACGAGCACCTACCAGCTCCGCTGCCGCGAGTGCGGCAAGACTTGGGGCAATCAACCGCGCAGCGTCTGCGAAGACTGTTTTTCGCCGCTCGAAATCACTTACGACTACGATTCCCTTCGCTCGCGTCTTTCGCGCGACTTGTTCGCCTCGCGGGCACCGAACATCTGGCGCTATCGCGAACTGCTGCCGCTGCCGGCGGGGTATCAGCCCTCCTTGCCGGTTGGATTTACCCCGCTGGTCAGCGCGCCGCGACTGGGCAACAAGATCGGATCGCGACGCCTGTTCGTCAAAAATGACGCCGTGTGCCTGCCCACCTTGAGTTTCAAGGATCGTGTGGTTGCCGTCGCCCTGGCCAATGCCCGCAGCTTCGGATTTGATACCGTGGCCTGCTCTTCCACCGGCAACCTTGCGAATTCAGTCGCCGCGCAGGCGGCTCGCGAAGGCTTCAAGGCGTGGATCTTCATTCCCTCCGACCTCGAGCCCGCCAAAATCCTCGGCACCCAGGTGTTCGGGGCGGAACTGGTTCGCATCAACGGCAGTTATGACCATGTCAATCGGCTGTGCTCGCAGATCGCCGACGAACATCGCTGGGGATTCGTGAACGTCAATCTTCGTCCCTATTACGCCGAGGGCTCGAAGACCGTGGGCTATGAAATCGCCGAGCAACTGGGCTGGCACCTGCCCGACAACATCGTGGTGCCGATGGCCGGTGGTTCGCTCATTACGAAAATCAAGAAGGCATTTGATGAGCTGATTCTGCTCGGCCTGGTCGATCCCAAACCGGTGAAGTTTTTTGGCGCGCAGGCTTCCGGGTGTTCGCCGATTTCGACCGCCATCAAGCAGTACAGTACCGAGATCGAACCGCAGCGTCCGAAAACGATTGCGCGTTCACTCGCGATTGGCAACCCTGCCGATGGACCTTACGCGCTGAAGGCCATTACGAAAAGCGGCGGATGGGCAGAAGACATTTCAGACCACGAAGTCGTCAGCGGCATTCAATGGTTGGCCGAAAGCGAAGGTATCTTCACCGAGACCGCAGGCGGGGTTACGGTTGGGACGGCTCGCAAGCTTCTCCAGCAGGACCGCATTCTGCCCGACGAGACGACGGTGCTCTGCATCACGGGTAATGGACTGAAGACCACCGACGTACTCGCCGACCAGTATCAGGTCGAGACGCCCCTCGCTCCGAAGCTTGCCGAGTTCGAGGCCTATCTGGCGTCCAAGGCGCAGAACCTGCCGGCGGCGTTTGCTCCCGCGGCGGATTCCTCGACCGCGGCGGTCGCTTAGGTGCGATTCCCGGCTGCTCAATCATGGGTCGTGCGCCGGACGCAAACGCTGGTGCACACTCATCGCGCGTCGGGTGGCGACAACGAACGGCCGACAAGGAGCGCGGATTCATGAATTGTGATTCGGGCCCGGTGCCCGGGGGAGGTTTTTTATGAGCATTACGGTTCAAATTCCTACGGCGTTGCGACGGCTTACGGCTGGGACTCCGCGCGTGGTCTGTTCACCCGCCAATCTCGGCGAGTTATTCTCGGAACTTGACTCGCAGTTCCCCGACTTGAAACCCCACCTGCGGGATGAAGCGGGCGAAACCAGGCGCTTTCTGAATATCTATGTGAATGAGGAGGACATTCGCTTTCTGGGCGGCGCAAGGTACTCGTTCCGGGACGGTGACGAAGTGCTGCTGGTACCTTCGATCGCGGGCGGAGCGTCCTAAGTAATTTCGCGCTTCGGGTTGCTTTGAGGCGTCGCCACCTTGGCGATCGGGGCGCGCCTGGCCTGCGAAACCGATGGCTGGACGCGCCGATCTACCAACCTTGTCCATGGCCACCCTCCCCGATGATTTTGCGCCACCACTCCGGTGATGGTTTGCTTGCAATAGCCTGTTTTGCCCGCGACAAAGCCGTCTCGGCCTCCTCCAGGGTGGCACCGATCACGTAGGAAAAATCCGCCTCTTCGATGGTCTGGATGCGACCGTCTGCGTAGATCTGAAAAGGCTCCTTCGAAAGTTGCTGCGCCTGCGAGAGTTTGGCCGTCAGCTCCTGGCGGGACTCTCCCTTGCATAGAAATTCATCCCCCGATTGATGGTAGGCATCCAGGCGAACGCTGAGCAGGATCTTGGCCAGTCTGCATAAAAGCGCATCCCCGGCGATAGGACCGTAAAACTCATTAAACATCTTCATGAGGTCAACATCGGCGACAGCTACGAAGGGACTGCGCTTGCCTTGGTCGAAAGCCTGACGGTTCGGCAATCCCGTCAGCGGGCTAATCAAAACGACAGGCTTTACAGATTCCACAATCTGGGTCGCCGGCTGGACCGGTCGGCGAACCAAGATCGCGGCTTTCGCTTCCTCCAGGCTGGAAGCGATCCCGCTCTCCACCATAAAGGCGGCGAGAAAGGCTGGGGCGCGGGAGATACCGTGCTTGCAATGGGTCAATATCCGTTCCCCTTTATCCGTCTGTTCCCGCAACCAGAGCACTGCTTCTTTCAGCTGCCGGGGATAGACAATTCCTACGTCGGGGGCCGGAATCCACTTGTAGGCCTTGCCGGGGTGCTCTGCACTCTGGTCCCGCCCCGGTGGATTGTAAGCATCGGGACCGCGGACGTTGAGGATCGCCGTGATCGTCTCGGGATTGCTGCGAACCAGTTCGTCTGCGTCGCGCTGACTGCCGAGCCACAGGTTCTTGACGATGTGGTGCATCCTAACGATCTTAGTTCACCCCGGGCCTCGCGGGGCCGTCACCGGTAATCCGCCTTTCCGCCTAAGGTCTCGGCGGCCCCATTCGCGGTGCCCTGGCGGCGTGACCAAGGGTCGCCACATTTTTCTTCGTATCTTCCTACAATATGGATCGCGTTTGAATCGTCTACAGCAGAAGATGGACCAAGCGCTGAGAAAACAGTGGACGATGGCGGAGCAGGACCAGCGGATCTCGGAAGCAATCGATCGCGAGCGTAACCGGTTGCGCAACTTCATACGGCGACGCGTCCCGGACCAGGAGGATGCGGAAGACGTTCTGCAGGACGTCTTCTACGAACTGGTGGAGGCCTACCGCCTGATGAAACCAGTCGAGCAGGCTACCGCCTGGTTGTTCCGCGTGGCTCGCAACCGAATCATCGATCTGTTCCGCAAGCGAAGGCGGGAGGCGATGAGAAACGTGCCGCCCACGATCACCGAGGATGGCGAGAGGCTTCCGTTGGAAGACTTGCTGCCTTCCCCCGACGCCGGCCCGGACCAGGCCTATGTCCGAAGTGTTCTGCTGGAGGAAATCGACGCCGCTCTCGACGAACTGCCCGACGAGCAGCGCGAGGTTTTCATTGCCCACGAATGGATGGGCTACAGCTTCAAGGAAATTTCCGAGCAAACCGGCAGGAGCATCAATACTCTGCTCTCGCGCAAACGCTATGCCGTCCTTTATTTGCGCGAGCGGCTGCAGTCCATCTACGACGAACTTACGAAAACATGAGGCAAGAAAACATGAGGCGACATTGGCTGGTTAAGGGACTGAAGATCGCGCTGTTTGCCGCGCTCTTTGTCACCGTGTTTGGTTTCGTGGTAATGGAATTGTGGAATTGGCTGCTGCCATCGTTGTTTGGTTGGCACCGGATCAGCTGGGGGCAAGCCCTCGGAGTTCTGCTCCTGAGCAAGATCCTGTTCGGCGGATTCCACGGCCGGCACGGAGGCCCCAGGCCGTGGCGGCGTCGCATGGCGGAACGGTGGGAGCAAATGACTCCGGAAGAGCGTGAGAAGTTCCGCACGTCGATGCAGAGCTGCTGGGGGGCACCGGAGCCCCCGCCTGCGGCGCCGAAGGCGTGAGCAAGCGCCGCTGGCGCCTTCGAGAGCGCCCGGTTTGTGATACAATCTAACTAACTGGTTAATTATAGGAAGATAGAGATGACAGCAAGCCCGCGCTTGGGAACTCGGGGGCGCCCGGAACAGAGCCAGGCGGCGATCCTGCAGGCGGCGGTGGCGGAATTTGCCCGCTTTGGAATCGCCGGCGCACGGACCGATGCCATCGCGCGAGCGGCGCATGTCAACAAGGCGCTGCTGTACTACTACTTCAAGGACAAGGACGCGCTCTACGAAGCCGTTCTCGACCACGTGTTCGGCGGAATGCGGGCGCGGGTCCTGCCCGTGCTCGACAGTTCGTTGCCGCCGCGCGAAAAAATATTGCGCTATGTCGGCGAATATTTCGACTACATCGCGGCCAATCCGCAGTTTCCCCGGGTGGTGCAGGCAGAGTTTCTGCGATCGGGCGCCTCGAAACCCAAAACCGGGATGCAGCGAGTTGCGCGGGAATATTTTCGTCCGATTTTCCAGAAGGTGGCGGCGGTACTGCGGGAGGGGATTGCCGCTGGCGATTTCCGCGCTATGGACCCGATGGATTTTCTGCCTTCGGTGGTGGCCGTGGTGGTGTTCTATTTCAGTGCCGCTCCGCTGATGAAGACATGGCTGAAGGTGGACCCGTTGTCGCCGCAGAGGATTCGGGCGCGACGCGCCTTTGTTCTGGACTTCGTTTCGGCGGCGCTGCTCAAGTCATCCCCCTCCGAGACGCGGGGAAAGCACTGAGGCGGTGCACGCCTCTGGATTGGTTCGCCGTCCTGCAGTCCGAATGCGTGGAGAATTCCGATGAGTGCTCGAAATCGATTCTTGATCGTGCTGGCGATTATTCTGACGATCGCTTCGGCCTATTACTTCTTTTCTACGCCGGGCGGAAATGACCTGGTCCTGGTGGGTACCGTCGACGCCAACCAGATCGTTGTCAGCCCGCAGATTCAGGGCCGGATTCAGAAACTGCTGGTCGAAGAAGGCTCGCAGGTGAAACAGGGGGATCTGATTGCCCTGATCGATCCCTCCGAACTGGAGGCCGAGGAGCGTGCCGCTGCGGCGACGATTGCCAGCATGCGCTCGCAGGTGGGAGCAAACGAGTACATGAGCAAGTCGACCAGGGGCTCGACTTCGAGCGACGTTTCGAATGCGCAGGCCAAACTGCAATCGGCACGGGCACAGCTGGCACAGGCCGAGGCCACGCTGACGCGAGTCGAGAGCGACAGCCGTCGCACCATCGGATTGGCGAAGGCCGGGGTGGCATCGGATCAGGACCGGGTGCAAGCGGAGATGAACCTGCAGGCGCAGCAGGCGAGCGTTCAATCGCTCAAGGAGCAGGTGACGGCAGCGCAGGCCGATCTCGATTCGGCCATCGCACGCACTAACCAAGCGACGGCGGCGCAGAGTACCGTGGCCTCGACCAAGGCGCAGGTGGAGAATGCAACCGCGCAGCTGAAACAAGCCGAAGTGCGCCTCGGCTACACCAAAATCTACTCGCCCGTAACCGGCACGGTGCTGGTGCGGGCCGCGCGCGAAGGCGAAGTAGTCAACGCCGGCCAGGCAATCGTGACCGTGGTGGATTTCAGTGATACCTGGGCATTTGCGGCGATTCCGGAAACCGACGCCGATCACATCGGCCTCGGCGACACGTTGCGCGTGCGGCTGCCTGGAGGCACGGTTGTGCCCGGAAAGGTCTTTTACAAAGCGGCCGAGGCTGATTTCGCTACCCAGCGCGACGTGGGCCGCCGCAAGCGGGATATACGCACCATCGCCCTGAAAGTGCGGCTGGACAATCCAAAGGGCGCCTATGTGCCCGGCATGACGGCGGAAGTCCTGGTGAGTCCCGAGCAATTGAAGGGGACCGCACCGAAAAGCGCGGAAGCGGCGGCCAAACCATGAATTCGGATTCGAATCAGACCAATGGATCGGCTGAGTTCGGCAAGGGCGACGTCCCAGCCAACGCTCCCGACGCCATCGAAGTCGACCACATCATCAAGCGCTACGGCGACTTCACCGCGGTCGACGATATTTCCTTTGCCGTGAAGGAAGGGGAAATCTTCGGGCTGCTCGGTCCGAACGGAGCAGGCAAGTCAACCTTGATCCGCATGATGACCACGCTGATTCCGATCACCGGCGGAAGGGCCCGGGTTGCGGGCCACGACGTCGCTTCCGACCCTAACGCGGTGCGCAGAACCATAGGGGTCATTCCGCAGGCCCTCACCAGCGACCTCGATTTGACGGTCGAAGAGAACCTCAACATTTACGCCAAGTTGTATGACGTTCCGGCCAAGCGGCGCAAAGAGGCCATCGCCGAGTTGCTGGAAACCGTAGACCTGACCAAGTGGCGCGACGCCCAGACCAAGACTCTATCGGGCGGCATGCGCCGTCGCCTCGAGATCGCGCGCGGGCTGGTTCATAGTCCGAAGATCTTCTTCCTCGACGAGCCGACCACGGGACTCGATCCGGTCTCCCGCGTCGCCGTGTGGGAGATGCTGACCAACATCAAGACGAAACGCAAGCTCACCATTCTGATTACCACCCACTACATGGACGAAGCCGACCGCCTTTGCAATCGGATTGCAATCGTCGATCACGGAAAGCTGGTCGCGCTCGACACGCCCGAGGCTCTGAAGGCGAGCGTGCCCGGTTCGAACGTGATTGAAGCACACTTCGAACACGCCCCGGCCGATTGGCAGGAGCGCCTGCGAGCCCTGCCGGGAGTGACATCGGTGCAGAACGAAAGCGCAGGCATGTTCCGGGTGCTGACCGATAACGGCTCGGGCACCACCACCGATCTGGTACAGATGGCGGTCGTATCGGGCGTCCCGCTGAAAACGCTGACCGTGCAGAACACCACTCTGGACGACGTATTTGTGCACTATACCGGGCGCCAGTTGCGCGACGAACTGGTCAAGGCCCATGCCTTCGTCATGCCGCAGAGACCGGGGCTGCAGCCATGAACCGGATGCTGGCAATTATCGAGCGCGAGATGCGCAAGTTCTTCCGCTCCCCGGCCCTGATGTTTGCGTCCATGGTCTTTCCGCTGGTGCAGCTGATCGTGCTGGGGAATGCCTTCGGCGGCAAGATCCGCGACGCCAAGATGGGGCTGGTGGATGAGGACCACGGGACGCAGTCGATCCGGATCAAGGAAGCGTTTGACGCGGTGCGGGCGAACGCCGGCACATTTATCACGGTTCCCTACGAAAACGAAGTGCAGGCGCGTGAAGACGTGCGCAACGGCAAGATCCAGGGCGCGGTGATCATTCCGGCGCACTATTCGAAAATGGTGTACGAGAAGAATCATCCGCGGATCGCGCTCGTAGTCGACAACAGCGACAACTTCATGAGCTCGTCGTTCGAAGACAAGATGACCGACGTGACCGACGCGCTGAACCAGCCCGATGTTCCCCCCCGTCTGTTGCAGCAGACGGCTCTCGAAGTCGTGGAGCTTTATCCCTATATCGAGTACATGAAGTATCTGCTGCCCGGCTCGATCACGTTAGCGATGTTCGTATCGGTCATGATCGGCGGAGGTATGTTGTACATCGACGATAAGGCGCGCGGCGTGCATGAAGGCTACTTGGTCACGCCGATCACGAAAGCCGAGCTGGTGTTCGGCCTGAACGGCGCCGGCGCCATCAAGGCGGTGATGACCGGAGTGGTAATCACCGTGATCGGGTCGCTGCTCGCCGGAGTGGGCACGATTTTTAATCCAGGCACGATGCTGGGCCTGCTGGTCATGATCACTCTCACCTCGCTGGCTTTCAATACCATGATGTTCCTGCTGATGGTGCGCATCGAAGATCCCCTGGTTCCGCGGGCCATGTTCGGGATCTTGAATACGCTGCTGTTTTTCCCCAGCGGATCGATCTACCCGGTCGAGGCGTTTCCCGTATGGTTGCGTGCAATTGCCAAGGTCGACCCGTTCACCTATGCGGTGCATGGATTCAAATCACTTCTGCTGAAGGAAACGGGCTTGGGACCGATTGTTCCAGACATTATCTATCTATCGATCTTTGCTTTCGTAACGCTCGCCTTGGCCGTCCCGTTGTTTAAGCGGACATTGTAATCGCAGGGCGTGCCCCCACCTTGGCGCCCGAACCAACCGTCCAACACCCTTTTGCCGATTCATGCCAGCCGGTCGATGGCGGAGTCGCGCGCTCGCTAGGGATGGACCTCGGTTTTCGGCGACAGCGGTGCCTGCAGATCGCGGAACGGAGGAATGACAGGGTGGGCCCGACTGGCCTCGGTTGGCAGTCGAAATACCAGATTGGTCGTGATGGGTCGCGGACGGGTTCGAAGAACACGAGGATTGGAACGAACTTCGCGGCCGGCATCGAGGCGCAGCCAGATGAAGCGTCCGATGCGACTCATACGCACGGCTTCGGGACTGAGCCGGGCAGTGTAGCTGGAAGCGATGCGGGCCATTTCTGCGAGGTCGTTCATCGGTCCGAATTCCACGTCGCTCGGGCGCGACAGCTGACGCATGGCTTCGAGTTGCCGGGCGACGCTCTTGCGTCTTGCGACACACGGCTGCGTGCGGCAACCGAGGACTTTTTCGATGCCGTAGAGAGCAGCGTGGTCGACCCGTTCTCCGAAGGCGAGGTGGAGCGTGTTGCTCGAGGCCACGTAGTTGAAGGGCAGCATCTGAAAGGCCTCGAGGATGGGAAGCGGAATGCTGCCGGGCGATTGGATGGTTGAGACGTCGAAGGAGGTGGCGACCGGACACCCCCACTGCAGGGCGAGGGCGCTGGTGACCTCCTGTTCGGTGGCAAAGCCGAGTTTTTCGATCCACTCCCCGATCTTTCCATAGCGCGCCCGCCGTTGGGCCTCGAGCGCGGCGCGAACTTCGGTATAGGTGAGCTTGCCGCGGGCAACCATGAGCAGCCCCAGAGGAATGCGGTTCGGCGGCTGCGGCGACGGAGTGACCCCGCGCAGATGCGAGAGCTGGTTGATCAGGGCGGTGTCCAGACATTGGGGGTGGCAATAAAAGGCGCCCTCCAGAAACGTGCCGTTCGGGCGGTGGCGGTCGCGAAAGCGCTGCCAGCGCGATTGCGAACGCGAACACGAGACGAGCGCGCAAACCGGTGACTGGGATTGTGGATGGTTGCGCTTGGTCCAGGTGGCAACCCAGGTTTTCGGGTTCAAAAAGCTTTTCATGGGGCAATCCCTTCAACTGCGGATCAAAAACTGCTTGGGCCGGTCGCCCTGGCCGCGAACCTCAGGCGGGGAGCACGGCGGGCGGTGCGGGATCGACCACATCGGTGATCCGCAATCCGTATTTGCCATCGACAATGACGACTTCGCCCTGGGCAATGAGACGATCGTCGAGCAGAAGATCGACCGGAGAACGGAGCTTGCTCTCGAGCTCGACGACGACTCCGGCGCTGAGGGCGAGTACATCGCGAAGCATCATGCGACGCGTCCCGAAACGGAGTTTGACGTCAAGGCCGACATCCAGCAGGCGACGGTAGTTGGCGGCGGTCGCGGGCGGCACCGGAGGCCGCACCGGCGCCGAAGCCTGGGGAGAGGCCGCGGGCTGAAGGCGCGCCTGAAGTTCGGCGGCGAGGGCGGGGCTCGTCTGAATTTCCAAGGTGATGGCCGTGCCCGCCTCGTCACGGGTTTGCAAGCCGACGACGGCGTCGGAGGACCAGGAGGGCGTCCCCGCCGGGGAAAGGTGGAGCTGCACTTCTCCACCCAGGGTCGATCCGAGGGCAGTAGCTGCCAGACCGGCGATCTGGCGCAGAAGTTCGTCCAGGGCTTCTTTGTGTTCCGGGCTGATGTTCTCTGCACCGCCGTTTTCCCCACCGGCTTCGGTGGGGGGGGCGGTTTCGCCGAGGAATTTTTGCGCCAGCCGGGCACCGGAAGCGGCGGGGAGACGCAAGCTCATCTCGCCATGCGCCGCACCTCCGACGACAACCGTGTACCAAACGTCCGAGTCGGCCGAGGGCAGGCCCTCGAGAGAGATTTCGAAGGCATTCGGTTGTCCGGAGACCTGAGAGAGCACGTCTTGGAGACAGATCCGCCAGGCATCGCACCACTGGCGTATCTCAGGACGGATTTCGGGAACGGATTCGGGATGCGGATTGTCGGCGGGCGTGTCGGTCATAATTTCACCAGTCCTGCTTCAATTCGGATGGGCGAGCCGGGGTCGGCAGTCACCTTCCATGGTCAAGATTCGGTCGCCACTTTCAGCAATTCCCTGCGCCTCTCATGGCTCGGCTGTAGGCGGACCCGGTTGGTCGAGAGCAAGAACCCGGGCAGCGCGACGATTTCCGACGCGCACCGCATGGGCCGAGCATAGCCGGACGTCGCCCACCATCATGACCGCCGGGGCGGTTGCGTTGCGCTCAAACGGGAGCACGACGTCGGGCGCGAGCTCGGTGATCTCCTGCAAGGGCACTTGCAGGTCGGCCATGGAGAGTTCCACGGGAAACAAACAGTTCAACAGTTTTTTCTGGATCTGCAGGCGAGCTTCGACCGGGCTGCGCGGACGCTGATAGCTGAAGTCTGCGGAAATTTTTCTGAGCAAGGCATTGGAAACGACCGCCGGAACAGCCAGGTTAAGGGTACCGCGGGTTTCCGCCATCTTGATCTCGAAGCTGAGGCAAAGATTCTTTTCGCTTGGCGGCATCAGGCGCTGGGTCTGCAGCATGCGCTGGCGCTGCCCGAAATTGAATTCGAGGCGAATGGCCTGCCAGCTGGTTTGCAGTTCGCGGCACATGATGCGGACGACGGCTTCGAGCACCTGCTCTTCGATCTCGGTGATGTCACGGGTAATGTTGGCTTCCTTGCCCTCGCCTCCAAGCATGACGTCGATGATGGGGAACGCAATCGCCAGGTCGAGCTGCAGCACCGCGGTTGCATCGACCGGCGCGAGGTTACAGGATGCAAGGTAGGTGGTTTCCGGGACGCGCTGCAGGAACTCGCGATAGGTAAGATGTTCCGCCGAAACCAGGCTGACGTCGAACGCGATGCGCAAGTAGCCGCCGATGGCATTGGTGAGATTCCGCGCGAAGAGTTCGTGCAGCTGGTTGATGGCGCGCAGCTGCTCCCGGCCAATTTGTCCGGCTTGGCGGACGTCCCAGGCCTGGACAACCGGGCCGGAGGCGGAGGCGGCACTGCCGGAGCGCGCCCTTCGTACCATGGCATCGATCTCTTCCTGGTTTAGTACTTTTTCCATGAGCCCTCTAGCGTTTTGCAAATCTCAGGTTCGGAAAATGCCCGCCGGTCCGCAGCGGAAACTAGGCGGGGCCGGGCGTTTCGGGGAAAGGCCTCTAGGGTGTTCCCGCCGCTTTCGCGCGCGCCCCCGGTTCGGCGAGAAAGTTGAGCCGCGCGCGGAGACGAACCATGGCCAGCGAATGAATCTGGGAAACGCGGGATTCGCCAATTCCGAGGGCCGCACCCACTTCCTTCATGGTGAGTTCCTCGTAGTAGTAAAGCGCCAGAACGCGTTGCTCCTTCTCCGGCAATTCGGAAATGGCCTCCGCCAACAGATGTTTCATTTCGGAACGCAAACATTGGAAGAAGGGCGTTTCTTCCGGTTTGGATGGGAGGTAGTCGGTGAGATCTTCTTCTTTTCCGTCGCGGGAAGATTCAATGCGCAAGCTGCCCAGTTCGAGACCGTCGAGTTCCGCCAGCAGAGATTGCAACTGCTGCAGATCGATTCCCATCTCTTTTGCGATTTCGTTTTCCGTTGGCGCGCGCCCGAGCTTACCGGAAAGCTCGGCGTAGACCGAATCGACGAGGCGCCCCTTGCGGCGCAGTTCCCGCGGGCTCCAGTCAAGTTCGCGGAGACTGTCGAGGATAGCGCCACGGATGCGGAACTTGGCGTACGAACTGAACTGCACGTGCTTGGACGAGTCGAACTTGTTCAGGGCATCAATGAGTCCGACCACACCGGCATGGACCAAGTCTTCGAAGGGAACATGGCGGGGCAACCGCTCGTGGATACGGCGCGCGATGTAGCGCACCTGGGGAAGCTGTTCCATGAGAACGCGTTCGCGTTCGGCGTCGGTGTGAAGGCGTTGGTAGGCTTCGGCAGCGTTTTTGGTCATTGAAGAGAAACCTGCTTTCGTTAAAGGTCACTAGTCATCGGTAGTGAATCCCTCATCATCGTCCGCATGCCATCGACCGAACGGTCGCGCGCTAGCGACCAACGGCCGGCACGGATGGACAGCGACGTGGTCAGCGCAGCGTTCATCGCACCGTCCCCAGCGACTGCACGGAAATCATGGGGGGGATCTCCAAGGGCGAGAGGACTACGATTTTGGGCAGAAAGGGTTCGAGCAAGCGCCGCAGGTGAAAGCGAGCAGGGGTGGCGCAGAGTACGATGGGCGCGGTTTGCGCCACCTGATCTCCCGCCAACTGGCGCAAACCATCGAGAATGCGGCGGGTAAAGGACGGCTGCAGTCCGGTGTTCGAGGCGGGCAGCGTCTGCACACTGAAGGCGCGGCTGAGTTCTTCTTCGATGCTGTGATCGAGCGTGAGCACGCGCAGGCCGCCGTCTTCCGAGAGCAGCGGGCGGACCAGAGCGCGACCAAGCGCCTGACGAGCGGCCTCGACCAGCAGAACCGGGTGCTTGCTATTGGCGGCGGTATCGAGCAGAGCCTCGAGAATGGTGGAGAGGTCGCGGACCGAAACCTGCTCGCGCAGGAGTTGCTGCATGACCTTCTGGACTTCGCCGAGGCTGAGAATTTTCGGGACCAATTCCTCGACGAGCTTGGGATGGCTCTCGCCGAGGCGATCGAGCAGGCGTTTGGTTTCTTGGCGAGTCAGTAGTTCGTAGGCATGCTGACGGACGATCTCGGCGAGATGGGTGGAGAGAACCGAGGTTTGGTCGACGACGGCATAGCCGGAGGTCAGGGCCTGAGATTCGAGGGCCCGGGCAATCCACATGGCGGCGACGCCGAAAGCGGGTTCGCGAGTGGGGGTTCCGGCGAGCGGCGGCGGTGAAACTTCGGAACTGATGGCGAGGACGCGGTCCTCAAGCATTTCCCAGCGGGCGATTTCGACGCCGCGCAGAGAGATGACGTATTCACGAGGCTTGAGGCGGACATTGTCGGTGATGTGGATAGGGGGAACGATAAAACCGAGTTGCACGGCGAGGCTGCTGCGCAGCGCCTTCACCCGGGCGAGAAGCTGTCCGCCTTGCTGCACGTCGACCAGATTGACGAGCGAATAGCCGACTTCGAGCGAGAGTTCGTCGAGCTTGAGCAGGTCTTCGATGGAATCGGACTTGGCAGCCTTCTTCGCTTTATCCCCGGCAGCCGCGGCGATCGGGTCGGCCACGGGGCCATCGATGAGCTTGCCGTCTTTGTCTTTGACTCGGGGCAGCCGGGAGGCGAGGAACAGGGCGATGCCGGCGATGGCGAGGAAGGAGAATTTCGGCAATCCGGGAATGAGTGCCAGCGCGGCCATGACGCCGGCGGCAATCTGCAGCGAGCGGCGGCGGGAAAACAGTTGCGTACCGAGATCGGACGAGAGGGTGGTATTCGAGGAGGCGCGGGTGACCACCATGCCGCCGGCCATCGAGACCAGCAGCGAAGGGATCATGGTGACCAAACCGTCGCCCACGGTGAGCACGGTGTAGGTTTTGAGCGCTTCGCGAAAAGGGATATCGAGCTGGAAGACTCCGATCAGGAATCCCGCCAGGATGTTGATGCCGGTGATGAGGATGGTGGCAATGGAGTCGCGCTGATTGAAGCGGGCGGCGCCGTCCATGGCGCCGTAGAATTCCGCTTCTCGAGCTGTCTGTTCGCGCCGGGCACGCGCTTGATGTTCGTCGATGAGTCCGGCATTGAGATCGGCGTCAATCGCCATCTGCTTGCCGGGGAGAGCATCGAGAGTGAAGCGGGCAGTGACTTCAGCGGTGCGCACCGCTCCGTGGCTGACGACAATGTACTGGATGGCGATGAGGGCGATGAAAAGAACGAATCCGACGACGTAGTTGCCGCCGACCACGAATTGTCCGAAGGCCTCGATGACTCGCCCGGCCGCTCCCGCGCCCTCATTGCCGTGGAGAAGAATGCGGCGGCTGGAGGCCAGGTTGAGCGAAAGGCGAAACAGGGTGAGCAGCAGCAGCAAGCTGGGAAAGACGGAGAACTGCGCCGGGCGCAGGATCTGCAGGGCGGAAAGCAGAACCAGGACGGAAGCGGCAATGCTGGTGGCGAGCAGGAGGTCGAGCACGATCGACGGCAGCGGCACCAGCATGACGAAAACCAGGCTGACGGCGGCGATGGGGACAATCCATTCGACGAATTGGTTGCGGGTGAGCGGCCCGGGGGCGACGGCGGGAGCGGGCATTAGCGGCCTCCTCCGGTGGGTTTCGCGGCGGCCAGAGCGCGAGCTTCCGCGCGGTAGACGGCGGCCAGGATTTCTGCAATCACGGCATAGAGCTGCGCGGGAATGCTTTGTCCCACTTCGACCGTGCGATAGAGGGTGTGCGCGAGGGGCTTGTTTTCGACCATAGGGATGTTCTGCCAGCGGGCGATTTCCTTGATCTGCGCGGCCAGCAGGTTGCGTCCTTTGGCCACGACAACGGGGGCGGGCATGTCGGGACGGTATTCGAGGGCAATTGCGTATTCGGTCGGATTGGTGATGACGACGGTGGCGCGCTTGGTGTCGTCGAGCATGCGACGACGCCGTACCTGGCGCTGCAAGCGGCGGATGCGCCCCTTGATGACGGGATTGCCTTCGGTTTCCTTGTATTCGTCGACCAACTCCTGGCGGCTCATTTTCAGTTCGGACGACAGGTGGCGGCGCTCGAATAGGTAGTCGAACACCGACCAGACCAGGAGAATCAGAGCCGATTTCCACGCCATTTCAAAGACCCGCTCGGCGGCGAAACCGAGCACACCGCGCGAGGAGCGGACCGAGAGCACCATGAGTGCCGACCAGTCGCGGCGCAGGCAGCCGACGGCGAGATAGATCACGGCGGCGGCGGGCAACAGCGACTTGAGCAGACCGCGAAGCGCAGTGATCGAGAATATCTGTCCAAGTTTCGCGGCCGGGCTGAGACGGGAACCCGCCGGCAGCAGCGACGAGGGAGCAAAGACTAGGCCTCCCTGGGCGAGGGCCGAGGCGAGTGCCACCGTCCAACCGGTGGCGAGTGCGACCAGCGTGGCGAGGAAGAGTCCGGAGTGCGTAAACACCGGAACCGGCGTTTCCAGACTGACGTTGCCGGACACGGCCCCTTCGAGGCAGTCGCGGAAAAAGCGGCGCCAGGCGAGGGGAAACGACGACAACATGAAGAACAGTACGAAGATCGCGGCCATGCTGGAAGCGGCACCGATGAGATCGCGGCTGCGCGCGACCTGTCCCTTCTCGCGCGCTTTCTGCCGCCTTCGCGGAGTCGCCTGTTCGGTCTGGTTGGCTTCTGCCATAGTCAGTTGTCAGCGGCAACGATCCGCTCTCGCTTAAGTCAGTGCGCGAGCCTTAAGATCCTTTCCGAGGCATCCAGGGCGCGGCCGAAGCGGTCGTCCAGAAAGCGCGGCCAGAGTGCGATCGCGCTCGACAGCAGCGCCAGACCCAGCAAGTTCTTGATGGAGATCCCGACAAACAGAACTGGTAATTGCGGGGACGCTTTGCCGAGAAAACCCAAGCCGACGTCGGCGAGGAGGCTGGCGACCAGAATGGGCGCGGAAATTTGCAGACCGGCCACAAACATGGCGGAGGCGAAATCGAAAAGCGCCGAGACGGCGGGCCAGGTCAGCGAAAGATGGCCCGGGGGCAGATAGCTGAAACTGCGGGCCAATCCGCGCAACAGCCAGTGCGGGACGCTGAGCTGCAGGAAGAGCAGGAGCACAACCAGCTCGTAAAAAGTCGAGAGCACGCCGGAGTCGGCTTGGCTGTTATCGGGATTCATGAGGCTGGCGAGCGAGTATCCCATCTGCAGGCCGCACGCCTGGCCGGCAACCAGAGCGCCCTCGAAGATGAGCTGGAGAGTGAATCCCAGGACAAACCCGATGGCGAACTCGCCGAGCAGGACGACCGCCAGCGCGGGACCGGGCAAGGCGGCGGGCACCGGCACCAACGGCACAAGTAACAGGGTGAGCAGAAAGGCAAGACCAATCTTGATGCGAACCGGGAGACCGGCGCTGCCGAAGAAAGGAGCGGCGACAAGCAGCCCGGTGACGCGCGAACCGGCGATCATCCAGGCGGCGAGGGTGTGCTCGATCGGAATCGACAACGACATCGTGATTGGCATTTGCAGCACCGTCACCTCAACCACAGCGAACTCGTGGCTTCCCCGAACCAACTCTCACCGCACAAACGGACCGAAGTCGGACCATAACCCAATGGTGAAAAACATCAGCTTGCGCAGCATCCACGGAAAAAGGAACAGAATGGCCGAAGCCATCGCCACCAGACGCGGGACGGTGGACAGGGTCTGGTCCTGCAACGAAGTCAGCACCTGTGCTACGTTCACGAGCAGACTGACCAAGATCGCAATCAGGAGCAGCGGCGCGCCCATCAGCAGCGCCAGCTGGAGCGAATGGCGGAAAAGAGCGACAACTTGTTCAGTCCCCATAAAATGCCTTTCAGGCAAAGCTCCGCATCAGGGAACCGACCAGCAGGTTCCATCCGTCGACCACAACGAACAAGAGAATCTTGAGCGGCGTGGAAATGATGACCGGGGGCAGCTGCATCATGCCGATCGAGGTCGTAACCGCAGCCGTCACCATATCGATCACAAGAAAAGGGAAGAACAGGGCGGCGCCGATGCGAAATCCGGCCTGCAGTTCGCTCAGAAGATAAGCCGGGGCCACGACGCGCATATCGAGATCCTCGGGGCGAGCCGGTCTCGGTTCGTGCGCCAGTTCGACAAAGAGCGCGAGATCTTTTTCCCGGGCGTACTTGAGCATGAAGTGGCGCATGGGAACGACGGAGCGATCGAGGGCGGCCATCGCGGTGATGTGTCCGGCGTCCAAGGGAACGATGGCATCGGTATAGATGGCGGCGCCGACCGGCTGCATGAGGAAAAAAGTAAGGATGAGGGCGAGTCCGATTAAAGTCTGATTACTGGGCGCGGTTTGGGTGCCGAGCGCCTGTCGCAGAAAATGAAAGACGATGAGCAGGCGCACGAACGGAGTCATCGACAGTACGATGGCGGGAATCAGCGTCAGCAGGGTGAGCAGCAGGACGATGTTCCAGGGGGCGGAACTGCCGGGCGCCGAGGCGCCCGGTAAAAGGCCGGGCAGCGAGAGGCCGGGCGCCGCCTGCCGACGTGCCCAGAGCGGTGCCGCGGTCAACAGTGGAAGCCCGAAGCCGATCATCCCACGAACACAAAGTCTTGCCGTGAGGCGCATCAGTTTCCTTCTCCGGCTCGATTGCCGGGCTGTTGACCATCGGTTGGGTCGTCAGGCAGCTGGGCCAGCAAGCTGATCGACGAGGGGCCGGAAGCGACGAGGAAGCGCAGACGCTCGAACTGGATCACGGAGACGAAGCGGCGGTCGCCAAGGCCGGCGGTTTCGCGCACCACCAGCAATTTGTGCTTGCGCTTGGCACCGGCGAGCGCGAAGTGCCAGAAACACCGCAGGCGGCCGATGGCGAGCGCGCAAAAACGCGGCCAGCCGCCTTGTGCCTGGACCTGAATCGGCGGAATCTGCGCCGGCGTGATTTCCATTTCCAGAACTTTCATCTTTGTGCGACTCCATTCCGTCCCAGTTCCATAGTCCGAATGCCCTCTACGCCAGCTCCGTCAAGCGCACGGCGAGGCGGTCCTGCACAACTTCAAACTCGCTCCAGGCGATCAATTCGCCATTGACCCGCAGGGGGACGTCTTGCCCGACAGTCCAGCGGGTGGCAATGATGCGCCCCTTCTGCAGGTGAAGAAGATCGGCAACGGTGAAGCCGGGCACCGAGATTTCGATGGTGAGCAGGCACGGCAGCGCCTCGACATGCACCCAGCGCTCGGCCATGGGATCGGCGACTGGAGTTTCGATCTTAGGTTGGGCGGCGGCGGCCATTCGATTTTCACTCTTTCCCTTGCGACCATGTACATCTCGAGCGTGTACAAGTGCGCGTTTCCATTTGCGCTATCTACATCTGCACCAGAAACTCTGTGAAATAGACATCCTGGACAGCGAGCTGAGGCGCCCGCTCCTCGAGCGCCTTGAGCAGTCCGTTTTTGAGCTGGCGCTTGCCTTCGACCGTTAACAGCTGGTCGGGCTGCGCCGTAGCGAGCACCGACAGAATGCAGTCACGCACCAGAGCAATCGGCGCCCCTTCGCGCTGGTGGCGGGGAAGAGGATGCGCCAGCGCGAGTGTGATTCCGACACGGAGGTAAGCGCGTTGGCCGGAGCCGTCAAGATTGACAATGAAAGGTTCGAGCGCCAGTGTGGCCTCAGAGGCGGCGCTTTCCGAGGCGCTCGTCGAACGCTCGGGTCGCAACCAGAAGAAGACGACGACCGCGCCCAGGCCGAGCACGAGCAAAGCGGCTAGCCAGCCGCGGCTCTTCTTGTTGGTTGTTTGGCCACCGCGTTTGGGCGCGGAAACCTCTTGCTGGTCCGGCATGATAGCGATGTTTGCAAGCCGCGTGCCGGGACTGACCTTCCGGCGACCCAAAGGGCGCTGGGACAAAACGGGCTGGAATCACAGGATTGCGGGAACGCAGATTTTCGCCTCCGCTCAGCCGGAAAGGAAGTTGCCACGGTGAGCGTGTTTCTAAGAACACCCTCATGAGAAAGACCAAAACCTGAGCGCAAGCCCGAGCTGTTGTTCGACGACGATCGGATCGGGTCGCGGCCCTGCCCGGATACCAAAATCCTGAACCGCCGAACCGGCGCTCGGCCGGGACCGACCGACCCGTCGGTCCCGGCACAAGCCTCTCTTCTTTACTGTTTGAGCGCGATCGTGTCCTGCGCGATCTGATCGTAGGTGGTCACAACGCGCGCGTTGGCTTCATAGCTGCGCTGGGCGACGATGAGGTTCGCGAATTCGGTGGCGATATCGACGTTGGACTGCTCGAGGGCGCCGTCGGTGATGCTGCCGAGTCCGCCGCTGGTCGGTGCGCCGATGGTGGGCTGACCGGAGGCAAGGGTGGGGGAATAGGTATTGTCCCCATTGCGGGAGAGGCCCTGCTGGTCGGCGAAACTGGCAAGAGCGATCTGTCCGAGGGTAGCGGTAGTTCCATTGCTGAACGATCCGGTGATGGTGCCATCGGAACCGATGGTGAAACTCTGCAGGGTGCCGCTGGCGGTGCCATCTTGTTGGATGGAGGCGGTGCTGTTGGCGGCCGCTAGTTGCGTGATGACTGGAGACTTCCCCTTGAGTACGTTCCAGCTGAAGGTCTGGTTGCTGGCTCCATCGGCGAATCCGGTGATGGGAATGCCCGTGATGTCGACCGGTGGGGTGTTGGTCGCCCCGCCAGCTCCCTCGGTATCCGAGGTCAGGACACCATCGCCGTTGAAGGTCAACGTGCCAGTCTGCAGTACTCCGGTCTGAGCCACGCCATTAATGGGACTGAGGTCGGTGGCGGGAATAGACACCTGGTAGCTCCAGGTGTTGGTCGCGGTGTTGGTGTAGGTGATGGTGAGCTGGTGAGGGGCACCGAGCGAATCGTAGATGGTGGCTTGGGTCGAATAGGTCGAACCCACGCCCCCGGTGGCGTCCAGGTTCGTGGTCATCTGTAGATTGGCGGTCGCAGTCGCGGGGCTGCTGGTTCCGGCTCCGAGGGCGATCGTGCTCAATCCCCCGCTGGTATTAATGGCGCCATTCGTGGCCGGGTATCCGAGGACGTCCTGGCCGTCGGAGGTTTCGAGCAGGTTGTCGGTGCCCACCTCGAAATTGCCGGCGCGCGTATAGGTCTGGACTCCGTTCTGCTGCACCACAAAGAAGCCGTTGCCATTGATGGCGACGTCGGTGTCAATGCCGGTGGAGGTGACGTCTCCCTGCGTGAAGTCGGTGGGCTGAGAACTGACCTGGACGCCCGCACCTCGCTGGATGGGGTCGCCAGCGCCATCCGAGCCGAGATTCTGGTAAAACAAGTCGGAAAACTGGATCTGCTGGTCCTTGTAACCGACCGTGTTGAGGTTAGCCAGATTGTTGGCGGTGGTGGCAAGCGCAGCGGAACTGGCGTCCAATCCGGAAAGAGGTACTGAGAAATCGGGCATAGAAGCTCCTTAGTGAGAAATAGAATTTAGGCTCGTTGTGGCGTTGGCAGGGGTGGCACTGGCAGCGGCGCCGGAAGCCGAACCGGTGCCACCGACGTCGTTCACGAGCGTTTGCATGAGCGACTGGATCTGGGTGAGTTCGCCGAGCGAGTCGAAGGTTGCCAGCTGGGTCACGAACTGATTGGGATCGACCGGGTTCATCGGGCTCTGGTTTTCGAGTTGCACCGACAGCAACTGCAGGAAGGTGTTGGTCAGGTCCACTCCGGGTGCGGTAGACGAGGACGAAGACGGGGAAGTGGCCGCCGGCGAGGCTGCCGACGATCGGGAGGCGGCGGGAGTGGCGGCGTGGAGCATTTGCAATAGCGAGACGGACATGAGCGTGCCCTCCTAAACGAGAATGCTGACGCGATTCCCGCCAAGTCCGGTGCGCAGCTCTGACGGGAGAATACTGGTGGTTGCGGGCTCGCTATCGCCGTCGGCGTCGGGCGAGACGGCGCCTGATGAGGCGGCGGATTGCGAGCCCTGGGTTTGTGAGAAAGTTTGCCGCTGCTGGCCCTGCTGAAAGCCGGTCGCAGTCTGGATGCCGGAGCGAGCGTTATCGAAATCGACGCCGGTGAGGTTCAGGTGATGCTCGTTCAGGCCGGAATTGAGGCTGGGAACCTCGGAACTGAACCAGCGGGTGAGATCGCGGTCCGAGTGCACTGTAATGCCAACCTGACTTTGCTGAACGACCGTGTGAATCTCCACCGCGCCAAAGGCGTCGGTGCGGATACCGACGTGCATCTGGCCATTCATCTGCATCGCGGCGGCCGAATCGGGCGTTAGCGGCGGAGCCGGCGTGGCCGGAGATGGGGGTGGCGCGGAGTCAAGCATTTGGTGGATCTGGGGAGAGCTGGACGCCACTTCGCTCACGCCGGACGCTGGGGCTTCGCGCGCGACGAAACCGGCGGGCGACGCAATCGGAGCCGTGAGTGTCGCCGGAGTCTCGTTTCCCGAGACGGCGGCTACATTGTGGGAACCGAGTCCGGGTGACGGCATCTCCGACGGAGTGGCACCGGATGGGACGGCTCCGGCGGGTTTCTTGTCTGCGGTTGTGTTTTGCGACGCTGCGGTCACCGGGTGCGCAGAAGTTTCAATGCGAGCATTATTGGAAACATCTGCGACGGTCGCGCCTGGGGAATTGGCGTCACCTAAACTCGGCGCGAGGTTCGAAGTCGCCGTCCACGGCGAGCTCTCGCCGCGATTGCCCGAGTCGCTCGCGTCATGGTCCGCAGTATCGTTGGCGTGCTCCGTGGGGACGGGAGGGGCGGCAAAAGAAGCCTCCTCAGACTCGGTTTGTCCGGACGCGGTCTTGCCGCCCGTCTGGGCCGAGTCTGATGCAGGGCCGGTGGGCAAATCGGCGACCGGCGCGTTGGCCGAGGACCTCTCGCCCGCTTTGGCATTGCCTGCCTGAAGCGTCGGCGGCTGCTTTGCGTTGCCAGGCCGGGTTGCGGGCGCCAGGCTGCCATTGCCCTGGGATTGGGGCGCATATGTCGTTAGCGTCGAGGCGAGGGAAATCCGCGAGGACAGGGCGAAAGCCGTCGGCGCCTCGGGACTTGGACTTGCAATTGCGACCGCCGAATGCGCTCCTTGGCTTGAGGAATTGTCCGCGAGACGATTGGGGAGCGCTGCGGGCTCCGTTGCCGGGGGAGCAATCATGCTCGGTGGCGCAACCGTGCCTGGTGAAACGAGCGAGGAATTGTCCGCGAGACGATTGGGGAGTGCTGCGGGCTCCGTTGCCGGGGGAGCAATCATGCTCGGTGGCGCAACCGTGCCTGGCGAAACGAGCGTGGAAGACGGTTGGTTTGCCGCCGCGCCCATACCTGGTGCCGACGAGGCGTTCGTCGCAGCCATCGCAGATTGCGCTGCCGTCAGGCCGGTTGGACCGGGTGAGTTGGTAAACCGGGGAGCAGAAGCGAAGGCCGTGTTCCCGGCGTCGGACAGGCCCGACGAAGACAGGTTGCCGGTTTCGCCGGAATCAGCCTCTCCCGCAGGAGACCAATTCCAGGTCCCGAAATCGGCGAGAGCTTGGCCCTGCAGTGCCGGCGCGGTCATGGGGAGCGGAACACCAGGTATCGAGTTTGACGTCGAGCCCGAGGTTGCGGCGCGGCCGAGCTGATCTTGCGATAGCGCTTTCGGCGGGTCGGATGGAACAGAGCCTCCTGGCACGGCCAGATTCGAAGGAAGCGAAACGTCCTGCGGAATTGACACTGATGAGGTTGCGTGCGTGCTGGCCGGTGCGCTTGTCGGGTTCGAAAACCCGCTGGAGCATCCCGCGAAGGCGGCAAGACCCGATGGCTCGAGAACCGCGATCACCGGCAAGGACGTGGATGGGAGAATTGCGGCGGCGGTCGCCAACTGTGCGCGGGCGGGATCCGTGTTGCTCTGGCCGTCGGATTTGTTCGCGGACTTCGAAAGCACACTTGACCGATCCGCATTGCGGGCCGGCCACGGGCTGGGATTCGATTTGGAAGCAGGATTGGTAGCGGCTTGGCCGGCGGACTCCGAATCGGTTTTCGCGGCTGCATTCGGATGGGTACTTGCCGCCGCTGGACCGGCGAGGGACGGAGCCGCAGAATGTGCCGGCGCCGACTCCGACATGGACGAAGCGAGCGTGTCCCCGAAGCCTGTCGATGCCGACGAGGTTGCTCGGGCCGCGGTCGGAACCGCCGGCATGGTCGCCGAACTGAGAATCGCGTCTAGGTTCATCGCAGTACCAGGCGATTAATTGCACTCGACGCGCCAATTGTGGCCAGCCTGACTTTGCCTGCGAAATGCGGGCAGTGACAACTGCAATTTCAGTGACTTCCGAGCAAACCGGCGGGTGGTGACACAGCAAGCCGCATCGTGCGGACCGGGAATGCGGGCAAGGGTTGCCGGGTGCATCCCGGCAAAATCAGCCTGCCGAGTTAAGAGGGTGGCGCGCGGTGATGCCAGCGTTGCAACAGGTGCGCGGCATCCAGTTCCTGTTGCTCACGGCGGGATTGTTCCCGCTGGTATTCGCGGTGCTGCCGCGCACGCAGAGTTTCGAGGACTTCACGTTCGCGGTAAGCCTGCTGGTACGCAGTGGCCGCTTGCTGCCGCAGGACTTCGAGCTTGTGGATGTCGGACTGCAGTTCCTGGCGAAAGCGATGCAGATTCTCACTGAGGACGGAAGCGAACTGGAGTTCGGCAGCGGCTCGCCCGGCAAGCAGGCCAGCGGAATCGGAACACGCGGAATCGGCGAGGAAGCGGTCCAGCTGCGCCAACCGATCCTGGGCCCGGGTGACTGCGAGGCTGGCCTGCTGCAGTTGGAGAGTGCGCTGCCGTTCGATGCTTTTGCGGAGGCGGAGGAGGGGATCGAGAGCGAAGCGGAAAGACATAATTTGTAGGACGATTCCTAGAGGAACACATTCACCATAATTTCAGACCGGGAGCGCGATGAGGCGGTCGAGAGAGTCTTTCATGCCGGCAACTTCCTTCGAGGACTGCATCAGGAATTCGCGAAGCAAGGGCATGAGCCCGATGGCGCGATCGAGATCGGGGTCGCTGTTTTTCTGGTACGCGCCAATACGGATGAGTTCTTCAGAAGCCTTGTAGGCCGCGAAAAGACGGCGGAGCAGATTCGTTTTCGCCAGATGGTCCGCGGAAACAACGGCCGGCATGATACGGCTGATGCTGTCGAGGATGGAGATGGGGGGATAGTGGCTCTGCGCGGCAAGCCGGCGATCGAGCATGATGTGGCCGTCGAGCAGTGCACGGGCGGCATCGACCAGGGGATCATTTTCGTCGTCCCCTTCCATGAGCACCGTGTAGAAGCCGGTGATGGTGCCGGAGCTGTAGGATCCGGCGCGCTCAATGAGCCGGGCGAGCAGAGTGAACACCGAGGGCGTGTAGCCTTTGGCAGTGGGGGGCTCGCCGGCAGCCAATCCAATTTCGCGTTGCGCCATGGCCAGACGGGTGAGCGAGTCGACAACCAGCAGCACGTGCTTGCCGCGAGCACAGAAATATTCGGCGATGGTGGTGGCTGCGAGACCGGCGCGGATCCGCAGCAGGGGATCCTGGTCGGAGGTGGAGACGACGACGACGGAACGGCGGCGGCCCTGCTCTCCGAGCGAGTCCAGAAGCTCTCCCACTTCGCGTCCGCGCTCGCCGATCAGTCCGAGGACGGTGAGGTCGGCGTTGGTGTTGCGGGCCATCATGCCGATGAGCGTGCTCTTGCCGACACCACTGCCGCCAAAGATGCCGACACGCTGGCCGCGGCCGCAGGTAAGGAACGCGTCAATGGCGCGAATGCCGCAACCGAGGGCATGACGAATGGGAGTGCGGTCGAGGGCGAGCGGAGCATCGTGATCGAGTGGAAAGCGCTCGCGGCAGACCGGAGCGGGAAGGCTGTCGATGGGATTTCCCGCACCGTCGAGCACCCGGCCGAGAAGCTGATCGCTGAGGCGCAACGACGGACGGCGTCCCCAGACGACGACTTGATCGCCGTAGCGGATACCGGTCGGGCGCCTGAGGGCCATGGATAGAACCGTGTGCCCGCGGAAGCCGACAATCTCACCCGGCCAGTGCTGGCCGCGGGAGTCGATGATCTCACAGGCCTCGCCCACCGTGCAAAAAGGTCCTTCGGATTCGACGAGCTGGCCAACCACCTGGATGACTTGGCCGCGCCAACGCAGAGCGGAAGAAGATTCGAGGTGCGAAAAGTAGGCGGCCAGGATCGGCGCAGTCGGCGGCGTGCTCATGGACGAGTCTCGGGATGGGGGCGTGGCGCGGCGGGGGGAGCCGATGCGGGCGAGGGGCTGGAGCGTTCGCCCGGCCTTTCCGCGAGCAGATCGAGCAATCCAGTTTCAATCTCCCGCAACTGAGCTTCGAGACCAACTTCGGTTGAGCCGAGCGAGGTTTCGATGCGGCATTCCCCGGGAGCCATCCCCGGGTCTTCGTGCACCTCGGGAGCGGGCCCGTCTCCCGCCTGACAGGCGAAATAGTGGCGCCATTCGGTAGCCTCCCGGGGATGAACCTGCAGATTGACGGTCGTGCCGGTATCGAGTTTCTCGAGCGTGACGCGAACAATGCCCGCCAGCGCATGGGGGTCGATTTGCACTTCGCGATGCAGGATCTTGCGCGCGATAGCCAGCGCCAGAGCGACGACCTCACCTTCGATGCGGCGATAGTAATCCCGGCGCTCGCGCACGAACTCCTGCAGTGCGCGCCCGACCTGCTCGCGGTTCTTGGCGAGTGCGGTTTCAAGTTCCGCGCGAAGCTGCCCCTGCCCGGTTTGCCGTCCCTGCTCGAAAGCTTCGGCTTGCTGCCGGCGAGTTCGCTCTTCGGCCGACTGGCCGGCGCCGGATTCACTGCCCGCGACGCCGCCGGCGAGGCCGGCATCGGGATAGGAGAAGGGCGCGGCGTCGGCAACCAGCTGCCGCTGGGGAGCGCTAGACGACATACTCCTCCTGCGACTCCGCGCTCAAGACCAACTTGCCCTCGGCTTCGAGACGGCGGGCCGTTTCCACGATCTCGCGTTGCCCCTGATTGACGTCTTTGGCGCGCACCGCACCCAACACCTCCATGTCTTCCTTCAGCATGTCGACGGCGCGCGAGGACATGCACTTGAAGATCAGATTCTTGAGTTCCTCGGTTGCGCCGCGCAGGGCCAGGGCCAGGGTCTTCTTGTCGAGCTGCCCGAGCAGTTCGCGAATACCCGCTTCGGGCACACCGAGCAGATCTTCGAAGGTAAACATCAGATTGCGAATGCCGAGCGCCATTTTGGGATCGTCCTTCTCGATGATCTCCAGAATGCTCTTGCTTTTGATCGGCTCCAGCTGGTTGAGCAGGTCGGCAGCACCTTTGAAACCGGCATAGGCGCGCCGGCTCTGTTCGCCGACCGACTCCAGGTGCTTGTTCAGGGCCAGGGCAACTTTCTGGGCAACGTCGGGAGAAAACTGGCGCAACTGCGCGAGCCGCTTTACGGTTTCCGCGCGGACTTCTTCCGGCAAGCGCAACAACAGCGCCGACGCTTGCCGGGCGTGCAGATGGGCCAGGATGAGAGCGATGGTTTGCGGATGCTCGACTTCGAGGAACTTGGCCAACTGTTGCGGATCAGCTTCCTGCAGGCTTTCGAGGTGAACTGCATTCTGTTCCATCGAACTTCTGACCTGGTCAAGCAGACGAGTGGCGCCCGCCTCGCCAAAGGCTTTCACCAGCAGCTTCTGCGCGTATTCCGGACCACCTTCGGCCAGATAGCCCTGGGTGAGTGTGAGCTGGTAGTACTCCTCGAGCACGGCAATCGCGGTCTCGGGCTTGAAGTGCTCGAGCTCGGCGATGCGCCGGGTCAAGCGCTGCACGTCGAGTTCGGGCAGATTGCGGTAGATTTGAGTGGCGGCCTCTTCCCCGAGCAAGACCATCAGAATGGCCGCTTTTTGCAATCCCGGATTAGCAACGGAGGCGGTCATGGTTTTCGGTTCCTGGTAATTGTCTTGGTTCCTTTCCTACTGCATCGTTCGTTCGGCTTGCGTTCCGTGCGGGCTACTTCGCCTTCGGATCCCGGATCCAGGTCTGCACCAGGCGGCTGGCGGCGGCCGGTTCTGCCTTGATCTTGTCGGTCAGTTCTTTTTTCATCGCTCCGGCGCGTTTGGCTTCATCGCTGCCGGCGGGCAGTTCGATGGCGCCGAGGACATTGGCGGGCGCTCCGGCGGCGAGAGGAGTCGACAGTCGCGTCGGGATGGCCTTAAAAGCGGCAATCGCCTGCTTCTTTACCGGATTCAGCACCAGCGCATAAACCAGCAGAAACAGTAGCGTAATTCCCACGTAGCGGAAGGCTCCCGCCCAAGGCTGGATCAGGAGGCGATATTTTTCCAGTTTGCCGGGGGCGGCCAGTGTCTCGACGGGAGCGGTCTGGAACGAGAGGTTCTCGACCGCGAGCAGATCTCCACGCTGGTCGTCGACGCCGATCGCGGCGCGAGCGAGCTTTTCGATGGCCGCCATTTCTTCCGGCGTGCGTTTCCGCCGAACGGTGGTGGATTTCCCGTTTTCCTGCTTGCTATCCACGGCGTCATCGACCAGCACCGACGCGGTGATGCGGCGCACGCGTCCCGCCGGGTTGGTAACGTGGCGGATATTCTTGCTGACCGCAAACGTCGAGCTCTCGGTTTTCGAACTCTGGTTGTCGAGGGCCGTAATGACGGCCGGGCTGGCGGCGGTGGCTCCCGGAACGTTGCTCGCGACGCCGGGCACGCCCGCCGGATTGGCACCTCCGGCAAGCTCTTCGGAATGCTGCTGGGCAATGGTGGCGGCTGACTTGGGATCGTAGATTTCGGAAGACTCTTCGCTGCTGCTGAGGTCGTAGTCGACATGCACGCTGGCACGCACGTGTTCGGCGCCGACCACCGGTTCGAGGGCGTGCACCGCGGCGGCGGCAAGTTCATCGTCGGAATCATAAGAAGCCCGGCCGGACGGACCGCGCCGCGACAAAAAGGGCGTCGCCGTCTCGGCGTCGACGACGGTGACGTTTTCCGGCCGCAGGCCATCGACGGCGCTGGCCACGAGTTGCGGAATGGCCTGCTGCGCTTCGCGGGAAAGGGTTCCGCCTTTGGTCTTCACGATGACCGCCGCCTTCGATAAATGCTCCTGCTCGGTGAACAGCGACTCGCGCGGCAGCACCAGGTGGACGCGCACGGCTTCGACTTCGTTCAGGGTTTGCAGCGTGCGCTCCAGTTCGCCCTCGAGCGCGCGTTGATAGTTCACCTTTTCACTGAAGTCCGATCCCGCCCAGTTCGGAGTATCAAACAGTTCAAAGCCCAGGCGGGCATTGCGCGGCAGGCCCTGCGCCGCGGTTTCGAGCCGCGCGGAATCAACCTTGTCGGAGGGAACGAGGACGCTCGCGCCATCGGGGGAAATCTCGTAAGGGATGTTCTTGGCGGCAAGACGCGTGCCCATCGACTGCGCATCTTGCGGCTTGAGTCCGGAGTAGAGAACGATGTTCTTGTGATCAAGCAAACCCGTGAACAGCCACAGCGTCAGGCCCACCACCGCGGCGCCGCCCGCCAGCAGCGCTTTCTGCTGCAAGCTCAAGCCGCGAAGAAAGTCCTGGATTTGTTTGAGGCCCTGGTTCAAATCGTGAAACTCCTACCGGTCAATGTCCGCTTTCCGCGGTAAACTGCGCCCCAGCTAGGTTGGGGCGACTGCGGTTCAGAACTGCATGCTCGAAATCGTCTGGTACGCCTGCACGATCTTGTTGCGCACCTGCATCATCAGCTGAAACGACAGATCGGCCTTTTCGACCGCAATCATCGCGCTGTGCAGGTCGGCGCCTTTGCCGTTGAGAAGCTGAGCCACCTGCGTGGCCGCATCTCCCTGGGCGCCTTCGGCCTGATCAATCGACTGTTGCAGCGTCTCCAGGAATTTTCCATCCTCGGGAGAGGCGGCGGTGGAGGGAGTGATGTCGGCGGGCAATATGCGAATTGGCGAAATCGAATTGTTCATGGCTTCAACCTCTGGTTCCTCTGGACTAGCGCAATAGATCCAGCGACTGCGTGATCATGTTTTTTGTCGCCTGCACCGCGGAAGCGTTCAGTTCATAGGCCCGCACCGCACCGAGGAGATCGGTCATCTCTTCGATGGGGTCGACCTGGGGATACGCCACGTAGCCTTCGGCGTTGGCATCGGGATGCCCCGGTTCAAACCGCATCACCGGCGGTCGCTGATCGGGGACCACCGCGGCCACGCGCACCGCGGAAGAATTTTCCCGTTGCAGACCCCCGGCGAGCGCCAGCGAAAATCGGGGCACGCGCTGCGACTGAAAGACCACCAACTGGCGGCGATAAGGCCCCCCTGCCGGAGTACGCGTGGTTTGGGCGTTGGCCATGTTGCTGGCCACGACCTCCGCGCGTTGCCGTTCGGCGCCCAGCGCCGAGCCGCTCACTTCCAACATGCCGAATAGATTCATGACGTGCTCCCTCCGCTGATCGCGGTCGACAATCGGTGAAACTCGGCTTTCAGGAACTGCACCGCCACCTGAAAGCGCAACTGGTTCTGGGCAAGCAAGAGCGATTCGCGCTCGACCGACACGTTATTGCCATCGGGACGCTCGAGCAGCCCGGGGATTTCGTGCACCACCGGCGTGAAGCCGCCGATCGGGGATTCCTCGCCTGCCATGGCCTGCTCAATCTCGCCGGCAAAGGGACGTACGTCGCGCGTGCGGTATCCCGGGGTATCGACGTTCGCCAGGTTGGTGGCAATGACCTGATGGCGAGTCGCGCTCAGATCGAGCACGCGCTCCAGACCACGCATCAGCGGGGTATCGATCATGGGCATGGCTGCTCCTTGTTCGTGGTATCGATGGGGCTCATAGAGTTGCGGTTGCGAACCTCAGAACTCGCGGCCTCGTGGCGATAGGTGTTGCGTGGCGGCAGGCCAAACTCGCGGACTTTATTGCGCACCGTGCGCAGGCTCACGCCGAGCAACTCCGCCGCCCGAGCGCGGTTGCCGCCGGTCGATTCGAGGGTCATGGCAAAAAGCTGACGTTCCATTTCGTCGAGCGAGAGCCCGGGTTTCCATTCCGGAGAGCGGGCGGGACGCGCCAACGGGCCGTTTTCGGGCAAGCGCTTGGCGAGGGAATTTTTTCCGTGCTCCAGGGCCTCGACCCCGATGTCGCCGCCGCGTGACAACGCCACCGCGCGGCGCACGAAGTTCGCCAGTTCGCGCACGTTACCCGGCCAAGTATGCTGTTCGAGGCGGACGAGCAGTTCGCGGGATAAGCGGGCACCGCTTCCGGGAGCGGCGTAGATCGCGGCAAAATGCTCCGCCAGCTCCGCAATGTCGTTGGCGCGGTCGCGCAGCGGCGGCAGCGAGAGCGGAATCACATTCAGACGGTAGTAGAGATCGGCGCGGAAGCGGCCTTCCGCGACGGCCGCTTCGAGGGGACGATTGGTGGTGGCGATGACGCGAATATCGACGCGCACGGTCTGGTTGGATCCGAGGCGATCGAATTCGCGCTCCTGCAGAGCGCGCAGCAGTTTCGGCTGCAGGGCCAGAGGCATCTCGCCTACCTCATCGAGCAGAAGGGTGCCTCCGCTCGCCATCTCGAACTTGCCGGGGCGGGCGCCCACCGCTCCGGTAAAGGCACCGCGAGCGTGGCCGAACAATTCGCTTTCGAGCAGGGTCTCGGGAAAGGCGGTGCAGTTCAGGGCGACAAATGGCCCCGCTTTACGTCGGCTCAGGCGGTGGATGAGGCGGGCAATCAGCTCCTTGCCGGTCCCGCTTTCCGCCTCGATCAGTACGTCCGCATCGGTAGCGGCTGCCTGCCGTGCACAATCCAGTGCATTCTCCCATGCGGGAGAGTGACCGACGAGTGTTTCCGTCTCTTTGCTCAGCTGTTCGGCGCGGCGCAGAACCTGCTCCACGGCGAGTTCGAGTTTTTCGAAGCAGACGGGCTTGACCAGATAATCGCAGGCGCCGCTGCGCATGGCTTCGACCGCGTCCGGCACGCAACCGTAGGCGGTCAGCAGGATGACGGCCGTCCGTGCCGACGAAGTCTGCACCTCGCGCATGAGCTCGAACCCATCCCGGCCCGGCATCCGCACGTCGGTGATGACCAGGGAATGCAAGCCGGCGCGAAACTTCTCCAGCGCTTCGGTGCCGTTCACCGCAACATCGACCAGCCATCCGCGTCGCAGGAAGCGAGCTTCGAGAGCGGCACGCATGCCGGCGTCGTCGTCGGCGATGAGCAGACGTTTCATCGTTGGTCTCCTGATTCCCTCAGCGACATTCCGTGGTTATGGGGCAGCCGGAGGCAGAAGGTGGCGCCATGACCGGGACGGCTCTCGGCCGAGATCGAGCCTCCGTGCTGTTCAAGAATACGGCGGCAGACGGCAAGACCAAGGCCGGAGCTGCCGGGCCGGGTACTGAACCCGGCCTCAAAAATTCGTGGCAAGTCCTCGGGCGCAATGCCCGGGCCGGTGTCGCGCACACTGATTTCGATACCACCGGCTTCGACGCCCCCAGGCTCGCCCTGTCGATCTTCGACCGATGCGCGCTCGATGCCTCGAATACTCAGCCATCCGCCCCCCGGCATGAAGCGCAGCGCGTTGAGCGCAAGGTTGAGCAGCACCTGCTCGAGGCGGTGGCGATCGGCATTCACCGTGACGCCTTGCAAGCCGTTAATGACTTGCATTTCGACCCGCGCCTGCTTGGCGAGCGGCAACAGAAAATTGTAGGCCCAGTCCAGGAGCTCGCCGGCATCGGTCGGAGCAAGTTCGGGCTGGGGGGTATTGTGCAGATGAAGCACATTATTGACGGTGGCGGAGAGCGTGCGTAGGCCAGCCTGCACGTGTTCGATCCAGCTGCGGCTTTCGCCTTCGAGATTGCCTTCCGCCAGAAGTCCGGCGAACAGTTCCAGGCTGCCCAGGGGGTTGCGGATCTCGTGCGCCAGCAGCGCCGACATCTCGACCAGGGCCTGCTGGCGGCGCAGATGTTCACGATCGCGTTCGAGTTTCTTGGCCTCGCTGACATCGCGCAGGATGAACACCGAAGTGGCGCGGGCCTCGTTTTGTTCCAGCCAAGCATGGCGGATGGCGACCCACACCGAATGGGGCGGAACCGAAGGACTGAGATCGGAGAGCGGCAATTCCGGCTCCTCCCCGGTCCGGCGAGCGCGCTCGAGCGCCGCGGTGAGCGCCGCCGGCAGGGCGACCGTGGATTCGAAATTCCCACCAACCAGTCGCGCCGCCTCGGGGTTGAGAGCCAGAATACGGGCTTCGTTCTCGATCACCAGGACGCCGCACGGCAAGCCTTCAAGGATGCGGCGGAGACGCTCACGCATGCGATGATTCTCTTCGAGACTGGTCGCAAGATCGCGGTTGGTGACTTCGAGTTCCTGGCGCAGGTGAGCCACTTGCCCGTGCAGTTGACCATATGTGCGCTCGAGCGAACCCGCCGCCTCGGTAAACGAGGCAAAGGCGCGGGCCAGCGGATGCTCGGGGTCGCGCGCCGGATCTCGTGGTGCCGGAAAATTGGTGGACATGAAGATTGCATTGCAAGAGCGGTGCCAGCCCGGCATAAATTGCCTTAAAACGCTCTTATTCGAAGTACGGATGAAGACGACCTACCGCACACGGCGCCGGCATGTCGGATTGTGGTCGTGATCGCCGTCGGCCGGGCCAACCAGTCTCGCCCTAATGGCCGGTGCGCAAGCCCGAATCCGCAAGCAAAAGGTGCTCGGTGTGAATCATGGGCTGCTGTTCAGATAGAATCAGCGCGCGCTCCATCACATTCTGCAGTTCCCGGATGTTCCCCGGCCAGGAATGTGCTTTCAGCAGCTGCAGGGCGGAGAAAGACAATTGCGGCGCGGGCTGGCTGCCGGCATACTTTTCGAGAAAGTGGATCGCCAGTTGCGGAATATCCTCGCAGCGGTCGCGCAAGGGCGGGATTTCAATGGGGAAGCCGCAGAGGCGGTAATACAAGTCTTCGCGGAATTTCCCCTCGCGGACGAGGCTGAGCAGGTGCGCATTGGTAGCGGAGACGACGCGAGCATCGACGCGCACGACCTCGGCGCTCCCCAGGCGCTGCAGTTCTTTCTGCTCGAGAAAGCGAAGCAGCTTCGGCTGCAGACTCAAGGGCATCTCACCGACTTCGTCGAGGAAGAGCGTGCCTCCCTGCGCCGCCTGGATTCTTCCGGCATAGGATTGCATGGCTCCAGTGAAGGCGCCGCGAGCATATCCGAAAAGTTCGGCTTCGAGCAGAGTTTCGGGAATCGCGGCGCAATTGACGACCGCGAAGGTGCGGGCGGCTCGGGGACTCAACTGATGGATGGCGCGGGCGACGACTTCCTTGCCGCAGCCGGTTGGGCCCGTGATCAGCACGGTGGTCGTGCGCGGCGCAAGCAGTCTCGCCCGAGCATAAACGGGCTGCATAACGCTGGACTTGCCGATCATTCCCGGCAAAGGAGCGGCGATCGTGGACGGATCCCGAGACAAGACCTCGGCGCCTGCTAAGATGGGCGCGGCCGCAGTGGGTGCGGAACGCGGCCGAGGCAGGTCGTCGGATCCGGCGCGGCTTGCGAGAACCCCGGCATCGTACGGTTTCGGAAACCGATTCTGTTCGTCATCGACGAGGCTGGATTCGGCCTCCGCATCCCGATCGAGGAGTACAACTTCGATTCCCGGAAAGCGCTGCCGGACGGTCTGGCTCAGCTCTTCGGCATCGAGGTCGGGCAGCCGGCGATCGAGAAACAGCGCCTGCCACATACCACTCTCCAAATGGACCAGCGCTTCGGCTCCTCCGCTGGCTTGTTCGAAGCGGCGCAAGGGAGAACGTAGACTATCAAGAACGCGCTGGCGCACCCAAGTGCTGGGGCTAGCCACCAGGACGCGGTCGGCATGGCTGGGCGGGACCGGGAAACTTGTCATGAGTTCGATTGGAAACGGTCGCGATTAAAACCAGATTAGATGGAAATTAGAAGCTTCTTGGAAAGGGAAACTATCGTGTCGGGCAAGAGGCAGATTTTGCTTTACAGGTAGCGAGTGAGTGTTTGTCCGGCATTTTGTGCCGGGTTCGGGTCGCGTGTTTTCTGCAGCCGGCTATTTCTCGACGAATACGAGTTCGCCGTTCTCCACCCTGATGTCTTTGACGTTATTTGGCAGTTTGAGCTGATCGCGCTGCTCGGCCAGTTTTTTCTGCAATACGTCATTGACCAGCGATGCCGGTACGGAGAGATCGCCGACCTTGACTTCGGTGGCATCGAACGTGGCGTAACCATCCTTCGCCCCGAGATGGCCGGCGAGAGTGAGGTAGACGTCCTTGCCCGCGATTTGCGTTAGAAATTGGCCCCGAACGACGTCTCCATCCATGGCGACCTGGTAATCCTTGATATTCGGAACCGCGCCGGGGAACTCCATCGTAGGACCGGCCGCAGTGGAACCGGATGGGGCGTTCGTGGAAGGATTCGCCGAGCTCGCGGCCGGCAGCATTCCGGCAGCTTGTGCCAGTGCGGACGACAGTTCTTCGGAATTTATGCGCACTTCACTCTCCGCCTCGCCGGGTGGCCTGGGCTGCGCGAGTTGGTTCACCTTCTCCTGAAAGGACTGCGCGTGGGCAACCGCCGCAGCGGGAGCGAGGGCGGGTGCCACCGGCGCGGGACGCTTCAGCACCAGCACCAGGGTGAGGATCGAGATTGCCAGAGTGGCGAAACTGATGATTCGTTGCAGCTTCACGAAGAACCTCCGCGCGGCGCCGTCTGCTTCCATGGTACGCGGGCCGGGGAGGCGCCTGGAGATGACTTTGGTGCCGGGGCCCTTACGATGGTTGGTCCCGCAACGGGTTGGCCTTGCGATTATGCCCGCGATGCGCCAACCGGCCTGGGAGAACTGAGCCCCTCTTTATTCGACGATGGCCAAAACGTCACCGGGGTTCACGGCCGTCCCGGATATGGCGGATAGTTTCTTGACGACTCCCTTTTTTGGCGACTTGATTTCATTCTGCATCTTCATCGCTTCCACGACGACGATGCCCTGCCCCGCTTCGACTTCGGAATTTTCCGCTACCAGCAGACGTACGATGCGGCCGGGCATGGGAGCCACAATTTTCCTGGGACCCGTGTCGTCTGCGCCGGCTTTCTGGCGCGAGCGCAGCGATCGCGGATCCCGCAACTCGACCGCGAAGCGGCTGCTGCCCACCCACATGTGGAGGTCGGTGGCGCTCTGCTCGCGCTTGATTTCGTAGGCGTGTCCATCGACGAGCAACGACAACACGTCGCGACGCGGAATCACTGCATCAACCTGCACCTGCTTGCCGTCCAAGCGGCACTCCCACACACCTGTAACCTTCTCGAGCTCCAGGCGATGCGGAATGCCTCCGACGATGATTTCGTAAACCATAAGATCCAGATCAGCGCAGCGTTTCCGAGCGCCCCCTCTGTTTCCAGTTCGATGGAGAGCGAGCCGGAACAGCCTGGGAACCATCTCCGGACGTGCCGCCGTTCTTGCCCAACGCGGCCGGATCGAGCACGGCGAACATTCCGGCCGCTATGGCCGCGATCGCCTCCATGGCTTTGACCTCGCGCTCCGGAGCAACCGAGACGACCTCCGGGTTGCCTTTGGCGAGCAGGCGGTCGAGGAAGCCGGTATCGACTTTTGCCGCCCGGAAATCCGCATCGCCCAGAATACGCTGGAACAAGGAGATGTTGGTCTTGATCCCCGCCACGAAGTATTCGTAGAGCGCACGCTGCAGGCGCATGATGGCCTGCTGCCGGTCGCTTCCGTAGCCGACGAGTTTGGCGAGCAGCGGGTCGTAATCCATCGGAACCGTCCAGCCTTCGTACATGCCGCTGTCGCGCCGAATCCCGGGCCCCGACGGCTGCAGAAGCACGGTGATCTTGCCCGGGCTGGGGAAGTAATTGTTGTCGGGGTCTTCGGCGTAGATGCGGCACTCGATGGCGTGCCCGCGAATCGCCACCTCCGACTGCGTGAAAGGCAATTTTTCTCCGGCCGCAATCCTGATTTGCAGATGCACCAGATCGAGTCCGGTGGTGAACTCGGTGACCGGATGTTCCACCTGCAGGCGTGTGTTCATCTCCAGGAAGTAGAAATTTTTCTGCTCGTCGACGAGAAACTCGATCGTACCGGCATTGGTGTAGTCGGCAGCCTGCGCGACCTTCACCGCAACTTCACCCATCCGCCGGCGCATGAGCGGATCGACGATCGGCGAGGGCGATTCCTCCAGTACCTTTTGATGGCGGCGCTGGATCGAACACTCTCGTTCGCCGAGCCAGACCGTGTTTCCGTGCTCGTCGGCCAGCACTTGCATTTCAATGTGGCGGGGGTTGATGATCGCCTTCTCGATATAAACTTCGCTGTCTCCGAAAGAACTCTGCGCTTCGCTGCGGGCGGATTCGAGTGCGGAACGAAGTTCCTGGCGGGTGTGCACCAGGCGCATGCCCTTGCCGCCCCCACCCGCAGCGGCTTTCAGCATCACCGGGTAGCCGATGCGTTCGGCGACTTGTTCGCCTTCCTCGGCGGAGGCCAGGCCGCGCGAGGTTCCGGGAACAAAGGGCACGCCGGCCTTTTCCATTTGCTGGCGGGCGCTTGTCTTCGAGCCCATCAGGTTCATGGAGTGCGGAGTCGGCCCGATGAATTTGATGCCTGCATCGCTGCATGCCTGCGCAAACTTCGCATTCTCCGAAAGAAAGCCGTAGCCCGGATGGATGGCCTCAGCGCCCGAGCGCTTGGCAACATCGAGAATCTTGTCCATTCGGAGATAGGACTCGGAGGCTTGCGCGGGACCGATGAGGTAAGCTTCGTCGGATTTGCGGACATGCAGCGCAGCCCGGTCGACCTCGGAATAAACGGCGACGGTGCCGATACCCATTTCGCGGCAGGCGCGAATGACACGCACCGCGATCTCGCCCCGATTGGCAATCAGAATCTTCTTGAACATTCTCGGTCGCGCTGGCCGAAACGTGCCGCCATGATTCTACCTGCGGGAAGGGGGTTTTGTATGACGGCAATCACGTGCGGTTGTGATTTCTGAACTGCGGGGGGGAACCTTGCGGAGTGAGTGGTTACGAGCCCGCGGCAAACCCGGCGAGATGAGCCACGGTCATCCGCAGGTATTTGTAAGGATTGACGGGAACGTCGTTGATCCGCACTTCGTAGTGGAGATGAGGCCCGGTGGAGCGGCCGCTCAGCCCCACGTAGCCGATGGTGTCGCCGCGGTGGATGTTCTGCCCGGCGGTGACGGCGAAGCTAGAAAGATGGCCATAGCGGGTGGCGATGCCGTGCCCATGGTCGACCATGATGGCGCGTCCGTAGCCGCCCAGGAAATCAGCAAAGGTCACCACGCCGTCGGCCGGGGCGATGACGGGCGAACCCACAACGGCGGAGATATCGACGCCCGAGTGGAACGCACCCTCTCCGTTGAACGGATCGATGCGCTCGCCGAACGAGCCGGTTACCTGCCCTTCGACCGGCCAGAGGTTCGGAGCCGAATTGGCGCGGATCCAATCCGCGGTGGTGGAGTTCTTGGTCAGGCCGAGCGAAATACCGACGCTGGCGGCACCGCTCAGAGCGGTGTGCTTCAGGGCATAAAGCTGGTCGAGCGAAGAGTGCACCTGCGCCTCTTGAATCTGCTCGGTCGAGGCGGTAACCATCGCGGGATCGGACCTGAGACCGTACAAGGCGGAGACTTCACTGGCCAGCGATCCCAGGGAAGCCACTTGAATATCGCGTTCTTTGGCAACTTGTTCGAGCTTCGAATAGCGGTCTTTGAGCTGCTCCTGCTCAGTGCGGAGCTGGTTGTAGTGCGCGACTTTCTGCAGCATCCGCGTATAGGAACTCGCGATGCCGGTGAGGCAAAGCACGCCGATCGTCGCCCCGGCCAAAAGAACGTACAGATATTGGACGGGAATGGAGATCTTGCGAAGCTGCCCAGCTTCGTCGCGCGCTACGAAAAAGATATAAAAGCGTTTACGCAAAAGCCTACTTCCGTATAAGAATTTCACTCCAGAATCCTGGCCGGAGCAGAACGGTCTTGCTCGAGCTCGGAATCCCGATTCCACCAGCCGCTTAGATGCGGACTGGCCTACCCGGGTACATCGGAACCAGGCAAGCCGAAAACCAAACTCACCGCAACTGGTTCAGGTTGCAGAACTTGGTTCGGCAAAGTGTGTGAACGGCGAGTTAAACGTTAGCAAACCTGATCCCCCCTGTCAACCTCAGACGCCCTTCCGAGACGGTTACCAAGGCAGGGTAACCGGCGACGGCCATTCGGCCAAATTACCTCGGTTATCGGGCACCGAGGTATAGTGAGTCGGAATGCCGTTAGGGGAAAAGAAGCTGATTGAGCGCATTCGACTTGCCGCCCGCCATGGCGCCTCGGTGGTGACCGGCATTGGCGATGACTGCGCCGTGCTCAGCGTTCCGGCGGGACACCAATTGCTGGTGACCACTGACTTCAGCATTGAGGGAGTGCATTTCCGGCGGGATTGGCACCGCGCGGAACTTGTCGGGCGACGCTGCCTGACGCGCGGGTTGAGCGACATTGCGGCCATGGGCGGTGAGCCGCGAGCCGCATTTTTGTCCCTGGCGGTCGCAACCGAAATTCCGCAGAAGTGGGTCGATCGCTTTCTCGAAGGCCTGCTCGCTCTGGCCGCGGAATGCAAGGTTCCCCTGGCGGGCGGCGATACGGCACAATCGGCCAGCGGGATCCAGGCCGATATCGTGGTCGTGGGCTCGGTGCCCAAGGGCAAGGCAATCCTGCGCGCGGGAGCGAAACCTGGCGAACAGATTTACGTGACCGGGGAGTTGGGCGGCGCCGCAGCGGCTCTGGCACGCCTGAGGGAATCCAAACCGCTCGGTCGAGGTTATGTCCGCAAGCTCCGCCCGCAGGCGCGGCTAGGGGTGGGCCAGTGGCTCCGCCGCCAGAGCATGGCTTCCGCCATGATCGATTTGAGCGATGGACTGTCGACCGACCTTGAACACATCTGCCAGCAAAGCAGGGTGGGCGCGGAGATCGAGGCCGAAGCAGTTCCGCGTGCACAGGTGGAAGCGGGAACCAGCCGTGTCGCGCGGGCGCTGGCGCTGCATGGCGGAGACGATTACGAATTGCTCTTTACTTCCTCAAAGGCGGTTCCGACCAAAGTGGCGGGAGTTCCTGTTACCCGGATCGGGCGCATCACAAAAGCGGCCGGGATGCGATTGATTGCCGCGGATGGAACCCGGCAGAGTCTCCGAGCCGGGGGATGGGAGCACTTCAAAGGCGATCCGTAAAGTGGTCGTTGGGCGAGTCTCGGTCGGCACGGTGCCAGGTTGGAACCTTCTTACTCACGGGTTCGCTGCACCCTCCGGGACGCGAACTTCTCCGGCTCCGCTCGAGCCCAGATGGTGACTTTCGTTACCTGCCGGCAATTACCGACCGGGGATAGAGTAGGCCTATGAGAAAACTCAGTTTCCTCCTGGCGTTCAGTGTTGCAGCGCTGATTTCAGCTTTCGGACAGTCGCAGCCGGTTGCCCGTAAAGTGGACAACGAATTCGTGCAAAAAGCGTTTGGCGACCAGTTCACGCTGCTGCCCGAGGTGGGAGCTGCATTTGGCGATCTCGACGGCGACGGAGTGGAAGACGTGGTGATTGCGGCGCGCTGCAAAAATCCGTTGCTCGATCAAGGGGATCGCAACTACACGGTGATCGACCCCTATTACGATTATTTCGGCTACGGCGATCCCAAGCTAACCACCACCTTCATCGAAGCGCAACCCGACCGAAAGGGTTTGGTCATGCTGATCATCCATGGGGCCGGGCCCGACGCCTGGCGCTCCGCCACTCCCAAGGCGAAGTTCGTGGTGGTGAATCTGCCCTTCAAGACCATGTCGGTTCGAAAGATGAAGCTGCGGAAGAGAACCGTCGAAGCTCTGTATATCGAAGAAGCCAGTGACTTCGGCGACACCTCTGCCCTGGTGTTCGACGGCAAAAGGTTCCACTACATTCCCATGGGCGGGGACATGCAGTAGCCGCAAACCGGACCGGCGCTGTTGCCGCTCGGGTGACCGCCGGCTGCGCGATTTTACGCGACCGGCCGATCTTCGAACTTTTCGTGGGATGTAGTAACCTCTCTGTGCTTGCATGGCCCACCTTCTCCAATACCAGGTTCTCGAGGAGCGGTTGGCGGTATGCCAGCTCGTCCCCGATGCCCGCATTCCTGCCGGGGCGCTGGAGAGCAAATTCTTCTGCCTAGTGCGCACGGGCACCGAGCTCTCCCTGGTTTGCACCGAAGACGCTTGCCCGGAGAATCATGTGTCACGAGCCGAGCGCGGATGGGTCGCACTGAAACTGAAGGGTCCGTTCCCGTTCTCGATGACTGGCGTGCTGGCATCGTTTGTGCAGCCGTTGGCCGAAGCCCGGGTCGGCATCTTTGCGGTGTCGACGTTTGATACCGACTACGTGCTCGTCAAGCGTGACCATCTGCAGCGGGCAGTGTCGGCGCTCAGAGCCGCCGGACACCAACAGGTGGGCAAGGCAGACAACTCGCGGGTGAAGCGTTAGGTTGTCGAAGACTGCCCGAATCGCCGTTCGACCCCTCTTTTCCGCCGAATACTGCCGCCAATTGTGCGCTTGGCCGCATGGTGTGGTGAAATAGTACAAAGCGATGACGACAAAGTTCGCGACATGGCACCGCCGGTTCAAGGCAGTGGAACGGGACGCTCATGGATTGTGGCAAATCCTGAAGGCCGTGGTGTCGACCGACCATCCGCTGCTGGCGCACTTGATTCCCATACGGCGTTGTAACCTGGCTTGCACGTACTGCAATGAGTTCGACAGTTTTTCGAAGCCCGTGCCGACCGACGACATGCTGCGGCGGGTGGATCAACTGGGCGATCTTGGAACGTCGGTGATCACCATCAGCGGCGGTGAGCCGCTGCTGCATCCGCAACTGGATGACATCATTCACCACATGCGCAGGCGCCGTATCGTTTCGGGGCTGATCACGAACGGTTATCTGCTGACTGCGGACCGCATCCAGCGGCTCAACCGCTCGGGTCTGGAGTGGCTGCAGATTTCGATTGATAACGTCCATCCCGACGAGGTGTCCAAAAAGAGCCTGAAGGTGCTCGATCGTAAGCTGCAGCTGCTCTCTGAGCACGCAGAGTTCCATGTGAATATCAATTCCGTAGTGGGGGGCGGGGTCAGTCACCCGCAGGATGCGCTGATCATCGGCAAGCGGGCGTTGGAGCTGGGATTCAGCTCGACGGTGGGAATCATACACGATGGCTCGGGGCAGGTGCAGCCTTTGAACGACGAAGAACGACGCGTCTACCACCAGATGAAAAATCTGGAGAAACGCAGCTTCACGCGGGTAAACGCATTTCAGGACAACATCGCCCTGGGCCGTCCGAATCAGTGGCGTTGCCGTGCCGGGGGGCGCTACCTCTATATTTGCGAGGACGGACTAGTGCATTACTGCTCGCAGCAGCGGGGATACCCGGGTATCCCGCTGGAGAAATACACGATTGCCGACTTGCGCCGCGAATTTCACACGGAAAAGGCCTGCGCTCCGCATTGCACGGTATCGTGCGTACATCAGGTGTCGGTGCTTGATGCCTGGCGCGCGCCGCAGTGGCCGGTTGCGGCTTCGGAACCGGCCAGCCAGCTGGTGCATATCAAGTAGCCGGCCTGGTCTCTGCTGGCTGCTCTCGACCGCAGGCGGAGGTGGCGGCCTGCGGTCAGTTCGTTAAGCCAGGCAAATCTGCTCCCCGCAGCATGCCGCTTATAAGACAAAGGTGAAACCGCCAGAAGGCCCGTGCGAAATGCGCACCGCCGGGGCTCTCTCGGCTCGGTTTCGAACCGTAATCCTCCCTCGTTTCTAGAACGTGGTCGCCACCGAAAAGCGGAAGGTCTTTCGCGGTTCGAGCAGTGTGTATCGGGAACCGAGAGTCGACAGTGTGGTGTTGTAGGTATAGCGTCCGGCCCCGGTGAGCACGCCATTTACGTTCGGGAACATGCTGGCATTGATCGGCACGATCGGCGTGGCGCTGCCATCGAGGCGCAAGGCATTGTAGGCGTAATAGATGCGGAACGGAGCATTCACTACCGGAAGCATGGTCTGTAATTCGAGTCCGGTGGACATACGCGGAACCCAGTTGGTCCCGGGGACGGGCTGGAGATCGGGCGAGAGATATTGCTTGCTCAGGAGTTGCCCGCCCTGACAGGAAAATGCCGAACTCAGCGACGGGCAGCCAAACAGAGTGCTGGCCAGAGTTTCGAACTGGAACTGATTGATCTGCAGCTGCGAAGTGCGCACGATCGGATCGGTGCCCAAATCGACAAAGGGAGCGATGGCGACGGGGCCGGCGATGGTGATGCGGTATTCCACGTTGCCATGCAGACTAAGATCGCCGCCCGGCTGAACCAGCTGCGAATAGGGGACCGGAATATTCCAGCAGTTGGCCACACATGCGCCGCCGGTGCCGGTTATCACCGGGAACCGCGGGTTGGCCGGAACGAACGTCCCATCGGGGTTTCTGAGAGGAACGGACTGGGCGCTGGGCAGGTAGGCGATGGGAGAAACGGTGCGGATGTCAAAACCGCGCAAGTCATTTTCTCCGCCGAGGTAGGCACGCTCAAAGGGAGGGGCAACGATGCCGCCATAGCCCGTAATAAACGAAGCCTGAACGTTGTAACCGAGGGCGTTGCGGCGTTTCTGCATGGGGAAAAACTGCTTGTACTGGATAATGGGCCGGATGGTATGCACGGTGCCGCCGAGTCCGGAGAATTCTCCGCCGATGAACAGGCTCTTGCCATGGTGGGGCGCGTAGGCTGCATCGAGCGTGTTCATGGTGAAGCTGGGCGTGATCTTGCTGGTGATAATGCCGTTAAGCGCGTTGGGACCGGTAATACCGCGGAAGTTGAGATTTTCGAATAGCAGTTTGGAGGCGTTGCTGACGGCAACCAGCGAAGAGCGATCGAAGGAGTAGCTGATGCCGACGCGCTTGAAGGAGTGCCCCTTGCGCAGCGGATAACTTACGCTTCCCGTGATTCCGGTGCTCGACTGCGAGTAGTTCTGCAGGTTCTGGAGGTAGGCCGAAGGCAGGTTCAGATTCTGTCCGGTCGCGATGGCATACTGCCGAGCCTGGTCATAGTTGGTCTTGCGGGCATAGACGTTGAAGCCGGCCTGGATGGGACGGTCTAACAAGTAAGGCTCGGTGAATCCGAAAACCAGGTCGCGCTGGCGGCTGCCGAGGCTGGCCTGCACGGAGAGCGTTTCACCCAATCCGAGAAAATTATTGGTGGCGTAGTTGATGCCAACGAAAGCGCCGGCCAGGCCACTCACTCCACCCTGCAGGCCGATGCTGTTCTTCCCCTTCTCTTTCACCTTGAGAGTCAGGTCCACGGTACCGGCCTTTTCGTCCAGGTGACGTTCGGTGGTGTTGGGATCGTCGGGTTTGAGCTGCTCGAAATAGCCGAGCTGATTCAGACGCATCAGGCTCAATTCCCAAAAGCGCGAATTGTAGATTTGGCCTTCTTCGAGCGCGATTTCGCGGCGGATCACTTTGTCGCGGGTGGTGGTGTTGCCCTGGAACTCGATGCGGCGCACGTAAAACTGCTTGCCTTCGTCCACGTCGATTTCAAGGTTCACGACTTTTTTTTCGTCGTCGAATTTGGTGTCGGGAACGGAAGTGAAGTTAATGTAGCCGGCTTCGCCATAGGCCTTGCGCAAGTTCTCGAGCCCCTTGGCGATTTTCTCGCGGCTGAAAATGTCCCCGTCTTTCATCGGGATAAGGCTGCGCAGGGCGGCGTTGTTCGAAATGGCCTTGTTGTTCTTGAAAGTGATCGTGCCCAGGCGATAACGTTCGCCCTCCTCGATGGGCATGGTGATATCGACGGACTTGCCCATGCCGGACTGAAGTCCCGGCAGGTGTAAACCAGCGTGTCCGGTGTCATGAATCTCGGTCTTGGGATCGTCGACCAGCACCTTGAAATAGCCGCGGTTTTGAAACTCGGCACGGACGCGTTCGGTATCCTCTTCGAGCTTGGTGGCGTCGTAGGTTTTGGCGAAGAGATTTTCGAGGAAAATGGAGTGCGGGATACCGATGGGCTTGAGGTTCTTCATGGCCGCACGCAGGGTGCGATCGTTGATGTGTTTGTTGCCGCGGAAGCGGATGCGGCCCACCTTGACCTTGGGTCCCTCTTTGACGACAAAGGTGATGCCGACCGCAGCAGGCGGGATGTCGCGCTTTTCGGTGCGAATGGTGGCGAACTGACGCCCGTGCTCGGAAAGCAGTTCCTTGAGAACAACTTCGGCCTTCTTGATCTTGGTGGGATCGTACTGGCTCTCAACCGAGAGTCCCACCTTACGTTCCTTGAAGCGGTCGAGCACGTCGCTGGTGGAAACGGCATTGAGACCGGTGTAGTTGATCTCGCGGATGGTCGGGCGCTCTTTGACGTAAATGTGAAGGATCCAGCCCTTGGGGTTCTGTTCGCGCTCGAAGCGGATGTCTTCAAAATAGCCCGTGTTCCAAAGCGCGTTGAAGTCGCGCTCGATGGCGGCGTTGTCGTAGACGTCGCCGACCTTGCTGAAAATGCGGGCCCGGACGGTGTCGGCGGGGATGCGGCGGTTGCCCTTGATGTCGATGCCGACAATCAGATCCTGCTGGGCGACGACACCGGAGGCGAGGAGCAAAACCGCCAGCAGGCCGAGCGAGCGATTCAGCAGCCACCGATGCAGGAACCCTGAACGCTTCCAAAACCTTGTCGTGAAGCAAGAGGAAGACCCACTCGAGTCTGTCTCTGAACCCTTGTTGTGGCCGGATCGCGGGGCCCGAACAGGGAAAGCCTGTCGCCGACAAAGAATCGCAACTACCTCGAAAAACTAGAGTTAGGAAAACGGTAATTATACGGTAGAGAGTGGGAACCGTCCAAGGTTGGAACGAAACTCCTCCCCGCAATCACGCCTGAAAAAGTTCTACCTCAACACAGACGGAATAGAAAGTTGCCGCGTTGCCCATGTCCGTAAGTTTTTCTGAAGTGAGAACGTTAATGTTGCCGCCGCCGGGAGTCAGTCGCGCCCAGTCGAGCCGAGCAGCAACCACTCCGGGAGGTACGGAACCGTCGACCCGAGCTTGCAAGACGATTTCACCCCGAGAGTTGAAAGCGCGAACGCGATCGCCATCGCGAACGCTCCGAGCCTCTGCGTCAGTAGGATGCATCTCGAGATCGCCAAGTTGTGTTTCCATGGCGCGGACCGATGCGACGTTGGCGAACGATGAGTTGAGATGATTGTCGGGTTTGCGGGCCAGCAGTTCGAGCGGAAAACCGGCGGCGGCCGATCCGTTACGCGATTCGCCGGGCGGAGTGAAGGCAATGACCGGATCGAGCCCTCTCCCCTTTAGCGTTTCCGAGTAGAACTCGGCCTTGCCGCTGGGGGTTGGGAAATTGCCCTGGGCGAAGGGGAGAAACGGGGCTGCGGCCGGTCCGACCTCCGCCCGACCGACGCTTGAGTCCCTCTCCAAGCCGGGCGCCGCGCTCTCCAGATTCAGCCGGATGAAAGGCTCCCGTTCCAAACGTTGGCGGGTGATCCCGTGAAGGCGGGAATTGGGTGTTTCGAGGGCACGATCGATCATGGAATCGATGGTCTCGCGGAAACACTCCTCGTCGAATCCCATATGGTCGGCGAGGGTGCGAAACAGTTCTACATTGGAGCGGCATTCGCCGAGCGGATTGATCGCCGGGTGGGAAATCTGGAGGTAGTAGTGGCCATAGGCGGTCTGCAGGTCCTTGTGCTCGAAAAATGTGGTGGCGGGCAAAACGATGTCGGCGTAGTCGGTGGTATCGGTAAGAAACTGCTCGTGGACCACGGTGAAAAGATCGGGTCGCTTCAGTCCGCGGACAACTTCGTTCTGGTTGGGGCAGACGGCCGCGGGATTCGAGTTGTAGACAAACAGCGCCTGGATGGGCGGCGCCGTCAGCGTGTTGAGGGCGCGGCCGAGTTGCACCATGTTGACCACGCGGGCAGGGCGTCCGAGCGCCTTTTGCATCAGCACGGGCATTCTTAGCGCGCTGCTATTCAAGGCAAAGGCGCCGCTGGTTGACAGCTGGAGTCCACCGCCGGCCTGTTTCCATGACCCGATCAGACAGGGCAACATGGCGACCGCGCGCGTGGCCATTCCTCCCCCCTCACTGCGCTGGATGCCGTAGTTGACGCGGATCACGGACGGACGTGTGGTGGCATATTCGCGGGCGAGCTTCCGGATATCCCGGGCAGGGATGCCGGTCCAGTGCTCAACTTTTTCCGGCGGATACTGCTGCGCTCTGGCCTTCAGGTCGTCGAAACCTAGGGTGTAGTGCGAGACGTAGTCGGGGTCGTAAAGATTCTCGCTGATGATGACGTGCATCAGGCCGAGAGCCAGCGCGGTATCGGTGCCGGGATTGATCGGCAGGTACCAATCGGCGCACTTGGCGGTGCGTGTGCGGTAGGGGTCAATGACAACCAGCTTGGCGCCTTGGCGACGGGCTTGTTCAATGAAGGGCCAGAGGTGGACATTGTTGCCGTGAATATTCGCCGCCCAGGCGATGATGTATCGCGCCTCGGGAAACAGTTCCGGGTCGGTGCCGAGCTTTGCGCCAATGACAGAAAGCAGGCCGAACTCGCCGGCGTCGGAGCAGATACTGCGCTCCAGCTGCGAGGCACCCAGACGGTGGAAGAAGCGCCGGTCCATGGAAGCGCCGTTCAGCACGCCGAGCGTGCCTCCGTAGGAATAGGGGAGAATGGCTTCGGGGCCGTATTGGGCAATGATGGCGCGGAATTTCCTGGTAATTTCTTCGAGCGCTGCATCCCAGCTGATGCGCTCAAAGGCTTCGCCCGGCGACGGGGCGGCGTGGCCAAGCGAGGATCGCTGATGCTCGGCAACCTTGGCTGACCGGCCGGCGGGCCCTTTCGGTAGAACGCGCCGCATCGGGTAGAGGACTCGATCGGGGGAATAGACACGATCCAGATATTTGGCGACTTTAGCACACAGAAAGCCGCGCGTGACCGGATGTGAGGGATTGCCCCGAATCCGGATGGCGCGGTCGTCTTCGATCGTGATCAGGACGCCGCAGGCATCGGGGCAGTCGTGCGGGCAGGCGGCGTGGACAACGCGCTTCATCTCCAGATTATAAGGTCAATTTGCCGCGGAGAGGCCTGGCTCGAAGAGTCGCAGTGCGCCCTCCGATGGCTCACCATCCTGCCACACCGACGCCGGCCAGCTCCGAGAGGGCAAAAACCAAATGGTTCCGGGGGGAAGGCGCAGGCGATCATTTCGCCTGGAACTTCCGAGTTTGTATCCGACTGCTCGCTCCGTTACATTGCATGAATCGTCATCTCTCGGAATTCCTCGCGGAGTCGTTTCCATGCGGACGCTTCTTTCCTGTTTGCTTATCGTTGTTTGTTTGCCGGCGGCGCTGCAGGCGCAGAGCGGCTGCAGCGCAATGGCTCTCGGCATTGGCGCGAGCCTGAACGGCTTCCTCCCCTTTCCCGCTGACAATTCCTGGAACGAGAATATCGCAAGCGCGCCGGTCGATCCCAATTCGGACGCCTACATCGATTTCATCGGACAGACAACGCCCCTGCATCCCGATTTCGGTTCCGGCCTCTACGATGGGCAATCCATTGGAATACCTTACATAGTGGTCAGTGGAACTCCCCTGGTGAACCTGCACTTCACTGAATATGGCGATGAAAGCGACCCCGGGCCGGTGCCGGTACCGGCCAACGCTCCGATCGAGGGGTACCCCAAGCCGGGAAACGGGGACCGGCATGTGCTGGTGCTCGATCGTGACAACTGCTGGCTCTATGAGCTCTATGATTCCCATCTGCTCAAGAACGGGAATTGGAATGCCGGGTCGGCTGCGGTATGGGATTTGCTGAACGATGAGCAGCGGCCCTACACCTGGACCTCAGCGGACGCGGCTGGGCTGTCGATTTTCCCGGGACTGGCGCGCTATGACGAGGTTGCCGCCGGAACCATCCAGCATGCCTTGCGCTTTACCCTGCAGAACAGCCAGGCAGCGTTTACTCCTCCCGCCAGCCATTGGGCGGCAAACTCGAGCAATACCTATGCGGCGCCGATGGGCATGCGTTTGCGCCTGAAGTCAAGTTATGACATCTCGGGATTTCCCGCGCAATCGAAAGTGATCCTTGCCGCTCTGCAACAATACGGAATGATCATGGCAGACAACGGCAGTTCGATGTTCATCAGCGGCGCACCGGACAACCGATGGGACAACAGCGACCTCGGCGAACTGAAAACCGTGCCGGCTTCGGCGTTTGAGGTCGTGCGCATGGACCCGATCTATACGCAGGCCGACATTCCGCAGGGGCCGGATCCGACGATTGCATATTTCGCGGCCAATCCGCAGACGGTTGCGCCGGGAACGCCCGTGACCTTGAGCTGGAGCGTGAGCAACACGCAGTACAACATCGTGTCGCCCGAGGTGGGCGTGCTGCGGGCCAATTCGACGACCGTGGTGCCGACGAAAACCACCACCTACACACTGTACGCGACGAACCCGTACGGACGGAGCACGGCCACGGTCAAGGTAAGTGTGCATTGACGGTACGCCGGCAGCGGGACGCTATTTGAACTCCAGCACTTCTTTTTCTTTACCTTTGCTCATCTCTTCCATCTTCTTGATCTCGTCGTCGGTGAGCTTCTGCAGTTCATCGATGGCACGTTTCTCGTCGTCTTCGGAGATTTTTTTGTCTTTCAGCGATTTCTTGATGGCGTCGTTGCCGTCGCGACGGATATTACGTACGGCCGTGCGGTGCTCTTCAAGAATCTTGTGCAGGTGCTTGACCATGTCCTTGCGGCGCTCTTCGGTGAGCGCGGGCACGGGTACGCGCACCAGTTTGCCGTCATTCATCGGGTTGAGTCCCAGGTCAGCGCTGCGGATCGCCTTTTCGATCGCCCCGAGCTGTGAGGTGTCAAACGGCTGTACCGTGATCATCTGCGGCTCGGGGGCGTGAACCTGGGAGACCTGGTTGAGCGGCATCTGTTCACCGTAGTAGTCGACCAGTACCGTATCGAGCATATGCACATTGGCGCGTCCGGTACGGGTGGCGGCCATTTCGCGGCGGAAATCTTCCACCGCTTTTTCCATTCGGGTCTTGAGGGCAGCGAAGACTTCTTTCAGGGCAGGATGAGCCATCTCGGTCAGCTCCTAGGAGTAGCGATAGCGGAACGGTGAATTATAAACCCAACAGCAGTTGCCAGTTACCCGTACCCGAGCTGGGGTTGGACCTCAGGCGCAACCGGGCACCGGCCATGGCCAGCCGACCCTACGCGCTGACCAGCGAGCCGATTTTTTCGCCGAGCACCACGCGACGAATATTGCCGTGCTGATTCAGGTTGAAAACAATGATGGGCAGGTTGTTGTCCTTGCACAAGGAAATGGCGGTCGAGTCCATCACCTTGAGGCCTTGGCGAAGAACATCCATGTAGGTGAGGGTTTCAAACTTCTTGGCGTCTTTGACCTTCATGGGGTCGGCATCGTAGATGCCGTCGACTTTGGTGGCTTTGAGGATGGCGTCGGCTTTGATTTCCATGGCGCGCAGCGAGGCGGCGGTGTCGGTTGAGAAATATGGATTGCCGGTGCCGCCGGCGAAAATGACCACGCGGCCCTTCTCCAGATGCCGCATGGCGCGACGCCGGATGAAGGGTTCGGCAATCTGGTGCATCTCAATCGCGGTCTGTACGCGGGTGAAGACGCTCTGCTTTTCGAGCGCGTCCTGCAGGGCGAGCGAATTGATTACGGTGGCCAGCATGCCCATGTGATCGGCGGAGACACGATCCATGTCCTTGGCCTGGTCGGCGACGCCGCGAAAAAAATTGCCCCCGCCCACGACGATGGCCAGTTCGATGCCCAGTTTGTGGACATCGGCCAGCTCGGCGGCGACCTCATGAATGCGTTTGGTATCGACGCCGAAGCCCTGATCGGCGGCCAGGGCTTCCCCGGAAATTTTCAGAAGAATTCGTTTGAAGATGGGAGTCGGCATGAAAATTCTCAACGATCAAGCGCAGCTGTCTGGGAAGAAGCATAAATCAAAGGGGGCGCCGCTGGCGCCCCTGAAAAACCCGGCTGCTACTTGCCAACCGGCGTCGGCACCTCACCCTCGTCCGGCTTGGTGCTGACGAAGGCCACGGTCGCGCTCGCATCGCCGACCTTAAAGCGCGCGAAGCGCCGCACGGCGATGTTCTCGCCGAGTTTTCCGACCTTGGCCGCGATCAACTGCGCGATGCTGAGGGTCTGGTCTTTGATGAAGGGCTGTTCGAGCAGACAGACTTCCTCGTAGAACTTTTCCATCTTGCCAACAACCATCTTCTCGGCAATGGCGGCGGGCTTGCCGCTGGCGATCGCCTGCGCGCGATAAATGTCTTTCTCCCGCTCGAAGGCTTCCGCGGTAACGTCCTCTTTGCGCACGAACTTCGGATCGCTCGCCGCGATGTGCATGGCGATGTCGTGGACCAGTTCCTTGAAGTCGTCGGTGCGTGCCACGAAATCGCTTTCGCAGTTGACTTCGACCAGCACTCCGATCTTGCCGCCAGCATGAATGTAGTGGGCAACGGAGCCTTCGCTGGTGACGCGCGTCGCCTTCTTGGCGGCCACCGACACTCCCTTTTTGCGCAACACGACGATCGCCTGTTCGAGATCGCCTTTGGCTTCGGTCAGGGCCTGCTTGCAGTCCATCATGGGCGCTCCGGTCTTTTCGCGGAGCTCTTTTACTTGTGCAGCGGAGATATTTGCCATAGTCGTGCTCATCTAAATAAGAACCTCAGGTCGCAAGAATTTCAAGGTTTCAGAGTTTCAAGGAGGGTCAGCCGGGGGGCCACGCTGAGGTCAAATCAAGGTTGCAACCTTGAAGCTTGCAACCTTGAAACCTTGAAACCTGCGTTTTGTCAGAACCGGCGCGTCTCGGCTTGCAGTTCGTCGACGTCTTCGGTGGCGGCCGAGGGACGCTTGCGCGTGCCCTTGCCGAGCACATCTTCCATGCGAATTTCTTCCGCCTCGGGACTGCTGCCATCGGGCGACACCGCGGCAGCGGCAACGACACTGGTGGACGCCGTCTCGGCAAACAATGTGTCGGCGAGTGGCGCTTCGACGGCAGCTTCATGCTGCGCCGCTTGAATGTCCGCGGTTTGCTTGTCGTCGCGGGCGTGAACGCCTTCGGCAATCGACTCCGAGATCTTGGAGGTGAACAGCCGGATCGCACGCAACGCGTCGTCGTTGCCAGGAATCACGTAATCGACTTCGCTCGGATCGCAGTTGGTATCGACCACGGCCACCACGGGAATGCCCAGCTTGCGCGACTCGCGTACCGCGATCTGCTCCTTATTGGAATCAATCACGAAGATCGCATCCGGCAAGCGCGTCATGTTCTTGATGCCGGCTAGATTCGCCTGCAGGTGCTTGCGCTCGCGCTCGAGTTTAATGACTTCTTTTTTGGGAAGCAGATCGTAACGGCCATCGGTGGCCATTTCGTCAAGCTCCTTCAGTCGCTTCACCGATTTCTGCACCGTAACCCAATTGGTCAGCAGTCCGCCCAGCCAGCGCTGGTTCACGTAGAACATGGAGCAGCGCTGCGCCTCTTCGGCAATTGCGTCTTGTGCCTGGCGCTTGGTGCCCACGAAGAGGATGATCCTGCCATCGGCGGCCAGATCCTGCACAAATTTCGACGCCTCTTTGAACATCTTCAGCGTCTTCTGCAAATCGATAATGTAGATACCGTTGCGCTCGCCAAAGATATACTCCTTCATCCTTGGGTTCCAACGCTTCGTCTGGTGCCCGAAGTGAACGCCTGCTTCGAGCAACTCCTTCATTGTGATATTCGCCAATCAACCTCCTCGGTTGGTCTGCATCCTTATGCCTGTTCTCAGCCGCCAGCGACCCGTTACCAGCGAATTTCACTGGTGACTGGCGACTGGCTGCCGGTAACGGCTTCTCGGATTGCCATTCCCGTCCACCCCATCTCGGGGAGGTGGGGGGATGAATTGAACACCTAAAATCAGCCGTCCGTCGTCGTTCGCCAATCGTTTGCCAACGAGCGTGAAACGACGACGCCCGACTATCTTTTCGAGAACTGGAAGCGCTTGCGTGCGCCCTTTTGGCCGTATTTCTTGCGCTCTTTCGCGCGCGGGTCACGAGTCACCATGCCCTCGGCCTTCAGCTTCTTGCGCAGTTCCACGTTGAACAGCATGAGCGCGCGGGTTATGCCCAGACGCACGGCATCGGCCTGACCAGCCACGCCCCCGCCGCACACGTTAGCCAGCACATTGAAGGCGGCGGCGCTGTCGGTCGACACCAGCGGCGATTTCGCGGCGATGCGCTGCGAGGGCGTCACAAAATATTCGTCGAACGCTTTGCCGTTAACCTTGAACTCGCCACTGCCTGGGCGAAGAAAAACGCGCGCGATCGCCGCCTTGCGGCGTCCGGTTCCGTAGTATTGAACTAGTTCTGCCATTGTGAGCTTCGAGCCGACTGCTAGCGAACTTCGCGCATTCGCTGCGCGAAGAAGCAAGCGCTTGGCTTCTCAACCTTTCCAAGAAAATGCAAAATCCGGGCTGCTCGTTCGCAACCTAGGCAAACACCTTGGCTTCCGGCTTCTGTGCCTCGTGCGGGTGCTTGTCGCCTCGATAAACCTTCAATTTGGTAAACATCTGCTTGCCCAATTTGTTCTTCGGAAGCATGCGCGATACGGCGTCTTCGATGATCAACTCCGGCTTGCGAACCAGGCGCTTCTTCATTTCTTCGCCGCGGATTCCGCCGGGATAGCCGGTGTAGTGGTGGTAGACCTTCTGGTCGGCCTTCATGCCGGTGATCTTGACCTTGTCGGCGTTGATGATGACCACGTGGTCGCCGGTGTCGAGAAACGGCGTATATTTGGGGCTCTCTTTGCCCATCAGAATGCGGGCCACGCGCGAGGCGAGGCGGCCGAGCGCAAGTCCGCTCGCATCCACCACAAACCACTTGCGCGTAATATCCCCCTCTTTGGGGAAATAGGTTGACATCGGAATCTCCCAGAAACTCAAAAAAGAACGTTACGAAGACCGCTGAGTGCCCTGATCAGTTTCTATCCACGCAGAAGGCGCGCTAGGGGTTCCAGGCGGGCAGCCGCAGGACTTCCAAAGACATCTAGAATAGCCCAGCAACCGCGAGCTTGTCAACGAAGACGTTCAGCCGAAAGGAGATCGGGTCGAAAGACGTCCCCAGCGCCCGCCGGGGATGAAGTCCATGGGGCGCCCTGCGCGATCTTTCCCGTCGCCCGATCTTCTTAACTCTGCCCTATTTACCGTCGACCGAGTGCAGGCAACGGCCATAGAGCTCCAGGAGTTGGGCGGCGTAATCCTCGGGCTTGGCAGCCGCTCCTGTTCCCTGGAAGCCAACTCCGGCGCCGGTCGTCTTGCCGTAGCCGGTGGTCATGGCGATGAATTTCATAAGGTCAAGGGCAATGTCTTCGTTGCGGCGGGAGCCCAGAGGAAGAGCGGCTGCATCCATGGTAAAACTCCTCGTAAAAGTGAAATCGAAAGGTAAACTCCGCCGGTATTCCCGGCCCTCGGGCGATGATAGCAGAGCCCATGTTCAAGCCGCAGGCGAAACCCGTCGCTGAACTCGCTTGACTTGCAGCGATGGTCCGGTTCACTCCCGGCGCGGCTAACACGCCGTTCCTGCGCCAAGCCCGCAGGCGGCCCCCACGACGAGCACCGATCATCTGTTCGTCTCCGGCTTCCCGTCTCGAGCCGGACCCCGCGATCCGCACGCGACCCCTCGCAAGCTGCTTCGCAACCGCAGCAACGCGGCTCCGAGCGCCGTCGTTGCGGAAAGCCAGGTGGCGAACGCCAGACTCACCACCCAACCGGGAGCCACTCCGACGCGGCGCAGCAGGAAGGGCAAAAAATTCCAGGTCGTGATGTGGACATAGTCCCACGGGTCCTGGGTCATGGCCTCGGTGTTCAGACCCCAGGCATCCATCTTGCCCAGCGCAAAGGCCGCAATATTCTTGAAACGCAGGGCGATGACGAACGTCGGATGGCCTAAGGTCTCCATTTGGTAGATTTCGAGCGGAAGCCAGAAGGCGAGCGATGCCAGCTGAATGAGCAGGCTCACGACGATCAACAGGCACCCGGCACGCCAGATCGTTTGTCCCCACCGCTCTCGATGCAGGGCCTCGCGGTAGTGCACCAGCAGGGGCACGCCGATCAGCGAAGCCAGTTCCACGGCGGTCGAAACATAGCGATCTCCCCAGGCGAAGTCCCCGGCCCAGAACGTGTATCGCGCGTAGAAAGAGATATAGGCGGCCAGCAGACCGATTGTGGCGACGCCATAGGCCCGCAGCTCCGGGGTCAGCCTTCTCCACAGCCAGGCGAGGAGAAAGAGGGTAAGGATGAGCAGCGGGTCGAACAGGAAAATCGACTTCTCCGGTTTGAAAAGCGGACCGAGAACGCCGAGGGGAAATGGCGTCGTCCAGGGAAAATTCGCGGGTAACGTTGGATCAATCTGGCGCTGTTCGCGCGCAAACAGCGCGACGTAGGTGTTAGTGAAGGATCCGAAGCGGTAAAACTGGTAGACGCGATCGATCGCAAGAAAGGACAGGTAGACGGGGGCGGTGACCTTGCAGTAGTGGAGCAGACGCGGCCACTGGCCTCGGGCGACTGGCCTTTGCGGTCCCGCCTGCTCGAGCCTGGCGCCGTCGAAGCGCAGCACCAGCAAGACGAAAACTCCCGCCGCCATCAGATCCAATCCGGTGGTGAGACGCGTGAGCAGGTTGAGGCCCAGGGCGCCGGAACCGAGGAGCAAAGCGCTGCTGCGATCGGTGCGCAACCACTCATACTGGAACGAAAATCCGGTGAGTGTCAGCAACATGATGTAGTTGTTCTCCATCATGTTCTGCGTGTAATGGAGGTGAGTGGTGCAGAACATCAGGGCCAGCACGCCCGCCACCGACTCTTTCACTGTGAAACGCAACTGACCGAGGAAGCGAAATGCGACGAGCGCGGTCAGAACGGTCACCAAAATATTGGTGCTGTAGCTGACGATGATGTCGTTGACGCTGGGGTCGTCGCTGTAGTCGCCGAAAATCGCGCGGTGCGCGATCCAAGTCCCGACCAGATCGGCGGGCAGCATGAGCAGAGACTGGCCGATGCCGTACCAGCTGTAGAGCCGCCCTCCGCGGCCGTGCAAGCCAAACTCGGGATACTCGTAGGAGAACACCTGTGGTTCCGGGGTCCAGAGCCAATGCGTGGTTTGCAGGCGATGGGTTGTGTCGGAAGTTCCCAGTTCTCCGGATTGCACCACGAACGCAAGCAAGCCAGCGGTCAGACACAGCAGGACGAGCGGATCGCGCAGCCCATGGGCGAAGCGAGAAGGCATCGTCTGGATGGTAATTCGAGAGCCATCATTTAAGAAATAGCGTGGCGCTGGCGTGGGCCAGCCAGGGAACCGGTCGAGATCCGTCCGAATCTGCGCCACCCCTCAGAAGGTCGCGGCTGCCGGGGCGAGATTCGCTTCTACCCCACTTCAACCAGCCCGTAAGCCAGCGACCAGCGCGATCGCATCTCTCGCAGTGCCCGTTCAATCTCTTCTTTTGAGACCTCGGCATTTGGCCCCGAGATGACAAACGCCGCCTCCCGTTTGGCCGCTTCCAGCAGTTGGCGATCGCGGATGATGTTGGCTACGCGGAAGCTTGGGATGCCGGCCTGCCGGGTGCCAAAGAATTCGCCGGGCCCGCGCAGTTCCAGATCGAGTTCCGCAATCTGGAAACCGTCGTTTGAGCGCACCATGGCATCGAGACGGCGTTCGCCTTCCTCGGAAACCTTGGCGCCGCGCATGAGCAAACAATAGGACCTTGCCGCACTGCGGCCGATGCGTCCCCGCAACTGGTGCAGCTGCGCCAGGCCAAATCGGTCCGCATGCTCGATCACCATGACGGTCGCGTTCGGGACATCGACGCCAACTTCGATCACCGTGGTCGCGACGAGAATCTCGACCTTGCCCTGCTGAAAGTCGCGCATCACCTGTTCTTTTTCGGCGGCCTCGAGACGGCCGTGCAGCAATCCGACGTGAAGGCTGGGAAAGATCTTCTCGCGCAATTGGCGATGCATCTGCTGGGCGGCTTTTAATTCCCGCTCCTCGCCTTCTTCGATGACCGGATAGACGACATAGGCCTGATGTCCGGCCGCGATTTGCTTGCGGACGAAATCCCAGACCTCGGGGGCTCGTTCGTCTTGCACAGAGCGAGTGACCACCGGCGTGCGTCCGGGGGGGAGCTCGTCCAGCACCGATAAATCAAGGTCGCCGTACACCGTGAGCGCCAGGGTGCGGGGGATGGGAGTGGCGGTCATGACCAGAACGTCGGGCTCGGGTGATGGCTCGCTGCGCTCTTTGCGCACGGCCGCGTCCGACCCCGGGCGAGGCCGGGCCGGCACGTCTCTTTTCATGAGCTTGAGCCGTTGCATTACGCCGAAGCGGTGCTGCTCGTCGACAACGACGAGCCCTAGATTTTCGAACTCGACGCGATCTTGAATCAGGGCGTGCGTTCCGATGATCAGCTGCGCGTTGCCTTCCGCGATGTGGCGGCGGATGTCGCGTTTGCGCTCGGCCTCGAGCGAGCCGGTGAGGAGGACGATTCGATACCCGGCACCTTCCAAGATCTGGCGAGCGGAAAAATAGTGCTGCTGCGCCAAAATCTCGGTCGGAGCCATGAGCGCGACCTGATAGCCATTTTGGATCGCGATGATCGCCGCCTGGAACGCCACGATGGTTTTGCCCGATCCAACGTCGCCCTGCAGCAGACGACGCATGGGGCTCGGCATTTGCATGTCGCCGGCAATTTCTTTCAGCACCCGCTTCTGCGCCGCCGTCGGATGAAACGGCAGGATCTTTTTTATCGCCTGGCGTACGCCGTCGTTCAGCGGAAAGGCGATTCCGGTTTGCGCCTTCTGCTCACGGCGCTTGAGTTCGAGGCCGAGTTCTATGAAAAACAGTTCGTCGAAGATCATTCTTATGTGGGCCGGTGTGCGTGAGGCTTGCAGGTCAGCAAAGCTTTCGCCGGCCTCTGGCCAGTGGACCTGCCATAGCGCTTCGCGCGGAGAAAGCAGGCTGAGATGGGCGCGCACCGCGGCGGGAATGGGATCGGCGAGGTCGGGCTTCAGATTTTCGAGCGTCCAACGGATCACGCGCCGGAACCAGCGTGGCGTGAGTTTGCCCTGGCCGGTGGATTCGTAGATGGGCACGATGCGTCCGACTTCGAGCGATGCGGCAACTCTGCGATCCACCTCTTTCTCGGCCGCCCCGGAAGCGTCCTCGTCGTCGCCATTGAGGTCGCCGAGAATCTCGAATTGCGGTTGCAGAATCTGCAGGTTGCCGGCGCGGTCTTTTTCAACTTTGCCGTAGAGCGCTACCATTTGTCCGGGCTGGAAACGGTCTTGCAGGTAGGTGGCATTAAACCAGATGCACTTCAGCCGGGTGCGGCCTTGGCCGACGGTGAGCTGGAAAATTGGCATGCGACGGCTGCGAAACAGTCCCGAGTTGCGGACCTCGGCGATCACCGTCGCCATTTCACCGGCCCGCAGTTCGGCGACCGAGCGCGGGTTTAGGCGGTCTTCGTAGCGGTACGGCAGGTAGTGGAGAAGGTCATCGACGGTGGCAAGACTCTTGGCGCCAAGCACCTCGGCCAGGCGAGGACCTATGCCTTTCACGAACTGCACTGGAGTGGACGGTTCCAGCATCTCAGGAATGTTAGCAGGAGACTGGGTCGGAGCCAGGGCGAGGGCTGGCCGAGGACAAATTGACGATGAAGAAGAATTTTCTTGATGCGCTCACGGCCGTGCTCGCGGGTAACGCCATCTACTACCTTCTCATGCCCCATCTGCCGGCGGTGGCGCGGCACAGGCTGTTCCAGGAAGACTGGGGGCTGCTCCTGGATTTCGTAATCTGTGCGGTGGTCTTTGCGCTGGTGAAGTATGTGCGGCGCGATGAAGCATGAGCCGCCTCCGCAGCAGGTGTCTCGGCCTCATGCCGCCGGTTGCGCCGCCGTCATGGGGCGAGCTGTCGTAAACTCATCGCGTCAGGTCTGCAGGTATTGCATGTTGAAGCCTCGCCCATCGATTGCCGAATTGAGTCCTTACCGTTCGCCCATCGTGAGCCGCGACGGGCTGAGTCTCGATCTTAACGAGAGCATGGCCGGATGTTCTGCGCGGGTGCAGGCGCGGCTGCGCTCGCTCGCGGTAGCAAACTTGTCGCTCTATCCGCAGCGCGAGACCGGGGAACGGCTGGTTGCGGATTTTCTCCGCCTTGCGCCCGAGCAGGTGCTGCTTACCAATGGCATGGATGAGGCGCTGTCATTGTTGTTCGCGACTTATCTCGGTGCGGGCGACGAACTGCTCTTTGCCGACCCCACGTTTGTGATGTATCCGATGCTCGGCCAGGCGCTGGGGGCGACCTTGGTGCGGGTGCAATCGGCTGAAGATATGGTGTTTCCGGCGGCCGCAGTCTTGGCCCGGATTTCACCGCGCACGCGGCTGATTGCCATCGCGAATCCCAACAATCCCACCGGACTGGCCGCTTCGCCTGCCGACCTGCTGCAAATTGGGGAAGCGGCGCCGGATGCGGCTTTGCTGATCGATGAGGCGTATTTCGAGTTTTGCGGCCCGGCGCCGACTTGCCAGACACTGCTTCCGGAATTGGCTCGCTACCCCAATCTGTTCGTCGCGCGCACGTTCTCCAAAGCCTACGGACTCGCCGGGCTGCGCCTTGGCGTGATAACCGGCGCGGCGGAGCAGATCGGGTATCTGCGGCGACTCAGCTTGCCATTCAACGTGAACTCTGTCGCATTGGCCTGTCTTGAAGAAGCGCTCGCCGACCGGTCGTTCGTGAGCGAACACGTTGCCCAGGTGAGGCGCAGCCGCGAAAGCCTGGAAAAGCTATTTGCGGAACTGGGCCTGCGCTTCTGGCCTAGCCAAACCAACTTCGTTCTGGTCCGTATCGGCCCGCAAGCCGCACTGTTTGTGGAGTCGATGCAGCGGCGGAGGGTGCTGGTCCGCGATTGCTCGTCCAACCCAATCTGCGAGGGATGCGTTCGGGTCACGGTGGGAACACCCGAACAAATGGAGAGCGTTTTGCCGGCAATTCGGCAAGCCATCATTGCAATCGGATGCGGCTCGACCCCGGGGGCAAAGCCCTGACGACCGCAACCGGTGCACCGGTACTGGCCACCTGTCGCCATGACCACGATTCCCCTGTTGACCGATTCCAACCTCTTCGCGACCATCGCCTGGTATGCACATCTGAAGCATTGGCAACCGCCGTTGTTTGAGGTCATCCTCACCGGTTGGCTCATTGCCTTTTTGGAATGCTGTTTCCAGATCCCGGCGAACCGTATTGCTTCCTGCCAGTTCACCTCGGCGCAACCGAAAACCGTTCCGGAGGTTATCACCCTGACCGTTTTCTCGTTCTTTTCCGTCCTCTAACTCAAGCAACCGTTGAAATTGGAACTACCTGGCGGGCTTTGTCTTGATCATCGGCGCGGTGGGCCCTTATCTCGAGAAGTGGTGGCCTGGGCGACGCCTTCCTCGCTGGCTTTTCGGACGGCTCGGAGCCATCATCGGGGCTCGTTGTCGGCGCAATCGGATTGCGAAAATGGCTATCCTCCGGCATAATAATGGTTTGTCTGTACGCTGTTGGTCTTACCTCGCCGGACTCTTCCGGGCAAAGGATACCGAAGTCTGTGTTAATGATCCGACTGGCGCGCTTTGGCGCGCGCAAACAACCGTATTATCGAGTGGTGGTGATCGAGAAAGAGCACGCTCGCAATGGCCGCCCGGTGGAAGTGGTGGGTACGTACAATCCGCGCACCAATCCGGCCACTTACGACTTGAAACGGGACCGCATTGAGCACTGGGTTTCGAAAGGCGCCCAATGTTCCGACCGCGTCAGGAAACTGCTGGCTCACCCCGCACCGGCGGCGGCTGCTTCGGCCGTCTAACCGCCCATACACTCGCCAATTCAGGAGTCGAATTCTGGAGCAGAGCCATGATTGAGCCCTCCGTCAGCCCGCGCGTCATGATTGAATACATCGCCAAGGCGATCGTTGACGCCGACGGCGAGGTTTTTGTCGACGAATATGAAGACGGGGATGAAACCGTCATCGAACTCGAAGTGGCCGAGGCGGATTTGGGCAAGGTCATTGGCCGGTCCGGCCGCGTGGCCCGGGCGCTGCGTAACATCCTGAGCGCGGCGGGATCGAAGCTCGACAAGCGCTACGCGCTCGAAATCATCGAGTAAGCCGCCTATGGCGCCACTTGACCTTGGCGGCGAATGGATAACCCTGGCGGTCGTGATCAAGACCCAGGGACGTCGCGGGGAAGTGGCGGTCGAAGTGCACAGCGACGTTCCGGATCGTTTTCGGCAAGAGATGCGGCTGTCGGCGCTTGCCAGAGACGGCCGCCGCCGGGAAGTGACGGTCGAGGGTCTTTGGCCTCACAAGAGCTTCCTGGTTCTCAAGTTTCAGGGAATCGAGACGATAAGCGATGCCGAACCGCTGGTGGGCGCCGAGCTTCAGCTTTCGCGCACCGAGCGCGCCCAGTTGGAGCCTGGCTGGACGTACCTGAGCGACCTGATCGGTTGCGTGGTGTTCGATGGCGAGAACAGGATCGGCGAGATCGAGAAGGTGCTGTTCGGAGCGGGGGAAGCCCCACTGCTGGTAGTTCGAACCCAACCGGGACAGGGGGAGGAGCCGAACCGCACGCGGCTGCCCTACGAGATTCCTTTCGCCGAGGCGTATCTGGTGAATCTGGATGTGGAGCGGCGGCAAGTCCGGATGAGGTTGCCGGAAGGTTTGCTGGAAGTGAACGCGCCGAAGAGCAAGTGGAAAGCGGGCAACGGATAGTCTCAGGGCCGTAAGCCCGGGTTTCTGTGGTTCCGGTCGGCACGGCCGAGGCCGTGCCCTTCCCCGACCAACGGGCATGACGGAATTTGCTCTAGACGGCAACCGTGGGCGGGGGCGACTGTTTTGGCGATGAAGATCGACATTCTCACGATCTTTCCCGACTTTTTTCGCGGACCCCTGGATTACGGGATTGTGCGCCGGGCAAGGGAAACGGGCCTGGTGGAAATTAGAATTCATGATCTGCGGGCGTTTACCAAGGACAAGCACCGCACCGTAGACGATCGCCCTTTTGGCGGCGGCGAGGGAATGGTGCTGAAACCGGAACCGATCTTTGAATGTTTGGAATCGACCGGCGACTTGGCTTCGCGCCAAGCGCGGTTGAGTGCGGAAGCCAAGCAGTCAGTGATTGTGCTCTCGGCGCAAGGTCGCAAGCTCGACCAGACGCTGGCGAGCGAACTGTCTGCACTCGAACGGATTGTCCTGATTTGCGGACGCTACGAAGGTGTGGACGAACGCATCAGCGAGTATTTGGCCGATCGGGAGGTTTCGATTGGCGACTATGTGCTAAGTGGCGGCGAACTGGGCGCGGCGGTGCTTTTGGATGCGATTACGCGGCTGCTTCCGGGCGCGGTCGGTAACCTGAATTCGACACGGCAAGAGTCGTTCACCGAACACGCGGAGCCGATCGGCGACGGGCCGAGTTCGACTTGCGCTTCCGGCGGATTGCTCGATTATCCGCATTACACGCGGCCCGCGGAGTATCGCGGCATGTCGGTACCGGAGGTGCTGGTAAACGGCAATCACGACCGGATTCGCGCCTGGCGTAGAAAGACGGCCTTGGCGAAAACACTGCGCAACCGTCCTGATTTGCTGGAGGGGGTCCGGCTAAGCGCGGAAGACGAGAAATTGCTGGCCCAGATCAAGCTGGCGCAAAATCGAGCAGCCCAGGACAGGTTCGTCCAGGAAACGGGCAAAAATTAGGAAGGATACATACTTATGCGAAACCCGATCATCGAAAAATTACTGGCGAAGACGCGCCGCACCGATATCCCGAAGTTTGGCCCCGGCGATACCGTCAAGGTATCGGTGAAGATCCGAGAAGGCGAAAAAGAGCGCCTGCAGGCATTTGAGGGCGTAGTCATTTCCAGGTCCGGAGGCGCGCAGCCTAGCTTTACGGTCCGCAAAATCAGCTTCGGCCAGGGGGTGGAGCGTATTTTCCCCATCGACTCCAAGGTGATCGACAAAGTTGATGTGGTGCGCTCTGCGAAAGTGCGCCGCGCCAAGCTGTACTACCTGCGCGGCCTCAAGGGCAAGGCGGCTCGCCTCAAGGAAGTCGAACAGCAGTAGGCACCGAGGTGTGCCGGCTGGAGAAGGTCCCGCTTCCCGGCAGAGCAGACCCGGCTTCGGCAGCGTGGTCGAAGTTCTGCTCTTGCTTCTCGTCATGTGTTCGGCGAAAATGCTGGACAGATCCGTGTCCAGACCGAGGCGCACATCGACAACTGCCGGCGCAGAACAGATTTCTGCCTCCGCCGCCAAGCTTCGCCTGTTGAAAAAACTGCGTTGCACTTTGAAATTTGAAAAGCGGGCCTGGGCGGCGGGCGCCCGGCACGTTGCCGGAGTCGATGAGGTCGGCCGCGGATCCTTGTTCGGCCCGGTGGTCGCTGCCGCCGTCATTCTTTACAACAACGACGAGCCGGCACACCGCATTCGCGGGCTGCGAGACTCGAAACTGCTTCCTGCCGAACGCCGCGAGGAGCTTGCGCTCCTGATTCGCCAGCATTCGATCGCCTGGGCGGTGGCCGCCGTCGATTCCGCGCGCATCGATCAGATAAATATCTACCAAGCTTCTCGCCTCGCGATGCTGCGTGTTGTGCAGCAACTCGAGCCCGCGGCGAGCCATCTTCTGGTCGATGCCGTCCGACTCGATTGCGAACTTCCGCAACAAGCGATCGTTCACGGGGATGCACTTTCGGCGTCGATCGCCGCCGCCTCCATTCTCGCCAAGGTCGAACGGGATCGCATGATTTCCGCCTGGGATCCGGTCTTTCCCATGTACGGACTGGCGTCGAATAAGGGCTACGGCACCCCTCCTCACCTCGCGGCCCTGCGCGAGTACGGCCCGTCGCCGCTGCACCGGCAGTCGTTTTCGCCGGTGTGGAACGCACCGATTCCGCAGGAAGTCTTGGGCTTCATGCTGGAACCGGGCCTGGACGGAGACGTCCCGAGCGAGCAAGCACAGGTCGCAGCCGGCTAGCGGGAGGAAGCCGCAGAAACCGGGATCGATGCGACCTCTCTCACTTCGCGCGATAAATTTCCGTCAATAAATCGGGCTTCGATTCGTCGCGCACCAGGTGCGGATACTTCTCGCCCCCGTGATAATCCAGTTTCACCACGCGGAAGTAATCCGTATTCTCGACGATCAGCTCAATCGGGGCGGGACTGGTCTTGGCCGCGCGAATCGCATCGTGCCATACCTCCGAGGTGAGCCTGCGGCCATTGACTGCGACAATCTTCATGCCCGGCCCGATGCCCGCCTGGGCGGCAACCATGCCCTCGACCGTGTCGCGAACCACGCCATCACTTCCCGCGAACAGACCCAGCGAGTAATGGGCATTGAGCGACTTGCCATCGCTATTTTCGGCGCGATCTAATTCCGAGGGACTCTCGCTGTAGACAAGTTTCCAGCCGCTGCCCTCGATTCCCCCAAGCGGGGCACCCGGGCCGTGGTTGGACAGGCGCTCTGTCCAAAACCCCCGCCAGTCGGCAGGCGCAATCTGATTCAGCGCGCCCACGATGTCCTCAAAGATGTAGGTTCTGACTGCGGGCGGACCGCTTGGGGGGCCATAAAATAATCGGCAAAAATCGTCGAGCGACTTCGTGCCGCCGCTCCGCTGCCGGATGATCACATCCGCCCATAGCCAGTTGAGCACGTCTTCATCGTAATAATCGAGGCCGCGACGATAATCTTCCCAGGCGCCGTGAGCGTCCTGCATAACCGGGACGCCGTCGGCGGTGTCCTGCAGATTGCGCCAGGTGCGGCCCGAACGATGATCCAGGTCGGCCGCGATCTGCGCCAGCGCCTCGCGAGCGAGCGAGGGAGTGCGCTCGCCACTGCGCGCCGCCAGCAGGTCTCCCAGGTACGACGTCAACCCCTCATACACCCATAGCAGGTCGGTCTGCATCGGCTGTTCGTAATCGGGGGTTGCCAGATCCGCCGGACGCCGGTACTTTCCGTTCCACGAATGCACATACTCGTGCGGCAGAAGTCCCGCCGCCACCTTTCGTCCATCTTCTTCGATCAGCGATCGTTCTTCGACCCGGCTATCGTTCGATTCGTGGTGCTCCAGTCCGAAATGCGCGACGTGGTCGCTCAGGGTGAGCAAGAAATGATAGTCATTGTAGTGACGTGCACCGAACAGAAGCCCGGCCTGCTTCACCAGATTTCGATAGTGCTCCCAAACCTCTGCCGGAGCATCGAGCGCGGCGGTGCTGTCGGCAGCCAAGTCGAGTTCTGCGGGCGGATTCTCGCCCTCGCTCGTCAGCGGCACCACTTTCAAATATTCGCCGGTGAGGACCGGACCATCCACCAGCATCGTCAGTGAAACTGGGTCAAAATTGATCTCGCTGCCGGCCTGATGGGAAACGTGCAACGACGTGCCAAACTTCCAGCCCACCGGCAGTTTCAAACTGGTACGGTAGATAAGTTGATCGGAGCCGAATCCGGCGGGATAGAGCAGCAGGGTATTCCAATTGACGACATACAATTTTTCCGTGGCGGCCATGCCGGCGCTGTAACCTGCCTCATAGGCCGCGGGGGAAGCGTAATCGAAATTCGCGGTAACCTCGTTCTCGCCGGCCGGCACCTCGACATGGAAGGTGAAGCCATCGAGCAGGTCACGGCGCCAGGGCAGCGCCTTGCCGCTGGCGGCGAACTTCAGCCCCGTCAGGTCGGTGATTGGTCCCGTCGGTCCATGTTCTCCGGGAATCCACTTGGGATAGTAGAGCGTGAGCGTCCCGGGCTTGGCCGGGATACGCAGTTGGGCGTGGAATATCTTGCGTGGCGCGTCCGACGCGTCGACAGAAAGCGCGACAGTCGGAGCGTTTGCCGCCACCGCTGAACACGACGACACCAGCAGAATTGCCAGACCCCAGGACCTCTGGACCCAACCGCGTGAACCCATTCCCCCTCCAGATGATTGCGCCGCCGCACGGCGGGGCCATCGACCGTAGGTTAATATATCAGTCAGGCTGTGCGATTGGCCGGAGCTGGCCGGAGGAGGCGTCCGCGCGCCCGGGCCTGAACCCCTGCTATCATCTCCGACGTGTCCGCGCGCGGAAAATTTATCACTTTCGAGGGCCTCGACGGCAGCGGCAAGAGCACGCAGCTTGAAAAACTGGCGCGCTCGCTGCGCGCCCACGGCCTTTCCGTGACCGTAACGCGCGAACCGGGCGGTACAACCACAGGGGAGAAGATTCGCGAAGTGCTGCTGCATTCCGCCACGGCCGGACTTTCTCCGCTCACCGAAATGGCGCTCATGTTCGCTTCTCGCGCCCAGCACATACACGAGGTGATTCTGCCCGCGCTCAGCGAGGGACGCATCGTGCTCTGCGATCGCTTCACGGATTCGACCGAAGCCTACCAGGGCGGAGGTCGCAAGCTGGGCAGCAAATCCGTGCTGCAGTTGCACGAAATTCTGTGCGGCAAGCTGCAACCCGATTTGACGATTCTCCTGGATAACGATCTGGATTTCAGTGTCGAGCGCGCGCGGCGGCGGAATCAGAAGCAGCAAGGTGGCCGGTCGGAAAAGAGCGGGAAGAAAGACGAGAACCGCTTTGAGCAGGAAAATCGGGCCTTTTTCGGGCGCGTCCGCCATACCTACTTGGCCATCGCCGCACGCGATCCGCAGCGAGTGCACGTAATCAACGCGCGTGGCACGCCGGCGGTGACTCATGCGGTTATCCTGGAGCTGGTGCGGAGGAAGTTGAAGATCTAGGGTAGCGAACCTGGCGGATGAAAGCGCGGCCCCCGGGCTTTCTGCCGGCAGACAATCTTATGCCTTTTTCCGATTTCGTCGGCAATCCGGAGACCCTCCATCGCATGCGCGAGATGCTCGGGCGCAACCGATTTCCGCATGCCGTCATTCTGAGCGGTGCCCGCGGAGCCGGCAAATACACGCTGGCTCTGATGCTCGCGCAGGCCATGAATTGTCTTTCCCGGCCCATTCCATGCGACTCGGGAGGCACCGGTGGCCTGCCTGATTTCTGCGGGCGCTGCTCCAACTGCGCCCGCATCTCGCAAGCCGGAGATTTCGACTCCCGCTTCGCCGAAGCTGTCGAAGCTCGAGAAAATCTGCGCGACAGTGACAAGAAGGAAACGCGCCTCTTCGTTCAGACCCACCCCGACGTGCTCATAATCCCGCCCGACCCTCCGCAACTCATGATTAAAGTGGATCAGGTTCGGCATGTGATTGAGACGATTTACTATCGCCCCGGCGAAGGTCGTGAGCGGGTATACATTTTTACCAGTTCGGCCTTTATGAAAGAGGCCGCCAATTCGCTGCTCAAGGTTCTGGAGGAACCGCCCGAGTTCGCCACTATTTTTCTGCTCACCGAGACTTCCGGCGAGTTGCTGCCCACCATCCGCTCCCGCTGCACGACCTTCAACCTGGGGGCGCTGCCCGCGGCCGCGATCGAGAGCCGGCTTGCCCAGTTTCGACCCGAGTGGAACGCCCGGCAGCGCGCGCTCGTCGCCCGTCTCAGCGAGGGCGCCGTCGGACGGGCTTTGTCCTTCGATCTCGATAGCTATATCGGTGCCCGCAGCCACGCCCTCATCCTGCTGAAATCGGCGCTCGGCGGAAATGACCACAGCGAGCTTTTTCGGGCGACCGAGACTTACCGCTCCGGCGCCGAGGGCCGAGCGAAAATCGACAGGCTGGTTCGTACCCTCTACTCGTTGCTCGAAGACCTGATGTTTTTGCAGTCGGGCGCAGGACAACTGGTGCGCAACACCGATATTCTGGGCGAACTCAAGAAAATGTCGGAATCGGCAGACTTGGCGTGGCTGCAGCGCGCCTCCGAGGGGCTTGGCGAAGTCGAGCGCGGCCTGCGCCGCAACCTGCTGCGCTCGCTCTCGCTCGATGCTTTCGCGGCGGCGCTCGAACGCGTTTCCTGACCTCCGATGCGGTTCTGGGGATGTGGTATGCCCGGCCGGCTGCCACGTGCGTCCCCTACCACGAGCACCCTGTCATCCCGGTCCTTACCACGGAATACTTCAGGAAGCTTTGGCCTGGAGTTAAGGCTGGGCGAGATACGCAAACAACACGCGCACAAATCATTGTCATCCCCGGCGCGCTGTGATACGGTAACTTCCAGTTCACACCTCTGAACCCACAATCTCTGCTCGAGTTTGTGGTATATTCTGCCCGCCCTGCGCGCAGGTGGTGCAACTTGAAAGATACGCTCGACTCCGTGCCAACTGAACAATCCGCCGATCAGGAAAGCTTCGCGAATCGCAAGCTGATCCGCCCAACCCTCAACCGTGCCGACCACGTGCCCAATAACCACGGCCATAACCATGCTCCCGCCGAGCGGCGGGACAAGGATCGCGACCGCTCCGGTGGCGCTCCGGCCAAAAAAGTCGTGCCTACCGAGCAGACCAACGCCGAAAATTTCTATTATCAGAAGCAGATGCAGAGCAAGACTCCCATGGTCGTTGTGCTGCGCGACGGCGAAGAAGTCCACGGCTATATCGAGTGGTACGATAAACACTGCATCAAGCTGAATCGCAACGGCGCCGCCAATCTGATGATCTACAAGCCCGCCATCAAGTACATGTTCAAGGAAGGCGAGAACCAGCGGAAATAACTCTCCGCGGCTGGATCAGGTCCCGAGATCACTCGGCCCGCTTTCTTACCATTTGCAATCGCAGGTGTGTCGCTAAGCCTTGAGCAGGGGTTCGGTAGGCCCGGCGGCGCCCATCCGGTTCCCTTTCTCTCGCAGAACTCGCCCCCTCCCCGTACAAGGGGCGATCGCGCAACGCATCGCCTAGACGGTACGGCCTCCGCCCTCCCCGACCAAGCGCCCGATCTCACAGCTTCGGAAGCACGATCCCCTTCTGCGCCTGATATTTTCCCTTTCGATCCTTGTAGCTCGTCTCGCAAACCTCGTCCGACTGGAAAAAGAGAATCTGGCAGAGCCCTTCATTGGCATAGATCTTTGCCGGCAACGGAGTGGTGTTTGAGATCTCAAGGGTTACGAAGCCCTCCCACTCCGGCTCGAACGGCGTTACATTAACGATGATGCCGCATCGGGCATAGGTCGATTTGCCAACGCAGATGGTCAATACATCGCGTGGAATCTTGAAGTACTCGACCGACCGAGCCAGGGCAAAGGAATTCGGCGGCACGAGCGCAACGTCGGCATTCACGGTCACGAACGAGCGCTCGTCGAAGTGCTTCGGGTCGACGATGGTGCTGTTGACGTTGGTAAAAATCTTGAACTCATCGGCCACCCGCAGGTCGTATCCGTAACTCGACACGCCATAGGAGATCACTCCTGCACTCACCTGCTTTTCGGAGTACGGGTTAATCATGTCGTGCTCCTGCGCCATGCGCCGGATCCAGCGGTCACTCTTGATCATGAAACCTCTTTGAGGATTGGCAATTGCGTCAGTTGTGATTGGCAATTTTGCGTTGCGCTTGAAATCCCGGAAACACCGGGCTTTCAACTCCACGTCGCAAATTGCCGATTCCAAATTTGCTCAGGCTGGTGCTGTCATCTTACGAGACAACAGCGCGGTTGACAATCCGCCCTATCTCCCTTAGCATCAATAACTTGAGGAATACATCCTCGGGATACAGGGGCTGCCCGTGATTAAGCTGGACATCATCAACGAAGTGGTTAATCGTACCGGGATCACCAAGACCAAAGCCGAACTCGCGGTCGAGACCGTCTTTGAGAGCATGAAGAAGGCGCTTTCGACCGGAGACCGCATTGAACTGCGCGGTTTCGGCGTATTCAACGTGCGTCCGCGCAAGACCGGCATTGGACGCAATCCGCGCACCGGCGCCGAAGTTTCCATTCCGCCTGGCAAAGCCGTCCGCTTCAAGCCCGGCAAGGAATTGCAATCGATTGACTGATCCACGACCGACGAGCCGCATCTAACCAGCTAGCCGCGACGCTCCCCCGGACTGACGATGCCGACTGTTCCGCATACGGGCCGCGGCGGGTTGCGTCGGGTCCACGACAGCGCGCTGCCCGAAACTGCATGTCCGAACCCACATCCACTTTTCCGGCCACACTCGATTGGGAGCGACCGCCTCGGCCCCAGGTCTGGGTTCGGCGGCCGGCGCGTCCACGCTGGTGGCTGTACGGGTTGTTCCTGTTGCTTACGCTGTTCAGCACCACGGTTGTCGGCGCACGAATGCAATTCTATTTCCTGCATCACCAACCCGTATTTTCGCTGACCGACGACTCACTCTCTCTTTTCCCCATCGGATGGATCGCCGACGATCCGCGGCGCCTGCTGCTCGGCCTGCCCTTTTCACTCACCTTAATGTTCATCCTCTTCGCGCACGAGATGGGACATTACCTCTACGCCCGGCATTACCGCGTGTATGCGACGCCACCGTTTTTCGTACCCTTCCCCAGCCTCATCGGTACACTCGGAGCGTTCATCCGCATTAAGGGATCGATTCCTTCGCGCGCCGCACTGTTCGACATCGGAATTGCCGGGCCGATCGCAGGGTTCATTCCTACCTGCGTGGCGCTGGTGTACGGGCTTTCCCTTTCGCGCCCGATGGCAGGCTCGGCGGGATCAGATATTCAGCTGGGATTCCCGCTGGCTTTTCATCTCGCAGCACACCTGCTCATTCCTGCGGTGCCGCTTTCCGCTGTCTCGCTTCATCCAATCGCCGCTGCCGCCTGGGTCGGAATGTTCGCAACCGCACTCAATTTGTTGCCCGGGGGACAGCTCGACGGCGGGCACATTGTATTTTCGATTTCTCCGCGCTTGCACCGCTGGATTTCAATCCTCACGGTCGTCGCGCTCATACCGTTTGGAAAATTTCTCTGGACGGGATGGTTCCTGTGGGCGGTGTTGCTGGCTCTGACGCTGCGACATCCGAACGTCCCGCGTTATCCCGAGGTCGCAGGCGCCAGACGCGGCCTGGCCCTGAGCGCGGCGCTGGTGCTGATGTTAGCGTTCACCCCCGCACCTTTCACCCACAGCTCGGGACGCGAAGTGTGGCCGCAAATGCGCGACGGCGCCGTCGGGACTTTCCGCGATTTTCGCGACGTGGTTCGTCACCTGGCACATCACCCGTAGGCGCTGGCCGCGTCTTGTGCCCGACCCGCGACCTGGTCCCCTTCGCCAGCTCGTGATGAGCAGCGGCGAACAGCCGAGTTCCACCTTACATCAACCACACCGCGTCCACGTCCACTATCAGCTGCGTCCGTGGAATTTTTCGCGCCGCCGCTTCCGCCAGCATCGCCCGCAAGAATGCATTCCTTTTCTCGCGGCTGGGAGACTTCAGAATGAAGTGATAGCGGTAATCGCGCTTCAGCCGCGTGATCGGCGCCGCCGCCGGCCCCAGCACGCGAATACCTTCATGACGAGTCTTCTCCAACCAGCGCCCCAGTTCGCCCGACCACCGGAGCGCTTCCTCCAGGCTCTCGCTACGGACGAGCACATTGGCGATCGCGCTGTAGGGCGGATAGTGCATCCAGGCGCGGAATTGCAATTCCTTCTCGTAGAACCCGGCAAAGTCGTGCCGCGCCGCAAACTGCACCGCATAGTGGTCCTGAAAATACGTCTGCAGCACAACCTTCCCGGGAGACTGTCCGCGGCCCGCGCGCCCGGCAACCTGCGTCAGAAGCTGAAACGTTCTCTCCGCCGCGCGAAAATCCGGCAGCCCCAGCGCCATGTCGGCCCCGACGACTCCGACCAACGTCACGCCGTGGATGTCGTGGCCCTTGGCGATCATCTGCGTGCCCACCAGCATGTCAAGCGCGCCTTCGTTCAGCGCGTTGAGTGCCTGTTCGAAGTCTTCGCGCCCACGGACGGTGTCGCGATCGAGGCGCCCGATCCGGGCCTGCGGAAACATGCCGTGTAGCAATTCTTCCAGCTTCTCCGATCCCGTGCCGACAAAATACACATATTCGCTGCCGCATTGCGCGCACTTGTCGGGAATGGGCTCGACGTGGCCACAGTAGTGGCATTCCATCTTGCGCTCGCGCTTGTGGTGGGTCATGGAGACGGCGCAGTTCTTGCATTGCAGCGTTTTCCCGCACGCACGACACAACACCACCGGAGAATACCCGCGCCGGTTGAGCAGGACCATGACCTGCTCCTTTTTTTCCAGGCGCTCGCGGATTTCCTCCTCCAGTTTGCGCGAGATCACCTGCTCCTGGCCGGTCTCCTGAAATTCCTGCCGCATGTCCACGATCTCCACTTCGGGCAGCGGACGCATCTCCACCCGGTCAGGCAACTCCACCAGCGCGTATTTGTTTTTCCGGGCGTTGTAATACGACTCAAGCGATGGCGTGGCGGAGCCGAGTACAACAACGGCTCCCGCCATCTTCGCTCGCATGACCGCGACATCACGCGCATGATAGCGCGGCGTCTCTTCCTGCTTGTAAGACGAATCCTGTTCTTCATCGACGATGACGAGCGCAAGATCGCTGACCGGGGCGAATACCGCCGACCGCGTTCCCGCCACCACCCGTGCTTCGCCGCGCCGTATGCGATGCCACTGCTCGGCCCGCTCCGCATCCGACAACCCCGAATGCAGAATGGCAACCTCATCGCCGAACACCTGATGCAGATCGGCAGCCACAGCCGGGGTGAGGCCAATCTCGGGTACCAGCAAAATCGACGATCGCCCGGCGTCGAGCACCTGGCGCATGCAAGCCAGATAAACTGCTGTTTTCCCCGACCCCGTGATGCCATGGAGCAACAGGCCGCCAAATCTGCGCGAGGCAACCGCATCGCTGATCTTGGCGAGGGCTTCTTTCTGCGCCATGCTGAACTCGAACTCAAACGGATACCGTCGGGGTCTGAGGGTTGAAGTGGTGAATTCCTGCGGCTCATCCTCCAGATCAATCAACCCCCGTCGCAGCAACGTACCCAGCGTAGTCCGCGGCACATCCAACCCGTGCAAAGCCTCGACCGGGTACCGCCCGCCCGAAGCGATGAGCGCCTCCATCAAGATTCGCTGGTTTTTATTGAGTGGCCTCGCTGTGTTCGCGGAGGAACGGCCGTCTGGCGAGCCAGCCCCATGCGGAGTCGACCGATGCTGGGCGACCGCGGGCACCACCAGCTCAGCCTCGGTCCCGCCCGGGACGTCCGGTTTTGAACTCCTCAGCACTGCGACCTTCACCCAGCGTGCCGCATCCCGAGCCGCCGACACATCCTCGCGCGCAATCCACCGCTTCCGCACCATCGCCGCGAGCAGCGTCTTCGAAACCCGGGTCGCCCCACGCAGACTCCCCTCGCGCACGCTCTCCCGCGCGTCCAAATAATCGAGCACGCGAAACTCCAGCAGCTGCTGTTCCGGCGTCCGCTTGGCCCGGGCCGGAGACCCTGCGATCGCCGCCTGATGCAGTGCCAGCCGCCCCTCGTCGGTGATGCGATATGCGATCGTTCGCTTGAATTCCGCCGAGAGCGGCAGCATCGTGCGAAACACTTCGCCGACGGGCGCAAGGTAGTAATCCGCAATCCACTTCCCAAGTTTCATCAGGTGTTGGTCGAGAACGGGCGCGAGATCCAGGGCTTCGATTACCCTCTTGATCTTGATCTGGGGAGCGTTGCTCTGCGCAGTCGAGACCTGCGGCGGACGGTCATGCAGCTCGACGACAATGCCCGACAACCGTTGCTGTCGAAACGGCACCAGCACACGACCGCCCACCACCGGCTCCATGCCCGTCGCAAGGGCGTAGGTGAACACCCTATCGAGCGGCACGGCAAGGGCGACGTCGCAGAACAGGGTCATGTCACTGGAAGGATATATCAGCAAAATCGAAACGGGCCAGAAGCGCCTGCGATGATTGCGGAGCGCTTTGACGCTGAAGGCGTTGCCTACCCCAGGTATGGTTCGCAGCTCCTTCTCGCATCGTTTTTTCCGACGCGTTTTCCGCCGTGATAGTCGCCCTTGCCCGGGAAAATCGCGCCTTTCGTCGATTCACTTCCTCCGGTGCGATCGGTGGCCTGGTCTCTGGGCCAGGGCCTTGGGCGGCCATCCACTTCGAGGACCGCCCGGTCGCCTGCACGCAGAACCGCGGTCGCACTTGGTGGCGGAAGTGGCGAACCTCCGACCCGCCTGCCGGCATGCACTCCTGAAGCGCGCTCGGTTGCCGATTGCTTTGCCGGGGCGCGCCAGCCATCATCCCGGGATTCCAGACGGAATGCGCAGCGGCTGATTTACGCGGTCTGAGCGAACCCCGTCTGTGCTGGTTCAGGTTTTGGGAAACCACGCCACGGCCGGTGCCAGACGGCCGAGGCAGCGGTCACGATGGATTTGCCTTCGGCGCCTTCAATCCCAGCTCTTTCATCACCATCTGAAGGTCCTTCCAGGCTTCGCCCTTCTGCCGCGGATCGCGCAGCAGGAACGCCGGATGGTACGTCACCGCCAGCTTGCATCCTTCCCAATCGGGATCGTTGCCCCGTACGCCTGGGGTTTGGAAGTCGTAGAAGCGACCGCGCAGCTGGATCATCGATGAATTCATCGCCAGCAGCGTCTTGGCCGCGGTGGCGCCGAGCGCCACGATTACCTTGGGCTTGATCACCGCGATTTGCCGCATCAGAAACGGCGAGCAGGTCTCGCATTCCTCTCGCTCGGGCGTGCGATTGCCCGGGGGACGGCACTTTACGATATTGGCGATGTAGACCTGCTCTCGCTCAATACCCATCGCCTTGATCATGTTGTTGAGCAGTTGGCCGGCGCGCCCCACGAAGGGTTCCCCCTGCGCATCTTCGTCGGCACCTGGCCCCTCGCCCACAAACATCAGCTCGGCCCGGGGATCGCCCACGCCGAACACAATCTGCTTGCGCCCCTGCTTGTGCAGCACACAGCGCGTGCAATCACCGAGGTCTTCGCGGATGATCGTCAGCGCCGTCACCGGATCGCTCACGGCCTGTTCGGGCTTCAGGGCGGATACTTCCAACCGATTCCCCTCAAAGGCGGGCGGCACGGCCGCCAGGGTGGCCTTGCGTGGACTCATCTGTTCTCCCAACACTGGTGGATTTGTCGAAACCGCAAGTTCTGCTTCGTCCGGGGTCGAGCTTTGCCGAAACTCCGCCCCGCGGCCGGACAACGGCCGCTGGTAAAAATCGTAGATCCCCATGTCGTTGTAGAAATGAATGCGCGTGGCAATGGCGCGACGGAGGTCCGGGTCGAGAATACGGGGCATTGCGAATAAGAATAACAAAAGCTAGGATGTGCCGCGGCCGCGCTCGCCCGCGGACAAGACGGCGAAAACCGATCGCACGCGACCACCGATGAGGATCGCCTCTATCTAGAGAGGGCGGCGCGGCGGCGCAGCTTGACGACCTGGTCGAGCACGCGGTGCGCAACTTCCCATTTTGAGGTTTCGGGAACCTCGACCACTTCGCTCGAAGAAATGATCGTGACCGCATTGCGATCGGAATCAAACCCTACGCCCTGGCGTGAAACGTCGTTGACCACAATTGCGTCGAGCGACTTCGCCACCAGCTTCTTGCGCGCATTATCCAAGACGTTCTCCGTCTCGGCGGCGAATCCCACAACCACCTGAGAAGTCTTGCGGCGTACCACCTCGGTCAAAATATCCACGGTCGGCTGCAGTTGCAGCACCATTTCGCCGTTGCGCTTGATCTTCTGGTCCATCGCCGCCGTGGGCCGGAAGTCCGCAACCGCCGCCGTTTTGACCACCACCGTGCTCTCGGGAAGCAGTTTCAAAACCGCTTCCAGCATTTCATTCGCGGTTTCCACGCGGGTCACTTCTGCCGCCTCCGGAGCGGCAATCGCGGTTGGTCCGGTGACCAGCAGCACGCGGGCACCACGGCGCAGGGCCACATCGGCAATGGCATAGCCCATGCGCCCACTCGAGCGGTTCGTCAGATAGCGCACGGGATCGATTTTCTCCCGGGTCGGCCCCGCCGTCACCAGAATCGTCTCACCCGCGAGATCTTGGGTGGCGCCGAGGGCTTCCATCGCGGCGGCAACAATGGCTTCGTTCTCCGCCAGTCGTCCCGGGCCCGTCATCCCGCACGCCAGATATCCGCTGCCGGGCGCAACGATACGCACGCCGCGCTTGCGCAAGATCTCGAGATTCGCCTGCGTGGCCGCGTGATTCCACATATTGACGTTCATGGCGGGAGCGACAACTACCGGAACCGTGGTCGCCAGGTAGAGAGTCGAGAGGAAATCATTGGCAATCCCCAGGGCAAACTTGGCCAGGACATCGGCCGTCGCCGGAGCCACCAACAGCGCATCGATCGCCTGCGCAAGCGCGATGTGCTCGATCGCCGACTCGACATTCGCTTGCGACTCGTCCGCGCCGAACAGGTCGGTGATAACTTTTTCCCCGGAAAGCGCTGCAAAGGTAAGGGGACGGATGAATTCCTGCGCCGCACGCGTCATCACGACCTGCACGCGAATCCCGCGGTCCTGCAAAAGGCGCACGACCTCTGCTGCCTTGTAAGCGGCAATGCCACCGGAGACACCGAGCGCGATTTTCATAGGAGGAAGATGCCGGCCTCAGCTACGCGACCGAGCCCGCCTGCGGAGTTGTGATGCCGCCAACCGGCGGCAAGATACAAAGCGGCGCCGGCAGCGTCAGGCCCCCGGGGCGAAAGCCCGCCGGCTTTGCTCGAGGCAGGTCGAAATGCCTTGCCCTTCCCGGTCGATACGGTCTAGGCGTCCTCGAGAAACACTTTGTTCAGTGTCTCGCTCGCCGCCTCGACCGGCAATTTCGGAAGCTCCGGAATCAGCCATTTCACCTTGCCGGCTTTGATTTCATCTTGTGCGATGCGGCAGGGTTTGCGCGATCCGGTATCAATTACCGGCGGCGCTCCGCCCTGCAGTTGACGTGCCCGCCGCGCCGCTACCAGAATGTAGCGGTAGTTGCTGTCGAATCCTTCAATCAGCTTCATACTCTCTCCCCTGAACTTCCAACGCCCTTTATTGCCTGCGGAACGAATCCAAAATCGGCTGCACCCGTTCTCGCGACTGCGCCAGCCGGCAAGTTTGCGCCGTCTCCACTCGCCGCGCATCTTCACCGGAAACTTTGATCCCGCCTCGTTCCAATCGCACCGAAAGTACGATGTCCCGTAGAAGGTCGGCTGATTCTTCAATTATCCGATTCACCAATATATAGTCGTATTTGGAGTAGTTCTCAATCTCTCGTCGGGCGGTTTCCAACCGGCGGCGGATCACGTCTTCTGAATCCAAGCCACGGGTCCGCAACCGCCACTCCAGCTTTTCCCGGTCTGGCGGAAGAATGAAGATGCTTACCGCCTCCGGGATCTTCTCCTTGATTTTACTCGCTCCCTGTACATCGATGTCCAGCAGGAGGTCGTTACTTCGGTTTTGCGCCTCGCGCAGGAATCGTCGGGCCGTGCCGTAATACTCGCCGCGCACCTTCTCGTCGCCAAACACCTCCGCGTACTCCAGAAACTCGTCGGCGACGATCATGGCTTCGAATTCTTGGCGTGACACAAAGAAATATTCTTTGCCGTTCTTTTCGCTGCCGCGCGGCTGGCGCGTGGTATAGGAAATCGAGAAATCCAGGTTGCGAACCATCTTGAATAGCTCATTCACCAGCGTGGATTTCCCAGAGCCCGAGGGGGCGGAAACGATATAAACGATGTTCATTCTAGGTTCTGCACCTGTTCACGCGACTTTTCGATCTCCGACTTCATCAGCAACCCCATCTCCGTAATCTTCAGCGCCTCGCCCGCCAGGCCCGAGGTTTTCGAGAGCAGGGTGTTGGCCTCGCGGTTCATTTCCTGCAACAGGAAGTCCGTCTTCTTGCCCACCTCGCCGCCTTGGTCGAGCAGTCCCAGGAAATGCTTGATGTGCGCATTCAGCCGCACCAGTTCTTCCTGGATGTCGCTGCGATCGACCAGCACCGCGACTTCCTGCAGAATGCGTTCCTTGTCGACCTGCGCCCCCAGCAATTCTGACATGCGTGACTGCAGCCGCTCCGAGTAGCTGCGCAGGATGGTGCTGCGATGCGCGAGTACGCCCGCCGCCGCTTGTTCCAGATTCGCCAGGCGCGCACGCAACTCGGCATTGATGCTGCGGCCCTCTTCTTCCCGCATATCGTTCAGCCGGGAAAGCGCTTCTTCAACTTTCGCCATCACCGACGCCTCCAGCTCCTCTCCCGATCTTTCGGCGCCGGCATCCATCGCGCCGGGCATCCGCAGAACCACATTGAGATCGGGTTCGCCTTCCACCCCGAACTCATCCGCCGCCGCCCGAAACGCCTGCACGTAGCCCGCGATCAGTTGCCGATTGAGGGCCACGCCATTGGTTCCGCCGCGATCCAGACTCAGAATCACTTCCACATGGCCGCGTGCCAGTCTGTCTTTCAGCATGCGGCGCAGCTTCATTTCGAGCGCGTCGGTGTCGGAGGGGAGCCGGAAATGAAGATCGAGGAAACGATGGTTCACCGATTTCAGCGAAAGCGTAAATGCCAGTTGAGCGTTGACCTGGCCTTTGACCTGAGCGAATCCCGTCATGGAACGGATAGTCATAGTTGGTCTCGAATCCCATCGCAGCAGCCGCGCTGAACCTACGTGGCCGCCGCCTTCGGCGCATCCGCTTCGGCAAACTGCAACTCGTAAAGCCGCCGGTACGTACCCAACTTTTGCATCAGCTCTTCATGCGGGCCAATGTCGGCGATGGTGCCGTTGTCGAGCACCACGATCCGATTCGCCCGACGCACGGTCGAGAGCCGGTGTGCGATCACAAACACAGTACGCCCACTCATGAGATTTTGCAGTGCCACCTGCACCAGCGATTCGGATTCACTGTCCAGCGCCGAGGTCGCTTCGTCGAGAATGAGGATAGGAGCATTCTTCAGAATCGCGCGCGCAATCGCGACCCGCTGCCGCTCGCCGCCCGACAGCCGTACGCCGCGCTCCCCGATCGTCGTATTGTATTTTTCCGGGAGTCCCTGAATGAACTCATGTGCCCGCGCCGCCCGCGCTGCTTCTTCCACCTGTTTCTGCGATACGTGGGGCTGGCCATAGGCGATATTGTTTCTCACGGTATCGTTGAACAGCACGGTTTCTTGCGTGACGATTCCGATCTGCGAGCGGAGCGAATCGAGCGTTACATCACGCACGTCGTTGTCATCAATCAGAATGCGCCCGGCGCTGACATCGAAAAAACGCGGAATCAAGTGCACCAACGTGCTCTTGCCCGCCCCGCTCGATCCGACCACGGCCAGCACTTCGCCGCGTTGCACGCTCAGGTTGATGTCATGCAGCACGACCGGCGAGTCCTCCGCGTTTTCATAGGAGAACGACACCCCCGCAAACTGGATCGTGCGCGTAAACTTCGCCAACCGCTTCGCTCCCGGTCTTTCCCGCACTTCGTCTTCCATGTCCATGAAACGGAAGATTTCCGACGAGGCGCCCGCCGCCTGCTGAAAATTGTTGTTGAACTGAGCGAACTTGCGCACCGGGTCGTATAGTTTGAATACGGCGATAATAAAGGTGAAGAAAGCTCCTTCGGTAAGCCCGCGGCTGCTGATTTGGTCGCGCCCCATCAGCAGCAACAGCGCAATTGCAATCGCACCCAGAATGTCCATAAGCGGAGAGCTGATCGCAAACGCCGCCACCAGCCGAAGATTCGCGCGGAACAGGCGGCGCGCGGCGGCGCGATAGCGCTCCACTTCCCATTTCTCCATTCCAAACGCCTTCACGATCCGGTTTCCCGTAATCGTCTCGTGCAGAATGTTCTGGATCTCCGCCAGCTTGTCCTGTCCGCCTCGCGTCGTAGTGCGCACTTGCCGGCCGATTTTTCTCGATGAGTACAAAATCACAGGCAGGAACAGCAAGAGTACCCATGCCAGCTTGCCTCCCACCAGCACAACCGCCGCGGCGGTAAAGATGAGGGTGAAAAACTGCTGCAAGAATTCCGCCAGCACACTGGACATTGCGAACTGCACCTTCTCGACATCGCTGACAATCGTCGAGAGCAATGTGCCGGTGGTGTGCTTTACGAAAAACGCCGAGGAACTACGCAGGATGGCGTTATACAGATCGTCTCGCAGGTCCGTGATCATGCCGAAGCCGGCATAGTTCACCAGGTAAGTACCGATGTAGTCGAAAATTCCTTTCAATACCGTGGCCGCCACCAAAGCGAAGGCCACCACGGTCCATGGATTGTGAAAATGCGATGGAACCAACTGCTCCAGATTCAGCGAACGCCCCGTGCCCGGCAATTTGAACAGCTGGATGGTTTTTTCCTGCGATCCGGGATTCAGTACACGATCGAAAATCGGACGGATGAGCAGGACCCGGCCCGCGTCGAGCAACCCCACCAGTGCCATCAGGATGACCGAGACCAGAAACTGCCACCAGTAGGGCAGGACGTATAGCAGCAGGCGAGTGATTGGCCGGGGCTGAGCCGGTGTCGTTGCCGTCTTTGCGCTCGCCAGGGTCGAGGTTGCCATGCGTGGTAACGCCAATTCTACATGCGCGGGAGACTGCTGGCGTCCGCTGCCGATCTCTCAAAATGCAGCATACCTCTCCCGACAGGAATCACGGTTCGGTCAGAAAGCGAACCACCTCGCTCGGGGCGTCGCATATCACATCTGCCCCGGCGTCTCGCAACTCGCGGTCCGATCCATACCCCCAAGTTACTCCAACCCCGCAAAAGGCGTTCCCCTTTGCCCCGAACATGTCCTGACCGCGATCTCCCACGATAGCCGTGTCCGGGCGGCGTAGATTCTCCGACTCCACCGCGAAGCGTACGAGATCGCGCGTATTCTCGAGCCTGCCGTCCAATTCGCTGCCGTAAACTCCGGCAAAATATTCTGCCAGCTTGAAGTGTTGAATGATGGATCGGGCGTAAACAAACGGCTTCGAGGTCGCGATGAACAGTCGATAGCCGACGCGGTTCAAACTCGCGAGCATCTCGGGCACACCCGGATAGACGCGGTTTTCGAACAGACCCGCCATCGAGAAGCGTTCGCGGTAGAGTCGCAGCCCCTGTTCCACACGGGCCGGATCGTGCGTGCCCAGAATGCGGCCCAAGGTCTGCCGCAGCGGCGGACCGATGGCCTCGCGGAGGTCAGCTTCCGAGGGGGGCCGCCGCCCATGTGTCGAACCGCGTGACGAATACTGGCCGCGATCCCGTCGAAGGGGTCAGTCAGGGTACCGTCGAGGTCGAACAACACGTCCGTAAATCGGGACACGCGGCCAGCGTCTCCTTAGAGGTTTGAAGTGCTATTTCGGACTGTCCCGATGCACGACCTTCACTTTGTATCCCGCCTTCCGCATGCGCTTGCTGACGTCTTCGGCGATCATCACCGAGCGATGCTGCCCACCCGTGCATCCGAAACTGATGGTCAGGTAGCTTTTGCCCTCGCGAATATAGTGGGGCAACAGGTAGACGAGCAGCTCGGAGATGCGGTTGATGAATTCCTGGGTCTGCGGGAACGAACGGATATACTTTGCGACGCGCGGATGTCGTCCGGTCAACGGGCGGAATTCGGGCACGAAATGAGGATTGGGCAGAAAGCGCACATCGAACACCAGGTCGGCGTCGTCGGGCAAGCCGTGCTTGTATCCGAAACTTACGCACGAGACGAGAATCGTCTGCTGCGTTCCGGAATGTTGCTTGAAGCGGTCGGTCAGGTGCGCCCGCAACTCGTGTACATTGAATTTTGAAGTGTCGATGACCAGGTCAGCCAGCTTGCGAATCTCCCGCAGGTGCCGGCGTTCTGCTCCCAGCGATGCCCGCACGGTGGTGCCCGTCCCCAACGGATGCGGCCGCCGCGTCTCGCTATAGCGACGCAACAATGCGGCGTCACTCGCTTCGAGATAGATTACTTTCGTCGGGATTGCCCGCTTCACCGATTTGAGGATCGCCGGCAGCTTCTCGAGTTGCGCCCCTTCCCGAACGTCAACGACGAGCGCGGTCCGCGGAATCTCACCCGATTGCAGCGCCAGTTCAGCGAAACGCGGAATCAGCTCTACCGGCAGATTGTCGACACAGTAGTAGCCCAGATCTTCAAAGGCTTTCAACGCCGAAGCCTTTCCTGATCCGCTCATGCCGGTAATGATGACGAGTTCGGCTGTCGTGTGCGGCTCGATCTTACCCTTCCCTTTGCGCCCACGAGCTCTTCCAACCGTATGCTTCACCGGTTTGCCGCGTAGTGGCATGCAAAATCTTAGCATTTTCAGCCGGGAGTGCATCCGGGGAAGAGACCGATGCGGCTCGCCGGGACATCACTTCGAGCCGATCTACAGCGAACGTAGGAAGTTCAGTATGTTCTGAATCTGGGACGGGCCAAGCTTTCTAAAGTTGCGGAGCACTCCCTCGGCTTCCGAATCGCTTTGCTCGGCCGCAGGACGACCGTGGAATTCGATGGCCTGCAACAGATCCGACGTACGTCCATCATGCAAAAAATATAGCCGCTGCCCCACGCCCCACAGAGGAGCGGTGCGGAACTGATCCGCCCCCGCCCCACCTTGCACGATGCCATCGGCCAGCCCTGCGCCCATGTGGTGAATCGCGAAGTCCGAATACGGATGGTAGGTCACTCCGCTCAACACGGAATGGGTCGATGCCCCCGTGGTCAACGCGGGAGAATGGCATAGATCGCAGCCGACGGCATGGAATAGTTTCGCTCCGTCCTCTGTCGAGTGCGTCGGAGGCGCGGGCTTAGGCGGCGCCAGGAGGCGTATGAAGGCCGCGAAATTTACCATGTCCGACGACATCTCGGAGACGGTTCCCACCTTTTTGCCGACATTGGGACCCTGCTTACTGGGGTTCACTATGTTACTTGAGTCTTCGGGTGTGGGATTGAAAACACATCCTTCCACCGCGTCACGTTCATTGGGAAAGAGATCGTTCGAGACACCCTCTTCGACGCTAAGCGCTTCAGCAGCCGACATCAGCAACGATTTGTTCTGCGCCTTCCAGCCGAAGCGTGTGATCGTGCCATCATTGGCGCTGAGATTGAACGTACCTCCGATGCCCAGCTTCGATCTCGCCTCGGTCGTCCCCGCCAAGTTGGCCCGCAGTACGGCATCCGGTGTGTTCTCTGCCAGTCCCAACCCATACAGCGGCGTCGAAATCCGGAAGGCGACATTATTCTCGGCCATCTGCCGGGCAAAGTCGGTTTGCTTCAGCGTGCAACCCTGCGCATCGCGCCGGCCGGCGATCGTATAGAGTCCGTGAACGTCGCCATCGAGCGTGCCATCCGCCTTGCGCACGAACCGAGCCACCCGCACCGGCCCGTTGGCGGTGATAAATGGAGGCACCGAATTCGTCGCTCCGTCGAGGGTAGCCAGAGCAACCTGCGGATTCGGATGTGGTTCCTCGGGAGCCGCCGGTCCTGGGCTACTCCCGCCGCCGGTAGGCTGGGCATGACACATACCGCAGCTGTTGCCATTGAATGTCGGTCCCAGCCCCTTGCCTTTTTCAATCGCGCCCGACACTGAAACCTGCTTTCCGAAGCGGAGAAACCCCTGGCTGAACAAAGACAATTCGGCGGGAGTGAGCGCGAGATAGGGCCCACCTGCCCCCGGAGCGCCCTTTCGCGGGCCGGGATCCTGCTGCGCCCACGCTGCGGACAGAGCGATCGAGGGGCTGAGGAGCAAAGCGATCCCGATAGCGCGCCATCTCTTCATTGGAACTATCCTCATGTCGCCAACGACATCCGACCGATCATTTCAGACGACGTCTGTGGGACGGCAGCAGCCCCAAAAAACGGCTTTTCTGTTGTCCGATCAGAAACAGGGGCGTCAACATTGAAACGGCCAGCCCGGTCAGGCAAAAAGTCCTCGAACCAAGAAAAAATAATGCTATCGTAGCGCGCAATCTTGCGTATCCAACGTCAAAATGCAGCCGGAATCCCGGCATGGAATCTGCTTGTCCATGTACGCGGCGGTGAATGCAGCGTTGTCTCCGATCAGTCGAGAGAATCGCGCCGAAAGAGGTTCGCACCCCGGCCAGGCACAGAAGCGGATAGGCGATCTCATCTTAAGGGGCATCCGATTTACGACGTCAAACCTTATGACGCGGCTGTAAACAATTTCGCGAGACTATCAATGTCCGCGGTACTCGCGTCGCCAATTACGAAATAGCGAAGCCCGCCCCGACTTCCATGTTTCCATGTTGAACGGCAGTTGCTTCGGCGAGAGATAATTTTCGTCCAACCTCGCTGACAATGACCGTTCCTGGAACACGAACACTGAAATGTGATGCTTTCGCACGTCATAGATCAGGTGCGCGCCTGGCGTTTGGTCGAGATAGGTCATTCGGCCTCCAAGCAGAGAGAACTCGGAGTTCTGGAGTTCCGGCAAATCGAACGCGAAGGGGATTTTTCCCTGGAACCAGGGCTTCACAGTGTGCCGATCCGCGGAAATCACGTCCACGGGCGATGAACTGGGGGTCGCCCACGTGCAAGTCGGCTATCTCGCTGTAAACGCGATCTCGTGAGGCTTGGTTTTTACCGGACCAGGACCAGGACCCCACATAGATCGAAGTAAACGTCCCGACCGCGAGAATGACGGCTCTCGCCGACGCTAACATCCATCGCAGACGGAAACTGCGCTGCGGTTTGGATGTAATGGTCTACTCTATCTGTCTCCCGAAATCAGAACTGGGAACGAAGCGCTTTCCACTAACTTGAATCAGGCGCTTCATTTGAACTCGCGCAAGGGCATTCGTCGAGCACGAGGGGCATTCCCGCACGTGTGCATCGAAGATTCGCATCTCCTGCTCTGAAAGCTCACCGTCGACGTAGGTGTCGAGTTTTGCTTTTCGTGATTCACAAACCATTGTTCACCGTTCGGCCCATCGGGATGGCGAGCGTGGCAGAAATTTCCCGATACGACATCTCTTCAACCTCACACAGCAACAAGGTTTCGCGATACGCAACGGGCAGTTGCTTCAAAGGCTGCTGCCCGAACTGCCCACCCCAACGCTGCAGCAAAATGCTCTCTGGTGTTTCCTTGATTGCGGGCAGATTTTCCTTTTGGCCCTCACGATCGAGCGGCACGGTCGCGGTTGCCTTCAATCCGGTGCGGGCGGTCAGGAACGTATTCCGTAGGATCTTGTAGATCCAGGCGCGAAAATTCGTGCCCGGCTGAAACGAGCAAAACTCTTTAAGTGTCTTGACGTAAGTCTCCTGCAGACGATCCTCGGCCTCTTGCCGGTCGTGCGTCAGCCAGCAGGCAAAATTATAGAGCCGCTCGAAGTGAGGCGTGGCTAGCGGCTCGAACGACTCGGCGGCAAGCTGGCTTACGGTGCCCACACAGAGTGAAGAGGCGGATGGTCGTTTTATTCCCATAACTCCCAAATATTTGCGTGGAATAAAACCGACTGCTGTCGGTTGTGCACAACGAGTCACAGAGCGCCCGCAGGAGTCACCGCAGAAATACTGGTGCGGAACAACCACACGCGCTCTTTGCAAATCCTAGGAGGAACAAAATGAAATACAACTTGAGGATGCTGGGACTGGCGTTGTGCAAGTTGCCGATGTACCTGCACGCCGGGACAGGAGAAGATCTGAAGCAGGACGATCAAACCTCCCAGAAGCAGAACACGCGATCTGCGGAATCGATTCCAGCGGGCACAGTCAATTCCGGTCAGCTTGAATTCCACCTTGCGCTCGGACAAGAGTGGAAGCGGAGACGCGATCACGGCGACGGTCATGCAGGACGTGCCGTTGAGCGTGGGGAAAACCCTGCGTGCCGGCTCCAGGGTGACAGGGCATGTCGTCGAAGCCATTACCCCTGGAAAGGGATCTGACGAATCGAGGATCTCATTTCAATTCGATCAAGTGCAGCTTGACAACCTGACCATCTCAATTACCAGCAACCTGCGTGCGATAGCGTCGAAACATGTGCAGTACTTGCGGTCACACCTCGGTTGACCTCAAGCGCGGATACCGACACCCAAGTTCAAATCGGAGGCGACCAGATTTCTTACGGTATCGATGGGCCAGTCATGGTGGGATCGCAGGTCGTGGGGAAATATTCCAGCCAGGGCGCTCTGGCCTATGGGGGCCAGGATCTGGGAACTCCGTGCCGCGGGACGATCGACAACAACGACCATCCGCAAGCGTTTTGGTTCTTCTCGGTGAACGCTTGCGGCGCCTACGGGTTTGGCAACCTAACGGTATTCCATGCCCGACGTACCCCGCTGGTTGGCGAAGTCACCTTGAGCTCCACAAGCAAGGTGTTAAACGTCGACAAGGGCAGCGCCATGCTCTTGCTTGTGCGCGGCAGCGGGCCCGTGGAGACGCAGGCTAGCACGGCATCTTCCCGAGCTTCTTCCCGCGACCTTCGGCGCGGTCCGCAATTTTTTCAATCTCACAGGGGCTCAGCGATGGTAAATCCTTTCGATCTCAAGATGGTACTTTTGGCCAAGCACGCGCAACATGTCGTGTTGATCCATTTTCCAATCGCTCTGTTCATCACGGCGGTGGCGTTCGACTACCTAGCGCAATGGAGGAAGAACCAGACGCTGGCTGCCGCAGCCTATTTCAATTTGCTGCTAGCCGCGATTTCAACGGTACCGGTAGTGGCGTCCGGCCTTGGAGCGTGGCAGTGGGCGCTCGAGAGGCAGAAGCTAAAAGGGATCCTACTGATGCACCTTATCTTGGGATGCCTATCCAGCATATTGATCTGGACAGTCTTCTGGATCCACAGGCGGGTGCACCGCTCTCCCGACCGATCTTTGCCAAAGTACCGTCTTCCGATCGAAGCGCTCGCGGTATTGATTGTGGGGCTGACGGGGCATCTCGGCGGATTTCTAAGTGGCGTTAACGGACCCGGTTAACCGAGTCGCGTCGAAATCGGACCATCGGAATAAATCGGTGGAATGAAAACAACTCGTATCGGTTATCAACTGAGAGCGCTACCAACCACGGAGGGCAAATGCCGGACAAAAAGCAAGATTTCATCGATCAGAAGTTGCAAGACCTTAACAACGACGGAGTCGACCGCCGCGGGTTCTTAAAGTGCATGGCATGGGCGGGTACAGGCCTGGTCTGGACTATGAGCGGTGGCATTCCGGTGTCTCGGGCTTTCGCCAAGGACAGCGGCAAAGGTGCTGGCGTCGCCGCGGATTTCAGCTTTGTGCAGATCAGTGATAGTCACATCGGATTTAACAAGCCGGCCAATCCGGATGTCACCGCTACTCTGCAGGCGGCAATCAACAAGATCAATGCGGTGGCCTACAAACCGGATTTCATTATTCACACCGGTGATCTGAGCCAGCTCTCGAAGCCCAGTGAATTCGATACGCTGGATCAGACACTAAGAGGAGCGTCGGCAAAGCAGATCTACTTCGTCCCCGGCGAGCATGACATGCTGAGCGACAACGGCGATGAGTATCTCCAGCGCTTTGGAAAGGGTACAAAGGGCACCGGGTATTACAGCTTTGATCACAAGGGTGTGCATTTTGTCGGTCTGGTAAATGTTGCTAATTTGAAGGCTGGAGGCATGGGGTCGCTCGGTCACGAACAGTTGGAGTGGTTCGAGGACGATCTCAAGGGCCGTTCCGCCAGCACTCCGATTGTGCTCTTCGCACACATTCCACTTTGGACCATCTATCCCGATTGGGGCTGGGGAACCGACGACAGTGAGCAAGCTTTGTCTTACCTCAAGCGCTTCGGTTCCGTAACGGTGTTAAACGGCCATATTCATCAGATCATGCAGAAGGTCGAAGGTAAGGTTTCGTTCCACACCGCGATGTCGACCGCCTTCCCTCAACCTGCGCCGGGAACGGCTCCCTCAGCCGGCCCCATGAAGGTGCCGCCCGACCAGTTGCAGAAGGTGTTGGGTATCACGGACGTGAACTATGTGGTCAGCGGGCGCAGCCTGGCAATCGTCGATTCGCCACTCGCGGACTCGGGATCTTCGGCTTCAGGGAATAGGGGCGGCTCGGGCGTAGTTGACTCGCTCCTGGGGTGAGCCCGAAGGATCTGGTCCGAACAACCGAAGATCAAGCACCAAAATCAAATCTAGAGAGGAAACAAAACAATGACGAGGAAAGACCTGTGGTTTGCGAGTTTGGCGACGCCGGTAGTGATTGCGGTGCTGCTGCTATGGGCGGGATCAACAAGCGTCACGGCCAGTGATCAACCCTCCGCGGCAACTGCGGCGGTGAAAATCGATAATTTCGTTTTCGGGCCGCAGACGATCACGGTACCCGTCGGAGCGACGGTTACCTGGACAAACAGTGATGACATTCCCCATACGGCGGTGAGCACGGACGGCTTGTTCAAGTCCAAGGTGATGGATACGGACGAAAAATTCTCTTACACATTTACCAAGGCGGGAACGTATTCCTACTACTGCTCGATCCACCCGAAGATGACCGGCCAGGTCGTGGTGAAGTGAGGCTCGGAGGCACTTTGACGATTCTCAGATGATGACGGCCAGCTTCATCGTGATGACAATTGGTGAGATGCATTATGGACTTGTGATGTTTGGCAAATAGAACTCGATTGCTCCCTACCGGATCTGGTTACAAGAACAATCTCGAAGAACGGAAAGGCCGTCCTAATCATCAGGGCGGCCTTTTCCTTTACCGCTCCAAGTGCAAACTGCAGCGTTGGCAATAAACGACACAGTTCTGGAATAAATCGTGGTCGATGCCGCGCGGCTTCAAGACCGCCATGCACGGCGATAAACGAGCGCCCGCGGCGCGAGCAGGAGACATCGACGCTAGGCAATTTCCACCGGAGCGGTGCACGCAGCGCCGACATTCGCCACGTGATTGACCGCATGACTCACGGGATAGCACCGCATCAGCCGGGCATCGCAGGGCTTCAGGAGATCGGACGCCGCAGCCACATTCGTCATAGCGGGGTTGAGCCAGAGGTCATAGCTGTCACAGCGCGGATGTCCGTTTCCAAGCCTGGTTGCTATTGCTGACGCCGGGGACTACGCTTGAGAAGTCCCTTCCGCATATCTCCGTCCCTTCGACAACCCTTGCCGACGGCCTCTTTGCGCAACCGATAGAAATGGGGGTTCACTCATGGAACCAACCCCACATTCCCTAAGAGCACCACGCCTATGAGCGCAACCAGCATTTCTATCGCTCTTTTTATCGCGCTATTCATGATCCTGCTCATCTACCGGATGCGCGGGCTGAAACCGCAGATCGCCGGGATTAGATCGCAAAGGACGTGTCCGTCTTGCGGCTTGATCACGTCCAGGCTGAGGGCTTCTTGCATGGAGTGTGGCAAGTCCTTCCTCTAGCAACGAGAGCCTGACTGAGATTTGGAATGAGCCGCAGGGTGCCAGCATCACTGGAGGATTTCATGGAATATTTTCGACTAGATCATCCACCGGATCGACTGATTCTTTGTAATCGCTCGAACTGCGAAGGCATCGCCGACTATTTGGAAGTCAACGAACACGGAGGCGAATATCTCGCCTGTGCTGCCCACACCAGCAGTAAAAAGGTATGTCTCGGTTCTGCCGAAAGGTGTACCGAATTCCGCAGAGTACCAGAGCCGGCCTGCGGTCTGACCCTGCTCCGCATCGATATGCCTAGACTCTATTCTCATGGCGAATCCGTGGCAGAGTATGTCCGCCGCAGGTTTTGGCGATTTCCGTGTTTCCCGTTCGGCTTAACTTCAGATGGGCTGTTCTCGGGAGCAACTCTCTTGCGATCACGTTCTTAGATACGATCATCCTGACAGGTTAACAACCAGGACTCGGTGCACCAACATTGAGGGAGAGCCGTGAAGCTGTAGACTGGTGCACTCAACCTGTAGACATTATTGCGCCGATTATTTTGCACGCAACCTGTAGATTTCCTGCACTCCACCTGTAGACTGCCGCGATCCTTGATGCATGCAAAATGCGGGAGTCCACCGCGCGAGAGTTGGCCGTACCGGAGTCGAGAATGGATCCGGGCTCTTCAGGAGAATCGATTCTACAGCCACTTGCGACACAAGCAAGCTTCTTTGTTCCATGCAGACATCCGCGCGCCCGAGTTCCGAAGCGCATACGTTCTCTACATGTTCAGTGCAGTATTTTTGTCTAGGTTCCATGCAGCGTTTCGCGTGGCAGTCTACGAGTTGAGTGCCGCAAACCGCTTTTGTCTACAGGTTGCGTACAGCTCGACACCTGTTCATACCCCAAGAAGGAGAGCGCTCACCCGCCGCCCACACGCCACACTCGCCGCACCGCGCCCCATTCGCCTCGCTTCCACGCCGCCAATGGCAGCGCAATCAGCCCACGAATCGCCATCGCAAAGAGCCGCCAATCGCACCTCGATTAGGCCAGTGACTTCGGAATCTGCCCGAAGGTTTTCAACGCCTGATACAGGGCGTGCTGTTTCGATTACCAACTAGACGGCGAGGGGGGAGGTGCGAACGGTCACCAGAAATTGGGATGAATTGCCATTGTTCAGGGGTTTTCGGCCGACGTACAAGTTTGCAGTTAATAGGCACGAGAGTGACGTTAGGCCACACTGCACAGCAACTGCAAAATCCTGCACGTTGACAATGTCCACATGGCCTTGCCATACTGTCTCGACTTATTCGCGTGGGGCGAATAGCCTGATTCGAAGTTGCAGTTGTGAAGCGCCAGGTTCTTACGCCTCCATATCTTCATCTTCAAGCCGCTAGCCGTTACCCCAGCGGCGCCAGACTTTCCAGGTTTTGAAAACAGTTGAAGGAGATGCTGTGAGAATGCCCAAACGCCTCTTCGTCCGCCTCGCTATCGTTCTTTGCCTCCTGATTGCCAGCTTCTTCCTCGTTGCTTCGGCATCAGCCCAGACAGAAATCCTTTCGGTAAGCAGTGGCCAATGTGTTCAACCCAGTGGCGGTTCCACTGGCACCGGTGCTCTGATGGTCCAAGAGCCATGCGCCGGAGCGGTCGTGGAAGAGTGGACATTTACACCAATCGGTTCGTATTATCACGTCGTTTCTCAAAACAGTGGTCTCTGCCTGAACGTGCCGGGTAACTCCAAGCAGCAGGGCACCCAGCTCATTCAGTGGACTTGTCAGAGCTCAAGCCAATACAACGATCAATGGACCATTTCCGCAGAAGGAAACTATTTCCACCTTCTCTCGCGCAGTAGCGGCCAATGCGTCAACATCTCGGGGAATTCGCTGGCAGCCGGGGCCGGAGTCATCCAGTGGCCGTGCCAAAGTGCCAGCCAACTCAACGACCAGTTCTATATCGACGTTTCGGGAATCTCGCCCCTCACCCTGCCATCGACCTGGAGTCCGGTGACCCCCCTCGCCGTCAATCCCATCGCGGTCGCCAATATGCCCAACGGCAACGTGCTCATGTGGTCTGCCTATGAGCAATTCAGTTACGAGGGCGACATCGGCAACGCAGCTGGGCAGACTTATACCGGCATCTTCAATCCCGCAACCTATGCCTCTTCACAGACCGTCGTTACGTCCCCGCCAGCAGATATGTTCTGCCCCGGAACAGCGTTACTGCCGAATGGAAACGTCCTCGTCAATGGTGGTTCCAGCAGCCCGAAGACAAGCATTTTTAATCCCGTCACAAACGCCTGGAGTGCCGACGCGGAGATGAACATCCCGCGCGGTTACGAAGGCGACACGCTGCTTTCAACCGGTTCCGTCTTCACGTTCGGCGGATCGTGGAGCGGCGGCCTGGGCGGTAAGAACGCGGAAGTGTGGACGGAAGGCGGCGGCTGGGCTGAGTTGACCGGTGTTCCTGAAACCAACGTCGTCGGCCCCGATCCTCAGGGCGTCTATCGCGGCGACAACCATCTCTGGCTGTTCGCACAAAGTGGCGGCAGTGTTTTCCAAGCCGGTCCAAGCGCGCAAATGAACTGGATTACTACCAGCGGAGCCGGTACCATTCAGTCGGCAGGCGACCGCGGGAACGATCCTTATAGCATCAACGGCAACGCCGTTCTTTACGACATCGGCAAGATCCTGAAAGTCGGTGGCGCGCCCGCCTATCAGCAGGATGGCAACTCCACGATCTATGCCACCAATTCCGCCTATCAAATCAACATCTCCGCCGGTCCAAACTCCCCGGTGCAGGTAACGCAGCTCACCGGAATGACCTATCCTCGCGCATTCTCGAGCGGCGTCGTGCTGCCGAGCGGAAGTGTCGTCGTCGTCGGTGGCCAAAGCATTCCGCAGCCCTTCACCGATACGGCGGCAGTGCTTACGCCGGAAATTTGGAACCCCTCCACCCAAATGTTCAGCCTGCTGAACCCAATGCAAACCCCACGCACCTATCACAGCACCGCGCTCCTTCTGCCCGACGGTCGCGTCTTTGTCGGCGGCGGCGGACAGTGCGGCACAGGCTGCGTGGAAAACCACTTGAACGCGGAGATCCTCACTCCACCCTATCTGCTGAACTCCAACGGCACCCCGGCGACTCGTCCGGTGATCCAGCAAGCCCCAACCAGCGCGGCTCTAGGCAGCAGCATCACCGTGACGACCAACTCTACCGTAACGTCGTTCGTGCTGATGAGGCTTTCGTCGATTACACACACCGTCAATAATGATCAGCGGCGCGTGCCTCTGACCATCGGCTCATCCAACGGTTACTCGTACACAATGACGGTCCCGTCCGACCCTGGTGTTGTGCTGCCCGGCTACTACATGTTGTTCGCTCTCAACTCACAAGGAGTGCCGAGCGTTTCGACAACCATCCAAATCCCATAAGGATCGCGAGGTTGTTCCAGGAATGGCGTTAGTCGGATTCAAAGCCCAAAGCCGGCCATCGACACGGTGGTCGGCATGCTTTTCAATATTTGCTGTCTCGTCGGCCCTGCTACTTGCGCAGACACACCCCTCTGCATCGGAACGAAGGCAGATTCTTCTTGGGCACGATCTTTTTACGGGCAAGGCCGATCTGCACGGTCGCATGTCCACGCATCCGGACGACCTACCCCCTGACGTGATCCGCTGTTCCAATTGCCATGCCGCAGGCACGGGCCCGGATGTGCCGCGCTCGAACGCCCCCCGGCTGACCCGCGATTTTCTCCTTGTTCCACGCTCCAGACGAGGCGGTCCTCCCTCGCGCTATAGTCCCGCTGCCTTTTGCACAGTTCTGCGAAAAGGTGTCGATCCCGCCTACATTGTGATCAACGTAGAAATGCCTCGTTACACGATCGATGATTCCCAATGCACCGCCATCTGGCGTTTTCTAACGGAGGAAAACCATGAACCGAAGTGACTCCGGCCTGACGCGGAGACAAGCAGTTTCTAAGCTTTTCGCCGCCGCAGCCGCCGTGTGTCTCGGGCTGCCGCGAGTTTCCTTCGCAGAGGGTCCCGCCCTCGATCACGATGGACGTGTCAATCCTTCGCGACCCGTTCCCGATATTCCCGTGCGCACGGCCGATGGTGCATCCACCAGCCTCGCCGCACTCCTGCGAGGACACTCCACAGCATTGCATCTGGTCTTCACCGAATGCACCACGACCTGCCCAATTCAAGGCGCGGTCTTTCAGCGCGTGCAACGTCTGATGCACGATCAGATCGAGCACCGAATCCAGTTGCTCTCGCTCAGCATCGATCCCGCCACCGACACACCCGAATCGTTGAAAAAATGGCTTGACCGATTCCACGCTCGTCCCGGATGGATCGCGGCCCTACCCCGCGCAGAGGATGTCGCCGCCCTCCGCACCTTCTTCAACGAAGGCGCACGCGCGATTAGCAACCACAGCACCCAGGTGCAGATCGTCAACCCACGCGCCGAACTCATCTGGCGTACTCAGGAATTGCCCTCGTCAGATTCGATTGTGGCGATCCTCGGCAAGATGTCGGCCTCGCGATAGATGTGGGTCGTTCCGACGCTGTCATGACGCTGGTACAGAGCCATCACCGCAATAGCCATGCCAGCCTGTAAAAGGACCATGGCCGTGCCGTGTCGGATCATGTGGGGCGTCCGCGCTTTGTTCGCGGGTCCGCCAAGACGATGTCTCGCAACGAGAGCAGCTCAGAAAAGAGGAAAAGACACGATACGGATTTTTGAGCACGCTAAGCCGCTATCTGTTCAACATTTTCAATGGGTTACGAATGTGCGAAATGGGCAAACATGGCCCAAGTCGTGAATCCACCATGGCTTTGTAAATCAATGACTTGCATTCCTTAGCGTGCAATGCTGCCCGTTTCGTGTCTTCCCCTCATGCCCGGCAGTCGGAGAGCGCCTGCTGGAGCTCCTCCTCCGGGATTTCCTCGAAAAGTCGATGAACTGCTTCGCCACATTCAGACGACGCTGGATATCTACACCCAAGGCGACGGAGATGAAACACGGACGGCGCAACGGCGCAAGGCGCATTCCTGACAGCTGTGGGGATGAACGCAACGGTGCAGTAGTTGTGGGTTGGATTGTGGGTGTGCGAACTGAAAGCTGTTGGAACGATTGTCTGAAGGAGGGAAAACACGGATCAGACCCTACGTACCATCGTACGTAGCCTACGAGGTAGGAGCGGGGCGGCAACAAACCGTTCGAAGCCCTCGGACAATGAACCCGTACCCGCAAGGGTAGCATCGGAACCGCGAGGCGACGGTGCATCTACTAGCACGATGTGGAGAGGGGCTAGGCTTGATAGCAAGGTCAGAATACACGAATGCTCGTAAGCGTCGTCACCCAAAGAGAACCTAAGATGCTGCGCGGTTCTTATTGCAGTGGGCACGGAGACTACCCACTTCTCCGTCATGGTCACATAACACTGCCGGCGTAAAGAGCAGACCTAACCTATCGCGTCATTTCAACGGAACAGGATAAATCCGTATCGCTCCCTCACAAGGGAAAGCACATCGCAAGATGCGCCGATGGCGATGCGGACATGAGAGGAAGGAGAAAGCGAATGCCGGTCTGTAATGGAACGGATACCGGTTGCATCCATCCAGTGGACAACATTACCGGGCGCGAAAGCGGGCTGACTTCCTTCTGGTACTTCCCACGAGAGAACTGGGTAAATCGGCCTATGAGGCAAAGCAGATGACGACAGTGAAAGCTGTTGGTGCGGTCTCAAGCGAAGCGGCGGAATGGTACGCCATTGATTGGCAAGCCATCAACTGCAACGTTCGCCGACTCCAAGTGCGTATCGTGCAGGCGACGAAGGCTGGTAGATGGGGCAAGGTGCGAGCCTTGCAACACCTGCTGACCCACTCATACAGCGGCAAGGTTCTTGCCGTTCGGCGAGTGACGGAAAACAATGGCAAGAAAACCCCTGGGGTGGACCAAGAGATCTGGGACACACCAGAAATGAAGACACAGGCCGTACATGCACTCAAGCAACGAGGCTATCAACCTCAGCCTCTTCGACGTGTTTACATCCCGAAATCGGATGGCAAAACGATGCGCCCGCTCGGAATTCCCACTATGAAAGATCGAGCCCAACAGGCATTGCATTTGCTTGCACTCGATCCCGTGGTGGAAACCACCTCTGACAACAACTCCTATGGGTTTCGCCAGAAGCGGTCCTGCGCCGATGCGATGGAACAGTGCTTCATAGCACTGGTCAAGCCACATCCGCAGTGGATTCTAGAAGGTGACATCAAGTCCTGTTTCGACCGAATTTCGCACGATTGGCTTCTGACTCATGTCCCCATGGACCGAGCCATTCTCCAAAAGTGGTTGAAATCCGGGTATATGGAAAAACACGTCCTTCACGAAACAATGGATGGTACGCCACAAGGCGGAATTATCTCACCCGCGCTTTCCAATTGCGCGTTGAATGGACTGGAGCGGCTCTTGAAGGAAAAGTTTCCGACAAAGCCGCACTCCTCCCTCGGAGGTAAACTTCCCTGTGTCAATCTCGTCCGTTATGCGGATGACTTCATCATCACCGGTAGAACTAAAGAACTACTGGAAGGAGAAATCAAGCCCCTCGTCGAGCAGTTCCTGCAAGAACGAGGGTTGGAACTTTCTCCCGCGAAGACGGTCATCACTCACGTGGAGAAAGGTTTTGATTTCCTTGGACAAAACGTGCGCAAGTATCCCAACGGGAAACTGCTCATCAAGCCTTCCCAGAAGAATGTCAAAACCTTTCTGGGCGGCATCCGGAAGACAATCAAAGCCGCGCTGGGCATGTCGGCCGCCGATCTGATCCATCAACTCAACCCCAAAATTATGGGCTGGGCCAACTATCATCGGCACGTGGTGAGTAAACGCACGTTCGCTCGCGTTGATCACGAAATCTTCTCTAGTCTAAGGCAATGGGCACGACGCAGGCACCCGAACAAGACCACAAGCTGGCGCAAACAGAAGTATTTTACGCTGCATCGTGGTCGTGACTGGTCCTTCTTCGGCGACACGTGTGATGACGAGGGGCAGCCCACTCAAGTTTGGCTGCACCACGCCCGTCGCACCCCCATCAAGCGACACATTAAAGTCCAAGGTGCCGCGAACCCCTACGACCCCGCCTGCGAGACCTACTTCGAGCAACGCGAAGGGGCTCAAATGCGTGACTCGTTTCGCGGTTCTCGTGTACTTCGCTTTCTCTGGAACGAACAACGCGGCCTCTGCGTTCTCTGCAAGGGAAGAATCACTCGGATCACGGGCTGGCGGCTTCACCATTGCGTCCCCCGTGTGATGGGTGGTTCCGCCAGCGCCGAGAATCGCGTTCTACTTCATCCGGAGTGCCATGACAGGGCTCACCGCCAGCGAATTCCTGTCTCGAAACCGCGTCTCTCCGCAAGAGGCGTTCGAAGGGCTTGAGCTGTGTGAAGGGAAACTTTCATGCACAGTTCTTAGAGGGCTGGACGGGAGTAATCCCGTCCGGCTACTCGATTGGACTCTCGGGCTTGATTCCCTGCAAGCCCAAGAAAACAAATGGTGGGCGCAGTAGGATTTGAACCTACGACTTCCACCGTGTGAGGATGGCACTCTACCGCTGAGTTATGCGCCCAACGCTTTTGATTCTATCACTTGCACGCCATCGAAAATGCCAACCGTACCAAACCGTACCAAACTTCTCAAAAGTTTTACAAGCCGGCCCTCATTTCCGGCGTCGTCAGCCCCGAGTAGATCGCATCGAGCGTCTGTTTCACGCCCGCTTCGATCTGCTGCATGTAGACATTCACCGTGGTGTCGGCCTTGCTGTGACCCAAGACGCCTTGCACATCTTTGACACCGCCCTTGGTTTGGGCCAGCGTCGCCATCGTGCGCCGCAGCACTTGGAAATTCAATTTCGGAAGCCCCAGATTTTTGGCCAGTTTCTTCAATACCCGCGTCCGATAGTTGTCTGTGCGGATGAAACCGTTCTTCAACGGAAGACCGCCGAACTGCGCGAGAATGTCCTGCTCGATCGCCGACTTGTGAGTTACCGCCGTTGCCTCTTTCCACGTGCTGCCTTCGCGCAGCGGGAAGAAGCGGTTGCGGGTAAACCAATCGAGGGTGACGATGTTCTCGTCTGCTCTCGCCTCGGTTGTAACGTCTCACATTCTTTGCCCCTGCCAGAGTTTTCCTTTGTCTGATTAAGTTCTGCCTGGACGGAAACAAGCGCGACGAGATCCTGGAATGGAGTGTGGAGGGCGGTGGGATAAGTGTG
>JBEKPJ010000010.1:0-172600 GCA_049520935.1 Terriglobales bacterium | reverse complement strand
CGCCCTGGAAGAAACCAGCAAGCTGCTCAACGCTTACGTCCGAACGATCTTGGCTTCTGGCTCCTGACCTCTGGCTCCATATCCCGGAGGGATATCAAGGGCGAAGCCCTTGGCTAGTTAGATGCGTCAAACTTTCAATAAAAAAAGCGCCGGCGCACGGGGCCGGCCATAATGGTCTTGGCATCGAAGATCTCTCCATGTCAGAAGTCCAGTCTTTTGTGGACAGGGCTTTCTGCTTTCAGGTTCAGTGCGCCGGAGCAGTGTCGGAACCCGGTGGCGTTCAGTGATGGTCGTCCCTGCCGCCACCGTTATTTCGGGCCGGAATTCGGCTTCGAAGACATTTGGTTGGGCGCAAGGAAACAGAGGGAGTTATCTCGCTCGTATTCCGTTTGGGCCAACCTCCGAGTAGCCGACCAACCGGAATCTGGTCACGGTTACTGGTTTTCCTGTACGGATTGGAGTTGGGCCTTTATATAATAGGCTCTGCGCGGCGCGACCCTGGCTAGGGAGTCTCGGAGAAGCATGCGGCATTACGCTTTTGTTTTCGTTGCGATCGTCTCCTCAGTTCTCCCGCTCCAAGTCGCCTCTCAAACTTCACCATCAGTCGTATCCCACCACGAGCCCAACTTCGAATCCGAACGGCAGCACGCGGACGAACTGTTCCTCGCACAGAAGCCGTTGGAAGCCCTCCCTCTTTATGAAGACCTTTCCCGCCAGGACCCGACTGTCGCCGTCTTCGCCGAGCGTTACGGTGCAGGCCTTTTAGCCAAGGAAGCTACCCTCTCCGATCCCCACGACCGGATGAAAGTTCACCTACAGGCAATGAACGAAATCAAGCGCGCTCAGGCTCTTGGTGACAACAGTGCGTACGTTCGCGATGTTCTCAATCTCGGCAGTAAAACGTTCGTGGGCGCCGTCGTAGCGGGCATCCCGCTCACCGTTGGCTACACCTACCACGGTAAGCCTGACGCGCAAGCTGTTTTTCACGAAGCCGAAGGCGCATTCGGACGATCTGACTGGGCCGCCGCTGCCAAACTTTACACCCAAGCTGCAGCCCTCGATCCTAGCTGGTACGATCCCGCCGTGTACGCGGGCGACTCCTTTTTCCGAATGAAAGACGGATCGAACGCGGGCAACTGGTTTGCGAAGGCTATCGCAATCGACCCCGACCGTGAAACGGCATACCGTTACTGGGGCGATGCGCTACTTCAGGCGGGCGATCAGACCGGCGCACGCGAGAAGTTTGTGGCTGCCGTCATCGCCGAGCCCTATGGCAACTCGACAATTTCCGCGCTCGGTCAATGGGCCAAGCGCGCCGGCCATGAAATCGTCAAACCCGCGATCACACGGCCGGCGTTCACCACCCCGGACGCCATTCTTCGAATTTGTTCCGAGCTCGCAGCGTCCACCCAGGATGGGCGTTCCTCCTGGATCCTTTACCAGCAGTTCCGCGTTGCCCATGGCGCTCGTACTCTGGACCAGCTTATTGTCGCTGGCGGCTCGGACGCGAATGCTGTAGTGGTTACGCCCAGCGGGTATCGCCACACCATCGCCGAAGAACACGCAGCACTGCGCGCCATGCTCGCCGACATCGACACCAAGCTCAAGTCCGGTGCGCTGATTGAAATTAACCTCGATCCTTCGATCCGGAATATCCGGAATCTCGAAAAAGCCAACGTCCTCGGTGCCTGGATCGCCATCAACGCTGCGGATGCGGGCGTCCGCTCCGACTATCCTGACTATCGCGCCCATCACCGCCAGCATCTTATCGAGTACGTCAATACCTATCTGATCCGCTAGTTATCAGTATCGAGAAGTCCTAGTGTTGTATCAGAAGCGACCGCAGAGAAGTCAGTAGCCGGCTCAGGTCTGCGGCGGTCGCTTTTGATACAACGACTTGAAGGAAGCCGCTCGCGGGTGCGGCGGACGCGGGGAGCTATGGGAATTGAATCGACTTCGGTCTCAAAAGCCTTGCCAGAAGCGGCTTTCACTAAAAAGTCAGTTATTGATGCTCATCGATCTAAACATGACTCCATCGCCTCAGGGTGGCTTCCGCGCGAGCGGCTTCGTTCAAATCGTCTTGTCGGAGGCTTGGTCAGCGATTGCGGGTGGCGCTCGGACTATGCGATGTTATCCGTAACCGGACACAGGATCGGTGGTTTACGGCCAGCAAGACGTGGCTTCCGAATAGCCGTCCTGGGACGGCGGCGTCGCTCGACTGCACCCGCGCCTCACTCGCAGCCAACTCGGGGCGACGGTGCAACGCGACAGACCTAGAATTTGCCTTAACGCGCCCGGCGTTTCGCCTTGATCAGCACGTCTACCGGGTCCGGCCTGCCATTCCAGAAATCCAGCCGGATGCGACCGTCCGCCGTTTGTGTGACCGTCGCCGGAATTGAGCTGGCGGTCACGTACCATCCCTCCGGTAAAAGCACGGCGTTGCGCGGACGTCCAAGGCTCCGGTCAAACACCAGGGTGTCTCCCTCCAAGCGATAGCTCGCCGGAGCCGAGTAGGTCTCCGAGATTCGCACCCGCACGTTCTGTCCCGCCATCACCGGCGAGAAGGCAATCACCACCACCTGTGCGGCTCGGTCGACCGGCTCTCCCGCGTTTATTTTTGCGGCCGCCAGTTCTGCGCCGGTCATTATTTTCGTCAGGAGCTTTTCTCCCGTGTCGAGCACATAGGCCACCGGATCCGATACCGTGCTGCCGGCGCGAACGATGTTGAAATACTTGTCGATTCCCGGGCGCGACTCCGTATAGTCGTGATAAAGACGGAATGCGTGGGTTTCCGGCTGCTCGAGGAAGTAGACTATCTCCCGGTCCTGGTGCGCACGTTCCGACATGCGCTCCTGCTCAGTTTCTCCTTCGAAAGGCGCCTCCCAGCTTTTCGCCGAACCCGGAGGCTGGGGCGCCGCCAGACTCCCCGTTTCCGCCCCGGGCTTGCCTTTCACGACCCAGGGCACCTCGGCGCCGCTGCCGTTCATGAAGCTGATCGCGATTCGTCCATCTGGCTGCTGCAGAATTTGCGACGGCAGATTGCACGCAACCAGTTCATATCCCGCGGGCAGCACAACGCTGTTCCGCGGAATGCTCAGCGACCGGCTGAAGACGATGGCCTCGCCCTCGCGATAGTAGCTCTTGGCGTCCTTGTACGTTTTCAGAATCAGCAGTCGAGCCTGCCCTTCGGAGGGCACCGGCCGCCCCAGGTACACCTTGATGTAATCCACCGACGTGTCTGCGCCCTTCATCAAGGGTTCCTTCACTGCCTCCTCGCCGCTTACGACTTCGAAGCGCAAGGGTTGCCCGGTCATCGCGCTCACCACCGACTCGTCGCTGGCCACACTGCCCTTGCGGATCGGATTGAAGAAATACTTCGCCCCCGCGGTCGTAGCCGTCACCTCATAGCGGATCGCGAAACTTGAGCTCTCCGGGGAAAGCAGTTCGTAGCGCGTATATTCATCGGTCTCGGTTTGCGCGGGTTTGGTCGCCGCCAACCCCTGCCCCCAAACCGTAAGTGTTGCGCCCAGCACAACCAGAACCCATTCCACCACTTTGGACATGCCTGGCCTCCGCTTCCTCGCCCGCACTCTATCATCGCGATCGGGGAAAACCCCGGTCAACGAGAAGCGGCCTCCGGAGAAATTTAACTTTCGTGCTTTGCCATCGTTCGAATCGATGCATTGACCGGTGCACGAGGCCCGCACCTTGCTGGCAACCGAAAAGGATCGGGAAAATCCAGCACGCGGAACCCTTTCGAGTTCGACTCGGACGCCAAACTCCCCGTCAGGAAATGCGACGAACCCAGAAGAACGCGCTCCGCTCGCCCGTTGTCTCCGCAAAAGTGTTCCGCGAGAGTGTGTGCGGACCGGACCGCCGCCCGCGGCGGAATCCGGCCCCGATTTTACTCGAACTCAAGCACCACGATCTCGGGATTCGATCCCAGTCGCAGCGGAGGTCCCCAGGTTCCTGCGCCACTCGAAGTAAATACCTGCATTTTCCCGATCCGACTTAAACCGTAGACGAACTGCCGGTAGATGCGCCGCGCCATCCAGGTCCAGGGTATGAACTGTCCCAGGTGCGTATGCCCCGACAGCTGCAGCGAGACGCCCGCCGCCTCCGCGATTTCCGGGCGGTCGGGCGCGTGCGTCAACAAAATACTGGCGCGGCCGCGATCCAACTGGAGGCTGTGCGGCACCGATGCAAGGAGCCCATCCTGGGTTGAGCTCCGATACGGCACACCAACAATCTGCAGCCCGTCGACTTCCACCTTCTCGTTGATGAGAACTCGTACTCCAGCCGCGGCGATGGCGCTTAGATACTTGCTGTCATCCGCGAATTGCTCATGATTCCCCGGGACAAAATACACGCCGTGGGGTGCAGTCAGCTCGCTCAGTGGCTCAGCGGCTCGCCTCGCGTCGATGGCGGTGCCGTCATACAAATCACCCGCAATAAAGATCGCGTCAGGCTCTTCCGTCAAAATCTTCGCAACCATACGCCGCAGAAAACCGCCATTTCGCACGTGCCCCAGGTGCACATCGCTGATCAGCGCCGCCGTTCGCCCGCGCCATGCCGCCGGCAGGTTCGCCAGCCGTACCGTCGTCCTCGTGATTCGCGTCCAGCTGGCGTTGAAAACTCCATCGAGTCCGGCCACCGCGGCGACCAAGAACAGCAAGGTCACGGTCCGATGGAAATTCAAGTCCAGTCCTGCCACACGTGCAACCCCGAAAATAATCCAGGAAGAAACCGCCGCCAAGAACAGGAAGGTCAACAGACCAACCCAAACTGCAGCCACCCTGTAGAACGAGCGCAAGGCGGCATTGGTATAGCGGAAGGCAAGCAGCGAAGCGGCGACAAAGCTCAGCGACAAAGAGCCCAGAAGAAGTTTGAGCCACAGCCGCCCGACAGAGTTGCCACCGGCGGGCGAGAATGTCCACGTCTCATAAAGGAGAAGATGCGTCAGGAAGAGAACCGATTGGAGAATCGCGACGAAACCGACCAAGCGCATTGGTAACCGCATGCGGCATTAGATTCCGTCAACTGTCCCTGGGATTGTTTTGATGATTGCGCCCAAATTTTCACCGATTCCGCCGCATGATTGCAGTTGACGGCAGGGAAGCGCGGTGAACTTCCCAAACCCACTCTGCGATCATGGCGCGGCTTCGCTGCCGTCTGGGTTGCGCAGTTCCGGCACTGGCTCACTGCCGAATTACCGAGCGCCTCTTAGGCTTGAGCGTAGGTGAAGAGAAGATCGACAATCGATTGCTCGGCTTGAACAATACCCGCCACCTTGCCCGTGCCCTCGATCACGAGGTACTCATCGTCCACGTGCTCGTTGCCGCCGTGCCCCATCCCGCCGCGCACCGCGGGAAGACCAAGTTTTCTCGTATACTGCGCTTCCGGTGTCGAGGCGGGGGAGCGTGGCCACACCGCCGGTTCCACGTGGTGGGCGCGATAAATCGCAAGCAGCGATTGTACGAGCGGTTCCCGCACGCTCGTTTGTGACCACTCGTCGCCACCACCCATGGCGCGATATTCGAGATCCCCGAAGCCGTGCTTGCGCAGGTGCTCCTGCACCAGTTTTTGCTGGGTCGCGACATCCTGATTGGGTACCAGACGGAAGTCAATTTTGGCGGTCGCCTTTTCCGGCACGATCGTGGCCGCACCCGCTCCCGTGTAGCCTGACCACATGCCATTGATGTTCATGGTGGTGTCGAACAATAAATGGCGCATGGCCTCGGCATCGCTCCAGCCGTTGATCCACAACCGGGCATTGTTCTTCTGCTCGGCCAGAATCTGGCTCCCGGATTGGCGAATGAGCTCCTCCAACATCGCCTCTTCCTCGTCGTTCGGGGGCCGGAGCCCGTCGTAGAATCCTTCAATCAGAATGCGGTTGGTGGGTGGGTCGTACATCGTCCGCAAAGCATCGACCAGGCGCCATGCAGGACTGTCCAGAATCGCTTTTGCGCCGCTGTGAATCGGTTGTTTCTGCGGACCTTTCCCCCACTTCGCGCCGGACGCTTCCAACTCAAATTCCAGTATTCCTTTTACCCCCAGGAACATCACAACGTGGCCGTCGACATCTTGCGTCGGGACCACGTTCAATTCGGCATTCGCTTTTTTGAGGCGGGATGAGTAGCGGTCGAGCACCTGATGAAAGTGCGGGGATCCCTGTTCCTCCTCGCCATCACAGGTAAACATGAGATTCACCGGCAGCCGGCCGTTCACCGCCAGGATTGATTCACATGCGTTCAGGAAAAACCGGTTCGGTCCCTTGTCATTGCACGCGCCGCGCCCGACGATGACCTCCGGGAACGGGGGTTTCGACATGCGGGTTGCGGAGAGCGGATCCACGCTCCAGCGTTCCTTCTCCCAGGGCTGCGTGTCGTACATCATGTAAATGACGACCGTCTTGGGCGCGCCGGCATCGTGATAAGCCCAGATGCCCGGCAAACCGTCGGTCGGTACCAGTTCCGCTTCCTGGCAGCCGATGACCCGAAAAGAGTCGATCATGCGATGAGCCATCTCGTTGATGCCCATGTTCCAGCTGCTTACCGAAGGCTGCCGCAAGTCCGCCTGCACGCTGGCCACGTGTTTTTCCTTCTCGCGTGCGATGTGCTCATGGATTTTCCTGACCACGGGCTGGGCGCCTACGTCCTCCGCTGCGCCCCTCATTCTCGGCCAACCGAGTGAGGGTCGCATCGCCGCCCCCGCGGCCACCTTGCCGCTGAGCGACAGAAAATCCTTTCGTGTCAGGTTCATGAATTGCTTGCCTCCCTCTGCCGCAATGCCGAGAACGCGTATTCTGCGATCGCCGAGTCCTGCACCCCGGTACCCGTCAGATCGCAGACCGAGATCTGCTGATCATGGGATCGGCCCTTCCGCATTCCGCTGGTCAGTTCACCCAGTTCGAGCACACCGGCTCGCGGCAAATCCGATTGCTGCAATTCGCCGAGGCGCAGACACTGGTCGTAGGAGTCGCATGCGACCAGATCCGCCTGATCGAGCACACCGATCTCCAGTTCCCGCTTGCCTGGTCCATCCGAACCCATGGCCGTGATGTGCAGTCCCGCATGCAGATCCTGCGGCTGGACGAGCGGCACCCGTGACGGCGTGGTGGTCACGACCAAATCGCTGCGCCGGACGAGCTCCGAGACGGTATCGGCGCGGCGAATGTCTGCCGAAACCACGCTATGCATATCCCGGATGCAGGCTTCGGTAGCCTCATCGCTTCGGCCAAACACCAGTACCTGCCGCACTTCTCGTTGCGTCACGATCGCTTGCAGTTGCCATCTTGCCTGGATTCCCGTGCCCACGATTCCCACGGTCGCAATCCGCATCGGTGCAAGATACTTTGCGGCTATCGCTCCCGCCAGCGCTGTCCGGAGATCGGTGAGGTATCCGTTGTCCGCCAGCAGAGCAAGAACGAGTCCGGTTTGGGAATCCAGGTAAAGGACCATTCCAGTCGAAGTTGGCAGGCCCAGCCGCGCATTCCGGTAGAAGCCGGTTGCCACCTTGACGGCAAATCCCTTGCTTCCGCGTATGTATGCGGTTTTGACGTGGAGCTCGCCCTGCACCTCGTCATCATTGATGTGCAGGCCCAGCGGAGCCGGCATGATCACACGGCCCTCCGCCAGAGCGCTGAATGCCTGTTCCATGGCCGCCAGGGACGCAGGATTCAGGGTGGCAACTTCGCGGATTTCATGCGCCTCAAAGACGCGCCAAGCAGCGGGCATGGGACTCACTGTAGCATTTTGTTGACTTGTTCAACAAGACTACATACACTCGTCGCCATGGCCCGCGAACCGTTCCCGGCGCTTGCCGCTCTGCCGCGCAGCAGCACCGCCGATCGGGTCGCCGAGCGGCTCCGCGATCTGCTCCTGTCCGGGGATCTGGCCCCGGGAACCAGCCTGCAGGAGATTCCCCTCGCCCGTGCGTTGGCTGTGTCTCGTAACACGTTGCGGGAAGCGGCTCGTACTTTGGTCGCGGAAGGCTTGCTTTCCAGGGCTCCGCACAAAGGCATTGTCGTCTCCAGCCTGACGCCGGACGACGTCAACGAATTGTTCGAAATTCGCGAACTGCTCGAATTGGCCGCGCTCGACAGAGCGTGCGCTCAACCCGACAAGGTCCTTCCCGTTCTGCGGGACAAAGTCGAAGGTTTACGGCGAGCGGTCATGGCCCGGAAGGAACGTGATGTCATCGAGATGGATCTCGGTTTTCATGAGGCTCTGCTTAAAGTGTTCGCCAGCCCGCGGCTGCAACACTTCCACGTCGTCCTGATTTCCGAGTTGCGGCTTGCCCTGGCATTTCTCGATCGCAAGACCCGTGCCCACTCGGTGGAGCAGATCCTGACCCAGCACCAGCAGATCTTGAATGCGGTGAAAGCGGGCGAGGTCGAAAAAGGCACTCGGGTCCTGACCCGGCACCTCCAGGATTCCCGGGCTCGCCTGCTCCAGTTGCTCGGTTACCGGATCAGGTCCCGATCATGAGCCCTCTTGCCCCACAACCTCCCGTCTTCAAGAACCTTGGTGTTCGTCCCTTGATCAACGCTTGCGGCATCTATACCGATCTGGGAGGCAGCGTCCTTTCGCCTCGCGTCTGGCAGGCGATGGAGAATATCAATCACAGTTTCGTGCGCATGGTGGATCTTCTCGAGCGCTCCGGAGAAATGGTGGCCTCCCTTCTGGGCGCTGACGCGGCCCGGATTCTCCCCGGCGCATCCGCGGCCATTACTCTGGGCACGGCCGCCTGCATTGCCGGAGGAGATGGCGAGACTTGGGAGCGACTGCCCGATACTTCCGGCCTGAAGAACGAAGTCATCATCCAAAAGGCGCAGCGCTACAAATACGACCGCATGGTGCGCATAGCCGGCGGCCGGCTCGTCGAAGCGGGATCGGCGGAGGGAACGACTTGGTCGGAACTCGAGCAGGCTTTGGGTCCGAAAACGGCCATGGTCCTGTTTCCAGCGCACCTCGAACGCCGGTCGGGCACGATTTCGCTCGAGGGCTTGAGTTCCATCGCTCACGCCCACGGGATTCCTGTTTTTGCCGATGCTGCTTACCTGAACGATCCTCCGTCGTTGATGAGCAGCTTCCTTCCCCGAGGAGCCGACCTTGTCTGTTTTAGCGCCAAATACTTTTGGGGACCGAACGCGAGCGGTTTTGTCTGCGGCCGGCGCGATCTTATCAAAGCGGTTGCGGGCATTGATTTCACAGGTTACGAATCCGGAAAGTACCTGACCTTTGGCCGCCCCTGGAAGATGGATCGGCACAGCATCGTAGCGACGGTTGTGGCTCTGCAAGAATGGCTCGCACTTGATCACGCCGCCCGCTGGGCCAGCTATCGCGATAAAGTGGCAGCAATGCGCAACCTGCTGGCCGACCTGCCCGGGGTCCGGACCGAGCCCAAGTACTTCACTATGGACGAACGGCTTGTCGATGATGCGGTCAACTGCATGACGGTGCAATGCCCCGGCGGCGCAGCGCGGGTTGAGCAAGTCAGCGCCGACCTCCTGGCTGGCGATCCCTCCATTGCCACCGTGGTTCTGGAGGACAGGCTGGTGGTGGCGGTCGATACCGTTCTCGCCGATCAGCACCTGGCGATCGCAAAACGTCTGCGGACAATTCTTGGACAGTGATGGTCCAGACCCTGGCGAACGACGGCCCCGCAACTCGATCCCAACGAATGCTTGCCGGCGCCCCAAGACCTGTCCATCGGGGCGGAACGGAGCTGGCGGTTGCCCCGGCCAGCCAATTCTAAAAAAGATTTGCTGCCGCCGAGCGGCGGCAGGATCGTTACGCGGAAACTTGGACCTCCCGCGGGAGATGGCTTCGAGGGTTGCTTCGCCGGCTCGTGGGCAGAGGTACTCGTCCGGCGATCTGCACCGGTTGACAAGCCAACGGCATGAGCGCATCCATAAAATCGGGGTAGCGTTCACCCCATAACCAGGAAGGCATGCAACCCATGGAAGTGCCGAGGATCAGAGGGAGATGGTTCACGCCCAGTCCCTTTTCGAGTAACTCGTGCTGCGACGCCACCATATCGTTGTAGTCATACTGCGGAAAATGAGCGTGTATGGCGTCGCTCGGCTTACTGGATTTTCCGTGACCAATATTATCCGGCAAGATGACGTAGTGTCGGGTGACCTCGAGCGGCTGCCCTGGACCGAACAACACGCCCGCGAACTGCGGTGCCAGGAATTGTCCTCCGGTACCACTGGTGCCGTGCGAAAGCAGCACCGCGTTGGTAACCCTGCCGTTCGCATCGCGCGCCGGAGTCCCATAGGTCGCATAGTGGATTCGCAGCTCCGGCAGCGTTTCGCCCGACTGAAAAAGAAAACCCCGGGAAACATAGACGCCCTCTTTGGGGGCGGGCAAGGGGCGTGTTGGCTGCGCCAACAAAACCCCTCCGCAAAAAATCCAGACGCCCAGCAAAGCGAATTGAGCCGCTCGAATACAAACTGCCATGGCCGCACCTCGTTTTCGAGGCAGGGTATCATGGGCTCGGGGCGCTCATGAAGAACATCCCTTTCCCGGCTGCGGACAGTTTTCGGTTCCACCCGGACAGGGCGGAGGGCCCCGCGGGCATGGCCAGAACAATCGCGTAACCCCAAGCGATCTGACGACTTCCGTATCCTCAGGTATCTTTGGCGTAATACCCGCGCAACCGATCGCTCCTACAGTATGCTGTTGAGTTTACTCGACAGTCTCCGATGACCGCACTCGTGGATATCAACGGCCTCACCAAAAGCTACGGCGATTTCGTCGCAGTCGACAATCTGACCTTATCCGTGCCGAGAGGGGAGATCTTCGCGCTGCTCGGACCGAATGGCGCGGGCAAGACCACCACGATTCGCATGCTGATGGGAATCTTGGTTCCCAGCTCAGGATCCGCCAAAATCGACGGCCTCGATTGCTTCGAGCAGCGAGTCGAGGTCAAGCGGAAGGTGGGTTATCTTCCCGATGAGCCCGTCTTTTATGATTTCCTGCGCGGGCAGGAAATCATCCGTTTCTCGGGAGAGATGCACGGCCTAGCCAATGATGAGATCCAGACTCGCGCTCGCCCGTTGCTCGAGCAGTTGGACCTCGTCGATGCGTTAGATGAGTTCGCCGTGAACTATTCCAAGGGCATGAAGAAGAAGCTCGCGTTGGTTTGTGCCATGCTGCACGATCCGTCGCTTCTGATTCTGGACGAGCCCACCAATGGCCTGGATCCTTTTGCCACCCGCGCGCTCCACCAGATGATTCGCGCCCAAGCGGCTGAAGGCAAGACCATCTTTTTCAGCACGCATCTGCTCGATCAGGCGGAAAAACTCTGCACCCGAATCGCAATCATCGCCAAAGCTCGGCTGGTTGCGCTCGGGACGCTGGAGCAGTTGCGGGCGCGTCTTTCCAGTGACAGTTCGCTCGAAGAGATTTTCTTTTCTGTCGCTTCCGATTCGGGGAGTCCCTCAGACCAATGAGTTCCTCGCGGCCCATCAGTACGCCACGCGCTTTGTGGATCCTGGCGCGACTTTCCCTGCGGCGCCAGCTCAACCGGTGGCAGAGCATTCGATTTGCACGAAAACGCCAGGCGCGGTTCCGGCCTTCCGGTGAACAGGGCCAGCGATCCGCCACGCCCGCGAAGAATGGCGGGCCGCCCGTGTTCGGCATTTTTCTCTTCCTCATGCTCGGCTTCGACGGCTTTCTGCTCGGGGGTCGAGGCTTGGTGCTGCTTTCCTCTACCGCGCAAAACCTGAATGATTCCACCGTCGACAAGATTGTGGTGACTCTGTCCACGCACGCCCGATTAGAACAGGCCGACGACGCCCTGCACCGGGTCAGGCAAATGCCCAATTCGGCGGAACGCGAAAAATACCTGGGGATGTGGAATCGTTACCTCGACGGCATTTTCCTCAACGAGGTGCGCCGCGGAGCATACTCGGACGAGGAAGAGAGCGCTCGCCTCCAGCACATGCGTGAAGTTTTTGCCCAGCAGGGTGCCGCCGGCTTTGCCCATCCCCAGCGAGGCTTCTGGATCTCGACCAGCACTTGGCCTAGGGCGGCTGCCTCCCGGTCTGTTTTTCTGGTTGCCCTCAGCTTCACTCTTATGCTCTGGATGCCGCTCATCGTTTTCGGATCGCTGGGTACGAACAACAAAGACCTGGGACAAGTGGAGTGGAGCTTCGAGTGGCTCTCGACCTTTCCCATTTCACCGCGGGCCCTGTTCGCTTCCAGACTGCTCGTGTATGGAGTATTGCACCCGCTCGTTTGGGTTTTCCTATTTCCCTTCCTTCTGTTGGTGTATGTGGCGGCCGGAGCTGGCCTGGCGGCGCTTCCGCTGGCACTCGCGGCAATGATCTATCTGGTGCTGCTGGCCGGAGCACTGACGACCATACTGGAAGTCGCGATGCGAAAGTTTCTGACCCTCTCCCGGCTCAAGAGTTTTCAGGCGCTTTTCACCGTTCTCGGAACTGCTTCGCTGCTGCTTTTTTATGCCAGCAGTAACTCGACTCTCATCGATAATCTGCTCGTCCGCGGAGCTCGCCTTCTGCCCGCCTGGATCGTGTGGAATCCGCTTTCCTTGCCCTTGATGGCGGCGTCTTGCGGAGGCCGAGTCCCCTGCCTTCTGCCGGGGAAGGTCTTGGGACTCATGGCGCTCACGCTCGTGCTCGGCTGCGCGCTGGCATTGGCAGGAAGCGAATGGCTAACGCGCGACGGATTGGTGAAAGCCGGAGGACCCTACCAGGGTGCGCGTGTGGCACCCGCCAAATCTTCTCCCCGGCTCTGGCTGCGAGGCATTCCCGCCCACGAGATGCTGTTGCTCAGCCGCGATCGCAATTTGCTGGTACAGGTGTTGATCGTTCCGCTGATGGTTCCCGCCTACTATCTGCTGATTAACACCAACATGGTCTCTGCCGTGAGTGGCAACTTCCGCCATGCGGCCATGCTGGCCTTCGCCGTAGGCGCCTATTCGTTTCTGAACAGTGCGATTCCGGTTCTCAGTCGCGAAGACAGGACTCTGTGGTATCTCATGAGTTTTCCCCGGTCCCTTTCCTCCATCCTCGCAAAGAAGGCCGCGGTTTGGGCAGCGCTCGGAATGGCCTACGGCGCGCTTACTCTCGGCGTGATCACTCACTTCAGCCATCACCTGCACGGGCGGGCGTGGACAGATGTCTTGGTGGCGCTCTATGGCATCGGCCTCTACGCCTTCATCGGTTCCGGGATTGGCATTCTTGGCACCAACCTCCAGGAGACGGTGAGACCGGCCCGTTTTCGTACGGACATGATTTACCTGTACATGGTGCTGGCCGCCGTCTATGCGAACGCAATCTATTCGCCCTCGGCATGGGCGAAGATTGCCCAGATCGTTCTGTCAACTCTGTTAGCCGTCGCACTCTGGCAGAAAGTGAAGGATTTCACTCCTTACGTTCTCGATCCGGTTGAACGCCCGCCCAGGCAGATCGGCCTGGCCGACGGAATGATCGCGGCGCTGGCTTTCTTCGCCATGCAGGGCTTGATCTTCCTCTTCCTCCGGGCTGTCAGTAGGGCATCATTTGCCTCGCAAATCACCATCGCCTATGTTCTTGCGGGCATTGTTATCGGTGGGGCGGCCATGGTCATCCTCTCGATGCAGGGCATCACCGATATATGGGGCGCGGTCGGACTGGTTGCGGGCCGCGCCGAACCACTGTTCTCGCGAGTCCGGCGAAGCATTTTGGTCGGAACCATCTGCGGGCTGGGTGCCTCCATCGGAGCATTCGCTTACTTGCGCGCGCTCGATCTATCTCCCCAGTGGCAACTCTGGAAACAGGACGCTGCACTGAGCTCGTTCTTCACCCGCGCCGACAAGCCCGGCTGGCTCATCCTTCTCACAATCATTGCCGCCCCGGTCTTTGAGGAGTTCATCTTTCGCGGTCTCGTCTTCGGCGGCCTGCGTCGAACCACCGGCCCAGCCGTGGCCGTCCTCGGTAGCGCTGCGCTATTCGCCCTCGTGCATCCGCCGATCGCGATCATCCCGGTTTTCGGGCTGGGCGTCGCCGCCGCTATCAGCTTCGAGCGCACCGGGTTCTTACTCGCCCCCATCATCGCCCATTGCGTCTACAACACATCGGTTATGTTCTTGAACAAGCTCTGATGCTCGGCCGCCGGTCAAAAACGGAACATCTGCTCGCCCGTTCAACCCCAGGTATATTCCATTTGCCTCCGTCCGGCGAAAGCAGGACTTCTGTCAACCCTGTGGGCAGCGGCGCTGGAGCGTAGCCGATGGCCAGGCGTGCTAGTATTTGGCGCATGTTCCGCCTCCTGCGTTCCGGAGCCTCCACCCTAGCGCTTCTGCTGGCGCTCGCTTCTGTGCATGCCCTCCTGGGTCAGTCTCCGTTCGCGCCAGGCCGCACGATCGTGCTTCACGCAGCCCACATGCTCGACGTCGAGCAAGGCAGACTCGTCAGTCCCGGCGAGATCCTGATCCAGGGCAATCGCGTGCTTGAAGTTGCGTCCTCGGTGGCCCATCCGGACGGCGCCACGGTCATCAATTTGGGAGCGGCCACCTTAATGCCCGGACTCATCGACGTGCACGTGCACCTTTTCCTCCATCCCGGAGCCGAGGACATGCAAACCATCGTCGAATCTGTCCCCGAGCGCACGATCCTGGCTGAGATCGCGGCTCGACAGGATCTGATGGCCGGCTTCACGGCCGAGCGCGACATGGGAACCGAGGGGGCGGGTTCGGCGGACTCCGCCGTACGCAATGCCATCAACTCCGGACTGATTCCCGGCCCCCGGATGAGCGTCAGCGGCAACGCGATCAGCATCCTCGGAGGGCATGAAGACGCCATCCGCTTCAATCCCGCCGAGCGTATCTCATCCAATGCCACCTACGCTGACAATGCGATCGAACTGGTCTCCGTCATTCGACAGCAGCTCAAGGAAGGCGCGGACTTCATCAAGATTTATCAAACCGGGCCCGACCGCCTCACCGAAGGAAAATTCAGCACTCCCTACCAATACACCGAGTCGCAGCTCGAGGCCGCGGTTCAAGAAGCCGGTCGGGTGAGCACACGGGTGGCCGTGCATTGCACAGGCGAGCCGGGAGCTCTTTACGCAGCCCAGGCCGGTGTCGCCTCCATCGATCACGCCTACCAACTCAACCCCGAGACCATGCGCATCATGCGCGAGAAGCGGATCTACGCCGTCCCGACCTTTGCCATCGCCGAGTACTTCGCTGCCCATGCCGAGTCGCCCGCCGCTGCCGAGCAGGAGCGGGCTTTGCTGGCTTTCCACGCCGACGAGTTCCGCAAGCAGCTGGCGGCAGGCGTTCCCATGGCGGTAGGTTCCGATGTCGGCCCTTTCCCGCACGGCACACAAGCGCGCGAGTTTGCGTTGATGGTCAAGTACGGCATGACTCCCGCCGATGTACTCCGCGCCAGCCTGTTGAACGGTGCGCGCCTGCTCGGACGAGAGGATGTAATCGGCCAGCTCAAGGCCGGATTCTATGCCGATGTGATCGCCGTCCCCGGTGATCCACTGCAGGACATCTCCGTGCTTCAGCACGTCAGCTTCGTCATGAAGGACGGCGTGATCTACAGGGGGCTGGAGGCGAAATAGTATGATAATGCCCGGCCGCAAAAGAAGCCGCCCTTCTGCGTTTGGGTCCATCGTCCAACCCACGGGACCGGTAGGATTGCGGCGGAGCGCGGACCAGTCATCGGGAGAGTCACCCGGCCGTGGGGGCTGGCGCGCATGGTTCAGCGGCGCCTGCCGCTTCTCGGAAATCACACGCGTGCGCTGGTCGTTAACCTTTCGTCCACACTGGCCTTGATCCCATCGCCCACCTCGCCCGTCTACTACGCCACGAAAGTCGGGATTCGCTCATTCAACCGTCTCTGCAAGAATCCAGGCCGGAGGGTCGAGAGCGCATCGCTGCGTGGTAGGAGAACGGAGTCGGGGCCAGGTCGTGGGCGCGGCATAAAGAATCTGGCGCCAGCCGCCGTTGTTTCCTCGCCGTCGGTCCCGGTTGAGCAGGGTCTCGATTTCATTCCCCGGCTGCCGAAAACGTATCGAATCGGGAATCAATCATTCACCTCTAAGACTCAGAGCTCAAGCGAAACCTCCAGAGTTACCTTACTGGAGTTACAGGGGACTGCACTTGCCGAACTGTTACTCGGGTGAGTCTTCTCCCGTCGGCCGCCTGAAAAGTGGCACCAGACGCGGCATTTGGCGACACCATTAGTGCATCGGTGAGGTTATTTGACTTGACATCATATGCGAAAGTGCTAATATCCCGGCCAAGCCAACTAACACCTTGAGCGGTGTCCAAGCGGTTCCGGCATCCATGAGCGGGCGGTATGCTTTTCACGCAGAGGCCCAACTCGCAGCCAGACCATTGACAGTTTCGACTGCAAGGCAATGCGGGAGCTCAACAAGAACGTGAGACGCGTGTCTCTGACGATAGGTCAGAACTGACGCGTTGTGTGCTTCCTAACCCGCGGCTCTAACTTCGGGAAGCAAACCTCCACCACTATCGTCTGCAAGACCTTGGGGAGAGTTCTGTCCTGGAGTGTCTCCATGCCATGGGGCAGGGCGGCGGCATGGCTATCCCCGGCATCGCCGCCCTTGGCATTTCACTCAGAATGCCGAGTCTGGTTCCGGGACTAATCAGGAGAAGAGGCATCACAAGGAGGAATCGTGATCAAGACGCGGAAACTTATGTCCAAGTTGACTTTGACGCTGCTGTTGCTTGCCGGGGCCGCCTTTGCTCAAACCGACCCCGGTGTTCAGAGCGCCGGCCGCGGCACGGGTGCCGCACTGCCTTCGGTGTTGGCCAACGACAATCCCGGGATCCTGGCATTTTTCAATGACGGCCTCAGCCGCTTCCAGAGCGTGGAATCGGTTTCCGGCAGCCCCACCAACAACAACGGTTTGGGACCGCGGTTTAACTCCAATCAATGCAGCTCCTGTCACGCCCAACCTGCAGTCGGCGGCAGCGGCGCCGCCGTCAATCCGCAATTCCAGTTCGCCAGCAACGGGGTTGCGCCGGGCAGCACCACACCCTCTTTCATTACCGTCAATGGTCCGACGCGCGAAGCCCGGTTTCCCTTCTTCTTTAACTCTAACGGCACGGTCAACACAAAAGCTCCCAATGGCGGAGTCGAGGATCTGTTTACCGTTACCGGCCGCTCCGATGCCGGCGGCTGTAACCTGTCGCAGCCCGCTTTTAGTGCCGCGGAGGCCGCGAATAATATCATCTTCCGCATTCCGACACCGGTGTTTGGAGCGGGTCTGATCGAGAACCTCGACGACGCAACCCTGTTAATCAACCGGGCCGCAAATCTCAGCAACAACTTTGGCGTTGCCGGGGTTTTCAACCGCAATGGCAATGATGGCACGATAACCCGCTTTGGCTGGAAGGCGCAGAACAAGTCGCTGCACACCTTCGCCGGTGAGGCATACAACGTGGAGATGGGTGTCTCCAACCTGCTGTTCCCGCAAGATCGTCCTCTGCCGGAAGAAGATCAGCAAGGTACGGGGCTGCCAGCGAACTGCCTGAACCTGAGTACGGGCGGCTACCCGGAAGACACGAACAATCCCGGCTCCAGCGGCCCGGCGGTCCTTGACGACGTCTCCGCATTCGCCAACTTCATGCGAACCCTCGCCCCGCCGCCACCGGGCGGGGTTATTCTGAATGGACAGCAAGTTCCCGCACAGTCGATCACCAACGGCAGCGGCTTGTTTGGCGCGGTCGGTTGCGCCAGCTGCCACAATCCTTCGCCCGGCGCGACGCAAGCCTCGAGCATTACCGGATCGCTCAGTAATGCTGCGGTAAATGCATTCTCGGATCTAGAGATCCATCACATGGGTACTCGGCTGGCCGACAACGTCTCGCAAGGTGCCGCCGGCGGCGATCAGTTTCGCACTGCTCCCTTGTGGGGGCTAGGACAGCGTATATTCCTGCTGCACGATGGCCGCACCACGGACCTGTTCACCGCCATCCAGGACCACGCCGGCCCCAAGAGCGAAGCGACCACAGTGATCAAGCATTTCGATACCCTCACCAACAGCCAGCAGCAGGACCTGTTGAACTTTCTGCGCTCATTGTAGTTGGTTGGGCAACCGTTACGGGCGAGATACAAATGTGTCTCGCCCGCTTTTCGTAAAGCTCGAACGAAGTTATCAGATCATACGGCCGATTTCCCCAGGGAACTGACCCCAATACGGGCTCGCAGGAAAACGATGCATTCTCGATTTTTTCTTTTGTGGCTCGTTATCGCCGGTGCCATACCTTGGTTGTCCCGCGGCCAAAGTCACCAATCGCAAAACCTTGCCCAGACCAGCGGCGAAGCTCCCAGTAACGCGCAGCCCAAGATCAAGGTGCCCGAGGGAGTCATTCTGGTTCAGGGCGCGCGCTCGAGCGCGAGTGATTCGCGAACTCCTCTGCCTGAAGGTGGGCGCATAGCCAACGGTGTGTTCCACAACCGGTACTTTGGCTTGACCTATGCTCTCCCTCCAGGGTGGACGCAGGAATACGAAGGACCACCCCCATCCGAGAGTGGGCTCTATGTGCTCGCCCAGGTCGGTCCCTCCGAAACCTATAAAGGACCACTGCGGGGAAACATTTTGATCACCGCCCAAGATATGTTCTTCGCCCCGTTGCCTGTGGCTGATGTGCGCGAGCTCGTCGATTACGCGAAAGACCACCTGCCGGCCGACTACCGAGTCGAGTGGCCTCCGGCCGAGGCCAAGATAGCCGGCCACTCCTTCCGCTTTTTTGCCTTCGCGTCTGAAATAGCGCAGTTGCACTGGTATCTCGCGGCCACTGAAATCCGTTGTCACACGGTAGAAATTGTACTGACCAGCCGCGACACCGAACTGCTGGACAGCCTGATCCAGGACATGAACACGATGAAGTTCGCGGCCGAGCCGAGCCCCCCCGCGGGGATGGTCGGGGGCGCGTCTCCGGTTTGCATCAAGGATTACATTCGCGACGAAAGGGTGATTGCCCGGGCGGATCCGGTGTTCAGCGAGCAGCGGTTCAATGAGGTTCCGGTTCGGCTCATCATTGACAAAACAGGGAAGGTGAAACACATTCATTTTCTCAGTGCTTTTCCGGACCAGGCAAAAGCCATCACGGATGCGCTTGGGCAATGGAGATTCAAACCCTACTTCCGGGACGGGCATCCCTCGGAAGTGGAAACCGGCATTGTATTTGGACGAGCAGCCCATCCGCCCCCGCCCCCAACCCGTGGCATTCACAATGATCAATAGCGGCCTCGATTGTGGGCCCGGAGCGTTGTCTTGGCGGGCAGCCTGACCGCACCGCTGTTCTGTCGCGAGTCGGCGGCACCCCCCTCGCCGAAGTTGTCGGCAAAGCGCACTCCCACAGGGACTTTTCTCTGCCCTGGCGGCTACACGTCGCGACTACTATTGTCGGCAGGCAAAGATCCTGCCCAGCGGCCTCTTCGTTGTGCCGAAGGAGTAGAAACGGGAAGCGATCAGCGGCCGTCGCCGATCCGGGCGACCACTTTCAGCACACCCGAACCCCAATCCGTCTGAGCCCGACCGGTACGCAGTCCTCGAAGGCAATAGAGGCAAGCCGGTCTTTCCAGACCATCTTGTGCGACCCGTGATCACGCCCCTCGCCCGCGCTCGTGGACCGCATTCCCTGCAACTTTATCGACCTTCACTTATTCCAAAGGAGAAGCACAACTTGACTCCAGGCGAAGCTGCGCGTGGGGGAGAAGGAAACAATGCAGAAGGACAAATCGGCGATGGGAGCCGACTCGGCGCGGGCACGGGAGGGTGGCGAGTTTCTCCTGGGAGGTGATCTTCGTGTCACCCGGCTGGGATTCGGCGCAATGCGAATCACGGGCAATGGCATCTGGGGCGAGCCCAGAAGCCGGTCCGAGGCCATCCGCGTCTTGCGACGGGCGATCGAACTGGGAATCAATTTCATCGACACTGCGGATTCTTACGGCCCGGCGGTGAGCGAAGAGCTTATCGCCGAGGCTCTGCATCCCTATCCGGCGGATTTGGTGATCGCCACCAAAGGTGGTTTCGAGCGACCGGGCCCCAACCGTTGGCTTGAGAATGGAAGGCCCGAACATCTCATGGCCGCCTGCGAGGGTAGCCTGCGTCGTTTGCGCCTGCGCCGGATCGATCTCTATCAACTGCATCGAATCGATCCCAAGGTGCCGGCAGAAGATCAGCTCGGTACTTTGAAGAATCTACAGGCCCAGGGAAAAATCAGACACATCGGTTTGTCCGAAGTGAGCGTGCAGCAGATCGAACATGCTCGAACCTTGGTTCCGATTGTGAGCGTCCAGAACCGTTACAGCATCGCCGACCGCGGATCGGAGGCCGTTCTACAATACTGCGAAAAACAGAACATGGGGTTCATTCCGTGGTTTCCGTTGGCGGCCGGAAAGGTATCCGGCGACGACAGTTCGATCGGTCGCGTGGCGGCGCAATGGAAAGCGACAGCATCGCAAGTGGCTTTGGCGTGGCTGCTCTCACGATCTGCCGTGATGCTGCCGATCCCGGGGACCTCAAGCGTTGCGCATCTGGAAGAAAACGTCGCCGCCGCCGGCCTGAAGATGGATGCAAACCGCAAGCGCGAACTGGAACATCTGGCGCTTGCCAGCTAGAGAACGCGGCCAGCCCGCGTGGCATGGATTAGCGGTCCCTCGAACGCAGGGTATTGCGCAAGCAGTATCTCGAGCGCAAGCTTCGATTGCTTTCTGCCCTTCATGCCAACCCTGGAAAATCCTGTACGCAATGCCCCGAGGACTGAATCCAAATTGGGCAAAAGCTCATCCCATGCCGTGTAGCGCAACCGTCATGAGCCGTCGGCACCTTCGAACCCATGGCAGATAGCCCTGAACATACCAACCAGGCGCCACAGTTCCGCCCGGCAGCAACCGTGGCGGAAGCCACCCCCGAGGTGTGGCGGCCGAAGTTCAATCCCTGGTTGATTGCCGTTGTGGTTGCGCTGGCGGCCTTCATGGAAGTGCTCGACACCAGCATCGCCAATGTCGCTCTTCCTTATATGGCCGGCAGCCTCGGGGCGAGCACCGACCAAAGCACCTGGGTACTTACGTCTTACCTCGTCTCCAATGCCATCGTGCTGCCGATTAGCGGATGGTTTGCCAGCGCGTTAGGCCGCAAACGCTTTTTCATGACCTGCCTGGTGATTTTCACTCTGAGCTCGCTTTTGTGCGGCATTGCGCCCAGCCTGGGCGCAATCATTGTGTTCCGGGTGCTGCAAGGAGTGGGTGGCGGCGGACTTCAGCCCATGGCTCAGGCAATTCTGGCAGATACGTTTCCTCCCGAGAAACGGGGGCTGGCCTTTGCCCTCTATGGGGTGACGGCAATCATCGCTCCAACCATCGGACCCACGCTTGGCGGATGGATCACGGATAACTACAGTTGGCGCTGGATCTTCTTCATTAACCTGCCCGTGGGCATTGCGGCATTGATCCTGATTTTTCGCCTGGTTGAAGACCCTCCCTGGGTGAAGCGCGTTTCCGGTGCCGGGATCAAGTTCGACTATATCGGCATCGCTCTGCTTGCTCTCGGCGTCGGAGCCCTGCAGATCATGCTCGATAAAGGCCAGGAAGATGACTGGTTCGGCTCGCATTTTATTCTGACGCTGGTCATCCTGGCCGCGGTGGGTCTGGTATCGTTCGTCGCCTGGGAGTGGTTTCATAAAAACCCGATCGTCGAGATACGGCTTTTCAAGAATCTGAATTTCCTCGGCGCCAATGGCATGATGTTCGTGTTGGGGATCTTGCTTTTCTCCAGCCTCGTCATGATGCCTTTGTTCCTGCAGTCCCTGCTCGGCTACACGGCGGAGTCCGCCGGTCTGGTTTTGTCCGGCGGCGGTTTTCTGCTGTTGTTTCTGATGCCGGTGACGGGCGTCCTCTCCTCGAAGGTGCAAGCGCGGTATCTGGTTGCCTTCGGTTGGCTGGTGCTCTCGCTGGGAATGTACGTCTCCAGCCGGCAAATCGATCTCCAAATCAGCTTCCGGAGCGCGAGTCTCCTGCGCCTGGTTCAAGTCTTTGGGCTGGGTTTTCTGTTCGTGCCAATCAATCTGGTTGCCTACATCGGAATGCCGCCGGAAAAGAGCAGCAACGTTGCCGGCCTTATCAATTTCATGCGCAACATCGGCAGCAGCGTAGGAACATCGATGGTCACAACGCTGATTGCGCGTCGCGCTCAGCTGCATCAGGTGTATCTCGTAGCCAATGTCATTCCCGGCCGGACGACCGTGGCCGGCGCGACTGCGGGTCTGTCGGCGCAGCTGTTAGCATCGGGAGTGCAAGCCAATTTCGCGGCCAGAAAGGCTTATGCTCTGTTGTATCAGACGGTCATTGCTCAGGCGACGACCTTAGCCTACGTGGACACTTACATGGTCCTGGCCATGACTGCTGCCATCATGTTCGTGCTCGCCTTCGCCTTGAACAGGAATCAGCCCGGCGGAGGCCGGGTGGTAATGGAATAGACCGGCGCAGAAAACGACCGCTGCAACCGGCGCTCGGCGCCGATGACAAGGTGCCAAAGGGCGGGAGAACAGTTCATGATCCGAGTGATTACGATTGAGCGTGAATATGGAAGCGGTGGCGCCGACATCGCCAAGATTTTGTCCGGGCGCCTGGGCTGGAAGCTCTGGGACCAGCTGCTGACCAACGAGATCGCCCGCTTCATGGAGTGCGATTGCCGCGTAGTCGAAGAACACGAAGAGAAAAGAGATCCCTTGTTCTACCGTCTGCTTAGGGCTTTCATGCGGGGCAGCCATGAGGGGAGCTTGAACGCTCCCCGGCTAAAAATCGCCGATACCGATTGCATCCGGGAAGTGGCCGAGCGCGTGGTGAAAGCCGCCGCCGCCGAGGGCGACTGCGTCATCGTCGGACGCGGCTCCGCGTACTATCTCAAGGACCGTTCCGACGTATTCCATGTGTTTGTGTATGCTCCGTTTGAAGAGAAAGTCCGGCGGCTGAGGGCCGCAGGGAAGAGCGAGAGCGATGCGATCCAGCTTGCTGAGACCGTAGATCGCGACCGCGCGGCATTCATTCGGCAGTACTTCGGCGTCGAATGGCCTGAACGATCGCGCTTCCACTTGATGGTAAATTCCGCGATCGGGGAGGAAATGGCGACGGAGACCATACTCGGCAGTGTCGGATTCCTTGATCAAGCAGCGGTTCGGCCCTCGGTAGTCTCCTGATTTCCCGTCCCCCGGCGTTCGAGGCTTGGTGTCTGCCGAGTGCCCGAGGACCATCGCGTTTTTCAGCCACCCGCTGGTCCGCAGCAAGGGGCGAGGGCGGAGCCACGGGGCAGAGAAGACGTTCGTTCGACACCGAACCGTGATTCTTCTCTTCCTTCCAGCCGTTCCAAGGTTGAGCGATGCTTCGGTAGGGCAAAACGCCTGGCTTGCTTCCGCGTCCCCTGGTGGGTTATTTTGCAAAGTGCATGTGCCGTTCGCAGGGGACGGCCGGATCAGGTCGCCGTGGAAGTTTTCATGGTGTCAAGTTTTCATTGACAATGAAAAGGATGCTGGTCTATTGTTTCTCCGCAGTCACAAGGATCGAAGGTCTGGTCGGCCGTAAATTCGTGGTGACTCTTCCCTAGGTTCGCGGAGCGCGTGGTCTTCCCCATAAAATTTTCCTGAATTGGTCTGCGTTCGATCGGATGCCGCCGTCTCAAAACCGGCGGAATTGCACTCCAGTCAGTCGCATCGGGAGGAGTTATGCCGCAGGGTTTAGACGCTCTCAAACACATCGTCGTTCTGATGATGGAGAACCGGTCGTTCGATCATATGCTGGGATCTCTGCAAGCCGTGGATCCGAGAATCGATGGGATCACCGACGCACTGAGCAATCCCGACACTACGGGTGCTCCCGTTAAGCCGCAGCCGCTCGCCGAGTTCCAGGGGCAGCTCGATCCCGATCCCGATCATCATTTCCCCGCCGTCGACCTGCAGATCTTTGGTGGCGATACCAGTCTCACCCGCACGCCCAACATGCAGGGTTTCGTGAAAAGCTACTTCAACCAGCGGCAAGATGTCGGGCATTCGCAGAAGATCATGTATTACTTCGCGCAAAATCAGCTCCCCGTGCTGACCACCTTAGCACTGGAGTTCGCGGTCTTTAATCGCTGGTTTGCGTCGATTCCCGGACCGACCATTTGCAATCGGGCCTTTGCGCACTACGGGACCTCATTCGGCAGAGTCGACATGAACCCGGTCTTTGTCAATCCGCCGTTCAAGAGTATTTATGACCGCTTGATCGACGCAAATCCGAAACACACCTCGAAGCTCTATTACTACGATACGACCAGTTCGACGATGGAAGTGGCCAACCTGCTGCAGAATCAGCCCGAGCTTTTCGGCACCTGGACCCAATTCCTGGATGACACGAGCAAGGGCAATCTGCCGGACTATTCGTTTATCGAGCCCAACTACAACGATCATGACGGCGATGACGGAGAAGAACTGGAGAATGATCAGCATCCTGACAGCAACGTGCAAGCGGGAGAACTGTTCATCGCTTCGGTCTACAAAGCCATCAAGCAGAACCCGAGCCTGTGGCAGAGCAGTGCGCTTCTGGTCGTCTACGACGAGCACGGAGGGATCTATGATCACGTCCCGCCGCCCGCTTGTTCGCCCAACGCGCGGGACGGCTTTGTCGCCTCCGCCAATGACACGGGGACGGGAGCGACGTTTGCCTTTGACCGCCTGGGCGTGCGCGTGCCCGCGATTCTGATCTCGCCGTGGATACCCAAAGCGACGGTGATCGGCGGCCGCATTTTTGAGCACGCTTCGATTCCCGCAACCGTGACCAAGCACTTTTTGGGAGACTATCCGCTGCGAACCGCTCGGGAGATTGCCGCCGATACATTCCTCGACGTGCTGTCACTCGATGTTATGCGACAGGATTGCCCCGATTTCGATGTCTAGAATTGCGCCCAGGAAAGGACCCACCAACGTGACCCTCATTCATGTGCCCCGACCGCCGAAAACTGCGATGAATCCAGACCGCCCGGTGTCGTCGCTGCTCAGGAATCAGATCGAACATTTGCACGGCGCCGAGCAGCGGCTGCCTGTGCGCTTCCGCAGCAAGATCTATATCAACGCCATCAAGACTCAGGCGGAGGCGGCGCGGTACTGTCGCGAGGTGACCGAGGCCATCCAGCACGCGCATGCGGAGGCAGCGGCCGCCCGCGCCGGGCGCGTCGTCGATCTTGCGGCAGCTGCGCCTGAGCCGATGGTGAGCAATCCGAAAGCGAGCAAGCGAAGCCGCGCAGAGAAGAACCCTGCCAGCCCGAGGGTCAAGAAAAAAGCGGCGAACTCCCCCGGTGACGATGGGAAACGACGGTAACGGATCGTAGACAGCGGGCGTTTTGAGGAGACGGTATGCGTTGGAGTCTGGCGGTGTTGCTCGCGTTTGCTTCGGCAATGACCCTGGCACAAGAGGACAGGCTGCACGCAGACTTCCGCCGCGAGGGCGAACGGGTTGCCGATGCTTGCCAGGATTTCAGCTTCCACTCCGTGCCTGGATGCGCCTACGAATTGTTTACCGACCACCCGCTTCACATTGCGGCGGGCAGCATGCCGCCGCAGAACGGATTCGCTCTCGGACCGGCGTTTGTCGCCGACAAGCACACCACGGATTGGCGGCTGACCTGGGATGTAGACGCGGTCGCGTCGAGCAATGCCTCGTGGCGGGCTGGCGGTTACATGAAGCTGATCCACACTCCACCCGAGCAGATCCATGTCATCGTTCCGTCGCCCGGCAACGCCACCGAAACCAAACCCGCCCCGAAGCGGCCGAGCAATCTTGTCCACCCCTTCACGGTCTTCAACCTGTATGCGCAGTCGATTTCTCTGAACAAAATCAATTTCTACGGCCTCGGCATTAATTCCACACCCGCCGGAGCGTCCGTGTTTGGCATGACGCAAACCATCGTTGGCGGCAGTGCCGTCAAGCCGGTTTTTGAATGGCCGGCGATTCGCAAGCTGAATCTTGCGCTGCTCGGCGAAATCAACGGCCGCTTCGTCAATCTCAGGGGCGAGTACGGACAATCGTTCCCCTCGATTGAAGCTCTTTATACGAATGCGACGGCGCCGGGTTTGAGCAGCCAGCCCGGATTTTTCCAACTGGGCGAGGGCGTTCGCATCAAGCCCCGGTTCGGCGACCACTGGCAGTTGAACTACCTGGCGAACTTTCAACAGTTCTTCGCACCCTCGAATTCGCAGTCGTCTTTCTTGCGCTGGACGACCGACCTGAATCACACCTTCGACGTGTACGGCTCGACCCAGTCGGCGCCTGCCGACAGCGACACCAATGGCCCCGATCACTGCGCGCCTACCAGCGAGCCATGTCCGCCCTTATTACGCGCACCGAGTTCGCGCTCCCACAATCTGAACGGATCGGTCAATTTGCGACTCTTGCTCTCCGAATCGATAACCTCGGGAACCAGTGCGGTACCGTTTTATTTTCAGCCGACCTTGGGTGGTTCCGACATCGACGGTGCGCCCTCGCTCGGCAGCTATCAGGACTATCGCTTCCGCGCTCCGAACATCCTGTTGCTACAGGAAAACGTCGAGCACTCCATCTGGGGACCGTTCGGCTTCCGCTTTCTGGCGGATCAGGGAACCGTGTCGCTCACCCGCGGCGACCTCGGATTCAGTCACCTGAAACACAGCTTTGCCACGGGACTCACTCTTCGAGCCGGCGGCTTTCCCATGGTCAATTTGATGTTCGCATGGGGCGGAAATGAAGGTGACCATACGATCTTCAACATGAATAACGCCCTGCTTGGCGCCTCGTCTCGACCATCGCTGTACTGAGGTTATCCGCCAAATCCACGTTGCACTCGTGCCCGGGGACAACTTGGAGCGGCGGAAAAAGAAGCTCGGATCGGCTCTGGCACCGCTCTAGCGCGACGCCAGACTTTCCACCTGCCGCTCAATCTCAGCCGTTGCGACCGGAGCAAGATTCGCTTCCTGCAGCTGCTGGTTGATTTTCGTCAATTTCGTTGCCTTCAATTTCGTCCACTCTGCGATGCGCGCTTTCACCCTTTCGCTCGACTCCCGATAAAGCGCGATCGCTTGCGAAGGCACAGCCCGATCTCCGTTTTCGATCACGCGCAGTGCCGAGGCGAGAGCGGAGTAGGCATTCTGCAATCCGGAGCCGCCATCGGCGTGTTCCGCATTGGTAACAATCCTGCCGACTTCCGAAGCCAGGTCCGCCAGCGCGGACTTGAGCGCCAGTCGGTGCGCGTCCAATCTCTGCTGCCGGTCAGCCAGCTGTTTCTGGAGCGCGCCGATCTCCGCCAGTGCCCGGCGCGCGGTGATGGTTTCGTCAAAGATCTGCCGTCCCAGCTGCAACTGCTGGGCCAGGGATTCCGGGGTTGCAGCGGAGCGTGGATCCATGACGATTTTCAGCGCTTGTGTTTGCGTTTTTCCATCGACCGTCAGCCGGACCTCATACACCCCCGGTACGGTCTTTGGCCCACTCGGATTGCGCGTTTCCGAGTCCTCGTCTGCGCTCGGGCCGCCCGAATTGCCCCAGGTGAGGTTCCAGACAAAGCGGTGCATCCCGGCGGTCTTCTCCAGCACTTCCGGCTTGGCGAACCAGCGCTCGGCCACCGGAAGCGGCAGGTATTTCGGTCCGTTCAGTTCTTCGGCGGGATGATCGTCGGAAGTAAACTTGCGAACCAGATTCTGTTGCGCATCGAAAACTTCGAGCAGGACGCGGCTGCACGCCGCCGGAAGAAAATAATCGATCATCGCGCCGCTCGGAGGATTCTCCCCCGTCGGTTCCTCGGGAGGCAGCGGCGTGCCGGTGAAGACGTCATTGTCGACGCGAACCGCCGTGGACGGCCGATACAGCCATGGTCCGCTCGACTTTCCCGCCTCCAGCGCCTGTCGCAGCGGCGCGAGGTTATCGAGAATCCAGAAAGAACGCCCGAACGTGGCCGCCACCAGGTCATCGCCGTGAACGGTAAGATCGCGAACTCCGGTTATCGGCAAATTCAATTGCAGAGACTGCCAGTGATCCCCCTCGTCAAAGGAAACGTAGACGCCAAATTCGGTTGCGGCAAAAAGCAATCCTCGGCTCTGCGGATCTTCGCGAACCGCGCGGACAAACGCCGGAGCCGCAATTCCTGCGGTGATCCGTTGCCAGGTAGCGCCGTAGTCGCGGGTTCGGTAAATGTAGGGCGTCTGATCGTCGAGGCGGCCACGGTCAACGGCCGCATAGGCCACGGCGGCATCGAAATGCGAGGCTTCGAGCAGCGATATTTTGCTCCAGTCGCTCAGCCCCGGCGGCGTAACGTCGTTCCAGGTCTCTCCACCGTCGCGCGAGCAATGAATCAGTCCCGTGTCGCTCCCCGCCCAGATCAGATTGCGGTCGAGCGGCGATGGCGCAATCGTGAACACGACTCCAAAGCCCAGCCGCTTGGCGTTCTCCACGGTCGCGACAACCGGCTTTTTGCCTCCTGCTCCACCCCGATCGCCCGCTTCCCCCGTCGCTCCTGTCAGATCGGGACTGATCGTCTCCCAGTGCAGGCCCCCATCGACGGTTTTCATCACATATTGCGTCCCCAAATAGAGCGTCGTCGGGTCGGCAGGAGAAACAACCAGCACCGGGGTCCAAGGATCGCGATACTTGCGCATCTCGATCCCGGCGTCCCACGCAAATGCGGGCCAAGGACTGATGTCCTGACTGAGCCCGGTCCGCTTGTCATAGCGGGAAACCGGACCGTAGGTTCCGGTCAGATAAATGATGGCCGGGTCCTTGGGATCGACCACCATGTAGCCGCTCTCGCTCGGCCCGACCGAGAACCAGTCGCGCGGCGTGATCTGAGCGTGGTCGGTCCGGCTTACCACTGCCATGCTACCGCTATCCTGCTGCGTCCCGTAGACAACGTAAGGAAACTGATTGTCGGTGGTCACGTGATAGAGCTGCGCCGTGGGCTGGTTGTACCAACTGCTCCAGGTCGTGCCCCGGTTCAGGCTGATCGTCGTTCCCTGATCGGTTGCCAGCACCATGCTGGCGGAATTTTTCGGATCGATCCACAGCTGGTGATAGTCGTCTCCCCCCGGCGCGCCCCGCACGACCGAAATGCTCTTCCCGCCGTCCTCCGATCGATAGAGAGCCACGTTCGGCAGGTAAACGACGTCTGGATTTCCGGGATCAATGGTGACGCGATTGAAGTACCATGCCCGGCTGGTCAAGCGAGCGTCGGCGTTGGCCAGCGTCCAGCTGTTGCCTCCGTCGTCGGAGCGGTAAAGGCCCGACGTTTTGGCCGCTGAATTTTTCACTTCGATGAGCGCATACACGCGCTTGCCGTCGGGCGCGACGTCGACCCCGACCCTTCCCCAGGCGCCTTCCGGAAGCCCGTTGCCGACCAGCCGATTCCAGGTCCTGCCCGCGTCTTCGGAGCGATACAGCCCGCTGCCGGGCCCGTCGGTCGGAGCATACGAACTCCAGGCCGGGCGCCGCACCTGCCACGCCCCGGCAAACAACAGCTGCGGCGCAGAACAAGCAATCGCCAAATCCGAAGCGCCGATTTCCGACCCCAGATCGAGAACCCGCGCCCAGTGCGCCCCCCCGTCGACGGACTTGTAGACCCCGCGCTGGTCGTTGGCGGCATAGGCGTGTCCCAAAGCCGCAACATAAACCGTGTTCGCATCCTGCGGATCGACCACAATCCGGCTGATCTGGCGCGTATCCTCTAACCCGATGTGATTCCAGGTGGCGCCGCCGTCGAGCGACTTGTACACGCCGTTGCCGGAAGAAAGATCCTCGCGAATGTCGCTTTCGCCCGTTCCGGCATAAATGGTCTTTGGCGCCGAAGGGGCTACAGCCAGCGCACCGATTGATGCCACGGGATAGCCATCGAAAATCGGCGTCCAGGTCACTCCGGCATCGCTCGTTTTCCAAATACCGCCGTTCACCGCGCCAAAATAAAAAGTCGTCGAGTCGGCTGGCACTCCGGCCACGGCCACCGCGCGGCCACCGCGGAAGGGCCCGATCAGTCGCCATTTGAGCCCGTGGAACAGGCCCTCAGGGACTGGCTGCGCCATTGCGGCGAAGGTAAGCAAGAGAAAAAGACCCGTGGAAACCCGCTGCAAAAGCCGCAATTTGTGGTTGTGCAAGTGCCCCGCCCCTCGTTCCTGATACCCCTCTAGGTTGACATTCTATCCCGCAATTGTTCGATCGCGCATCCGAGGTCCATCGTCGATCCGCCAAGCCGCCGGTTGCCGCAGGCACCGGGATTGAGGTTTAATTCCCCATGGACTGGAGTAACGCTGCCATCCTTGCCTTGCTTCTGCTGGCGGTGACTGCGGTCCTGCTCATTCTTCTGCATGGCACGCGCCTCGGTCCGCTCTTGCGCGAGCACATCGCCGACCGGCCCCGGCGCAGATTGTTTCTGGCCTCGGTCAGCTTCTTTCTGACCTTTGCCATCGTGCGGGGGATGGTGTTCTGCATCCTGCACCACATTCCGCCGTTCCACTACATCATCATGGACGGCCGCCACGTCCATCACCTGGTGCCCGGAATCCTGATTCTGTTAGCCGTCGGCTACGGCTGGCTCTGTGAATTTGGCACGGGAAGCGACGCTTCCTCGCTGTTTGCCAGCGGCTTGATGTCGCTCCTTTACGGGGTAGGGGCGGCCCTCACACTCGATGAATTCGCCCTCTGGCTCAACCTGAAAGACGTTTACTTCGTGCGCGAGGGACGATCCAGCTTTGACGCCATCATTCTGTTCGGTTCGCTGCTCGCCATCGGAGGCTGGGGCGCGCCCCTGTTCGCCGCCCTCGGACGGCGTGCGCAACCGCCGGAGTGATCGCTCTGAGGCCCGGTGCAACCCGGGCTCGGCTCGTCTCTGCCTCCGATCAGTGATACCATCAACCTGCTTTTGCCAATTCTCGAGCCTGACCCTCCATGACTCGATCCGAACGCTCGGTCGCTTCTCCCCGCGTCGTTTGCATTTCCGATTTCCGCGCCATCGCCCAACGGCGCGTGCCCCGGTCCGTATTCGACTACCTCGATGGAGGCGCCGAAGGTGAGGTTACACTCCGCGAAAATTGCCGCGTCTATGACGATGTCACCTTCCGCCCTCGCCACGCCGTCGCCTTCGCTGATTGCAGCCTGTCGACCAAGGTTCTCGGCTTCGATCTCGAACTCCCTTTTCTGCTCGCGCCCGTAGGCTACAGCCGGCTTATCCACCCCGTAGGTGAAGTTGGCGCCGCGCGAGCCGCGGGCAAGGCCGGCACTGCCTACATTCTCTCCACCATCTCCGGGCACAAACTGGAAGACGTCAAAGCTGCCTCCGCCGGCCCCGTGTTTTATCAGCTCTATCTTGTGGGGGGTCGCGCGGCCGCCGAGGGCACGATCGAACGCGCTCGGCGCGCTGGATTTTCCGCTCTCGTGGTCACCATCGACACCGCCGTCAGCGGAATCCGAGAACGTGATCACCGCAACGGAATGAAAGAACTGATCAGCGGCAGCGCCTTCGAAAAACTCCCTTACCTGCCGCAAATCTTCTCCCGCCCGCGATGGCTCGCCGGCTTCCTGCGAGATGGTGGCCTGCCCGCGCTGCCGAACGTCGTCGTTCCCGGCAAAGGTCCCCTGCCGCTCATTGACGTGGCCGCTGCCCTCGCAGAATCCACCGTGACCTGGAGCGACCTCAAGTGGATCCGCGAAGTCTGGCGCGGCCCCATCGTGGTCAAGGGCATCTTGACCGCCGACGACGCCCGCCGCGCCGTTCAGGAAGGCGCCGCGGCCGTCTCCGTTTCCAACCACGGCGGACGCCAGCTCGATTGCGTGCCCGCTTCCCTGCGCGCTTTGCCCGAAGTAGTACAGGCCGTCCACGGCCAAACCGAAATCCTGATGGATGGGGGCGTTCGCCGCGGCACCGATATTGTCAAGGCCCTCTCGCTCGGCGCCCGCGCCGTGCTTTGCGGACGCGCTTACGCCTATGGCCTGGCCGCCGCCGGAGAAGCTGGAGTTCATCGTGCCATCGAAATTCTCCGCACCGATCTCGGACGCACGCTGCGCCTGCTCGGCTGTCCATCCGTCGCCCAACTCGATCGTTCGTACGTGAATGTTCCAAGAAACTGGGATGCGAACTGACAAAAGTTTCCGAAGTACTCGGCTCTCTAAAATCCGGCCGGAGCGAAGCCCATGCATCGTCGCGACTTTCATCTCCGCATTCTGAAAATGGCGGCCGCCTCGGTCGGCATCCCGCGCCGGTTCGCGCAAATGCCGTTTGGCGGCTCGACTGCCACGGCTTCGATCGCCGCGCTCTACAAAAACGCCATCGTTGTCGATTCCCTTTGCGACCCGTTCATCGCCATGGATGCGCTGCCGAACGCCGAAACCGTCGCGGAAGTCCGCCAATCCGGCATTACTGCCGTCAACGTGACGGTCTCTGCTCCCGCCTTCGAAGACACCATTAACCGGCTCGCCAGCCTGCACCATCTGGTCGACCACTGTCCCCAGACCCTCCTCATCGTCCGCTGCCATTCCGATATCCTCCGCGCCAAGCGCGAAAGCAAAATCGGAATCATGCCCGGCTTTCAGGAGACGCAGTTTCTCGAACAGGATCCGGATCGCATCAAGACCTTTCGCCGCCTGGGCGTGCGTATCATGCAGCTCACCTACAACAACCGCAGCCTTTTCGGCGATGGATGCCTCGAGCCCGGCAATGCCGGTCTGAGCAAGGCCGGCATTGCCGCGGTCAAAAAGATGAACGAACTGGGAATCGCCCTCGATCTGAGCCACAGCGGCTATCGCACCACTGCCGAGGGCATCGCCCAATCGGACAAACCGGTGCTCATCTCCCACTCCGGATGCGCCGCCGTTTACTCCCATCCTCGCAGCAAGCCTGACGAGATCCTGAGGTCGCTGGCCGATCGCGGAGGCTACTTCGGCGTCTACCTCATGCCCTATGTCGTCGCGTCGCCCACCGTGCCCACCCGCGAACACGTGCTCGACCACATCGTGCATGCCATCGACGTTTGCGGAGCCGACCACGTCGGCATCGGATCTGATGGCTCAATCGAGAAAACCGTTCTGACCTCCGAACAGAAGGCCGCGTTCGAGCAAGACATCGCGCGCCGCAGGAAACTGGGCATCGGCGCTCCCGGCGAAGATCGCTATCCTTTTGTCCCCGATCTCAACGGGCCCGACCACATGGAAGTCATCGCCAGCGAGCTCGCCAAACGCGGCCAGCCCGCAGCGGTGATCGAGAAAGTCCTGGGCGCAAACTTCGAGCGCGTAATCGGCGAGATCTGGGGAACGGCCTGAGTCCAACCCGGTGCACCCGCCGGCCGATAGAGGCCACTGCCGCTTGCTGATCATCCGGGCTTACATATGTGACGACCGTCACTGCAAGCACCGCTCTCGAGCGTAGATTCATTGAGCATGAGCGCACCCATCAAGAACGATCGCCTGGCTTGGTTGCAAGGGCCGTCGACCGATGGCTCAACAAATTGCCTGCTCCGGCCAGCCGAACGCCGGAACCCCTGGAGGCTGATCCTGCTGGGCGCGCCCGGCGTCGGCAAGGGGACGCAAGCCGAACTTCTCACCGAGCGCCTCGGTGCCTGCCATCTCTCGACCGGCGATGTCTTTCGCGCGGCCGGGAAACGAAAAGACTGCGAGCAATCGCCGGCCATGAGGGAAGCACTCGACTATATGCGCCGCGGCGAACTGGTGCCCGACTCCACCGTCTGGGCCATGGTACGCGAGCGCAGCCACTGCCTGCTCAACTGCGGCGGCTTCATCCTCGACGGCTTTCCGCGCACCCTCGCTCAGGCCGAGAGTCTGAAAAGGTTGATGGAAAGTGAAAAGCTCTCGGTCAGCGCGGTCGTCAACTACGAACTGCCGGTAGAGGCAATCGTCCGGCGCCTGAGCGGCCGTCGCACGTGCGAAAAATGCAAGGCCGTTTACCATGTCACTGAAAGACCGTCGCAAGGCCAGGGCGTCTGCGATCGCTGCGGCGGATGCTTGTTCCAGCGCGAAGATGATCGCCCCGAGTCCGTCACCGTGCGCCTGGAGGCCTACGAACGAAGCACCGCACCCCTCATCGAGTTCTATAAGAAGCTGGGTCTCCTGCTCCCGGTAGTTGCCCAGGGATCGCCCGACGAAATCCTGGCACGAACGATGGAGAGCCTGGACAAGCTCCAGTCGTTTCCGGTTGTGGAAAAACTCGGCTCTGACGTCGCTTAGGGCGTCGATCGGCCCCATCCTTCGCCGCGCTTCTCGCTCACACTCGCCAGGTCTGGTCGCGCGGTGGCTCCTGAATATAGATCCTCAGTTGCTCCAATGGCGCGAAAGTTGCTTCAAAGACGCGAACCACACCTCTGCCGCCTCGTCCTATTTTGACGATGCAACCAGTCTCGGCGACATTGGGACAAGAAAGGCCTCTGCCTAGCCAAGGGCTTCTGCGAGGGTGACCGAAAGGGCAGATCGGGGAGGGCGGATTTTCTATTGCCTTGGCGTGGAACTGAAAGGCCAACCCAGCACCTGGGAGGCGACGAGAATGGACGGTCCGAACGAAACGCCTACCCTCTCCGCAACGTCAGCAGCGTAATCTCGGGAGGCACCCCAATCCGCACCGGGAACCCGAACGTCCCCAACCCGCGATTCACATAAAGAGCGGCCGTCGTCAAGCCACGCCGGTCGGCCGGCTCGCCGCCGTTTGCGGGCATGGGCAGACGATACAGCCCGGCCACAAACGGAGAAATCAGCCGAGCCGGGCTTACGCTATGATCCACAATCTCAACCTTCACCTGTCCGCCGTGCGTGTGCCCGGCCAAACTAAGCTCGATACCCAACGAGGAGGCCCGGGGAAACGAATTCGGATTATGCGACAACAAAAGGTTCGGCATATCGCGCCGAACCAGATGCTCGACCTCGGCCAGCATGGGGCGACGAGGTTCGCCCTCGCTGCCGGTCATCCGATCGCGCTGATAATCGACACCCATCAGATTCAATCGCCCGCCGTTATGCTCAATCACCACCGCCGCCGCTCGCAGCAGCTGCATGCCCTTTTCGCGAAACAGCCGCTCGGCCTCGTCTTCCACGCCGGCATAGATTTCGTGATTCCCATTGCATCCCCACACCCCCAGCGGGGCCCGCAGCCGGCTTAATTCGCCGATGCAAACCTCCAGCGGATCGCCTTCGCCAGAGACGAAGTCTCCGGTAATAAATGCAATGTCGGGCCGTAGAGAGTTGGCCATATTTACGGCGCGAGCAATTTCTCGGGGAGGCATGTAATCCCCAATGTGGATGTCGCTGAGCTGGGCAATGCGCAGCCCCTCCAGCTGCGGAGGAAGGTTCGCGACAGGGACGTCGATCTGTTCGATGGTGTAGCGCAATCGTCCCGCGGCAAACCCATAGGTAGCCGCCAGAAACGGAAATCCTCCCGCCACTACGGCCGCATACTGGAAAAATGTCCGTCGCGAAGAACTGAACCCGCCAGCCTCGGCACCGGAACCGGAAAGGAGCCGAGCTGCGAGGTCAGTAACCCTCTCAATCGCCCCCACCGATTTCACCGCCAGGAATCCAAACAGCGAAGCCACCAGCCACAAGCGAGCAATCGTGCTGAACCATTTGCCAAGGTTCAGACTCCCCAAACCAACCCGCGAGACCCCATGCCCCAATAGCGGATCCAGCAGCGTAGCCAGCAGCGCAGCCGCCAGCGCAATCAGCCCCGCTTGCAGCCCAAACCGCCAGTTGAGGCTCGAAAACGAACCGATCCACGACCACGCCCGCAAGAACCAAAAGCGCTGGATGGCGTAGACCGCCAAAAGAAATATCGCAAAAAATAGAACTCGGCTGAGAATCAGGGTAATCTCCGTTTCCTAAGCTGCTCGCAATTTAGATGCGGGGCTTGCCGAATAAGGCTCGCAACCCTCGACGCCAGAGTGGCGTACCGCCAATGATCGCGGCAAACCAATGAAAACAGCGGTTGCTAGCCGGCTCCTGAGTCGTTTGCCACGACGCCCGAGCCTTGCCGGTCGATCCGCGCTCCAGTCCCCGAATTCGCCTCAATGTGAGGTTTCTACGGATTGCGATATCCCCGCAAACACCATCTCGCAGTGACAGAAACGTGCACAGCGGGGCTGGCCGACAAGCGGAACGATCCCGCACGCCGTAATAACTTTCCGCATCGAAATCGAAACCCCGCGGCGGACCGAGTGACATCGATTCGGGGTCAAGAGTGCGGCACACGATTGTCTGCTCCAGAAGACACTCCAACCCTCTGCCTGCGATCGCGATCGAGGGCGCACCTCCGGTCGCCCCAGCGAACCGCAATGACAGAAAAATCGCGGCAGCCGGCTCGTCCTATTTCCTGGAAACAAAGGGATTGAGGCGAGGGTTCGAGCCCGGCAAGACGCGCCTCTATTCAGGCAAACGCCAGCATCGAACAAGCACCCAGATCACCGGCAAAGCGAGCAAACGCCCGGGAAGCATAAGCAGCGCCGTCAGGCAGCTTTGCGGAATCGGAATCAGCCCGTTTCGGATTCGCGTGCGCATGGGTTTCTCGCTTTCCGGAACCAATCCGTTCGACAAAATTATATAGAATGGGTCTTCCTGGCCTGCCGCTGTCTGCTTCCCATGCTGCGCTCGACCCTCACCCTCGGCAGTCCATTCCTATCCGTGGCTTTGCTGGTCCTGTGGGGATGGGGTTTGGACAATCTGGCAGCGTTTTTCGAAAATCCAGTACGCTCCGCAATGGCAGCCATGGCGCTCGCCACTGTCCTCGCCGCCGCGGTTCTCAAACTGGACTTTCACCCGCTCCGAAAGGGCGCAGAGTCAGTCACCGACCAAACCATCCAGCTAGCGGTTCTCCTGGTTTTGTCGCTGGCCCTGCTTTGGTTTCTCCCTTTCGCCGATCGAAACCGAATCCTGACCCTCCAACACGGCTACTGGCGCTGCTTGGGGCTGCTGCTTTTCACCGTCGGAGTCACGGTCCGCATTGCGGGCCTGAAAACACTGGGCAGAAACTTCAGCGCCTATGTAACTCTGCAGCCCGACCATCGCCTGGTGCAGCACGGTATCTACGCCCGCATCCGCCACCCGCTGTACCTAAGCCTGCTGCTCACTCCCACCGGAATCGCGTTGGTGTTCGCCAGCATCCTTGCCTTACCAATCCTGGCATTAGCCGCGGCTTTCATTTTCGATCGAATCCGGCAGGAAGAACACCTGCTGGCGGCTCGTTTCGGCGCGGAGTACGAAGACTATCAGAGACGCACCGGGAAACTGCTTCCGCGTGTCCTTTAGGGGTGCGCCTCGCGCCCGACCGAGGATCTGGCTGGCAAGTCTTTCCCCTCGCGCAACCGAATCCGAGACATCGAGCGATTCGCCGGTCCTTGTGGTTCGGCGCTCAGAGCTCGTGCGGCGAAGTTATTTCATTTCCGAGCTATTGGGATCGAGGTTGTAAAAATAGTAAAACCGCAGCCCGAGGAGTTGGCCGGGAAATTCTTTCGGCAGCGGCGGAAAGGGCGCAGACATCGTGATGCTTCCCCACGCCGCGCGATCGAGCGGCGTGTCGCCCGACGAGGCGCGAACGATCATGTTGGCCGTTTTGCCATCCTTGAGGATGACAAATTCAATGGCCAGTTTGCCCTGCTTGAAGATCGGAGGGCCCACCGACTCCGGCATAATGCTGTACCAGTTCTGCTTCACGATTTGCACGATCCGGGTCATGTAGGGCCCGAAATCCACGCCCATGGTGTCGGTGAGGATTTCCGCCGGTCCGAGCGCTTTGTAGCCGCCACGGCCGCGACTGAGGCCGTAATCGCCTCCTTGCCCGGATCCGTAGCGTCCGCGGCTCTCGGCCGCCGCCCGTTCCGCTTGATCCAGAGCCGAGCCGGCGTAGGTATTGGTGTTGAAATTCGGCACCGGACGATTGCTCTGCGGCGGCATCCGTAACTGCGCCGTCTGATCGCTGGTTTGCGGCGGAGTCAGTCCCGGCTGCTGATTATCGGCGGGCGTGGGCGGTGGATTCTGCGCCGCCTGCGCCGGCTGGCCTTGCGCCGGAGGCGCCTGCACGTTCGCGCCCGGCTGCCCGGGATGCGTACTTTGCAGAATCTTCTTCAAGTCCTCACGATTGATCTGCGGAGCCTTGCTGGTGGCGATGCGGTCTTTGTCCGACATCACCTTGGCTTCAGGACGCCGCGTCAGCTTCTGCTCATCGGGAGGCAGTTCGAGGAAGGTCGCGTCTTTCGACCGGTCCGCATCGGTGCGGATCGCCAGATCCAGCGTCCGGTGCGGCAAAAGCGACATCAGTTTCTCGCTGTTCACAAGCAGGATAATGACCATCAAGTGAAGGATGACCGACAGCCAGAGCGCTTCACGTTTGCGCGCCCGTGACAGATCGTCCTGCAACTGAATCAGAAGATGCGGAACATCGTCGGGATTGAAGCTGCGATACGCCGTCTCCCAATGTTCGGCTTCAAACAGATCGCGCTGCTCGGGTTGCTCGTCCGGCGGAGCCGTTGACGGGCCAGGCGAGGGATCGCGGGACAACGGATCGCGAGACGGAATTTGGGTCACCGGCATCAGGCAGAGACTATCAACTTAGAGACACGCGCGAGCTGGCGGGTTGCGCAAGCCTGCGCCTTGTTTCCTTCGTAAATCGCTTCGTAAAGTTACGTAAATGACGGAGTCGCGATCACTTAAGTCTATTGTCGCATTTTTTTCGCCTGTCGAGTGAGTACCGCGGTAATCGCCGGGCAGCCGACAGCGTCTGCGCCCCGAGGTGCCGCGCCGATGCCGCCTCGAACCGGCATTTCTGTTTATGACTCCAGAGTCGGTTGCTAGTAAAATACCCGGAGAGCTGGCCGATCTTCCGCAAGGAACCTCCTTCCGGTCGTATCTGGCAACGGGGTATCTTCACGCTTTATGCCGAGTTTTCCTGGTGCTGCACCGCGGTTAACCGCACTGATGTTTGGCATCGCCTTGCTCGCGGGTCCGGGCACCCTCTATGCCCAGCGCGGGGGGGGAGGCGGCGGCGGAGGCGGTGCACCCGGGGCGGGCGGCGGCGGGGGACACAACACCATGCCCGTCATCTGCCTCCACGACTGTCCCACTCCACACGGCGGGCTCAACTCCGAGGATGATCTCAAAAACTTTCGCCGCTCCATGGCCGTGCAAGCCACTCCCGAACAGCGTGCTGCGTTCGCCAAGATCTCGGAATACACGCAGGCGGCCAGCGACCGCTTGAAAACCTTTCGCGAGTCTCTGCCGAAAACCCCGGCGTTGGCCGATGGCGAGGCCGCTCTCGATGAGGCCCTGGCAAGAGTGCGTGCCGGCAATCAAAATTTTCTCAGCTCATTTTCCGACGCGCAAAAATCCGGACTCAAGGAAATCACCGCCAAGTTGGCCAAAGGGGATGGCGAGCTCGACAAACAGCTGAAAGCCCTCGATCTGATCATGCAGACGCCCGCGCCCGACCGGGCAGGGCTCGCCAATTCTGTCGCCAGCCTGGACAAGGAACTGGCAGGCTTCCAGAGTGAGCAACTTGATCTGGGCAAAGAGATGGGCATTCTCCTCGACCCGGAGAGCCAGGGCCTCGCGGTCGGTCTCCCCAAGATCACCAACTCGATCAACATTGCCGGCCAAACGCTCGCCATCCCCACCTCGGGCGTCATGTCGCGGAGCGTGGCCGAGGACGGGCATAATGTTTTTGGCCTGCGGCTGGTCGCGGACCTTTCTGACTTGCAGCAAAACATCACGCGCATTCTGCGCTCTGCCATCACGCGTGAGCCACGCTGCGGTGAGCGCATCGAGCTTCAACAGGCGACCCTTACGCCTCTGGCTCCTTTCAGCTTGGTGGTGGCCAACCTGCACTACGAGCGTTGGGTGTGCACGCCGGGAAGCGCCAGCTCAAGCCCCATGGAAGTCACTTCCGGGGACGCCGAAATCGAGGTCAAACTCATGCCCTCGCTGCAGCCCAGTCCGAGCTCACCGAATCCTCCGCCAGCCAATGCCAGCCTGCGCGTCGATTCGGAAATGAGCCGGGTCAATGCCGAAGGATTTCTTCGCAACCTGCTGCGATCCGGAGACCTCGGCGAGAACCTGCGCGAGGAAATCGCCGCGTCGCTTCTGTCCGCGCTGCAAAAAATCTCCGACCTGAAGGCCACTCTGCCGCCCGCCGCAGAACAATCCGCGATCCTGCAGAAAATACAATTTCAGGATGCCGGCGCCGACCAGTTGACCTTCATCCTCGAAGGTCAGCTTCGGTTTTCCGATGAACAGGCCCAGCAGTTTGCCGCCCAACTGAAGCAGCCGCTGACGGCGCGGGGAGCGACCGCTCCCTAGATGCGCGAACGAAAGGCTGCTCCCGAGAGTGTGTGAACCCGCAGGCCCCCCGGTCGCAGAACGCCGTGCAGGCTCGCCCGGCAGCGGTTGCCGGCTTGGGCATCGGCAAACTCTGCCCAGCGTAACTGCTGCTGTCTCGCTTGGGATCGGCTAAGTATTGTCGACTCTGCATCTTGACGGCGGACATAAGCCGGGCAGGCTTTGGCAAGGTACGTGCTTCCCTGTTAGGACTTGGCGGCATTAAAGTTCAAGCGGAACGATGCCGATTAAGACTCTGGAGTCTTAGATCCCATTTTAGGAGGTCACCATGTCGGTGTCGGGCATTTCTAGCAGTTTCTATAGTGGCCAGACGGTACAGAACAACTCTCAGGAGCTGCAGCAGGTGTTCCAGCAACTTGGCCAGGATCTGCAGTCGGGTAACCTGTCCGCGGCGCAGTCGGATTTTACCGCCTTGCAGCAGCTCCAGCCGCAGAGCGGTTCGACTTCATCGTCGCAGAACAACAATCCTATCGCCCAGGCATTCAGTCAGCTTTCGCAGGATCTGCAATCCGGCAACCTGTCGGCCGCCCAGCAGGACTACACAACGATTCAGCAGGCATTCCAGAGCCAAGCAACCACCCGCGGGCATCACCACCATCACAGCGAGAGCGGCAGCGGATCGAGTGAGGTAAATCAGCTGTTTGACGAGCTCGGCAGCGAGCTGCAGTCCGGGGATCTCTCAAGCGCGCAGGGTACGTTTGCGTCCTTGCAGCAGGACTTACAGCAAAACAATCAGAATGCCGGACAGACGCCGTCGGCCTCTACATCGAACAGCGTCTCGGTAATCGCTTAATCGTTCAACCGGGCCTTGTCCGAAACCGACCCGGTTGATTTTCGTCTTGCAGGATGCCGGAGGAAGAAAGATGGTCAAGGTCCCGACCGAGGAAGCGATCTTCCTGCATTCGAGTTGGCGCGCGTCGAGCACCTACGTGTGGTCAAAATTCCGGCAGCGGTCCGACACCTACTGTTACTTCGAGCCGCTCAATGAATACCTGCTGGCAGCGACCAACGAAGTCGTCGATCGCTTCGTCCCTTGGTCCTTCGCCAATCACCCGACGCTCGACGCTCCTTACCTCGAAGAGTTCCGCCCCCTGCTCGCGCCCCACGGCGGCATCCCGGGCTTTCCCGCTCATCTTACGTTCGGGCGATATTGCGCCGGCAAGAGCGACTCTCTGCCCGAACTGGAAGCGTATTGGGCCGATCTGGCCGCGCTGGCCGCGCGGCTCGGGCGTCGTCCGGTCTATGGTTGCGTGCGCACCGACCTCAGAGTGGGCTGGTTCCGCGACCGATTGCCGGGCGTGCACGTTTTTATTCGCCGCGAACCCCGCCGCCAGTTCCTGTCCATGTTGCGCCAAGCCGTGCAGGGCAATCCCTATTTTCTCGAGCGCGGGCTGGTGATCCTTCGCCACAACCTGCAAGAACCGGCTTTTGCGCCACTGCTTTCCGCCATTGAATTACCCGCACTGCTCGCCTCCTCGGGGCTGCGCGAAGCCTTCCGCGGCAAGGCTGTCGAGGAAACGGTTTTGCGCCGGCTTTACTTTATTTTTTATTTCCTGTGGCTTCTGGCGCGCGAACTCGGCGAGCCCGGTTGCCATCTGGTGATCGACATCGACCGCCTCAGCCTGGACCATGGCTATCGCTGCGCTATCGAAAGCCGTATCGGCGATCTCGCGGGCATCGCCGTCTCCTTTGCCGATTGCCGGGTCGAGCGCTATGAGCAGAATCTCGGTTGGAACAACCGCCAATTTGAGACTCTCGAACGCGATATCGAAGCTCTCGCTCGGCGGGCGCTGCCATCGCAACCCGGGCCCATCCCGCTGGCCCATATTCCACTGCCCATGCGGGCGGCTCGAATGACGTGATCGACTCCCGGGGGAGGATGATCGCCAGCGCCGGTCCAAGCCGAGGTCTGGCCGCAAGCATCCGCCGGTCCCACTCGGGGGTCAATTTGTAAAGTTAAGCAAAGATTTGTCCGATTGCTGTTCATCGCGCAACTTCCGGCGCATAATTCCGTTCCAAGATACTGACAGCTCATCGTCACAAGGAGATTCTATGCGCAACAAGTGTCTGCTCATTATTCTCGGCGCGGCTCTGATTACCGCAGCCTCTTTCGCCGCGGCCCAGGATAACCCCAATAACGATCAGCAACCCCCGCAGGGCATGGGTCGCGATCACCATGGCCCTCCCGATCCCGCCCAGCGCACCCGGGAACTGACCAAACAACTCAAACTCAGCTCCGAACAGCAGACGAAAGTGCAAGATATCCTGCAATCCGAGCACACGCAGATGGAAAGCCTGCACCAGGACAGTTCCCTGTCCCAGCAAGATCGGCGCAGCAAGATGATGGACATCCGCAAGACCAGCGACAGCGGAATCCGCGAGTTGCTTGATTCGAACCAGCAAAAGAAGTGGGACGAAATGCAGGCCAGGCGTGAGCAGTGGGGACAGAATCACCACCACGGCCCCCCGGCTGGCGGAGACCAGCAGGCCCCCCCGCCTCAACAATAACCGAACGAAACCGGCAGAGCGGAACGACGGGTTGGAGACGCGATCTTTCGAGGCTCGAAACCGTGCGCCAGGTCGCGCCCCCATCCCCGTGCCGCGATTTTCCGCCAAGCGCCGGCTTCGGCGAGCAAGGGAACCCAGGAAATCTTGTCAGGGCGGGCAAAATTCAAACCGGCGCCACGGGCAGGGCTGCGGGAAACCGATCGCGATCAAAAGCCGCGCGGATCACGACTGCTTGATGTTTCCGACGCCAATTCGTCCTGCGTGACGAGCAATTTCGGCCAGAATCGCCAGTCCCAGCTCGAGCGCCTGTCGCCCATCCTCGAGCGACACTACCGGACGCGACCGTTCGCGAACCGACTGGAGGAAGGCCTTGATCTCGGCCAACAGCGGCTCTTCGGCCGTGATCGGCGGCTTGGCCATCGCAATCTGCGGATTCAGGCTCGGCCGCGTGCGGGAGTCATCCGCGTTCTGGGCGAGGGCGTGGGCGATTTCAGCGCCGCCCGCGACCGAGAAAACCAGCACATCCTGCCGTCCATAATCGATCGAAACATATTGCCCCGCCTGAAAAAACCGCAACTTGCGCACGCGCTCGGTTGAAACCCGGCTCGCCGTGAAGTTGGCCACGCAGCCCGATTCAAACTCGATACGCACATTCGCGATATCGACTTTGCCGGAAAGAATCGGCAGTCCCACGGCGCGGATCTCCTGTACGCGGGACTTCACGAAGGTCAGCACCACGTCGAGGTCGTGAATCATCAGGTCGAGCACCACGTCGACATCGAGCGCCCGCGGAGAAAAGACGCTAAGCCGGTGCACTTCAAAAAACATCGGCCGATTGAGCAGGGGCAGTGTCGCCCGCACCGCAGGGTTGAAGCGCTCCAGGTGGCCGACCTGCGCGACGCGTTTGTGTGCCGCTGCCAGCCGCAGCAGCTCATCGGCCTCAGCGAGCGTGGCAGCCAGCGGCTTTTCGATCAGCACATCCACGCCGGCTTCCATCAGCATGCTAGCCACTTTCCGATGGAGAACCGTGGGCACGGCCACCGATGCCGCTTGCACTTCGCTGTGCGTGGTCAGCATCTGCTCGACCGAACCGAACGACTTGCATCCGAACTCGCGCGCCACCATATCAGCCCGCGCCGTATCGGGATCGACGACACCCACCAGGCGCACCCCTCCCGCCTGTTGCAGCTGCTGATACACGCGAGCGTGATTGCGCCCGAAAGCGCCCACGCCAATGACCGCAATGTTGATCGGATATTCGCTGCTCAGAAGCCGTGCTCCGGAAAGAAGAATGAACTGGCTATTGTCGCAGTTCCGGCCCTGGATAGGAAAGCGCAAAACCAAAGAAACGGCTTCCCCGAGGCCGGGTTGCTTCCTCCTGCAATCGGCAACCACGTCGCGCATTCACATTTTCTTCAGCAGCGCGATCTGCCCGGCGTGATAGAGCTCATGCTGCACGAGGCCGTGAAGCATGTAGTAGAAGGTGTAGTGCGCGCCTACCTTCCCGGGAACGATCTCGGCGAGCCGCGAATCCGGCAGTGCCGAAACGGCCGCGACCAATTGCTCATGTCCGCGCCGAACCTGCTGCAGTGCCTGCCGCCATGCCGATTCGCCAGGGTCGGTGACCGAGGGAAAATTCTCCTCCTCCGAAAGCTCGACCGCGACACCGCTCAGGCGTCGCAGGCCCGCGTCATCCCACGCCGCGATATGCAATGTGAGCTCCCAGATGGTGTGGCCGCTCGCAATCGGACGCGCCGCCGCCTGAAGCGCGCTGACGCCCTCGAGAATTTCCCACAGAGAATCACCGTGCCAGGCCTCGCCGGCAAAAGCGCGGCGAAGCTGGTCGGCAATGCGAGATGCTTCCGATCGAGCCCGGTCCGACATGAACGCCTCCAGCGCAAGAAATGCTATTCCGCACACACCACAATGTCGACGTCGTCGGCCACCCGCGTCGTCCGTTCGCCATCGAGCAGCAGACATCGGCCGGCATCGATCGCAAGACAGGTTGCTCCGGCGCGTGCCATCGTCTCGATTGTCGTCACGCCGATGACCGGAACATCAAAGCGCAGGTCCTGCTTCGGCTTTGCGATCTTCACCACGGTCAGGGCCCGGCTCAGCGTCGAAGCCGCACCCGCGTCCTCGATCTGCACCGACCGCATCAGCTGCCCCGAGCGCTCGATCGTGGCATCGGTGCCCTCCATGGCCTCGACCGCTACGCACGCCGTTTCCGCGATGACCACCGTTTGCCCGATGTCGTAGTCGGCCAGTTGCCGCGCCACCGCCCGTCCGTATTCGATGTTCTTGCGTTCCTGGGCAGTCGGAGCGCGCTGGGTCAGCACGCCCCTTTTCGCCAGCAGCGGTTCGAGCAGGGCGGTCGAGTTCTCAAGCAGGATGCCCTCCTCGGCCAGCACCTTGGCCACTGCGCCCAGCAGGGAATCCGTATTGCGTGTGCCCAGCGAAAGCAACAGCTTCGCCAGCCGCCAGTCCGGACGGATGGCGGAAAAAATCTGCTTGTGCTTCACCTGTCCCGCCATCACGGCCCGGGTCACCCCCGCGGCCTGAAAGGTAGAGATGAGCTCGGAGAGTTGGCCGAGCGAGAGCCAGTGGACCGAAGTGGCCCCTTTGCTTTCGATCTCGGGAAAAGCCTCTTCGCGAATCGCCGCCACCACAACCTCGAACCCCTGGGCCCGCGCCGCCTCCAGCACGAGAAAGGGAAACTTGCCATTGCCTGCGATAAGACCAAGTTTCATAGGGAGAGCAACGCAGGAAACAGTGTAAATGACCACCGGAGCGTGGCTCTGCCGAGCGCTTCCGAACCCGATCAATTCCTGCAGGAAGGTCGTCGATGAGCGCGACCGCGGGACCAAGTCGAAATTCCGGTGCACGCGGTCGGACGTGCCCGGCCGGCGGAGCCGAAGCGGCGGGCCTTGCCCCCGACCTTGGGTCTCTGAGCGGTGGGTCGAGCCCCGGGTAAAGTTCGCGCTCCGCGGCGCCCTGCCGGCTACTTGATGACTCCCCGTTCTGACGCCTCGATGAAGCCGATCAGCAGCTCGACATCACCCCCGCCGTCGGCTTCCGCTTTGAGCTTCGCCAGGGCTTGCGAGGTATTCAGCTTCGACGCCAGCAGCAGGCGATAGGCATGGTGAAGCTTCCGGATCCGCTCCTTGGTGAATCCTCGCCGCTCCAGACCCACTGCGTTCAGTCCATAGGCATGCGTGCCGCGCTCGGCGGAGGTCTTCGAAAATGGCAGCACATCGCGCGTAACGGTTGTACCCCCTCCGATAAAGGCATGGGGACCGATGCGCACAAAATGATGGACCGGGCACAGCGCGCCGACCGTTGCCCAGTCTCCCACCATGACGTGGCCGCCCAGCGTGGCAGCGTTGGCCATGATGATGTGATTGCCAATCTGGCAATCGTGGGCGATATGCGTGTAGGCCATGATCAGATTGTGGTCACCGACGCGGGTGCATCCGCCACCCTTCACCGTGCCGCGATTGATGGTAACAAACTCGCGAATCTGGTTGTGATCACCGATTTCGAGCCGCGTCGCCTCGCCTGCATAGGTGATATCTTGCGGCGCCATCCCCACGGAACTGAACGGGGAAAACCGATTGTGCGTACCGATTTTCGTCGGACCCTCGATCGTGACATGGGACAACAAATGGCAGCTCTCGCCAAGTTCCACCTGAGCTCCGATCACGCAATAAGGACCAACCTGGCACGAGGGATGGATCTTGCTGTTCGAATCGATGACCGCCGTGGGGTGGATCGACATCGTCAAATTGCTCTCCTGCTGTCCTTGCGAGCGCCGCCGGGAGCCGGCTGGCCACTGCTCAATCGCCCAATGTTGCGCTCCCGCCGGGAGTTTTCAGGAGGGGAAAAACCTCGGCGAATCCGACGCAAGCCTATGCTTCCTCGACTGCCAGATCGGGCGCACCCAGATTCCGGGGCACCAGGCGGCAAGTCACCGTAGCTTCGCAAGCGACTTTGCCGTCCACGTACGCCCTGCCTTCCAGTCGCGCCGCCGTGATCCGCCAGGCCTTCACCACCACTTCAATCCGCAGCTGGTCTCCGGGAACGACCGGACGCCGGAATCGTGCCTTCTCGATCCCGGTAAAGACCATAAGCATCTCGTCGCGGTTCGGGACCTCGGTTAACAGCAACAGACCACCTGCCTGCGCGATGGCTTCCACAATCAGCACGCCCGGCATAATCGGCTTGTCCGGAAAGTGCCCGGGAAAGAAGGGCTCGGTGATGGTCACATTTTTCAAGGCGACGATGCTTTTCATCCGTACCAGTTCAAGCACCCGGTCGATCAGGAGAAAGGGATAGCGATGGGGCAGGATCTTGAAGATGTCGCCGATATCCATCGCCATTTTCGACGGAGACCCCGCGTCGGGCGCCGTCACTTCGGTGGTTGGCATCAAGTCTGTCATGCGTTTCGATCGAGGCGAAGATTATACTGTAGCGCAGGTTCCGGCCAGCGTACATGTCAATTGAAACCGAAGGGTCGCCATGAAGACACCGTCTTCCTCGCGTAACGCGATCATTTTCCCTGTGCTGGTTGTTGTTCTCGCCTCAGGTCTGTGGCCGCAGCGAGCGGCCGACGACACCCAGCCGCAGAGCGCCGTTCCTGCGCTGCCGGCGGACATTCCGGCGACCGCCGAGCGCTATTCGTGCTTGCTGACCGGCAATCTCGCCGGGCAGGAAGCGGTGTGGATGGCCTCCGACGGGGCGATGCATGATTTTTTCCAGTTCAACGATCGCGGCCGTGGTCCCAAAACGACCAGCGTTCTCAAGCTCGACGCGAAGGGCATCCCGGTTTCGGAGGTCATCACCGGCAACGATTATCTAAAATCGCCGGTTCACGAAGCCTATTCGCTCGACTCGGGTACCGCGCGCTGGAACAATCCGGACGAACAAGGGGATAAGAAAATCTCCGGCCCCGCTTACTATATTCCGCTGAACCCGGCACCCTCGGAGTTTGCCCGGCTGGCGCATGCCGCGCTGCAGAACGGCGGCCAGATTGCGCTGCTCCCGGAAGGGGAGGCCCGGATTGAGCGCATGACCGAACTTGACCTGGAAACCGGCGAACACAAGCGGCGCGTCGCCCTTTACTCGCTAAGCGGGCTCGATTTCTCGCCCACCTATCTCTGGCTCGAGGGGGCCGATAAATTCTTCGCCACCGTCGACGAGTGGAGCTCGGTCGTTCCCGAGGGATGGGAATCTTCGGTTTCGGTTTTGCTCGTCGCCCAAAACCGGATCAAACAGTCGCGGGCTGCCGATCTCGCGGACAAGCTCGCCCATCACGCCAGCGGAATTCTGTTCACTCATGCCAACCTCTTCGATGCTGAGTCGGCGAAAATCATCCCCGATCAGGACGTCCTCATCACGGCAAACCGCATCGCGCGAGTGGGGAGCGAGTTGGCGCGCGAGTTTTCCTCCGGGCCTCCCATCCAAGTCATCGACGCCCGCGGCAAGACCCTCCTTCCCGGCCTCTGGGACATGCACGCCCATGTTACGGACAACGACGGACTGCTCAACCTGGCATCGGGGGTCACCACGGTCCGCGACTTGGCCAACGACACCGACTCGCTTCTTGCCCGTCGCCAGCGCATCGCCGATGGCAAGGAAATCGGCACCCGTATCGTGATAGCGGGCATCATCGACGGTCGCGGTCCCTACCAGGGTCCGACCAAGGTTCTGGTCTCGACCGAGGCCGAAGGGCGTGCCGCCGTCGACAACTACAAGCGCCTGGGCTATGTGCAGATCAAAATCTACAGCTCCGTGCCGCCGGAGATCGTTCCGGCCATCATCGACGAGGCCCATAAGAACGGTCTCCGCGTTAGCGGACACATCCCGGCGGGCATGACCGCCACTCAGTGCGTCGAACTGGGCTTTGACGAAATCCAGCACATCAACTTTCTCGTGCTGAATTTCTTCCCCGACGTCAAGAATACGAACACCATCGCACGTCTGGTTGAACCCGCCAAACGCGCCGCCGATCTCGACCTCAACGCGCCGCAGGTACAGGCGTTCATCCAGTTGCTCGCGGACCACCATACCAAGCTCGATCTGACGCTCAGCATCTTCGAAGATCAATATTTGAATCGAGCCGGCCAGATTCCCATCGGTTTCCAGTCGATCGCCAACCGTCTGCCGGCGCAGGTGCGGCGCGGGTTGCTCTCGACCGGCCTGACCCCTCCGGCAGGGATGGACCGGACCTATAGAAAGTCGTTTGCCAAAATGATGGAGCTGGCCGGGCTGCTTTATCGCTCCGGCATCCCCATCGAGGCGGGAACCGATTCGATGGCTGGATTCGCTCTCCACCGCGAACTGGAACTCGATGTCCAGGCGGGCATTCCCGCCCGCCAGGTTCTGCAAAACGCTACTTTGAACGCCGCGCGAATCATGAGCCTGGACAAGGAACTGGGCTCGATTGCCGTCGGAAAACTGGCCGACTTGGTGCTCGTCCGGGGCAATCCTGCCGACAACATCAGCGACATCAGGAACACGGTACTGGTGGTTAAGGACGGGGTACTCTACCAGCCCGCTGAACTGTATTCCGAACTGGGAATCACGCCCTAGCCGTCCGGGAGGTACCTTTCGTAACCACCTCGATGTGACGCCCGACCTAGACTCCTTCGAATGGAATGCCGATGATCAGAATGAGGAGCTCTGCGGGCATCCGATCTCGCCTGTCCCCGGACTCCCGGAGCCGATTGATGAATTTGCCCCACTGCCAGCCCCTTGCCGTCGCGCAGCTGAAACCTGATCGCCGCGGCCACCCTCGCTACACCGTCCAGGTGCAAATCGAAGTTCACCCGGATGGCAGCGAGGTTCCCATCCGCATGGAAACCACCGACCTTAGCCGTGGCGGTTGCTATATCCAACTCCCCATACCCTTGTCCGTCGGCATCCGCGTGCGCGGCACTTTCTGGCTCGACGACAGCGCCGTCGGCTTCCGGGGACTGATCGTCACCCGCCATCCTGAGTACGGCAACGGCATCATGTTCCTGGAATTCGAGGGTCAGGGAGAACAACTCCTGCAGCGATATCTGGCCTTCATCACCACTTAGCGACGGGCATCCGTTTCGACCCGTGCGCCCGGTCCGCGGGGTCGCCAAGGGACGCTCGTCTGTGCTCGGGCGCGATCCAGATTTCTCCGCCGACCTGGAGGGGGCTGCTCTCGCTGCTGGGCCGGGCCTGCCACTTATCGCTTGATATCTTTGCCCATGCGGACGATCGGCAGGGTCAGTCCGCCGCCGAGCGGCGCCTCGACCGGTTCCAGCTCCACATAGCCCTTGGCTCGATAGAAAGGGACTCCGGTCAGCGTCGCGCCCATCTCCAGCCGGCGAAAACCAGCCTCTCGCGCCGCATTCTCGCACGCCTGCAAAATCATCCCGCCAATTCCCCGCCGCGCCCACTCCGGATGGACGAAGAAAGCGCGAATCTTGGCCGCGTCGGTTGCCGGATCGAGCAAAGAATCTTCGCGCCCGGCAAACTGATCGCCGCCAAACAACGTCTTGCGCCTGCTCCATCCACCACAACCCACCACCTGTCGAACCGGCGGAAACTTCGCCTCGCCAGGCTCTGCCGTTTCGGCGGCAAAATAAGTGCCATCGGAGATCAGCTGCGTGTCCACCCCGTAGACGGTGCGCAGCGCGTTCTCCAACTGCGCGGCGGAGTAATCTCCCGCTTGCAACCCCCGCACCGAAACTTCAATCAGCGCGCGCAGCAACGGAACATCGCCGGGTACCGCCAGTCGAATGTGAAGGTTCATCGAGCAAATCCCGTACGGCCGAGGGCAGCCCATCCCTACCCGGGCTTGCCACTTCGCCTCGACTCGCAAGCAGCGCAAGGACAAACTTCCCGCAGATAAAACCAGGAATAGATGCCGAGATCGTGTTTGTCGTTCCAGGAAAATTTCAGCGCGTACTTGCCCACGGCTTCCGCCGCCAGCGCCTTCACGGCCGGTTTGAACATGGGCAAAGCTGCGGGCGCCAGCTTCGGCGCTTCACCCGGAAGGCGTCGGGCCTTGGTTCGCTCATCTTCGCAGAGCGCGCAGGGACAGGCATCTCGCAGGAAGCGAAAGGTGTAGACCGACCGGTGCCCATCTTTCCAGTCAATCTCCATGCCCGTACCCGCCGTCAAATGAATCATCACCGACTTGGGGTCGTTTCCCACCCGCGGCGTGAAATCAGGAAGCGCCATCGATTTTAGTATCGCACGGCAGGCGCGCCAGGTGCCGGCGCATCGGTTTTGCGGCGCGCTTCGCCGCCCTTCCCCATCGCGACCGAACCGGTCTATAACAGTAGGGTAGTGGGGGACGGAGGTCCAATATGGATCGCAGAAAATTCCTGCTCGCCGGTTCTGCGGGGGTGGCGGGCGCTTTTGTCGGTGGGAAGCTGCTCCGCTCTGGAGGGCTCAAGGTTCGGGCCCTCAGCCTGGTCTGGGCGGCTCCACCACCTCTGCCGCAGAAAGTTGCCGCCTCGGACGTGGTGGAGTTGGGCAGAACCGGAATTCGCACCAGTCGTCTCGCCATGGGCACGGGAACGGTCGGGTACGGGCACCATTCCAATCAGACCGCACTGGGGGTGAAGGGTTTGTCCGACCTCCTGCTCAACGGCTACGATCATGGATTGCGTTTTTTCGACGCGGCGGATGCTTATGGCAGTCATCCCCACGTCGCCGACGCGCTCAAGCGGGTGCCCCGCGACCGGGTAACGGTCCTCACCAAAACCTTTTCGCGCGATCCCCGCTCTGTGCGCGAGGACCTCGATCGTTTCCGCCGCGAGTTGGGCGTCGATTACATTGACGTCTGCCTCATGCACTGCCTGACCGAAGGCGACTGGACCGAACGCTTCCGAGGCGTGATGGACGTGCTGTCGGAAGCCAAGGAAAAGGGCGCCATCCGCGCCCACGGCTGCTCTTGTCACTCCATCGAGGCGCTGCGGGCGGCGGCGAAATCACCTTGGGTCGAAGTCGATCTGGCGCGCATCAACCCCATCGGCTCGCACATGGATGCCTCGCCCCAGGAAGTGGTCGGGGTGCTGCGGGAGATGAAGGCGGCCGGCAAAGGCGTCATCGGCATGAAGATCCTGGGACAAGGGGATCTCCGCAGCCGCGTGGACGACGCCCTTCGCTATGCGCTTTCGCTCGGCGTGCTCGACGCCTTCACCATCGGCGCGGAAAACCAGCGCGAGCAACAGGATTTGATTCGCCGCATCGCGGCTGCATGATACCGGTGGGCGCGGGTTCCAGCCACCCGCAGCCCACCGAATCCGACTCCGTTCCCGGGCGGGAAGCCGAAATCGCACCTCGAGACCGAACCGCCACAGGCTACGATGTCAAAAGCTTGCGGCGCAAAGCGGCGGCGATGGCGATCAGGCCCGTGCCTAACAGTCCCAGGGTTCCGGGCTCAGGCGTATTCAGGTGGGTCGCACCGAGATGGATGGCGCCCTTGTGGTCCTGGTTCCATTGATTGGAATACAAGGTAATCGTCTGCGTGGTCATTCCCGTGACCACGTGCCCGGTCCAGGTCGTGCCCTCGATCTCGCCCGAGAGGGCGAAGACATAATCGAACCGGCCGGTGTGGCTGACCATCGTCCAGGAAATCGGCCCGACGAAAGCTCCGCTGAAGATCACGCCCTTCGGTTGGCCGTGGTGGCCGACTCCCGCGATCACGAAGCTCGAGCCCACGCTCGAGAATGTCCCGCCGCTCAGGATGCTGGCGCCAGAGAATGCACCGGTCGAAAAGCTGACCGAGCCCAGGGAGTGTCCGGCGGGCGCGTTGATCCCGCCAAAACTGACCAGTTCGGAGCCGGCGGAAACGATCCCGCTGTTGGTGACCGTTATCGAGCCGTACTGATTTGCCAGATTGATCCCGTCGCCCCAGGCCGCGATAGGTAAAAGTAGTGCACAGAGACCCACGACTACTGCAATTCGCCTCATCATTCCCTCCACAGAAGTTAGCGACCGGACGGACAACCCTGTGGGGGATGGGTCGCCGGGATCACGATGGTCGGACCTTAAAGTTGAGCACCTCCATCACGCGGAGGCACCGGAGACGGCAAGCAATTTGAGAAGAACGAGGGGGAAAGGGTGACAGCGAAAGTCTAGTGACTTCGGTAAGAAAAAGCGGTGACCAATCTCACGGCAAAGCGTGACCAATTAACCTTGCAGATGCACGCTTTTGCATCTTGGGGCGGAAGCTTCCCCGCTATCGTGGCACCGAAGCACTCAGTTCCGAAGCGCCGGCGACGCCTCCGGCGTCCGCTCGCTGAACAAAAGCGATCACCCGCAAATTCCCGGGATCGGCCGTGGATTTGACTTTCACCAGAACTTCGCGATCGAAGCCTCTGCCTTTTTCGAGCGTCCCGACCTTACTGATGCTCTCGGCCACGGCCACATGGCGTAGATCGAGCCCTTTGTTCTCTCCCGCGGAAACGTGGGAGGCGGCATGACCGAGAGCAATGGCCACGAAGATGTCGGCTTTGTGCGACTCGAAGTCTGGCGGCAGAGCCTCCACGTCGAGGTGAACGCGAAGCGTTCTCTCATCCGCCACCGAAACGGAGGAAATTCGCACCGGAATCTTGGCATGGCGGCGGGCAACGTCAATCGCGCTGCCCACGGCTCTGGCGTCACTGCCGTTCAGTTGCGCGGCTCCATCGATCACCATTTGCGGCGTGTAGGCCGTGGACAGTCCAAAACGGCGCTCATAGTCTTCCTGGCGAGTGGTAAAAAAGCCGGAAGAGTAAACGTCTTTCCAGCCATCATGGTTCCAGTAGTCCACATGTTCGCTGAGAACGATCACCTGCGCTCCCGGAACCGGCTGCGACGCATCCAGGTTCTGGAGCAAGCGATCGGCGGGAGGACAGCTCGAACAGCCCTCTGAAGTGAATAGCTCGACAAGCACGGGAGAAGGCGCATCGCTGCGGGGAAGATCGGAGGCAGCCGCGCACAAGCAAAGCGCCGGCATGATCAAAATACGGAGCGCGCAAGCGGCCCTTGTCTTCGTCATTGCGACCCCCTTCTCTCCTAGCCAGTGGATGCAGATCCGGCGAGAAAGATTCGCCTACTTTTCGACCGGCTGCGCGTTCAGTTCCTGCGCCGGCTCTCCTCCGGCCATGCCTTGGGCGACGATCAGGCGGCGGGCTTCGATGCGCAGTTCGGGCAGAGCGCGCCCAAACCAGATCGCGCCACACAGGCACGCGACTCCTCCCACTGCCACCGTAATCGGCGCGCCGACGCGGTGCGCCAACGCGCCGCCAAAGAAAGCTCCGAAGGGAGCCATCCCCATGAACATCATCGAGTAAACCGACATCACGCGCCCGCGCAACTCATCCGGGACCATCGTCTGGACCAGAGTATTCGAGCAGGCCATCTGCAACATCATGCTGTAGCCGGCGGGCAGCAGCAGCGCCACCGACAGCCAGAACGACGTGGAGAAGGAAAAGCAACACAGGCTGATCCCCAGGCCCGCACAGCTGAACGCTACCCAACGACCCAGCCCCTTGACTCCGGTCTTGGCGGCAAGTGTCAATGCGCCGAAGAGCGCGCCGACACCGGTCGCACCCATGAGAATCCCGAGACCGCGCGCTCCGCCGTGCAGGACCTTGTCGGCGAAGACCGGCATCAGCACGGTGTAGGGCATGGCGACCAGGCTCACCAGGCCGAGCAGCAACAGAAGCGCGCGAATAATCTTCGTTCGGTTGACCCAGCGGAAGCCTTCGACGATGTCTTCTACCGGCGACCGCTGGCTGATGCGTGCGACCGAGCGCGCGTTCATGAGGAGCAGGCCGACAATAACGGCGATATAGCTTATGGCATTGGCGGCAAAGCACCAGCCCTCGCCGATTTTTGCCACCAGGATCCCGGCAATGGCCGGACCGATTACGCGCGCACCGTTGAACATCGAGGAGTTGAGCGCGATGGCGTTCATCAGGTCTTCTTTGCCCACCATGTCGACCAGGAACGACTGCCGGCCGGGAATATCGAATGCATTCACCACTCCGAGCAGGGCCGCCAGTGCGAAAATGTGCCACACCTGAATTCTCCCGCTCAGGGTGAGCCAAGCGAGGATCCCGGCAAGAGTCATGGAAGCGACCTGGGTGGCAATCACCAGTCGCTGGCGATTCGTCCGGTCCGCGGTAATCCCGCCGAAGGGAGCAAAGAGGAAGACCGGGATCTGACTGGCAAAGCCCGCCGAACCGAGCAGCAATGGTGATTTCGTCAAACGGTAGACCAGCCACGCCTGGGCGACGCTTTGCATCCAGGTCCCGATGAGCGAAATCAGCTGTCCGCCAAAGAAAAGCTGAAAATTGCGGTGTCGCAGGGCGCGCAGAGTGGTGGCCCACTTTGGAACCGAAGTGGGTTTCGCGGCCGCTTCCTCGGCCGCGGCGGAATTTTGCCGGCTGGACACTCTGCTAGAACTTTTTCACATCTTTTGGATGACGGCAACCGGCAGAAGGAGCGAAGAAACCACGGCCAATGCTCGTCGCCGGAGATGGCGCTCTCAGTTCGACTTGTCCACCATCAGCACCCCGCCCGAGGCATAGCTCTCGCGGGACACTTCGTGGAAGGCGACCACGATCGCTTCGCGCCGCGCGCCCGCTTCTTCCACCATGGCGTCGGTGATGCGCAGTGCAATCTTGCGCTTCTGATCGGCGGTGCGGCCTTCGAGCATGGTGACTTGAACGAGTGGCATCGCATTGGCTCCTGACTTTCGAAGATCACTTTCGAGGATCAGAACGATCCCGAATGTCGTCCGGACATTTCAGGCTAGCAGGGTCTGGTCCCTTTGGTCATCTGCCGGGGCATCGGCGACAGGCTTCCGGCGTGGCGGGGGCGGAACTGAGAAACAAGAACGCGAGCCAAGCGCGCGGAAAAGATCCGTCCGGCTCAGTTCCGAGGCCAAAGGGAACATGCGAAGTGAATCACCATGACTGAGACCCGAACCGAAACCGGGAAATTGCTAGCGGGCTAATTCGTATCCGGCGAAGAAGAAGCTCAGCTCGAATCGTGCCGTCTCATCCGCGTCCGATCCGTGGATGGCGTTGTGCTCAATGTTGCTCGCCCACTTCTTGCGGATCGTTCCTTCTTCTGCGACGGCCGGATTGGTGGCGCCCATCAGCTTGCGCAAATCGGCGATGGCATTTTCCTTTTCCAATGCCAAAACCACAATCGGTCCACTCGACATGAACTTGGTCAGAGAACTGTAAAACGGGCGGCTGGCATGGACAGCATAGAACTGCTCCGCCTGGTGCTGGGAAATTTCCAGCATCTTCATGGCCAGAATGCGGAAGCCATTCTTCTCGAACTGCTCGATGATATCTCCGACGGCGTTCTTCTTCACGGCGTCGGGTTTGACGATGGTCAGGGTGCGTTGCAGTGTTTTCATAAGTCGGGTCTTCGCGGTCCGCCAGGCCCGCGCCCCACCCCCTAAGCGGAAGGGTGAGCGCGGATCGCGCCTAGACTTTCACGCCCAGTGCGGCAGCGAGGGTTTCGCCGATATCGGCTGGCGATTTCGCCACTTTCAGGCCGGCTTTTTCCATGGCCGCAATCTTTTCGGCTGCCGTGCCCTTGCCGCCGGAAATGATGGCCCCGGCGTGTCCCATACGGCGTCCGGGAGGCGCAGTCTGTCCGGCGATGAAGCCGACGACCGGCTTCTTCATGTGGGTGCGGACAAACTCCGCGGCGGTCTCCTCGGCATTGCCGCCGATTTCTCCGATCATGATCACCGCGTCGGTCTGCGGATCGCGATTGAACAAGTCGAGGGCGTCGATGAAATTGGTGCCGATAATCGGGTCGCCGCCAATACCAATCGCCGTCGATTGCCCGATCCCCCGCTGCGTGAGCTGATGCACCGCCTCGTAGGTCAGCGTCCCGGAGCGCGACACGATTCCGACATTGCCTTCTTTGTGGATCGCAGCTGGCATGATGCCAATCTTGCATTTGCCGGGCGAGATGATTCCCGGACAATTGGGCCCGATCAGCCGCGAACGCCGGTTCTGCAAAAATTCCCACGCGCGAACCATGTCGAGCGTCGGGATACCCTCGGTGATGCAGACAATCAGGTCGATCTCCGCATCTGCCGCTTCCATGATGGCGTCCGCGGCATAGGGTGGCGGGACAAAAATCACTGTGGCATTGGCACCCGTCTTGTCCGCAGCCTCCTGCACGGAATTGAAGATCGGCCAGCCTTCATGGGTCGTCCCGCCCTTGCCGGGGGTGACGCCGCCCACGACCTGCGTACCGTACGCCGCGCAAGCCTTGGCATGGAAGGTGCCTTCGCGTCCGGTCAAGCCTTGCACCACCAATCGAGTTTTCTTATCCGCCAAAATGGCCATAGAGTCGCTCTCTTTAATCTTTATCTTTCTCTTTCTCTTTCGCTGGAGACGCGGCAAGCCGCGTCTGTGCTCTACGCTCGTGCCGCCGCCACAACCTTGTCTGCTGCATCCTTCATCGTCTCGGCAACGACAAAGTTCAGTCCCGACTCCAGCAGGATCTTCCGGCCTTCCAGAACATTGGTTCCTTCCAGCCGCAGCACGATCGGCAGCTGGATGTGGGTTTTCCGGGCCGCCTCGACTACGCCGGTCGCGAGCATATCGACGCGCAGAATGCCGCCAAAGATGTTGATCAGCACGGCGCGCACGCTCTTGTCGCTCAACAGGATCTCAAATGCGTGCGCCACCTGGTCCGCGCTGGCGCTGCCGCCCACGTCCAGGAAGTTGGCCGGCATACCACCCGCGTACTTGATGATGTCCATCGTGGCCATCGCCAAACCGGCGCCGTTTACCATGCAGCCCACGCTGCCGTCGAGTTTGATGTAGTTGAGGTTGTATTTCGAGGCTTCCACTTCGAGCGGATCCTCTTCCGTGATGTCGCGCAGTTCACGCAGGTCCGGGTGGCGGAACAGCGCATTGTCGTCGAAGGTCAATTTGGCGTCGAGCGCGAACAAACGCCCGTCCGTGCAACTGATGAAAGGATTGATTTCCACCAGCGATGCATCGGTGTCGAGGAACGCGCGATACAGGCCGGTCAGGAACTGCACCGCCGGACTGATCTGCGCCGCCTTCAGTCCCAACGCAAAGGCGATCTTGCGCGCCTGGAACGGCTCCAATCCCATGCCGGGATCGATATATTGCTTGAGGATTGCTTCCGGCCGCTCCGCCGCCACTTGCTCGATATCCATGCCGCCCGCGGCCGAGGCCATAAAAACCGGCTTGCCTTCGCTTCGATCGACGAGAATGCCGAGATAAAGCTCCTTTTCAATCGGCAACGTTTCTTCGACCAACAAACGGCGCACGATGCGGCCCTCCGGCCCGGTCTGATGCGTCACCAGTTTCATGCCCAGCATCTTGCCCGCGTACTCGCCCGCCTCGTCCACCGATTTCGCGATCTTCACACCGCCGCCCTTGCCGCGTCCGCCGGCATGGATCTGCGCCTTGACGACCACACCTGTCGCACCGGAACTGAGGATGTCCTTCGCCGAGGTCTCGGCTTCCTCGCGATTCGCGGCCATCGTTCCGCGCGGCACGGCAACGCCATATTTTTTTAGGATGCCCTTTGCCTGATACTCGTGAATTTTCATAATAATTCCAAATTCGTCGTTGCTGGGAGGACTCTGCTTGCAGTTTGCGACAACGTGCAGCAAACCCTTCATTTTATAGAAGACAGAACGATTGGTGCAAACGCCCGGACCCAATCGTCCCCACCACCCCGGATCGGTGCTACGCTTGGTTTGAAAATCATGATCCTCGACGCGCTTCATCGCATTGCCGATCACCGCCAGTCCCTGGCGCGCCATGAGGCGCACGCGGTGATGACGGAGATCCTGACGGGAAAGTGCTCGGACGCGCAAATTGCGGCCTTGCTGGTGGCCCTGCACATGAAAGGAGAGACGGTCGAGGAGATTGTCGGATTTGCCGAAGCCATCCGCGCCGCCGCGATTCCTCTCGCACTCCACGCCAACTCCGTCCTCGATGCCAGCGGCACCGGCCGCGACGCGCTCGTCGATACCTGCGGCACGGGCGGCGACGCCGGCGGCACCTTCAACATTTCCAGCGCCACCGCTTTCGTGGTCGCCGGCGCCGGCGTACGGGTCGCGAAACACGGCAATCGCAGCGTAACCTCGAAGTGCGGCTCGGCCGACGTCATGGAAGCCTTGGGCGTGAACATCAACCTGCCGCCATCCCAGATGGCAACCTGCCTGGAACGGGTGGGAATCGCATTCCTATTTGCCCCGGCCATGCATGCGGCGATGAAACACGTGCAGGCCGCCCGCCGCGATTTACATTTGCGCACGGTTTTCAACCTGCTCGGTCCACTGACCAATCCCGCGCGCGCCACCTGCCAGGTGGTGGGCGTCTATTCCGCAGACCTGGTCGAGAAGCTTGCCGAAGCCCTCAGCATGCTCGGTCTGCATCGCGCGCTGGTCGTTCACGGCAGCGACGGCCTTGACGAGATCACCATCACCGGTCCCACGCGCGTGGGAGAAGTACGCGAGGGGCGGGTGCACAGCTACGAAGTCACACCCGAAGAGTTCGGCTTCGCAAGGGCCGCGCTCGCGGACATCGGAGGTGGAGACGCCCATCACAACGCCGGTTTGATCCGCGAAATGTTGGCCGGGAAAAAGGATGCCCGACGCGACGTGGTGCTGCTGAACGCCGCCGCCGCACTGGTCGCGGCCGGACGCGCCGATCATTTGCGCGACGCCGTTCCTCTGGCCTTGCGCGCCATCGATTCCGGTGCGGCGCTTGCCAGCTTGCAGGCGCTCGTGGCCTTCACTCGGGCCCTCTAGTCGCTCCCCTGTTTCTGCGGGGCCGAGCGCGCGGCTCCCTGAATTTCCCGCACCCGCGCACCGTCCTATCGCACCTCGACTCTTTGCCTGTACTCGGCCACCTGCACATTCCATCCCAACTCTTTTTCCATTTCATCCCGCAATTGTGACGCTGCCTGCGGTTCGCCATGCACGAGATAGGTCACCGCCGGCTTTCCGGCAAAGGTTCCGAGCCACTCCAGCATTTCCGGCGGATCGGCATGATCGCTGAACTGTTCGAGCGCCGCGACCTGGGCGCGGATCGGAACGTACTGCCCGTAGATCTTGACCTCGGGCGCACCGTTCTTGATGAAGGCGCCACGCGTGCCCGGCGCCTGGAAGCCGATGAAAATCACCAGGTTCTTCGGGTCGGGCAGGCGCTGCGCCAGGTGATGCAGAATTCGCCCGCCGGTCGCCATGCCGCTCGAAGAAACGATGATCGAGGGATAGTGGCTGTCATTGATTTTCTTGGACTGCTCGGCGGTCAGCGCGAACGTGAACCCGGGCCACGCAATGGGCGAGCCGTATTTGTGGATCAGGTCGGCCGCCTGGGGCGTGTACTCCTCGGAGTGCTTCAGGAAAATCTCGACCGCCTTGATGGCCATGGGACTGTCGCAATAAACCGGGAGGCGAGGAATTTTTCCCGTCTCCATGAGTCGTTTCAAGATGAAAAGGAACTTCTGCGTTCGTTCCACGGCAAACGCAGGAACGATGACGCTGCCGCCGCGCTCTGCGGTCTCCCGAATCAGCCTGGCGAGTTCCGGACGAGGATCGGTGTCGGGATGCCGCCGATTGCCGTAGGTCGATTCCATAACCAGCACATCGGCGGTCTCGTCTTCCGGCGGGCCCGAGTGCACGACCTTGCCGGGAGCGATCTCGCTGCCACGGACCCGGCCAACGTCGCCGGTGAAAAGCAACTTCCGCCGGCCCCCGCTGACTTGCAGCGTGACCTCGACCATGCACGAACCCAGAATGTGCGCCGCCCGCACCAGGCGGAATGCCAGTGCCGGCGAGAGTTCGAGCGTCTGCCCGACCCCGACCGGTTTGAAATACTGCATGCAATCTTGCGCTTCTTCGAGCGTATAGAGGGGTAAAGCCGGGTCGTGCTTGGATACCTTTCGCTTGTTGTAAAACGCCGCATCTTCTTCCTGCAGGTGTCCGGAATCCGGCAACACGACCGAACACAACTCGATCGTCGGCTCGGTGGCATAGATCGGCCCACGAAAGCCCTCTTTCACCAGACGCGGAATCCAGCCACAGTGGTCGAGATGGGCATGCGTCAGAATGACGGCATCGATTTCCCTCGCTGGCACCGGAGTATCCTGCCAGTTACGCTCGCGCCATTCTTTTTGCCCCTGAAAAAGACCGCAGTCGATCAGGACTTGCAATCCCGGTGTGCCACTGCCATCGTGGCTGGTATTGATCAGGTGCTTCGAGCCCGTTACGGTCCCGGCAGCGCCGAGAAACTGAATGTAGGCCAACCTTTTCCCCCGTTGAAGACTGGAACTCTTGATTTTACGTCGGCAACACGCTCGAGCCTCTGCCCGCGGCTACGGCGCGGGAATCTTGAACCCGTTATTGGTCAGATCGAGCTCCGGAACGCTGCCATCGTTGACCGTGATCTCGCTCGCTGCCTGCGGTAATTCAACCCGCGTGGTCGCCGTGCTCCGGGCACGCACCTCAATCCGTTTGGTGATTTCGCCGCCCGCAAAAAGGATGGTAAACGGAACTTCCGCCCCGGCCTGGCCAAGGTTCTCGAGCGTCACGGTGAGCATCTGCACCCCTTGGTCGGTTTGCCAGGGATGCACCGATTGCACGCGGAAATCCGGCAGCCCGCGATCCCGATAGACCCAGTCGTCGAAGAACCAGCCAAGATCGCGTTTGGCGGCGGCTTCGATTAACTGCTCGACATATTTCGGATTCTTGTCGTCCTCAAGCCGGTAGTTGAGAATCGCCTGTTTCAGCGCATCGTCGCCCGCCATGTCCCGCAACATCCACCACACATACGCGGCCTTGCTGCGATAGTAGGTTTCATCGAACGTGCCGGCCAGCGGCTGGCCGGCGTTGCTCGGCCCGGCGTTACTCGACAGCGCGGCCGCTACTTCCTTTTCCGAGTCGAGAAATGCCGCCCGGTGCAACCCCAGAAAGTCGAGCGCCGCTTGTCGTCCGCCCTGCTCTTGCCGATACATGGCCTCGGCAAAGTGCGCCAGACCCTCGTACACCCAGGGCCTTGACGAGGGCAACGCCGAATGCACCAGTTCGTGGACCAGGTTGATTCCTGCAAGCTTCGAATCCTCGGCCGCCATCGACGCCAGCAACAACGTGCCGCTTTCGAACGGGGCTGAATTCGGATCGGCCAAATCGGCAACTGCCACCGGTGCTCGCGGCTGGCCAAACCATCCGGTTACAAACTTCATCGCCGGTTCGAGCGCGTTGGCATAGGTCGCTGCCCCCTCCTCATGGCCGGAAAGACTGAACACGTATAAAGGAGGTTTCGACTGGTCTTGATAATTGGCCATGGCGAACGTCGGCGTGATTGTGCCCAGCTTCGTCCACGAGCATCCCGCAGAAAGCCACGGCGCGCGATCGCTTTGCTGCAGGGACTTTTCGCTGCCGGGCGAGCAGACCATCCGTAACCGAGCATCGCGGCTTTCGCCCGACAGTGCGACGCTGGCTCTGAATTCGCCGCCCGCTGCCCGCGCTTTCCACCGATCGACAACCTCAAACAGACTGTTTCCCTCCGAGAAATCCGCCGACTCGGTCGTAATCGGATACCAAGCCACATATCCCGCGCCGCGCACGGCTGTAAACGATGGGGCGATCTGATCCCAGCTCGAGTGTTTCGCGATCCCCTCGGGCACACCCACCCGGGTCAGACGCGTCGCATCCAGCAGGATGACGCCCTCGTATCCGATGTCGACCTCCACGGAATCCTTCGGCGCAATCTCCGCAGGCAGAGTCACCATCGCCTCGGAAAGCGCTCCCGTGTGGTCGATGTCCGACATGTAAGGTTGCGAGACGTATTGCACGGGCTTGCCGTCCACGCGAATCGATCGCCAATTGAGCGAGGACGAGATCTGGAGTGAGGCGATCTTCTGGGGCTGCGCAGAATCGTTTCGCAAAGTAATCTTGCCGCGCGCGCCGAGCCGTTGCTGCTCGGGCTCAATGCGGATTTCCAAGTCGTACTTGATGATGGTGAAGGCTTCGCGGTCAATGGCTGCCGCCGGGGCGACGCCAGCCGACAGCAGGGCGAGAACCAAGGCAGGCCAACTGCGCAACGCGATCCCCAGCCGCGTCATGATCCCGAGCTTCTGCTTCATGGTTTCTTGGATGCGCCCAGCCGCCTTTGCCGCACAACTTCATAGAGCATGATGCCCGCAGCCACCGAAACATTCAGCGACGGCACCTTCCCCAACATGGGAATCGACACCAGAAAATCGCAGTGGCGGCGCACCAGGTCGTGCACTCCTTTGCCTTCGGCGCCGAGCACGATGGCGCAATGCATGTTGTAGTCGACGGTATCGTAGGTTTGCTCCCCGCGTTCGTCCAAACCGACGACCCACAGGTCCTTTTCTTTCAGCTCTTCGAGCGCGCGCGATATATTCGTGACTTTGGCAACCGGCAGATGTTCGCTCGCGCCCGCCGAAACCTTGGCCACGGCGGCGGTCACGGCCGCGGAGCGGCGTTCGGGAATGACCACACCGTCGGCTCCGGCGGCGTCGCTCGTGCGCAGGATCGCTCCCAGATTGTGCGGATCCTCGACGCCGTCGAGAACGACGATCAGCGAGTGTTCGCCACGCCGAGCCGCCACCAGGTCCTCCAGGTCGCTGTACTGCTTTGCCGAAGTCGCGGCCACCAGTCCCTGATGCGCTGCGTTGCCGGCGATTTCGTCGAGTTCGATCCGCGACAGCACCCGCACTGGAACCCCGATCTTGCGGCACTCCTCAATCGCCCGCCGGAGGCGGATATCGTTGCGTTCTTTGGCGACAGCCACCCACTCGAAGTTGCGCCCGCGAGCCTTGAGCGCCTCGGTGACCGTGTTGATTCCGTAGAGAATGTTCACGTCGAGTAGTTTACCGCGCGACCACGCGACTGGCGGGGGGCCACGGGGCTCGCTATACTCGTAGGGAAGGTTATGGCGATCGCCGCCGCACATACCGGCTTCCCCGCCTCGAGTCGGAATCCGATGCCCCTTTCCGCCATCATTGTCGACGACGAACAACTGGCGCGCGATGAACTTGCCTACCTGCTCAAGAACGTCAGCGATGTGGTGGTCGTGGCACAAGGCAAGAACGGTCTCGAAGCCGTCAGCCTGATCCGCGAGCACAATCCCGAACTGGTATTTCTCGACGTCCAGATGCCGGGCCTCGACGGTTTCGGTGTCATCAAGAAGCTCCTGGACCGCAAGGTCGCTCTCCCGCAGATTGTCTTCGCGACGGCCTTCGATCAATACGCGGTCAAGGCCTTCGAAGTAAATGCGGTCGACTATATTCTGAAGCCCTTTGATAAGAAACGCGTGGCCTTATCGATCGACAAGGCGCGGGCCAAAATTGAGGCGGGTGCCGGACCGGAGGAGAAATTCGAAACTCTGGTGCGGATGCTCGAAGCGCAGAAGACGCAGACCGCGAAGATTCTGATCAAGGCAGCGGGTAGGCTGTTTCTGACCGATCCGAAGGATATCTGCTACGCGACCATCGAGGACGGCGTGATCACGGTCGCCACCAGCGGCCATGCCGGCATGGAAGGCCAGTCCAACTGCCGCACGCTGGAAGAACTTTTCGAGACTCTCGATCCCCAGTCGTTCTGGCGGGCGCACCGCTCTTTTCTGGTCAATATCCATCACATCCGGGAAGTCGTGCCCTGGTTTAAGAGCTCCTACCAGTTGCGCATGGACGACAAGAAGCAAACCGAGATTCCCGTGAGCCGCGCCCAAACCCGCCGCCTGCGAGAACTGTTCAATCTCTGAGAAAAAAGGCGGACCTCTAAAAAAAAGGGCGGACGCGGAGACTGCTCCGTCCGCCCCAGGGGAGGGGATCGGTTAGGAAGCGATGGCTTGCAAGGCGATGCGATTGGGGATCACCAGCATCGCGCCCTCGAGCCGGATCAATTCCTTGCGTTTCATCTCACTCAACAGACGAGTCACCGTTTCTCGCGACGACCCGATCATCTGGGCAATTTCTTCATGCGTGAATTCCGTCGGGATGCGGAGATCCCGGTTTCGCGGCTCATTCGAAACCCAGGAAAGCAGCAGGCGGGCTAACTTCTCGGTGGAGCTGCGCGCCAGCAGCAGTTCATGCACATCGTCAAACGAGGTCGTCGCCTCGCGCGCCAGCAACGTGGCACAGGCCAACGCCGCCTCACTGTCATGCTCGATCAACCGGAGGATGCTATCTCGTTCCACGAACTTGATCTGAGAAAGTTCGATGGTCGTTACCGTTATGGGAGAGGGTGTACCCGAGACCACCGCGCTCAATCCGAGCACTTGGCGATTGCCGCCGATTTTCAGAATGATGGTTTTCCCGTCCCGCGCCTGGACCGAAAGCTTGGAACGGCCGGAGCAGGCGATGTAGACTCCGCGCGGTATCTGCCCCTCCCGCAGCAGCGTAGCATTGCTCGGATAGAGGGTCATGTGCCCCATCGCGTTGAACTCGGTCAGCAACCGCTCGGCAAAGTCGCAGAAGTCATTGGGGCGCTTCAGTGTGCAGCCTAAACAGTCATTCAGAATCGCAAAACGCCGCGGCGTTCCCATACACATTCCTCACTGGTCGGAAAATCGGGCCGGCGGAATAGTCTTCCGGGGGATGAAGATGCTCCATGGCAAAGTCTTGCACACCGGCTGCCACACGCCGGAATAGACTAAGTAACTGCAGCTGCTTTGTTTAAGCTGGTCGGCGAGAACTCCCCGGGCGAGCGCGAAGCCGGAGCGCTGGCTGCGCCGCCGATCCTTCGGCACATCCCGGGCTCCCCGTCATGGGGCGAAGCGGGAAGGCGGCGGATCGCCCACAACTGGCGGTTGTCGCCTTGGCTAATTGAGGTAGTCCACGCGGGAGATTCCCAGCCGCTGCATCTTGTATTGGAGCGTCGTGCGCTTGAGTCCGAGCCGCGCCGCCGCACCCGAAGGTCCGGAAAGCGTGCCCCGCGTTTGACGCAGAATTTCAACAATGTGCTCGCGCTCTTTGTCGCGCAGCGTTCCATCGAATTCCGACACCGGCCGTGAGGGGTCGTCGCGCAACTCGCCGAGCGGCGGGTTCAGCCGGTTGTTTTCGGAGAGGATCACCGAGCGCTCGATAAAATTCTCCAGCTCGCGAATGTTTCCCGGCCATCTCCAGCGCATCATCGCCTGGACGGCTTCGTCCGGAATGATGTCGATTCGCTTGTGCATTCGTGCCGCGCATTTCTCCACGAAGTGCAGAATCAACTTCGGAATGTCCTCGCGCCTCTCCCGCAAGGCTGGCAGATGCAGGGGAAACACATGCAACCGGTAAAACAAGTCCTCGCGGAATTCCTTTTCTTCCACCGCTCGAACCAGATCGCGGTTGGTGGACGCAATCAGCCTTGCATCCACCCGGATGGTCTTGGTGCCTCCCAGCCGTTCAAATTCCTGATCTTGCAGAACCCGCAGCAGCTTGGGCTGCAACTCCAAAGGAATGTCTCCAACCTCGTCCAGCAGCAGTGTGCCCTTGTCGGCCAGCTCCAGTCGTCCTACCTTTTGACTGACTGCGCCGGTAAACGCTCCCTTTTCGTGGCCGAACAACTCGCTTTCCAGCAGCCCCGTCGGAATGGCCGCGCAGTTCAGCTTGATGAAGCTGCGATCCTTACGTCGGCTCAGGCTGTGAATCATACGTGCGATGCACTCTTTGCCCGTTCCGGTCTCTCCCGTAATGAGGACGGTCGAGTCCGTGTCGGCAACGATGGCCGCATAGTCCAACACCCGCTTCAGTCCCGGGCTGTTGCCGACGATTTCATCGGATTGCTGGACGCTGCGGATTTCATTCTCCAAATACCGCTTCTCCTGGATGAGACGATCTTTGAGCTGTGCGATCTCGCGATAGGCGTGCGCATTGTGGAGTGCGGCTGCAATCTGGCTGGCAACCTGTTGCAGATACTCGACCTGCGGGGAAGCAAAAGCATTGTCGGAGAGGCCGCTGGCATTGAGCGCTCCCCAAACCCGGTTGCCAGCGATGAGGGGAACGCTGCAAACCGACCGCACTTCAACCAGGGACATGTTCTGTGCCATGGGAGCGTTCAAGGCGCGCAGATCGTCCGCGGTATAAAAAACAACGGCGCGCGTCTCGATCGCGCGTCCCGAGAGCGCTTGTTCGACCGGAACCGGAGTTCCGTGGTTGACGGCAGACTCCCATGCGAGAGCCTCGCCAAAAAGGCGCACATTTTTCCCGTCTTCGTCGAGCAGTGCCATGACGGTCCGGTCGTACCGCTCAATGCTCCGCAGGCTGGAAAGAATGGCGGGCAACAGTTTCTCTAATTCGAGGTTGGAACTCAGTTCCCGGCTGATGGCTAACAAGCTCTGCCGTTCCTCGAGGGCCCACTTGGCCCGCTCCTTCTCGAGCGCCAAAGCTCCAATGAGCGCGATCCCGGAAAGAAATTCGACGTCTTCGCTTTTGAGCACCTCGGCCACGTTCTTGCCGAGGCCGACCGCGCCAAAATGTGCGGAGGGTGTACTCATGGGGAGGACCGTATAGGACCTGACGCCATGATCGAGCAACACGGGCACGCAGCCGGGAAAGCGATTTTCCCTCTCGGTATCAGGAATCGCCAGCGTTTGCTGATGTTTCCACGCCCAGCCGCTTGCCGCCTCATCGACCGGAGAGGCTCTGAACTCTCCACTCTCCTTGTCCTTTGTCCAATATTTTGACATCATGCAATCGCGGGACGGGTCGTGGAGAGAGAGGTTCAGCAGTTCGCTTCCGGTGAGGGCGAGCACCGGGGACGCCAGCTCTTTGAATGCCTCGGGCAGACTCTTGGATCGAGCCACCAGGTCGGTGACCTCGAGCAACAGTCGATATCGCTTCTGTGCCGGCGAGGTAGGTCCCTCGGGCGCGACATGGTCGTCTGACACGCAGTTTTCCTCCTGCCAGGCGCAATCGGTCGGCGGTCTGTGTTTGAGCAGGAACTGGCGGTCGTCGCAACTTGCCGAGCTACCGGACTGCAGTTCAACCTCGCGCCGCGGGCGTCGGTTCCTTAGTGACTTCGGAACCAATCTCGTTCTCCACGCTTGGGGGAGCCGCTCAGGACCCGCCAACTTTCCAAGTTTGTTTCTTTCCCAGAATGATTCTTACTCTCAACTCAAGGCCTGGCAAGGGCGGCCAATCTACTGTTACGAAAACCGAACAAACTGCTCTCGGAGTCCTCGGCTCGAAGTGAGGGGCACGGATCGCCGCGATCGATAAGCCGCTACCTGAACAGCAACCACGCGCCTATTTCTATTCCGGAATCCGGAAACCCTCCTTGGGAAGTCTTCATTTCAGGGCCCGAAGCGATGCTAAAATGTCGACAGGAGACCATCCGTTGTGCAACTGAATGGCGGACAGAAGTTGCGCGCACTGCGAGAAACCCTCGGCTATCGCATGCGGGATGTCGAACTGGCGAGCAATCAGATCGCGCAGAGATTCGAAAACGACGAATACGCGATCCCGCCAAGCCGGTTGTCGGACATCGAAACCAAGGGCATCGTCCCCAGTATTTTCCGACTCTATTCGTTTGCCGCCATTTATCGCCGCGAATATCGCGAATTGCTGTCTTTCTACGGCCTCGAACTCGACGGCATCTCAACCGACCTAGGCTCCGGGCATCCCCAGAAGTCTCACTTGACCGAGGCCTCCTGCAACCTTAGCGAAGTGCGCATCCCCACCCGACTGGATCCGGGATTCTCCTTGCAAAAGACGGCCGACCTGAAGCGCATCATTGAGCAGTGGGGGACCGTCCCGATGGCGTATCTGGAACGGTTTGCCGATGACCGCTACACTTACGGCTATATCGGGTCAGAAGACTACACCATGCATCCCATTCTTCCGCCCGGAAGCTTCGTGCAAGTCGATGAAACCAAAAACAAAGTCAGCGAGGGTGTTTGGCGTTCCGAGTTCGAGCGCCCCATCTACTTCGTGGAGATGCGCGACGGTTTTACCTGTTGCTGGTGTTCGAAAAAAGGCGACTCCATCGTGCTACAACCCCATCCCCTGTCTCCGACGGCGGTGCGAGTCCTTCGACATCCCCAGGAGGCTGAGGTCCTGGGCCAGGTTGTCGGGGTGGCGATGCGCCTGGGGGATTGGCAGTATTCCGGCTTTCTACCAACGCCGAAAGTGCGCACAGCACTGACTTGAGATGGGCAACCGCCGCCGGCGACAGGGGTTTCGGAAGCGGATGTTTCAGCGAGTCGAGGAACTCGTCTTCGGTCAATTGCTCCCCCGAGCTCGAGGTTCGCAGGTCAGAAAGCAGCATAGCCAAAGGTTTTTTCAGGACTTCGGATAGCGCCCCTCGATGCGCCGCACCGAGGGCGCGTTTCGCCGCATCTTCGCCATAGACTTTGGTCAAACCCCAGTGCCGGTAAGTGCCATTGCCATCGTGCAGCTTGCCGACATACCATAGCCTCCGTAAGACCCCGGCAACCGCTCCCAGCGTGTTCTGCTCAAAATCTTCCCTGGCCGATTTCAGTCTCATGAAATTTACGATTTCCAAAAAGAAATCAGAACTTAACTAAGTTCCGGAAAAACCGACACCACAGGCAAGGTATCACGGTGCGAACCCCTTTCGCTCAGGAGACGACCGTGAAACGAATCGTGCTAACCGTAGCCGCAATCGCCCTATTCCTTGCAACCGCCGCGCTTCCCAGTATGGCCGATGGCAACCCCGAGAACCGCTGCAGTATCCTCGCCTGCCCGCAGTAAGCAATCAAGAAACTTTCGCGGCGGGTCCCTCACCGACCCGCTGCATACTCCCGATCCAACCCTCGCTCTCCCGACAAGAACTCGCATCAGAGCCGGACATGACACCGACGTGCAGGATGATCAGGTCGCTAACTTGCAAACCTCGTAATAACTGCCGAAGGTTTAATCTCTAATCTCTAATCTCTATTCTCTTCTCTCTTCTCTTTATTCTCTTTAGCTTTAATCTTTAGCTGCTCTCTAAACTTTAGCTTTCTCTTTCTTTCTCGCTTGTTACTACGTTCCCGGCGCACTCCCCGATAGCGGTAACACGCAAGGACTCCATGGCGGCGGTCGCGGCATCGGTCGCGTATTCGCGGGCAGTGGCCGATAGCACTCTCGAGACAAATAAGTAAAGATGCAGGCTCGTTAATCCCCGCGGTCAGAGAGACCAAGAAAAGCGCTGGCGCCGGATTTGTCCTCCCGAGGAATCTCGCCGCGCACTCTTCCTGCCGTGATGCAATCAAAGCCACGCCCCGAGTCTCGGAGCGACCAAGACGCCACCTCGGCGATATTACCCGCAAAAGCGAAGGGGTCGACTTTTCCTCTTCTGAAATTTACGATTTCCGAAAAGGCCCCAGGCGAGGACGATCGGCGGCTGTCGCCGCTGCTGCACTTATTATGTAGCAGCGCAAACAGCGATGTTTCCCAGTTGAAAACTCGCCATCGCCGGGGCTATAGTGCTTTCAGGATGCTCCCCCTGAATTGGCACCAGCTGCTGACGCTTTTCCTGTGGACCGCGCCGCACGCGTTTCTCGGAGTGCTGGTGGTCGTATTTTACAAGCGCCGCTTGTACCGAGAATTCCCCTGCTTTTTCGCGTACGTGCTGTATGAGATGGCAGAATTTATTCTGCTGTCGGTGTTGCTTATTGCTCGCCAACGCGTAACGGACGAGCAATACATGTACGCCTATTACGCCACCCTGATGGTGAGCGTCGCATTGCGTTTTGGGGTTATTGACGAGGTTGCCGGACATCTGTTCCGTGAATCTCCGTTTCTGAAGGTGGCGGCCAGGCGCGCACTGCAATTAATAACCGTCCTGTTGCTCGCCATAGGTGTGGTGCTGGCTGTTTATGCCCCGGGGGATAACAGCATTCGATGGGTTGCGGGTATGTCGGTCATCAACCGGGGAGCGGCGATGATCCAGTCCGGTTTGCTCCTGTGCCTGTTGCTCAGCTCCCGTTACTTGGGTTTGTCCTGGCGCCGTCCGGCACTCGGAATCACGCTGGGTCTCGGGATACTAACCAGCGTGGATCTCGCCATTTACGCCGTGCGTGCGGGACTCAGCAGTAATGCGTGGGGACTTTATTTGGACTTGCTGAGAACGAGCACTTACTTCGTCTGTATTTCGATCTGGATCGGCGGTTTCCTGGCGCCCGAACCTGAACCCGCATCGATAGCAGTGATTCCCCACGATGTTATTCCGCATGACGAGGTGGAAACATGGAACAAGGAATTTCGGCACTTGCTACGGCACTGATTTCCCCGGCGCTGGCCTCCCCGCCGATGATCGCAGCCTGGATTCTGGTGGGAATCGGATGCTGCGTGGTCACGACTCTCGTCTATGTCGCCGCCCGCAGCCGTACCCGACCAATCGACTTAGACCAAGCGGTCGAAGCCTTTCGCTCGCTCGATATCGAGGCTTTCAGGAACCTGACCGACGACGCCGAGGAAGCGTTTCTGCGCGACCGCTTGCCGCCCGGTAAATTTCGCGAGATCAAGCGGCAGCGCGCCTGGGCCGCATTGATCTATGCGCGAGAGGCAGGACGGGCAGCCGCGGCGCTCGCCCTGGTGGGTCAGGCCGCGCAAAGAAGTGCCGACCCGAGGATCGCAGCGTCCGGAGTTCAGCTCGCAGAAAATGCTTTCCGACTTCGCCTCCAGACCATGGGAGCCGGCCTTCGCCTGCTCACCGGAGTTTTATTGCCGGGCGTGCCGAGCCGTTCGCTCCCGTCCTTAGCCGATCAGTATGAGCAGTCGGCAGAAACCCTGTTTCGGCTGACCCGATTCTCGTCTCGCGGCGGCGGCCTGGTAAGTTCCGAAAGCGCCTGACCCGCCCAGGGCGCGCCCGGTCGCCTGAGGTAAAATGCGGTCATGGCGCGCGGCTGGGAGAGTAAGTCCGTGGAACAGCAACAGGAGGAGCGTTCATCACCCGGCGAGAACCTCCGAACTCGGCTCTCGCCCGGTGAGCAGCAACGCAACCGGAAGCGTGACGGCTTGTTGCTTTCCCGTCAACGGCTGGCGCAGCAACTGCAGGTGAGCTGCAATCCACGCCATCGCCAGATGCTCGAGCAGGCGGTCAGAGAACTCGACGGCCAACTCGCGTCCCTCGAATGAGTTGGCGTCTCCATGGCCGCCCAGTAGCCATCGCTTTGCGCATAGCGGCTATAACGAAAACCACGGTCCGGTTCGCCACCCTTTGACGTATAATCGGGGCAGTCGATGAAAGCCTACGTTTACGTCTCATTGAAGAAGAGCGTTTTGGATCCCCAGGGCAAGACCATCCACGGCGCGCTAACGAAAATCGGCTACAAAGGCCTGCACGACGTGAGGCAAGGAAAGTATTTCGAAATCACTCTCAACGGCGGTATCTCCAGGGTTGAGGCGCAAGCCGAAGTGGAAAAGATGGCTCGCGAGGTTCTCACCAATCCGGTGATTGAAGAGTTTCGTTTCTCCCTCGAGGACGTGTAGCGATCGAGCTTCTCTCCCCCAGGACATCACATCGGAGGCCCTGTTTAGGGGTCGCCATCGGTCCCCCACCGATAGATTGGACAAGGAGCAGTCATCCATGTGCGGCATTGTCGGATATGTGGGTAAAAAGCCAGTCGTCTCCGTCATTATCGAGGGCCTAAGAAAGCTGGAGTATCGCGGCTATGACTCGGCCGGAATCGCCGTGGCCGGAAACGGCCAAGGCCTGCAAATCCGCCGCGCCGAAGGCAAGCTTCGGAATCTCGAAGAAGTCATTCGCCTAAAGCCTCTCGATGGCACTTACGGCATCGGCCATACTCGTTGGGCCACACACGGCCGCCCCACCGAGGAAAACGCGCATCCCCACCGCGACTGCAGCGGCAAGATCGTCGTCGTGCATAACGGCATCGTCGAGAACTATCTCCCGCTGAAACGCAAACTGATCGAGGAAGGACACAAGTTCACCACCGAGACCGATACGGAAATCATCGCCCACCTCATCGAGAAGTACTACGGCAAAACGGAAAACGGCAAGCGCCCCGTTCTCGAAGAAGCGGTGCGCAAAGCGGTCAAGGAACTTACGGGCGTCTTCGCGCTGGTGGTCATCGCCGTCGACGAACCGAACAAGATCGTGGCCGCCCGCAACGGTCCCCCGGCCGTCATCGGCCTGGGCAAAGAGGAATACTTCGTGGCTTCCGACGTCCCGGCGCTGCTCGATCATACTCGCGATCTGTTCTTTTTAGCCGATGGAGACCTGGCCATCATCACCGAAGACGGAGTCAGGGTCACCGATTTCGAGGGTCATCCCATGGAGCGCAAAGTCCAGCGCATTACCTGGGACCCGATTATGGCGGAGAAGGCCGGCTTCAAGCATTTCATGCTGAAAGAAATCTATGAGCAGCCCCGCACCGTCCGCGAAACGACGCTAGGCCGGGTCTCGCAGGACACCGGCGCCATCTTCCTCGACGAGATGCAGGTCAGCGCAGCCGAATTCAGGGCGCTGAACAAAATCAATATCGCCGCCTGCGGCACGAGTTGGCATGCCGGACTGGCCGGCAAGTTCATGATTGAAAACCTGGCCCGCGTTCCGGTCGAGGTCGATTACGCCAGCGAATGGCGCTATCGCGACCCGATCCTGGGGCCGGACACGATGACGATGCTGATTTCGCAATCTGGCGAAACCGCCGACACCATTGCCGCTCAGCGTGAAGCTAAGGCCAAGGGCTCGAAGACGCTGGCCATCTGCAACGTGGTCGGTTCCATGATCACGCGCGAAGCCGTGGGGACGGTCTACACGCATGCCGGCCCTGAAATTGGTGTGGCGTCGACGAAAGCGTTCACCGGACAACTCACTGCTCTTTATTTATTCGCTCTGTATCTGGCGCAGGCACGCGGCGTCATGAAGCCGGAGCAAGCGAAGGCAGCGGTGCAGGAACTAACTCACATCCCCGGCAAGCTGGAGCAGATTCTCACTCACGATAAAGCCTGCGACGAACTGGCCAAGACCTATGTGCGCGCGCAGGATTTCCTTTTCTTAGGCCGCGGTATCCACTATCCCATCGCTCTCGAAGGCGCGCTCAAACTCAAGGAGATTTCCTATATTCACGCCGAAGGCTATCCGGCGGGCGAGATGAAGCATGGCCCGAATGCGCTGATCGACGAAAACCTGCCGGTAGTCATTATCGCCACGCGCGACGAGAACAGCCCACAATCGATGGTCCGCTACGAGAAGACGATGTCGAACCTGAAGGAAGTAAAAGCGCGTTCTGGAATCGTCATCGCTCTTGCCACCACCGGGGACAAGGAAATCTCCGGGGAAGCTGATCACGTCCTGTTCGTTCCACCCGCGCCGGATGAACTGTCGGCGATTCTCGAGATCGTCCCCCTGCAACTGCTGGCCTATCACATCGCTGTCCGCCGCGGCTGCGACGTCGACCAGCCAAGAAATCTGGCGAAGTCGGTGACGGTGGAATAGGCGATCGCAGTTGTGCTCCGAGCGTCTTAGTCCTTTCTCTTGAAGATGCGGATCTCGCGGCCCGGCTGATGATGGCCGCGGGCCTCATCGCCCCAGAAGTAGCGCGATTCTTGGTCAGCGAGTTCGACCATTCCGACTTCGTCGAAACCGTCGGAAACGTAACCGTTCATCCAACTATTGAAGGCAACCAGTTGAGGGGACCCGGGGCGCTGCAGCCAGGAGTCCCAGACATCGACAACGACCGCGTATGCCGGCCGGTTGGCTTCGACCTCCTGCATCATTTGTTTCTGCATTGGCAGCCAGTAAGCCTGGTCTTCCATCAGGCTGTAAACGTAGATATAGCCGCTGGCGGAATGGCGGTGGGCGTAAAAGTAAATCTCCGGCTCAGAACCGAAAACAACGACGGTATCAGTGGGCACGGTGTGCTGGCGCAGGTACACGCCTAACGGCGACGCTTCCACCAATGGGCTTAGTGGATAGCAGAGGCGCCAGGTCTGGAGCGGGGTCAGTTTGAAGTAAAACTCGGCGTTACTGTAAATGGCAAGCGCCATGGCGGCGGCAAACACGATCACGGGCAGGCTGCGCGGCCATCGAGAAGCCGACTGCAGGGTGAGCCAACGGACCGAAGAAGTGACTGCCACCGCAATCAAAATGGCAACCACAGGCAGGATGAGAATGAAATAGTGTGGTCTGAAATAAAGGCCGGGACACACCGCCGCGCAAGAAAACGCCAGCAATCCGAAGACAAAGACAATATGGCGACGAACGCTGGGATGCCAAAATGATCGAGCGATACCCGCGACCGCGACTGTCGAGAGGCAGAACATCAAGCGCAGTAAGATGGCCGGCTTGGGCGCCAACTTGCTCCAGCTTTCGCGCAACGGCAAGCTGATGGCGTACTGTCGTGCGTACTCGATGGTCCAGAACCAGAAATTCCCGAAGACGCCGGCCCGGTAGAGTACGACGCAGGTCAGTGCAAACGGCAGAACTCCCGCGAGCAGAAAGACGCCCATGTTCTTTACCCCCTCGCCCATTCGCATTTGTTGTCGGGCCAGGACTGAACGGCAAGGTAGAAGAACGCAAACCCGGCCAGGAATAATCCGGGCTGTTTCATCAGGAAAGTGACGCCGAACGCGATGCCGGTCCAGAAATAATAGACTGTGCGTTTTGTTTCTTCGGCTCGCAACAGTGTGACCAGCCCGACGAGCGCCGTCAGCACGACGAAGTGCGTGGCGTGCGCCGCCAATCCAAGCACCACCTGATGGGTGGAGAGTAAGGCATAACTCGATCCCGCAATGGTTCCAGCGAGCCTACCCAGGAGGTGCGCCGTGACCACGTAGAGGAGAATGACAGAGACCGCGTTGACAAGCAGAAGCCCCAGATGAATTCCACGAGCCGTCTGCCCGAACACCGCGAGGATCGCCGCATAGGCAGCATAGGTTCCCGGCAATTTCATGTTATAAGCCAGTTGGTAGGGAGGAATGTCCTGCAAAATAAGTTGGCCGGCATAGGCGTACTCGCCCTCATCGCGCTCCAGAGGCATGTCCGCCAGACGACAGCGGATCGCGCCAACGAAAACGATGACGGCCAACACCACCACAAAATGCCCACACAAGAGGTGCTGCCATGGCGACCCCGCCTTTCTTTCTGCGGAAGGATCCGGCGGGGCCTGTTCTTCCGTTGTCATGAGGAACTATCTCGGCATCACCACGACTTCATCCTTAGGCATGGCGTCGAGCGTAGCCTTATCAATGCCAAGATGGGCCATCACTAACTCCGGCGGTGTGTGGGTGAGCCATTCCGAGAGCGCCAGATCCTGATAGAGGCTGCTCTTGAACATCTCCAGAAATTTCAGATCGCCGTTGCCGGTATTCTGCACGTAATGCGGCAGGGTTTTCTGGATATAGCCCACGTCTCCGGCCTGAAAGTCCATGGTGCGAGCGCGGCTGCCGGTGGCGAACACGGTCATTCTTCCGGTGCCGCCCATGTAGTACTGCCACTCGTCGGCATTGGGATGCCAGTGCAGTTCGCGTATGCCTCCCGGATGAACGGTAACGATCGCCGCTGCAATCGTCGTGGACACTTTGAACTTGCTCGAATCGATGATCCGCACCTCGCCACCCTTGGTGCGCCTGGTAACCGGCATTTGCGAAGTACGAAAAGAAAAATCTTGCGACGATAAGCCGAGCGCGCCTGCGGATATCCTTTGATCCTCGGCCAGCGGGCCCGGAACCGCAGCCTGAAAGATGAACTTCTCCCGCCGCACCATTTTTTCCATTGCCTGCTGACTCACGCCGAAGTTCGCGGCCAACACGTCGTGCGGCGTATGCGCCATCCAATCGGTGAGCAGCACTGTCTCATATTCCGAGAAGTTGCCATCGTCGAACACCAGCAAAAACTCGCATCCGTCTGGATTAAGCCCCTGAATGGAATGTGGAATTCCCGTCGGAAAGTACCAGAGATCTCCCTCCGTCACGTCGGTGACAAAGCTTTTGCCCTCCGCATCAAGTCCGGTGATGCGCGCGTTTCCGTACAGCATAATCGACCACTCGGCGGCCGTATGCCAGTGCAACTCTCGTACACCGCCAGCCGTCAATCTCATATCCACGCCGGCAATCGACTTTGAAACCGCGAGCTCCCGGACCGTGACCTCGCGGGACCATCCCCCTTCTTGCATGCGCTTGTGCGCGATTCCGAAGGGATATTTGAATGTCTGCACCCCGCCGGCGTCGCTAGGCGGCGGCAGAAAGGAATCCGGGTTTTGTTGATCGAGCGGGGGATTGCCTGGGCCCGGAGCGCTCGCGCTTCTGTCATCTTTCGTGGGGTACGAACGCTGTTCTTGGCCCATCGCCGCTGCCGGGATCGCCCCGGCGACGGCGAGCGCCGCCGATCCCATTCCCAGAAAACCACGCCGTGAAAACATGTCCTTTTGCCGCTCGCTCATGAGTCTCTCCTCCCGGAACACTTAGGTGAAACCGACTCTCCCCACGTTGCCAGCCTGGGCAAAACGATAGAGCCGGCCGATGCCCGGTGTCAATTTTCCGCTTCGAATCCCGGGCCATCATCCCGGTTTCCGTCCAGAGGTTGACCTGGCTTTAGCAGCCAGGCCGAGTCCGCAATCCTGCCGGGATCATCTGATTAGCTGATGGCCCGGTTCAAGACCTTCGACGCGCAGGTCCTTCGCTCGGTTCCTCTCTCCGACTTTACCCAGCACCTCGAACTGGAGGTCTCCGACGCTGACGAATTCGGCTTTGTTCCGGGGCAATGGCTTTCGGTCCAGGCGCATACACCCGAGGGCGAAGCGATCACGCGTGCGTATTCGATCGCATCCCCGCCCGCCGAGAACGGCCGTTTCGCCTTCTGCCTGAATCGCGTGCAAGACGGATTCATGTCGAACTATCTCTGCAGTCTCGATGAAGGCGCGAAAATCAGCCTGCAGGGCCCGTTCGGCGATTTCATTCTCCGTCCGCCACTTCATGACACCGTGTTCATTGCCACCGGCACCGGGATCGCGCCGTTCCGCGCCATGCTGCACTGGCTGCTGGCCGAGAACGATCGTCATCAGGGCCGCCAGCTTCGGCTGCTCTTCGGCGCGCGTTACGAGCAGGACATCTACTATCGCGAAGAGTTTGAAAGACTCGCCGCCGAGCATACCCACTTCCATTTCCTTCCCACGCTGAGCCGTGCGAACGCCGACTGGAAGGGCCTGCGCGGATACGTCCAGCAACATTTGGGGGAAGTCGTGGGCATGCGCACCGACATGCACGCCTACATCTGCGGTCTCGACAAGATGGTCAAGGCCAACCGCGAACTGCTGAAGAGTTTCGGCTGGGATCGAACGTCGATCCGTTACGAAAAATACGACTGATCTCCAGCCCGCGGACCTCGTACAATGAATTCCGCGCCCGCGCCCGTCGCCGGGCGAGAACGCTTGGTATCCGGCATGGCGTCGGACACGCCGGGCAGTTGGGCACAGAAAGTGCGCCTTTTTGGGGCGCCGAGGAGGACGACCGTGTACGTTGCCGACAAGCAGCGCTACGACTCGATGCAATTTCGCCGCTCCGGACGCAGCGGCATCCAACTTCCCGCCGTGTCGCTCGGACTCTGGCACAACTTCGGGGGCAGCGATCAGTTCGAAAATTCGCGGGCTATGCTGCGACGCGCTTTCGATCTGGGCATCACTCATTTCGATTTGGCCAACAATTACGGCCCGCCCTACGGATCGGCGGAAGAGACTTTCGGGCAGATCCTTAAGAAGGACTTCCTTCCCTACCGCGACGAGCTCATCATTTCGACCAAGGCGGGATGGGACATGTGGCCGGGGCCTTATGGAAATCTGGGCTCGCGCAAATATCTGCTCGCCAGCCTCGACCAGAGCTTGCAACGCATGGGTCTGAAGTATGTCGACATTTTCTATCATCACCGTCCCGATCCCGACACACCCATGGAGGAATCGCTCGGAGCGCTCGACGCCGCGGTGCGCTCCGGCCGTGCGCTCTACGCGGGCATCTCGGCCTACGACGCGAAACAAACCAGCGAAGCCATCCGGATCCTGCGCGACCTTGGAACACCTTGCCTGATTCATCAGCCGAAGTATTCGATGTTCGTGCGCGATCCCGAACAGGGCTTGCTTGACGTGCTCGGCAAAGAAGGCGTGGGATCGATCGTCTTCAGCCCGCTGGCACAGGGTTTGCTGTCGGATCGCTATCTCCGTGGAATCCCCAGCGACTCGCGCGCCGCCCGCGACCTGTTTCTGAAAAAGAAAGATATCGGAGAAGACAAGCTCGTCAGAATCCGCGCCCTCAACGAAATTGCCCAGCAGCGGGGGCAAACACTGGCGGAAATGGCGGTGGCATGGGTGCTGCGCGATCCACGCGTGACCAGTGCACTTGTCGGCACGAGCCAGGTATCGCAAGTGGAGGACAACGTGGCCGCGCTCAAGAACCTGAAATTCTCGAGCGAGGAGTTGGGCAAAATCGACGGCGTGCTCGCCGGCAGGCGAGCGACATGAAGAAGCAAACGACGGCAACAATCGTCCGTTGCACGTGGCCGAGCAACCCGCTGGCGCTGCTCTATCACGACCGCGAATGGGGCGTCCCGCAGCACGACGACCGCTCGCTGTTTGAATTGCTGATTCTCGAAGGCGCCCAGGCCGGACTGAGCTGGGACACAATCCTGCAGAAGCGCGAAAACTATCGCGCCGCATTCGACCGCTTCGACCCGGCCAAGGTCGCCCGCTACGATCGCCGGAAGGCGCAGCAACTGCTGGGCGATCAAGGCATCGTCCGCAATCGCCTGAAAATCGCTTCCGCAATCCAGAACGCCCGGGCCTTCCTTGCGGTGCAACGGGAGTTCGGCTCCTTCGATCGCTACATCTGGCAATTTGTCGGCGGTCGACCGAGGGTCAACGCGCGCCGGCGGGGAAAGAGTCTGCCCGCCCGCACGCCCGCGTCGGACGCCATGAGCAAGGACCTGAAAAAGCACGGCTTCAACTTCGTCGGCTCCACCATCTGTTACGCCTTTATGCAAGCCGCAGGATTGGTCAACGATCACGCGGTCGAGTGCTTCCGCTATCCAAAGTAGCGAACCCCGGCCCGAACCGCGCCTAAGCCTTGGTGGGCGCGGTCTTGGCAATCGCTGCCGCCGCGATCTGAGCCACGTCGAGCAGCTCCGGCGGTTCCGTCGTGGCCGCAGCCAGTCCATCGCGGAGCATCGAGTTGCAGAACGGGCAAGCCGCGGCCACCACGCGAGCGCCGGTCGCCACCAATTCCTCGGCCCGCTCCAGATTGACGCGCTTGCCCGACTCTTCTCCGAGGAACATCAACCCCCCGCCGCCGCCGCAGCAGAATCCGCGTTCGCGAGCACGCGGCGGATCGACCACCCGGCCAAAACGGGCCAGCACGTCCCGCGGTTCGTCGTAGACGCCGCGATATCGCCCCAGGTAACAGGCATCGTGAAACACCATGCCCTTCTGCGCCGTTCGATCAAGCGGCAACCGGTCGCGGAAGCGGGCCAGCAATTCCGTGTGATGTTCGATTGCCACCTGGCCGCCGTGCTCGTTCCAATCCACGCCCATCGTGCGCACGCAGTGCGGGCAGATCGAAACCATTTTCTGCACTCCGCCCTGGCGAATCTGTTCCAGGTTTGCCTGCGCCAGTTCGCCGAACAGATAGTCGTTGCCCAGACGCCGGACAGGATCGCCATTGCATTTCTCCTGGCGCAAGACGCCGAAACTGATGTCCAGGTAACGCAGCACCTCGACCAGCGCCAGCAGAATCTTCCGGCCATTCGGGTCATACGAGCCCAGACAGCCCATCCACAGACAATATTGCTGGCTGCCATCGAAATACGGCAGACCGCTCTTCTCGATGAACTTTTCCCGTTCGGAAGGCGGAAAGCCGAGCGCATTGCCATAGCGCTCAAGGGTCACGAAGAGTTCGCCGCCGTGACTGTTGTCCCACTTGCCGGTGTTTACCGCGCCGCGCCGCAACCCTACAATGAGCGGCAGGTGCTGGATGCCGACCGGGCACTGGAACTCGCAGGCCCCGCAGGTGGTGCACTGGAACGCCGCTGCCATCGAAAGATGATTGCCAAGCAGCGGTTCGCTACTCCGCGGTCCGAACTCATTCAGGTAATGTCGGGTGCCCAAAATGATCTCTTTGGGATTCAGCAGCTTTCCGGTGTTGTTCGCCGGACAGTGCTCGGTGCACCGTCCGCACTCGACGCAGCTGTAGGCCTGCAGGCTGGCGATCCGGGTCAGGTCCTTGCCGGTATCGAGGCCGAAATCCTCGTCGCCCACCAGCGGCGGAATGCGGCTGAAACCGTCGCGCTCCAGAAACACGGTCACCGGGCTGAGTACAAGATGCAGGTGCTTGGTGTCCGGAATGAGCGGCAGAAAAACCAGCAGCACCACGGTGTGCATCCACCACACCGCCCAAGCCCCGGCGCTGCCTTCGAGCACCCAGAATCGGGCGAGGTAGGTGATCATCAACGCGAAAATCAAGAACGCGATCAGGCCCGATTCCGGCGACAAGGGTTCGAGCCACTTCGGGCGCAGCACGAACCGGCGAAAGGCGAGCGCGGCGATCGAAATGCTGACCGCCACGGCGAATACCGCGGCGATCGGGAAATACGCCCGCGCGAATCCTCCATGCGACAGGAAGCCCACGCCCAATCCTTCGGCGAAATGGTTGATGGTCACCAAGGCAAAAACGCAGAAGCCCCAGAAGACAAAGGCATGGGCGAGCCCCGGCAGGGGCCTTTGGGCAATCACCAGGGCCTGCGCGGCTACCTCCCAGAGCACCCGGCGGAGGCGGGGGAGGATTGGCCGCAACTGAAAGTCGGCGTCTGGTTTCGATGCCCGGATGATACGCAGCGCCGCGCCAAACTTGCGACAGAACCGAAACAGCGAAACGCAGATGGCAACGAGCAGGACGACTCGTCCGGGCCAGTTCATAAAAGGAATGTCTCCCGATAAACACGACAGTGTAACCCAGCTGATCCGTTATGTACCGGCTAGCGGGAAGGGGCCGCGATCGGTCCCTCGACCGCCCCCATCACGAGCAAGCGCCTTCCGGCAAGCTCACTGCTGTCGCAGGCTTCGTCTTGATCGATCTCCTGAGCCCACCCGCATCCGTCGCATGTCGCATATGTCGCATCGCTCCACTGGCTTCCGGTTCCCGACCCGGTATATACTGCTTCGGTACTTTCTTGTACCAACCCGGCTACCACCGGGCACTGGGCACATTTTTCATCATTCATGCCGCCTGGTGGATAGAACGCTGGCGCTGGGGGACTAATTTCATTCGCCCCAAAAGACCGGCGGGGGGTGAGAATCGCACGAGCGGTACTTTCCCCGAGAGAGGTCTCACTCGTGGACGTCCTACTGATACGCCTGCTGTTTATACTCATCGTCGGCATCATCTGCTTCCTGATTCGCCCCTTCAGCCTGCCCGCAAATTTGACCGCCTTGGTCGGGTTGCTGATCGGCGCCGCCATCATAGTCTTCGAGTGGCGATTGCGCGCGATGAGCCTGAAACGGCTGATTGGCGCCGCCATTGGCAGCGTGCTCGGCATCGTGGGCGCCTACCTTTTCGCGCTCGTCATCGGCAGCAGTATCCCGGCCAGCCCGACCCGGAGTTTCCTGCAGATCATGGTCATGATGGTCATGGCCTACGTAGGACTGGCAGTCGGTGCCAACAAAGGTGATCTGCTCAATCTTGCGGCTCTTGGGGGCATCTTCGGCGGCGAGAAAACCGGCAAGAAGAGTTACAAGATCCTCGACACCAGCGTCATCATCGATGGCCGCATCGCCGACATCGCCGAGACCGGGTTTCTGGACGGTCTGATCGTCATCCCGCAGTTTGTGCTGCGCGAGCTGCAACTGGTTGCCGATTCCGCCGACTCGCTCAAACGCAATCGCGGACGGCGCGGCCTCGACATCCTGCAGCGTCTGCAGAAGACGGCTTCGGTCCAGATCCAGATCGTCGAAGACGACTTTCCGAGCGTCCGCGAAGTCGACATGAAGCTCATCGAACTGGCCAAGGTGTATGAAGGCAAGATCCTGACCAACGATTTCAATCTCAACAAGGTCGCCCAGTTGCAGGGTGTGGCGGTGCTCAATATCAACGAACTTGCCAATTCGCTCAAGCCCATCGTTCTGCCTGGCGAAATCATGCGGGTCTTCATTTTGAAGGAAGGCAAGGAGTACAACCAGGGCGTCGCCTATCTCGATGACGGCACCATGGTGGTGATCGATAACGCCCGCAAGATGATCGGCAAGACCATTGACATCTCGGTGACGTCGGTCTTGCAGACTACGGCGGGCAAGATGATTTTTGGCAAATGGGATGAACGTGGATCGGGTCATCGCGGGTCTTCGTCGCCGCCGCCGCCGGCGAACGTAACTCCGCCGGCAACGACCCCGGCGCCGGCTTCCGACCCGGCCAAAAAAACCACGCCGACGGTGGTCGAGCGGTCCGCCGACTAGGGCTCGGAAAATGCTGCATTTTCCCGGACGGCGGGGCTTGCCCTGTCTCCGTTCGACGCAGCAGGCGCTCTGACTCCTGTACTATACTGATCGCCCCTATGAAGGTGTTTGTCATCGTTCCCGCGGCTGGATTGGGCACGCGCATGGCTCCGCCCTCGACCATGAGTTCGAGAAGGAAAGCGCCCAGCAAACAGTTCAAGGAACTGGACGGCGTGCCGATCCTGGTGCATACGCTGCGCAAGTTCGCCGCCACCGACGGCGTCGATGAACTCATCGTCGCCCTGCGCCGCGACGAGATGGCAGGGTTCCGCGCTCAACTCGAAAAGCAGTTCCCGGAAATCCTGCGCAAACGTCTGCAGATGGTCGAAGGCGGCGAGCACCGCCAGAATTCGGTGGCCAACGCTCTCGAGCACACCACGGCCGAGGCGAAAGATATCGTGCTCGTGCACGACGCGGTTCGCCCGCTGGTTACGCCAGAAATCATTGCCCATGTGATCGAGGCCGCCCAACAGTATGGCGCCGCCATCGCCGGTTGGCCGGCCGTGGACACGGTAAAACAGGTCGAGCGAACCGCCGACGGGGCGCTCATCAAAACCACAATTCCCCGCGCCAGCATAGTCATGGCGCAAACTCCGCAGGGATTTCGCTACGACATCCTGAAAAAGGCCTTCGTTGACGCTCTCGCCGACGGTTTCCTCGGCACCGACGAGGCTTCGCTGATCGAGCGGGCCGGATTGCCCGTGAAAGTCGTAATGGGCTCGCCGCGCAACATTAAGATCACGACCCCGGCTGACATGGAACTGGCGGAGTTCTACCTGAAGAACGGAACCATTTGATGTTTGCGGGATGGGAGCGGCTTCGGCCATGCCCCCCGCAGCGGACCAAAACGCGGCTTCAGCCCCTGAGGGCCGGCCCCGAGGACGGAAACAGACCTTGCAACCGGAAATGCGCATCGGCTACGGCTGGGACTCGCACGAATTCCAGCTCGACATTCCCCTCAAAATCGGCGGCGTGACCCTGCCGCACCCGCGGGGCCTGAGCGGCCATTCCGACGGAGATGTCTTGCTCCACGCCCTCACCGACGCGCTGCTCGGCGCCATTGCTGGCCCCGACATTGGATCGCTGTTTCCACCCTCCGAACCCCAGTGGAAAAATGCCGACTCCGCCCTATTTCTTCGCGAGGCCTTGCAACGGGTCAAGCGGGCGGGCTATGCACTGGTGAATCTGGACTCGGTTCTGATCCTCTCCACGCCAAAAATCGGCCCGCACACCGCCGCGATTCGCAAACGTGTCGCCGAATTGTGCGGAATTGCTCCCGACCGCATCGGCATCAAAGCCAAGACGCCGGAAGGCATCGGCACAGAAAATGCCGCGATTGCCAGTGTCACCGTTCTGCTGCAGCGCGCCGACGTCGGGGGGGGCGGCTAGGCTGGAATCTCTTAAATGGGACCGAACCGCGGCGAGCGAGCGGTGCCTGCCAACTCCAACCGGCGGCTTCGCGCCGCCTTAATCAAGGCGCGGAAAATCGCGTGCGCCGACTCGGCCAGTTCCGGCCCATCGTTCACGCTGCGCTCCGGATGCCACTGCACGGCCAACACGAAATGTCGGGGAGTGGTTCCTTCCAAGGCCTCGATGATTCCGTCGTCGCTCGAACGCGCGACCACCCGCAACCCATCGCCCAAGGTTCCGGCCGACTGGTGATGCGAGGAATTCACCGCGACCGTCTTGTGCGCCCCGATGATTTCCGCCAGCCGCGATTCCGGCACGATTTCCACCGTGTGTGCGTTGGCCACCTTGGGCCCGGCATTGTGATTGACCGCCGTCTCGATATGCTGCACCAGCGATCCTGACCGATGCACATTCAGCGACTGCAGTCCATAGCAAATACCGAGCACCGGCTTGTGTGTTTTGTAAGCATCCTGCAGCAGCAACTCGTCGACCATCTCGCGCGCACGGTCGGCCGGTGCCGCCTTCTCGTGGCTCTGCTCGTTGTACTTCCGGGAATCGACGTCGGCAGGGCTTCCGGGCAACAGCAAGGCGTCGCAGGCCTCGATCTGCTCGATCAACTGCGCCCGAGTTCTGTCCAGTTCGATGCGCACCGGCTCTCCACCCACCCGGCGCACCGCGTCCTCATACTTCGGCAGCGCAAAGGCGGAGTACTCGCGATCGACCGAATGCGGCACGGGAATGGCAATTCGCGGAGCTTCCATGGTCAACTCAGCCGCTCAATTCCTTCCAGCGCTTTTCGCTGCCGGTAGTTCCGGATTTCGATCGCCAGCGTAAGCATCAGCACGATCACGCCCACGCTAAGCGCAAAAGGAAAGGCAATATGCCGGTAGGCAAACGCCAAGTCCGGCGCGATGTGCTTGACCTGCGAGTACACCACCGTCCCCATGATGCTGAGCAGGAGGGCAACCGCAAACGACAGCAGCGTAAACAGAAACGTCATCGCCAATATGCGCGCCGGAATTCCGATCCAACGCGGACCGTCCGGATTCGTTTGGCCCATGCCTCTAAATTACACCATCGATTGAGGCCACGCGACCGGCGACTGCGCCAGGCAGGGACGGGCACGCCAGCCGAGTCTGCCCAGCCATACGCTACAATACCCTCATGTCGCAAACCGCCTCCGCGATCATCCGCAGCCCGGCGGAGATCGTACAAAGCAGCCCAGTTTCCCAGGCGCCGAATGGCATCTGCTACGCCCGCTCGGGAGAGATCACCATTGCCGACAACGATCTGGAGCGCATGACCGCGGCGGTGCCGGTCCTGATTGCGGCTGCACTCAGCCGCAAGGCGTACTACTTCGTGCCGCTCACGGTCACTCAGGGAGACCAGACCGTGATTGCCGACCGCTACGACGTGGCGCTCAGCGACAACGCGGTCTGCCACCGCAACCTCAACTTGGGCGATGCCCAATGTGTCTTTATCTCGACCCGTCTGATGGACGACAAATTTTCCGTCGCCTTCGAGTTCTATATCAACGTCGGCCACGCCCTGGTGGAACGTGCAGGTGTATCGCAGAATTTCGCCGATCTGGCCTGGCAGCAAGCGGAGGCTGGAGTACGCGGTGAAACCTCGCTCGACGCCTGGGAAGCGCGCAAGTTCGCCACCGCCCACGGTCCCGACGCCGAGAAACACAAAAACGACTACCTGGCGGCCAGCTTCGCCGATGCGATTTCCATCTACCTGCTCTCGCTCTACCTGGATGTCGATTACTACGATCTGCGGGAGCGAGACTATCCGCTGCTGGCTCCGGTGGCCATGGCCGAACGCCTCCGCAAGATCGCGGAAATCTTTCCGCCCAGTCCAGGATTCGAATTCAATATTTATTACCGGCGCCGCTCGTAGCAAAAATCAGGGGCCGGGTGTGGGACCAGCCCCTGTTCGACGAACTCCACACGTCGTTACGACACCGTTCGCCCCCGTACAGTCGCCGACAGCTTGGGCATCGTAAAGCGCGTTGAGATCGCTGAAGCCGCTTCCTGCAGCCGGTTTTTGTCGCGGGCGGAACCTGAAAGTTCCTGGGCCATTGACGGCAAGATCGTGGCCCCGGTCGGATGCGAGCTTCGAAGGCATCACGCATCTCGGCTGCGGACCCGGCCCGCGCTTACAGGCGGGCGCAGGCCAAGAAAAATTTAGACGGTGACACGCGCCAAGTTGTCAGAGAATTGTCATTTTCTTGTCAAATAATTATGGTTTTCGAACACTCTCCCCGCCCCCGTCCCTGCGCGCACCTTCGTGCCCTTGGCGGTCCGAGAGGTTCCAGCTTATTCTGGATGGAGTCTCCGAAAGGCTCAGGTTCGGTTGCCGATGATTTCGCTTCGTCTCTACACGCTGGCGCTGGGAACAATTGGCGTGGCCCTCGCCAGCTATGCCCTGCTGCGCCGCAAACCGAAAAACCCTGACGAGATCGAATGCGAGCGCCGCACGTGGCTAAATTCCACCGGGCGCATCACCGATGGCACGGTGATTGATGTCCAGGAAATCATGACCCCCGAGAATCGCTCGGCCACGATGCTGATTTATCAGTACGACGTGGCGGGTGTTTCCTACGAAGCCTCGCAGGATGTCACCTATCTTCGCCAGTGGATCAATCTGCATTCCTGCCGCCTCGGCCTCCACACTTCGGTGAAGTACGACTCGCGCAATCCGGGAAATTCCATGGTGATTGCCGAAGGCTGGATGGGATTAAGACAGTAAGATGGGCCGGGCGGAGCCGAGCGCCGGCGGTTCGATGACGACCAGTCCGGAACGAACTCAGACCTTCCCCAACACCAGCGCCACCATATAAAGGATCTGCGCCGCCGCCAGCCCAATCCAGATGCGCTGTCGAATCCGCGACCTCCGTATATCACGCATCAAGTCGGCAGCGGTCGGCTCGGCGGCAGGGGCTTCGAGCGGTTGCGCCGGCCGTGGGACTGGTTGCAGATTAACCGGCCGCACCGCGTCGACCGGTTTGGGCTTATCGGGATAGAACACCTTCGGCGTATCCACCACTTCCGACCACAAGGGCAATAAAATCCACGACTTCGGAATAATGTCCCAAACCGGCTTGGCCGTCACATTCAGCGCCGGCTGGATTTCCGGCGAAACCCGGTCTGCCAGATTCCGCAGCAGCGATGCCCACCAGAAGTGGCTAAGCTGATCGGTGATAAGCTCGCCCACATCGACCGGCCGCGACTCCAGTTCGAGCGGCGGCAACAGCTCCGGCGAGAGTACGTCGCCAATATTGGTGAAGACGGTGCGGAACCAAGGCATCAGCAGACGTTCCCCCAGCGCCAACCCCACCTGCACCGGCCGGGAAGTGAGCTCCAGGGGCGGGAGCTTCTCAGGAGCAAGAGTATCGCGCAGATTGCCCGCCAAAGACCTCCACAGCGGCTGCGTCAGACTCGCCGGTGGCAGCAAGTCCAGGGGTATCGGGCCCCCTGACGCTGCAGACTGCGGGTCGGGATACCAGGCTTCGGCGGCATTCGAGCGGTAGGACATAGGATTTCAGGTCAATCGAGCAACTTCTTTCTATCTTAGTTGCTGCGACCGAGGCTGTCACGCGCCTTTACCGGTCTTTACAGGCTGCGAAAACCGGCCGGCATACCCGCCGCCCTAGGCAGAGATGCGAGTCAGAGATTAGGCAAGGCCGATGGCCAAGCCCATCGTTGACCCGCAATACGCGCCAGAGGACAGTCCCTGGGGGCTTGCAGGCCCTCGCCGTTTGCCGGCGTAAACCTCTGGTCCACACCCTGATCGGGGCCGAGGCCGCAGAGATGGCAAACCATAGGCAGTCGGCCGCAAAACGCTGGCCAATCACTTGTCCGATCGTTCATTTCATTGGTACATGCACTTTGATGCCGTTGAGCATCGCCCCTGCCCTCCCCCACAATCGGAGGGTCGGACCCAAACGACCCCCTTCCCTCGCGCCGCAAACGGCGGGTCCGAAAAACAGGGTTCCAAGAAACATCTGAAAATGGAGAGCCGGCCTTGAGCAAGGGACAAGCAAACGCCGCCGCGCAGCGTCAAATGCGCCGTTTTACCCGTTATCGTTTTGATGTGCGCATTCAGGTTTCGGTGTTTCGAGAGGGGGTAACCACGACCTGCTGGGGCCGAACCAACGAACTCGGCCAGGATGGCATCGGCGCGACCCTCAGCGGTGAGTTGCATTCGAGCGAGGTCGTTTCTCTCGAGTTTCCCGTCCCGATTCCGCCCCAGATCATGAAATTGCGGGCCGTGGTCCGCTACAACGACGGCCTGCGTTGCGGGTTCGAATTTCTGATTTTGAACGAAGAGCAGAAGATGATCCTCAAGCAGGTCTGCGTCGTCCTGGCCAACGCCAGCTGAATCTCTCAGATTTTCCCCGGATTCCGAATTCCATTACCAGAGTAACTACCGGCGCCGTAACCCGCCCGCTTATGATCACACCAGCCGCAACACATGGGAGAGGACCTGGATGGGGGAGAGAGCCACCCCGGCAACTTTTGCCGAAATTCTGCGTGTCAAGGCGCTGCGCGAGATTCTAGAGCACGAAACTCAGCCGAGCCCGACCCGCCTCCCCGACCCCGCCCTGGCCGGCTTGCCCGCCAAAGGCCACACCGCCGACGTCCCGTTTACCGTAGAGAAGGCTTTTTTCGAACAGCTCATTGAAAACGCGCCCGACGCAGTCAGTATTATCGATCATCAACTGACGATCTTGCGCATCAATGGGGAATTCACACGCCTGTTCGGCTTTACCTCGGCCGAAGCGGTCGGAAAGCAGCTGGATCGGCTCATCGTTCCCCCCGACCGTTACGCGGAAACCGACTGGATCATAGAAACCATTAAAACGCAAAACAAGATCTCTCTCGAGACCCGTCGCCAGCGAAAAGATGGATCGCTGGTCGAGGTACTGCTCTCCACCACTCCGGTGACAGTCAACGGCGAAAAAGTGGGTTCCTACGCCTCTTACCGCGATATCACCGAGCAGAAGCGGACTGAGGAGTTGAATGCCGCTTTATACGCCATCGCGGCGTGCAGTCAGTCGGCCGAAGATCTGCCCCAGTTTTTCACCGCCATTCACAACATCGTCGGCCAGTTGATGAATGCCCGCAACCTCTACATTGCCCTCTACGATCCGCAGTCGCAATGGTTGAGTTTTCCCTACTTCGTCGATGAAAACGACCTCACCCCGGCCGCCAAGCGTCTGGGCCGTGGCCTTACCGAATACGTCATGCGGACCGGCGAGCCCCTGCTGGCTACACCGCCCGTCTTTGAAGAGCTCGTGCGTCGCGGTGAAGTTGATCTGATCGGCGCTCCGTCTCTCGACTGGCTGGGGGTTCCCCTGAAGAGCGGCTCCACCTGCATTGGCGCGTTGGTGGTCCAGACCTACCATGAAAACGTCCGCTACGGAGAACGCGACCGCGAGATTTTGAAATTTGTTTCACGGCAATTGGCCGCAGCGATCGAGCACAAGCGCTACGAAGATGCGCTCCGCCGCTCCGAAGCCCGCTCCCGCTCGCTGATTCTGAGCGCTGCCTTCGGCATCTGCCGCTGTACCCTCGGCGGAAGATTTCTGGACGTGAATCCCGCCCTCATCGCCATGCTTGGCCACGAATCGGCCGCAGACCTTCTTAAGCTGAATGTAGGAGGCGAGGTCTTCGTGCATCGCGAAGTGCTCGACCGTCTCGCCGAAGACTACCGCCGGACCGGAACGCTGAACGGTGTGGAAGTTCAGTGGAAGCGCAAGGACGGCCGCATCATCGTCGTGCGCCTCAGTGGTTGCGCCGCTGTCGGCTCTGACGAACCGGAAGAGGTGTTGGAGCTCATCGCCGAAGATATTACCGACCGCCGCCAGCTTGAAGAGCAACTTCGCCAGGCGCAAAAAATGGATGCCGTTGGCCGTCTCGCCGGCGGCGTCGCCCACGATTTCAACAACCTGCTGATGGTCATCAACGGATATACCGAGGTGTTGCTCGACCAGTTAGACAAGGGCAACGCCATGCACAACCAGGTCCAGTCCATCCAGCAGGCAGCCGATCGCGCCGCAACTCTGACCCGCCAATTGCTGGCTTTCAGCCGGAAACAGCTCCTCGAACTCAAGGTTGTCGACGTCAACACCGTCATCGAAGACATGGAGCGCCTGCTGCGGCCCCTTATCGGCGAAAATATCGAACTGATCACTCACCTCGCGCCCGATGCCGGACACACCCGCGCCGACGCTGGCCAGCTCGAGCAGGTCATCATGAACCTGGTCGTCAACGCCAAAGATGCCATGCCCGAAGGCGGCAAACTCACGCTGCAGAGTTCCAACCTGACCGTGCGCCAAAGCTTCAGCGAACACCGCTTCATCCACCCCGGACGCTATACCGTGCTCTCGGTCGGCGACACCGGTCATGGCATGGACAAGGAAACCCAATCCCGCATTTTTGAACCCTTTTTTACCACCAAAGAAAAGGGGAAAGGCACCGGTCTCGGCCTCTCCACCGTCTATGGCATCGTGAAACAGAGCAATGGATACGTATTCGCCCAAAGCGAACCCGGTGTGGGCACAACCTTTTACGTCTACTTGCCGCGCGTCGAGGATCCGGCGGCAGAACTGGACCCCGCAAGCTCCCAGACCAACGAAGCAGGCGGCTGCGAAACGGCCCTGCTCGTAGAGGACGAGGAATCGGTCCGGGAACTGGTACGCGTGACCTTGGTCTCCCGCGGCTACAAGGTCCTCGAAGCCGAAAACGGTGAAAGCGGCCTGCGCGTGGCCGAGAATTATAAGGGACACATTGACATCCTTATCACCGACGTCGTCATGCCCGGCATGGGTGGCCGCGAACTGGCCAAGAATCTGCTCGCGCTCCGGCCTGGCATCTCCGTGCTTTACCTCTCCGGCTACACCGAAGACGCCGTCGTGGCGCAGGGCCAGTTCGCGGCCAACACGGCATTCCTGCAGAAACCTTTCACCCTGCAGAGTCTGGCAAAAAAAGTCCGCGAAGTCCTGCGTTCCCGTTCCGCCCCGGCCCCCAAGTCCATCGCCAAAGCCGCCGCCCAGTAATCCTCCTGCCACGCGATGGCGAGCCGATCTGGCCGGGGGTGGTATTTTCCCGCGCCGGCCCCCTGACGGACGATGTTTGTCGTTGTCTCAAAACCCTGCCCGGACGCCATTGGCGGCTTGCCTCCACCGCCGGTCGGGTCCAGTACGGGCGGCGTTCCCGCTCGCTTGCTGCGAGTCGTGCCCGGGTGGGCTTTCTCCGATAACCTTCAGCCGGTTGCCGTCTAGTCGAAGGCGGTGCGCAGAAAACTTACCAGCTGCCAGCCATCCATATACTTGTAAGGAGCCTCTCCCAGCGTGTAATGGCCGCAGGGGAGCGCGACGACTTTGTGATCCAGGTCGTGCCGCGCGAATTCCTCGACCACCTGCTCGGAAAACTCGGGGAGGAATGTCATGTCGTACTTGGCATAGATGACGAGCGAGCGTCGCGGCCAGCGCGAGAATTTGTCGAAGTAGACCATAGGACTGACCGCGCGCCAGACCTGGCGGAGGTGGTTGAGGTCGATAGCGGCTTCGAGGCCTTCGCGGATATGGCGGGTGGATTGGCCGTGCCAGACCACGTCCGCAAAGTAGGTGGAGGCGTGATTGAAGGCGGCTACCTGGATGCGGGGATCGTGGGCGGTGGCGATGAAGGCATAGCAAGATCCCAAACTGGTGCCGACGATGCCCAGGCGGTTATAGCCCCGGGCTTGCAGCCAGTCCAGACAGCAGCGGGCGTCGATGACCCCCTGGCGGACCGAATCCAGGGTGCGTCCTATGTTGGCGGAAACGGCGTAATCGGCGCGATCGATTTCGGCGGGCCGGCGAATGTCGTGATAGGGCATGCTGAGCCGAAGCACGGCTATACCCATGTAGTTGAGCACCTGGCAGAGGCTGTTATAGGCAAGCGCATCGGAGTTCCAGTGCGGGAGAACGACGACGGCGCGACGTCCGCGGGCGGGGAACCAGCGCGCGTTCACCTGATTGTTTTCCGGATACGGCGTGGCAACCGGCGAGGTGAAGCGGAGAAAATCGGCACGGATGCCGCGAACCTTTTTTTCGAGGCGCGGATCGGGGACTTCGCGGGTGCTGAAAACCTGGACCTGGCGGCGCTCAAGGCGGAAATCGTTGGGCGTCTGATAGGCGTAGAAGTTGTCGCTGTCTTCGATAATCTGGTCGTTGAAGCGGGAAAAATATTCCACCAGATCGCCCCCGGGTCGGCTGGCGGCAGGTCCGCCGTTCGGCTTGGGCCAGGAGCGCGTCCAATCCAGGCCCCAGTCGAGCGAACGGACGACCCGGTTGTTGTCGACGCGCGTTAGCCGCGTCTCCCAGTCGTACATCCATTGAGCGTAGCGCGAGGCCATGGGTAAGGACGGTTATAGCAAAAGCGCGTGAGAAAGGCTTGCGGGCTGCAGTCAACGGTAGGGGAAGCCGTGTGGAGGGTGAATGTTTCCCTGCGAAAGGCATCTCAAGCTCCACCCCGCCAGGAGGCGGAGCTTGAGGCGCATGACCGGTCAAAGGGCGACCCGACTCGATCCGAGCTCGTTAGGGGTAGCTCACGACGGTGACCGGGGTATCCGGATTCGCAATGGTTGAAGAGCCTCCTGTGTTGTCGATCACGTTCAGAATGCCGCCCGATCCGCTGGTGTTGAGAAAGATCGTGAGCAGATCATTCATGCTGGCCGCCGGGAGCGTGCTGGGGACCTCAAAGGCGTTCGCCGCGTAGAGATTCACGCCTTGATCGAAGAAACTGTAACTGCCCATGCCGTATCCGCTGAAGCTGGTCACGGCGTCGCCGACTTTGAAAGCCGCCCAGCCGTCGACGCCGGGGGCCTCCATCCAGGCCGCCTGACTGGGTGGGTCGTAGGGCATCTCGTTTTGGAAGAAGATATCCCGGCCCCGGTTGCCATTCCAGATCACCTCGTATTGCTGATAGTGTTCGACGAAAAGGCCGTAGGCGGTGACGTTGTCACCGTTGACGATTAGGCCCGTATTAGCTGTGTTCTCGGTCCAGCCCACGCCGCTGCCGTGGTCGGCGCGCCACGCCCAGATGTCATCGAGAATCACATTGTCGCTGTTGACCACCAGACTGTTCGTTGCGCTTCCCGGCTCGGCACCGCCGATGCGGAACGAGACATCGTAAATGCCCGACGGGTCAGAGTTGCCATAGTCATCGCGGTGATGGCAGTAGCCGCGGTCACAGGCACTACCGAGTTGCAATAGCACCGGGGAATTGTTCGGGCCGGCGTCGAAAATGAGCCCGGCGATCAAGATCCCGGGCGCGTTGGTGCCGATCAGAGACGCGTTTCCGTATTCCGGGATCAGCGTCGGGAAGCCGAGACCGAGAACCACGGTATCGGGACGCCAGACCTGAAGGCTGCGGTCGAGATTGTAAATACCCGGAGTCAGGATGAGATTCATGCCGAAAAGCAAGGCGAGATTGAGGGTCTCGGCGGAGTCGCTTGGCTGGGCGATGAAGAATTGACGAATCGGGATCGATGAGCCGGGAGTCGCGCCGCTACCCCACGTCGTGCCCGAGGAGTTGGTTTGCACGGCCGGCACGAAGACGTTGTATTGCCCATGGGAGTCTTGGTAGAGGTAGGGTGCTTCTCGTGTCACCGGACTGGTGGCGAGGGTGGTGTAGGGTCCGCCACAGGAGGGGACGACGGGAAAACATTGCGCCGGCGCTCCCACCACGCCTGAGAAGACCTGGTTCCAGACACCATTGCTCCAGCCATCCAGGTTGCTGTTTCGGGTGAGCCACTGCTGCTGGGAACCGCTGACGATGGAACCGCCGGCGAATTGCGAATCGGCGATGAAGCCGCCGCTCGCATACGAAGGGCCGGTGCAGTAGTCCATGAGGGTGGCGGCGCCGTTGACAAGAACGCGGCGGATGGGTGCGGCCTGGGATACTGCCCAGAACTCGCCGCTGTAGCAGCCGAAGGTCGGGTTGGTCACGTTGATGGTGAGGTTCGACAAAGATCGCCAAAAGTTATCGCTGGCGATGCAACTGCCGCTGAAGCACTGGTTGTAGACATCGATCGAGCCATTGATGACGACGTCGCCCGGAGACTGGCCAAGTCCCGCCACGCTGGTGTAGTAACCGACCTGGAAATTGAGGGGGGTGGCGGTCGATCCATAAGTGCCGGGCTCAAATAACAGCGCATAGCGCTCGCTGCCGAACTGGTTGGGGACCTGTGCGGTCGCCACCGCGTCGACGGCCGCCTGGATCTGGCTCAAAGGCATGGAAGGATTGAAGATGTAAACGTTCGCGCCGAAGTTGGGTTGGCCGCGCCCTGGCTGGGCGCCGGCGGGCGGAACGAGCGCCAGGCATACTGCCAAAACCAGGGCGATGATCGCCATTTCGCACACGATACGCGGTGACATTCGGTTCGCGTCATCCCTAGGGAGGAGACCTTGAGAAACCAACGACGGGGACGAATTTCTGCGCGACATTATGTGTTTCTCCTTTCTCAATCAGTGGGAATATCGAGTTGAAATACGGCCAGAAGGGGTCGCCACCGGGAGTCGTCCGAGTGTTTTGCGCTGACAATCGTGCAGAAGTGGCTCGTCTTGGACAGGCGATGCCGATGGCGGCACTGATTCTACACCCAAACGCCGGCCAACGGACCGCCGCTAGGAGCCGCAGGAGCCGCGATAAACCCGAGGAACTCTTTGCGACAAGCCGCAGAGAATTTCGTAGGGAACGCTCTCGCACAGGTGCGCCAGTTCGACGGCGTCCACGCTCTTGCCGGCGTTTTGACCAATGAGAATGACTTCATCTCCCACCGCAACGCCGCGGATGCGGGTTACGTCTGCGATCGTCAGATCCATGGAGACCCGACCCACGACCGGCGCAAATTCGCCGCGCACAATCACTCGGGCGCGATTCGAAAGCAGGCGGGGATAACCATCGGCGTAACCGACCGGGAGCACCGCGATGCGACTCGGGGCCCGGGTTACGAAAGTGCCCATGTAGCCGACCGCTTGCCCGGCGGCGACGTCCTTCACGGTGAGAACTCGCGTTTTCCACGAGAGCACGGGACGGAGCGGCAGCGCAGGCACGGCGGCGGGCGTTCCGCCGCGGGTGAAGGCCAGCGAGTAGCCGTAGAGCGCAATGCCGGGACGCACCATTGTCTTCCATGTGTCCGGGCGCGCGCTCATGGCGGCGGAATTGCCCATGTGAACCAGCGGCGGACGGAGGCCATGACCTTCGAGGAACGCGAGCCCCTCGTCGAAGCGCTGCATCTGGCGTTTGGCGTCGTCGGCATCGAGCACTTCGGCCGAGGCGAAGTGCGTGCTTACGCCTTCCAGACGAAGGTGCTTGCAAGCCAATAACCTCTCGCACAAATGCGGCAATGCGGCCGGCGCCGCTCCGAGGCGGTTCATGCCCGTGTCGAGCTTCAAATGCACCGACAAGCGATGTTCGGGCAAATCGCTATGCCGTTTTTGCGCGGCCCGTTCCAGCGAATCGATGTGCCAGGGTTCCCAGATCGTAGGCGTCAGGTTGTGGGCGACGATGCCATCTTCTTCGCCCTTCCAGATTCCCGTCATCAGCAGGATGCGCGCCTCGACTCCGGCGCCGCGCAGGGCCAGGCCTTCCGCCGCATCGGTCACACCCAGCCAGGCCGCACCTTCGGATTCGAGCGCGCGGGCGCACTCCACCGCGCCGTGTCCATAGCCATCGGCCTTGACCACCGCACAGATCGCGACACCCTGGCCGACGTGATGCTGCACGGCGCGGAAGTTTTCCCCCAGCGCGGGAAGAGAAACTTCTGCCCACGTGCGGCCGTCAAGAATCAGCGACCGAATTTCTGGCAGTGTCGACAATTTAAGGCGTGGCGCGTTCACCTACCCCGATTATAGCGAGCACGCCGCACCGCTCTGGCATTGCACGAGTCTGGCTTTGTGACGTTAGTTTTCCCGACCTTAGCCGCCCGCAAGCACGAAATTCACCGTGATTTCGGTCTCCACTTCGACGGGATCGTTGTTCAGCCGATAGGGGCGGTAACGCCATTGCCGGACCGCTTCCATCGCGGACTTGACCAGCATGGGGTGGCCGCTCATGACGACCAGATTCTCGATCGTTCCCGCCTTGCTCACGACGGCTCGCAACAGGACCGAACCCTGCACTCGTGCCTGGCGAGCGAGCGGCGGGTAGATCGGCTGCACCCGAAAAATGAGGTTACCCTCCGCCCAGTGCGAGACCTTGAGGGGACGGGCCGCGACTGCCGGCGTCGCCACCTGGGGAGCAACGTCAATCGCGGTGCCCGTCGAGTCCCACGCACCCAACCCGCGACTGCCCGTACTTGCCTCCACGCCGATTCCGTCAATGTCCGGCGAAGCGGCGACGGGCTGTCTGTCGAACTGCCCAATGGTAGTCGGGATCGTGGGCGGCTGTTGCAGGCGTTCACTGCCGGAGTTCGATGAACGCATCGGCCGCGGCCTGCCGGTGTGCGAGGCCGGCGCCGGCACCAGAATTGGCGACGCTTCGAACCACGACAGCGGGGGCGGTCCCTGAAGGGTGAGAAACGAAATCGCAAGCAGCGAGCTCACGACCAGGACCTGCATGGCAAAAGATGCGATCGTGGCTCGTCCCCTGCGGGCGGACTGGTCCCAGTTGCTTTCGAGTGTGCGGAACATGTTGTGTGTGTCCTCCGGTGCGGGCCCGTTATCGCTACAGACACCTGCGGCTGGAGATTGGATCCCGAGCACGGAGGGGAAAACGCACCTTAGAGGATATTGCGGCCTGCCCGGGCGAAGGCGCGAGGCAGCTCTGCTCGAGCCCAGCAAGACGCAGAAAGACCGCGTGGGGACGCGGTCTTTGGAAGCAACTGGGGAATGGTCACGAAACGAGCGCGCTGGCTACTGTTTCGGCGTGCTGGGTGTCGCGGGTTTAGCCGCCGGTTTGGTTGCCGGTCTTGGGGCAGCGCTGCCCGCCGGAGGCGCGGGCACGCCGGATTGCGTATTGTAAGCTTCGACAATCGGTTGCGTGATGTCCATGATCGGCATCGATACGATCACCGGGCTGCGCGGCCACTGCTGAGAAACGTCGAGCAGGATGCCGTACCCGTTATCGACGACATATTTCTGGATGATCGGCGCCATTTTCGTGAGGATCTTATTTCCGATCTCGCCCTGCTGATTCTGGAAGTCTTCCTGCGCGTCCTGGGTGGCGCGGTCGAAACTCTTTTGCTTGGTCTCGATCTGCTTCACCAGCTTTTCGCGAGACTCGTCGTTCAGCTTGTCCTGCTGGGCATTGAGCTGCTTCTTGAGACCGTCGATTTCGTCGGCCAACCCCTTCAGTTCATTCTGCTTGGGTTCGAACTTCTTGGCCAGGGTGTCGAAATCGCGCCGGCCTTCGTTGGAGGCGAAGATCGCCTGTTCAATGTTGATGGTGCCGACCTTGGTCCCGGTGGCCTTGGCCGCAGCCACGGCGGCGGCGGAAGGAGCGTTGGGGGGGGCAACCGCAGCCGAGCCGGCAGCCGAGTCAGTCTGGGCCAGAGCGAAGAGGGAGCAGCCGAGTGCGGCCACTGTGAAGCGCGCAAACTTACCGATCATTGACATGCGAATCATTGGATCCTTGAACTCCTTCGGATTTTTCGGTAGTGCTGGAAGCTTCCAGCTCGCTGGGCTCGACGAGAAACCGATCGCAACCCGAGCCTATCAGTCGTAAACCTGAAACATGACCTGAGACCTGCAAGCGGCGCAACCAGCGCGCACGGCGCACCGGCCGTCTTCACGCAGAATGCAAGCGTGGTGATCAGGGTGTGGACGCTTGAATTATACGGAGCATACCGGAACAGCGTCAAACCCGTCTGGCCGCTCGCCGACGTCGGCTGGCAGCAGCAAACTCCTCCCCCTGAGCCAGACAGGCAATTTCAGACGATCGGGATCGATGCCTGCAGAGACGCCAGGCCGTCGCACTCGGCCCGCACCGGGGCGGTTTCGGTCAGTAGGTGCCCACGCCGTTCGCGTTGCGGATCCTGAACCAATCGTATGGCGCCTTGCCGCGGTTCAAAATCGCATCGCAGCGCACACGTCCAAACGCCCCCTGAATCCGGGAGACGACTTGCCAGTTGTCGCGGTTGCTGCGTGCGTCGCTGCGTTGCGCCCACATCTCGCTCAGTTGGCGCTGGCGCAGTTTGTTGTAGTCGCCGTCGCTCACCCCTCCGTAGGGGCCCCCGTAGCCGTCCTGCGCCGCTTCCATTTTGATCTGATTGTGCTGGGCAATCCGGTTATTGGCTTCGATGGCGGAGGCAAGAACTTCGGATTGCTCGTCGAACCATTCATGCACGACGCGCTCGGTTTCGGCCGCATCGTGCGTGGCCTTGAATTCGTGGATCGTGTCCAGCACGGCCTGAGTATTATCCGGTCCCTCGAGTGCAATCGCCGGGATGGGACTCTTGCGGACAGACACTTCGTCATCCGTGAATACCCGCTTGGCCTTGCTCCTGGAGGTGTCCTTATTTTTTTTTGCCACCTCGCCGAGCGAAGGCGGTGGGCCGCCGTCGTCGTTGTTCTGCCCCAACACCTGCCCGGCCAGCGGAACGATGAGCATCGGCGCAAGCAACCACTTCCAAACCATAAGTCCTCGTTTACGGCAAGAAGGCGTTGGGGAGACCGCCATTTCCACATCTTCATGATACCTATTCGCAACCATTACAAGGGGTTACTTGGGTTATAAGACCATAGTGCCGGACGTTACCCCGGCATGCTCCCATTCGGCCCCGCCCTCAGTACCGGAACCGGTAACGCACCTGCACATAAAGGGCGCGTGGCAGGTTCCAGTGGAATCCTCCGTAGGTGAGGCTGTCGTCAAAGATCACGCGGCGGTTGGAGACGTTGAGGGCGTTCAGCGAGGCGCTCAAGCGCTCGCCGAAATCTTTGCCAGCGAGACGTCGAAGGTGGTGTGGCCGGGAAGATAGGCGCCCGGATAAGGCCAGCCGGGGACTCCTTCCTGTCCGTTGGTGAAGCCCGAGCCGTAGTAAACATTGGTGGAGGCATAGGAGCGCCGAGGGAGGGTAATGTTGCCGCCCAGGTTGAGCGTATTGCGCTGGTCGTGATCGAGCGGACAGAGGTAGGCAACGGTGCCGTTCGGATTCGACGGGCAAGCGTCGGTGTTATTCAGGCCCCCGGTGATGACGCCGCCACCCTCGGCAATCTGGTTGGAGTAAGCGAGGTGAAGCTGGGCCCGATGGGCGATCGGAGGGGATCGCACGGTAAGTTCCCATCCGCGAATCAGGGCTCGGGCATCGGTGAGGGGAAAGAAGATATTGGACGCGCCGATGTTGTTGTGGTCCAGAAAATTGGCCACATCGGTCTTGAAGGTGTCGGCGTCGAGGACCCATCCGCGATAAGGAAGGGTAACTCCGAATTGATGTTCTTCGTCGCGCTCGCCATGGAGCGGCAAAAATTCGCAGTTGGGCGGCTGACACTGCGTGATCAGCGGACCGGAAACGGTTTCGATGGGCGGCGCCTGATAGTAGTGTCCGTAGAAGGCGCGGAAGGTCCAGCCAAGTTTGGGAATGGTGACGGTGGCGCCGAAGCGGGGGCTGATGGCGGACTCGGCAATGGGCGGCTCGATTGAGTCGGCGGAAAAGTTGCCCTCCGAGAAGCGCGTGGGACGCATGCCAGCCGACAACATCAGCCAGGAAAAGGGTTTGAATTTGTCATCGATGTAGAAGGCCTCGAGATTGGCTGTGGGGCTCTCCGTGTCGGGCACGGTCAATCCTGGAATTACGTCAAACTGCTGCCGATCGTGCTGATAGAAGCCGAGAAAGCCGACCTGCAGATCGTTTTTCCCGTAGTTGGCGGCGAAGCTGGCTTGACCTCCGACGTAGGTGGAGGCGCGGTCCTCGGTGGTGGCGACAGGAACGTCGCCGGGATTGCTCGCGTAGTCTCCCCGGTTGTCGTGGAAGAAGGGAGAAACCGTGGTCAGGAGATGGGAATCGAAGGTGTGCAGCCAGGTGAACAGGACTCCCGTATCGGTCTCGCGTTGGCCATCGCGAAGGCCGATGCTGGGGTAGCCGGCGGGGTTTGAGTTTTCGAAATCATCGGGATTGGGATCATAAGGGATCTGGTAGTAGTCGCGACGGACTGAGGTCATCAGGCGAAGCTGATTGGACCCATCCACATTGAAGATGAACGACCCGAAACCTCCGGCTCCGTTAACTGCGTCGTGCACGACTTGGGGAACGGGTGGCTGCAGTCCGAGATTGCTGCGGTTGGCGTTGACGCTGCCGTAATAGGCAAAGCGGTCGGTGTGGCTGCCGAAACTGAGGGCATCATCGGTCTGGTAGAAGTTGCCGGCGGTGACGGTCAGTTCGGCCTGATTGTTGCGCTCGAACCCGCTGCGCGGGACAACGTTGAAGGCGCCATAGGTGCGGTCTCCGAACTCGGAGCTATAGCTGCCCCGATTCACTTCAACGTAATCCAGGTCCTTGGGATCGAACTGCGGCCCCAAATTTTGCGCGATGGCCGTATTGACAACGGGAATGCCGTCGAGCAGCCAAGTGATCTGGTGGCCGCCGCGCATGTGAAGCATGTCGTGCGTGACATAGGCGCCGGGGACATAGTCGGTGATCATCGACATGCTGTTGGTGGCGTCGGCGCCGGGAGTGCGTTCGATGTCGAAGCGGCTGACCAGAGTGGTGGGGGTGAAACTGTCGGTGGCGACGGCAGCGGCAGTGTCGGAGACAAACACCTTTTCATTTGCGGATGCGACCTGCAATTGAAAGTGGACGACCGGCACCGATCCCGAGATCACGATGACTTGTTGTGCAGTTTGCCGGAAGCCCTGACTGGCAATGCTGATCCAGTATTCGCCGCGCGGTACGGCATTGAGTTGGAACTGGCCGGCGGAGTCGGTCGTGACGCTCTTCGCCCACTCTGAAGACTTGGCTCGGGGCATCACCATGGCGTCCTGAATGGGGCGATGCTGGGGATCATGGACCACGCCGCGAACGGCTCCGTAGTCGTTGGCAAACGCAGGCGGGGTGGCAAGCAACAACAACAGCAGGCCGGCCAATGCCGGCGGCTTGAGGCGAGCCATACTTTTTTTCCTTTTTATGTTCCTGACTCTGTGCTCAACAGGCCGACAGTCGCGGAACCAACGCTTCCCGCCGTTGAGACGACAAGCGTCCGTTCACTGACCGAATCTGGTATCCCGCGGCCGAGTGTGCTCAAGGAAAGGCTAGCCGCGGGGAGGGGCGCGGGCAGAATCTTGGCGGGAAATCGCGCTGGCCTGAACGGCCGCGCCCTCCGGCAGAGGGGAGGGCTCGATGTGAAGGCTGAACAATGCAAGCAGACCGGATGCCGGCTGCGCCCACTCCGAGGTGGTAGCGCCACAGCAGCAATGATTCCCGCAGCAATTCTCGACCGCCTGAAGCGAGGTTTCGGCGGGCGGAATTTGCGGCCGCCTCGACTCTGCCATCGCGTGATGGCAGGACATGGCAGGATGCCCCTGCTCCGGCCGCCCGGAGCTGGGGTGGAGCATGGAGCGGGTCTCGGTTGGCAGGGCAGCGCAGGGCATGGCCATCGACCCGAAAGCGGGAGCGAGCATGACCAACAGCAGAAATCTAGCAGCCCAGCGCTGAATGCCCCACATTGCGCAGCAGCATAACAGAACCCGGTGCCGGCGGCGCGGGAACGGGTTTACGACAACCGGGCACTGGCCACTGCGGTACCATTCCTGGGTGCACGCACTCTCGGAGCAGTTGCTGAAGATCATTCGCAGGCAGGAATCGATTCGGGCGGGAGATCGCTTGGCGGTCGCGGTTTCCGGCGGCGCAGACTCGGTGGCACTGCTTTGTCTTCTGTTGGAGTTGCGTTCGGAGTTGGGAATTGTGCTGTCGGTGGCGCACGTCAATCACCAGCTGCGCGGCGAAGCATCCGACGGGGATCAGGAATTTGTCGCTCGCTGCGCGCACCAGCATGGGCTGGAACTGCATGTTCTGGTCGCGCCGGTGGCGGGCAGCGGGCCGAACTCGGGCATCGAGGCAGCGGCGCGGGAGCAACGCTACAGTTTTTTTCGCCGACTGGCCAGCGCCGGTCTCGTTGGTAAGATTGCCACGGCGCACACTCTCGACGATCAGGCGGAGACGGTGCTGCTGCGCATTTTTCGCGGCACCGGGATTCGGGGGCTTTCGGCAATTCATCCGCGAATCCTGTTCGAACAGCAGGGGCGCATCGTGGGCGAGGTTGTGCGCCCCTTGTTGAGCTTGCGGCGAGCAGCCTTGCTCGAATTTCTTCGCCACCGCGGTCAGAGCTGGCGGGAGGATTCATCGAATCGGGAGCTGGCCTTCCTGCGAAATCGGGTGCGGCATCGTTTGCTGCCGCTCATTGTTGCGGAACTGGGCGAGCCGGCAATCGCACATCTGGCAGAGCTGGCGGAAATCGCGCGGGGCGAGGAACTATGTTGGGAACTGGGGCGTCCCCGGGCCGGAATCGCCGAGCCGGGAACCAAGCCGGAGCCGGGCGCGCATTCGCCTAGTCTTGACGTACCGCAATTGTTGGCGCTTCCCTTGGGGGCGCAGCGGCGACTTTTGCGCGCCTGGCTGGAAGCGAATGCATCCAATTTGCCGATTTCGTTTCGACTGATTGAGGAGACGCTCGAGTTTGCTCGCGGGGCCGGGAGCGGGAAACTGGAATTGCCGGGCGGCCACTTCCTTGGTCGGGCGCAGGCGTCGCTCTGGCTCGAACCGGTGAGCTCGGGCTCTTGCCTGGTGGCCGATTACGAATATGCCTTGGCGATTCCCGGCGGGTTGCAGGTTCCCGAGCTGGGCGCTCGCTTTGAAGCGCAACTCGTGGATGCCAGGGACGTTCCAGCGGAGCAACGCGGCCAGTTGCTGGAAGTCGGGCGGGTGCCCAATAAGGTTGTGATCCGCAACTGGAGGGCAGCAGACCGCTTCTGGCCGGCGCATACCTCGGCGGCCAAAAAGGTGAAAGAGCTGTTGAGCGATCGGCATGCCACGGGAACCGAGAAAAAACTCTGGCCGGTTGCGGTCGCGGAGGGATGCGGGCTGGTCTGGCTGCGGGGCTTTGCGGCCCCCGCGGCTTTCCGTGCCCCGATCGGAGCTGGGCAAGCAATTTGGATTCGGGAGATTACGGGCATGATATAACATGCCATCGTCAGGCATTTTGTTATTCGCATGGCGTGCCCGGCTCGCAACCGAAGTCCCGGTCCGACCAATCGTTGGGTTCGCCAGCGCTACCCTGACCGGACACCGCAGCTGGCATTGCCCATGCGATGTGGTGATCGAAAACTGGAGGCGGTGGTTCCGCTATGAATGCTTCGCCGAATGCCGGGTTGCGCCAGGTGATTTCGGCCGACCAGATTCAGAAGAGAGTTCGGGAACTGGGGCGTCAGATTTCCGACGACTATCGCGGCCAGACGGTGGTCGCGCTGGGGATCCTCGAAAACAGCTTCCTGTTCATGGCCGACCTGGTGCGGGCGGTCGAGGTTCCGATCATCTGCGCTTTTATCAAGCCCACCTACAAACAGAGCAAGCGAGGCGACTCTCCGCTGCTCGAGATTCTGTTCAGCCACGAGCTGGCGATCGAGAGCAAGCATGTGCTGCTCGTCGAGGGGTTGGTGCATTCGGGGGTAACGAGCGAATTCCTCATGAGCGATCTGCGCGGCCGGGGAGCGGCTTCGGTGAAGCTGGTGACGCTGCTCGATCGGCAGTCGGCGCGGCGGGTGCCGCTGCAGCCGGACTATTTCGGATTTCTGGTCGATGACGCGTTCCTTTGCGGCTATGGTCTGGGGAACCCGGAGCAGACGGGGCGGAACCTGCCCTTTGTTGCCGCGACAACCTAGCACAACCGATCGGTGGGCACGGCCGGGTTCCGAGCTGCGGCAGAGCCGACAGCGATCCGCCGGGTACAGCCAAGAGACCCGTGGAATCCGGACCGATCATCGAGGTGCCGTGCTCACCGGCGATCCTGGCCTTGCCCCTGGCGCATGGTTTCGGTCGCCGCTCGTGAGTCCCCCGTTTTGCTGGGAAAAGGTCTAGAATGGAGCTGCGGGCTTTTCCCAGTCGAATTTCCGCCTCCGGCATCTAATGCCGTGAAGAGGCGGCTTTTTTCTATTGGCTGAGAAGGGCTTCGCTCAGAGGAGTTTTAGGTGAATTCAACGATTAAGACAGTGCTTTTCTGGGCCGTTATCGTGGTCTCGGCCTTCCTGCTGTGGCAGGTGGTGAAGACCGGAAGCAATGCTCAGAAAGAAAAAGAGATCGGTTTTTCTGAGTTCCTGTCGGAAGTGGACTCGGGCAATATCCACGACGTCACCTTTATCGGTCAGGAAGTAAAAGGGAAGTTCAAGAATCCCGACTCGCCGTTTCACACGACTGCGCCGGCGAATTACCCCGACATGTACAAGACGCTGCGCGATAAGGGTGTGCCGTACAGCATTAAAGACATCAGCAACGGCACCTGGCCGAGTTGGATTCTGAATCTGGCGCCACTGGTTCTGCTGGGCGCGCTGTGGTTTTTCATGATCCGGCAAATGCAGACCGGCGGGAACAAGGCTTTGTCGTTTGGCAAGAGCCGGGCGCGACTGCTTTCCATGCAGCAGAAAAAGATCACGTTTAAAGACGTGGCGGGCGTGGACGAGGCAAAGGAAGAGCTGCGCGAGATTATCGAGTTCCTGCGTGAGGCGCAGAAGTTCCAGAAACTGGGCGGACGAATTCCGAAGGGCGTGCTGCTGGTGGGGCCTCCGGGAACGGGCAAGACCTTGCTGGCGCGCGCGGTGGCGGGCGAAGCCAATGTTCCTTTCTTCTCCATTTCCGGCTCGGACTTCGTCGAAATGTTCGTGGGGGTGGGTGCGAGCCGGGTGCGCGATCTGTTTGAACAGGGAAAGAAAAATGCTCCCTGCATTATTTTCATTGACGAGATTGATGCGGTTGGACGTCATCGCGGAGCCGGACTTGGCGGTGGACACGACGAGCGTGAGCAGACTTTGAATCAGTTGCTGGTTGAAATGGACGGTTTCGAATCGAATGATGGCGTAATTCTGATGGCCGCCACGAACCGTCCGGATGTGCTCGATCCGGCGCTGCTGCGACCGGGCCGTTTCGACCGGCGCGTGGTGGTGAACCGTCCCGACGTTCGCGGGCGGGAAGAAATTCTGCGCGTGCACACCCGGAAAATTCCGCTCGCCGACGATGTGGAGTTGAACGTCCTGGCTCGCGGCACTCCCGGATTTTCCGGCGCCGATTTGGCGAACATGGTGAACGAGGCGGCGTTGGCGGCGGCGCGGCAGAACCGCAAGGCCGTGCTGATGTATGACTTCGAAGTGGCGAAAGATAAAGTCCTGATGGGCGTGGAACGCAAGTCACTTCTGCTCTCCGATGAAGAAAAGAAGAATACCGCCTATCACGAGGCCGGACATGCGCTGGTGGCGGCGATGCTGCCGCATTCGGATCCGGTGCACAAGGTCACGATCATTCCGCGGGGCATGGCGCTTGGATTGACCATGCAGTTGCCCGTCGACGATCGCCATAATTACTACAAGAACTATCTGGATACGCAGATCGCCATTCTCATGGGCGGGCGCATTGCGGAAGAGCTTTTCCTGAACCAGATGTCGACGGGAGCGGGCAACGACATTGAGCGGGCCACGGAACTGGCGCGCAAGATGGTTTGTGAGTGGGGTATGAGCGACCTGGGGCCGCTGACCTTCGGCAAAAAAGAAGAGCAGATTTTCCTGGGACGCGAGATCGCGCAGCATCGCGACTACAGTGAAGCGACGGCAATCCAGATTGACGAAGAAGTACGGAAGATGGTGAGCACCGGCTATTCGACGGCAAAGGCCATCCTGTCGGAAAAGCGCGAAACGCTGATCCGGATCGCGAAGGCGCTGATCGAACGCGAGGTGCTGGACGCTTCCGAGATTAAGTTGCTGGTCGACGGGCAGGACCTGCCTCCCATCAAGCCGCTCCCGGCAAAAACCGACGATGGAGTGCAGCAAGTGCTCAAGCCGGAACGGGCTCCCGCAAAAAGTGGCGAGCGGCCAGCGACCGCCTAAAGCAGTCCTCAGTTTCCGGTTTTCAATTCTCCAAGGGTGGCCGATTCCGGCCACCCTTGTTTTTTGCTGGAGAGAACCCCGGCCACGGCCAGGATGACAAAGAACGGGTCGATGGGGCGTCGATAGTACGCTTCTGGGCTGGTGATGTAGTAGACCAGCGGGAAGGCGAACAGCACCAGCGCGTAGGGCAACGCGGCCGACCAATCCGCTTGCCAGGCGCGCCACAAGCCGATTAGCGCCAGAACGGTCAGCATGGTGCAAAACAGAATGTTCGGCGGATCCAGCGGTTCCTCTTTGAGATAGTCGCGGCGCAGGCTCCAGTAGCCGGTCCATATGAAGAAGGCGCGCCGCACCGTGGTCCAGGCGTACCAGCCGGGGTTCGCGCGAATGAACTCCACGGCCTGCCGCTTTTTGCTGTCAAAATAGCCCAGCTCTCCCCGCCGCTGGAACTCATTCCATTCTTCCCGGTTGTGCCATGGGCCAAGTTCGTAGTGTCCCCAGTGATCGTTCGAGCCTCGCGTGCCCAGGACGAGGACGATTCCCATGTTGTCGCGAAAAGGAACCACGCGATGGAAGATTTTGTAGTTGCGGACGAACCAGGGCGAGATGACTGCCAGGAAGGCCGTAGCGGCGACGAGGTTGACGGCCAACCAGCGCCGGCCGCTACGCTGACGGCGATCGATGACCCACCCGGCCAAAAACGGCAGCACGGCGAGCAGCACCGGGCTGGTCAGCGCCGCAACCCCCCAAAGCAGACCGAAGACGAGCCACATCGAAAAGCGGCTGTCGTTTTCGAGATTCAGCGTGATCAGGAAGACCAGGCATAGCAGCAGCGTTGCCAGCCAGGTTTCCCAGATGCGTTCCTCGGGAAAATAAATCCCGTAGGGAAAAAACGCCCAGGCCCATCCGGACCACTTCGCGACGCGATTGCCGAAGCTGATGCGGGCGATGAAGAAGACGAGAACGCAAACCAGGGCCGACAGCAAAGCGTTCAGCGTGAGCAGCACGATGGCGGAGGATTCCGTGTATATGCCAAAGACTTTGAAGACGCCGGCCATCAGGTAGGGGTAGACCGGTGTCATCCAGGCGGTCGGCCCGGTGTCGGCAAACAAGGGGTTGCCAAAGCCGCGGCCCTCGACGATGGACCGGGCGATTCTGCCAGCTTCATATCCGAAATGCCAGTGGTCGCGCTGCGGGTCGAGTTGCTCGGGCAGCAGGAACACCATGACGACCAGGCGGATCGCAAGCGCCACCAGAACCATGGAGAGCAGAGAGCGCGCATAGGGTCGCTGGTTTGGTGTGGGCCCGGGTGTTTCCACGCGTTCACTCGGATTGGACGGGGGCGGCAAGATCTGATGTTTCAGCTCGCGCTCGATCATAAAGCACACCGCCATTTCATAGAAATTCGGCGACCGTTCCAGGAACCGCGTGGCAGACGCTGGGGTCGGATCCGCGTGGCGAAATTTAGGCTCCGCCGTCGAGGTCGGTGCTTCCTTTTTGGCCACCGGATCGTGCGCATCGAAAAGCAGCGAGCTAGAGGATTCGCTAGGTATTCACCAATGATGGTCATGCCGTTTCCGTTCTGCGGCAGATGGGTCGGATGCACTGAGCAGTCTTGCGGTTGCGCCCGCGGTGCGCCCGTTGCCGTTGGAGCGTGCGATACTTGTGGTCGCTATGAATCTGACTCTCCATTCGAAAGTTGCCCTGATTACCGGCGGATCGCGGGGGATTGGCGCGGCGGCGGTGCGGTTGTTTGTGGCGGCAGGCGCAAAGGTCGTTTTCAATTATCAGTCAGCCCAGGCACAGGCTGAGGCTTTGGTGCGAGAGTGCGGCGCCGGAAAGTGTTGCGCCCTGCAGAGCGATCTGTCGACTTTCGAGGGGGCGGCGAAGCTGGTGGCAGCGGCCATCAAAGCCTTCGGAAGTCTCGATATCCTGGTGGCGAATCATGGCATCTGGCCACCCGCCGATGCTCCGGTTGAGCGTATGCCTGATGAGCAATGGCAGCGGACGATGGCGGTGAACCTGGACAGCGTGTTTTCACTGGTGAAGCACTCGGTTCGGCAGATGAAGACGCAGGGCGGCGGGCATATTGTGCTGGTCAGCTCGACGGCGGCCCAGCGGGGTGAGTCCTTCCATTGCGATTATGCGGCTTCCAAAGGGGCGCTGATCAGCATGGTCAAGGGGCTCTCGACGGAACTGGCGCGGGACCGGATTTTGGTGAATTGCGTGGCACCGGGATGGGTGGATACGGATATGTCGGCGGCGGCGCTGAACGACCCGCCCATGCGGACAAAAGTGTTGGGTAGCATCCCCCTCGGCCGGGTCGCAACGCCGGAGGAGATTGCAGGACCCATCCTGTTTCTCTGCACGCCTTACGCGGGATTTATTACAGGAGAGATTTTTAACGTGAATGGCGGAGCGGTGCTGGCGGGATAGCAGATGCGGGGGCCGGAATGAGCTTGGTGCTGCATCCGACTTGTTCATCGGATGCGGATCGTATTGCGCCTCGGCCGGAGATTAGGATAGTGTGTGCAAAACCGGAGCCATCCTTAGAATCTCAGATTCACTGCTTGAACCTGGATAGGGAACCCCCGGGGGGATTCTCTGTTTCCGCGTTGCAGGAGGATGTGTGGCTTCGATCACTGGTGTCGGCAGTCCGGTCTCTGAGATTCTCGCCCGCGAGGAACAGCCTTTTCTGGAGGAGTGGATCCAGAATATCAATGCCCGCACTCCAAGTAACGGATCGATATCTCAAACCGATCTGCGTCAGCATTGTCTCAAGTTCTTCGTTTCCTTCCGCGCGGCTTTCGATAGAGCGGGCGGCAGCGGTCCGCAGGATCCCGGGTGGAAGGAATTGAAGGAGTTCCTGGCTGAGATGTCCAGGAGTCAGGCGGTCCGCGGCTTCACGCCGACCGAAACGGCGACTTTCGTTTTCTCCTTCAAGGAACCGCTGTTTCGTCGCCTGCAACAAAATGTGAGTGATCCCCAACTTCTCGCCGGCCACATCTGGGAATCCTCGGAACTGCTGGACGCTCTCGGCTTGTACACGACGGAAGTGTTTCTCGGCGCGCGGGAAGTCTTGATTCGACGAGCACAGGAGGACATGCTTGAGCTTTCGACGCCGGTGGTCAAGCTGTGGAAGGGAATCCTTGCCTTGCCGCTGGTGGGCACGCTCGATAGCGATCGGACCCAAATCGTGGTGGAAACGCTGCTCGAAGCAATCGTCGCTACCAGCTCCAAAGTCGCGATCATCGACATCACGGGCGTGCCGACGGTCGATACGGTCGTGGCTCAACATCTTCTCAAAACCGTGCCCGCGGCGCGGCGAATGGGCGCCGACTGCATTCTTAGCGGATTCCGCCCTCAGATCGCGCACACCATTGTCCACCTGGGCATCAATTTGCTCGACGTTACCACTAAAGCGACGCTTCGGGACGCCTTTGCCCTCGCCCTCGAACGAACAGGCCAGCACTTGTCGGAAACAGCCTCCTAGGCGCACAGGGCCCGCAAAACCCTACAGCGAATCCTGTATATTCTTTGCTCGCGTGTGCCATTAAATTTTAACTTTCTGTCCAGTGGCTTACGGCCCAACAGCTGATTGCGGTCTGTGACTGGCACGGAGTGGTGCCTCACCTTCCTAATTCCCATGAGGAGCGACAGATGAGCAAAGGAATACAGACTTCGAAGTCCGTCGGTTTGCCCGATGTTCTTGCCAAACACGAGGCGGCTATTTTAGAGCAATGGATCAGGGAGATGAGCGTCGCCACGCGACGGGCTGACCTCATGAAAGATTCCGAGCTGCGCGCGCAGTGCTCACGATTTGTCCAGCTGTTGCGCCAAGGCGTTGAATCGGAGAATTTCAATCTTGAATCCGCGCCCTGGCAGCCTTTGCGCGAGCAACTGGCTGAGATTTCGAAAAACCGCGCCCAGCAAGGATTTACTCCAACGGAGACGGCAACCTTCGTGCTTTCGGTGAAGAAGGCTTTGTTCGACCGATTGCGTGATCGCATGGGTGGCGATGCAAACACTCTGGCATCGGAACTCTGGACGACCACGGAATTGATCGATGCCTTGGCCCTATTCACCACCGAAACCTTCCTAAAGGCCCGCGAGGCGGTGATTCGCCGTCAACAAGAAGAAATGCTGGAACTCTCCACCCCTGTCGTGAAGCTCTGGGATGGAATTCTGGCTCTTCCGATAATCGGGACTTTAGACAGCGCTCGGACCCAGATTGTGATGGAAACGTTGCTCGAGAACATCGTCAAGACCAATTCGCGGGTCGCGATTATTGATATTACCGGCGTCCCGACGGTTGACACCGTCGTCGCCCAGCATTTGCTGAAAACGGTTACAGCGGCTCGTTTGATGGGAGCGGACTGCATCATCAGCGGCGTCCGCCCACAGATCGCGCAAACCATCGTGCATCTTGGAATCAACCTTCTCGATGTGACCACCAAGGCTACCTTGTCGGATGCGTTCGCCCTGGCATTGCAGCGCACCGGACTGGCTCTCGAAGATTCTCTGAGCAAAGCATAAGGACTCCGTGGAAAAGATACCGATACTTCGTATGGGAGAGTTCCTGCTGGTGACCATCCAGGTGGATATGCACGACCGCCTGGCAATGACGCTGCAGGAGGATCTCACGGCTCGCATCAGCGAGACAGCTGCGCGCGGCGTTCTCATCGACATCTCCAGTCTTGAGATCGTGGATTCCTTCATTGGCAGGATGCTCGGCAACATCGCAGCCATGTCAAGAGTGCTCGATGCACAGACCGTCGTGGTTGGCATGCAGCCGGCGGTTGCGATCACCTTGGTGGAGCTCGGAATGTCCCTTCCTGGGGTGCGCACCGCACTGAACGTCGATGCCGGCATGGACCTATTAAAGGAATCGTTAAACGGTCATCGGGCAAAACACCATGTCCATCGTCCATAGGGAGACGATTCCGGTGGCCTCCGAGCCCGATATGGTCGTCGTGAGGCGACGGGTTCGGGAAGTCGCCAGTCAGGTCGGACTCTCGCTGGTGGACCAGACGAAACTGGTCACCGCCGCGAGTGAACTGGCTCGGAACACTCTGATCTACGGCGGCGGTGGGACGTTGCAACTGGAATCGCTGAACGGTCCGCGCGCCGGTGTGCGCCTGGTTTTTGTCGACCAGGGACCAGGAATCTCGGACATTGACCTGGCCTTGCGCGACGGCTACACGACGGGAACCGGACTGGGCCTGGGATTGGGTGGGTCGAAGCGCTTGGTGAACGAGTTTGAAATTGATTCGAAGGTCGGCGAGGGTACGAGGGTAGCGGTCACGCGTTGGAAATGAGCGGGGTGAAGCAATGATCATTCACGTGACCGACGCCACGCACGCCGGGCAAGCTCGACGCCACGCTGCCCATCTGGCCGATCAGACGAAGCTGGGCGAAACCGAAGGCGGGTCGCTCGCCATCGTTGTGACCGAAATGGCAACCAATCTGGTGAAGCACGCCGGCGCCGGCACGATGGTGGTGGAAGCGGTCACCGGAAACGGAATCTCCGGGGTCCGGGTTCTAGCCCTAGACAAAGGACCAGGAATCCGCGACCTCAGTGGCGCTCTGCGGGATGGCAATTCCACCGCCGGCACGGCAGGCAATGGCCTGGGCGCGATGAAGCGCCTGTCTCATGGTTTCGACATTTATACGGCACCCGGTGTAGGAACGGCGGTGCTTTCGGAGTTCTGGCCGGGAAGGAAAATTTCGCAGCATCTTGCCCCCATCGATGTGGGAGTCGTTTCTGTCCCGGTGAAGGGCGAGGAGATCTGCGGCGATGGATGGGGCGCGAAGAAGACCGCGGATTCGGTGCTTTTCATGGTCGTGGACGGTCTCGGACATGGGATTCTGGCTGCCGAAGCGGCCCGAGACGCGGAGCGGATCTTTGCCCTGGCGAGAAGTGATTCGCCTACCCCCATCCTGCAGGACTCGCATGATTCACTGCGGAAGACGCGCGGTGCCGCCATGGCGGTTTTGTCGCTGCAACTCGACCGGCAACTCGGATCGTTTGCGGGTGTGGGCAACATCAGCACCTCGATTGTCGGAACCGAGGCAAGCCGCGGCATGGCCTCGCACAATGGGACCGTCGGACACCATCTCCATAGAATTCAAGAATTCAAGTTTCCGTGGCATGCCGACAGCATTCTCGTGATGCACTCGGATGGTCTTAAGTCGGGGTGGGACCTGAAACGGTACCCGGGCATATGGAACAAACATCCGGCGTTGATTGCCGGCATGCTGTACCGCGATTTCTCCCGAGAACGAGACGACGTGACAGTTCTCATCGCCAAGAACCGTTCTGAACCGAGGGCGACGTGAAACTGAAGCTCCTAAACATGGAGATCCGGTACGAGCACGACGTGGTGCTGGCTCGCCAGCGAGCCCGGACCATCGCCGCCGCCTTGAAATTTGATACCCAGGCGCAGACGCGCATCGCCACGGCCGTGTCCGAAGTGGTGCGCAATGCTTTCCAGTATGCCGCTGGCGGATCGGTGGAATTTGAGATCGAAAATGGCGGGGAAAAAATGATGTTGATCTCCGTTCGCGACAAGGGGCCGGGGATCGCGAATCTGGATGAGATCCTGGGTGGCAAGTATGTTTCGAAGACTGGCATGGGGCTTGGCATGATTGGCGCCAAACGCCTTCTCGACCGTTTTCAGGTGGAGACAAAGAAGGCGGCGGGAACAACGGTAACTCTGGGCAAGCTCACTCCGCAGAAGTTCACGCGTTTGAGCGATAGCGAACTGCAGACTCTGCTCGCGCGCATTGAGCGGAAGCCTTCGGAGAGCCCTTATGAGGAACTGCAACAGCAGAACAAAGAACTCATGCGGACGCTGGAGGAACTGCGCACCCGTCAGGCAGAATTGGCGCAACTGAATCGCGAACTGGATGAGACCAATCGTGGCGTGGTGGCGCTTTATGCAGAATTGAACGACAAGGCGGACTTCCTGCAGCGGGCCTCAGAACTAAAGAGCCATTTTCTGTCGAACATGAGTCATGAATTCCGCACCCCGCTGAATTCTATTCTCGCCCTCAGCCAGATCCTTATCGATCGTATGGACGGCGATTTGACTCCCGAACAGGAGAAGCAGGTTACGTTTATCCGACGGTCTGCGCAGGATCTGACCGACTTGGTGAACGACCTCCTTGATCTCGCGAAGGTGGAAGCCGGGAAGGTCACCATTCGCCCGGCTACGTTTTCTGTGGAGAGCCTCTTTGCAGCCTTGCGCGGCATGTTGCGGCCTCTGTTGGCACAGAACTCCTCGGTATCTCTGATTTTCGAGGACATCGGCGATCTTCCTGAACTGCACACGGACGAAGCGAAAGTTTCGCAGGTTCTCAGAAACTTCATCTCCAACGCGCTGAAGTTCACCGAACGGGGCGAGGTCAGAATCTCGGCTCGGACCGGCCACGACAGTACCGTCGTATTCTCGGTGGCGGATACCGGGATCGGAATTACGCCCGCGGACCAGGAGCGAATTTTCAAGGAGTGGGAACAGGTTGAGGGAAAATTCCAGAAGACCGCCAAGGGTACCGGTCTGGGACTTCCGTTATCGAAGAAGCTGACACAACTGCTAGGGGGCGATGTTTATGTAAAGAGCGAGGTGGGGATTGGCTCGACCTTCTTTGCCGCTATTCCCATCCGCTACGGCGGTTCCACCGAAGCGGTTTATGTTCCTGACGTAAAGCGCGAACTGGATGCTTCCAAACTTCCGGTCCTGGTGGTTGAAGACAATCGCGAAGCCCTCTTTATCTACGAGAAGTATCTGAAAGCAACTCCGTTTCAAGTGGTTCCTGCCCAGGATCTCCAGGAAGCGCGGCGCGCGCTGGTCGAGTTCAAACCGATCGCCATCGTTTTGGATGTTCTTCTCCAGGGAGAACATTCCTGGCAACTGTTACAGAATCTGCGGGAGAATCCGTCGACCCGGGATATTCCGGTCTTTGTCGTCACGGTGGTCGAAAACGAAAGCAAGGCGCTCGCCTTAGGCGCGACCGCTTTCCATGCGAAGCCGATCGATCGGGCGTGGCTTGTGAACCAGTTGCAGGCGGTTCTCGGGAGGAATCAAAGACAAATTCTGATCGTCGATGATGACGAGATTTCGCGCTACTTACTGAGGGGTTTGCTGGCCAGCACAGGATATCGTTTGCTTGAGGCGCGTGGCGGCAACGAAGCCGTGAAATTCGCCGGAGAGAACCGGCCAGATCTGATTATCTTAGATCTCTCGATGCCCGACCTGAACGGGTTCGAGGTCCTGAATATCCTGAAGAGCGATCCTGGAACCCGGAATATCCCCGTCGTAATTTATACGTCGCAGACGCTCGATAGCACCGAACGCGAGCGATTGCAGTCGGCGGTCGACATCGTGCCCAAGGAAATGAAATCCCGAGAATTGATGGAAACAAGATTTACCGAGGCTTTGGCCCGGGCGGGTTTGCAGGCGGCGGTTCAGGCTGCGGAAACCGCTCCTCGCTGAGGCCGAAACCAGCAACAGACAGGTACCGGGAGAGTGTTCATGGCTGAAAACCCGTCCTTTACGATTCTGGCTGTCGATGACAATGACGCACTTCGCTATTCCTTACTGAGAACCTTGCAGGGCGGAGGCTATAAGGTGCTGGAAGCACGCAATGGATCGGAGGCCCTTCAGTTGGCAGAGATCGCTCCCGATCTGATCACTCTGGACGTAAACCTCCCGGACATGGACGGCTTTGAAGTTTGCCGTCGCCTGAAGACAAATCCTCGAACCTGTCATATACCGGTGTTGCACATTTCCGCCACTTTCACCGACACCGAGTTTCGATTGCGTGGGCTGGAGTCCGCCGATGGATACCTCACTGAACCCATCTCCCGGGAAGAGCTCCTGGCATCGGTCCATGCCCTGCTGCGCCTAAAGCAAGCGGAAAGAGAGGCGCGGCTCCAGATGGCAGAGGCGGAAAAGGCCAGGCGGGAGCTTGAGCAAGCTCACCAGGAACTCGAGCTCCGCGTCCATCAGCGAACCAAAGAACTGTCGGATAAAGCCGAGGAGGTTCGGCAACTTAACGTAAGACTCTTGAGATTGCAGGATGAAGAGAGGCGGCGAATTGCCCGGGAGCTGCATGACAGCACGGGGCAGAATTTGGCACTTGCGAAAATGGTCTTGGATCAGATGATGCCCGAAGGAAAAGGCCGAAAGATCAGCACCATGGTGCAGGAGCTAGCCACGGTCAATGACGAAATGAGCCGGCAACTTCGAACCATGTCGTATCTTCTACATCCGCCCCTTCTGGATGAGGTAGGATTGCCTTCGGCGCTGAAATGGTACGCCGAGGGCTATGAACAGCGTAGTGGCATTAAGGTGGAACTTGACCTGGGCCCTGACTTCGGTCGCCTTTCGGATGAGATGGAGATTGCCCTTTTCCGCGTAGCGCAAGAGTGTCTCACCAACATTCACCGACACTCGGGGAGTGCCACCGCGCAGATTCGGCTGAGCCGGGATTCGGACCGTATTGTGCTTGGCATAGGCGACCAGGGCAAAGGGATACCCTCCACCCGCCTTCTCGACGGAACCGTTGTTCCGGGTATCGGCCTTATGGGCATTCGAGAGAGAGTTCAGCAGTTTGGGGGAAAGGCTGAGGTTGTGTCGTCCGCTGCGGGCACAACCGTGACCGCCGTGATTCCTTTGCGAAAGCCGTCCGCGCCTCCAGCGAAAGCACGGCACCCGGCGCGTTAGCAAGGACCGTGTGAGCTCGACAGTGCAACCTCGCCGATCGACTGCCAGCCGGACAGGGGGCAAGGTTTGAGGTCTGTGCCGGTCGCGTTCATCGCTTTGGTGGTTGTGGCCTCTGGCCTTGCCCGGGCACAGCCCCCTGCCACCGGCTCGACGGTTGCGCTGGCCTATGAGAGCGGCAACCTGGCAAGCAATGTCTATAGCAATGAATGCTTCGGTTTTTCGCTCGCCATTGCCGAGGGTTGGCTGTTGAGTGGTGAGTTCGCCGGCGGTGACGTCAGCGCCAGACACACTTCCGCAGACCGGCTTGTTCTGCTGTCTCTCCGGCAAGAAACAGAGGGCGGTGGTCCCAAAAGCGCAGTCCTGCTCAGGGCGTTCCCGGCCATTCCTTCCGCTAGGACCGCTCAGGAATTTGTTTCCCACCGGGTGCATCCCGAAAGCGAGTCTGTCTCTGCGGAACGCCGAACCCTGATTCGCGATACCTACGCGGTTCAATACGGAGGCAGGCGCTTCTCTCGCGTCGACTACAAGGCATCGCCCAAAGGCGCCGATGTGAACATTTCGCTGTACCAGGCGTTGGTCTACACCAAGTTCCGGGGATACTTCATCGGAGGCGACGTGAGCGGTCGTTCGCTCGAAGATCTGGATCGGTCGGCCAACATGCTGGCCAATCTCCGGTTCCGCGACGATGAACGAAATCCGAAGTGCGGAATGAACGGGAAGGCGGGCTACGCGGATGCGGTCGGCGGATCGCCTGGCTTTGCACCGGGCGCCTCGCCGTCCAGTCCGGAGTTTCCCATGCGCGTGCGCGTTGCGTCGGAAGTCTCGACGGGATTGCTGATCAGCAAAGTCCCACCACAATATCCTGACCACGCCAAACGGGCGCGAATTCAGGGGCAGGTTGTTCTGCAGGCCTGGATCGGCAGAAACGGTGACGTCGAGCAACTCAGCATAGTGTCCGGCCATCCCCTGCTGGCTCCGGCCGCCATCGCGGCGGTCGGGCAATGGAAATACATGCCGTACTTGCTGAACGGTGAGGCGGTGAGAATTGAAACGCAGATTGTGGTGAATTTTAGACTCCCGGGATCATGACCTCCGACTGGCGCTGAGGAAAATTCGCCGCGCGAAAACCCCCACCCGGTCGGCGAGGGCGCGGCCGTACCGGTAACCACTTCAGGCAATACCAACGGCGCACATTGATGGCCAGTCTGAGACGGGCAGAATCTTCTGGTCTCGACAGCAGTTTTCGCAGCCCGCGAAGCTACCCCCCAAACGCTGCTGGAGAGAAGGTCCCTGGTTTTTCCGCGGGCGGCGCGGGATTTGCCTGCCGGACAGAAACGCCTCGGTCGCCGGCGAGCAGTAGTACAGCTAAAATAGGGTTGGGTGCTTCTAACTTGACGAGAATCATGAATCGCCTTCGGATTGCTTTCGTCTGGCTGTTTTGCGCGCTAGGCGCTGCTCAGACCCCTGCTCCGCCTGCGCCTGCTCCCGCCCCGGCGGCCGCCGCGCCTGCGGTCAACCTGAATGATTCCGAAAATGCTCATAAGGCTCGGGCGGTGCTTGATCAGGCGATCGAGGCTCTCGGGGGAGACATTTACCTTACCTATGTCAACAAGGAAGAAACCGGGCGTTACTATCCGCTGTATCACGGGCGGACCAACAGCACCGGGATTCCTTACAACTACTACGTTGAGTATCCCGATAAGGACCGGTTTGAGGTGATCCACCTGAAGGACATTTTTTTGATTGAGGGGTCGGTGGGGAACGTCAAGACCAACAAGATCGAGCTGGTGCTGATTCACAACGGCGACAAGGGCTACGAGACCTCGTACAAAGGCACGGCGGCGCAGGAGCCGGAGGATCTGCAGAACTATCTCCGTAGGCGTCAGCATTCGCTCGAATGGGTGTTTCGCAAGTGGATCCGGGATCCGAATGTGGCGCTGTTTTATGACGGGCAGACGGTGGTGGACGGGAAGGAATCAGAAACCGTGACCCTGCTCAATAGCCAGAACGATTCGGTGAGCGTTTCGCTCGATCAGAATACGCACTATCCGGTGAAGATCAGTTATTCCTGGCGCGACCCCAAGGACAAGCAGAAAAACCTCGAAGAAGAGCACTACGACAATTACAAGCTGGTGCAGGGAATCTGGACAGCACATTCGGTTACGCGCTATTACAACGGGGAGACTTCGCAGCAGCGCTTCGTCGCCACGGCGAACTACAATCAGAAGTTGCCGGACTCGATGTTTGAAGCGACCGTGACTTATGACCCTAAAGCGGTAGTGAAAAAACGGTAAACTCCAGGGTACTTAGGGGGTTAAAGCCGGACTTTGGGGCTCAAAAACTGGAGCAGGTGCCTTTCGAGCCACTGCAAACATCTACAACTGACTCAACAGGTTAGCCAGAGAGTCGGGGGAACGAGCCACGGTGTGTGGTTGTTTTGCCACAGGCGGAAGATAGCCCACAGCGGTAAGCTGATACACAGCAAACGACTTAAGTCTTCCCCCGTTTGAGACACGAACAAACAATTCGTGCGGCGGTGACCTGCAGCGGCATCGGACTGCACAGCGGTGCTCCGGTCAGCTTGCGAATTCTCCCCGCGCCCGCGGGAACAGGAATCGTTTTCCATCGCACCGATCTTGACGGGTTCCCGATCGAAGCTAGCGGACGCAACGTGGCGCGCGTCAGTTACGCTACCAGCCTGATGAAAAAGGGCGTGCTCATCTCCACTACCGAGCATCTGCTTTCAGCGTTTACCGGAGTCGGCATCGACAATGCCATCGTTGAGTTGGACAACCTGGAGTTGCCGATTCTGGATGGCAGCGCGCGCCCGTTTGTCGAAATGATCCAGGAGGCTGGGATTCGGAAGCAGCGAAAGGCTCGCACTTATTTACGGATTGTGCGCGAAATCGAACTGCGCGAGGGCGACAAATTCATTGCCGTTTACCCATCGGACGTCTATTCGGTTTCCTATTCCATCAACTTTCCTCATCCCCTGATTGGCAAACAGAGTTTTTGCGTGCGGCTGACCAATGGAAGCTATTTGAAGGAAATTGCGCCGGCGCGCACGTTCGGCTTTCTGCACGAGGCCGACGCCATGCGGCAGCAGGGCCTGATTCGGGGAGCATCGATGGACAATGCCATCGTGTTGAACCGCGAGGAAATGCTGAATCCTCCGCTGCGTTTTGCAGACGAGTTTGTGCGGCACAAGGTGCTCGATCTGATTGGCGATCTGGCATTGATCGGCAAGCAGATATTGGGTTCGGTAGTGGCCGACCGTGCCGGACATGCGATGCATACGGCGCTGGTGTCGCGCATTTTGCGGGATCGATCGTATTGGGAAGAGACAACGTTCGACGAGGAACTTCGGGCTCCGACCCTGGCTTCGGCTGCCATGGTCAGCGTCTAGCGTCCGTCCTTTCCACCCTAGGAAGCTCATGCACCGCCTGGCGGTTGCTATTTGTGTTCTTCCGCCGTTTCCGGGCTGGCCAGCACCCCCACTGCAATTCCTGATGGTTCCGCTCTGGTGTGATACAGGCGCTCGGTGGCGGGAACGAAGTCCGAAGGCTTGGCGTCGGGGATGTTGACGAAGGTTTGGGGGTTGCGGTCGGTCAGCGGGAACCAGGAGCTTTGCAGCTGCACCATGATGCGATGGCCACGGCGAAAGGTGTGGTTCACGTCCGGGAAGGTGGTATAGATTTCCTCGACTTTGCCGGGAGTGAAGGGCTCGGGCTTTTCAAAACTGTGGCGGAACTTGCCGCGGAAGGGTTCGCCGCGCACCAGTTGCTGATATCCGGCCATGGTGGACGACGGCGGCGGGATGTCGGTAATCGGCTGGCCGCTGTCTCCGGGGCGTGCATCCAGTTTGCTGTCGGGATAGTCGGGCGGGTAGACGTCGATCAGTTTTACGTCGAAATCAGAGTCGGTTCCGCTCGTCGAGACGAACAGACGCGGCGAAATGGGTCCGACCAGGGTCACATCTTCTTGCAAGACCGGCGTTTGATAGACGAGCACGTCGGTGCGACTGGCGGCGAAACGCTGGTCGGACACCATGTACTCCTGGGGAACCTCTTCATCCACGTAGTTCACGAAAGGCACGGGCTTGGCGGGATCGCTCGTGTACTGGTCGTAGGAAGCGGACTCGGCACCTGCAGATCCACCGGCCGGGGGATCGAACGAGAGCAGGCCATTCGGTTCGAAATAGAGGGTCTTGCGCTCGGCTTGTTTCGGCGGCCAGGAGGCGTATTCTCTCCAAACGTTGGTGCCGGTTTCAAAGACGTAGGCTTTGGGCAGCTTGGCCTTGCCGTTGCCTTTCAGATACTGCTCGAAAAAGGGAAACAGGATATTGTCGCGGTAGTAGTCGCCGGTGTTGGCGTTGAACTCCACCCGTCCCAAATGATCGCCGTCGAGCCGGGCCCATCCGCCGTGCACCCAGGGGCCAACCACCAGAGCATTGAAGATTCCCGGGTTATTTTTGTCGATTGCGTGGAAAGTGGAAAACGAGCCCTGGAGATCCTCGGCATCGAACCATCCTCCGACCGTCAGCACCGCGCAATGGATATTCTTCATGTGGGGAGCCAGGTTGCGCGCCTTCCAATAGTCGTCGTAGGTATCGTGGCGCAGTTGGTCTTCCCAGAGCGTGCCGTTGCCTTTGAGAAGGCCGGAGAGGTTTCCGATCGGGCCCATGTTCAGATAGAACTGGTATCCATCTTTGGTGCCGAAATCGAAGGGCACGTAAGTCTTGGGAGGGAGCTGCGGGTTCTGTTGCGGCTGGAACGAGCTGTAGAAGCCGAAATTGGCCGCCAGCATGAAGGCTCCGCCGTGATAGGCGTCGTCGCCCATAAACAGGTCGGTCATGGGAGCCTGGGGTGATGCGGCTTTCAACGCGGGATGGGAATCGATGATGCTCGCCGAGGTGTAAAAGCCCGGATAGGATATGCCCCAGATACCGGCGTTACCGTTGTTGTTGGGCACGTTCTTGAGCAGCCAGTCGATGGTGTCGTAGAGATCGCTGGAGTCATCAACATCATGGGGCGATTTCTTGTCGTCGATGTGGGGCTGCATTTCGACGAACTGACCTTCTGACAGGTAACGGCCGCGCACGTCCTGGAAAACAAAGATGTATCCGGCTTTGGCGAACTCGGCTGTGGGACCGAGACGCTTCGGATACTCATCAACACCGTACGGGCTGATGCTGTAGGGGGTGCGGACAATGAGGAAGGGGTACTTTTGCCCGCTGTCTTTGGGCAGGTAAACCGAGGTGAACAGGTGCACGCCGTCGCGCATGGGGATGCGGTATTCGTACTTGGTGTAGTGCTCCTTGAGGCTGAACTCGGGCGTCGGGTCGGGCCGGCTTTGTGCGGTGGAGGCGGCGAGACTGAGCAGAAGCAGGAGCAAAATCGCAGGCAACAAGCTCGACAGGCTACGACGGTGCATTCACTCTCCTTTGCGGCAGGCTGAAGGCATACAAGCTACCGGTATGGGGGCGGATGAGTCAACCCGAACCCGGAATCGCTGCGCATCGGAAACTGACCTTCGAAGTCGCAAGCACGACAACCCCTCCGGTCGCGAAAAATTCGTGAGCCCGGACGGGCAGAGACGGCGGAGCCATGCAAGTCAGGCCGAGCTCGGCCGGGGTCAGTCGGCGGGCTGAGGTAAGCTGCACTCGTAAGGCATGGGGCGCTCTGCCCGCAGGCGCTCGAGTTCGGCTTCGGCTTCGATCCGGAGGCGGTCAGCGAAAGCGTTGGCATTCTGCCGGTGCTCGGCGCCGAGCACGGACAATCGGAAGCGCAAGTAGGGCCGGTCGTCCTTGAGACGGCGCAGCAACCTCTCGGTTCGGGCAATTCTTTCTTCTAGTGGGATCATGGTTTGGACCCGACACACCCCGTCTTTACCGTGCCACAGGGGACTGCCGTGGCAAAGTTGCAAGCTGGATGCCGGGGTCGAGGTCGGGGACGAGCGATCGGTCAGGGAAGCGCAGCGTAGCCCTGGAGTTGCGGCGGGATTTCTTCCTGCAAGCGATCCGTCAGCCATTGTTCCAACTGATACTGCGAGCTCTGCGGAACGTCGACAAAGCGGACGCCGACATGGCCGGTTCCATCGGCCCATGCGACCTGGCCCTTCAGCTCAAGCGAGATATTGCTGGCCGGAAGCGTGAAGCGAAACTGGGCTTTTGTCTCTTTCGGCAAGCGACCAAGAAGTCGAATGGCCATGCCCCCCTCGCTCACGTTGGTGGCGGTGGCGGTTAGTTCCTTACAGTCGGCAAGGCTGATGCGCAGCGGCATGTCGACGGGCTGGCGAAAATACCGGCGCCTCTCCCGCACCATGAAGTTGAGCGCCGCGTTAAGACAGCGCGCAGCATGCACCGGAGAGACGGGTTTCTGGAGAACGAAATTGGCTCCGGACTGAAAGGCTTCCTGGGTGGTCGTTTTTCCATTGACCACGGCAAAGGCCACCGACCGGGCATTGCTTTGCGTTTGGCGGAGAGCCTTCAGCAGGTCAGCTCCGTCCTCGAGGTCGTCGCAATCAATGATGACGGCGTCAAATTTTTGCCTCGCCAACAGATCCTTGCCGCGGGGAGTTTCCGGGGCAACCTGGACGCTGACCGAGATCTTCTCGAGCGCTGGGCGAAGCACGCCAAGCAACGAGGCGTCCCGGCTGACGAGAAGAGAATCCAGATTCATACCTTATCCATACTAACGGCAGCCGGGAAGGTGAGGAAGTGACCTTTGGTACCGGGTACGATTACCGGGGAAAAGTGCTCTTCCGTTACTGGCCGCCGGCGAGAATCTGCCGGTGCCGGTGCGTTTTTTCTGGCTTCTTGCCTTCATCGCCGCCAAACTATGGGGCGTGGGCGAAGTCGCTTATCTGTCCTTGGGGTCGAATCTGGGAGATCGCACGGCCAATCTGCGCGCGGCGGTCAAACAATTGCATGTCGCCGGCCGCGAGCTGGCCGTTTCCTCCTTGTATGAAACCCAACCGCTTGATGTGCCCGAGCAGCCTTGGTTTTTGAACTGTTTGGCGGCCGTTGAAACCGAGAAGACCCCACGAGAACTGCTGCAGATTGCCCTGCAGATCGAAAAGGAGATGGGGCGCATGCGAACGTACCGGAAAGGCCCGCGTAACATCGATATTGACCTGGTGCTGTTTGGGAATCGCGTGGTGGACGAACTGGGATTAAAGATCCCTCATCCGGCGATGCATGAGCGCCGGTTTGTTCTGGAGCCGCTGGTGGAAATTGCTCCCGAAGTGCGGCATCCCGGTCTGGGTAAGACCGCGAAGGAGCTTCTGGCGGGCTTGCCGGACGGCCAGAGGGTCCGGCGGCTCTGAAAAACTGCTCCCCATATCTTGGCTCGGGGAAAGCCTCTGTCTAGGGAGGACAGAATCAATCCGGGGCCCCGATCGACGGGCCCGAGCTTAGGGGATAACGATCCGGCTGGCAGCATCTTCCGGGCCCGCGATGGCGGACTGTTTTTCCGGGAATTGCGCCCCGAGAAAATCAACGAACGCCCGCGACTTCGGGCGGCCGGAGGTATGTCCCCAACCCAGACGCAAAAGGAAAACCAGTGCTTTCAGCACTTCGGAATCCCGCAGACGCGTTTGCCCGACATGTTCCTGTTCCGCCTGACGGAATTCCCGCACCATGGTCTCGATTTCGCGAGCGATGCTCTGGTGCGCCAGGTTGGCGGTTGGCTGCTCATAAATGAGGTTGGAGTTCACCAGCGTCTGGTAGCTCTTGGCGAGCGAACTGAGGGCTGCGAGCAGGTCACGGTCCATGAGCGCACGATCGGAACGGGCACTCTTGGCGAGGGCGAAGCTGAGGCCGAGAATCAGTTCCTCACGTTCGTAGAGAAATTGCTCGGGGATTTCAATGTCCGAAAATGGTGGCTCGCCCTCGGCCCGGCCCGCTTCGCGGTGAGAGTGCGCCGAGCTGTGCTCCCGGGCTTGCTGCAGATAGGGACAGTCACTGGGGCAATCGAGAGTGACCTCGCGCTGCTCGCCGCAGCACTGCGGACAGATCCTTCCGTGGACAGCCGGGCAGAAACGCTTTTCTTTTCGTTCGTTACAGATCGGGCAACTCAAGTCAGATCCTCGAACTTGATTATTTCATGGCCGGGCGCGCTCCAGGGTCCGAACTTTCTTCGCCTTCAGCCCCGGTAAGATTCGTCCGCCGGAGGCACGATTTTCCGCGACCCTCCAAGCGCGATTCCGATCAAGCCGTGGCCTTCCCGTCGTCATTGTTCCCGCTGCACCGTTCCTGATGCAAATCGGAAAAGCGAATCATCGGTATAACCGAATTCTATTTGTCTGGCTGCGCCGGACAGGATAGCCTATGGGGTCATTCCCGGTTTAGACTTTGAATCCTGGGCAGCACCCGAATAAAAAAGGAGAGGCATGTCTACTGAATTACGGAATTTTCTAGCGATCCCCTACGATGAACTGGAAGAGATGAATTTGAAGGCGAAGAAGCAGCGCCTGGACCGCGTAGCTCCTCACAAGATTCAAGAAGAGCGTTTAAAGTACCTCGCCGACGAGTCGCGCATCAAGGCGGTGACGGTGATGTTCAGCGATCTTGAAGGCCGCCTGCACATGCTGGACTATGACAAGAAGTTCCTGGTGAAGAGCTACGACAACCTGACCTTCGATGGTTCGTCGATTCGCGGCTTCACGGCGCAGCGGGAGAGTGATTTGCGTTTGGGCATTGACTGGAGTGCCTTCTACTGGGGACCGGCCGACGTTTTTGGACCCGGCAAAGTGATGGTCTTCGGCGAGGTGATCGACAAGGGCGGCGAGCCTTACGCGGCCGACATGCGCGGAGTGCTCAAATCGTTCGCCGCCGGGCTCTACAAAAAGCACGACTACACCCTGAACGCAGCCAATGAAATTGAAGGCTTTCTCTTCGCCGGGCCGGACGCCGAGCGCACCTACCATGAAACCGGCAAGTTCGAATACGTGAACACGGGCGGCTATTATCATTCGCTACCCGGTGATGCGTTGCGCACGTTCATCGATACGACGGCGGAAGTGCAGCGAGCGATGGGGTTTCAGAACGAAAAAGATCACCCCGAGGTCGCGCCCTCGCAGTTTGAGATCAATTACGGCTATGCGGAAGTGGTGGCTGCGGCCGATCACATTCAACTCTACAAGCTGATCTGCCGTCAGGTTGCGCGCAATATGGGCCTGACCGCCTCGTTCCTGCCGAAGCCGGTGGTCGGAGTGAATGGCAGCGGCATGCACACCAACGTTTCGATCAGCAAGGGCGGCAAGAACCTGTTCTGGGATCCCAAGGGGGAGGAAAAACTGAGCAAGGCGGGATGGGAATTTTTGGACCGTATTTTGACGCACGGCAACGACATCTGCCTGCTGCTGAACCCGAGCGTCAACGCCTATCGCCGCCTCGATCCGCACTTTGAGGCGCCGAACCAGCTCAAGGCATCGGCCGTGGATCGCGGATCAATGATCCGGATTCCGATCGGCAACGAGCGCAGCATGCGGGTGGAGGTGAGGTCGGTAGCTCCGGACGCGAACCCTTACCTGGTCATGCTTTCGATCTTCAAGACGGGACTGGAAGGCAGCACGGCGAAGATCAAGAATCTGCGGCAGGCAGAACGCTACCTGCCCGACAATATCTACAAAGCCCTCGCCGACTTTCGCAAGGCCGACTGGACCTCGGAATTGATGGGCGAAGACGTCAAGGGACGCTACGCCGATCTCAAGGAGGCGTCGGCCGATCGCTGTCCACGATTGCTGGGTACGTTTGTGAAGGCACCTGAAGTGCAGTATCACCACGACGTGTATAACCAGTATCTTTGGAATAAGTTCTAAACGCCCGAGGCCGGACACTCGCTTCCAGAAAAAGCCGCCGCTGCTCTGGGTGGCCTTTTTCTTTCGAGCCCGGTGCCCGGCGCGGAAATCCAACCGTCGTCATCAACAGCAACACGCATCCGAACGTGCATTTGCCTTCTGCGGGGCGAAACCAGATTGAGGCAAAGCCCGATGCAGGTTCGCGGCCGAAGACCGCCGGAGTCCGGTTTGCGCTCCAAAGGCACGGGCCAGGCCTTGCCCTTTCGTGAACTAGGACCCTGGCCTCGGACTTGCGATAATAGCAGTTTCCCATGGAACGCACACTTTTTGAACAGCGTTGGCTCCCGAAATCCTTCCTCTGTCTGCGCGATTACGATGGGAATACATTCCTCCACGATCTGGTTGCCGGAATCACCGTGGGACTGGTCGCCCTGCCGCTGGCGATGGCGTTTTCGATTGCCTCGGGGCTGACACCGCAAGCTGGAATCTATTGTGCGATCGTAACCGGCTTTTTGATTTCCGCGCTGGGGGGATCGACAACCCAGATCGGTGGCCCGACCGGCGCTTTTGTCGTTGTCGTCTCTGGCATTGTCGCCGTTCATGGTATCGATGGCCTATTCATGTGCACGGTGATGGCGGGGGTCATTCTCGTCATCATGGGGCTGACCGGCATGGGTACGGCGGTGAAGTATATTCCGCGGCCGATCGTGATCGGCTTTACCAATGGCATTGCGATCCTCATCGCCAGCACCCAGGTGAAGGATTTTTTTGGCCTGAAGCTGGAAAGAGTTCCCGGCGTGTTCTGGCTGCGCCTGGAAGCCCTGGCACAGAATTTTCATACCCTCTCGCTGCCCGCGACTGCACTGGCCGCCGGTGCCGTCGCCGTCATCCTTGTCTGCCGCGCGTTTTCCAATCGCATTCCCGGCGCGATCGTGGCCCTGGTGCTGGGGACGCTGGCGGTTTGGATTTTCAAGTTGCCGGTCGCCACCATCGGCTCGCGTTTTAACGGAATTCCGAGCGGGCTGCCGCACTTTCATATTCCCACCTTTCGCAGCGATTTGATTCACGGACTGCTCGGCCCGGCATTGACCGTGGCCATGCTGGGCGCGATTGAGTCGCTGATGTCGGCGGTGGTCTCGGACCGCATGAGCTCGAGCACCAGCATCAGCGGCCGGCACAATCCGAACGTCGAACTGGTGGCACAAGGCATCGCCAATGTGGTGTCGCCGATGTTTGGCGGACTGCCGGCCACCGGCGCCATCGCGCGCACCGCGACCAACATCCGCGCCGGCGCAAGAACTCCGGTCGCGGGCATGATTCATGCCCTGACACTGCTCGGAATTTTGCTGTTTGCCGCGCGGCTGGTGAGTTTCGTGCCCATGGCAGTGCTGGCGGGGATCCTGATGGTGGTGAGCTACAACATGGGCGAGTGGCGGGAAATTCCGTCGCTGCTGAAGCTCACGAAAACCGACATTAGCGTGTGGCTGGTGACCCTGGCTCTGACCGTGTTCGCCGATCTTTCGGTGGCCGTGCAGGCGGGCATGATTTTGGCGGCGCTGTTGTTTATCAGCCGGGTCGCGGCGACCACCACCGTTTCTAAAGTGACCGACGACTACGTCGAAGATGGACGCGTGCACATCCTCCAGGATAAGGACATCCCCTATTACGCGACCATCTTTCGCATTCACGGGCCGTTCTTGTTCGGAGCGACCGACAAGATCGACGTGGTTACGGAACATCTTCAGCAACTGCCGCCGGTCGTGATCTTGCGGCTGCGAAATATGACGGCCCTCGATGCCACCGGGCTGTTCGCGCTCGAAGAAGTGGCCCGCACTTTGAAGAAAAGCGGCCGCGAGCTGATTCTCTGCGGCGCTCGAGAACAGCCGTTGCGGCTGATCCAGAATACGGAGTTTGAGGAACTGGTGGGGCTGGACAACATTTGCGACAACGTGCAGGACGCCCTGCGCCGGGCCGAAGAGGCATTTGAGCGGCTGCAACCCGCGGTGAAGACGCGGTGAGGGGAGCAGGCGAGGGGAATATCGTTGCTTGATGATCCCGCCGAGGAGGCGGTTTTCCCGTCTCCCGCTCCTTCGTTCCGGGCCCTGCCCCGGGGATCGACCGGGGAGCCTGCGTCCAAGCCGCCTTAGTGCATGGCTGCCGCTTTCGAGAGGTTGGCGTTCAGATAACGGCTCATCGCCAAGTCAACAATCGCTTCAATCGTTTCCGTGTAGGAGAGTCCCGAAGCCCTCGCCGCCATGGCGAATTCCTGCCGACTGGCCAGCCAGGGGTTGGGATTGGCTTCGATGACATAGACGTCGCCGTTTGCAGCGAGCCGCATGTCGATCCGCCCATAATCACGAAGTTTCAGCGCGCGGTAGGCGGCTAGCGCCGTATCTTGCAAACGTTTCACCGTGGCTTCGTCCAGATTCTCGGCGATCGCGGATTTTGTCAGCTTGTAGGCTTCGGTATTTTTCTCGAACTTGACATCGTAACTGGCGATTTTCGGAGTGCCTTCGGGCAGGCGTGACAGGTCAAGCTCGACCAGCGGCAAAACCTGCGCCCGTTCGTAGCTGCCGAGAATGGCAGCATAAATTTCGCGGCCCTCGATGAATTCCTCGATCAGCGCCGGAGAGTCGAATTCGTCCTGGATGTATTGCACCCGCTCCATCAACTCTTTCACGTTGTTCACGACGGCGCCAGCGTCAATGCCGATCGATCCGTCTTCCCACGACGGCTTGACGATGAGCGGAAAAGAGATGTTGTGCGCGTGCTCGATGTGTCCGCGATAAGAGGCCGCAAAGAACGGGGTCTTGATGCCGTGGAACGCGAAAATCTTTTTGGCGATCGCCTTGTCTTGCGACATGGAAATGGCATGCGGGCCAGCACCGGTGTAGCGCAAACCCAGCAGGTCGATATAGGCGACCACGTTCATTTCCTTGGTGTCGTCTCCGTCGAACGACTCGGTGAGGTTGAAGATGAGGTCGGCATCGCAACGCGACAGGGAGTGCAGCGACTGCGGACGGCCGTCCAGCGGGAAATTGGAAGGCTCATGGCCGAGCTTCTCGAGGGCTTCGAAGATCTCTTCGCGGTCGGTTTTTTTGGCCTTCTTCACTTTCTTGTGCGGTTTGCGCGGCGGCTCCGTCTCTTCTTTCGCTGCCGCCGCGACCGGATCTTCATTCCAGACGTCGTACAGCAATGCGATTTTCAGTTTCGCTCCGATCATTGTGTCTCCCAGGCAGTTGCCGATTGCCGAGCGTCATCGCTACGGCTGAATGAATTTTCCTTTCGTCACGTACGTCATCACCAGCGCCGTCGCGTAGGCCGTCACCTCCGCCAGATGCTCGGCGCTGCGCGCCCGGTCGGCGCGCAAGTCGAGTTCTCCGGTGCGCTTTTCGATGGTATCGATCAGCGCCTGGATCAGCGGACGCTGCGCGCCTGTCCACTGTGCAACCTTGTCGATCAATGGCTTGCGGTGCTGATGCAGAAATTCCTGCGCCGGTAACGCCGTCTTGCGGCGCTTGGATACCGGGAACAGATCGCGCAAATCCGTATCCGGCGTGAGCTCGGTAACGGCGACCTCTTCGCGAGCGGCCTGGTGGTAAAACTCCGCCACCGTCGATTCCATGTCATCGACGGTCAGGTCGGCCTGACCGCGGCGGCGGGGCGGGTCGCTGCTTCCCAGGCGGGGGGCCAGGCGGTTGAGGTATTGCAGCTTGGCCATCGCTCCCCAGCCGCGATAGCGCTTGCGCCAGTTGGAGCGCGGCGTCAGCCACACGGCAAAGGTCTCGGCAAAATCTTCGTCGGGATGCTTCTGCGCATACCATCCCGGCAAATGCCGCACGTAGTCGCGCGAAAACGGCGCCGGCCGGTAGTTGTCGCGATAGGGACGGCGGAAGGGACCGAAGACCTGCTTCCACTCCGGCTTGGCGTGCAGCTTGTAGGCATAGGTGAAAGCGTGCCCGGCTTCGTGGCGAAGGTACATCATGATTTCTCGCGCGTCTTCGAGGCCATGCGTCTCCTTTTCCAGCTGCGCCAGCGCCGCATGCGCCAGGTAAAACGGAATCCCGATGATCGGCTCGCCCGACGGACATCCCCACTCGTCGGTCAAGTAGAATGCCGGCCGGAATTTCATCAGGCCCTTGGCATCCAGCTCGCGATAGAGCTGTTCGACGAAGCGCTCCACCGGCGACCCTTCGAGCCTAAGCCCCAGCTCGCGAATCGGCCGACTCAGAAGCTCCTGATACGCGGGTTCAGGTTTCGCAATCTCGTGCACAAAGGCTCGCTCACTCTCAGGTCTCGAACCGCGCGGGCAGCCACCGGGGGCAGTATCACTATCGTTAACAGTAACGGAAAGCGCCGGGATTTGGGAGTGACTGGGGTAATGCCGACCCCCTTCGGGGCGTGTCGCTGCCGGCCCTGGAAATCCGCGGAGCAAGGCGGGCGCGGTGAGAAGCCTTTTCCGTACGGGTGAAATTCGCCCCGGGGGAACGGACACCATGCCTCCGCCCCCCGACGCGAGCGTTACTGAATCAGCGTCCCATTCCCGTTCGGCTCTTCGGGTGGAATGACGACGGCTGCCGCCACCCGGTCTCCCGGTTCGACGTTGAGCAGTCTCACGCCCTGCGCCGAGCGCCCCGATTCGCGGATGAACTTGGATTCGATGCGGATGATTTTGCCGTATTGGCTGATCAGCATCACTTCGGATTTTTCCGACACCTGCGAAATGCCGACCACCTTGCCGTTGCGTTCGGTGGTCTTGACGTTGATTATGCCTTTGCCGCCGCGATTGGTGAGGCGATACTCGTCGGCGGGAGTGCGCTTCCCGTATCCGTTCTCGGTTACGGAAAGAATCAGCGAACCTTTTTCCGGGATCAGGTCGGCGACCTCCGGAGCCACGTCGCCCTCGAGCGCGCTCATTTCAACGATCGCCTTTGCCTCCGGCTTGAGGGTGGTGGCCATGCCCACGATGTAGTCTTTTTCGGCAAGGTTCATGCCGCGGACGCCGGTGGCGTTTCTCCCCATGGGGCGGACGTCGTTCTCGTCGAAGCGAATCGCCTGTCCGTCATGCGAAGCGAGGAAGACGATCTGGTTGCCGTCGGTCAGCGAGGCGGCGACCAGTTCGTCGCCTTGCTCGATGTTGATGGCGATGATGCCGCGCGACATCACGTGCGAGAAGTCTTTGACTTCGGTTTTCTTCACGGTGCCGTTGTGCGTGGCAAAGAAGACGAAGCGGCGTTCTTCTTCGAGATCGCGGACGGCCAGCATGGTGCGCACGGTTTCGCCGGGCTGCAGGGCGACCAGATTGCCTACGTGCTTGCCCTTGCCGGCGGCGCTTACGTCGGGAATTTCATAGACCTTGAGCCAGTAAACACGGCCGGTGTTGGTGAAGATGAGAATGTAGGCGTGGGTGGAGGCGATGAACAGATGCTCGACGAAATCCTCGTCGCGCGTCTTCATGCCGGTACGTCCGGTTCCACCGCGGCGCTGCATGCGGTAGGTGGAAATCGGGGTGCGCTTCATGTAGCCGGAATGGCTCACCGTAACCGCGACCTGCTCATCGGCGATCAGGTCTTCGAGCATGATTTCCGCGGCTTCGTCTTCGATGACGGTGCGGCGGTCGTCGCCGTAGAGTTTCTTGACCTCTTCCAGTTCCTTGATGATGACTTTGCGCAGCTTCGCCTCGGAGGCAAGAATCGATTCGTATTCTTCGATCGCCTCGCGCACCGACTTCAATTCGTTCGAAATTTCATCAATCGAAAGTTTGGTCAGGCGGTGGAGTTGCAGTTCGAGGATGGCGTCGGCTTGTTTGGCGGTGAAGGGCTTTTCCGCATCCAGCCGGGGAGCCCGTCCACTGGTGTTGATGTCGATCTTCTTGCCGCCGAAGTAGGCGACCAGGTTTTCCCGGGCATCGGCGCGGTTGGCGCTGCCGCGGATTATCGCGATCACGTTATCCAGGTGATCGAGCGCGGTCAGGTAGCCTTCCAAAATGTGCTCCCGGTCGCGCGCCTTGGCCAGCAGATACGAGGTGCGACGGCGCACCACATCGACGCGATGGTCGATGAAGTGTTTGATGGCCTGAATCAGGCCCATCTCTTTCGGCTGTCCGTTGACCACGGCCAGCAGAATCATGCTGAAGCCCTCTTGCATCGAGGTGTGCTTGAAGAGCTGGTTGAGCACAATCTGCGGTTCGGCCCCGCGCTTGAGTTCGATCACGATGCGCATGCCGTCACGATCGCTTTCGTCGCGGATGTCCGAGATGTCGTCAATCGTTTTGTCATTGACCAGGTCGGCGATGCGCTCGATCAGGCGCGCTTTGTTTACCTGATAGGGAATTTCCGTGACGATGATCGCCTGCTTTTCTTTGGTGACGGTCTCAATCGCGGCGCGGGCTCGCATCATGAAACGACCACGACCGGTGCGGTAGGCCTCAAAGATTCCGGCACGGCCGTGAATGATGGCTGCGGTCGGAAAGTCCGGACCCTGCACGAATTTCAGAATTTCGGGCAATTGCGCGTTGGGGTTATTGACCAACGTGATCGTGGCATCAACGATCTCGGTCAGATTGTGCGGCGGAATCTTGGTGGCCATGCCGACGGCGATTCCGTCGGAGCCGTTGACCAGCAGGTTTGGAAAACGCGCCGGCAGGACCGCAGGTTGGGTTTCGGTCCCGTCATAATTCGGATAAAAGTCGACCGCCTCTTTGTCGAGGTCTTCTAGCAGCGCGGTGGAGACTCGCGTCAGACGAGCTTCGGTATAACGATCGGCCGCGGGAGGATCGCCATCGACCGAGCCGAAGTTTCCTTGCCCATCAACGAGCGGCGCACGCATGGCGAAGGGCTGCGCGAGGCGCACCAACGCGTCGTAAACCGCGAGGTTTCCGTGGGGATGGTACTTACCCATGACCTCGCCGACGATGCGGGCGCACTTGCGCGTGGCCCGTCCGGGCGCCAGGCCCATCTGCTGCATGGTATAGAGAATGCGGCGATGAACCGGCTTCAGTCCGTCGCGGACGTCGGGCAGCGCGCGGCCGATAATGACCGAGAGGGAGTAGTCGAGATAGGACCTCTTCATCTCCTCTTCAATGTTGACGGGCTGCATGTTGAGGGCGCCCGGACCTTGTCCGTCGCCTCCCGACGGAGGCGTTAAAGGAAGTTCAGGATTCTGATCGTCAGCCATGAAATTAGCTCTCAGCTCTCAGTGAAATCCGCATGCGTCCGCATTCGCCCGGGGGGCGAGGTTCCACCCTCTTATTTTCCGCGCGATTGTCGCTAAGTGCTTGCATCGACAGACATTATCGGATCGGATTTACTCTTGAATTATAGCACGCCGAGAGCCCAAGCGGGGGTGATCAGTTGGCGTCGTCCGCCGCCCGGCGCAACCCTTAAGTTCCCCTCGACGGCGCATAATTAGCGGGAGCTTCTGCTCTGCCGAGGACCTGCAATCCGTGAACACTGTTTCTCCAAAAGCAACGGGCTCCAACGCCGAAGCCGGGCGGCGATTGGCATACTTCAATGAACGCCGAGAGCAGATCGTTTCCGACATCCGCGAACTGGTCGAGATCGAGTCTCCGAGCGACAACAAGGCGGCCGTGGATCGGCTGGCGGAGGTGGTCGCGGAAAAATTCTCTCGCCTCGGCGGCGAGATCCGCCTGCACCGGGCGAAAGATTTCGGCGATCACCTGCAAGTGAACTTCGGCGGCAAGTCGGCCAAGCCGGTGCTGCTGCTGGGGCACTACGATACCGTCTACCCGTTGGGAACGCTTGCTTCCATGCCATGCCGGGTGGTGGGCAACAGGCTGACCGGGCCAGGCGTACTGGATATGAAGTCGGGCATTGCCCTGATGCTGCATGCGATCGCGGCTTTGCAGCAGTGGTACGGCCAGAAAAGCAGTGGCGAACTGCTGCGTCCCATCAACGTCCTGCTGGTCTCGGACGAGGAGGTGGGGAGCGATTGCTCTCGGAAAATCACCGAGGCGCTGGCGAGAAGGGCGGCTTCGGTGCTCGTCGCCGAGCCGTCCTACGGACGGCAGGGCGCGGTCAAGACGGCGCGGAAGGGAGTGGGGGATTACCTGGTCAAGGCCAGGGGCAAGGCTGCGCATGCCGGACTTGATTTTGAGAAAGGGGTGAACGCGATTGTTGAACTGGCGCGGCAGACCGAAAGGCTGTCTGGCTTCACCGATCTCAAGCGAGGCTTGACGGTGAACGTCGGAATCGTCAGCGGAGGGTCGCGAACCAATGTGGTGCCGGCCGAGGCCTCGGCACAGGTGGACGTCCGCATCGCCAGGCTGAAAGATGCCGAAGCAATCGACAAAAAGATGCGCAGCTTGCGACCATTCAACCGGAAATGCAAAATTGAGATCAGCGGAGGCATCAATCGTCCGCCCATGGAGCGGACCGCGGGCGTGGCCGCGCTCTATGCGCAGGCCCGGGCCATCGCGAGCGAACTCGGATGGAGGCTCGGCGAAGCCTCGGTCGGCGGAGGTTCGGACGGCAATTTCACCGCCGGTCTGGGGATTCCAACCCTTGACGGTTTGGGTGGGGTGGGCGACGGAGCCCACGCCCCTCACGAGCACATTCTGCTCTCGGAACTGCCGCGCCGCGCCGCGCTGCTTGCCGGGTTGATCGAACAGGCCTGATCTAAGCTGCTCTCCGCCAAGCAGTTGGGCCTGAGTCACAGTTTTCTGTGACGGCCAACACGCAGGCCTTTGACCTGGGGGTCTAGACTAACCTAGAATTGAATTTGGGGTCGCTGTTGGCTCCGTTGCCAGGGAGTGCGTTCCCGGAGGATCTATGGGTGAGGGACTGTTTCAGCCGCTGCACATTCTGTTGATCATCGGCATTGCCATGTTGCTGTTCGGACCTAGCAAGTTTGCCGATCTCGGCAAGGGTCTGGGCGAGGGTATTCGGAATTTCAAGTCGTCCATGAAAGAGCAGGAAGAGAAGCCGAAAGATCCGCCGAAGCCGCCCACGACTTAGGAGTTTTCAGTTCCGGTTCCCGGATGCAGAGCCTCGCGTGCGTGCTTGCGCAACATGCGCCACACGAGCGCTACCGGCAGTCCCACCACATTGCTGTAATCCCCTTCGATAGCCGGAATCCACCGGGACGCAATGCCTTGAATTGCGTAGGCTCCGGCTTTGTCCATCGGTTCGCCGCTGGCGACGTAGTCGGCGATCTCGGTATCGGTGAGTTCATTCACGGTAACCAGCGTCGCTTCGCTCGCGACTGTCGTTTGCCCTTTGACCACCAGGCAGACCCCGGTGATCACCTCGTGCTTGCGCCCGGAGAGCAGGTGCAACATGCGCGCGGCATCGCAGGCGTCGGAGGGTTTGCCGAGAAGCAGGCCGTCGACGACGACCACCGTGTCGGCTCCGAGGACGGCATCCTGCGGACGCTCACCGGCCACCGCCAGCGCCTTGGCGCGGGCCAGGCGTTCCGCGCAGGCCTTGGCCAATTCCCCTGGTTGCGGGTCTTCGGCGACGTTGGCGGGCCGGACCGTGAAACTGATCCCGGCGTTGCGCAACAGTTCCTGGCGACGGGGTGAGGCAGAGGCTAGCACGAGCATGGAATTATTCTCGAGCCAATGTCGGTGGCTGCGACCGGAGACCGGCTGCGCCTGGCGTAGACGGCGACACGGCGTCTCCCGACACCACGCAAAGAACCTTTACTCCAGTGCCTCGGGTTCGATCGAAATATTCTTCTCGCCCGCGGCGCGCTTTTCCCAATATTTTTTCACCCAGGCTTCGTAGCTCTTGCCCGCAGCGGTGTCGCGACCGCTGAACGCGATGGCGGCGATTTCGGAATAGGGGACGGTTGGGCGCTCGCGACTGGCCGCTACCATCAGGCGCACCACCGACGTAGCCAGGGTCGAGCCAAGGCGGCGATCGAACAGATAGCCGGTGATCTCGGAACCTTGTCCCTCGCGATCATTCTGACCTCTGTTGCTCTTCAAGGTAATGGTTACGTCACCGCGATAGTCGAAGGCTTTTTCGATGACGGCGCGGATGTCGTCTTCGGTGGCCAATTGCGGGATCCAGCCCTGAAGATTCTCGCGCTCGAACCCGGGAACAACTTCGAGTTCGTCGTCGGACCGTGGCGCGGCGAGGGCCCCTGCACTGGGGCGCGGGGCGAGATCGTGCCCATGTTCCCGGCCGCTCATACCCGGCTTTCCTCGGCCGGCGTCAGGCCACTCGGAGCAGCCTTCGCCATGCCCGCTGGCGGCTCAATCTGCACCAGCGGATTGTAGGAATGCACCGGGCGCACATCGCGATCAAGATCGGCGCGCGCATCCTTGTCGGGATAGAGTGCGAAGGTTGCCTTCACCGTGTCGATGAATCCGCGCAGCGATCCGAACGTGTCATCGACCGCGGAAGGCTCGTAGCCGCAGTGCACCATGCAGTTGGCGCACTGCGGATTTCCGCTCTCCGTGCCATAGCCCGACCATTCGGTGGTTTCCATCAGCTCTTTGTAGGATTCGGCATAACCGTCCTGCAGCAGGTAGCAGGGTTTTTGCCATCCGAAAATATTGTAGGTCGGCATGCCCCAGGGCGTGCACCGGTAGTTGCGTTTGCCCATCAGGTATTCGAGGAAAAGCGGCGACTGGTTGAAACGCCAGGCTTTCTTGCGATTAGAAAGCATGGCGCGGAACAGGCGGCGAATACGCGCTCGTCCCATGAAGTGCTTCTGATCGGGCGCCTTGTCGTAGGAATATCCGGGCGAGAGCATCATGCTCTCAACCCCCGCGTCCATCATCTCGTCAAAGAAGGCGCGGACACTTTTCGGATCGGCGCCATCGAACAACGTTGTGTTCGTCGTCACCCGGAAACCGCGCTTCACGGCCTCACGGATGCCCTCGATGGCGATGTCATAACCGCCTTCGCGACACACGGAAAAATCGTGGTGCTCTTTCTGTCCGTCGACGTGCACCGAGAAGCTCAGATACTTGCTCGGCTGAAACAGGTGCAGCTTTTCTTTCAGCAGGAGCGCGTTGGTGCACAGGTAGATGTATTTTTTTCGCGCCACCAGCCCCGCGACGATCTTGTCAATTTGCGGGTGCATCATGGGCTCACCACCCGGAATCGAAACCACGGGAGCGCCACACTCATCGACCGCCTTGAAACAATCTTCGGGCGACAGATCCTGCTTCAGAATGTGGGCCGGGTACTGGATCTTGCCGCATCCGGCGCAGGCCAGGTTGCAGCGAAACAGCGGCTCGAGCATGAGCACCAGCGGATAGCGCTTGCGTCCCGCCAGCTTCTGGCGCAGTACGTAAGTCGAAACCGTCCACATCTGGGAAACAGGACCTGGCATTGCTCCTCCGGGAAGAATGTATTGCTATGATACCGGATTCGATGCTCGGCAAAGCAAGAAAGGCGCTCCCTTCCTGCCCGGATTGCCGACTTCGAGTCTCCCGCTCCCCGGCCCCGGCGGGCTACCGTCCGCCATCGTTACTGTAGTCATTTGTTGGGATTGCGCGGCGCCAGCGACAATCTAGACAACCTTCGTCGCGCACGGTCGAAGTGATTCGAACCCAGACGATTCCTTGAGACATGGAAAGACCTCCGCATTTTGACCGTCGCTCGGCCTGGGTCGTGGTCTTGCTCGCGGGCATGACGCTCGCGCTGTTCGCTCCGGTTGTCGGCTTTCAATTCATCAACATCGATGACCAGGTTTACGTGGTGAATAATGATCACGTGGCGCAGGGCTTGACGTGGCACAACGCGGCCTGGGCGCTGACGGCGCTCGAGGCGGCGAATTGGCATCCCGCGACCTGGCTCTCCCACATGCTGGATGTCACCGGGTTCGGCATGGACCCTCGGGGGCATCACTTTACCAGCCTGCTCCTCCACACCCTGAACGTGGTTGTGCTCTTCCTGTGCCTGCACCGCCTGACCGGAGCGCGGCGGAAAAGCGCGGCGGTCGCCGCCCTGTTCGCCGTGCATCCCCTGGCCCTGGAGTCGGTGGCCTGGATCGCGGAGCGGAAAAACGTACTCTCCACACTGTTCCTGCTGCTGACCATCTGGGCCTACGCTGCCTATGCGCGCAAACCGGGAGGACTCCGCTATCTGCTGGTCGTGATCGGCTTCGCTCTGGGACTGGCCGCAAAGCCGATGCTGGTCACCTTGCCGCTGGCTTTGCTCCTGCTGGACTACTGGCCACTCTGCCGTCTGGGGTTGGCTCCGGAAACCTCCGGTCGCGGGCAACCGACCGCAGCCATCTGGGTATGGAGGTGCGCGGAAAAATTGCCTCTCCTGCTGCTCTCGGCGGCAGCCTCGCTGCTCACCATGAGGGCGCAGGCGCTCGACCACGAAATCAAGGTGGTTTCGTTGTCGTCGCGCATCGCCAACGCCTTGCTTTCCTACGGTGTCTATCTGGGGCAGATGGTGTGGCCTTCGCAGCTCGCCATCTTCTACCCCTATCGTGATCGGGCAATTTTCTCCTTGCCGGTCTTGGTTTCGCTGGCTTTGATTGGCGCCATCACCACCTTGGTCGCCTGCCAGTTCCGAAAGCGCCCTTACCTCGCGCTGGGGTGGTTATGGTATCTCGGTACGCTCGTACCGGTGGTGGGGCTGGTGCATGTCGGAGACATTGCCCATGCGGATCGCTACACGTATGTGCCGCTGCTCGGGGTCTTGATCGCGATGGTCTGGGGCGCTGCCGAGGTGGCGACGCGTTTCCCCGCCCTGCGCTATGGGCTGCTGGCGGGGGCCGGCATCGCCGTTGTCGCACTGGCGGCCACGACGGCGCGAGACATTTCCTACTGGCATGACGGCGTCAGCATTTCCGAACGGGCTCTGGCGGTCACCGGGCCGAACTGCATCATGGAGCGAGCGCTCGGGGAGGCTTTGTATGCCCAAGGCCGCGCGGATGAGGCCCTGGAGCATCTGGCGCGCTCGGCACAGATCCAGCCAACCGATACCGGCTTGTTCGAAATTGGAACCATCAAATTCCAGCAGAAAAAATTCGAAGAGGCCGCGTTTTACTTTCGGCAGGCATTGCAGTATCCCGGCGAAGCGCGAACCCGGGCGCAGATCGATAACAACCTGGCGTTGCTCGAAATGCAACAAGGGTCGCTCGGCGAGGCGGAAAAGCATTTCCGGGAATCGGTGAGCCTCGATCCTGCCGCGGGTCGCCACCGGGTCGCCTTCGGCTGGCTGCTGGCAAGACAAGGCCGTTACGACGAGGCCATCGCGCAGTACGCAGAAGCGGTGAAGAGCGCGCCCGATGCCCTGGCTTACTACGCATGGGGCTCGGCACTCGAACAACAACGCAAGTTCCCGGAAGCGGCCGCCGCCTACCGCAAAACCATGGCCCTCGCGCCCGGATTCCAGGAGGCGCAGTTGCGTCTCAACGCCATCACGGCGAGCCGGCAGAATTAGATCTTCTGCAAGCGCTGCACGTCGTGGACACCGGGAATTTGTCGTACTCCGTCCATGATTTTCTGCAGGTGCTTCAGATCGGCGATTTCCAGGACCACATCGACGCAGGCTTGTCCGTTCTGGCTGCGGGATTCCATGCTGCGGATGTTGGTTTTCGTGTCGCTGATCACGGCAGTGATCTGCTTGAGCATGCCCCAGCGGTCGTCACAGAGAAGGGTGAGTTTTACGGGATAGGAAACGGGCTGGCCGTCCTTGTCTCCGGCCCAGAGAACATCGATGCGGCGGTCGGGCTCGTAGAGAAGGTTGGTGACGTTCGGACAATTGACGGAGTGGACGGCCACGCCTTTGCCGCGGGTTACGTAGCCGACGATGGATTCGCCGCGGATCGGATTGCAGCAGCGGGCGCGATAGACGAGGAGGTCACCCGAGCCGCGCACCACGATGGCATTGCCATCTCCGCCGAAGACTCGCCGCACCGCGCTGGTAAAGCCGTGGGACGCACTCTGTTCCTCGTTCTCCGAAATCGGCTTGGCATCGGTGGGCGTGAATTTCGCGAGCACCTGGCGGGCGGAATATTTGCCGTAACCGATGCCGGCCAGCAGATCGTCGGGACGGCCCAGTCCGTATTCGGTGGCCGCTCTTTGCATATCGGCGTCCTTGATTTCCTTGAGCGATATGCGATATTTGCGCGCTTCTTTTTCGATCAGCTTTTTTCCAATTTCAATGGCGCGCTCGCGCTGATGGACATTGAGCCAGTGCTTGATTTTATTGCGCGCGCGGGAGGACTTGACGATGGCCAGCCAGTCGCGACTGGGCTTGTGTCCGGGTTGGGTGATGACTTCGACGATGTCGCCGGAATGAAGCTTGTGGCGCAGCGGGACCATGCGTCCGTTGACCTTGGCGCCGGTGCAGCTGTGTCCGACCTCGGTATGAATGGAGTAGGCGAAGTCGATGGGCGTGGATTCACGCGGCAACACCAGGACCTTGCCCTTGGGGGTGAAGGTGTAGACCTCTTCCGGGTAGAGATCGACTTTCAGGGTCGAGAGGAATTCGTTGGGATCGCTTACGTCGCGCTGCCACTCGACCACCTGCCGAAGCCAGGCGAGCCGCTGCTCGTCCTCGGCAGAAACGGCGCCGTCCTTGTATTTCCAGTGGGCAGCAATGCCTTCCTCGCACATCTTGTGCATCTCTTCGGTGCGGATCTGGATCTCAAAGGTCTCGCCGGTTTCGGTAATGACCGACGTGTGCAACGACTGGTAGAGGTTGGGTCGCGGCATGGCAATGAAATCCTTGATGCGGCCGGGCACCGGGCGCCACAGATTGTGAATGATGCCGAGCACGGCGTAACAGTCCTGTACCGAGTTGGTGATTACGCGCATGGCGTAGAGGTCATAAACCTGGTCGACACTGATGCGCTGGCGCTGCAACTTCTTGTGGATGCTGTACAGGCGCTTGACCCGGCTTTCAACGCGTCCGGTGATGCCCGCCTCTTTGAGGCCGTCGCGGAGCACGGCCTCGACGCGCGCCATGAAAGCTTCGCCCTCTTTGCGGCGGGCCTCGACGGCCACGCGGACCTGTTCGAATCCAATGGGATCGAGATATTTAAAACCGAGGTCTTCCAGTTCGCCGCGAATCTTGCCCATGCCGAGACGATGCGCGATGGGGGCGTAGATTTCGAGCGTCTCGCGGGCAATTTTCTGCTGGCGTTCGGGATTGAGATGCTCGAGCGTGCGCATGTTGTGCAGGCGGTCGGCGAGTTTGATGAGGACGACGCGGATGTCGTCGACCATGGCGAGCATCATTTTGCGCAGGTTCTCGGCTTGCGCTTCTTCCTTGGTGGAAAAATCGATCTTGCTGATTTTGGTGACGCCCTCGACGATGTGGGCAACCTGTTCGCCGAATTCCTGGCGGATTTCGACGGTGGTGACCGAGGTGTCTTCGACAGAATCGTGGAGCAGGCCGGAGGCGACCGAGACCGAATCCATCTTCATGTCCGCAAGAACGTTGGCCACTTCGAGCGGATGCACGAGATAGGGTTCGCCGGAGGCGCGGGATTGTCCGGCATGGTGCTTCTGGGAGAATTCGTAGGCCTTCTTGACCAGGTTGAGGTCGTCGTTCGGACGGTTCTGGCGGAGCTTCCTCATGAGCTCACGGAACCGGGTCACCGTAAGCACATTGGTTGCGATTTGCTCCCGCAACGTCGCCATGACCGATTCTAACGCAGGCGAAAGCGATTTTGTCCGCCGGCCGCAACTTCGCCCGGAAACGCAAATTGAGCTGATAGAGTACGGGAGATGGCCGGAGCTCGCCCAAGCGCCCTCGGTGCCGGGCAACGCGGGCGGCGGAGCCCGCACCACAAGGGCACGGGAGGGCATGACTTGAGAATTTTGCTGAGTGGGGCTTCGGGAACGATCGGCCGGGCGTTGCTGGCGGCGCTCGGATCTCGCGGAGCACAGGTGGTCCGCTTGGTGCGCAGCCCTGCGAAAAGTGCGGATGAAATTTCCTGGAACCCTGCGGCTCCCCTGTCCTCGCCTCTCGTTTCCGGATTCGATGCCGTCATCCACCTGGCGGGCGCGACGGTGATGGGGCGCTGGACGGCCAAGAAAAAGCGCGTCATCCGCGAGAGCCGGGTGAAGGGAACGACGAATCTGGCGATGGCTTTGGCCAACAGCCAGCTCCAACCGCAGGTACTGGTGGCGGCATCGGCGACTGGCTTTTACGGCGATCGCGGCGAGGAGGTGTTGCGGGAGGAGAGTGCGAGCGGCCAGGGATTTTTGCCGGAAGTTTGCCGCCCGTGGGAAGACGCCAGCCGGGTTGCCGCCGAGGCCGGGATTCGGACGGTGAACGTTCGCCTTGGACTGGTGCTGAGTCCGCAAGGTGGGGCGCTGGGGATGATGCGGACTCCGTTCCAACTGGGCCTCGGCGGACGAATTGGATCCGGGCAGCAGTGGTGGAGCTGGATTCATATCGATGACGTTGTGGGGGCGATTCATCACGCGATCGCTTCGCCAGCGCTGTCCGGGCCGGTCAATTTGGTGGCTCCGAATCCGGTGCGCAATGCCGAGTTCGCCAGGCTGCTAGCCTCGGTGTTGCGGCGGCCGGCATTGGTCCCCCTGCCGGAGTTTGCCCTGCGAATGGCCTTTGGCAACATGGCTGCGGAGGAATTGTTGCTGTCCAGCCAGCGGATTGTGCCGGGGAAATTGAGTACGACCGGATACCCGTTCCGCTTTGTCGAACTGCGGCCGGCGCTCGAAAATTTGCTGGGATAGTGCCTGCGCCGTCGGCCCCAGTGCCGGTCGGCCTGATCATTTTTGGCGCCCCCACACGCCGTCGGATTGCCTCTAGCTTGGCCCGGGCCTGGAGCTTCGCCGCACGGCGCATCAGGCCGCGCCGCCCATTATGTCGTCGAGTACTTTCGGACGCTCTTTGCTGGCTCGGCCGGGTCGCTCCGCTCGCCTCACCACGAAGCAGGCCGGTCATTGAAAAAGCGCCCGGTTTTGCCGTCCGTGAAGTTGGCGTCTTGCGCGGTTAGTCGATGGCGATCGGGAGAAAGCAATTGCATTCTGACGGGGTGCGCGCGTCGTCGGCGCGGGCGAAGTGGGGTTCCGCGCCAACGTGGCGGGGCGCGGCTGGACAGCCTGCGGGTTCCGAAATCCTCCGCCGCTATTCCGCTTTGCTTACCGCCCGAACGTGGGTGCGGGTGATGCGGTCATGCCAGCAGAATCGGTCCTGGTCGAGCAGGCACCAGAGGTAGCCAAGGCCGGCGGAGAACGCCGAAACATAGGACGCCAACACGCGCCAGCGGCGCGCCCGACGATTGAGCGATGCCCCGTCGAATGACTCCAGTCGGAGCCGAGCGGCGCGCAAGCCGGGAGTCGAACCGGTATAGACCACAAACAGGAATTCATAGGTTGCCGAGAACACGACGGCGACCACGGCAAGGCCGCCCAACTCGGCAAGTAATCCGCCATGGTCGTTCAAGCTCGGGGTGAGACTGGGATTTAGCCGAAGAAAAATCGTGACAAAGGCTGCAACCGACGCCGCCAGTACGCTGCCATCGACGAGCGCGGCCAGTAGCCGGCGGCCGATCGACGCGGATGAAGACGGCGTAGCGGCATCGGCGTTTCTCTCGGCCGATTCGGCCGGAATGGGTTCGATCAGCATCCCCCCCAAGGCGGGAGGCGGCAGAAAGATCTCCGGTGCTTCCACGATACGCGGACGGTCAAACACCGGATCGGCCAGTTCGCTGGCACGAAAAACCGGAATGGCGGCGGAACGGGGGAATTCGATCACCTTGGCGGGCTCCGCCGGACAGAAATCCTGCTGAGCCGCACCCTGTGGGGAGCTGCGAACATCGTCAAGATCCGCTTCAAATGCCGGGTCGTGCTCGGTACGAACGATGGCGACCGTGGCAAATCCGGGTCCGCCGAAAGCGGGTCCGGTCGAAGCCATCCTCGCCCGCTCGGGCGGCGGGGCCGGACGAGACCAGCTCTCGGGCGCATCAAAGGGTAACAGCAGCGAGGGATAGCGGGGCGTTCGAGGTTTGCGGCGGGTGCGATAGTGCTCGAGGCGCGCCGCAACCTCGGCTCGCCACGAATCCGGATCCGGGGGCGGATCAACGGTCGGAACCAGGGCGGTTTCTGCCGCGGGGTCCGACACTGGCCCGGCGTCGGCAAACATGGGTGGCAGGGTGGCATCGCCGGCGGCGAGAAGGGTAGGTACTCCCGTCGCGCCCGATCCGGTCGTGCTCGCTTCTTCGGTCATGGTTTCGGTCGTCATTAGAGTTCGCCGGATCGGAATTGCAATCCGGCCGCCGCAGATCCACACGGCAGCGGGTCACGAAGAATGTCAGCAGCCAGAGCGAGGCCGGGCGACACCGGAGACCACAACACGGCGGAGTTTTGCTTCGCCTGCGGCCGCCATGCTAAGGTCAGTGGTTCCGGTGGCAGACCGGCTGGCGGAGCGCACGCGCGCTGGCGATCACCCGCTAATGGTCATCCATTCATGATCACCCGCTCTCGAATCTTTATCACGGCAGCCCTGGTCTGTCATCTGCTTCTCGCTCGCGAGATAGTAACCAGCCAGACCCTGCCCCCTGCCGTGGCCACCACGGTCGAAGCTTCCGAGAACACTCCGGCAAAGGCCGCGGCACTACCGACGGCCCCTGCCAGCCAGACCGAGCCGGTTACGATCACGGCGGTCGAACAGGAGAAGGATGGCCCGGTGTACCACTTGCGCGGCAAGGCGGAGATTGAGGATCGCAACTACGTTCTTCGGGCCGACCAAATCACCTACAACTCCGAGACCGGAGACAGCGAACTGGAGGGCCACGTCGTGCTCGATGGCGGCCCTTACGACGAGCACGTGGAAGCAAGCCACGGTACCTACAACATCCGTACCGAAACCGGGATTTTCTACAGCGTCATCGGAACGGTGGGGTTGCAGATGAAGAAATCCCGCTACACGCTGACGACCTCCAATCCCTTCGCCTTTACCGGAAAAATCGTCGAAAAACACGGTCCCGACCACTATCTGGTGAGGCAAGGCACGGTCACCACCTGCGAACTTCCCCATCCCAAGTGGCTCTTCAACGGAAAGAGCATTTCCGTGGATGTGGACGGCACGGCAAAAATCTATAACAGCGATTTTCAGCTGATCGGGTTGCCGGTCTTCTATTTTCCGTTTGTCAGCTTTCCCGTCGAACGGCACCGGCAGAGTGGGTTGTTGATTCCAACCTTTGGAAGTTCATCCACCAAGGGATATATTGCCGGAGAATCCCTCTACTGGGCCATCAATCGCAGCACCGACGTTTTGGCGGGCGCCGACTACTATTCAAAGCGCGGATGGTTCGAACGCGGAGAATTGCGGGCTCGCCCCAGTGACAACTCCTACGTTTTCTTCAACTATGTCGGGATCGCGGACCGGGGCATAGGGTATCCACCGCAAGATCAAGGTGGCGAGGACGCACGTTTGATCGCCGAGCGTCCTTTCGGGAGCTTCCGCGGCGTTGCCAACGTCGATTATCTGAGTTCGTTCGTTTTCCGCATCGCCTTCACCGACGTGTACACGTCGGCGATCGATTCGGAAGTGCGGTCGCAGATCTTTCTCTCCAATACCACCAACGGATTTCATTTCAATGCGCTGGCCGAGCGCTACCAGAACTTCGAAGTCTGCAATCCGGGAACCGAAACGGCTTGTCTCACGCTTACCCAGACCGAACTGGTGCGGATTCTGCATACGCCAAGCTTTTTTGTCTCCGGCGAGGAGCGGCAGTTGGGGAATACGCCTCTCTACTGGTCGTTTGAGAGCGCGGCCGAAGGGTTGCAGCGGCGCGAGGGGTCGGATGGATCGCTGTCGCCGCTCGGTCTGCGAACCGCCGCTCTGGTGGGGAGGTTCGACCTGGCGCCGTCGCTGTCCATGCCTCTGCAGTGGCAAGGGTGGTCGTTCCGCCCGGCGCTGACTTTGCGGGACACCTTTTACACCGAGCAGTTCGATGCCTCCTTGGCGGGTGCGACCGGCAAGGCGGACAACGACGCTCTGAACCGCAAGTCCCTGGAAACGTCGGTCGAATTACGCCCCCCGGCATTGTCGCGAATATTCGATCATCCCTGGCTCGGGCGCAAATGGAAACATGTGATCGAGCCGCGCATGAAGTACGACTATGTCACGGGTATCAATAACTTCGCCGATATTTTGCGTTTCGACGCCACGGACATCCTGACCAACACCAACGAAGTCGAGTACTCGGTGGTCAACCGGCTCTACGCCAAGCGCGTCGAAGCGAACGCCAAGGACTGTGACCTGCTGACCATGAGCACGCTCACCATTGGCGCTCCTCCGCAAGTCGGCGTGGTGCCATGGGAAGTGCCTCCGAACCCGGACGCCGAAATCTGTGCTTCCGGTCCGCGGGAGATCCTGAGTTGGGAAATCGGACAGAAATATTTCTTCGACCCCACATTCGGCAATGCGCTGGTGACGGGCCAGCGCAACGTATTTGCGACCACCGCCGACTTCACCGGCACCGCGTTTCTCGATTCCGAGCGGCGCTTCGCTCCACTGATTTCCCGCTTGCGCGTCGAAACCAGCCCGCGCACCAACACCGAATGGGACCTGGATTATGATTTCCAGACCGGCCGCATCAATTCCAGCATGGCACTGGTGAACTACCATTATGGACCTTTTACCATCGGCGGAGGCGATGCCTTTCTCCGCGCGATCGACACTGCGCCCGCCACCGAGTACCACCAGTTCCGCGTCCTGTTTGGCTATGGTCAGCTCAACAAGCGCGGCCTGAGCGCCGCCAGCAGCTTCGGTTTTGACGCGGGCAACGGATCTTTGCAATATGCGACGGCGCAGACCAGTTACACCTGGGACTGCTGTGGGGTCAATCTGGAATACCGGCGCTTTGCGCTCGGATCGGTGCGGAACGAGAACGAGTATCGTTTCTCGTTTACGCTGGCAAACATCGGGTCGTTCGGTAACCTGCGGCGACAGGAGCGGTTGTATTAGCGGTTCCGACATGTTGGACATGCCCGGGACTTTTGCCCTTGCCGATTCTTGGGCAAGATCCCGCGCCCTTACCGGAGGGCTGTTTTCGTGGATAATGATAGCGTGCACTCTGCTGCCAGGCTCGAGGAGAAAGCCGAGCGCTTGTGCCAGGCGCTTGCCGGGCACGCTCGCATGGTCGTCGCCTACTCGGGTGGCGTCGATTCGGCTTTTCTTGCCTGGATGGCTCACCGTGTGCTGGGCTCAGCGATGAAGGCCGTGATTGCCGACTCCGCCAGCCTGGCGCGGACGCATCGGCGCGATGCGCTCGACTTTGCTCGCGAATACGGAATTCCGGTGGAGGTGGTTGAGACCTACGAACTGGAAAATCCCGCCTACGTGCGCAACGATGCGATGCGCTGTTTTCACTGCAAGGATGAATTGTTTACCGTCCTCGAACGCTATTGTGAAGCGCATGGCATTGACGCCATCGCCTACGGCGTCAATGCCGACGACGAGGGTGATTTTCGCCCCGGACAGCAGGCGGCGCGGCAGCATCGGGTTCTGGCTCCGTTGCTTGATGCCGGCTTGAGTAAGGCGGACATCCGGGATCTGGCGCGGCAAGCGGGCCTGCGGGTGTGGGACAAACCGGCTTCGGCGTGCCTGTCTTCGCGCCTGGAATATGGACGGGCGGTTACCCCGGAGGCGTTGCGCGTGATCGAGCACGGAGAGGATGCTTTGCGGGCCTTGGGGTTCCGGCAATTTCGCGTTCGCCACCATGGCGACATGGTGCGGATTGAGCTTGCGCGCGAAGAACTGGATCGTGCCTGGACCGCCGCCATGGCGCGCGAGTTGACGACGGTGTTCAAGGGGCTGGGCTTCAAATTTGTCACCCTCGACCTGGAAGGGTTCCGCTCCGGCTCGATGAATCAACTGCTGACCGCCGAGGAGCTGCTTCGCGGCCGCGGCTGAGACGTTCGGCCTGCAATCGGGCTTGCCGCCTCTCGCCCTTTGCCGCCCGCCGGAGACGAGCCCGATTCCGACCCATCCGGACCACGCAGCCATTTCCGCCGCCATGAGATAATCAAGCGGCTTGCTCATGTTCAGGTGGCTCCGATTGATGATCGTGCGGCGCGCGTTTCTGGTTCTTTTGCTGATCTGCCTGGGCTGCTCGGCCCAATCGCCGCCCGCTGTTTCCTCCGCTTCCCCGTCGGCTCCTTCCGATCTCACGCGCGCGATCGAGCGGCAGGTACGGGCCCACTATTCCCTCCCGCCCGCCGTCAAGGTCGTGTTGGGGCCGCTGCACTCGAGCGAGTTTGCGAACTACGATGCGCTCACGGTCACCTTTGCCGCACCCGACAAGAAACAGGATTTCGAGTTTCTGCTTTCGCACGACCACAAATCGTTGCTGCGAATGACCAAGCTCGACCTGAGCGCCGACCCGTATGCGGCCATCATGAAAAAAATCGACCTCAGCGGGCGTCCCACGCGCGGCGACAAGGACGCCAAGGTGACCGTCGTCAACTACGACGATTTCGAATGCCCCTACTGCTCGCGCATGCACGCGGCGCTTTTTCCCGGTTTGTTCAGGGAATATGGCGATCGCGTTCGTTTCATCTACAAGGATTATCCGCTCGAAGAGATTCACCCCTGGGCGGTCCATGCCGCGGTCGACGCCAATTGCCTGGCGGCGCAAAGCCCAGATGCCTACTGGGATTATGCCGATTACCTGCACGCCAATCAGTCGGCGATTAGTGCCTTGAAGAACCGCGAAGGCTGGAACCCGGAACTCGACAAACTGGCGACCCTGCAGGCCGAGAAGCACGGGGTGGACGTCGCCAAGTTGCAGGCGTGTCTGAAGACCCAGGATGAGAAGGCGGTGCGCGCCTCCATCCATGAAGGAGAAGGTTTGGGAGTGGATGCAACACCGACCATGTTCGTCAACGGTCAGAAGCTGGATGGAGCCGTGCCTGCCGATGAGGTACGGATCGCGCTTGACCAGGCGCTCCGGGATGCCGGTGTCGCGCCTCCGGAACACAAGGTCTCGACGACGGAGACTGGGACGCCACCGGCCGCACCCACCAAATGAGAGGCTCTCCTTCGAACGTCGGGTTCCGGACGTTCCGGGGATTGATATGCGTGGGGTGAGTCGCCAGGGTGGCGGAGGGAGCAACTTGAAAAATCGCACCTACTTTGGACGAGCGGGCCTGATCATGGCTGGCGCGTTTCTGTTGATGGCATTAACGGCCTGCAACCGGGACAGCAGCGGCGGCGACGTTATGGCGACGGTCAATGGGCGGAAGATTTATCGCAGCGAAGTCGACAAATACTACGCCAACCAGACGGCGGGCTCCGATCAGCAGCCGATCGGCGAGCAAGCCGTAAGCCTGCGTCTGAGCATCCTGAATGAACTGGTCGAGACCGAAATCCTGATGCAGCGGGCGGAGAAACTTGGATTGTTGGCGCAGGAAGAAGAAGTCGACCGCAAACTCAATGAGATCAAGTCACCCTACACCGCCGAGGAATTTAACAAGCGCATGCAAGACAAGAAGATCACGCTTGAGGACTTCAAGCGCGACCTGCGGCGCTCGCTGACCCGCGAAAAAGTACTCAATAAAGAAATTACCTCGCATATCAACATCACCGACCAAGACGTTTCCGGCTATTACCACGATCATAAAGCGGAATTCAACCTGATTGAGGCGCAATACCACTTGGCCAAGATCGTGGTTTCCGGAGTGGTCGACACCAAGGTGCACAACCTGCAGAACAGCAAAGCGCAGAATGGGCCGGAGGCGCAAAAGAAGATCCAGATGATCGCCAACCACCTCGACAGTGGCGATGACTTCGCCACCCTGGCGATGAATTATTCCGAGGACCCGGATACCAGCAACAACGGCGGCGATTTGGGGATGGTTCCGGAGTCCCAGCTTACCAAGAACCCGGACCCGACCACCCGCGAGGTGGCCGCAGCGGTCATGAAGCTGAAGCCGGGACAGTATTCGCCGGTCATTCCGCTGCTGAATCCTACCAATCATCAGCCGTACGCCTACATGATCGTGAAACTGATTGCGAAAGAGCCGGCCGGGCAGCGCGACTTGAACGATCCGAGAGTGCAGCAGGCCATCCGCCAGCAATTGCGCGATCGTCGCGAGCAGTTGCTGAAAGCGGCATACTACGAGAGCCTGCGCGACGACGCCCGGGTCAAAAACTATTATGCGGAAGAGGTGTTGAAGAACGCGGGGGCGGCAAAATAGCGGCGGCCCGCGCTAGCCTTCCAGCTTCTTGGTCAAGACCTCGTTTACCAGCTGCGGATTGGCTTGCCCCTTGGAAGCTTTCATTACCTGTCCCACGAAGAATCCGATCATGGTTTTCTTGCCTGCCCGATATTGCTCGACCTGCTTGGGATGGGCAGCCATGCATTCGTCGGCAAGTTGTTCGAGCGCCGAGGTGTCGCGCGATTGTTGCGGACGACCCTCTGCTTCGTAAACGGCGGGGAAGTCCTGTCGCCGCTCGAAGCAGAGATCGTAAAGATCTTTTAGCATCTTGCCGGAGATCGCACCTGCCTCGACCAGGTCGGCCGAGGCTGTAACCCCGGGCATCGAAATGGGCGACTGCTCCAGCTCCAGGCCCTGCGCTTTGAGGCGTCCGAGTAATTCGCTCTGCACCAGATTGGCGACCCGCTTCGGATTTGTCGCCCTGCGGGCCGCCGATTCGAACTGATCGGCCAGCGCCCGCGTCAGGGTGAGCGTGTGAGCGTCGCCGGCGGTGATGCCATATTCGTTCCTCATGCGCCGGCGGCGCGCTTCGGGAAGCTCGGGCAGGCGGGCGCGGATTGCCGCTTGCCAGGTCTGGTCCACCACCAGGGGAAGCAGATCCGGTTCGGGAAAATAGCGGTAGTCATGCGCCTGCTCTTTCGAGCGCATGCCATAGGTCCGGCCCTCACTGGGGTTGTAGAGGCGCGATTCCTGCGTAACCTTGCCTCCGGATTCGAGCAGTTCGATGTGCCGCTGAATCTCATACTCCAGCGCCTGCTTGACGAAACGGAAGGAGTTGACGTTCTTGACTTCGGTTTTGGTGCCGAACTGTTTTTCTCCGCGCGGGCGCACGCTGATGTTGGCGTCGCAGCGCAGCGAGCCCTCTTCCATGTTGCAGTCGCTGACGCCGGTGTAGAGGATAATTTCCTTCAGACGAGTCAGATACTCGTAGGCTTCCTCGGGAGAGCGCATATCCGGCTCGCTGACGATTTCGGCCAGCGGCATGCCGGTGCGGTTCAGGTCGATGGCGGTTTTATGGGCGGAATCGGCGAAGCCCTCGTGCAAACTCTTGCCTGCGTCTTCTTCCAGGTGAAGGCGGGTGATGCCGATTCTTTTCTTGCCGTTTTGGACATCGATTTCTATAAATCCAACTTCGGCCAATGGCTTGTCATACTGCGAGATCTGGTACCCCTTCGGCAGATCGGGATAAAAATAATTCTTGCGCGCAAAAATGGAAACATCATTGACCCGGCACTCCAATGCCATGGCCGCCAAGGCTGCAAACTCCACCGCCTTCCGGTTCAACACGGGTAGCGCGCCGGGCAGTCCCAGACACACCGGACACACATTTGTGTTCGGACGGCCGCCAAAACGGGTCGAGCAGGAGCAAAAGATCTTGGACTCGGTCAGCAGCTGAACGTGGACTTCGAGTCCGATGACCGGCTCGTATTTCGCGAGAAGATCGAGGGAAACGGCTGGAGTCGTCGCCATAGGAAGGAATTATAGCCGCACGCCCGAGAAGGCCCGGCGCTCGCTCGGCGGACTCTTCGGCGGACTCTAGGGTCGCTTCGGCGGGGGCGCGCTCAGGTATTTTTCCATCGGGATTTCGAAATACATCAGCTCATTGCCCTTGGCGTCGTGGACTCCCATGAGGTAGAAACTGGCGCCCGCCAGCGGGTTGGAGATGTCGGTGACATCGAAAAAGAGGAATCCGCGCACCGTGGAGTGCGGTTCGACCGCTTTGGCGCCGAACCGGGCCTGATCGATTTCATCCCAGGTCTTGCGGCTCACGCCGCCTTTGACTTCTTTCTTGGGCAAGGGAATGGGCAGGGTATTCTGCCGGTCGTTTCGCGTGGGGTGAGAGAGGCGCCGCAGCAGGTCGTCCGTGGTCGCCGGAAACAGCTTGCTGCGATCCTTGGTGTTCAGCTGCGCCTTCATATCGACCAGGGAGACGGGCTGATCGCCGTCGTTGCTGATGATGAAGAAGATCGGCAGGTAGCCGTTGTTGCGATAGTTGACACTGAAGATCGACGCCTTGTCTTCGAGGTCGTAGGGATCGACCGCCACCGCCACCTTTTCGAGAGGGTGATCGTCGCGCGCCGGGTAGGTGCGCGCCGGCTGTGCCGTGGGCATCACAAACTCCTTGGATGCAAGTGCGCACAGGCAGGCGAAAAGCACAAAGCCAGCGACGGCCCGGGATCGGGGGGAGAGCCGCGCGTGGGCGCGACCGGACTCATGCCAAGCTGCATTCCGCATATCTGGATTATAGGACGCGGGTTCGCCCGAACGCGCCGGTTTCTGCCCCTCGCGGCAGATTTTGCCGCGCCGTTTAGAATGGACTTCTGTTCATGTACCCGCTTTACAGTGCGCTGCTCGCGTTGTTCCTGCTGCTGACCCTTCCCTATTGGCTGCTGCAGATGTTGCGGCACGGCAAGTATCGGGCGGGATTGCGCCAACGATTTGGGGCGGTTCCGCCGGCCCTAGCCGGTCGCAGCGCGAGGCCTACGATCTGGTTGCACGCGGTTTCGGTCGGCGAGGTTGTGGCCTCGAGCGCCGTCGTCGAGGCCCTGCGACTGAGATTTCCCTCGCACCGGGTTCTGATTTCGACCACGACCAGCACGGGGCAGAAACTCGCCATCCAGAGATTCGGCGCCGAGAATGTGTTCTACTTTCCCCTCGACTTCGCCTTCGCCGTTCGGCCCTACCTCGCGGCTTTGGGTCCGGAGCTGGTCGTCGTCGCCGAGACTGAATTCTGGCCAAACTTTCTCCGGCTCGCCAGAAGCAGCGGGGCTCGCGTTGCGGTGATCAACTGCCGCATTTCCGACCGCTCGCTGCCCGGGTATCGGCGATTCCGCACCTGGTTTCCGCGATTGCTTCGCTCGACGCTGGAAAGCATCGATGTTTTTCTCGCGCAAAGCGAACAAGACCGGCAAAGGCTCCTCGAAATAGGCGCGCCGGAGGCCAGGATCACTGTGGTTGGCAATCTGAAGTTCGATGTCACCCCGCCAAGGCTGCCCAAGATCGTCGCCAGTCTCGGCGAAAGCTTTGGCCGGTCGCAAGCGGCCCCCATTCTGCTCTGTGGCAGCACGCTCGAGGACGAAGAAGGCTCTTTGCTTTCAGCATTTCGCAACATTCTTGTCCCGCATCCGAAGGCGGTGATGGTACTGGCGCCCCGCCATCCGGAGCGTTTTCTCGAGGTGGCCGAACTGGTGGAAAAGCTCGGTTTCCGCATGTGGCGGCGTTCGTTGTGGAGCGGCGAACCGCTCGCCGGGGGCGTGTTTCTGGTCGATAGCATCGGAGAACTGGCGGCGCTTTATTCGCTGGCCACGATCGCATTCGTGGGCGGCAGCCTGGTGCCCCGCGGCGGACACAACATTCTTGAGCCGGCGCTCTATGGCGTTCCGATTGTCACCGGGAACTACTACGAGAATTTTCGTGACGTGGTGAATTTTTTTTCCAGTCGCAATGCGGTCAGGATCGTGGGGCTGGCGGAGTTGCCGCTCGTCTTTCTCGAGCTGATCGAAAACCGCCAGGAGCGAGAGACCCTGGGCCGCAATGCGCTCCAGGCGCTCGAATCGCAACGGGGTGCAACCCAGCGGACTGTGGCGGAGCTGGGGAAACTGATGGACGCTTCCGGATGAATCCGCTTACCGGCCTCTACCGTTCGGTCACCGCCGTGCGAAACAGCCTGTTCGATCATGGCATACTGTCCCGGCGGCGGCTGCAACAGCCGGTGGTAAGCGTGGGAAACCTGTCGGTCGGGGGCGCGGGCAAGACTCCCTTTGTGATCGCCCTCGGAGAACTGCTGCAAGCGCGCGGCATCGGCTTCGATGTGCTCTCCCGCGGATATGGCCGCAAGACCCGCGGCGTGCGGGTGGTAGAGGCCGACGGCAGTGCCCGTGACTTCGGCGATGAGCCACTGCTCGTCGCCCGTCGTCTGGGCGTGCCGGTGATTGTCGGAGAGAGTCGCTATCGGGCGGGCCGAATCGCCGAGCAGGCATTCCGCTCGCAACTACATCTCCTCGACGACGGCTTTCAGCACCGTTCTGTCGAGCGCGACTTCGATATCGTGTTGCTGACCGAACACGACTTCGACGACCGACTGCTTCCCTCGGGGCGACTGCGCGAGCCGCTTTCGGCACTGGCGCGTGCCGATGGAATCGTATTGCCGCAGGACTTTTCCGCGGACAACCGGTCCGGAGCCGACCGGACAATCGCAGCCCTGGCAAAGCAGGGGAAGTTTGTCTGGCGCGTGCGCCGGGAGATCAGCGTGCCCGTTTTGTCGGCCGCGCCGATTGTGTTCTGCGGCATTGCCAGGCCGCAGCAGTTCTTTGCCCAGGTACGGGCGAAGGGAATCGTTCCGGCGGCGGAAATCGGGTTCCGCGATCACCACGCCTACAACCGAAGCGATATCAGGCGGCTGAAAGCCCTCCGCGACCGGCTCGGGGCCGGTGTTTTCCTGACGACGGAAAAAGACTCGGTCAACCTGGGTTCCCTCGCCGCCGAGCTCGTGCCGCTTGCGGTCGCCAGGCTGAGCCTCATACTGGACGACCCCACTGACCTTGTTGATGCCATCCTGAACAGAATCCCGGAGGGAAAGCCCGGCTCGTGAGAAAATCTTGATTGCACCACCGAGCCAACACGATTGATGACAAAGCATATTAGAGAGAACGACCGCCTGCGCAAGATTGTCGAGTCCTTTCCCAAACTCACGGTAACCGTTCTTGCCGATCTGGTCGCCGACGAGTTTGTATTTGGCGAGATTTCTCGCGTCTCGCGAGAAGCGCCAGTGCTGATTTTGCGGCACCATGACCGCAAAGTGGTGCCGGGCGGGGGCGCCAATGCCGTCTACAATCTCGCGGACCTGGGAGTGAACGTGTTACCGGTCGGGGTGGTGGGCGATGACGAGCCCGGAAAACAGCTGTTGCGGTCGTTTCGGCACAAGCGCATCCCGGTCAGCGGGGTTTTCAAGGACAAGAGTTATACCACGGTAACCAAGACGCGGATCCTGGCCGGATTCGCGCACACCGCCGGACAACAGGTCGTGCGTCTGGACCGCGAGCCGGCCGAAGGCCCCAACGCACACCTGCGCCGCGAGCTGGTACTTTCCGCGCGCGAATATGCACGCGCCTCGGATGCGCTTCTTGTCTCCGATTACGGATATGGCGCCGCCACGCCAACGCTGCTGAACCTGATTCGGGAGAAGCGCGGCATCGATAAAGTTCCCGTGACGCTCGACTCACGCCATCGCATGCTGGAGTTTTCCGGCATCACCGCCGCCACTCCGAATGAATCTGAGGTGGAAGAGGTGCTCGGCATCCGCATCGGCGACGACTGGGAGCGACTGGTGGCCGCGGGCGATCAGATTGCGGGCGCGATGAATCTGGAAGCCCTGCTGATCACGCGCGGCAAGGATGGTCTGGTGGTCTTCCCGCGGCGCCACAAGCCGGTGGATATTCCGATCCACGGCAGCGATGAGGTTGCCGACGTAACCGGGGCGGGCGACACCGTGATCGCCACGTTTACCGCTGCCCTGGCAGCGGGAGCCAGTGCCGAAGAGGCCGGCCAGTTGGCCAACTATGCGGGCGGCATCGTGGTCATGAAGCGCGGTACGGCGACCGTGAGCCAGCAGGAACTGTTGGACGCGCTCGATAAGGCGCCGGCGGTTGCCCGCGAGCACTAGCCCGCACCTCAGAAGTCGCAGTTGCTTTGCAGGTCTGAGCGGCACGAATGAACTGTGCCCGAGACCGAACTTGAGATCCGAGTTCGAGATCATTGAGCACAACACTCCATCCCAAGGTCTTATCGCGTGATGAACTGCGCCAGCGCGTGGCGGATTGGCGGCGCGCCGGCGAGCGCGTCACGCTGGCCAACGGCTGCTTCGATTTGCTGCATGTCGGTCACGTACGCTACCTGCGTGCCGCGCGGGCGCTCGGTGGCCAATTGGTGGTGGCGGTCAATGCCGATCCTTCGGTGCGCGCGCTGAAGGGCGAAGGCCGACCGGTCATGCCGGCCGAGGAACGTGCGGAAATTCTGGCCGCGCTCGCGGATGTGGACGCGGTTGTCATTTTTCCGGACAAGGACGTGCGCGCCATCATTCGTGAAATCCGTCCTGATTTTCAGGCCAAGGGCACGGACTACACCGTGGATAACGTCCCCGAGCGCGACGAGGTTGAAGCCTGTGGAGGGCGAGTGGTGATCGTCGGCGATGCCAAGAATCATTCGGTTACGGAGATCATCCGCTCGCGGCTGGGGCCGCGAAAATCGTGAGTTTCGACCGACTGCTCGTGGTGCGTCTTAGCGCCATGGGCGACATCATTCACACTTTGCCTGCCGCCGCCTTGCTGCGGCAGGCTTTTCCGCAAGCGACCTTGGGATGGCTGGTAGAGGAGCGGTGGGCGGAATTGTTGTGCACGCTGCGGTATCCGCGATCGGGACGGCGCTCTCGGCAGCGCCCACTGGTCGACCGCCTCCACACCGTGAACACCGCCGAATGGCGGCACGCGCTGCTCTCGTTCAATACCTGGCAGCAGATGGCGGTGGGCTTGAGCCAGCTTCGCGGGATTCAGTACGACGCGGTCATTGATTTCCAGGGCGCGGTCCGTTCTGCGCTGCTGGCCCGCTGGTCGGGCGCCCCGATTGTATGGGGCAGCGCACAACCGCGTGAAAACGCCGCCAGCATGTTTTACACGCGGACCGTGCTGACCGAAGGCGTACATGTGGTGGAACAAACCTTGAACTTGACGCGAGCGCTGTCGCCGTTGTCCGGCAGTAGAACCGCGGGAACTGCGCTTCATGTCCAGTTCCCATCGGACCCGGATGCGGAGCGTCAGGTTGCCGGTCTGGTCTCTGCGGGGAGCAACTTTGCCATTCTCAATCCCGGTGCAGGATGGGGAGCGAAGCGATGGCCAGCCGAGCGTTACGGGCAGCTTGCCCGGGAACTGGCAAAAGAGGGATTAGGTTCGCTCGTCAACTACGGCCCCGGAGAGCTACAACTCGCCGAGGCCGTGGAAGCGACGAGCGCCGGAGCCGCACGCCGGGTTTGCTGCTCGGTTTCGGAACTGATCGCCCTTACCCGCCGGGCGCGACTCTTCGTGGGCGGCGATACCGGACCGATGCATTTGGCGGCCGGCTTGAAGATTCCCGTGGTGGCCATTTTTGGTCCGACAAGTCCGGCACGCAACGGCCCCTACGGGACGCCATCGATTGTGCTGCGCCGCCCGACCAGCAGGACCGATCACACCCGGCGCCATGAACCGGAGCAAGGGTTGCTTGAAATCACGGTCGGAGAAGTGGTCGCCGCGGCTCGGAAATTGCTAGCCGATAGCGTGGCAGATTTTCGCACGGCAAAAGCTCGGCCGCCAGATTCCGGTGAATGATGTTTCCCAGTCCGCCCCGCAGCCCTCGCCGACCGCCGTCACCACCTGGTCGCGATGGGCTCGCCGTGTCCGCGTACCCCTGGGATTTGTTTTCGCAGCGGTATTCATTTGGCTGGCACACCCTACGCCGACCTCGCTGATTGCGGGTGCACTGGTCATGCTGCCCGGTCTGGTCTTGCGCGGGCTGGCTTCCGGCCACGTGCAGAAAGACAAGCAGCTCACCACGAGCGGGCCTTATTCCTATACTCGAAACCCTTTGTACCTCGGTTCGCTGATGATGGCAGCTGGCTTCGCCATCGCAGCGCGCAACTGGTGGATCGTCGGCATCATGCTGCTCATGTTCGCCGTGATTTATGTTCCCGTCATTGCGGGAGAGGAGCGCTATCTGCGACAGACGTTTGCCGACTACGACGAGTATGCCCGCCACGTTCCGCGCATGTGGCCTAGGCTTACGCCCTATGCCAGGGAGCGAAGTGCATACTCCTCGGCCCGCTACTGGAAGCATCGCGAATACCAGGCAAGCATCGGATGCGTGGTCGTGCTGGCGGTTCTGGTCGCCAAGCTGATACTCAAGCTGGTGTGGTAGTCTGCCGGGAGCATGAGCCGTCCAGCCTGGGGGCAGAAGCCCATCGATTCAGCAGTGCTTGTGGGACGACTAAAGTCGTACTCCTCCACCTTGCTGCTCGGCATAGCCTCTCTGATCGCCGTCACCTTGCTGGCGCAGCCAAAGCCACCCTCCGCAACCATGGGGCCGGCTCCAGTGCAGATCGCCCCTCCTCGCCCGAACTATCCCTTTCCCGATGGACGGAGTTATGTCTATTCTGCCGAGTGGCACTTGATCAACGCCGGGACCGGCGTCGTGAGAATGGATGTCTCGGGCAGCGAGCGCAAGGTCACCGCTACCGCCGAATCTTCGGGAGCGGTGAACGTTCTGTTCCCCGTGCATGACCGCTTCGAGTCGCATTTCGAGCCGCGGACATTCTGCTCTCTCTCCATTTTCAAACATAGCGAAGAGGGCGCGCATAAGCGAGAGACTTCTATCCACTTCGATTACCCGCACCAAAAAAGCACGCTCGATGAAAAGAATCTGAAGACCGGAGAAACCAAGCACGTCGAAAACAACCTGGCCGCCTGTGCCACTGACGTCATGACCGGCTTCTATTACTTGCAGTCGCTGCCTCTGCAACCGGGCGCGAGTTACGAGTTCCCCATCAGCGATGGAAAAACGACAATCGTCCACGCCGTGGTCGAAAAGCGCGAGCAGATCAAAGTGCCCGCGGGAACCTACCCGGCGGTGCTGGTAACGGTCGAGGCGACCTCTGGCCCCCTTCAATCGAAGGGCAAGGTGTGGGCATGGTATTCCGAGGACGCAAGTCACACGCCGGTGCAGATGCGCGTCAAACTGGGATGGGGAACGTTGTTGTTCCGCCTGCAGAGAATCGATAAATGAGCCCGCTCGGGGCGTCTTGCCGCCTCCGCGGGGAATGAAAGTCCTTGGTTTACAAGTCTTTACCAGGACCGCGTCATATCGATTGCCTTCCCGGCCGTTCCATTGTAAATTTAGCCTCCACGCCAGCTGGTAGCGGGCTCCCCGAAAGTCCAGAGCATTTCCAAATCAAGCAGGGGAACTGACATGACTCTCAGTGGGACTTTTCGCCGTCCTCGTCTCGCCAGGTTTCCGAGACCGTCCGGTTCGCGCTTCCTACGAGCGACGAGCGTCTGCGATTGCATCCTGGCAACTTCCATCTTCCTGCTTTCGGTTTCCCCGGCCTTCGCGCAGACCGCCGTCTTGACCCAGCATTACGATAATGCCCGCACCGGACAAAACACCACCGAGACAGCCCTCACACCCTCCAACGTCAATCCTGCGCAATTCGGCAAGCTCTTCACGCAAAGTCTGGATGGAGCGGAGGCTGCACAGCCACTCTATGTTCCCCAGGTTTTCATTCCATCGTCGAACACGACGCACAACGTCGTTTATGTGGTTACCATGCACGACAGCGTTTACGCGTTCGACGCCGACAATAACCAGGGCGGCAACGCGCTTCCCCTTTGGCAGGTAAATTTTCTCGACCCTGCCAATGGCGTCACCACGGTTCCGGTGGGAGATGAGGGGTGCAATATAGCCGGATACTCAGAATTCGGCATCCAGGGCACTCCGGTCATCGACACCGGCCAGAATGCCATCTATCTGCTGGCGATGACCAAGGAAAATGGCGCCTATGTCCACCGGCTCCATGCCTTGGATCTGGGTACGGGCGAGGAACTGTTCGGCGGGCCGGTCGTCATTACCGCCTCGATCATCGTCGACAACCAGCTGTACTCTTTCATCGACCACTACCAGCAACAACGTTCCGGACTGTTACTGCAAGGCGGCATCATCTACATCGGCTTTGGCGGTCCCGGTTGCAACATCAAAACCGAAAACGGCTGGGTCATGGCCTACGATGCAGCCACCCTGCAGCAGGTCGGCGTATTCGACGTATCCCCCGGGGTTGATGCTTCCGCGATCTGGCAGTCGGGCGCCGGTCTGGCAGGAGATGGAGCGGGAAACGTGTATGCCACCAGTGGCGACGGCCTGTTCGATGCGAACAACGGTGGAAGCCATTATGGAGACACCCTTCTCAAGCTCAACCAAGGTGATGGCGTGCTCAACCTGGTGGACTACTTCACTCCCTACAATCAGAAGTATTTCCAGACCAACGACCTCGACCTTAGCTCCGGTCAGGTTCTGCTGTTGCCCGCGGTGCCCGAAGGCAGTTTTGCGCTGGCGGTGGACAAGAACGGAACCTTGTACTTGGTCAATCAGAGCGATCTCGGCCAATACAACCCGATCGGCGACACGCAGATTCCGCAGGAGCTGGATGTTCCCGTGCTCGGCGAGGTGCACGCCGGACTTACCTATTGGAATAACAACGTCTATGTCGAGGCCTATACGACGCCCGTGATGGCGTACTCGTTCGCCAATGGTGAGATTTCCTTGACCCCAACCTCGCAGTCGCCGACCGTGTATGCGAATCCGCAGGGCGGGATTGTCTCCTCCAATGGCACCAGTGACGGGATCTTCTGGTACGTCACTTTTCCGACCAGCAAGCTTTTCGGCTTGGACGCCACCAATCTTGCGATCGAGTTTTACGACAACTCGATGGCCGGTAAGCGCGATGCGTTCGGTCCGGCGGTCCACTTCGAGATGCCGATCGTGGCCGATGGCAGGGTCTACGTCAATGGCCAAACCGAACTGACGGTCTTTGGTCTGTTGCCGATCATTACCCCCGCGGGCGGTAACAACCAATCCGGAACCGTGGGGACAACCCTGCCCCTTCCCTTGCAAGCGGCCCTTCAGGACCCCTACAGCGGCGAACCGATGCAGACCCCGGGCATTCCTATCGATTTCAGCGCGAACGGCAAGGGTGGCTCGTTTTCGAACCCCAACGCCGTTACCGACAACACGGGGACAGCCGTAACGTCCTACACGCTGCCCTCAAAACCCGGTACCTACACCATCACCGCGTCCAGCTTGGGATATGTGAGCGCGACGTTCGTGGTGACAGCCATCGGGGGCGTGGCGACGAAGTTGGCGATCTCGGCGGGAAACTATCAGAACGGGCCCGTGACCTCGCTGTTGCCTGTTGCGCTGAAAGTCCGGGCAACCGACGCCAAGGGCAACGGCGTTGCCGGAATCCAGGTGAACTTCTCCGACGGGGGCGCGGGCGGCGCGTTCTCCTCCCCGACCGCGACCACGGATTCTTCCGGCTATGCGAGCAGTTCCTACACCACCGGTACCAAGTCCGGGGTCGTAGAAATTAGTGCGGAGGCAACGGGACTGACTCCGGTGGGTTTCAAAGAAACGGTTCTGGCTGGACCGGCAAACGAGCTGGAGATTTATGCCGGTAACAATCAAACGGTGAAGGCGGGGACGGCGGCGCCGAAGCTCTTGCAGGTGATGGTCGAAGACCAGTTCGGCAATCCGGTACCCGGGATTTCAGTCGCCTACAGTGACAACGGTGCCGGCGGCAGTTTTTCGCCTGATCCGGCGGCAACGAACGCGAAAGGAATCGCGGGAACGCGCTACAAGACTCCGGCGCAAAGCGGCGCAGTGACCGTTACAGCATCGGTTGCCGGGATTGATCCGGTTTTGTTCACGGTGAACGTCGAATGAAAGGGGGGCAAGAACCTGGCTGCGGAGGGGGCACGAAATGTTGACTCGAGCCAGGGATCAGCCCTATTTTCTGCTTCGGCGGCCGCATTTTTGCGGACGATGGTTGCCGACGGTCTTACTTCGCCGCAGCCAGAAGCGCTTCGGCCACGAGCTTCTTGGTCTCGTCGTCCATCTGCCCTGAGCCACCTTTCAGGCTGACTTCGTTATCCGAGCGTTTGGATTTGATACCGATATAGACGGCATTGTAGGTCGTGTCCCCGAGATTTTCGACACGATGCTTGAAGGCCGGGAACCAGCGCGACTCGCCCGGCTTGGCAAACACCTCTTGGGTCTTTCCATTTTCGTCTGTGAAGCGGAGATGGCCGGCCGTGAGAACTACGACCACGCCTCCCGGATGCGCGTGCAGGCTCGATTTCTCATGCGGTCCGTAGTGGACGCTGACCACTTGCACATGTTCGTTCTCAAAAGCCAGCTTGTAGTGCCTGGGCTCGACCTTGGTGGGGTCCTGAGCGGATGCCACGATCGAGATCAACAGGACCAGCAATGAGACCCAGAACAGTCTGCTCAACCGGGATGGATAGATTAGTTTGCACATCGGATGCTCCCAACGGGTGTGGATCCCTACACCGCATAGACATTAGCGCGTTCTAATAAATCATCTCTATAAGAAACTGCTAATCAGCCAAACGAAAGTTTGGGCCGGCAAGAGCGGGGAGCTGGCTGGGCTTCGAAGGTCTTATTGCAGCCGGAAACGCTCGTTGATCAGTCGCTGCAGGCGCGGGCGGTAGAGGATGTCGTAGGCGAGTTCTTTGTCGGGAAACATGCTGAGAGCAGCGCGACGAGCGTTGGCGCTCATTTCGGCGGCCTCTTCCAGGGTGAGGTTCGGATCCTGGCTGATGACCGACATCACCATGCTCATCATTACCTGGAGACGGCGGAGCCTTCGGGCTTCTTCGCTAGGGTCGCTACTATCTCCATTTGGTGGTTCGGCCCGCTGCACTTCCATGCTGCCCCCGTCTCGTATTGGATGTCGGACCCGGTCGCGGCGTTGCGCCGCATGCGCCCATTGTGACAGATTCGCTCGCCGGGCAAGCCGCCCCCTGGTTCCGGCACCTTTGTGACCCCGCAAGACAGGCGTATAGTGACTGCCGTAATCTGTGATAGACAATTCCTAGGGAGGACGCATGCCAGAACCCACGATCCCCACGCCTCAACCCGAGCCCAACGAAAAGCTCGTCAAGATTTTCGATACCGAGCAGGAAAACGAAGCCATCGTCGTGCAGGGCCTTCTGGAATCTGCTGGCATCGAGTCGGATTTGAAATCGATTGATGCGGTACAGGACGCGTTCCCGGGTGTGGGCGGAACCGTCATTCTTGTGCGCGAAGCGGACGCGCCAGAGGCGGAAAAAATTATCGATGCCTACCGAAAGCTGCCGCCGCTCGACGACGAGACTGCCGATATTGCCGGCTAGGCTGCCGCGACCCGGGAGTTTGGTTGGCAGCGCGAGCCCGCGGTCACGGGCTTGCCCACCCGAACAAACCTGACCGGTGCTCTGCTTGTCGCTAGAGTCGCGGTTGCCGCCGGCTTCCTGCACCGCTCGAGCCGATCACTGGATCTCCGCAGACGTGGTGGCGCCGCCAGAGGCTGAGGTGAAGCGTCCTTTTGCAGCCGAGCCGCTCGAGGTGGCTTGGACCACAGGTACGGGTTACGGACCAGAGAGTCGAGCGCTTCCGGTGCCAGCCCGAGACAACGAGTGGGCTCCGGCGCGGTCTCGCTCCGCGCCGGAGCTCCCTCAAGCACCCACCCGTCTTCCAGGAGGAACCTAGGCGGAGTGAAAGCGGTCAGCGCATCAGCAACATCGCCGACTCAATGTGAAAGGTTTCGGGGAAGAGATCAAACAAGTGCACTTCCTCGATACCGTAACCGGCCGCCAGCAGGGGGGGGAGGTCCCGGGCCAGCGTCGCCGGATCACACGAAACGTACCGGAGGCGGGGCGCTTGAAGTTCCACCAGAGACCTGGTCACCGTCTTGCCGAGACCAGTGCGGGGAGGGTCCAGGACGACCAAGTCGGGACGTTTTCGCACCGGCTGGCCGCTCAGGTAGTCCTCAGTTCGCGCGCCGACCGCTTTCACGTTCGCAGGAGCATTCTGCCTAAGATCGCCGTGCGATGTCTGTGACGCCTCCACCGCCAGAATGTGACGAAAGTTGTTCGCCAGCGCCGCGGAAAACAGGCCCACCCCGGCATACAGGTCGATCGCAAAGTCACCCTGGACATTGCCGGTCACGACCGAAATGAGTTGGTCGATAAGATGACGGTTGACCTGGAAGAAAGCTCCCGCGCTCACTTGGTATTGGTGGTTCTGCGTTTGGTAGCGAACGGCTTTCGCGCCCGCTTGCGCGAGCAGCTTCCCCTCCTCGAGTGAGTCCTCTTGCATTTGTCGCTCCGAAGCTGCGCGCTCGGAAGGCTGTCGCCGCGAGGAGAAAAAGGTCATGCCGCCGATTTCCGGCCACTCGCGCGCGAGCGCTTCGGCCCAGCGCAGTAAATCCTGCTTGTCGGCTTCCGGTCGACAGAACGCCCACGCCAGCAGCCGCTCATCGGAGGCGTTGGCAAACAGTTCGATCTCGAGCACGCTCGCCGGGCAGTTCAATCCCGCGCAATCGAGCAGCCGCGCCATCATTCGATTGATCAGCGGAGAGCTGATGGGACATTCGCGCACCGGAAGAAAATCATGCGAGCCCATACGGAAGTATCCCAGCGCAAACTCTGGCGCCGTTTTCAGCCGTAGCCGAGTGCGGTTGCGATAGTTCCAGGGAGGCGAAGCATGCAGGCGAATTTCGGATTTCAGGTCGACCTTCGCGATGCGCTGAAGCGTCTCACGCAGGATGGCCGCTTTGAACTGCAGTTGCTGCGCGTAGGGAATATGCTGGTAGTGGCATCCGCCGCATTGCCCGAAGTAGGGACAACCGGCTGCGATCCGATGGGGCGAAGCTTCGATCAGCCGCGTCACCCGGCCGCGCGCGAAGCCTGCCTTCCCCTGCCCGATCGTGGCATCCACGATTTCTCCCGGCAGAACAAAGGGAACAAACACAGCCATGGAACGGCCATCGACCCCGGCAGCCGTGCGCGCCAAGCCGTCACCACCGTAGATCAGTTTTTCGATGGAGAGAAGCACGCTGCAGTTTACCTATATCGTGGCAGCGACGTCGCCTGGAAATCGAGAACGAACCAGGGCAGCGACGGAAAGGGTCAACCAAGCGGTGAGATGAAAGCGCCGCCTGGGCGATTCCCATTTAGCGCAATGGGTGCGCATATAACTCGAACCATCAATTCCTGGAGGGGTGAGTCGGTTTGGCAGCCATCTGCGTCTCGGGCGCTCTTTCCGGGCCATTGGGCTCGGCATCGAGCAAGCGATCAAGCAGACATCGATGCCGCAGCGCCGGGCCGATAGCGCTGAAATTCTGGATCAATGCATATAGAACAAGCTGAGCCGCGGCACGCCGCCGCGCTCGAGCAGGCGTTTTTGCACATACTGCTTGTGTAACTGCTCAACTTGCGCCGTGGTCATGTTTCGCCGGTAAGGAGCGATGTCTCGTTCTGCTTCCCCGCGGACCTCAACCAGAATTTCGTCGGAAGTGGCCGCCATCAGCAGTGCGAACAGTTTTTCCTCCAGCACGGTCAGCCGACGTTCCAGATCCTCCAGGCGCGGGAGTTTGCCGCTGCTCTCGATCGAATGCGCGATCTCGCGCAACGAAGCGGCCTGTTCTCGCGCCAGCTTCCCTGCGCCGAACCCCAAGCTCTCCGGCAGTTTTGCTTTTTCGAGCCGATCGGCGTTGGCGCGCAAGAATGCCGCAATCTGCGCCGTCTCAAATCCAGGATCGCGCCGGGTTCTTGCTTCGGTGTTGGCCCCCACGGAGGCTTCTTTCATGTCCTCCGCCGCGGCCATGACCGCCTGCGAACAGTAAGTCAGGCTGTTGACTTTTTTCGATTGCGAGCGACGCCGGTCGTACTTGTCGAAAGCGTCATCGATTCCGCGGAGAACGGCCTCGAGCGGCACGCCCGCACTTTTCCAAGTCTCAATCAGGGCCCAATCGAGCGTCGAAAGCAGCAGGTGAGTTCCGCGCCGCCGCAGATAGTGCTCTTCGATTTCGGTGAAGTAATGGTAGTAATTTTCCACGATGGTTGACGCGGATTCAGCGCGATTTCGGAGATCTCGGCGAGGGCCATGGTTTTGCGTCTGCATCCGGAGGCTTGGCCGGCGCAACCTTGGCCGCCTTCGGCACAGCTTCGCGGCGAAAGAACTGGTTCCGGTCCCAGATGATGCGCAGCCCGTCGAGGGTTAGAAACTCGTCCACATGCTTGATGAAGCGGGAGGCGGTGCCAATCAGTGATCCCAGCCCCCCGGTCGCCAGCACCTGCGTTTCCGAGCCCAGTTCATCCATCAGTCGCTCGAGGATGCCGTCGACCAAACCGAGATATCCGTAATACAGACCGGACTGCAAACTTCCGACCGTATTGGTTCCAATGACCCGCGCCGGCTTGCGAATTTCCACTCGCGGCAGGCGCGCGGTGCGCTGAAAAAGCGCATCCGCCGAAATGCCGATGCCCGGACAAATCACGCCCCCCATGTACTCGCCCTTCTTCGAAACACAGTCGAACGTCGTCGCCGTGCCAAAATCGACAATCACGCAGGGGCCGCCATATTTTTCAAAGGCAGCCACCGCATTCACGATGCGATCGGCGCCCACTTCCGCCGGATTGTCATAGAGCACCGGCACGCCGGTTTTCACACCGGGCTCGATGAACAGCGGCTTGCTGTTGAAGTAGCGCTCACAGACCTGGCGCAGCACCGGATCGAGGGGCGGCACCACCGAGGAAACCACGATGCCGTGCACGCTCGACACCTGCAGGTTTTCCATGGAGAAAAGGTTGCGGAAGATGACGCCGTACTCGTCGACGGTGCGGCTCAGATGCGAGCTGACGCGCCAGTTGGCGACGAGATGCTCGTAACGGGGCGCTTCGCTGGTTACGTCCTCGCCGGGACGGTGGGGTACTCGCTCAAAAATGCCCAGCACCGTGTTGGTATTGCCGACATCGATCACTAGCAGCATAGGAGAATTCGTAATTGCTGATTGGGAATTGGAGTGGGAAAAGTGCACCGCTCAAATTACAAATTAGCAATCGTCCGAACTGTTCCGCTCAACACCTTGCGCAGACCTTCTGCCGTTCTCACTTGCAAAAATCCCCGCTCATCCAGACCTTCGGTTACGCCTTTCAGGGTGTCGTCTTCGTCAATGCTCACTTTTCTGCCGCGCACCGACGAGGAACGCTCCTCGAACCGGCGAAGGACGCGTTCTCGCGCTCCCGCATCCTGAAGCAGGCAGCGATATTCGCGGTCCAGCGATTTTAGCAAAGCTGCGCAGAGAGTCACTCGCGACCATTCGCTGCCGGTTTCCATGCGCAGTGAAGTCGCCAGTTCGCGCAACTCCGCTGGAAACTTCGTCTGGTTGACATTGATACCGATGCCCACCACCAGATGGCGCACTCTGGTCGCCTCGGCGTTCATCTCGATAAGAATGCCACAGAATTTCTTGCCGCCAGCGAGGAGATCGTTCGGCCATTTCAGATCCGCCTCCAGCTGCGGCGCAATCTCGGCTATCGCAGCGTGGACTGCCAAGCCTGCAGCCAGGGAAACAATCAGCGCATCCGAGGGTGAAATGGCCGGGCGCAGGATCACCGAACAGTAGATGCCCGACGAGCGCGCCGAATGCCAGCTGTGCTCGCCTCGTCCCCGGCCGGCAAGCTGCTCTTCGGCGAGAAAAACACTGCCCTCGGCCGCGCCTTCGGCGGCCAGTCGCATGGCCTCGGAATTGGTGGAGCCGATTCGGTAATAGTGATGAATCTGCTTGCCCGAATTGGCCCCGAAAATGGTGCCCTTCAACGAGGTTGCCAGCATCTCCGGCAGCAACAGGTCGGGGACGGAGCGCAGCTGGTAGCCCGTTGCCGGATGTCCCGCAACATCGACGCCCAGCGCTCGCAGTTGCTGGACGAGCCGCCACACTTCCGAGCGGCTGGTCCCAAGCTCCTCGGCAATCTTGGTGCCGCTGGCGACGACCGTCGCGTGGCCGATGAGCAGACGGACGATCCGCCCCAGGCGAACGTCGGTCGCCTTGTGGGCCGACGGCAGGCTGCGAGTTTTGCGGAACGCGGAGATGGAGGGAATTATAAACAGTCACGGGTGGTTGGTGGCTGGCAGAATCAACTCCGTGGAGGAGCCCCGGAGACGAACTCGTCTCGCCCGGCGAAAAACGGGCGACGAAACGGCCAACCGATTCAATCCTATGCGGGTGATACCCGCATACCCATATCGATTGCGGTCGAGGGATGGGTTAGCGCTCCCACGGAAATAAAGTCGACGCCGGTCTCCGCATAGGAGCGCACGTTTTCGAGCGTGATTCCCCCGGCGCACTCGAGCGGGATCGGCCGGGGCTGGCGCGCACAGATCCCGACCGCTTGCCGCACCTCCTCCACGCTTACATGATCGAGCAGGATTGCCTCCGCTCCGTGTGCGAGCGCCTGCTGCAACTGTTCGAGTGACCGGACTTCAATCTCGATCGGCTGGCGCCCACGCCGGTTGCGGATGGCGCGCTCGAGCGCCGGAACCGTGCCTCCGGCGAGCGTAATGTGGTTGTTTTTGATCAGCACGCCGTCGGAGAGATCGAGGCGGTGGTTCTGGCCGCCGCCGCAGCGCACCGCATGCTTGTCCAGCAGGCGCAGCCCGGGCGCAGTCTTGCGGGTATCGAGAATTCGCACGCGCGTGCCCTCGACCGCATCCACAAACTTGCGCGTGGTGGTCGCAATTCCGGCCATACGCTGCAGGAAATTCAGGATCACGCGCTCGCAGGACAGGATCACCCGCGCATTGTGGCGGATGACCGCGATCGGCTGCTCCGGTTTCACGCGGATACCGTCAAAAATCGATGGGTGGCTGGTCACGTCGTAGTGCGAAGTTACGGCTCCGTCGAGGGCGGCGTAAACGTCGAGAATCCGCGGCACGCAGCCGAGGCCGGCAAGGATGCATTCCTGTTTCGCGATAATCGTCGCCGCAGCGCTCAGATTGGGATCGATGCAGGCATAGCTGGTGGCATCGCGCGTCGCCCGATCTTCGGCGAGCGCGTTTTCGAGAATCGCGGTGATGCGGCGTGAATTCCAGTCCATGGATGCGATCGCTGTTCGTAGCAGGACACGAAGGGTGTCCCCTACGCGGGTTCTGCCTCTCCCAACTCCCTCAACTTGGCGAGGAGCTTCTGTTTTAGAATCGTCAGCTCGTCTACCTGCTTGCGCAATCCGTCGATTACGTGCGCGGGAGCTTTGCTCAAGAACTGCGCGTCGCCCAGGCGCGCTTGCGAACCGGCCAGCGGCTTGTCAAGTTTCTCCAATTCCTTCCTTAGCCGCTCGCGCTCGGCCGCAACGTCAACCTTTTTTTCGTAGATCGCGTGCACATCAAAGCGCGAGGTGCTGCGGGCGTCGGGTAAGTTCGCGAGCGCGCCGTCGGCAAACCTGACCTGCTCCACGTTCGCAGGACGATCGAGCAAAACCGCGCCCAGATTCCGTTCGATCATCGCGCGAATCGCCGGCTCGTGGGCAAAGACTTCGATCGCGACCTTGACCTTCGGCTCGACCTTCAATTCCGCCCGCAGGTTGCGCACACTGACAATCAGGTCCTGCAGGATGGCCATCTCCGTCTCCGCGTCGCCATCGATCTGCGCTTCGTCCGCCGCCGGATACGCCGCCAGCGCGATCGAGCGGAGCGGGGGCTTGCCATCGTAGAGGGCGTGCCAGATTTCCTCGGTGATAAACGGCATCACCGGATGCAGCAGCCGGAGCGACGCCTCGAACAGTTGGACCAGGTTCGCGCAAGCGACCCGCGCTTCTGTCCGGTCAGCACCTTCTTCAAAGTTCAGCCGCGGTTTGATCCGCTCCAGATACCAGTCGCAGAACTCGCCCCAGAAAAAGTCGTAGATGCGCGTCGCGGCCTCATCGAAGCGATAGACTTCGAGCGACTCGTTGACGTCCTTGGCGGCGCGATTGAAGCGCGAGAGAATCCATCGGTCTTCGAGCGTGTCGGCGTGGAATCCGGCCAGCCCTCGATGGTGACGGGGCCCTGGCGCGACCGGAGCGTCGCCCGGACGCAAGGCCGGGTCGATGCGGTCCAGGTTCATGAACATCAGGCGCGCCGCATTCCATATTTTGTTGGCAAAATTCCGATAGCCAGCCGTGCGGCTCTCGCTGAAGGCAATATCGGTTCCGGGCGCAGCCATCGCCGCGAGCGTAAACCGGGTAGCATCGGTCCCGTACTGGCCAATGACCTCGATGGGATCGAGCACATTGCCCTTGGTCTTCGACATTTTCTGCCGCTCGGCATCGCGCACCAGGGCATGGATGTAAACCTCTCGAAAGGGAACACTCGTACGCAGCGCGGCGTCAGAGATTTCCTGCAATCCTGCTTTTTCACTCGCCGTCGACCGCGGTGCCATGAACCAGCAGCCGAGCATGATCATGCGCGCTACCCAGAAAAAGAGGATGTCAAAGCCGGTGATCATCAGCGAATTCGGATAAAACACCTCTTGGTCCCGCGTAGCCTCCGGCCAGCCGAGCGTCGTAAACGGCAGCAGGCCTGAGGAAAACCAGGTGTCGAGGACGTCCGTATCCTGCTCGAGCTGCGTGCTGCCGCATCGGCACACGGAAGGAGCTTCACGCGAAACCACGACTTCCTTGCACCCGCCGCAATACCACGCGGGAATCCGGTGTCCCCACCACAACTGGCGCGAGATACACCAGTCGTGGATGTTGTGCATCCAGTTCAAATAGATCTGCCCGTAGTTTTCTGGCGTGAACCGGATGTATCCCTTCTCCACGACTTCGATCGCGCGTTTGGCCAGCGGCGCAATCTTGATGAACCACTGCGTCGAAAGCCGTGGCTCGACGATCGTCCCCGAGCGATCGCACTTGCCAAGAGCGACCGTGTAGTCTTTGGTGCCCACCAGAAACCCCCGCTCGGAAAGGTCTTCGATCACATGCGCGCGAGCGGCAAAACGATCCAGTCCTGCGTACGCGCCGGCATTGGCATTCATGTTGGCGTGCTCGTCAATGACTTCGATCTGCGGCAGGTTATGACGCAATCCGGCCTCGAAGTCGTTAGGATCGTGCGCCGGCGTCACCTTGACCGCGCCGGTGCCAAACTCCGGCTGCGCCAGTTCGTCGGCAATGATGGGGATCTCGCGGTTCATCAACGGCAGCAGCACATGCTTGCCGTGCAGATGGGTGTAGCGCACGTCCCTCGGATTGACCGCGACCGCCGTATCGCCCAACATCGTCTCGGGGCGCGTCGTCGCAACCGTGATCGACTCGTCACTGCCCACCACCGGATAACGGATCTCGTACAGCTTGCCCGCGACGTCTTCGTGCTTCACTTCCAGGTCCGAGATCGCGGTGCCGCAGTCGGAACACCAGTTTACGATGTACTTTCCGCGGTAAATCAGCCCCTCTTCATAGAGGCGCACGAAGACTTCTTTCACCGCGCGCGACAGCTTGTCGTCCATGGTGAAATATTCGCGACCCCAATCGACCGAAGCGCCCAGCCGCTTCATCTGGTCGAGAATGGCGCCCCCGTACTCGCCCCGCCACTCCCAGACGCGCGCGATAAATCTCTCGCGTCCCATCTCGCGCCGCTTCTTGCCTTCCTTGGCCAGCTGGCGCTCGACCATCATCTGCGTCGCGATGCCAGCGTGGTCGGTGCCCGGCAACCAGAGCGAAACCTCGCCGCGCATGCGGTGCCAGCGCACGATGATATCCATCTGTGTCTGGTTGAGCATGTGGCCCATGTGGAGCCGCCCGGTGACGTTCGGCGGCGGCAGCAACAGGGTGAAGACCGGGCGCGAATCTCCCTCGGCCGGCGTTTCGACATGGAACAGGCTTTCTCGGACCCAATACTCGGCCCAACGCGCTTCAATCGCACCGGGTTCGTAAGCTTTAGGCAATTCGTGCGGCATCTTGAGAGTCCAGCTCCCAGCACTTTCGTAGGGACGACCGCCTTCGACCGCTCGGCCCTGGAAAGCTCGGCAGATTCCGGTAGAAGGAGGGAATCCTTGATCTTACAAGGGCGTGAAAAGAAGGGTCAAACGCGGGGGGGTAGTGGCAACGATTCCTTAAAGTGCCATCTTGCCATGGAGTAGGCAACTGATTTGACGCGAGTTGGGATGGATAAGGATAATCCACTCTCTAACAAACGGCCACGGTGTCCTCACGCTCTTTGGCTATGGCATCCAGGTCTGCATAGATCGCGGTCACCTTGTATTGGAAGACGGTATCGGCGTTGATCGCCATGCCTCGGTGGTGGCCAAATCGGTTCGTGCGATGCTCGGGTTCGAGGGAGAGTATCTAAGCACTCGTTAGGCGCTCTTCGTGCTGAAGTTTGGCACCGAGTCTCCGGCTCAATCCTATTGCAGTCGGGTCGGAGGAGGCGCGCTTACGCGCTGGCCTCCGTCCGCCGCTCAAACTGCACGTGCAGGTTTGCTGCATGCAGCTTTCGCGAAGAGTCAGCGACGCCGGGATGACAGAGAA